>JAZRVF010000015.1:0-204073 GCA_045599005.1 Treponemataceae bacterium
AGATGCAGTTTCTGGTTTTAATAATTGGATAAACAGTGGTAGTAAAAAATTTGAGGAACGACACAATCCATAAAAATAAAATATGAGAAAAAGAATTAAACGCTGTGTTATCATTTTCATAGCATTTTGTGCAGTTACATACTATTTTGATATCAGCCTTTATGAAGTGTTCTCTTCGGTGAAGACTTTTATCCTTGATAACCTGGATTCCCGTTTTTCTGGCGTCAAAGGCCAGTTTGACAACATTAATAAACAGATAAGCAACGCAATCATAAAAAATAGTACTGCCAGGACAATATTGTACAAAACACAGGAAGCAAAAAATGGGACTTCTGGTTTAATTAAGCAAAAATGGCTGGATATAAAAGCTTTTGCCTTAAAAAAAGGCATAAATCTAGATGGTATGGCTTTATGGTTCAGGAATACATTCAAATATAAAAAGAAGTCTTTAAATAACAGTATTGAAAGTTCACATTATTCATTTGATTATAAAAATATGAGCGCAAATGAAATTTCATCTATGCGGCAGGATTTTATTGATTACAGTCTGACATTACTTGGCATACCATATATTTTTGGAAGCGAGAATCCTTCTGTAGGCCTGGATTGCTCATCTTTTGTACGTTATTCAGCAAAAAACGGAATAAATGTTGATTTACCCAGGACTGCACAGGAACAATATGACAGCATAGTAAAAATTTCAGCATCTGAACGAGAACCTGGGGATCTTTTATTCTTCAGAGGCTATGGAAAGATAGACCATGTGGGAATCTACCTTGGCCGTTATGAAGGAGAAGGTGATTTTTACGGAAAAGAGATCTTTATAAATGCTGCAAGCGAAGGCCCTCGAACAGGCGTTACCATAAGCAGCCTTGATGCTCCCTACTGGAAAAAACATTATTCCTGCAGCGGCCGATTTATTCCATCGACAAAAGAAATTGCAGAAGTATTGGCCGGAATAAAAAACTGATTCAGTAAATAATAAACGGAAATATCCCATTACGGACATTAAACAATTATGTCTATAAAATACGGGAAGGAAGGTAGCAACTGACTGGTAGTATTTTTATAGTTTGATTTAGATTCTGTCCGTAAGGGGATAATCTCGATAATAAAAAATCATAATCGACAAATTGAACTCCTTCTGCTTCCTTAAACTTACAACAAAGGATAGGTTGGAAAATGACACTGTTTGAAGACAATGAACTTACACCGGTCAAGCGAGATCTGTTTTTTCTGGTCGATACATCAGAAAGTATGAAGGGAGAAAAAATCGATATCGCAAATGCTTTCATCAAAAAAAACATCACAAGCGATTATTTGGCACAATCCAAATCAGATTATGATTTAAAAATAAATTGCCTGGCATTTTCAGACAGTTGTCGATGGATAACTACAATGCCCGTATCTTGGAAAGATTTCAGATGGAATGATGTTCTTCCAGATGACAAACAGTCTAATCTCGGGGCAGCATGCTTTGAATTAACTGAGAAAATGACCTGCGAAGAATTCTTACATCATTCACTTTATCGGCCTCTAATCATTTTATTGAGCGATGGAAGGTTTTCAGAGGATTATGTTTCTGCCGTTGAACAGGTAAATAAAAACTGGTATTTCACCAATGCTATAAAAATTGCAGTGGCAATTGGAGAGGATGCGGATAAAGATGTACTTGCAGAATTTACAGGAAATGCAGAAAAGGTAATTTCTGTAATTGATACAAAAGACCTGGATAAGTTGCTTTGGTTTTTTTGTTGTTATATTGACATCATTAATGATGATTTATCACCCCTGATGATTGCTGTTAAATATGCTGACAAAAATGAGGTTGAATCAATTCTTGAATCTGGACCAGATGTAAACACAATAAGTTATTTCAATGGTTCAAGGATTAAAGGTTATACTCCATTAATGATCGCTTGCATGAACAATGAAAAAGATCTGGCTGAATTACTAATTGATCATGGTGCTGATATAAACGCGAAAAACTCAGGTTTTCATGCAGGACAGACAGTTTTAATGCTTGCAGCCGAGCATAATTCAAAAGAAACAGCTGAACTTCTCATTCAACATGGGGCAGATGTCAATGAAAAAACAGAGTGGTGCGGCTATGAAGACTGTACAGCCCTGATGTTTGCCGCATGGTTTGGTGCGAAGGAAACAGCCGGACTTCTTATCGAATTTGGTGCAGAGGTAAATGCTGTCAGAAAGGACGGTCGGACCGCCTTAATGTTTGCAGTCTTAAGGAACAATAAAGATATTGTAAAACTTCTAATTGAGAATGGAGCGGACATCAGTATAACTGATAAGGATGGTCGTACAGCCCTTGATATTGTCGCTGATAAGACATATGCGAAAGAATCTGTGGAAATTATTTCAGAGTATGCAAAACATACAAAATGAACTAAAAAGGGGATTTCCTGTCATCCACCGGCGAACACCTGTCATCCCCGGAAAACACATGTCATCCCCGGAAAACACCTGTCATCCAGACGAACACCTGTCATCCACCGGAAAACACCTGTCATCCAGACGAACACCTGTCATTCCGAGCGAAGTCGAGGAATCTCCCGCCCCCAAGGATTATTCCGCTGGGTACAATCAGTTAAAAGCCCTCACACAGCAGACACTATTCGTAGAAGACTTTGTTTGGCTGGCAATTTCAGCTGATGAAAGCCACAGAACCTGTGCACCGGTGCCTGTGCCCTGATTACAAGACCAGTATATGCCATCCATTTGGTCTCCATCTGCCGCATAAAGGCTTTTATTAACATCAAGAATGTTCGCCTGAATTGCAGCAAGTTCTGCAAGTGTTGGTAAGTACCAGCCATCCGCAAGGTCTCCTTCAAGACCGTTTGTTGAGGCATAGTTAAGACACCAGTTCCATGCCGGATAGTATTCAGGATTGCTTTCTGCATCAGGGCAGACGGCTTTCAGTTTTTCCCAGCCCTCACTTCCATCCATGTACCCGCTGGTTTTATCACCCTGTAAAACACTAATGCTTGTATTGTAACCTAGCGCACTTTCCGTACACCAGGCAAGGCCGTCTGTACTATTCACGATTCCCACTCCCAGTGCCGGTTTTTCTCCATCTGCAGCACGCACTATTACTGCCGCAACACCACTTTCAGGAGTACTGTCTTTTGACAAGACTGTTCCGTCTTCCAGGATAAAGTCCCCGACAGAATATGTTCTGTTACCACTTCCCATTTTGCAAGTAACGGTTACACCCTCTGGAATTGCATTTTCTTTTTCAACAGCAGCCCATTCTGCTTCCGTTCCTTCATAAATAACTTCAAGAGTATTACTGCAACCTTCAAATGCCCTGCCCCCGATTGCCGTAACAGATTTTGGAATTGTAATTGAGGTAATACTTGTCCGGTAAGCAAAAGCTTGGTCCCTAATTTCGGTGATACCATCCGGCAGGCAGACTGAGGAGAAAATATCGTTGAATTCCAGAATATCATGCGTCCAAATGACGGAATCCACATCCTCAGAATCCATTGTGAGAGATGAAAAATCCACCATCACGGATTCTTTTGTTGACCATTTAACCTCGAGTTTAAACCAGTTTGCATTCTTCAAATCCTGAATTGTCGTTTTTTCAGCAGTCGGATTAATCAAAACTACAGGAATAATTATATTCTCGTTTGGTTCTTCATCAGGACAAATTGCGCTGACAGCTTTTTGTATTTTGACATCAAGATTTGCGTCTTTTACATTGAACTCGCGGATAAGATAACTGGATTCGTCCCAAAATTTTAGGCTGTCAACAATATTTTCTCCCGAAATGCATTCCGGCTCTGCACCGACAGCAAACCAGTTATCCCAGTTGTCACCAGCACCGAATGCGCTTTTTACTGTGACAGAGACATTATTACAGTTATTAAGCATTGTACCTGGCAAAACCTGAATACCCGCAGGAATTGAAACAGACTCAAGTCCCTCACAACCTTCAAAAGCGCTTCCACCGATATATTTTAATAAACCAGGCAATTCTATGCTTTTAATTGAAGCATAAGCAAATGCACTGTCTCCAATGGATTCAAGTTTCGATTCCGGTGCAAAAGTCACAGATTTAATATTGTCACTGCCGTCATTCTGTTGAAAAGCATTTGCCCCGATTGAAACTACATTTTCGGGAATCACTAACTCACTGGACTCACCGAAACAGTTAAGTCTGCAAAACTGAAAGGCTCCGTCACCAATTCTTTCAAGGGTCGAAGGCAATGGGGCAGCTAAACCATCATATTCGCCAACATACCAATAAGCATATTTCCCAACTTCTTTTATCCCTTCAGGAACGGAAAGTTTCATATGTTGCTGATTATAAAATGCATAATCACCGATTATCTCATACTTTGAGTCATCGGGGAAAATGACATTGAAAGTGTTCGCGTAATCTTTACAATAGAAGGCAAAATCAGGAACCTTGGTTCCTTCTGTCGGTAGTATAACAGTCCTCAACCAAGAAACTTCTGCAAGGGTTGCAATTTCGTTTCCATCAATTTTATTCTGATCCCCTATTTTTGCAGGACAGGCCCTATTGAACATTTCCTGGGAAATATTGGACAGATCAAGTGTAACATTCGACTTTTGACCTAAAACCTGAATTGTTGCATTCCATATTTCGTCAGAAATGTCCTCTCCGAATTTGACAGAATAAGAATAATCATATTCATCTGGCTCAATGCGACTGCTTTCAACAATTGTCGGAATGTCACCAACATTTACATCTTTTGTAATATATCCGCCTCTAAAATGCGGGTACAAAGTGACTTCATAACCCTCTGTAATCAAATCTCGAACTTCTGAATAAGTCAGCGGGTGATTCTTGTCAAAAACAACAACTTCTCCATCAATAATTGCATACCAGGAACCGTCATACCAGTAACCCGCAGGAGGATTAATTTTGTCAACAGCCGGAAAGTCATAGAATGCCCGGTAAAGGCCTACATCCACAGCTTTTTCTGCTTCGGTCACACCCTCTGCCCAAGAACCGCCAGCATAGAACTCAGTGTCCAAACTGAACTTCAGTTTATATGTTCTGTTCAGATCAGTGATTTCCTCAGAATAAACAGTTTCCAGTGCCGGAAGAATATAAACCGTTTCCGGTCCGATAAAGGTTTCTTCGCCTTTGTCATTCAGTATTATTGAAAGATAATATTTTCCGGGAGTCAGGTCAGCGACTGAAAATTCAAGTTTTCCGTCTCCAAGTGTGAAATCAGTCAATTTATCACTGTCATCCCTGAAAACATCTTCTGAAAGCCACACATTCGCAGTCATTCCTTCAATCGCAGGGATTGTGAGATCGCATTTAAAATCACCGCCGGACCGGGAAGTCATCACAAAACTTATTGTCTCCTGTCCGCTTTCCCATGTGTCAGTTCCGGAAAACTTTGCAGTTTTGCCATTGTCAGCATTTTTGTATTCTGCAGTAAGTGTAAAATTGTATTTTGTGTCTGAATACAGCACCAGAGTGGACACGCCATTATGATACTCCCAGGTTTTTTCCTCAAAGACACGGTCTGTATCAGTTGTGGCGGTAAGATGCCAGTTTGTATAGGCAGACACGTTGCTCAGAGCCTCCAGATAATTTACAGCAGGCTTTGCAGTGCGGGCTCCATCCCCAGATTCACCACCGGCAATAAAATGAACCACTTCCATGCCAGGTTCCGCAGTGACTCTTCCTTTATCATTCATTTTCGCAAGACCAAAGAACCCGTTACAGGAAACAGCAAGAAACGCTGCACAGACTGCGATAAGAACTGAGAAATGTTTTATAGAAGAATGAAATTTCTGATTCATGATACTCCCACCTGAAAAACTTTTCAGCATCAGTGTTTTATTTTAACACATCCTTTCAAGAAAACATAGTATTCCCGCAAGAATCAACATTTTTCAACAAAGCAGCCGAATGTGGAGTTTATAGTTTTATTGCACGATATGGTAAAAATGGACGTAACGCAGCCGGGGTTCTGAGTAAGTGAAGTCCATTTATACCATATTACAAAGATACATAGCGATGAAAGTTCCGTTTGTTTTTTCAGTACGAAATAATGCTGATTTATGACTTTTTCGTTCTTATTCTCTTCTCTGCGGCATGATATAATCGCAGCATGAAAAAGACTATAATCCGACAGGAAACTGTCACAATCCCCACATACGGAATCGGGGAACCGGACAGAAACCCGATGTTTTTTGAAAAACGTGTCTATCAGGGTTCAAGCGGAAAAATCTATCCCCTTGCAGCCATTGAATCAGTAAAAGACGAGAAGACTGACAGAGAATATACAGCTGTAATTCTTGAGAATGACTATATTTACGTGATGATTCTGCCCCAGCTTGGCGGACGCATCCAGAGGGCTCTGGACAAAACCAACAATTACGATTTTGTCTACTATAACCACGTGATCAAGCCCGCCCTTGTAGGACTCACCGGCCCATGGATCTCGGGAGGAATCGAATTCAACTGGCCACAGCACCATCGTCCCACAACATTCCTTCCTTCTGATTTTTCACTGAAAGAATACGAAGACGGAAGCGCATCGGTTCTTCTTCACGACACAGACCGGATGTACGGCACACAGGAGACCACTGAAATCCGTGTCTACCCTGACAGAGCATGCATAGAGATCAATGCGCGGCTTTACAATCCCACTGCATTTCCACAGACCTTCCTCTGGTGGGCAAATCCGGCAGTTCCGGTTAACGACCATACCCAGTCAGTTTTTCCGCCGGATGTCCACGCTGTAATGGATCACGGCAAACGTGACGTATCAGAGTTCCCCATAGCAAAGGGCGTCTACTACAAGCATGATTATTCAGCCGGTGTGGACATTTCCCGCTACAGGAACATTCCTGTCCCGACTTCCTACATGGCGGAGAAATCCTCCTACGATTTTGTGGGCGGCTACGACTTTCAGAAAGAGGCAGGTCTCCTTCATGTGGCAAGCCATCACGTTTCTCCCGGAAAAAAACAGTGGACCTGGGGATGCGGAGATTTCGGCAAAGCCTGGGACAGGAACCTTACCGATTCTGACGGGCCATACATTGAGCTCATGACCGGCGTCTTCACGGACAATCAGCCTGATTTCTCATGGCTCAAACCCTATGAGGAAAAATCTTTCACCCAGGTTTTCATGCCTTACAAAAATATCGGATACGTGAAAAATGCCAACGTTAATGCCGCCCTGAACCTGGAATTTGCAGATGGCAAAGGGAGAATCCGTGTTTATGCAAGCAGAGTTTTTGAAAATGCGGAAATCAAACTTCTGTACAAAGGAAATCCTGTTGAATCAGGCACCAGAGTGCAGACAATTTCGCCTGAAAACACTGCGGATTTTTCAGTGTCTCTGGACTCCATTCCTGACTTCTCCGGTGAAGACTATTCTGATTTCTGCGTGACAGTCTCAGACAGTCAGAAAAAGGAGATTCTGCGCTGGTCACCGGAAAAACCCGTTCCCTACCAGATTCCCTCCCCTGCGGAAGCGATCAGAAAACCTGAAGAAATTGAATCCAACGAAGAACTTTTTCTTGCAGCAACTCACCTGGAACAATACCGGCACGCAACTTTTGCAAGCGACGCCTACTATCTTGAAGGGCTCAGACGTGACAAAGGAGATTCACGCCTGAACAACGGCTACGGTCGCCTCCTTATGCAGCGCGGACTTTTCAGCGAGGCAGAGCCTTATTTCAGAGCGGCAGTCAGCAGGCTTACATGGAAAAATCCAAATCCGTACACCAGCGAGCCTTTATTCAATCTTGGACTCTGTCTTTTCTATCAGGAAAAAGAAACTGAGGCATTCAACTGGTTCTACAAGGCAACCTGGTCTGCGGAACAGCAGGAAGGTGCCTGGTACTGGCTTGCAGTCCTTGCCTCCCGCAGCGCATTCCGTTCTGCAGCAGGCAACAGCATAGCGGATCTTGGCACAACCTTTGAGGATGCCCTCCGCTTTGCAGAGAAAGCCGTAAGCCGCAACACCGGCAACGTCCGCGCCCGTGCCCTTAAAGTTTTCCTGGAGCAGACACTGAATGCCGCAGGTGATGTTTCCTCACTTCTCAAAGATTTTCCCATGGACGAAGTCTGCCGCATCCTTGCAGGGGATTATTCCACAATGGTTGCCGGAAACCTTTACCCGGCAAAAACTTTTGCCCTGTGGGGCGCTTACGACAGAGCCCTCCAGCTTCTTGAGAAACCCATTTCGGAAGAGAAAACCATGGCCCTTTATTACGGAGCCTATTACGCAGACTGTGTGGGAAAAACTGATCTTTCCCAGAAACTTCTGGAAAAAGCTTCCAGATCAGACATGGGAGGAGTTTTCTGTAACGAACTGGAAGACATCGGTGTCCTGAAATTCGCAATGTCAAGAAATACGGAGGATTTTGCGGCCCCCTACCTTCTGGGGAACCTTTTCTATGACAGAAAACAGTACGGAAGAGCAGTCAGACTCTGGCAGTGTTCTTCCGCAAAAAACGGATCTTTCCCGACAGTCCAGCGGAACCTTGCACTGGCCTATTACAACAAAAGCAGAAAACCGGAACAGGCACTGGAATGCATGAAAAAAGCTTTTGACCTGGACAGAACTGACGCCCGCATTTTTATGGAACTGGACCAGCTTCTCGCAAAGACAGGATCCGCTCCTGCAGAACGCCTTGCAGCATTCAGGGAGAACATGCAGCTGACAGAAACCCGTGACGACCTTAAAACGGAGTTCGCAAAACTTCTTAACATGACCGGAGCCCATCAGGAAGCCCTCGATTTTATCCAGAGCCACAGATTCCATCCCTGGGAAGGCGGTGAAGGAAAAGTCACTACCCAATATACAGAGGCACTGATCCAGCTTGCAGACAGAGCATACCAGTCAGGAGATTTTGAGAAAGCCGTCCAGCTTCTTGAGAAAGCGCTGGTTTATCCGGAAAACCTTGGGGAAGGAAAACTTGAAGGCACAAAGGACAATCATATTTATTACAGACTGGGAATGTGTCTCAAGAAATCCGGGCAGAATGACAGAGCCCGTGAGTGTTTTGAAAAAGCCACACTTGGCGTGCCTAATCCCGGAGGAGTGATGTTCTACAACGACCAGCGCTCTGACATGATTCTCTTCATGGGTCTTGCATACAGAGAACTGGGTGATTCTGCAAAAGCGGAAGAGATTTTCCGTTCCCTTTCTGAGTACGGACAGATCCACAGGGGCGACCACATAGAAATGGATTATTTTGCTGTCTCACTTCCTGATCTTCAGATTTTTGAGGAAGATCTTTCTGAAAGGAACAGACTTCACTGTCTTCTGATCTCAGGTCTTGGTGAACTTGGGGCAGGCAACCGAAAAGAGGCGGCAGTACTTTTCAGAGAAGTTCTGGCTGCAGACCCGAACAACCAGCTGGCACAGGATTATTTTCATGCAGCAGAAAACTGATTTGAGCGGCACATGGAAAGTGTGCCTTGAAGACGGAAGCACATACAGCGCTTCTGTGCCCGGAACTCTGGAACTTTCAGGCATCGGTAAACCGGATCTGAGAGCTGAGAAATGGCATCCAGACGCAGCGATTCCGGATCCTGCAACTCTGCCTGCACCGAAAGAAGGCGAAAAACTTCCTCCTATTACAACCAGGCTTACAAGAAGCGCAATCTACACGGGCCGGGCAGTCTGGAGCAGGACTTTTGAACTTCCCGCCGGACGTGACAAAGAATCGCGGTTTTTCCTACACATTGAACGCAGCAGAAAACTGGAGGTGCGCATCAACGGGCAGAAAGCAGAACCGCTGAACTGCAACACTCTGTCCGCCCCCACAGTCTATGAGATCACATCTTTTGCATCTTCAGGATCCGGCATAAAAGAATATGAACTGGAAATTTCTGTGGACAACAGTTATTCCGGCTGGCCCGCAGAATCAATCATCTGCTCTTCGGCTGCCACAAACGAAACCCAGACAAACTGGAACGGTCTTCTGGGCGAAATATTTATAGAAGAAAAGCCATCAACTTTTATCCAGGACATAAAGTTTTTCCCGGAGGACAGCAGCTGTTCCGCCGTCCGTGCTGTCGTAACCGTAAACGCAGCAGAACAATGTGAAGCCGAAGTAAAAGTTGAGGCTCCTGTTTTCGCAGAAGGTCCCTTGTCCAAGAAAGCAGCACTTTCCGCCGGGCAGAGCAGCCTTGTCTTTGAATCAGTTCCCGTCAGACAGGACTCAGTTCCTTTGTGGGACGAATACAAGCCTTCCCTTTTTGACGTGACCGGAACTCTTTTCTGCGGCGGTAAAGCACCGGTTCATACAGCATCAGTGCGGACAGGTCTCCGGAGTTTCTACGCTGAGAAGGGTCTTCTCATGCTGAACAGCCATCCCTTTTTTGTACGCGGAGAGGCAAACTGCGCCGCATTCCCACAGACAGGGCATCTTCCCTGCGACAAGGAATCCTGGAAGAAGATTCTGGCGACATACCGCTCCTACGGTTTCAACATGATCCGCTTCCACAGCCACTGCCCGCCTGAAGCAGCTTTCGCCGCCGCAGACGAAGCAGGAATGCTGCTCCAGCCTGAACTTTCAAACTGGGATCCAAGAACTGCTTTCTCAACACCTGAGGCCAAAGAATATTACGCAAAGGAAATTAAGGAGATTCAGTCCGCTTATGCAGATCACCCTTCTTTTGTAATGCTAAGTTTCGGCAATGAACTCCAGTATGCAGAAAAGGATGCGGATTTTGTCCGCCAGCTTGTTGAGAATGCCATAAAAACTGATCCTTCACGGCTTTACTCTGCCGGTTCCAACAACTTTTACGGTGCAAATGGCTGGGACGGATTCAGCCAGTTCTACACCTGCGCAAAATTTGACACACATCTTCTGCGGGGAACCTCCGCCGGAATGCACGGACACATCAACTGCAGCGAGACCTTCGGTCAGAACTATGACCAGGCTATGACAGAACTGCGCAAAGTCTGCCCGGTTCCAGTCTTCACCTTTGAGACCGGCCAATATGAAGTGCTCCCGGATTTTGACCAGCTGGAGAAATACACAGGCATCACACGGGCAAACAACCTGAATGAAGTGAGAAAACAGGTTGAGGAACGTGGATTCATGCCGCAATGGAAAGACCGTGTCGCTGCTTCGGGGGAACTTTCACTTCTGTCTTACCGTGAAGAATTTGAGGCCGCACTCCGGACAAAAGGTCTTTCTGGTGTCTCCTTCCTGAGTCTGCAGGATTTTCCAGGTCAGGGAACTGCTCTTGTTGGAATGCTTGATGCCCACCTTGATCCGAAACCATTTGATTTTGCACGCCCTGAAAGATTTGCGGAATTTTTCAGACAGGAACTTCCTCTTGCAGTGTTCAAAAATCATGTGAATACCTGTGGAACAGTTTTTGAGACAGAAATCCACATGGCAAACTACGGCTCCGAAAAACTCAAAGGCGTTGTTTCAGTTTCTTTAGGCGGACGTACTCAGTACATTGCTGAACATGTTTCCCCGGCCGGACAGACTTCACTTCTTGCAAAAATTCCTCTGGTTCAGGAAGAACCGGGAGAATCGGAACTCAGGATAAGTTTCCTGGACAGCGACAGAGGGCAGACCTTTGAAAACACATACAGACTCTGGTTTTTCAAAAAGAAAACTGATTTTTCCAGATCTGAATACAGCCGCACAGCCTTTGCTGACAGTCTTGAACAGGCTCTGGAACTGACTGAGCAGGGCCGGACTGTATTCTACGAGCCTTCTCCTGAAGACATCCTGAAGGGAATGGGCACCCATTTCACCACAGATTTCTGGTCCGTGGGTACATTTCCTCATCAGGAAGGCTACATGGGACTTCTGTGCGATCCACAGAATCCGCTTCTCAGAAAATTTCCTACGGAAAATCACTCTGACTGGCAATGGCACAACCTGACAGAAACCCGGGCAGTGCAGATTCCTTTCGGTTCAGCAGCGGAAATCACCGCACTGGACTGCTATGCAAGACTCCGGAACTGCGCACTGCTTTTCTCCAGCAGACTGCGCAAAGGGACTCTTGTGGTAAGTTCAATGCAGCTTCAGAAAAAACAGGCGGATCATCCGGAATGCCGACTTCTTCTGGAATCGATTCTTGACTGCCTTGAATCAGGGGAATTCCGCTGTTCCCAGAGCATTTCAGAGGAAAATCTGAGTGAAATTCTCAGATAAAGTAAGTAGATTTCCTGATTTTACATAGGGAACTTAAATGCTAACATTGAAGTAGGAAGGGAAAAATGAGTAGTTCTATTGAGAAAAAGCCTCTTGTAACACACATTTACACAGCAGATCCATCTGCCCGTGTGTTCAACGGCGTGTTATACATTTATCCGTCACACGACAAAGACCTGGATGTAGAATCCAATGACAACGGTGACCAGTATCAGATGGAAGACTATCATGTCTTCAAGATGGAAAGTCTGGACAGACTTCCCACTGACAGCGGAATGGTTCTTCACGAAAAAGAAGTCCCGTGGGTAAGCACTCAGATGTGGGCTCCTGACTGTGTTGAAAAGAACGGCAAGTACTATCTTTTCTTCCCGGCACGTGACAAAGACCATAAATTCCGCCTTGGTGTCGCAATAAGTGACACTCCTGACGGTAAATTTGTTCCTCAGCCGGAGCCTATCAAAGGCAGTTACAGTATCGACCCATGTCTTCTTCAGGATGATGACGGTACAGATTATGTTGCATTCGGCGGTCTGTGGGGCGGTCAGCTGGAAAAATACCGCAACCATGTATTCAGCGAAGAAAATGGAGAACCTGCAGACAACGAACCTGCAGTCTGTCCAAAAATCGCACGTCTTACACCGGACATGCTGGAATTTGCTGAGACACCCCGTGACATTGTGATTGTGGACAAAGATGGAACACCGATCAAAGCCGGTGACCATGAACGCCGTTATTTTGAAGATCCCTGGATGTTCAAGAAAGACGGAAAGTATTATTTCACCTATTCAACCGGTGACACACACCTTTTGAACTGGTCAGTCTCAGACAATGTTTACGGACCTTACACATATGGTGGCGTCATTCTTACACCGGTTCTCGGTTGGACAACACACCACTCCATCCTTGAGTATAACGGAACATGGTATCTTTTCTACCACGACTGCGAACTCTCCGGTGGAATCAACCAGAAACGCAATATCAAGTTCATGACATTGCCTTTTGATGAAAACGGAAACATCATTACACAGAATCCCTGATCCGGTTTCTGCCTAATACTTCAAAAAAAAGCGTATCAGAAGTTCTTCACTTTTGATACGCTTTTTTTTACGGGAAAAACCCGTAACGATCTGGCAGTATATCCCTGACTGCCATTTTTCTACAAAACAAGCCCTGTTGTCTCGTCAATTCCCATCATGATGTTGAGACACTGGACCGCAGCACCGGAAGCACCTTTTCCCAGGTTGTCAAAACGTGTCGTAACCACAATACGGTCGTCATTTCCGTACACAATCACTTCCATTGAACAGCGGCCTGACATTGTATTTGCAGCGATAAAAGGCTCGTCAAGGTAACCTTCGCCCATAAAAGGAACAACTTTCACCATTGAGCGACCTTTATAGTTTGCCGGATCATAATGCTCTGCAAAAACTTCCCATACATTCTCAGCAGACATCTTTTTCTTAAGAAGTCGGCCTGTCAGAGAAACAGTGACAGTCATTCCTGAGAAATAATCACAGACATAAGGATTGAAAATCGGTTCGTAATCAAGGCCGCAGACCTGCTTCATCTCGGGAAGGTGCTTGTGAGCCTGTGTCAAAGCATACTGCCTGGGAGAATCCAGTGCCGCAGGACGGGAATCGCTTTCATAAAGTGCGATGGCTTTTTTTCCGGCGCCGCTGTACCCTGAAACCGCATGGATAACGACAGGGTAATCCGCACCGATCACACCGTGTTTTACAAGAGGATAGCCGATTGCAGCGAAACCGCTTGCATAACATCCGGGAACAGCCACCCGTGAAGAAGTTTCGATTCTGCTTCTGAATGACTGGTCCAGTTCAGGAAAGCCATAGGCCCAATCCGGGTTTGTGCGGTGGGCTGTTGAAGCATCAAGAATGCGTGTGGCCGGATTAGTGCAAAGAGATGCGGAAACACGGGAAGCATCATCGGGAAGACAGAGAATGGTAAAATCAGATGCATTGATCAGTTTTTGTCTTTCTGACTCATCTTTTCTTTTATCTTCTGCAATGGGCAGAATCTCTATATCCGAGCGGTTCTCAAATCGCTCAAGAATCTTAAGGCCTGTTGTGCCCTCTTTTCCATCAATAAAAATCTTGTAACTCATAAAATCAATATAACGTAAGGGAAAAAAAATTGCCATTGATAAAAATCAAAAATACGTTTATTATATAGTTAGTTGATTATTTCAACTAACACTTTCAGACAAGGCACAGGAGTCTTTATGATTCATCCACAGTATTATGTTGAGCAGAAAAAACTGAATGCTCTGATTGCACGCAAAAACAATGTTGACACAAGTTTTTACAACGGAATTTATGACCGCTACGAAAATCCGGTTCTTACACGTGATCATGTTCCTGTAATCTGGAAATACGACATCAATGCCGACACAAATCCTTATTTCATGGAAAGAATCGGTGTGAACGCTGTATTTAACGCCGGAGCAATTGAACTGAACGGGAAATTCTATATTGTTGCCCGTGTTGAAGGCGCTGACCGAAAATCTTTTTTTGCTGTGGCAGAAAGTGACAGCCCCACTGAGGGATTCAAATTCTGGGACTACCCAATTCTTCTTGAGGACACCTGTCCCGAAGAGACAAACGTTTATGACATGCGCCTTACAAAGCATGAGGACGGATGGATTTATGGAGTTTTCTGCTCAGAGAGCAAGGATACATCTTCCAATGATCTTTCTGCAGCTGTTGCCGCCGCAGGTATTGTACGCACAAAAGATCTTAAGACATGGGAACGTCTGCCTAACCTGAAGACACTCAATTCACCCCAGCAGCGCAATGTTGTGCTTCATCCTGAGTTTGTCAACGGAAAATATGCTTTCTACACACGCCCCATGGATGATTTTATTGAGACAGGTTCAGGCGGCGGAATCGGATTCGGTCTCTGTGATGACATCACCAACCCGGTTGTAGGAGAGGAAATCATCACAAGCAGCCGTAAATACCATACCATCACCGAATCAAAAAACGGTGCAGGCGCAGTGCCGATCAGAACTGAAAAAGGATGGATCCACATTGCCCATGGTGTGCGCAACACAGCAGCCGGACTCCGTTATGTGATCTACGCTTTTGCCACAGACCTGAATGATCCCTCAAAAGTGATCGCGGAACCGAACGGCCTTCTTATCGGACCCCGCGGATGGGAACGCTGCGGTGACGTTTCAAACGTTGTTTTCACAAACGGTGCCATCGCACGTGACAATGGGGACGTTTACATTTACTACGCCGCCAGTGACACACGCCTTCATGTGGCAAAAACAACAAAAGAAAAACTGATTGATTACGTTTTCAATACACCGGCAGATCCGCTCCGCAGCGTTGACTGTGTAAAACAGCGCTGCGACCTGATCCGCAAGAATCTGGAACTGTTCAATTAATTCCGTATTTTTTTCAGCGCCCGGAAAGATTTTTCTTCCACCGGGCCAGCATCTGAAGCGCATCCATCGGTGTGATTGAATTCACATCGGTGGAAAGGATTTCATCGATGACCAGCTCTTCGTCAGAGAAAAGACCGTTGAAAGAAAGACTGTTCTTCTGCTGAGCCTGGTTCTGTCCAGGCTGTGGCGGGGGAGCAACAACTGCTTCTGGAAGCGAAGCGAAACCTTTGTTTTCCTGCAGTCCCGCAAGAATCTCCTCCGCACGGGCGATGACACTTCCGGGAATTCCTGCAAGCCTGGCCACATGGATTCCGTAAGAATTCTGAGTCGACCCTTCTTTTATGCGTTTGACAAAAACAATGTGCCCGTCCTGCTCAATCACTTCAAGACAGAGCATCATGATCTGCGGATGCACAAGCCGTGTCAATTCATGATAATGAGTTGCAAACAGTGTCTTGCAGGTAAGAGTGTTCAGAAGATACTCAGCAACTGCCCAGGCGATGGAAAGTCCGTCCTCTGTGGAAGTCCCCCGCCCTATCTCATCCATGATCACAAGACTGTTTCTTGTGGCAGAACGGAGGATCCTTGCAGATTCAGTCATCTCCACAAGGAATGTGGACTCGCCTCTTGCAAGATTGTCGGAAGCGCCCACACGGCAGAAAATTTTATCAACAATACCGATGTGGGCCTTCTGGGCGGGCACAAAGGAACCGGTCTGGGCAAGCAGGGTTATAAGGGCATTCTGACGCAGGTATGTGCTTTTTCCGGCCATGTTCGGACCTGTTATAAGAGCAAAGCGCCGGTCAGTAAGATTTGTATCATTGGGAACAAATGCGCCCGCCGCACTGTTGAACTCTACAACAGGATGACGTCCCTGAGTTATTTCCATCACACCGGAATCATCAATCTGGGGACAGACCCAGTTCTGCGTAAGGGCAACATGGGCAAGAGAACAGGAAACATCAATCACAGCGATTTCTTCCGCAACCTGCAGCAGGTAGGAAGTTTTTTCAGCAATGGAACGCCGGAGTTCAATAAAAAGCTGTTTTTCCAGTTCCACAATCTGTTCACTGGCACCAAGAAGATCGCTCTCAAGCTTACGGAGCCGCTCCGTCGTGTAACGGTCTCCGTTCGTCATTGAGCGGCGCATGATGAAATGTTCCGGAACCATTGAAAGTTTGCCCTTTGAAACCTCAAGATAATAACCGAAGTTTCTGGTGAACTTTGCCCGTAAGTTCGGGATTCCAGTCTTTTCCCTTTCCTCCGCAACATAATCCTCAAGAACCGAAGAAAAGTTCTGCTGAAGGTCCCGCAGCCTGTCAAGTTCCTGTGACCAGCCGCTCCGGATCATTCCACCTTCGGCAATAACAGTTGAAGGATCATCCAGCAGAGCGCGACTGATCGCAGACACCATGTCTTCCGCAATATCAGTCCCGCAGTAAGTATCAAAACCAAGCTGCTCCGTAACCCGGCGCACAGAAAGCCAGGCATTAAGACTTGTCCCCAGAGCCTGAACTTCCTTAGCATGGGCTCTTTCCATGGCAATTTTGGAAGCAAGGCGCTGCACGTCAAGAATTTTTCCAAGAACCGCCTTGATCTGGGTAAGTTCATTGCGGTGGTTAACAAAAACGGAAACCTGTTCCTGACGGTGAAGAATAGTTTTTATGTCAGTAAGAGGATTTGTAAGCCGGAAACGGAGAAGTCTGCTCCCCATGGCAGTCTCTGTGAAACTGACAGTTTCCAGAAGCGAATACTTTGTGGAACCGTCCTGAAGATTGGCAACAATTTCCAGATTTCGCCGGGAACTGTCATCAATCGTGACAAACTCACTTTCTTTAACAAGCTGGAGATCTGTAAACTGAGGAAGCACCGCATTCTGATTGTCAGCATTTGCAGTTCTTGCAAGGTAATCAATAAGGTAACCGGCGACAGTCACTTCTGGAGATTGTGCTGTCAGAGAAAAAGAGCTGAGGTTTACAGTCTGAAACTGATCCAGTAAGCGCTTGTAACAGATCTCAGGAGAAAAATGCCAGTCCTGCTCCCATGTGATTGCGATCCCGGAGAACTGGGAGAGAACGGCCGAAATTACCGGATTACCTTCAAGTTTCTGCGAAATAATGATTTCACGGGGATTTGTCCGTCCAAGAATTTCAGCAAGCCGGTCGGCTGTCTGGGATTCCGGCCAGCTCAAAGCATAAAAGGCACCGGTCGAGACATCGGCATAGGCAAGAGTAATAACACCGCCCTTGATGTAATTCAAAGCGGCAAGATAGTTATTCTTTGTCTGGTCCAGGTACTCATCATCCAATGCGTTACCCGGCGTGATCACTTCGATCACTTTCCGTTCCGCAAGACCTTTTCCCGTGGGCAATGTAATCTGCTCACAGATGGCGATCTTTTTCCCAAGGCGCAGAAGACGCCCTATATAAATCTTGGAAGCATGATGAGGAATACCGCACATGGGGCGGTCTCCCCTATGAGTAAGTGTCAGATTCAAAAGACGGGAAACTTCTACTGCGTCCTCATTGAACATCTCATAAAAGTCACCCAGCCGGAAGAAAAGAACTTCGTTTCTGTGTTGAGCCTTGATGGAGTCATACTGCTCCATCAATGGAGTTTCTGCCATAAAATCAGAAAGAACCTGTCAAAGCGTTGATAACATCAGTTGTAAGGTCAATCTGAGAACTGTACCACAGAACAGCATTTGCATTCTGAAGACTGAGCACAACAGAAACACCCTGACTTTCTGCTATTTTTCCGATTGCGGCATAGAGCTTTTTATAAAACTCATCATTGTCGATCATTTTTGCCCGGAGAGACTCCAGCTCCAGCTGTTTACTGCGGGAATACTCTGTAAGATAATCTCTTTTCTTTGTGATCTCCGCCTGAACCTTAAGTTTGTTCACCTCATCACCGGATTTTTCATATGCAAGATATTTTGTATCAAGATTCTTGAGTTCCTGGGTAAGAGAATCGACTTCTGCCTGGAATTCAGCCTTTTTAGTCTCGTAGTTCTTTACCTGAGTTGCACTTCTGTAGAAAGTTGTGTAAACACGGCTTGTATCAACAACACCAACTTTCGTAATATCCTGCTGTGCAAAAACAGCAGAAATCCCGAAAACAATCATGAATGACAGAACGAATGATATTTTTTTCATTTAAACCTCTTCTTAATCTTTGCGAAATTAGATTTATCTGTTTGCAATATTGAATGACAGTGTGAATGCCATGACATCAGTCCATTTTACTTTTCCGTCCTTAATCTGGAATGTGTTCTCAAGAAGCAGACGCAGAGGAAACTGAGGAATGGAGAAACGGAGACCGGGTCCGAAACTGAAATAGAAATCTTCGATGGAAAGATTTGTGAACATGGACTTTGCATCCTCTTTAAGAACGATTGCATCGGCAACAAGATCCAGACCGAACATACCGGTTGCCATAGGAATACGAAGCTCAAAGTTCGAACTCCACATTGCCTTTCCGCGTTTGGAGTAGAGATTCCATCCACGGCCGTTAAGAACACCGTCAATATACATCTGGTTGGACTGGCTTATGTCTCCACTGAAAGGAATCTGGAAAGAGAATCCGGTATAAAAAGCTGCAATCAGGTTGAAGTTCCATACATCAGAAACGGGGAAAGAAACCAGAGTGTGATAATATTCCAGTTTTGTGTCCGTACGCATGAAATAATCGTTCTCAATGTTGGGAAGGATTCCGGTGAATGAAAGTTTCTGGCTTGCGAACCAGCCTTTTGCAGGATCATAATAAAGATCACGGGCATCAAAGGAAACATTTCCCCAGATTGTATTGCTCAGACCCCAACGGTTCCAGTTGTCACGGATTGAAGAGGAAACCGGAGTATAAAGGGTTGCATCATAATCGTTGCGGTTGATTGCTGAAGAGATACCGCCTGTTCCTGAAATTGTTCCGAAATTGTGTACCCAGCGGCGTCCCATTGACAGGCTTCCACCGATTGTCCATGAAGAATAATCCATGAAATAATCAGTTGTGTTCACGCCGGAAGGAAGATACATGTACTGAAGACAGGTTGTTCCGGAATGAGAAAAGTCAATGCCTGCGGACACGGTTACTGGCTGGTTGAAAAGCCAGGAATCAGTGTATCCCAGACTGAGAGTCTGATCAGTGCTTGAAAGAGAAACCTTCGCATTTACAGATTTTCCTGTTCCCAGGAAGTTTGTCTCGGCAATGTTCGTAAAGAACGAAATGGGCATGTCATTGGGATTTGAGATTCCGGAGAAAGCCACACCGAACTCAAGGACTGTGGTGCTTGTCTCTTCAACATTGATGATAAGGTCAACAAGGTTTTCCTCAGAGCCCTGCACAATATCAGGAGAAATCACAGAGAAGAACTGTGTGTTATACAGAGAGCGGAGACCTGTCGTAAGTTTTGCCTTGGAGAAAATATCACCGGTCTCAATGGGCAGTTCCCTGAGGATTACATAATCCTTTGTCTTTGTGTTTCCGTTGATTGTGATTGATTCAATATGGCTTCTGTCAAATTCCTTGATCTCAAGACCGTATGAGATCACATGTTTTTCTGTGTCCTGATTCACCACAGGTGTGAAAACATTGGATGTGTATCCGTTTTCGTAATACAGATCCTGGATTGCAGAATAACCGTTTATGAACTTAGTATGATTATATACGCTGCCGGGAGAAAGCTTTACAAGACCCGAAAGCTGTTCAGCCGGGAAAATCTCGTTTCCGGTGATTGTGATTCCACCGAAAGTGTACTGGTCTCCTTCCTTGAGAATGTAGTGAAGGACAACTTCGTCCTGATTTTTCTCTTCGTTGTAGGAAACACTGCGCTGTACATCCACCACCTGAAAATCCGCGTACCCACGTTCATAATAATAGGTGACCAGGGCCTGTCTGTCAGTCTCAAGAAGGGATTCCTGGAAGATACCTTTATTGATGTAACCGGCTTCCTTAAGGTTGAGGATTTTTTTGAGGGTACGTGATGTGAAGACCTCGTTTCCCTCAAAAGAAATTGATGAAACCACAGCAGTGTGACCCTCTGCAATGGAGAAAGTCAGGGACACACCTTCATCTGTCTCTTCATATGAAGATGATACACGGACACTGTTATAACCGTTTTCCAGATAATAATCGCGGATACGGCGCTCATCCAGAGAAACTCTTGAGGCGACAAAAATCTCACCTTTCTTCAGGTTGATATGTTCCCTGAGACTTGATGAGCGCAGCTGTGTGTTGCCGGTAAAACTGATTTCCTTTATCACAGGGCGTTCGACAACAGTAAACTGAAGGATAGCCTGGGAATTTGAGGCATCAGAGGGTTTGATCACAACAGAGATGTCGTCAAAAAAGTCCAAAGAATAAATTGAACTGATGATCTCAAGCCAGAGGTCATCGGAAAACTCCTGACCCAGATATCTGTTCATCACTGCATCAATATCGCTTTTCTGAACGGAGACCAGTCCATTATATGTTATCGTCTGAATCTTCTTGCCATAGAACCAGTCATCGCTTTGTGCTGAAAGAGAAAAAACGGCGGCAAAAGAAAGTATGACAACCAGAGCACACAGACGCTTGAGAGCGTTCAGGCGGAAACAATTCATAAAATACTCCCACAATTAAAAATTGAATTTCCAGGACAAACTTATTGAGCTGTAAGGAACCCACAAATTTTGAGCTGACGTGACATCAGGTGCAAGACTCCATCTGATGGTGGCAAAGGGTGAAGGCAGCTCAAGACCGATTTCCGGCTGAATGACCAGACCTGTTGCGCTTCCATTTACAGGTTTATCGTTATAAACCATACGGACCATTGCATCCAAATACATGGACTGACCGATGTACTTACCTATATAAACAGTTGTGTTGTCAAAATAGTTACCAAGCCTGAGTTCTTTTTCTTCTGATTCAGGACTCATAAGCTGGAGGAACGCCTGCTGGAAGAAAGGTGTCCTGAAAGAGAATATATCAAACTTGAACAAATCCCGCAATTGGTTTTCTATACTCCTGAACAGTGTGCTCTGAAGCAGGAAGTCGATTCCTGTGGCGGCAATGGATCCCCAGGCGGTCTCGGAGTTCTCGGCGGCATCACCAAGGAAGGCTTTGCCCAGAAGAAGACTGATATCCTCTGATGAACGGGGCGGCGTACTTGAGAAAACCGGATCAAGGTTCACCATGAACTGGTTGGGAATGGCCAGTGAGATTGTGATGATCTCACCGTTGCTGTCTCTCTCACGGATTTCAGCACGGAGGTTGATGCGCGGATTGAGAGGATCACTGTTCTCAGGATAACTGATCGAACCTTCACGTATATAGAAGTTTCTGTTCAGGTATATGATCTCTCCACCGCGGAGAACAACGCTTCCTCCCAGCTGGAAAATCTCTTCCTGTGTATCAAGGACAATCCGCACAGGAGTTGTTGTCTCAACAAGGGCCCGGACCACAGGATTCTCTTTTGTGGGGAAATACATCTGGGAACGCTGGCCGACTGAAACCTGCATGTCCATGATGAAACGAAGGGGACTGGAGAACTGGTTCTGCACTTCTTCCTCTGTCTGATTCACCTCAACACGGATGGAATCATCCTCTGCAGAGGAACTGATACTGAGATCAAGAACGGCCAGCGCATTCTCCGCTTTTACCTGCCCTCTCAGAGCCACCGTGTCCGCTGCGTATTCCATGGAGACATCAAGGCCGATATCAGACTTGAGTTTCAGGATTCCCACGTTCATCTGGGCAGGGATAAAGGAGTTTTTCAGTGTCCTCAGATTGATCTTCATCTCATCGGGGATCCATCTGTCAAGAACTACATCTCCGCTAAGAAGGGCTGTTGCTTCCCCGAAGAGAATGCGGCTTTCCTTTATTGAAAGAAGATATTCTTCCGCGACAATGTTCAGGGATGGGATTGAGATACGGTTTGATTCAATCATATTGGAAGTGAAAACCGCATCAGAAAGAGTGACTGTCCCGTGGAACTCAGGGTCTGTGGCAAGTCCGCCAAGTCTAAGGTTTCCGGTGATCTTACCGTCCTCGATGGCGAACATGTCTGTCCTGACAAAATCAGAAAGGAGTTTTATATCACCTTCAAGATTGCTGACATTTATATCCATCTGATTGCTCTTGAAGGAACCTTCTGCGTTGAACCGTATGGGGAACTCATCATAGGCACTGGCAAAAAAATCACCTGAGTCATAGAAACAGACCATGAGAGAATCATTTTCGCCGCCGGTGACAAAGGTTACGCCCGGGTTACGCTCAAAAGTCATAGGGTATTTCTCAACCGCAGGGAATCCGGTCACAGAAAAGTCCGAGAGTGTGGCTTCTGCGTAAACACTTGGCTGTCCACCGGAATATCTGTCTGCCGGCGTCACATTGAATTTTACGGCAACCGGCGCGTTGAGAGCCATTTTTCCCATGTCAGCGTTGAGGACGCTGGAGAAAGATCCTTCCATTCCGTCAATCGAGAATTCTGCCTGGGCATCTCTGAGGCTGAAGTTCGCGAACTTTCCCTGCAGATCCTCACACCGGACCGCCTTGTCCTCAAGGAAGAAGGAACCGGAAAGAACCGCATCATTGTCTCCAAGCTTCAGGTTAACAGAAGGCACTGTAAGGGTGACCTGCGGATTGGTTACCGGTCCGATCACGGAAATATCCGCGTCAATAACATTGTCCTGTGTCTGGTCAGTCATGAACCGGGAAAGAAGGAAATCGTCGGCGGCTATGGTTCCTGTCACGTAGAAATTGTCAAGGAAAGCGGAATCTGTAAAAGCTTTTTCCAGAGGATTCGTACAGGACAGATCAACGAAAACCGCTTCCTGGGAAAGCTGGTTCTGCATTGACAGGTTCAGCGAGGCCTGTGACAGTGTGCCGTTCTGTATCTGCCAGGATGCGCTGCTTACACCGTTCAGGACGGATGCAATATCACCGTAAGAGACAGAATCCATGTAATAGCCGTAATTGTCCACCCGTCCGGAAAGACCGAAACGGGGTTTAATGCGGAACTTCTCTGATTCCTCGGAAAGTTCAAGAGCACCGATCTGCACAAACCATTCGTTCAGATCGTAGAAATCATAGGATCCGTCAAGTGAGGCGGAGAAAATGTAGTCGCTGAAGACAACGGGAAGTGACTGAAGTGAGAAATCACCCCAGAAACCTTTCTCAGAGCCGAAATTCAGGGAGAAATTCAGTCCGTAGTCACCTGTCAGGAGCACATAGGCGTCTTTCTCGAAAACTCCCGAGAAGGAATAGGGAATCTGGTTGAAATAGAGATCCGTGGAGAAGAATGCCTGTGAATAATCACTCTCAAAATCTGCGCTGAGTCTGCCTTCAAGAGACTGCCCCGCAACTGAGGCGACCAGCTGGCTGACCTGCACTGAGGTCTCGTTGCCGTCAAAAGAGACAAGAAGCATCTCTCCGCCGGCTTTTGTACTTGCAACAAGCGTATAAGGCGAATTGAATGAGACAGAGGAAAGATTTGTTGAGACGTACAGATCTGTTGAAAAAACATAGGGCTCAAGAAAATCGATCACATTCTGGGGAAGCGCATTCTCCTCGGGAAGCGCAATGTTCACAGCCTTCACCACTGAATTGGTGTACATGTTGTTGATCTCGGCATTCAGCTGGACAAAAAGGTTTTCTTCCATAAATACGGAGCCTGAGAATTCCAGGTTTCCGTGGGTATCGGCATCAGTCCTGGAATAATCCTTCAGTTTCAGGTCAAAATCCAGTGTCCTGTCCCGGTTCACTATGTCAGCGTGAAAATCCCTGAAATCAGACTGTCCGACCTTGATCTGGGGAACCTCAACGGTAAGCCCGTCCCTGATTCTGTCCAGGAAAATCTCAGTTGCAAGAATCTCTCCGGAAGGCAGCGGAAGGCGGCTTACATTCAGGTAACCGGCAGGCTGCAGTGTCTTTATGTTGAAGTCACCGGAGAAAGCGGCATCGGCATAGTCACACTGGACAGAAAACGAAGTGGCCGTGACAAAGGAAGGAGTGCCTGAGACGTCAAAACTGGCATAGGCCCCGCCGGGAAGCAGTTTGTCCGGGACAGAAACGGAACCGGCAGCACCGAACTCCAGGGAGGCGAGAAAATCCTCAGCAGCGAAATCCGCAGAGCCGCTGTAAGTTCCTGACATGACAAAAGTTTTAAGATCAGAGACAACAGGAACCTGCTCCAGGAAATCTGAGGGGAAAGTCACAAAATCAAGGGGGTAGAAATCTTTCGCATCCAGCTGGATTCCCGCTTTTTTTGAGGCAAGGTCAAAACGTGCCAGCAGAGAAAAAGGCTGACCGTCGCTCAGGAAAACACAGCCCAGGACATTGTCTGCAAGCTGGGCAGAAATTTTTACAGGCCGGATATACAGACCGTTGCCTCTGTCAAAGGAAAGGGCGGCATTGCAGACAGAGCCGTCCAGTGAAGGGGTCACAACGGACTGGATGTTGAGTGCCAGCCCCACCGAATTCCAGCCGGGAATGAAAGGTTCCGCGAAGTCTGCGGAGGCGTGACCTTTGACCACTGCGCTTATCTGGCCGACAGGACTGTCCGTGTTCTCAAGAATCACCTGGTTCAGGGTCAGTCTGAAAAGCAGTGACTTGGTACCGAAAGTTATGTGTGTGTTCCGCAGTGTCACAGGGAAAGGCAGTGAAAGATTAAGTTCAGGAAGGATGCTTTTTTCTGATTCTGCAGCAGGCTTCCGGTTCTCGGGAGGAATTTTCACATCTGTCAGTCCGGCATTTTCCGGCACGGGAACAGGCGCTTTTTCTTCACCTGAGAGGCCTGTGAATCTTGACACAAGATCCAGATAGACCGCAAGTTTTTCTTCATCCTCGCAGGACAGTTCAAGGCCGCTGACTGTAAGGGATTTGACACCGCTTATGGACCGGTTCCGGATCAGTTCCGTAAGGCTGTAGGAAAGACTGATTGATTCAATTCTGGCAAGGGGTTCTTCCGTCTGGATGTCAAAGAATTCCAGCTGTCTTATGCGGAGTCCCGTAAGAATTGAAGGCGAGAAACTTGAGTAACGGACGCGGATTCCCAGATTGTCCCTGAGGTAGTCCGTTCCCAGTGTCTTTACCTGGACAAGATAATTGTTGAGCACTTTATACAGGGGCTGCACAGCGACAAGGGCAATAATGAACATGCCCAGAAAAATGCCGGTAACTATGAGGATTCTTAAAGTGCGTGGTTTTTCGTCCAGATTCTTAAACAGATTCATCAGCGCGGATATTATACTGTCAGAACCTTTACATAACAAGACACCCGAGGAAAAGTTGGAAGTTTGCGGCAGGCGGCAGTGTCATTCCGGGCGTGCTGGCCTTGTCATTCCAAGCGAACAGTATGGCAGCGGACTGGTCATGAGTGACCGCGGACAGGTAGCAGTTTGGGGCAGGAGGCAGTGTCATTCCGGGCGTGCTGGTGACCGCGGACTGGTAGCAGTTTGCGGCAGGCGGCAGTGTCATTCCGGGCGTACTGGCCTTGTCATTCTGAGCGAACAGTGTGGCAGCGGACAGTGTGACAGCGGACTGGTAGCAGTTTGGGCGGGCGGCAGTGTCATTCCGTGCGCGCTGGTCATGTCATTCCAAGCGTGCTGGCTTTGTCATTCCGGGCGGGCTGGTGACCGCGGACTGGTGGCAGTTTTGGGCGTGCTGGTGACAGCGGACAGGCGGCCGTTTGCGGCGGACAGCAGTGTCATTCTGAGCGTGCTGGCCTTGTCATTCCGGGCGAAGTCGAGGAATCTCTGATGAACAATGCCCGCATAGAAAGGGAACAGTTGGATGGGCGCTGAAAAGATTGATATTTTGTCTCACGGCGGGTATATTCTTCCTGAGGGAGGCAGAGAAAATGATTCTTGACAATTTTGTGGTTTTTGAGGGAATTGATGGAGCAGGAACAACAACACAGCTGAAGATTCTTGAGAGACTTCTTGCGGACAGAAAGGTGGATTTTTCTGCCGAACCCACAGGATCCGAGACGGGACTTTTTCTGAGACAGGTCCTGGGAGGAAAGATAAAGGTGCATCCGGCGACAGCTGCCTACCTTTTTGCAGCGGACAGGAACGAGCATCTTTACGGGAATGAGGGCATAGCGCAGAAATGCGCAGAGGGCACAGTCTGTTTCTCTGACCGCTATTTTTTCTCAAGCCTTGCCTACCAGCAGGTGACCTGCGGACTTGAGCTGCCTACCCTTCTGAACAGTCCATTTCCGCTGCCCAAAGTGCTTTTCTACTTTGACATTGATCCTGAAATTTCCCTGAAAAGAGTTGACGGCCGCGGAGAGCGCGAAATCTATGAGAAACTGGATTTTCTTCAGGCAACACGCCTGCGGTACCGGAAAGTGGCGGAATCCTATGCGGAGGCTGCCCGTGCTGACAGTGAGGCGGGAAAAGCCTGCATGCTGGTGAAGACCATTGATGCATCAGAAAGCGTGGAAGCGGTGACAGACCAGATTGTAAGCGTGCTCAAGGAAGTTTACCCGGGCCTTTTCGCCTGAGTTCGGGGGCACGGACTGCGTGCGGAGAGAAATCACTTTGCCATGGCAGACAAAAATCCTCATTCTTTCCTAAAACCAGTCATCTTCATCAACTGGTTCTTCAATTTCTTCTACCATTAAAAATATTTTCGTAATGAATCTGTTTTCATCGAGGACAAACTCAACTGCTGTTGATGCGTAAAAATTCTCTTCAGCATTATGCCTCATGACATGCATATCATAACAGTAATCAATCACTTCAATACCATTTTCTGAAATTGACAGTTCTGGAATACCAAAAAGATTATGGACATCATCTTCTGTCATACCAATTTTTACAGGAGAATCTGTTAAAAGTTCATTGTTCACAAAATCTGTATTACATGCAAAAGTTTGATTCTGTTTATACATTTTGTGATTTTTCTCTTTTGACTCATAATTCTTTTCTATAAAGTCATTTTTATCCCATAAAAAAAACACAAAATCCTTATACGCCTTTACATATTTCTCTTCTGTAAGTGAATTCATAAAGTGCTGTTCAATCCGCTTATCAACTTTGCCCTGTTCAGTCAATTCTGTATCAGTTTCTGCTGATTTTGGCTCAAAAGTTTCATAAGTCTCGTCTGCGGTATTTAAAACATTATGCTGAATGGATTTAGATTCGTTTTTATTGCAACCTATAAAACAAAGGCAACAAAGAATAATCAGGATTTTTACTTTCATACTTTTTTCTGCTCCACTATTCTGATGGCAATCCGTACAGAACCACCTGTTACCGGCACTTTCTGCTGATCTGGATGATCAACTGTTAAACTTTATGTCAGAATCGCTTCTGATTATATACACATTTTGTGGAATGTACGAATAATTTTTGGAGAATGCAATTTTTATACGTATTTTTTTCCATACAAACCAGTTGCCTGATGTATAAAATTCAGTTTTCCTACGCATAAAAATAAAAAAAGTGATTTTTATCCGTATGCCGCAAAAGAAATCAGAGTCTTTCAGAAATGAGATTTATGGATTTTGCTGTAATCTTAAATGGCGGTCGTAGCTCATCTTATCTCCCAAAAGCATTTTAGCATACATTCATTTTTAAATTCCTTGCCAAGAACGCAACCTGCTGTATAATTTTACCATGCTTAAAGAATTCACATTGAACAACGGTGTCAAAGTTCCTGCAGTCGGTTACGGCACTTTTCTCTCAACCGAGAATAATGGCGGAGAAGTCCTCCGTTCTGCGGTTGAGGCCGGTTACCGTTATTTTGATACGGCATCTTTCTATGGAAACGAGGCTGAACTTGGAAAAGTGTTAGATACATCAGGCCTGAGAAGGGAAGATTTTCAGATTGGAAGTAAGCTCTGGCGGACAGAAATGGGATACGAACAGGCAAAGAAAGCTTTTCTGGATTCAATCACAAGATTAAGGACTGATTATCTTGATGTGTACATGATCCACTGGCCAAAGCAGGAAAACTATGATGAAACATGGAAAGAGGTTCTGAGAAACACCTGGCGTGCCATGGAAGAACTTTACCAGGAAGGGAAAATCAGGGCTTTGGGGCTCTCAAACTTTCTTCCTCATCACCTGGATGTGATTCTTGATTCGGCAAAGATTAATCCGGCGCTCAACCAGCTGGAACTTCACGTGGGATACATGCAGAGCGAAGCGGTAGAGTATTCAAAGAAAAACGGCATTCAGGTCCAGGCATGGAGTCCTTTGGGAAGGCAGCGGGTAATCAATGAACCGGTTGTCCTGAGAATGGCAGAGAAATACGGTCTTTCGCCGGCACAGTTTCTTCTGGGCTTCCTGAACCGGCAGGGAATCATGGTTCTTCCCAAGGCTTCAGATCCTGAGCGCATGAAAATGAACATGCAGCTTGACGGATTTGAGATCTCAAAAGAAGACATGCAGTTTCTGAAATGTCTTCCGCAGATGGGCTGGTCCGGCGAACACCCGGATTTTGTCTAACCGTATTTTTATAAAAATAATTGTTTACAGTCCTTATTTCCTCTGCAAAAGTCAAACCGACTGGCAGGATCTTTTTTTCATCCGGTGATAAGCCTGCGCGGGATTGGAGCGGCGCTTGCGTTGGCCGTAGGCCAATGAACGTGAGTGAACCGCGGAAAGCCCCCAAACTGCCGCAGTGTACGCCCTGATTTTCCTGCTTCTCTTCTTCTTCAGATGTCCGCTTTTTTTTCCGATGAATCTACTGTGAAGGTTCTCAGACGTTTTTCTGCCGTTGTCCTCTGTCTATTTGCGGCAACCGCGGCTTTTTCAATTGCGATAACATACAAGGAACAGTACTACCAGCTTTTTCACCAGCATTATCAGGAGTATCCCGAGGATGTGATGGAAAACATCTACTGGCTTGAACGGGCTGTTGCCGCTGATTTCTGCAATCCACGCTATGCCCTCGCAAAGATTGAGGACGAGACCCAGTGGGAGAAATACCGCTATCTTTTCATGATGCACGTGAACATAAAACTTGCGGAACAGCATCTGCGCCTTGGAAAAACCTGGGACAAGGAAAAGGCCTATTTCTACGATGCGCCCCTGAAGGATGAATTCCTCAGGAATCTTGATACGGCGGAAACCTGTTATCAGACTGCCCTCTTCTACTGGGGAGAAGCCCAGCTCTGGGCAGAGAAAGCCAACCAGAAAAAGTTTTTCTTCCTTTACATAACAGACCAGCAGTTCTGGGAAGATGAGCGGGCCCGGATCTACACCGGCGAACTGGATTACGCAAAGACAATCAACCGGGAACTGAAAAGGCTTCAGAATGTGCGGGAGACTCTGCAGGCTATGGACGGAACCACTTACTGATTTTCCGGGTCTGATCTGATCTTCAGGCCCATTCATCCGAAAAAGTCCTCATTGTGCATGGCTTTTTTACGCATTAGAATCTTGCTATGAAAACTCAAGCATTCAATCCTTATCTTCCTTATTTTGAATACATTCCGGACGGAGAACCTTACGTTTTTGACGGCCGCGTGTACATCTACGGCTCTCATGACCGCTACAACGGTCCTGTTTTCTGCATGAACGACTATGTAACCTGGTCAGCCCCGGTTGATGACCTTGGAAACTGGCGCTACGAAGGCGTAATTTTCGAGAAAACTCAGGATCCGGCCAACCCGGACGGGGCAATGTGCCTTTATGCACCGGACATGACTGTGGGCCCTGACGGAAAATATTATCTTTATTATTGTCTTGATAAAATTCCTCTGGTTTCTGTTGCCGTATGTGACAGTCCCGCAGGAAAGTTCCAGTTTCTGGGCTATGTTCACTACAAGGACGGCACACGGCTTGGAGAAAGAGCGGACGATGAGCCCCAGTTTGATCCCGGTGTGATCACCGAAGGAGACAGAACCTACCTTTACACAGGATTCTGCGGTCAGGGTGACAAATCACGGCACGGGTCTTTCTGCACTACTCTGGACAAAGACATGCTTACGATTATTGAAGAGCCTGTTCTTGTTGCTCCCGGTGTTGAGTACTGCCAGGGTACAGGCTTTGAGGGACATGCTTTCTTTGAGGCAAGTTCCATAAGAAAACGCGGGGATCTTTATTACCTTATCTATTCATCAACACCGATGCATGAACTCTGCTATGCAACCGCGAAAAACCCACGGGATAAATTCACTTACGGCGGCGTGATTGTCTCCAATGTTGACGTGGGAATCGGGACTTACAAAGAAAGCGGTACTCCGGCTGCCTACGGTGCGAACAACCACGGAAGCATCGTGCAGATTGGGGAGGACTGGTACATTTTCTACCACCGGCACACAAACGGAACCTGGTATGCAAGACAGGGCTGCGCGGAAAAGATCGCCTTTGAGGCTGACGGAAGCATTCCACAGGTTGAGATAACTTCATGCGGTCTTAACGGCGGTCCTCTGGCGGCAGAAGGCGAATATCCGGCCTACATCGCATGCAATCTGTTCACAGACAGGGAGCAGATGTACGTTGCGGAAGGTTTTCCGCGCATAATGCAGGAAGGACGTGACGGTGATGAGGAGCTTTCCTACATTTCCGCCATGACTGACAGCGCCACTGCCGGATTCAAATACTTCAGCTTTGCCGGTGTGAAGAGCATTTCTGTGGAGACCCGCGGTTATGCGGCCGGTGTCTTTGAGGTGCGGACCGCATACAAAGGGCCTGTTATCGCGGAGATTCCTGTGGATTACACAAACATCTGGGTAAAAGCTTCGGCAAAGGTTGCAGTGCCCGACGGAATTTATCCGCTTTATCTCACTTTCCGCGGTCAGGGAACTGTTCAGCTGAGGAAATTCTTCTTTGAATGATTGAGCCAGCCCCCGGACTGAAAAGGGTCTGCAAGAAGGTTTTTCCGCCTTTTTGTTGACCCGAAAATCCAGTTGATATATATTGACATTCATGACTGAAAACGAATTCAAACAGTATCTAAAAAAGCAGTTTCCTCATAAAAGTTCTTTCTGGTCAGGTTTTTCTATTTTCTGCGTGGACTGTCTTTCCACAATGTTCTGTTTCAGTTTAAGCTTTTTCATTGTCAACCTTATCAACCCGCCGGCGATTCACTTCAAGGTTTTCATCAATTATGCAGTTTTTCTTCCATTTGTCTGGCTTCTTTTCGGCTGCATAGGTCTTTACCCCGGCATAATGATTTCTCCCACTGAAGAGATCCGGAAGATTTTTCTCAGTTTCTTCTTCTGTTTCTCGGGAATAACTGTTTTTCTCCTTTTTTCTGAAATTCTGGGCGGAACACTTACCCATACACTCCTTGTACGGAGCAGTAATCTTTGGGCTCTTGTTGTGGCCTTGCTTCTGAACGTCCCTATCACAACGCTCTTTGTCCCTATCTTCCGGGAAGGCGCACGGCATTTCTTTTCCCGCTTCAGATGGTGGGGTGTGGCATCAGTTTTATATTGCAACGGTGGGATTCCGGAAGTCCTGATTGACCGTATCAAAAGAAATCCCTATCTGGGATATAAAATTGCGGTAATAATCGATCAGTCTGGCACAGAGGATTGTTTTACAGAAGGAGAAATTCCTGTTCTTTGTCCAAACAGCAAACTTATGGATGAATTGCACAAATCCGGCATAAAAGTTGCTTTTTTGAGCGACTGCGGACCTGTTGCCCATAAATTCATGCAGCAGTACCGCTATACGATTACTGTGATGAATGATCAGGCCAATTTCACAAACTACATGCAAATGCGTGACATTGCCGGAATCCTGGGCTATTCTTCCACACAGCAGCTTTCTTTCAAGGCAAATCTTATTCTCAAACGGATACTGGACATCGGGATCATACTTTTCTTTTCACCGTTTATCATACCTGTTTTCCTGATTCTGATGGTCCTCACAAAATGTACGTCAAAAGGCCCGATTTTCTATGGTCACAAAAGGGTCGGAAAAAACGGAAAGGAATTCAAATGCTGGAAATTCCGTTCCATGGGAATTGATTCTGCTGAGAGGCTTGAAGAAATACTGGCAACAGATCCGGTGCGCCGGGCAGAATGGGAGAAAGACCGGAAGTTTTCGGATGATCCCCGTGTGACAAAATTCGGTAAGATTCTCAGGAAAACAAGCCTGGACGAACTGCCTCAGCTGATAAATGTCCTGACAGGAGAGATGAGTCTTGTAGGGCCACGCCCTGTCACAGAGCCGGAGCTGGCAAAGTACGGTGAATACAAGGATTATGTTCTTTCTGTAACGCCGGGTCTCTCGGGAATGTGGCAGGTCTCCGGACGTTCGGACACAGCTTACGAAGAGCGGGTTTCTCTTGATACATACTATATCAACAACTGGTCAATCTGGATGGACATCTGGATTCTGATCAAGACAGTCTGGGTTGTCCTTACTCACAAAGGTGCTTATTAAGTAAAAGTAATTGTCATCCTGAGCGATAAAAACATAGTTTTTTTTCGAAGGGGCTTTTATAATAACAATCGTTTCAATTGTTATTAGCCCGTTGAGTTTTTCTTCAGAAAAACTCAATGCCCATCGCGTCAGCGATTTGCAATGTTTCGACTTCACTCACTACGTTCGTTCCGCGCAACATGACACGGGTGTGTCATCCTGAGCGATAACCACTTTGTCATCCTGAGCGGGGTCGAAGGATCTATACAAAGTGCATTCTAGTTTGTGAAGATGTTTCGACTGCATTCGCTGCGCTAATTCCGCTCAACATGACACGGTGTGTGTGTATCACTGCGCGCACCCGCTTTGCATGACAATTGTTGCCATTCGCTACGTTCGTTCCGCGCAACATGACAATTGTTGCCATTCTCTGCGTTCGTTCCGCGCAACAAATGACACTTTTTATCGTTCTCTGCGTTCGTTCCGCTTGGCAGGACAAAGAGGGAAAACGCTCCCCCTTTTTTTCAGATTTCTTTTCTTGCGTCTTTTATGAAACTCACCACAATCATCAGCATTACGATTCCGACGGGGAATGCGGCAATGATACTTACAGACTGAAGGTTGTTCATTGAACTGTCCGAGAAAATCAGTGCAATAGGAAGAAGAATCAGGATGATGCACCACAGAAGCTCAATAAGTTTGTGGGGCTGCTGGTTCTCTTCCAGTTTCTTGTAGCTGTAGCAGGAGCCGATGTAGGCAATGGAATCGAATGATGTTGAATAGAATGCGATCATACAGACAAGAAGCAGGATAAACACAAAAGGTGCGGCAGGCAGCGTGCGGATGATTGAGATGATAAGACTGTAAAGATCACCGTCTGCAAGATAGGTCTGGATGAATCCGGCTCCTTCCATAAGCTCTGAACCGAGACCATAGTTCCCCAGAACGATGAAACTGAGGATTGTAGAACCCACACCGAAGGCATAACCGCCAAGAATGACCTGTTTTACAGTGCGGCCACGGCTGATGCTTCCGATGAAGAATGGAGCAGCCACACACCAGACCATCCAGTAAGCCCAGTAGAAGATTGTCCAGTTCTGGGGAAAACTTGTGGTGCGCAAAGGATCCGTGTATGTTGACAGTTCAATAAAGTTCTGGAACATTTTTCCAAGGCTTGCGACACCTGTGTCGATGATGTATTTGGCTTTTCCGCCGAAGACAAAGACGAATGCGATCAGTCCCAAGAAAAGATAGATACAGCTTTTTGCAAGGATTGAGATTCCCTTGAAACCGTGAAGCAACGAATAAGTGTAAATACAGCATGTGACAACCAGAATGATGATTGTAACAAGAGTTGTGTTCAGTTCAACGTGGAAAATCTCGTTGATGATTTTTGCCATGAGCGGAGTTGCCAGGCTGAATGTTGTCGCGGTTCCTGCAATAAGGGCAAAGACAGCAAGCAGGTCAATGAGGCGGCCGGCAAAACCGTCTGTATGATTACCAAGAAGAGGACGGCAGCTTTCTGAATACTTCTGGCGGCTCCGGTTTCTTACATGCAGCATGAAACCGAAACTTACGGCAAGAACAAGGTAGAAAGCCCAGGGAATCAGACTCCAGTGGAAGAGCGGGAACACAGGTGCCCATTCTTGGATTGAACCCAGTTCGGCAATGCGCGGATCGGTTGCGTACAGGACCCATTCACTGAATGAATAGAAAAGAATGTCCGCCGCAAGACCGCAGGTGAACATCATGCTTCCCCATTCAAAGAAACTGTATTTTGGTTTTTCATCAGGTTTTCCGAGCCGGATCTGTCCGAACTTTGAGAAAGCAAAGAAAATGGAAACCAGGAAAATTCCAAGTCCGATGATCAGGTAATAGGTTCCCAAGGTGTCTCCCAGAAAGAAACGGACCTTGCTCAGCACTTCATTTGATCCTTCCGGCCAGGCGATGAAAAACGCGCACAGAACCAGAACGATCAGCAGTGGAACAAGAGTAATCATCCAGTCAATCTTTTTGAAATTCTTCTCCATATTTGATTTTTCCTCCATTTAATAATCAATCAACTTTTTTGTAGGAACTGTCAATTTCACACAGCTCCGAATAATTGTCTATTTCTTTTATATCTTCTATGGACATGGGACGAATTCCAAGCCGGTATTCATCAGGGTGGCAGAAAAGCGCAACGTCATCCCAATAAATCTGTCTGTTCTGATTCCTGTCGAATTCCAGTTCAAGATGAGCCTTGAGTCTTGCACCGTCTTCCTCAGTCCAGCGGCTTACGGAGAACAGTTGCCAGCCTTTTTCAGCACCGGTGCGGGAACATGCAGTCACAACATCATTTTCCAGTGTCAGCACCCACTCTTCTGTAGGAGAATCCGTCCAGACACAGTTGTAGCCGGAGCGTTCAAAATCCGGCTGAAGAATGTCCGGATTGTAGATCAGCTGGTCGCCGTCAAGAATGATCGCATTGCAGATGTGATCCCGGGCGGCATAAAGTGACGAAATGTTGTTGCAGGTGTCATAAAAAGGGTTTTCAATCAGGGAAAGCCCCGGATATTTTTCAGGCAGAAAGCCGAACTGCTCCTTAAGGTAGCCAACCACCACGTAAATCTCGTGGATTCCGTTTTTATGGAGTCCGCTGATCACAGACTCTATCATTGTCTGACCGTTGACCTTCACCAGCGGTTTTGGAGTTGTCAGAGTGACCGGCTGCATTCTTTTTCCGATTCCGGCCGCCATGATTATTGCACGTTCAACTTTATGCATTGTCTTTTCCACAATCTGCAATGGCCTCTGAAGCCACTACAAAGAATTCCTTTGCGTAATTGTACTGGGCCAGGGCGTAATCCCCGAACTCCACGGCAAAAATACGCTTGTATTCGCACCAGTTGCTCCAAAGAAGTCCGCTTGCGGCAATATAGCAGTAAATTTTTGCCCGATTCTGAAGCGTGCACTGACCCTGGAAATAAATGTCTATCAGATTGTCACACTGTTCCTTATCGTACATTGCGTAAATGCAGAACATTGCCACATCCAGGTGAGGATCGTTCATTCCGGCGTATTCCCAGTCAATCAGCCGGATTTCCTCGGAACCGTCCTCTTTTCTGACAAAGAGAAAATTGTCCGGAACCGCATCAATGTGACAAAGCTGTTTTTCTCCGCAATGCTTATTGATGAATGGAAGAAGGGAGAAAACCTTTTTCTTGGTTTCCTGATAATCAGGATAGCAGCTGGGCATTCCGTTCCAAAGCTTTTCGTAAAAATCAATCATCTTGAAAACATCGAATTCATGGTTGACTTTGAGTCCCAGGCTGTGGAACTGGCGGAGTTTTTCCATTGAGCGTTCAAGGTCTTTCTGATCCAAAGGATTGCACACCCGTGATGACTCAAAAAACTCAGAGATTTTATAACCGGTCTCAGGATTTATGTAATTCACCTGATCACAGATCTGCCGGCCATCAAGAACGGAATAGACCTCCGCTTCCTGCCTGCGGTTGATAAGTTTTTCCGTGCCTTCACCGGGAATGCGCATGATATATTTTCTGCCCTTAACCACAAAACTGAAAGACCGGTTTGTCATTCCGGCCTTAAGTACGGCAGCGTCTTTTATCTGATCTTCTGAAACGGCAAAGGTATTGCATATAATCTTCTTTGCCTGGGAAGAAATCGAGTATTTACACATAAAAGGCATTATAGCAAAATGAGTTTCGTTTGTAAAACCGGGACGGGAGGAGAGCTATTCACAGTTCCTGCAGGATAAACGGGCAAACTTGTTTCTTTTCAATAATTGACCTATAATCCCGGCTATGATCAAAAGAAAGAGTTTCATTTTTGTTTTCGCATCCCTTTTTTGCATGTCTGCTGTTTTTTCACAGGAAGCAATTCATTCTGTGGAAGATGATTATTATGATTATCTGACTCTGCAGGGAGCCATCGAAAGACCTTACTTAAACCATAAAACACTGTCAGATTTACAGTACAATACAGATACAATGGAGTCCAGATCCTTATGGAATCTGAACAGACTGGATTCCTCCATCATGATTTCCGACAATCTGAAACTTAAGCTGTATTCACCGGAATCATTTTCTTCATATAATACGGCAGCCCCGTACGGAACCAACGACGGCGGATTATGGCAGGGAAAAGGATTCAATACCAGTTTGACCTTTGGTGTCCGCTTGGAAACATACGGCTTTGAATTCACCTTCAAACCGCAGCTTTCTTTTTCACAGAACCAAAGTTTTGCATTTCCGTCTTCCAACTCGTATTACAAGAACGCAGAGTATCAGGGCAAAGCAGAAATTTACGGAAATTACGGACTTCCTTCAATTGATGCTCCTCAGCGATTCGGTACAAAAAGTTTCTGGAATTTTGACTGGGGAGACACAGAAATCCGTTATTCATTCAAATCCTTTACATTAGGGTTCGGAACGGAGTATTTGTGGCTTGGTCCGGCAGTTGAAAATCCGATCATCCACTCGAACAATGCACAGAGCTACCCTAAACTTGATTTTGGTATCAGAAAGCAAAAACTTGAATTTCGGGACTGGAACCTGGGAACCGTAGAATTCCGTTACTGGCTTGGTCAGCTTACAGAATCTGATTATTTTGACAACAATCAGAACAACAACAAAAACCTTATTGCCGGATTGACAATGGCTTATGAGATTCCTTTCATTCCCGGATTTATTCTCGCATTCAACAGAACAATGCTGTCAAAATGGGACAATCTGAACGGATACACTACATTGTCACTGCTGATTCCCGCCATGAAGGAACACATGGGCTATGACGAAAGTGACCAGAGGGCTTCTGTTTCCTTTGAATACTTTATTCCCAAAGGCGGCATTGATTTATATTTTGAGTGGGGTAAAAACGACTACAACAGCGGAATTGATACTTTGATTCGTTACCCTTTTCATACGCAGGCTATTACAGCCGGATTCAAAAAAAACATCGATTATCCTTCTTTTCCTGATTTGAGCAGCCAGCTGATTTTTGAACTGACTTATCTGGAAAGTTCAATGGATTACCATTTCTTTTACGACTGGGGCGGAAACGGAAACAACTTTTATACTCATGCTAGAATCAAGCAAGGATACACAAACAGAGGACAATACCTTGGCGCAGGAATCGGCTCCGGAGGAAATTCTCAGTATGTGGCCTACAAATTGTTTTATCCAAAAGGTTATACATCATTTTTTATTCAAAGAGTCAATCCTGATTTGAATTATTTCTACTTTCTGGCCCCAAGGGATCCTGATTCAAGCACCCCTAATCAAGACGTAAAAGGTTCCATAAATGTAAATCTAACTTTCGGACTGGAAACTCTTTATTTTCTTGATGACCATATAAGAGCAGGTTTTTCCCTTATTCTGGAAGACGAACACAATCCTATGTTAATCAATCCTAACCGGGGAAAATCAGAACACCGGTATAATTTCGTAACAAGATTATCACTCAAGTATTTGCTTTGATATAAAGAAGAAAGTTAAGCACTACATTACAGCTGGCGAAATTTGAAAAAGCGTTTTTTTTCACAAGTATGAAAAAGAAAACGAAAAAACTGAACACTTTCTACAATATGAACCTCAGTTCGAAATATCAGTTATAACAGGTTGGCTGGTGCTGATGCTTATTTCCGCAGCATCATCTTTCAAATCTCCCAAATAAGATTTTAGTTTTTCCCAGCAGTTCCGTCGTTTGGAATAGCGTTTCAACTTTTTATAATCGATGTTGTAACGGTTTACGGCCTCTTCAAAAATCATTTTATACTCACTGTGAGCAAACAGAATCGGAACAATTTTATCAGCGACACAGTCTGCCAAAAGCTTTTCCAAAGTTATTTCGTGAGGCTTTTCCTTGAATAACGGAGCTTCACTGATCATCTTTTCGACAACAATACAATCTTCGGTCCAATAGCGGTTGAATTCCTCTTCAGAAGGAGAAAGCAAAACTTTTCCCGGGTATTCCAGGTTCAGGTGTTCAAACACGAAATCAACCATTTCCTTCTCCACCATTACAACAGCAGTGTTTTTTGAAAGCAGATGATTCACAAACTCATTGAGAAGGTAGGATTCGAACAAGACAAATTGTACATCCGGATAGAATTCTTCCAAGGATTTTATCAATCCTTCTACCTTTTCGCTGTATTCAGGATCATAGATTTGTTTGGTGCATGGTGTAAGTGAGTAGGAATCTGAGGAAATTTTATACAGCATACCTTTCTTCAGCCAGTCAGCCAAAATCCATTTAAACGAATTCGGAGATATCGTCTTGTTTTCTAAAACCAAATTCTCATACAGAACTTTACGAGAAAAAGGGGATTTTTCTGATGCTAAACCTGATGGAATACTGATCATATTATATCTATTGGCAATTTTCTTAATGTTTTGCCAATAGATATATTAACAGATATTTCAAGAAAATCAATATCTTTTGGCAATTTTCAAGATCGTTTGCCAAAAGATATATAATATGCCACTTCATCATGTTTGTTTATGAAGCAAATTCATGAACTATATCCTAAAAGAAGAAAATGTGATAAATTTTCTTTGTGGTTCCTATGAAAAACAAAGTGAATGCGTCACAACAACAACCAAGCATAAAAAAGAATTTTATCCTAAGCACTCTTTATGAAATCTTATGTGTTATAACACCTTTTATTACAGCCCCGTATTCTGCGCGTGTCCTTGGAGCGGCAAATGTAGGCATTTACAGTTACACCAGTTCCATTGAAATGTATTTCTCATTGATTGCGGTTATGGGAACAGCTGCATATGGAAAAAGAGAAATTGCAAGAACCCGTGATGATAAAGAACTGAACAGTAAGTATTTCTGGGAAATTGAACTTCTTTCAATGCTCACTTCTCTTATTGCGTTAATTGGCTGGGGAATTTTTGTTTTATCAGTCCAGAATTATAAATTATATTATTTAATTTTAACCATAAATATCTTCAGTAAAATGTTTGATATTTCCTGGTTTTATCAAGGTTTGGAACAATTCAAGTATACCGTAACCAGAAATACAGTTGTTAAAATACTTGGAATAATCTGCCTGTATGTTTTTGTAAAAACGCCTGAAGATTTATGGATTTATTTTTTGTTTCATGTAGGAATTGCTTTTTTTGGTAATTTATCAATGTGGATTTCGGTAAAGAAATTCTTAGTCCCAGTGAAATTTAGAACATTAAAGATATTTCCGCATTTTAAAGAAACCTTGATTTATTTTGTACCGACCATTGCAACATCAATTTATACAGTCCTGGACAAAACATTGATCGGTGTTATTACAAAAGATAATTATCAAAATGGTTATTATGAACAGGCAACTAAACTGGTCAATATTGTAAAAACTCTGTGCTTCAGTTCCTTAAATGCAGTTATAGGATCAAGAGTTTCATATCTGTTTCAACAGAACAAAATAGATGAAATAAAAGATAAAATTGCAAAATCCATCGACTTTATTTTATTCATGAGTTTCGGCTGCTGTTTTGGAATCATTGGAGTTGCAAAAACTTTCGTACCTATTTTTTATGGTCCAGGATATGATCAGGTTATACCATTATTGCATTTATTACCTTTTGTTCTAATTATCATTGGTATAAGTTCATGTTTAGGCAGTTTATATTATACCCCTTTTGGATTAAGGAAAAAAAGTGCACTGTATGTCATATCCGGTTCCGTTGTTAATTTAATAGCAAACCTTATTCTGATTCCTAAATTAAAATCTCAAGGTGCAATTATTGGAACTTTACTGGCAGAGACAGTAATAACTGTGTTATATATTTTAAAATCTGATCATTTTTTCAGTTTTAAGAGATTATTAAAGTGCAGCGCAAAAAAAATGATTGCCGCTTTGATTATGATGATTCTTATTTTATTGATATCCCAATTAAACATTACACCTGTTTTACTTCTGATTTTGGAAATTGCCTCTGGAGGCATCTTCTACATTGTTCTCCTTATCATTCTAAAAGACGAAAGCTGTAAATTAATCATAGGAAAACTTTTAGGGAAAAAAAAGTAAAAAAAGGGTTATAATCAGTTATAGAGGTTTTTATGACAGATGCATTAATTTTTGCAGGCGGGTCCGGTACCCGGATGAACTCAAAAGGTCGTCCTAAACAGTTCCTTCAGTTCTATGGGAAAGAACTTATCATACATACTTTGGAAAACTTTCAGAATCATCCTCAGATCGATCAGATCGGTGTGGTTTGTATTGAAGATTGGATTCCTTACTTAAAAAAGGTTTTAGAGAAATACCAGATTGATAAAGTAAAAACGATTGTTCCGGGCGGAAAAACCGGACAGGAATCAATTTATAAGGGACTGAAATCTCTGGAAGAAATTTCCCCCAAAGATTCAGTTGTATTGATTCATGATGGTGTCCGTCCTTTTATTAATGAAGAAGTCATTACAGCTTGTATTGAATCTGTAAAAACACATGGCTCTGCTATAACCGTTGTTCCTGCAATTGAAACAATAGTAACTCTTGATAATGGCAAAATTCAGTCTATTACAGACAGAAGCAAGTGTTATCATGCCCGTGCACCCCAGTGTTTTTATCTTGATCAGATTATTGACGCCCATGAAAAAGCCAGAAAAGATGGTAATTTGAATATGATTGATTCAGCATCCTTAATGCAATTATATGGTCATGAATTATTCACAGTACCGGGAAATGTTGATAATATCAAAATTACGACTCCTGCAGATTTTTATACTTTCAAAGCTTTGTATGAAGTAAGAGAAAATCAACAGATTTTTGGGATGAATTAAGGATAAATATATATGGATGTTTTTAAAGAAGATCTGAATGTGTGTGCAAAAAACATACCACATAACTTTTATAATAAGTCTGTTTTGGTTACAGGCTCTACAGGATTAATCGGATCAATTCTTATAAAAAGTATTCTTACTGCCAACAGTTCATTCAATGCAAATATAACAGTTTTGGCCCTTATTCGCGACGAAAATAAAGCAAAAAATGTTTTTTCTGAATATTTGGACAATAAAACACTTTTATTTATCAAGCAAGATGTTACTGAAAAATTAGATGTCTCCGAGAAAGTAAATTATATAATTCATGCAGCAAGTCAAACAGCTTCAAAAGAAATGGTAAATTTTCCAGTAGAAACTGCAAAAACATCTGTAATCGGAACATTGAATATTTTGGATTTTGCAGTTGACCATAAAGTAGATGGTGTTGTTTATTTGTCTTCAATGGAAGCATTCGGTTCTTGTAACAATGAAAGTAAACGGCTTTCAGAAGAAGAATTAGGATATATCGATTTAAGCAATATCAGAAGCTGTTACCCAGAAGGAAAGAGAATGTGTGAACTCTTATGTTCATGTTATGCATCTGAATATGATTTAAATGTGAAAGTTGCAAGATTAAGTCAGGTCTTTGGTGCAGGTATTTTTAAAACTGAAAACAGAGTTTTTGCTCAATTTGCTCGAAGTGCCATAAAAGGAGAAGATATCATTTTGCATACGGATGGTACTTCATGGGGAAATTATTGCTACACGACTGATGCAATCAACGGCATTTTTACAATTTTACACACAGGCAAAAAGGGGCAAACATATACTGTAGTAAATGAAAACACTTCTATTCAAATAAAAGATTTTGCCAGACTAATAATAGAAGTTTCAGGCAACAGTAGTTCTAAATTAAGATTTAATATTCCAAAAGACAACACTGTTTACGGATATGCTCCAAAAACGGTGATGAAATTATCATCCAAGAAGTTAAGAGATTTAGGTTGGTTCCCGTCAGTTGATTTAAGAGAGATGCTTGAACGATTATTTGAATATATCAAAACTCAAAACTGATGTAACTTGGTTTGTCCCCTTTTTTTAAAATGGACAAGATGATAATTAAAATAATAGAAGGAATAGCTTATGAAAAGAATAATTAAATTCGTGGTCAAATATATTATTTACATATTATTGCATATTTTTTATTTACTTCCAGTTAATAAAAAGAAAATCTATTTTAGATCTATGTTGGGAACCCAGTATTCTTGTAATCCTAAATATCTCTATTTATATATACTGGAAAAATTTGGAAATGATTATAAATACATTTGGGAATTAAAATCAAAAAAACAAAGAACGCTTATTCCGAATGGAAAGGTTTGCCTGCGCCACAGTTTGATGGCGGCCATAAATATGATGACAGCAGGTTATATCATTGATAATGTGGAAATTGGTTGGTATATTCCGATACGAAAAAAACAAACAGTTGTTGCGACATGGCATGGTGGCGGAGCCTATAAAAGAGTTGGGTTAGACAATTTAACAGTTCAATCACGAGTAGGACAGTTTCAAACAAAAATGGTTTCTAGGAAGATTACTTACTATCTTTCATCAAGCGAAGTGTTCTCGAAAAACCAATCTGTTTCAAAAGATGTCCCTATTGAAAAGTTTGTTCCAACTGGTATGCCTCGCAATTCAATTTTACAACTCCCCAATGAAAACATTGTTTCAAAAGTAAAAAAAGAATTGAATATTAAGGATTTTCATACAGTTCTTTATGCTCCAACGTACCGTGGATATGGAGAGTTCAAAGGTTCAGGTTCAAAATTGGCATTTTCATTTCCAGATTTTAAATTGTTGATTTCAAATTTGGAGAAGAGGTTGGGAGGAAAATGGCTTTTGCTTTACAGAAGTCACAATTTTGATTCCTCTATAAAAGTTGCGTTGCCTGCTGACGCAATCAACGCAACTTCATATCCTGATATGCAGGAGTTGTTGTGTGCTTGTGACGTTTTAATTACAGATTTTTCATCATCAATGTGGGATTTCGGACTAACTAAAAAACCTTGTTTCCTGTTTGCTCCGGACTTGCAGAATTATTTAACTGAAAGAGGATTTTATACGGATCCTTATAGCTGGCCATTCAATATGACAGAAACAGATGAAGAATTAACTAAAAAGATTTTAAATTTTAATGAAGATGAATATTTAAAATCTTTAGAGGAGTACTACAATTTCATGGGATCCTTCGAATCTCCGGATTCTTGTAAAAAAATTATAGAGATTTTAAATCTCTAGTTTTTTAGGTGTTCGTGCAATTATTGAGAGAAAACCTTTTTTTATCCCCAAGAACTTGCATTTTGTGTTATTTTGATCGGTCCCCTGTTTTTAAAATTGATAATATTTTCGTTGATCCAGCAGATTTTCTGAATATATATTTATTTCTATTCTATATAAAATCCACAGGACGCCAATATGCATAAAGCCCATAGCGAAACGTCCAAAACGATCCTGCTTCCAACAAAATAACAATGAATGACAGAAAGGTAGGAATTGCACCTACAATACATTCCGTTTTTCATTACAAAAATCCGTAATCAAATTATAAACACTTTCAGAGGCATTGCCATTCTCATAGCAATTTTTGTCTAACAGAAATGCATCTACTTGTTCCAGATAAGTAGCATAATCAAAATTTTCTATAGCTTTTATCAATTCTTCATCATTTTCACATATAGGAAACGGCGTTTTCGACAACGGGTAATAAAAACCACGACTGTTTATATATTTTGCAATATCTTTTGCAAATATAAAACCGGGCCTTTTTGTAAGCATAAAATCAAAAATCCAGCTTGAATAATCTGTTACCGCAATGTCAGTACAAGCTATCAATTCCTGCATATCCGGATATGTTGAGGCATCAATAATATCTGGATTATTAGCAAAATGATCTTTTGAATAAATGTTGTTTGAATTACGATAATGTAATCTACTTAGAATAACCCAATGGCCTCCGAATTTTTCTTCCAAGGTCTTTTTAATTGCTTTAAAATCCATTTTAATTGCAGATACATCTGCTGTATTTTTGCGGAAAGTTGGACCGTACATAAAAACTTTTGAATCTTTTTCAATATTAAAATATTTAAAAACTTTATTTTTATATGCATTCAATATTTCCTGATTAAAAAAAATATCGTTCCGAGGATGTCCAAACTGTTTGCAAGGGACTTTTGGCCAAAAAGAATTTTTGAATACATTTTCTTCGAATGTACTGTTGGTAATAAAATAATCTATTTTACGATTTCCTGTTTTTGCAATAGTTTTCCATATTTTGGAACCTGAAAGTTTTTTTATTCCTAAAGAACCATGCCAAGTATTCAAATAAAGCTGATCTTTTTTCTTAGAGAAAAATTTCCATAACATGGTAATTGAATTGTCTATCCAAACTTTTGAAGAAGCTAAAATCAAATAATATTCAGTTGTATATTTCCTAACCAAATTTACTTTTGCTGGAAAATCATCAGTAACAACATAATCTTTGTTAAAAACAAAGATCAGTTCCAAGTCAGCATTTTTCTGAATAAGCTTTTCTGCAATATATTTTGTATTACAAGTATATGCCCCTTGAAAATTTTGAAATAAGATTCTTTTATTATTCAGAGGAGTTTTCATTGCAATTACCCTTCTGGAAATTAAATTCACTGGAAAAATCAGTAATTTAAAAAATAATTGTACAATTCTTTCAATTTTATTCCTAGGCCGATTAAAAGGAAATCCTGCTATCAAAAAGTCCATGCATTTGTTTTTATTTTCAATTTTATAAATTCTATTTTCCAAAATTAATTTCATACACATTCCTCAAAAAACATCGCCAATAAGAAAACTATTTTCATTTGTATCGCAATTGTAATAAAAATCCGGTTTCAGTACAATAAACTGATAAGTATGTAAATTGAAACAGGTCATTGAAAGTAGAACAAAAAAACAAATAAAAACAGTCATTGACCAAGATAAATAATATCCAGAGAGAACCTTGTAATTATGAAAGAAACCTTGAAATTAGCAGCAATTTACTTTGTCAGATTTGTCCTGAGAATTCTGTTTTTATTCCCGATCAAGAAAAACAGGATTTGTTTCATTGCATTTGGTGGAAGAGGATACACATGCAATCCGAAATATAGAAAAAAATCTTGCTATGTTTAAATAAAGCATATCAACGTCTAATAACTTATTTGGAGGAAACAAATGCTTAAAATTCTTTCAAAAAAACTTTTACGCTCATTTTTACATATTTTCTGGGTTTTACCAGTAAATAAAAAAAAGATTTTCTTTTCCTCTTTTAAAGGATCCTCAATTACCTGCAATCCCTACTATATTTACAAACAATTAATTGAAGAAGATAAAAATCTGGAAATAATCTGGTGCTGCAATAATCCGGAATTACACTATCTCGCTAATGACGGGAATGTTAGTTTTGTAAAATTCAACAGTTTGGGATACATTTTTTCCCTGATTACCAGTCGCATTATCATATCAAATGCAAGTCTTCCTACATGGATACCATTTCGTCACAAAAAACAGATATTGATTAACACATGGCATGGCGGCGGCGCCTACAAAAAAGTCGGGGCAGATGAGTTTAAAACAAAGGCAATAATTGAACGAGAGCAACAGAGTGCCGAAGATACTACTTTTTTTATTTCCAGTTCTAAACAATTTACGGAAGTTATGTCACATTCAACATATGTCCCATTGAAGAAATTTTTAAACATAGGCATGCCTCGAAATGATTTATTCTTTGATAAAGTTTCATGTGAGAAAATCAATCAACAGACTCGCAAAGAGATTGAAATAGGGGAAAGTGATTTACTTGTTTTATACGCACCAACTTACAGGGGATCAAGCTTAAATTCCTCTGAATATGATTCAGATTTAGATATTAAATCATTAAAACAATGCCTAATGAAAAAATTTAATAAACCTGTTAAAGTAATATACAGAGGCCATTATTTTTCAACCAATAATAGCAGTAACCAATACGACAAAAATGTCAGTTCTTATCCCTTAATGCAGAATTTGTTATGCGCAGCAGATATATTAATTACGGACTACTCTTCTTCTATATGGGATTTTGCACTGACAGGTAAATTATGCTTAATTTTTGCAACAGATATCCAAACTTATATCAAAGAAAGAGGTTTTTATGTTGCACCCGGAAACTGGGGCTTTCCTATAGCGCAATCTAATACTGAATTATCAGATTGTATAACCAATTTTAACATCCAAAAATACAGCTCAGATTTGAACAATATGTTTGCAGAGTTCGGTAGTTTTGAAACTGGCCAGGCTACAAAAAAAATAATCAAATTAATCAGGGATAATATTTATGAATGTAAAGCTACTTTCAAGAATTAATAAATTTTCACTAATTCTTTCAAAATGCTTCTATAAATTCAATTTTTTTCTTCCTGGAAGATTAATTGCAAGAATAAGACAATCTTATACATTGGATTTTTTATACAGACAGAATATTGAGTTATTTTCACGTACATACAATTATAAAAACCTTCAGAAAGCAGAAGATTATGTTTTTGTTATGTGGTATCAAGGAATGGATAACCTGCCGCCTGTAATTGAAAAATGTCTTGACAGCATAAGAAAACATATCAGAACAAAAAAAATTATTTACATTACATTCAATAACTTAAAGGAATTTGTTGAAATTCCTTCCTGCATTTATGACAAAGTATTGTCGGGAAAGATTTCAAAGACTCACTTTTCAGATATTGCAAGAGTAGCTTTATTAAGGAAATATGGTGGAACCTGGATTGATGCGGCTTGCTATTTAACAAAAGATATAGACGAAGAATATTTTAACCATATTTTTTATTCACCATGTGGAATACACTCTGAATTGAAAAAGGATTTTAGATACCTGTTCAATAAAACAAAAGGCTGGAACATCAGTTTTCAAGGAAGTAACGTAAAAGAATTTCCTCTTTATTGTTTTTTAACAGACTATTATTTTGATTATTTTTCAAAGTACGATTATATCTCTGATTATTTCCAGACAGATTTTTTAATTTCTTTGTTTTTTAAAACTAATCCAGAGTTTTATAATATTATTACTTCCCAACAGAATAATAATGAGGATGAATTTGAACTGGCTTTGTTGCTGAACAAAAAATGTACCCCATCAGCAATGAAAAAATGGGAATCTATCAGCAGTACATTCATACACAAATTAACCTATAAAAAAAACTGGAATTTATCTCCACAATCAGATAGATTCTCAAGTTATTTTTTCACCCATTACTAAAGGAAAAAAACACATTGAAACATTTTTTTTTGTTTATACTATTTGTTACTTCGTTATTATTTCTTTCCTGTAACTCAACAAGACAAAATAAACAAATCATAAGTCCACTTGCTGAATCAAATAAACAATATGATAGTGGAAAAATAGTTTTAAATGATTCTTTCTCTATTGCTTTAATTCCAGATACACAGAGCTATCTGGATTTCCGTTGTCAAAAAGGTTTCTTAAAGAAGTTTCCAATAAATCAATATGAGATATATTTTAGACAGATGCAATTCATAGCAGACAATTCCGTTTCAAACGGGGGTATTTTTTCCTTTGCAATTCACCTTGGTGACATTGTTGATCATCGCGGATGGAATTTGACAGAATGGAAAAGAGGACGAAAAGGATTTGACATAATTAATAATCGGATTCCTTTTCTTACTGTAATAGGGAATCATGATTATGACAGATGGAAAAAAAATGGAGTTCCTGATGGAACGAAACTTTATAACAGATTTTTCGGACCTCAAACAGAATTATATAAAAACAAATCATGGTTTGGCGGCGCTACAGAGGATGGTGTAAATTCATGGTCCATACTGGAAACCAATGGAATAAAAATTTTGATTATTGGATTAGAAGTGGATCCATCGGATTCTACTGTTAAATGGGCACAGAACGTTATCAATTCAAATTCTGGTATTCCTACTATAATCGTAACTCATTCTTATCTTAAGATAACAAAAGACATTAATGACTCAACAAATAATGCATATACAGAAGCTTATAAATACACTGGTATAAAGAGGAATTCTGCAGAAGAACTGTTTTCTAAACTGATTAAAAATAACGATCAGATATTTCTGACTGTCTGTGGTCATAGTTCAGCGGGAGATTTAGGAGAGGGACTTCGAACAGATTATAATGCCTTTGGAAACCAAACTTTTGCAATTTTAACTGATTTCCAATCACGGAATGAATCCCTTAAAAAACTTGGTTATCAGACAAAAACACATTATGGTTGTGGAGACGGTTGGATGCGCATACTGACATTTGACTTGGAATCAAAAGAATTGCATGTGCAAACCTATTCAACTGAATTTGATGAATATGAAACAGATGAAGACAGTGATTATGTCTTAAAACTTGACTGGGATTGGAAAAAGAGATTTCCTGGTCTATACCGTTAAGAGGTTATTAATGAACACCAAAATTTTAATAGCAGCACACAAAAAATATCAGGTTCCAGAAGACTCTGTTTATCTGCCTCTTCATGTGGGTGCAGAAGGCAAAGATCAATTTGGTTTTACACCTGACAATACCGGAGACAATATTTCTTCCAAAAATCCATATTACTGCGAACTGACAGGACTTTACTGGGCTTGGAAAAATCTGGACGCTGATTATATTGGACTTGTCCATTACCGAAGGTATTTTTCACTTGCAAAAAGGATTCCCAAAACAGAAAACGAAAAATTCAAAACAGTTTTGAATTCAGCTCAGGTTGAGAATCTTTTAAAAGACAATGATATTATTCTTCCTAAAAAAAGGAATTACTATATCGAAACGATTTACAACCATTACAAGCACACTATGTATGTTGAACCGTTGGATTTGACCGGAGAAATATTAAAAGAAAAGTATCCTGAATACTACCCTGCTTTTGAAAACTTAAAACATACAACGAAACTCCACGCCTTCAACATGTTTATTATGAAAAAGGAAAAACTGAACGAATATTGTGTATGGCTTTTTGATATTTTAAGGCAATTGGAATCAATGATAGATTCCACGCAGTATTCTGATTTTCATAAACGCTTTTACGGAAGAATTTCTGAGCGTCTGCTGGATGTCTGGTTGTATACAAAAAAATATCCTTTCAAAGAGATTCCTGTAATTGATATGCAGAACATTAATTGGGCGAATAAAATAAAATCCTTTTTGGTTGCCAAATTCACCGGAAAACGTTACGAAAAATCTTTCTAAATCAGAGGTACTATATGAAATATGATTTTTTAATTGTGGGCGCGGGGCTTTTTGGCGCTACCTTTGCATACGAGGCGACAAAAGCAGAAAAAAAATGTCTTGTTATTGATAAACGAAACCATATTGGAGGAAATATATATACAGAACAGGTTGAAGGAATAAATGTCCACAAATATGGGGCACACATATTTCATACCAGTGACAAAAAAATTTGGGACTACATAAATCAGTTTGCAGAGTTCAACAGATATACAAACAGTCCTGTGGCACGTTACAAGAATGAGCTGTACAATTTGCCGTTCAACATGAATACATTCACAAAACTTTGGCCAGATGTATTTACCCCTGATGATGCAAAAAAAAGAATTCAAGAGGAATTAGACTCCGTAAATATCGATGAGCCAAAAAATCTGGAAGAACAGGCGATTAAACTTATCGGCAAAACCATTTATGAAAAACTTGTAAAAGGTTATACCGAAAAACAATGGGGTATGAAAGCTACAGAACTTCCGGCTTTTATAATCAAGCGACTTCCTGTACGTTTTACGTTTGACAATAATTACTTCAATGATTTATATCAGGGAGTTCCTATAGGCGGTTATACACAAATAATAGAAAGAATGCTTACAGGATGTGATGTTCATTTAAATTATGATTTTTTTGATCATAAAGAAGAACTGACAGATATAGCAGACAAAATCATTTTTACTGGTCCTATTGATAAGTATTTTAACTATTGTTTTGGTCCTCTTGAGTACAGAAGTGTCAGATTTGAAACCGAAGTACTGGACCAAGATAATTATCAGGGAAATGCTGTTGTAAATTATACTGAATACGAAGTTCCTTATACTCGGATTATTGAGCATAAACATTTTGAATACGGAACACAACAGAAAACTGTCATCAGCCGGGAATACTCGGATAAATGGGACATAGCTAAAGAACCCTACTATCCCATAAATAATGATAAGAACAATGCGCTTTTCCAGAAATATAAGGAACTGTCAGAAAAAGAAAAAATCGTAATATTTGGAGGTCGCTTAGGACAATACAAATATTACGATATGCATATTGTTATTCAGGAAGCATTAAAACTCGCGGATAAGATTATTTACAGAAAACACTGACTCCTAAAGACATTACAAGCCCGTTATAAGGCTTGTATTCATCTGAACTGATGACAAAGAAACTGCCATTTTTCTGTCCTGCATTGGTTACACCTGTAAACATATTCCATACATAACCGATTGAGGCCTGAATCTTTATCGGAAACGAAAGGCTGTTTATCGTATATGAGCCGTTGAAGTTAACTGTATTTGTCCATTCGTAAGTACCATCATGCAAGAAATACTTTCTCAGTTTATCGCGTCCATTATATGTGAGTTCTGAATAGATATTGCTGCCTTCAACCTGACCAGTTCCCCAATCAACACCATGTCTTGTCAGCTGATAAGAGAAGCCTGCTGCAGAATTGACAGTTGGCTTACAATTAAAATCCAACAGGAATTCATCTGAGTTTGGCTGCAGATAATACCCAAGACTATAACCGTTGTTTGTATATGGCGTTGCTGTATAATTTTGACTGTAGGGCTGATATGCAAGCAAGGTATGTGTATAACAATAAGGTTCTACCTTCGTGTATCTGAATGAAACAGAACCAAATGGAACCCATGGTACATTTGCTTTAACCCCACCTTGCAACGCAAGCATACACCGGGTATTTTCCCACCATTTTGCATTGGGTTTGTTCATTTCATCAAGGTACCCGGAAATCCAGATTTGACCTACACCAGGCCAAATTCCTTTTACATTGGTAAATAATGAAAGATTATCATAATCACCCAGACTATTCTGATAGATTACACAATCAATCAACGGGAAAAAATAACCGATTTCAAACCGTTTAGGGTAGACGCATGTACTTCCTACATCAAAATGAAAGTATTTAAAATCCAGATTCATAGATTTAACAGTGTACAAATTCTGAAAAAACAAAGAGTCAAATCGAGAATGATCTGTCTTCTTGTCTCCTCCATCTGCCTTACCGCCGTTGTCATAAAATGCATTTCCATTAATGTAAGGCTGGTTCGGGAATTCAAGCCAGCCAGTAACAGTATCAAAGCTGAAAAAATCATTTAACTGCAAATGCATATCAAGACCAAGGAACGGTTGAGCCATAGGATTCAAAACAAGACTGCTGTTTGTATCCATTGACGCAAGGTCATGGCTATATCTGCCAAGTCTTAAAATCAATTTATCGTCATAAAAAGAAGTTGAGAGTTCACCTTCCATACCAAAAGCAAGACTCAATTCTGTGGGCCATCCTTCAAGTCCGCTGGCTGTAAAATTTGTCAGGTAATAAACAGAACCACTCCATGGCTTTTTGTATGTAAAAGGATTCACTGAAAAGTTTCTAAAAACATTTACTGTCCTAATTGGATTTGAATTCTCAAATTCTGTTTCCTTCCACCAGCTGCCGATAACATAATCATCCCCCAATTGATACAGAGGCATATCACTAAAGCCAATATAAGCAGAGGTTCTGTAACTTAAAAAATCATTAATCTGTCCATAAATATCAAATCTGTCATACAGATCAAAACCTGTGCTGTTGAATTCTGAAACATTATATGCACCACCAGAAACAAACAAATCTGCATAATCATGAACAAACATTGTCGGTTTAAAATCATCATAGTCTGACTGAAAACTATATTCCATTGTCTTCGCGTCAAATCCTTTTATTTCATGTTTGAACCTGTTTTTCTGAGCAAGAATAACTTCTTTTTCCACCCGTACAGCGTATGTCTCGTCCAAACCGTCCAAATAATCATAAATGTCATCCAAAGCAGAAATGATATATGATTCTGTATACGGTTTATAATTGGAAAGTGTCCTGCAATAACCCTTTGTTTGAGCATCATTCAAAACTTGATAAACTTCATCATCTACATCAATACTGTTATTCGCCTGTGAATAAATTGGCAACACAACAATAACCACAAAAATCAAGAAAAAAATCAGCTTTTTTTTCATCAAAATCCTCTTTTCATCAGAATAAACAATATTTTAATGCTGCGGCAACTTGAATTCCCTGTTCAAACTGCCCCAATACATTATTATTATTAAATACAAAAGTATATACAAATTGTCCGTCAACAGATAATTTATTATTAATTTTATAACTTCCATTTATAATGAAACTATTACTAAACTCTACATTTCCTGAAAGCCCCATATTTCTCGCTATTGATTCATCAAAAAGATATTCACCATATACTTTTGTGTTTGGATAATAAGCCCATATAGTTTTACCATCTACTTCAGCATTTTTTAAGAACAAATTGAAAGAGTTTTCTCCATGAGCCTTAAACATATAACCTATATCTACATTCCAATTTTTGGACTCAAATCCAGTTTTTGCATTAAAGTAAACAGTGTCAGGACCATAAGGATTTCCAAGCCAAGTATAAATGGGATTCCAATAAATACTATAATCATCATATCTTTTTTTTACCATTGACCAGTCTTCCCCTCCCTTAAAATACATAAAAGGAAGAGAGTACATAAATTCTGAATTCATAAAGAACCAGCCACCTTTTACAGGTATTTTGTATTCTTCTCCCAGTTGAAAAGCAAAACTGTTCGGTAAATGTCTTCCGTGTGCTGATTCCAGTTCAGAAGGAATTTGGATTTCTACCTGTGAATAAAGTCCATATAAACGGAAATTTCTAAAAGGAATCAGATCAAATCCAAAGCCAAGACACGCACAATTTCTGGCAACCCAATAAGTATTTCGTTCAGCATCTGTAAGATATTCTGTGGCAGGATGAAACGAATGCATAATCATTACAGGATTCAAAAATCTAAGTTCAAATGCAGAATTTATCAATGTTCCTTCCGTAAAATTGATTTTTAACCAGTTCCATGGATTAAACTCAACATTGTGCAAATACAAGAACTTGTTATAATTTACTTGGGAGACATTCAAATCATATTTGAAGTTTTGGGAATACAAATCCAATTTTAAATATGCCTCAGACTGAAAAGTATTATTGTATATAACACTTCCTAACAAAGACCGACCAATTTGCTGTCCCTCTTTTCCAATTTGAAAATCAATACCTACTTTATCATCAAAAAGACAGCCTGCACTGAAATATGCATTGGTTGGCTGCATAAATTCTATTTCCTCAATCCTCATAGGAATATTACTTGAATTGCTATTTTTTACCATTGCCATCACACCTTTATTTACGAACGGTGTGCATTCCATATATGCATAATTAGAAAAATCTACATATAAAGGAATTCCCAACAAAGGTTTTGTTAATTTATTCCCATTATAGTTGGCAGCATCATAATATTTATAATCTACTATTTCTTTTTGTACCGGATTAATGTCTCCATCTTTATAGATGTTCTTTTCATATGAACCGTTCTTTTCCGCGCCATAAGTCCAATCTATTGAGCTATTCGACTTATATAATAATTCCGGATAAAAAATAAGGTTAACCCCTGTTTCAATACTACCAAAATTTACTGTCAAAGGTTTTTCGTTTATTATATCCAATACTTCGTTGTAAAGCTCTTTAGAGTTTTCTGACAAATTTTCATAATCAATTTTTTTTAAATAAAATTCTATTTCTCTTGCTGAACATGGTGCAAAATCAGCATTTAATGTCATACATTGTTCATTAAAGATGGTATACAGTAAATCGTAAACCTCACTGTTAGCAGGTATTAATCTGTTTGGATTCACCTGCTGCCCAAACAGAAATAAATTTACGAACACCATGACAGTTAAAATAAAAAAACACTTACTTCTATTCATAATTAACAAAACACCAATTGATTATATTTTTCATTGAAAACCAAAAAGAAAACAACATTTTCCTTAAGAAAGATTATTGAAATTTGGGATTTTGTCTAGATGCCAAGAAGAAGAACTAGCTTCACCAGTAAAGTTTTCAGTTTAGGACAAAACCGCCGAAACATGGTTACAAAAAAACAGCGAAAAAAAAAGATTCTCAAAGTATCGAGAATCCTGAGAATAATCTAAAATGGCAATATGATCGAAGAACTTTGATTTGTTCCAGACTCACCTTCCGCGTTTCAGGTTCTCCCCGCATCAATCAGATTTTGTCAAAAACGTAATTGCAGAAAGATTTGATCCGGTTCACAAATGAAGTATCAATGCGGCTTGTCAGCAGAGGAAGGCGCAGAGCATTCACACCGCCGATTCCGTACAGAACCCAGTTCTCTCCGTCTCTGAACAAAGTCACAACAATCTTCATCTTGCCTTTTCCGAAACACTCAAAACTGTCTTTATACCGGACTGCATTGGTGTTCAGGGCTTCATATATAAGATAATTTCCTTCCTTGGAGCAAGTTATGTCCTCATCAATAACACCAAAGGGTTCCATATCAAAATGAGCTTTCAGTGTCTTTACACCGTTTTTTTCCTGCTCAGAGTCAATCCATGCACGGGAATACAGGTCATACCATTTTTCTGCATGTTCCGAATAATAAGGAATCCCTGCATAATCAGAAATGTTCAGCAGGACTTTTTCCAGTCTCTGAGGGAGATCCTCGTTGCCCTTCACAGGCTTCATCTGGATGATCTCAACCAGATACTTTGGGGAAAAATTCTTTATGTCTGTCAAAAGCTTATCGTTCTGGTCGCTGAAACCTTTTGACAGACTCATGTTGGAAGCGTAATTGATCTTCTTGATCAGAACCTGACCCGAATCCAGTGTCTTCTGTTCATCTTTTGTAATTTTTGAGTTGAAAGGAGATGCGGCAGACAAGGCCTGGACCGCGCAGAAAAGAGCAAAAAACACTGAAAAAAGTTTAAGGTTCCGTTTTATATTCATAACCATCATAGTATACAGAAAAACCTATTCATGACTCAATGGTTACAATACAGAAACATCCCTTCCCGCACACCAAATGTCTCATACTAAAATACGAGGAAGAAAGCGGCTGACAAAAACACTCGCAAGGCGGAACAATAGTTTCCTTTCCGCCTTGGGCGTGTAGCTGGCGGAAGCCAGCGGTTTTGGCAGCGGTTTTCTGACTGGAAGTATTTTTATTATACAATTTGTAACATTCGGATTTATTCCCGGCCGTCCCAGCAGTATGTGCAGAGGCATTCGTGAGGCAGCCCTGTTGAATCAAGCATATCGTCCAGACGATGGAAGCGGAGGGTGGTAAAATGCAGCTGTCTGCGGATTTCCTCCTGCATGCGCTGATACTTCTCGCTGTCCGGGTTGCAGTATTCGCGGAGCACTTCCTCTGATACATTCTCCCCCTCAAACTGCTTGATCACACGGCGTGCAATAAGATCCATCTCGCTCTTGCTGCGGCTGAAGTTCAGGTATTTGCAGCCAAACATGATCGGCGGACAGGCAGGACGCACATGGACCTCTTCCGCACCGCTCTGATAAAGGAAATCAGTTGTTTCACGAAGCTGAGTACCGCGGACAATGCTGTCATCAATCAGAAGGATTTTTTTGCCGCGGATAAGCTGCTGCACGGGAATCAGTTTCATATGGGCAATAAGGTTGCGCTGGTCCTGACTTGTAGGCATGAAACTGCGCGGCCAAGTGGGCGTATATTTGATGAAAGGCCGTGTAAAAGGAATGCCGCTCTCATTGGCATAACCGATCGCATGGGCAGTTCCGCTGTCAGGAACACCGGCGACACAGTCAGGGTGTACAGAATCCTTGTCGCGCATTGCCAGGTATTTTCCGCAGTTGTAGCGCATTTCCTCAACATTCACGCCTTCATAGGTGCTTGTAGGATAGCCGTAGTAAATCCACAGGAACGTACAGATTTTCATGGCCTTCTGTTTCGGCTGCATCACGCGGACACCGTCAGCAGTAATAAACACGATTTCAGCCGGCCCAAGTTCCTTATAATCCGAATACCCGAGATTCACGTAGGCATGACTTTCAAAAGAGACACAGAATGCGTCCTCTTTCTTACCGATCTGGAGCGGTGTACGTCCCATTCTGTCGCGGGCGGCGTAAATACCGGTCTTGGTCATCACCAGAAGCGACAGAGAACCCTGGACTTTTTCCTGCACATATTTAAGTCCGTCAAGAATCGTCTCCTTGCTGTTGATCAGCGCGATGATCAGCTCAGTCTGATTGATCTCACCACCGGACATCTCAAGAAAGTGAGTGTTCTTTTCCATGAGGATCTCATTTACCAGCGCATCTTTGTTGGCCACGAGACCGACTGTCGTGATTGCGTAGGCGCCAAGATGACTTTTTACCAGAAGAGGCTGAGGCTCGTAGTCACTGATACAGCCGATGCCCATATTTCCGTGCATCTCACCGATATCGTCCTCAAACTTTGTACGGAAGGGACTGTTCTGGATGTTGTGGATCGCACGCAGAAACTGACCGTCAGAACCGAGAACCGCAAGTCCGCCGCGGCGGGTACCGAGATGGGAATGATAGTCCACTCCGAAAAACAAATCCAAAGAACAGTCTTTTTTACCGACAACACCAAACACGCCGCCCATAGGGATACCTTCCGTCTAAAAAAATATGCCGAATATTAGCACAAAAAAGGGCAAATTTCAACTTTTAAGGCAGATAAATCCTGTCCCGTCACACCAGCTGACGAAGCGTATAGTTTACATCATCGTCAATCATGGAAATCATAAGGCGACCGATTTTTTCGTCAAACTGAGTGCCAAGGCCATTCTCTATCTCCGCCCGCACCAGTTTCTGAGGCATGGTGCTGCGGTAACTGCGTATTGAAGTCATGGCATCGTAGGAATCTGCAACTGCAATGATGCGGGCAAACAGCGGTATCTTATCACCGGTCAGCCCGTCAGGATATCCCCGCCCGTCCATGCGCTCGTGATGCCAGCGGGCACCCACAGCCAGATTCTTGAACTGGATGTTCTTTGACATTTCATTCAGCAGCCGGTGTCCTTTCATCGGATGTGTCCGGAGAACCTTGAATTCCTCGTCAGTAAGTCTTCCGCTTTTGTTGATGATCTTTGTGTCAATACCGATTTTTCCCACGTCATGAAGAAGCCCGGCATAATAGAGTTCATCCAGTTCGGCTTCAGACAAATCAAGCTTTTTGCCCAGCATGAAAGAATACTCAGCGACCCGCATTGAATGACCTTTTGTATACTCGTCATTCATTACCACCGCATTGGACAGTGCAAAGATAGTCTGCTTCGTCAAAGTCGTAAGCCGCTGTTTTTCTTCAGTCAGTTCCCGGTTCTTCTCATTGAGCGTGTCAACAAACTTGACTTTTTCGGCTTTTTTCTCCGCTTCAAGAAGCTGATTCCGCTCATGAACAAGAATGGAAATAATGATATTTGAAACGATTGAAAAAAGTATGAGCAGACTGTAAACGATTATCGTTTCGGGAACAATGTTCTTTACATAGCGTTCATCAAGTCCGCGCATGAAGGATGCAACACTTACACCGATTCCGGCAAGAATGGAGACAATGATGCACAGTCCGCGGTTCTCATAGAGAATTGACATGAGCACAGGCAGAAGAAGTGCCATCAGAGTGGCCTCAAACTGGTAATGATTGAAGGCGCAGTTTGCGCAGATCAGGAAAAAAACACCAAGAAGAAGATATTTCTGGTGACTGCTCTCTTTCGGAATGAACCGGAGGACGACTGCCTCAATACAGAGGGCGCCCCAGTTTATCACCTGAGGAATCAGAAGGTAACGGATGAATTTCTGTCTGATCTCTTCCGGTGAATAGCCTCTGGAAGCCGGCAGGTAAATCATCAGATCAACAGTCAGCTCAACAATAAAAACAAAAACCGCCGCAATCAGCTGTGTTCTTATGAGAACTTTACGCCAACGTGCGTGATCAATTTCTGAAGACAAATTTTTTCCCACACCGGAATTGTACTAGTATGGAAGAAAAACTTCAAATCCCTATCAACGATTTTTCGCAAATTCTTAAGAAATTGCCTTATTAAAGCGGAGAAAAGAGGAAATTGACTTCAGAAGATGTGATTTAAAATAAAAAAGCCGGACAAAATCCGCGTCTGACACGATTCGAACGTGCGACGTATGGATTCGAAGTCCAGCGCTCTATCCAGCTGAGCTACAGACGCTCAAAAAAGGGTGCCTGGAGGGATTTGAACCCTCGACAACCAGATCCACAATCTGGCGCTCTACCCCTGAACTACAGGCACCATGTTTTTCAACTCGCTTAATATATCAAAAAGAATCTGATTTGGTCAAGACCATTGTTTTTCAATTCCCCGGATTTGTTGCAAAATACGCCCTTCTTGTGTAAAGAAGCGCAAAAAAGTATAATCCTTTCAAAATCAATCTCAGTCAGAGGCACAAAATGATCGATTATTTGGCCAGCGTAACTTCTTCTGCGCTCTCCATCATCTTCGTGGTCTTTATCATCGGAACGGTCGGATATCTTCTCGGCCGCATCAACATCAAGGGCATTTCTTTGGGAACAGCAGGTGTTCTCATCGTAGCACTCATCTACGGTGTCGTCATCCATTACTTCCCATCATTCAAGATCGGGGACAACACGATCACCCTTTGGAACGATTCGCTCAAAACAAGGTTTTCCCTGGTTTCAAGCATCGGAACGGCTTTGTTCGTAACAGCTGTCGGACTTATCGCAGGTCCCAAGTTCTTCAGGACATTCAATAAAAGTTCAATCGCTTACCTTGTGATGGGAATCATCATCATCGGTATCGGTGGCGGAACAGCAATCATCTGCTGTCTGCTTGACAGCAACCTTTCTCCTGAAATGGCAGCCGGTCTTCTTACAGGCGGACTCACAAGCACACCAGGATTCAGTGCGGCAAAAGAGGTTCCCGGTGTAGACGCGGACGCAATCAGCGCGGGTTACGGTATCGCATACCTGTTCGGTGTTCTCGGTGTTGTTCTTTTTGTCCAGATCATTCCCAAGATCCTCAAAGTTGACATTGCAAAAGAACGTGAATCTTTTGTCGCTGCAAGCTCAATCAAAATCCCTGAACCGAAAGGAAAACTGGTCACTGTTGAAGAATTCGGTTTCTTCCCCTTCTTTCTTACAGTTGCCCTGGGATGTCTTATCGGCGCGATCAAAATCCCGAAGATCAACTTCTCACTGGGTAACTCCGGCGGTACACTGATCGCAGGTCTTATCGTGGGACACTTCCAGCACATGGGAAAACTTGACTGCCGTCTTTCAAAACAGACACTGAACTTCATGCGTGAGCTGGGTCTGGTTCTGTTCCTTATCGGCGCAGGTGTTCCCGGCGGTGTAAACTTCGTCACAAACGTCCGCGTATCATTCTTTATCTACGGTGCCATCATGACAACAGTCCCGATGGTGGTAGGTTATCTGATCGCACGTTATGTATTCAAACTCAGCATTTTCAACAACCTGGGTTCAATCACAGGCGGTATGACTTCAACACCGGCTCTCGGCACACTTATTGCAACAGCCGGAACTGATGAAGTTTCCTCCGCTTACGCAGCAACTTATCCTCTGGCACTGGTATCAATCGTACTTATGTCAAAGATTATCGTAATGGTTCTGTAAAACAGATTTCCTTTACTAAATAATCCTCCAGTTCCGCTTCAGTCAGCAATAAAACTGCAGCGGCCGGAGGATTTTTTTTACGCGACTATCCCTTTTCAGACAGTAATCTTTGATAAATAAAAAAACTGGAAGAAAGGTAGCGACTGCAAAAAACACTCGCAAGGCGGAATAATTGTTTCCGTGCCGCCTTGCGCGTGTAGCGACGCTAGCTAGCGGTTTTGGCAGCTGCTACCTGACTGGCAGTATTTTTATCGGCTAAATTCAGATTCTGTTCCTGATGGGATAATCCCGTTTTTTTATTTCCCGTCAGTCTCAACCTGCATTATCACAAGAGACTCTGCAATTTCTGCCGCAAGCTCTGCAAAATCATAAGCAGAGGCTTTCTCAAGAACACTGATCTGATCATAAAAAGCGGAATCAGCTTTTGACGCTTCAAAGGCAACTCCCTTTTCTGAGCCCGTGAACAGGAACTGAAGGGCATTTTCTTTCATTTCTTCAATTACTGTCATGTCTGAAAAATCAGTCTCTGCAAGTCTGGAAAGCTGTTCCCCAAAGATTGCCTCAACTTTTTTCCCTGTGTCCGCTTTCTCAAAGATGAATGCAAAAACAGGGGAACCGTAATCATAGACTTCAAAAGACACGCCATTGGGCCATGCTTTGTCCAAGTCTCCGCGGAGTTTCAGGAACAGGGCAACGCACAGAGCCTTGTTTTCAGTATTGCAGACCGGAGACATACAGTAAAAATGCACCGGATCAAAAAACTCCGTTGTAGGAATCAGTTCTCTCGGAGCGACCGCATTTTCTTTTTTAATGTCTGTGGTGAAAATCCGTTCAACAGGGACTGTCTGCCTGCTGTCTTCAGAAGGTGGCGCAATCTTCAGTGACTCCGGGACATTTTTCAAACCGGCAAGCATCATGGAACCGGGCAGCAGATCAACCTTACCGAAAAACTGCTCAAAATCAGCCATGTATTTTTCAGGCTCATCGGCGCAGATTGTGATTGAATACCGAGACATGTCCAAAAGATCTGCGTAGGCGGCACGGATCATACCGATTGAAACGCCGTAAAGCAGCGGACTCCTGCATTCAAAAAAATCAGCGGCTCCGGTTCCTGCAAAAAAGTTTTTCATTGCAGCGGAATAAAGCTGAAAATTCACGTTTCGGCTCAGACTCTGCCAGGTTGACCAGAATGACTGCATAAGTTCATCAGCCTGTCCGGAAGAAATCTCTGAAAAAAGAATGCAATCCTGAAGAACATTCAGAACAGTGTCAGCCACAAGGCGGCTGCAGGTTACTGTAATGCGGCTCTCAAGGAGATCAGTCTCTGAGTCCACAGAGACAAAGCCGGAGACCCGCTCGTAATCAACACCAAGCGCTCTGGCACAGTTTGATGCAATATTCTGGGCGACCGCTTCTGTCACAAGAGTCTCAAGTCCACGCATGGCCGCCGGGTTTTTAAGCTCACCGCCTTTGATCCGGATGCAGACTGAAAGATTATTGGAACCGGCGGAAGTTTTTAAGGTAACCGGAATCCCGTTTGACAGCTCCGTTTCTGTAATCATTCCCCTGTTGGTCTCACCGATGCCCCGGCTGCTCTCTGAAATCACCTCAGGATCAGTTTTTTCCTGGATTCCGTACATTTCCCTGTTTTTATACCAGGCATCATTTTCACTGGTAACAGTCTCAAAACCTGCTGATGCAAAATCACCTGCATAAAAACTGTAGACTGAAGGATGGCACAGCACAAAAACAAAGGGCTCTTTACTCATTGCCCTGACCACTTTCTGCGGGGTCACAATATCGGTCTCTGAAAAAATCCAGTCAAAGAAATCCTGACCCCCGTAAACCCAATACTCCGCCAGAATTCTTGCATAATCAAAAACAGAGTTTCCCCCGATTTCTGCACCGATCTTCACGGCGAGTTTCTCATGTGCCACAGATTTACTGTCGAACCAGTCTTTTTTCTGCAGTGTCTCCTGGACTTTCTCCGCTGCAACGGCAGGTGATACCGCGGGATAACTCAATGCCTGGAACACAACAGAAGCACCTTCTCCATAAGGCACCATTGATACATTCATCAGTGAAGAGTCAAGGATTCCTGTGGCAAGACACTGCGGGTCAACAAGCGCATCCTTAAAGGCAGAACTGTTCTGAAGCACAAGAGCCGCAACCTGGGTGGCCGCAATCGCACTCTGTTTTGAATCAAGTTTTTCCGCCGGATACTGGACCACAATCTGACTGAGAGAATCCGAAAAACCCACATCCACAAGAACGAATTTTTTCACGTCGCTGCTCTTTCTCATTCCGGTGCTTTCTTCTTTGACAGAAGGGAGGAAAGAACGGGCAGTATTCTTCCATGAAGAAAAATGCTCCTTTATGAAACTTTCAACTTTCTTTGAATCAAAGTTTCCGGCAACAAAAATTGCGGCATTGGAAGGAACATAATAAGTCTCAAAAATCTCCTCAACTGTTTTCCGGGCTTCCTCATTGCTTACTGCGCAGAAAATCTCAGGATTAATTCCGGACTCATATTTCCATGGTTCCTCAGAAAAGACACGGGAAATCATGGCCGTATTAAGAAAACCGCCGGCACTCTGACTCCAGTTTTTTTTCTCGTTTTTCATCTGATTGAACCGTGTTTTAAGCGTGTTTTCGGAAAAAGAATGATTTATAAGACATAAAGACAGTTCTTCAAGTTTCTGAAAAAGCCCGGAAGGCATTGTGGAAAAACTGAACACAACACAGTCCTGATTCACCTGATAACTGATGCCATCAGTTTCAGCCACAAGAAGGTCAGCCGCAAGTTCCGCAAATCCCGAAGTTTCCGGAGACTGGATACCGAAACCGGCCTGTACAGTACAGAACACCTGGACTTCCGGACTCTGAACTGAAGGAATAAGAAACACATCGAGAGAATCCGGCAGAACAAAATGATTTACCTGGCTTTGTGAAAAAACAGAATTTCCGGAAAAAACAAGAAACAAGAATATGAATGAGCGGATAAAAAACCATGACTTTTTCTTTGACATCATAAATAAATAATAGTAGAAAAATCATAATTTAGGAAACATTTCTTGGAAAGTAAGCGAAAATTCTTTAAAACTGCAATAGTTCATCCTGCGCACACACCCCACCATGTCACCCTGACAAACCGTATTGTCATCCTGAGCGAAGTCGAAGGATCTCCACAAAGCGTTAAAAAAGTTTGAGAAGATGATTCGACTGCACTCACTTCGTTCGTTCCGCTCAACATGACACATGGGTCAATCACCCCAATTGTTGCGGAGTCCGTGACATCGGCATCTAGTGCAACCTGACAGCTCATTTTCTTATAATCATAAAGTTAAATTCTGCCGAAATTTAACTGATATGAAATCTTTCTGCAAATTTTCTGCTCTTTTATTTTTATTTCTCACATTTTCTGCCATTTTGAGTGCAGATGTGAAGCATACTGTTCAGAAGGGCGAAACTTATTATTCAATCAGCAAAAAATACGATGTTACAGTTGCCCAGCTTCTGAAAGCCAATGATCAGGATGATTCAGCCGTACTGAAAGTCGGACAGGTTCTGACAGTTCCTCAGGAAGATCCTGAGACAAAAGATCCGGACACACAGAGATACACGATTGAACCGGGCGACACTCTTTACAGTATCTCAAGACGGTTCAACACAACAGTTGCAGGCATTCAGGAACTCAACAATCTGGGAAACAATACAGATCTAAAATCCGGGCAGACCATCCTGGTTCCGGCAGATTCTGTTTCCCAGGGATCAAAGGATTCTTCAGCAGGGATTTCAGGAACAGAGGCAGTGATTTCAGCGGGAGTTCAGACAGCAGAGTCTTCAGCAGCAAAATCAGAGGATTCCATACTTTCAGTGACATCTGTCACACCACTGCAGACTCAGCAGGATCCAAGAAACTATACAACCAGAAAAGGTGACACATCTCTGGTGTGGCCTGTTAAAGCTGCGGAAATCACTTATGTAAGCGGAAAAATCAGCGGTGTAAGCATCATCACATTGCAGAAAAACGAGAACGTGAACGTAATACAGGCGGGGACAGTCCTCACCTGCTCAACTTACCGGGGCTTCGGTTACGTGGTCTTTATACAGGCAACGACAGGACACATCTATGTCTATTCAGGACTGGATTCTGTCTCAGTAAAACCCGGACAGGTTCTCAGTTACGGCGACAAACTGGGAATCGCAGGAGTTGATGCACTCAGCGGAAAATCCCAGATAAGCCTTATGGTTTACAAAAACGGAAAAGTGATTGATCCCGCAGTGGCACCCCGCGGAAACTGATTTCTACATTGACAGAGCTTCTGCGGCCAGGCTCTGGATTTTTACAGGGACAGACTCCGCTTTATCCATGCATTTAAGAAAAAGTTCCATGCACACACGGGCATCATCGTCTGCCCTGTGGGCACTCCTTATATCGATTTTCAGCTGTTCGGCAAGATAAGTCTGTTTGTAGCATTTCATCATAGGAAAAGCCTGTCTTGCACATTTTATGGTGTCTATGGCAGGCACACAGGGTTTAGCGAGAGGCGGCTTTCCGCAGCGTTCCAGTTCCTTGTTGACAAAAGACACATCAAATCCGGCGTTGTGTGCAATCAGACATGAACCGTCAATGAAGCGGAGAAAATCATCCGCAATGTCAGCAAAGACCGGCGCATTGCACACCATGTCATCAGTGATGTGGGTAAGCGCAATGATCATCAGCGGAATCTCAAAGGGCGGCTTTACGAAAGTATGAAAAGTATCGATTATTCCGGACGAATTGAATTTAATGGCACCGATTTCAATCAGGCGCTCTTTCTGTGGTGAAAGTCCGGTGGTTTCTGTATCAAAAACAGTAAAAGTTGCCCCGCTTTTATACAGACGGAGCAACTTTTCCAGATCTTTGACAGAAGAAAGTTTCTGTGTCAGAGCCATTCAGCAGTCAGTTATTTTGTTGAATCAAGAATTGCGTTGATTTCTGACTCGATGGCGGCACAGAGTTTAGCGGCTTCTTCTTTTGCTGCATCCAGACCGGCGGCAGAACTTACAGAAGCATTGATATAGAACTTGATCTTGGGCTCAGTTCCGGAAGGACGTGCGCTTACCACACTGCCGCCTTCAAGGAAGAACTGCAGAACATTGCTCTTCGGCAGAGAGATCGCAGTTTTTTCAGCAGGCTTTGCAGGATCAAAAGTAACACTTGTCTGAACATCGCGGATTTTCTCAACACGTTTTCCACCAAGAGAAGAAAGTCCTTTCTCACGGAGAGAACTCATGATTTTCTTCATTGTCTCAACACCGGAAGAGCCGGGGAAATTCTTGGAGATCGCACGGTCCTCAAAATAACCGTATTCATTGTAGAGCTCTGTCAGACGCTGAAGCAGTGATTTTCCTTTTGAACGCCAGTAAAGAGTCATCTCAGCACACATGGCGGCGGCGGAAACACCGTCTTTGTCACGGACATCGGTCTCAACATTATATCCGTAGCTTTCCTCAAAACCGAAAATGTACTGATGTGCACCAGTTTTCTCAAAGGTTGCCATGTCGTTTGCAATCCATTTGAAACCGGTAAGGCATTCAGAAAGATAGATTCCGTTTTTGGCCGCAATTCTGTCAACCATGGGAGAAGTAACAATTGAGCGGATCATTGCAGGAGCTGCAGGCATTTTTCCCAGCTCCTTGCGGCTTGTGATGATATAGTCTGTCAGAAGAACGCCCATCTGGTTTCCGCTGATCAGGACATATTTTCCGTCTTCAGAAGGAACTGCACTTCCGAAACGGTCTGCGTCAGGGTCTGTGGCCATGACAACATCAGCTTTTTCTTTCTCAGCAAGTTCCACAGCCATTTTAAGAGCCGGTGCTTCCTCAGGGTTGGGTTTCTCCACAGTGCGGAAAGTTCCGTCAGGCTCACGCTGCTCAGGAACTGTGATAACCTTAAGTCCAAGGTCTCCAAGGACTTTCTCAACATGCATCGCGCCTGTTCCGTGAAGAGGTGTGTAAACAATCTTTACCTCACCGGCTTTTTCTTTGATCAGGTCAGGACGGAAAAGCTGAGCTTTTGCCATAGCCCAGTAAGGTTCATCAATCTCTTTGTCAATCAGGACCAGTTTTCCCTGGGCGATCGCATCTTCCCTGGAAATTGTCTTCACGGAAGAAACTGCATTCACTTCATCAATGATTCCCACGTCATGGGGCTCGATAACCTGTGCACCGTCATTCCAGTATGCTTTATAACCGTTGTACTGGGGCGGATTGTGGGATGCTGTGACAACAACACCTGTATCGCATCCAAGGCGGCGGATCGCGAAAGAAAGCTCAGGTGTGGGACGAAGACCTGTGAAAAGGTATGTCTTGAAACCGTTGGCCGCAAAAATCAGTGCTGTTGCTTCTGCGAAAACATCTGAATATCTGCGGCTGTCATAGGCAACAACTGCTGAAAGCTGACCCTTTGCCGCTTTCTCAGGGAATGTCTTGATGATGTAGTTTGCAAGTCCCTGGGTTGCATTGTTGATCACGAAAGTATTCATGCGGTTATAACCGCCGCCGATGACACCACGGAGTCCGCCTGTTCCGAATTCAAGACTTCTGTAAAAACGGTCCTCAAGTTCGGCAAGATTTGCATCAGCGTCTGCAATCAGTTTCTCTATTTCTGCACGGAATGTGCTGTCTTTTTCCAGAGCAATGTACTCTTCTGCTTTGGCAACAATCTCTTCTTTGGTCATGAAAATCTCCTAAAAATGGAAAGAAATCCGCATCTGCGGTCTGGACGGTAAAATTATAGCAAGATAGACAAGCACAACGCAAGTCCTGTCTACACCCTTGATTTACCTAGAATTCTTCTGCATAATACAGGAATGGAACAAGAGAACATTTTTCAGCGCATTTTTTCTTCCCTTTTCAACAGAGCAGATCCTGAAGTCCTGCGCAAACGCCAGCTGCGTACGATCGCAAAGGAACTTTCAAAATCGAAATATAAGTTTTACAAAGCTTCTTCCAGCGAGATCCATCCCTCTTTCGCCAAATTTTTCTTTGATATCTACAAACTTGTATCTCCTGCTCAGGCAATGTTCCAGAACCAGAATCCTGATCATTTCAAACATTGGGTAATTGATTATGTCCTTACAGAGGAACAGCACGCACTTGTAGAACGGCTTTCAGAGGAAGAAATCCTCCAGAAATCAAAGACAATGCCGGCACAGGAACTTCAGGCCGCCGTGCGTCAGGATATTGCCACACTCAACGGACTTTTTGACGCAAACCGGGTTGCCTACACAGACAGTGCCTATTCCCGTCTCCAGGGATTCATTGCCTTCTGCAATTATGATTATTATTTCATGCTGAAAAAATTTGATTCCACTCTCCGTGAGAATGATTTTTCCGCTTCCCCGAAATTCGAGAATATCCGCGGTGAATATCTGGCAGATGATCTTCTTGATTTTATGTCAGTGGCATGGACTCTTCCTCTGGATCCGGCCAGCTGGACCGATATTTTCGCAATCATTAAGGCAAAGAAAGGCGCTGATCCCATAGCGATTCCCGCATGGAACAAAATGCTTGCGAAACTCCGCGACATAAAGGATGTGGAAGTTTTTGAGATGATGATCCGTCTTGTCAAATCCGACCCGGATTACGTACTGAAACTGACAACCAAACAGGACCGTATCATCGAACCATTTATCGAAAAGACACGTCATTCAGCAGAATCCGTTCTCCGCAAAATCCTTCAGGATCAGAACAATTCAAAGGTTGAGCAGCTTTCCAACCAGATTTTTGATTCAATCCAGATTCTTCCGATGAAAAACTACACTGACTCAAACTCTCTTACATACATCAAACGGGGACTTCCCGGCTTTGTCCATGCACAGGCAATGGGTTATCTGAAGACTTTCCTGGTTGAATACATCAAGACTGAGATCCGCCGTTTCTGTGACATTGTTCTTGTCCGGGGTGAATGGAGCACCACAGCACTTTCCACACCGATGAGCGAAGCTTACAACACACTTCTGGAAATGACTTCCCAGGTTGTTGAATTCGACAATTCTGTCGCTGAGAGTTCCGAGCTGGGGACAAAACTCAAGACTTATATCATCCGTGTAGAACGTGATATGGAAGCAAAACGCATGATGACGACAATCCTTTCCGACATTAACGATGATGCCCAGGGAATAATCATGCATGCAACTCAGAACATCATTGTCCTCGGCAAAAACATCAAGGCTCTTATTGAAGACCACGAAAAACAGCGTCCTGAACTGATTGTAAACTGGAAGGATCTGGACCGTTTCGCTGAGACACCTATCAAGCAGCATGGCGTTGAGATCTACAAGAAGATTTACAACTTCATCCAGCTGATGCAGATGCTTCTTAAAGGCAAATCAACCCCGCAGCTTTGATATTGCGGCATAAGCTGTTTATTTTTTCTCTTTCCACTAGTCATGATCAGGTAAAAACTGTATAATCTCAGCAGTTTTATGCATTTTTATGCAATATTTTTTCATAAAAATACATTGCATTTGCAGCCCCAAAAGAGCCGCAAAACTTTACTACCTAACAAGGAAGGAATTATATGAGTAAAGAAAAAGTCGTTCTGGCATACTCAGGCGGACTTGACACCACAGTAATTATTCCGTGGCTCAAAGAAAACTATGACTACGATGTTATCGCTGTCTGTATTGACGTCGGACAGGGAGATGACTGGGCAAAAATCAAAGACCGCGCTCTTAAAACAGGTGCTTCCGCATGTTACGTTGTAGACGCACGTCAGGAATACATTGAAGAATACATCTGGCCTGCTCTCAAGGCAAATGCTGTTTACGAAGATGAATACCTTCTCGGTACATCAACAGCACGTCCTCTTATCGGAAAGATTCTTGTTGAATACGCACGCCAGGAAGGTGCAACAGCCATCTGTCACGGTGCAACCGGCAAAGGAAACGACCAGGTCCGTTTTGAGCTTGCAATCAAAGCATTCGCTCCTGACCTGAAAGTTATTGCCGCATGGCGCGATGACAAATGGAACATGGACAGCCGCGAAGCTGAGATCCAGTACCTTGAGGACCGCGGACTCGAAGTTCCCATGAAGAAAGACCAGTCATACTCCCGTGATGAGAACATCTGGCACCTGAGCCACGAAGGTCTTGAACTGGAGAAAACAGAGAACGAGCCTAACTACAAGCACATGCTCCAGAACACAGTTGTTCCGGAAGAGGCACCTGCTGAAGGCGAATATGTCACAATCGATTTTGAGAAAGGTATTCCTGTCGCACTTAACGGCAAAAAAATGAATGCTCTTGATCTTCTGACAGAACTGAACGTGATCGGTGGAAGAAACGGTGTCGGCCTTGTTGATATCTGTGAAAACCGCTGCGTCGGTATGAAATCCCGCGGTGTTTACGAAACTCCCGGTGGAGCAATCCTTTATTTCGCACACCGCATGATTGACCACCTGTGTCTTGACCGCGACACATATCACTACAAACAGCAGCTCTCAATCAAGATCGGTGAACTGATCTATGACGGAAAAGTTTTCACAACACTTTACGACTCACTGATGGCTTTTGTTGACAAAACAGAAGAGACATGTACCGGTTGGGTAAAAGTTAAACTGATCAAAGGTGCTATCCGTGGCGCAGGTTCTGCTTCAAAATACAGTCTGTACAATGAATCAATCGCTTCTTTCACAACTGGCGAGCTGTACGACCACAAAGACGCCCAGGGCTTCATCACACTGTTCGGTCTGCCCCTTAAAGTTCGCGCAATGATGGAACAGCAGGTCGGTGAAGGACAGGCTATCATTGAGAGCAAAAACTTCAAGAAACGCCCCACAGAGTAAGCCGTAAAAAAACTCAGGAAGGAAGGCTGCGGCTGACAAAAACACGCGCAAGGACGAGTAATAGTTTCCTTACCGCCTTGCGCGTGTAGCGACGTTAGCTAGCGTTTTTGGCAGTTGCTGCTTTCCGAATGAATTTTCTGCTGTAAGTTCCTGTATTGTTTCCACATCCAGTCTATTTCACCGTAAATTTCACAGTCGCTTTTTCTTCTTCTGTACAAACAGTCAGATTGTGAATCCCCTTCTCCACCGGAACCGTAAACATAAAAGGTCTTTCAACAGTAAAACCTTGATTATCATAACGCACTGTCAGAAAATCGCTTTCATTGTTCCATAAAGTGCCAGAAGAACCGCCGCCGATCACAGAAACCGGAATCTGCTGTTTTATGTCGTCACCGTTTTTGTAAAAAACGCTTCCATTTGCCGGCGCCACAATTGTAAGCGGATGGGATGAATAATCAATTTCCGCAATGCTTTCTGACTGAATGGTCCAGGGTTCGTATATTGCCGGCAGAACAAGATGAATACTTCCTTCATCATCCTCAACGTGCCATGAGCAGGTCTCCATGCCAGCGGCACTACCCTTTCTGCTATACTCACTGATTCTGTGGTGGCAGTTTTTTCCCGGAAGCATCCCCGAAATAGAACAGACTTCGATTTTTTCGTATTCCACAGGCTGTCCGAAGTTTTCCGGTTCAAGGCCGGAAGTTTTATCACGCTCCGTCAGATAATCAAGCAATCTGCATGCAATATCCGCCGGAAGCGAACTTCCCGTTTTTCCCATAACAGTGTTCCCTGAGAAATTTCCCATCCACACCCCGACTGTATAACGCGGAGTTGCGCCAACAGCAACAATGCTCTGATATTGGTTTGCAGTCCCTGTCTTGAAAATTGAGGGATACGTCGTCTCAAAAGACTGGGAAAGACCGAATCCTCCGGCTCTGGCACTTTTATCGCAGAGAAAATCCGCGATTATCCGGGTTATGTCTCTTTCAAAAACCTGTTTTGGTTCTCCATCAGCATTTTTGCTCAATTCTGCAGAGTCAATCAGATTTGTGGAAACAAGTTTTCCATCAGAAGCAAAAACTGAAAAAGCGCGGACAAGTTCTTCAAGCGTCACTTCGCCGGCACCAAGAGACAGGCCCAGATCTGCTGACAGAGCCTGTTTTTCATCCAAAGAGTCAAAGCCCAGTCCGTGAAGAATCCTAATGTATTCTGGCACACCCAGAAGAGAAAGCGTATGGACAGCGGGAACATTCAGACTTGATGCAAGGGTTTTCCGGAGAAGAACGGGACCGTTGTATCTGTTGTTGAAGTTCTGTGGATAATAAATCCTTTCAGAACCGAATTCCATGGGAATATCAGCAAGAACAGAGTTTGGCTTAAGAATATCAGCTTCCAGAGCAGCGGCATACAGAAAAGGTTTCATACTGCTGCCCATCTGATTTCGCACGGTTATTCCGTCAATCTGGCCGGAATGCTCTTCGTCAAACCAATCATTGCTTCCCACATAGGCAAGAATCCGTCCCGTTCTGTTTTCAATAACGAGACAGGAACCGTTGTCAATGCGGTGGGTACCATTCTGTGCAAGATGATTCTTCACTTCGTATTCCGCCATGAACTGAAGAGAAGAATCCAATGTCAGGACAACAGGAGTTTTTGTAACTCCGGAATAAATCTGTCCGTATTTTTCAGCATTTTCAGCCAGATCCCTTCCAGCACGTGTAACAGCATGAGGCGCATAAAAAGGAAACCTATGGATTTCAGCTGTACATGCTGTCTCAAGCAGATCCTGCTCTGTAATCCCGCTTTTCTTTCCTGCAAGGAGTGCTGCAGCCCCAGCTGTGTTCTCAGGGAATTTCACTGGGTTATAGGATTCCGGGCGCCGTGGAATGACCGCAAGACAAAGCACTTCAGCATCAGTCAGGTTTTCCAGTTTTTTCCCGAAAAAATACCATGAGGCAGAAGTGATTCCTTCCACATTGCTTCCAAAAGGCAGATTGTTCAGATAAAGTTCAAGGATTTCCTTCTTTGAAAGTTTCCCTTCAATCAGATAAGCCTGGAAACACTCCAGCAGTTTATTCCCGAATGTCCGGTTTTTCTCGGGACAGATTATCCGGGCCAGCTGCATTGTCACAGTCGAGGCGCCGCTCACCTGCTTTCTTGTGAAAACATTCTGGAAAAGCGCACGGCAGACCGAAAAGACATCAACACCGTAATGCCAGTAAAAACGGGAATCTTCAGCCTTGAGAAAAGCTTTCTGCACTTTCTCAGGGATTCTATCCAATGGAGTAAACTCACGGCGCACACCATCACCCACAGTCTCCACCTGCAGAACAATCCCGTCAGAAGAAAGGAACACCCGGCTGTAAGAACGGTTCAAAAAATCCGCCAGTTCAGGGAAAGAAAGTGTTTTAGGTACAAGAAAAAATGCCAGCACCACTGCGCAGACAGCAATGCCGGCAATTTTCCGGGATTTTTTCCTCATCCCTCAGCAACCTCAGCGGATTGTGTAAAGATAACCGTCGCTGCGGCCGAAAATCTCCGGTTCATACATGCATTCCGCAAAAACAGGAGTTGTAGGATAAACACCGCGACGTTCAGCACGGAATGTAAATTCCACAGATGCATTGGTTCTCCAGGAATTCCAGTAATCCCAGAAATACTGGACCTCATTTTCCAGGATTGTGCAGTTGGAGTACCAGCCATTTGTAGTTTCTGCGGCACGTCCATTTGAGGCAAACTGAGAATCAAGAATTTCTGCACCGGAAGGAACAGGAACTCTCAATGCCACATAACTGTATTCTTTGTCATAAGCAGAAAGTGCTACCTTAACTTTATAAATCCTTCCGCTAACCAGCTCAAGAACACAGGTTCCTTCTTTCGGCTTGATTTCCTCACCTGATTCATAATCAAAAAGTCTGTATTCCAACTGGAAACCTTCATCACGTGCCGTCTGCAGTTCATCAGGAATTGCGTAAGTCATCTGGGCACCGTAATACAATGTTCCCGTACCTTCGGAAGTGAATGTAAGCGGCAGAGCCACATCCTGCTTCAGACCGCTGAGTTTTTCACCGGAGAAGTCCTCCTGGACAGTTTTTCCGTTCAGATTCTGGGGATATTTGAAATGCTCGTTCAACATTTCAATTCCGCCCAGAGAAATCACAGCGTTAAAATCAGTTTTTCTTACATTACGCGCATCCATATATGCGTTGATACTTTCAAGAATCTGGGCTGTAGTCGCTGTATTTGACCAGTAACCCGCTCTCTGAACCTGAAGAATCGTGAACAGCAGTCTGTCGATCATGGAATCTTCCGGGTTCTGGGAAATCAGCAGCTGCATTGCGGCAGCCATGATTCCGTTCTTGGAAAGGTAATAGGAACCGCCCCAACTGTAGAAACTCATATCAACAGAACGCAGATTGGGCCGCATATAAGCTTTGACGATTCCGGCACATGTCTCAGCCCGTGTCGCTGCTTTTTCACCTGTTTTGTTTGCATAGGCAAGACCACAGTAAACCGTTGAGTACAGATCTGTAGTTTTGTACAGGGCATACATCTCATCAAGCAGATTATCTAGGTCCGATCTTCCAAGCAGGCTGAAAACATAGCATCCGTAAGCAGAAATCTTGTTTCCTGAATTCAACTCTTTCACAATATATCTGCAGAGAGAATCAATATTGATGGCCATGTCAGAAGCCTTATACCCGTTCTTGAGACCGGCCGCATAAATATGGGCAATCCTCAGTGAGACATAAAGGTTCTCTTTTTCTTTGTCATCAGGCCAGTAGGGGAATCCGCCGTTATCATGCTGAACATCCTTCCACTCTGCCATTTCTGCTTTCACAACAGCCCTGACATCATACACGCGGGAATTCATTCCCAGATCCTGGATATTATCGCCGAAAATAACCAGAGGCAGGATTTTTGAACTCCGCTGTTCCATACATCCGTAGGGATAGTCAAAAAGATAGTTCACACTGGAAGAAAGAAGTCCCAGCTGTGTACCGTCCGCCGTCACCTTGATGTTTCCGATACCGTCATCCATAAAGCCGGGAATCACAACTTTTTCCGTTGCGGAAGCTTTTCCATTTTCTACAGGATCCAATGTGCCAAGAAGAGCAACAGTCTCATAGGAATAACTCTTCTCTATTGCCATCCGTGAAACAAGTTTTTCTTTCAGAGCCCCGCAGGAAACTGTGTATACAAATTCAACATTTCCAACATCTTCCGCGGCAACATCAAAATAGGCCACTGTGCTCCGTCCGGGAGGAACAATCACTGTGCAGGATTTCTCACCGTCAATGAAAGCTTTTCCAACCTTTGTCATACGGCCGGCAGCTGTGTCTTCTGAATAATTGCCCTTCGGATCACGGATTTCCATTGACACACTGATTTCCTGCGTTTCGTCAGTAATATTCGTAATCAGAACACCGCATTCTGCTGTGTCACGCACACGGAGTCTGTTGGGCTGAACCGCCTGAATGTTAACCGGATTCTGAACTGCGAATTCGTCTTCCTGCAGAGCGAACAGATCATTTTTCACGCCGAAAGCGGTCACCCGGAATGTGGAAAGATTGCTGGGCACTGTGAAAGTAAATGAAACAGTTCCGTCTTCACCTGTAAACAGAGCAGGCTCAAAGAAAGCAGTAGGTCTGAAATCATCACGTTCATCACCATCTTTCTCGGCGTCACCACCCTGAAGGTTCGCAACACTGTAAGTAACAGGATCCATCAGGAAATAACGGCTGTCACCGCCAGAAACACACAGAGGATAGCGGCTTCTGCTGTAGAAGAATGAGATCGGGTCAGAAACATGGTAATCAATCAGGTCAAGGACTGCCCTGTCAACACCCATTACAGAAATTTCCGCATCAGCAAGAGGTTTGCCACCGCGGGTTGCCTTTACAAACACTGTTGCAGTGTCTCCAGGTTTGTAAACCTCTTTGTCAGTTTCAACATCAATTGAGAAAGCTTTTGCCTGAGGATCAACAAAAAGACTTGTCACGCCGTAATAAGCTTTAGGCTTGCCCAAATCTTTCTCGCCATATTCGTGGACAGGTTCCCCTTCACGCACAGAATATGAGGCAACGGAAACATAAACCACCGGCAGATAATTTCTTGCGATCGGAACCTCAAAGACATTGCAGTTTTCTTCAAAATGCATGACTTCTTCAGTAAAGATTCCCTCTCGTTCCACAGTCACCAGATAATCACCTTTCGGCAGCGGGCTTTCCAGAAGAATCTGTGCAGTGTCGCCGGGAACATACATGCTCTGGTCAGGAGTCAGTTTAAGCTGAGTAGAATTGCTTCCGCCGCTCCAGGATGCACCGCTTCCGGAAACATAGAATTCATATTCCGTAATTACATCACGGTACAGTTTATCCTTGCCCTCAAGTTTAAGTTTGTACCAGCCGGAATTCTTCGGCTGCACGGTAAGAGACGTTATTCCTCCAACACTGATTTTGCCGGTCTTCTCTATATCAGTCCGTTCTACCCAACGTTCATAGATTTGTCCGTCAACACTGCTCTGATAATCGTAAGTCCAGTAGGTACGGCTCAACTGGTAGGAAATAGAACCGTAAACATTGGACAAATCAGACAGAATCTCAGATTCCGGAGTAACCAGCACAACAGGGAAGTTCAGAGCCTCCCCGCTCTTTGCAAAACCACGGAGTCCGGCAGGCTTTTTCACACCGATGTAATAAGAAGCAGGGTGAACAAGAACAGAACCTGATGTGGCAATGCGCTGATTGCTTACGTCAGTTGCTGAGACCTCAAGAGAATAACGGTAAGGCATTGCCTTGAAATTCTTGCCGGTTGCAAAGGAAAGAGAAACATGACCTGAGGAATCCAGCAGTCCCTCCTCTCCGCTTGCATAGTCTTCATAACCGTAACTGTCAATCAGACCGTATGTATATTCCCGGAGTTTTTTGTCCGAAGGCGTAAAATAAGTCGGCTTTTTATAAAGAGATGCACTGTAATCCGCCTCAGCAAGATAACCGCCGGCAAGATAGGAAGCAGCAAATTCACCCCTGATTGAATCACCGGCAATCAGCGTCCGGTTGTCAAGTTTAAGCTCAGACTGGATTTTCAGCGGCGTGAAGTAAGCGACTGTAAAGCGGATGCGCTGAGTATCTTTTCCACTGTACTCAATCACGTAGTCTCCCGGCTCCAGATTCTCAGGCAGTGTGAAGGATCCCCAGAAACTTCCTGATTCCGTGGTGGTTCCAGAAAGCCAGTCCAGAGTGGATGCATTCCATGAATCCTCACGCAATGTAACTCTATAGCTTCCATTATAGGAGGCAAGTCTTCCCAGGGATTTTATCTTTTCTATACCGCGGAAAGAAACAGTCTCACCGGGTTTATAAAGTCCCCTGTCACAGAACATGAAAACTTCGCTGTAATCAGAAAACCCGTAGGGAACACTTGAACTGCTTACATTGGAACTCCATGTGGAATGACCTGAAAGCGTAAACTGAATGCAGTCATCATCAGTTTTTACGGTGAATACAGGAGAAGAATAATTTTTCTTCACATTCGAATTTGTGTACATTTTCTCCGCAGTTTCGTAATCAACCGGGATTACGGCAAAGCCTTCAGAATCTGTCTTCACCACCTGAGAATCATAAGATGCGACTTTCAGATGGAAACTGACTTCAGCGCCGGCAACTGGCTCGTCTGTGTCCAGAGTCCTTACCATCACAACAGCCTTGTTGACTCCGAAACGCACAGATGCCGCAAGATTTGTAACCTGAATGTTCAGATAATTCGTTGAGTCAGAGACCTTCAGATCTCCATAATAATCGTAGTATTCATAAGGAATGTTCGCCAGAAACTGAACACTTCCCTTTCCATTCTCAAGACAGGGTTCCAGATCAATTTCCTGGAAAAGGTGCACGTTCCGCTGGAAATAATCCAGAGACTTTGCAACCGCACTGTTCTTAAGAATGCTCTTAATGGAAGAAGGTGCATAATAATCCAGAGGAGAATCAGTTTTCCGGATCAGATAGGAAGCTGACTCAGAAGCATTCATATACTCAAAGAGGATTTTGTGGGCAAACTGAGACTCCAGCATAACATTGCCTGAATCAAGAAATTTGACAAATCCGGAAAAATCATGCCCTTCAAGATTTACTTTCTTTGAATTTGAAAGAACATCTCCCCGTTTGCTCCTCAGTTTATCCGTTGTGGAAATCTTACCGGTCTCTCCCGGTTTCAGAGGAATGTAGGGAATCTCAATGTAAGAACCCCAGCAGTAAAAATTGTCTTCCGTCAGTTCAAAACCTTCCACATCAAGTCCCTCAAGAACTGTTGATTTGTCCACAGGCTGATTGAAATAGAAAGTCACGCTGCTTTTGTACTGTTCCACATTAGTCACTTCAAAAGGAATGAGCGTATTGAAGTATTTGTAAGTGATTCTTTCCCCGTCCAGGGAAGTTGTCTTTACGGTGACTTTGTTCTTTGTCTCAAGAGGATCCGTCACTTCAATGTAATAATACTTCGTGCGTCCGTTCCCGTCGGCACCGTCAGGAGTCGCAATGTATGAAAGTTTTTTTCCTGTCCGGTAATCACCCAGAAGCACAACAGTAGACTGATAGACTTCGTCAAGCGTAATGGGAGAATTGAGGCCGATCTGGAAATATTTTGCAGTCGGCAGATCAATACCTGCAGAAGAATCATAAGTGTAGGAACTTTTTACTCCGGGCCGTGCACCGTAATCAAGCCATGTAAGCTGAAGATCTTCGCCTTTGGTGCTGAATTCCAGAGTTCCGGAAATTTTCTCGCCGTTTACAGAAACAAGATCTTTGTTGACAGTGATTGTGTATTTTGTACCGGTGTGAGCATATTCTTCAGCAATGTATGAAAGAGTTTTTGTTCCGTTCCACTGGTAATGACCTTTCAGAGGAGGATTGATGCTGAAAATCTTTGCTGCCTCTTCCTGCTCCACTTTTTTGTCGTTAAGGGCAGACAGGTTTTTGACTGAATCAGAGAATTCCACGTAAAAAGTCGGATAGTTGTAACTTCCGGGTATGTAAGCTCTCGGACCCCAGTCAGAGACATAAAGTTTTTTCGGTGCAGCGACTGTCTGAGAAGAAACCGTCTGTGCGGAAGAAACTGCCCCGGTTTTTGAGTCTGCAGTCGCAGAAACACTGTCGTCTCCTTCAAAACCTGAAAGATCAGGCTGGAAATCAACAGACATCGCCTCTGGAACTTCCATCTCAGCAAGTCTTTCATAATATTCGGCAAGAGAAATCTTTCTGTCAGAATAAACAGTCTGGTAGTCATCCAGATCCCTTAGCCCAGGGACATAATCCGTCGGCCGTTCATCAGAAGCTGGCTTTGAGTTCAGGCTGACTTTTTTTGCTTCAGAACGGGGTTCGATATTCAGAGGTCTGTAATCAAGATCAAAGAGAAGCTCCATCTCCTCTGTTTTGGAAAGCGGCCCTGAAGGAACATCATCCGGTGCATAATCAATCAATACCGGCTCAGACTCCTGCTCCAGTTCATTCTCCAGTTTCTGCTCCTGCTGGACAGGCTCCGGAGAAACAGTCTTTTCAACAGGATTTTTCACGTCCGCAAGGATTTCATCAGTTACAGTTTCTTCTGCAGCTGAAGGTTCCACCAAGTCACTCTTGGAGTTACAACCTGAAAGGGTCAGAGCCAGCATCAGAACTGACAGAATGACCAATCTTCCGACAAACATTTTTCTCTTCATAATCATTCCTCAACAGAGATTCTTATCCAGAACCTGAAAGAAACTCCGTTCAATAAAGTGATTTTACATTTATTATAGAAGAAAAAAAACGGATTATCAACAAAAGGGAACATTTCTGTAAAAAAAAATAATTCTAGAAGAAAAAGTTGCTTTTTTTTTATCAAACCTGTTGACACTTTTTTCTGAAATCTATAATATCATAAATGTCCTGAGCGAGAGTGGTGAAATTGGCAGACACGCTAGACTTAGGATCTAGTGCTTCGGCGTAAGGGTTCAAGTCCCTTCTCTCGCAGAAAACTAGGCAAGAGAATGAATACGAGTTGTATTCGTTACATACTTGCGGGAATAGCTCAGTGGTAGAGCGCCACCTTGCCAAGGTGGATGTCGCGGGTCCGACTCCCGTTTCCCGCTCTAAGCGAAAGCGATTCGGAGAAATCTGAATCGCTTTTTTTTTAATATTTTATTTTGGTCCTATTTTTGGACAAAAAGGAAAATCCTGTGAAATTAACCAAGGAAATTGAAAAGCTTGAGAAGTCTGCTGTAAAACTTACAGTGACAATCGGCAAGAAAGATGTTGCAGCAGCATACACCGAGACAGTCAACAAATACGCAAAGAACGTACAGATTCCCGGATTCCGCAAAGGAAAAGCACCTGTTTCTGTCCTGGAGAACAAATTCGGTGAAGCACTCAAAAATGATGCCACAGCTGATCTGGTAGAAAAAGCACTTGGCGAGATTTTTGACGAATTTGACAAGGAAGATTCTGAAGCACGTCCTATTCCCTATGCACAGCCTGCACTGGAATCAATGCCCAAAATGGAGACAAACAAAGACCTTAAATTTGTTGTCACTTACGATGTGTTCCCCAAAGTTGAGGTAACTGACCTTTCCGGCATTGAAGTTGAGGAAGCTCAGGTTTCTGTAACAGACGATGACATTGCGGACGAGCTCAATGACATCCGTGAGCGCAACGCCATGGTGATTGACAAAGATGACGGTGCCGCAATCGCAGACAAAGACATTGTAACAATGAACTACTGCGAGCTTGATGAAAAGGATGCAGTTATTGACGGTTCTTCCCGTGAGGATTTTGTCTGCACAATGGGAACAAACATGAACCTGTACAAATTTGATGACGAGATCATCGGCATGAAGAAAGGTGATACAAAAGACATCACAAAAACATTTGCTGAAGATTTTGAAGACAAAGATCTGGCTGGAAAGACAAAGAAAATCCGTGTTACAGTCACAGGCGTTAAAGTGAAGGACATTCCTGAACTGGATGACGATCTTGCACAGGACGTGAACGAAAAATACAAGACAGTTGATGATCTTAAGAACGCTCTTAAGAAAGACATGGCAAACGCAGCAGAGCGCCGTGTTAAAGAGAAGAAAACCAATGAGCTCATCGAGAAACTCATTGAGAAATATCCCTTTGAACTGCCCCAGTCACTGCTTTCAATGGAGCTTGAGAACCGCTGGAGAATGATTGCACAGCAGTTCCAGACAACTCCTGAGCAACTTGACAAGATGGTTCTTGCTTCCGGCCAGACACGTGAATCAATGATCACACAGTGGACAGGCGACGCTGAGAAGAATCTTAAAGGCCGCGTTATTGTTGAAAGCCTTCTGAAAGCCCGTGACATCACAGTTACACCTGAGGAAGTTGAGGCTGAGTATGCAGTTATTGCTGACAAATCAAGCACAACTGTGGAAGAAGTAAAAAAACACTATGCGGATCCCCGTCAAAAAGAGTATCTTATTGATGACATCAAAGAGACAAAACTTTACGATCAGCTGTTTGCCGAGATCAAGGTGACAAAAGGCAAGACAGTTTCGTTCAAAGAGCTGTTTCAGGCTGAATAAGCATCCCGAATAACAACTTAGGGCTGTCGATTCAACTTTGAACAGACAGTCCTTTGTTGTTTTAAATCACTCGGCATGGCCGAAATCAATTAATTGGAACAAGCCCATGAATGAACAGATGAACAACCTGGTTCCCTATGTTGTGGAACAGACCGGAAACGGTGAAAGAACCTACGATATTTTTTCACGCCTTTTGAAAGACCGTATCATTTTTATCGACGGTGAGATTACAGATGCCTCTGCCGATCTGGTTGTCGCCCAGATTCTTTTCCTGGAATCCCAGAATGCAAACAAAGACATCAGTATTTACATCAACAGTCCGGGCGGTTCGGTAACAGCAGGTCTGGCAATCTACGACACAATGCAGTATGTAAAATGCGACATCCAGACAATCTGTATGGGACAGGCAGCCAGCATGGGTGCGATTCTTCTTGCAGGCGGAACAGTGGGAAAACGGTATGCACTTCCCTCTTCACGCGTCATGATTCATCAGCCTTGGGGCGGAACACAAGGACAGGCAACTGATATCCTTATCCAGACCAAGGAGATTATCCGTCTCAAGAAACTTACGATTCAGTATTTTGCCGAGCAGACAAAAAAATCAGAGGAAGTTGTTGCAGCCGATATGGAGCGTGACTACTTCATGTCTGCAGAAGACGCTCTTGCATACGGAATTATCGACAGCATAATGCCAAGGAGAAAAAATGGCCCGGTTCAGAAGTAATGACAACAGATTCTGCGCCTTCTGCGGAAAACCTGCTTCCGGTACGACACAGCTGATTGCAAATCCTTCCAACGATGTCTTCATCTGCAGCAGATGTGTAAACATCTGTCAGAGCATGATGAATGAAGCACAGGAAGGGGTTCTTCCAATTGAACTTCAGGATGTTCCTACTCCTCAGGAATTCAAGAATTTTCTTGACCAGTACGTGATCGGGCAGGATTACGCAAAGAAAGTACTTGCAGTGTCCGTATATAATCATTATAAACGCATGTCAAAACATCCTTCCCTGAACGAGGATGATGTCCAGATTGAAAAGTCAAACATTCTTCTCATCGGACCTACCGGTTCAGGAAAAACTCTTCTGGCAAAGACACTGGCCCGCCGTCTCAAGGTTCCCTTTGCGATTGCTGACGCAACCACGCTTACAGAGGCCGGTTACGTCGGTGAGGACGTTGAGAACGTCCTTCTCAAACTGATCAATGCTGCGGACGGGAACATTGCTGCTGCGGAGCGGGGAATTATCTTTATTGATGAGATTGATAAGATTGCCCGCAAATCCGAGAACACATCAATCACACGTGACGTTTCCGGAGAAGGTGTCCAGCAGGCTCTGCTCAAGATTATCGAAGGAACAAAGGCAAGTGTTCCCCCACAGGGCGGAAGAAAGCATCCCAATCAGGAAATGCTGGAAATTGACACCACAAATATTCTGTTCATCTGCGGTGGTGCCTTCGTCGGTCTGGACAAAGTGATTGAAAACCGTGTGCACGAAAACACAATCGGTTTCGGTTCAACAGCATCAGAAATCTCTGAAGATGAGCGTACAGACCTTCTGAACAAAGTTATTCCCGATGATCTGGTCAAATTCGGTCTGATTCCTGAACTTATCGGACGTATGCCGATTTCTGTCGCACTTAAGGAACTTTCACGGGATGACCTGAAACGGATTCTGGTTGAACCCAAAAACGCCATTACCCGCCAGTTCAAATCTTCTTTCGCAATGGACAATGTGAATCTTGTTTTCACAGACGATGCGATCGAGGCAATTGCAGAAACTGCAATCAGTCAGAAAACAGGAGCACGCGGACTCCGCGCCATCGTAGAGAAGCTGCTTTTAGACACAATGTTTGACGCACCCTCCATTGAGGGCAAAAAAACACTGGAAATCAACAGAGATATCGTTGAGCAGAAGCAGAAAGCGTGCATCACAAAAGGTGATGGGAAACTCATCAGTGCCTGAAAGAACAGACAGAAAACGCCCTGTTGATCCGGGGCGTTTTTTTTGCCTTTTTCAGATACTTGATTTATAATGAAAACAATGGCTTACAAGAAAAGATTTCTGAATAAAAACAGATACATGCTTACAGGTTCCTTCAAGAGGAACGGCTATGACTGGTGGTGGCATTCTTTTACCGGGTTCAACAGGAAAACCGGAGAAAGCCGGCAGTTTTTCATTGAATATTTCTTCATTAATCCTAACCGTTCACCTGATAAATGTGTCTTCGGACAGCTCAACGGGGAAAGTCCTTCCTATTTCATGATGAAAGCCGGATCCTGGGGACAGGATGGATGCCAGCTGCACAATTTCTATCCGACAAGACAGGTTAAAATCAACAGGAAAAAGGATTTTACCATTCAGGCAGGAAAATGTTTCTATTCAGAAAACCATATTGCAGGACATGTTGCTGTTTCTGAGCAGACTGCAAAAGCTCATCCCGAATATATGAGTGACGCAGGCGAAATGTCATGGAACCTGCAGGTGGACAAAGTAATTCCTTTCAATGTAGGATACGGAACTTCCTGGCTTTTCCGGGCATTGAAGGCTTTTGAGATGTACTGGCATGCACAGGGCGTGAAAACCCGTTATTCAGGAACTGTAACACTCAATGGAGTTGAATACGTGGTCATCCCTGACACCAGTTTCGGATACGCGGACAAGAACTGGGGCAGAAACTACACATCACCCTGGATCTGGCTCTCCAGCTGCAATCTTACAAGCAACATCACACGGGAGAAACTCAGCAACACCTGCTTTGATATAGGCGGTGGAAAACCCCGTGTCTTCGGGATTCCTCTGGACAGGCGGGTTCTTGTTTACCTGAACTACGAAGGAAAAAAGATCGAATTTAATTTTTCCCATTTCTGGATAAAAAGCAAGGTGATATTCCGTTTTTCAGAAGGTGATGATCTTCTCCATTGGACAGTCTCTTCCGAAAACAAGGATTATCTTCTTGACATTGATGCCTATTGCAGAAAAAGCGATACCCTTTTTGTCAACTATGAGTCACCTAAGGGCCGTAAAGATTTTGACCGTCTTTGGAACGGTGGAAACGCCTATGGCAACATGAAACTGTTCCGGAAAAAAGGCAAGATGCTTGAAATAATTGAAGATGCCCAGTTCATGAACTGCGGATGTGAATATGGAGAATTCAAGACAGATTTTTCTTGACCAGATTCGCTTTTTAAGTTAGATTTTATCTATGAATACAGTCCGTATTAGAAGCTGTTTAAACCATTTTCTCATTGAACAGGTATTTTTTTACTTTAGTTATTGGTTTTCTCGGATTAATGCGGATGTGGCATTGAACAGGGCTTGCTAGCAGCCGGCAGTTTGATGCCAGTATTTACCACAGGTAATTACAGGAGATTCCGCAGTAAGTTCTACGGAATCTCCTTTTTTTTTCTGTGTGGGAATTGTAAATAAGGCCGGGAAAATCTTAAACCGGCAACATTCTTGTTTTTTTGGAGGCATGATAAAAATTACGTCCATGTAATTTTTGTCATTCAAGTTTGCTCCTGCGTTGCATCTGCAGACTTGAATTCTCGCCTTCCTTGGCTCGCCGCTTGCCGCGGGGGCTTTATAGGAGAATATATGGTTGTTGTTGTAAAAAGCGGAGCAAATCAGGAAGAAATCCAATCCCTTATCAGACATCTTACTTCAATGGGTGGAATATCCGTCCATATTACAGAAGGTGTTGAAACCTCAATTCTTGGTCTTGTAGGTGATACCACAAGAATCAATGAGGAATCTCTCAAAGCCAACCCACTGGTTTCAAACGTCATGCGCGTCCAGGAACCTTACAAAATGGCAAACCGCAAATTCCATCCGGAAGATTCTGTTTATGAGATAAAGACAGGAGACGGAACTGCAAAAATCGGCGGAACGAACTTTTCCGTCATGGCAGGTCCCTGTTCTGTTGAAACCCGTGACCAGATCACAGGAATCGCGCGGGCTGTAAAAGCTTCCGGAGCATCTTTCCTCCGCGGCGGGGCCTTCAAACCCAGAACATCACCCTACGCTTTCCAGGGACTCGGGAAAGAAGGACTCGATCTTCTTCTTGAAGCGAAACGTGCCACAGGGCTTCCAATTGTAACGGAGCTGATGGCCATTACCCAGCTGGAACTTTTTGACAATGTTGATGTCATTCAGATCGGTGCGCGCAACATGCAGAACTTTGATCTTCTTAAAGAGCTGGGACACGTCAACAAACCGATTCTCCTGAAACGCGGACTTGCAAACACTGCGAAAGAACTCCTGATGGCAGCCGAATACATCATGGCCGGCGGAAACGAGCAGATTATTCTCTGTGAACGCGGAATCCGCAGTTACGACACATTCTCTCGTAACGTCCTTGACCTGGGAGTTGTTCCCTATCTGAAGCGCCACACTCACCTGCCGGTAATTGTTGACCCGAGCCACGCCACAGGTTATGCATGGATGGTTCCCCCGATGGCAAAAGCAGCACTTGCAGCCGGAGCCGATGGAATCATTGTTGAAGTCCATAATGATCCGCTGAACGCATGGTGCGACGGAGAACAGTCAATCACTCCTGCACAGTTTGAGACGCTGATGAAACAGCTCCGTCAGTATGCGAAGATCGAAGGAAAACAGCTGTGAGCCAGGAAAATTTTACAGCGGGAATTGTAGGTCTTGGTCTGATGGGCGGAGCATTTGCCCGCGCACTCAGGAATTCAGAAGAATGCGGAAAACTGGGATTTCTTACATCCGGCCACGTAAGTATTTATGCCTGCGACAAAAACACAGATTTTCTGAAGGCCGCCCAGATTGAAAACGTGATCGATAAAGGTTTTGACATGGATCACGTTCCTGAGATGCTTTCAGAATGCAATCTTGTGATTGTCTGTCTCTATCCGGCACTGGCTTTTGAATTCATAGAAAAGTACCGCCACGATTTTGCGAAAGGTTCGATTGTCACAGACATTGCCGGTGTAAAAGGTGAATATCTGAAAAAACTGAGGAAAAATGCCGCGGATGTTTTCGGACAGGATTCTTCCTCTGATGCGCCTGATTTTATCAGCGGTCATCCAATGTGCGGCCGTGAGACAGAAGGTTATGCATTTTCAGCCAATGTGAATTTTTCCGGACGGCACTACATCCTGGTTCTTGAGAAAGAGAACCGCCGGGAAAACGTGGAAAAACTCAGAAAAATCATTTCTGCGCTTGGATTCGCACACATTGTGGAAACAGATCCCCATACACACGACAACAAGATTGCTTTCACATCACAGTTATGCCACGTGATTGCTTCCGCTCTGGTTGACAGTGCCGAGGACGAAAAAGTCACAGCCTTCGGTGGCGGCAGTTTTGAGGATCTCACAAGGATTGCAATGATCAATGCCCCGCTCTGGACTGAGCTTTTCGCTTCAAACAAAGACCTTCTGCTTAATCAGATTGACAACTTCGAGAACAGTCTTCTCAAAATGAGAAAACTGATTGCAGATGGCAATAATCAGGAACTCTGCAGCCTGCTTTCTTCAGTCAGAGAAAAAAGATTATGCATGCGCAAGACAGAATAATGTGATATAATTTCCACACTGCGATTCTGCGGAGGTTTTATGCGGGTAAAAGCGAAATTCTTCATAATGATTTTCATTCTCTTAGGATTGGTTCTTTCTGTCTGTGCCCTGCTTATGATCAGGTTTTCTTCGTTGATGGCTGTCCGGGATTATGAGGTTGATGCCCTTAAAATGAGCAACACAATCCACGAAATCTCTGCTTTTACTGACGCAGCCTTCACAAGTGAGATTGAGACAGTAAAATTATATGACCAGTGGTCAGAGATCATCAACAGAGGAATTTCCCAGTACGAGACAATTTCTAACCCGGGTAAAAATATTTCCCTGACTCCGGAACTTCTTGACAAACTTGGTGCAATCAGTGACATGTGGGCTTCTGTGTCAAAAAGCGCCGAGAAAATGGGCGAACAATACAGAATAATTTCCCAGTTGGAATTTGAAAGTATTTTCCAGTCTGCACTGAACAAGAACGGACTTGTTACAGGATCTGAAAAAGCCCGACAGTATGGATACACAAATTCACTTTTTGACATAGCAGTTCTTACACTCCAGACCCAGCAGCTGGGACTCCGTTATGTCTGTGAGATTTTCAACCGTTCTTTCAATGAATTCAGTGACATGCTTTCCGTCCACGCGACCACACAGTTCTACTCACTCCACATTGTCTACATACTTGCGATGCTTTTTACAGGCGTTTTCGGACTGACACTTACAACAATCTTCACAAGAAACATTGTCAAAAGAATCAATCTTCTGCATGGTGCCTCATCAAAACTGGCAAACCGTAACATGATGATCAAACTTTATGATGATTCTTCTGACGAACTGGCGGGTCTTATGAGGGATCTGAGTCAGACCGCAGGGATTCTTGCAAATGTCATAAATGATGTGAAATTTTCTGCAAACGATGTCATTATCTGCGGTGAGACAATCAACGGAAGTTCCAATCAGACTGCGGCAGCAACTCATCAGATCAGGACAAGTATTGATGCCTTGAACAAACACTTTGATATCCTTGAGGAAGCGGTAAACAGTTCAATGGATAAACTGATGAAAATGTCTGATGCAGCTCTGAATGTTGTTGTGGACAACCAGCAGCAGGCAACTTCAATCGATCAGAACTCAACGGACATAAATGAGATGTCAAAGACAATCCGCGAAGTTGCACGTATGGCAGAAGAAAAATCAGTGAATGCTGAGCAGATCCAGGAATTCGTTTCTGATGGTGATGAAAAAATTGCGGCGACAACAACAATGCTTGCCCAGATCACAAGCCAGCTGGACGGAATCAGTGAAATCGTAGGAATTATTGACTCTGTTGCGGAACAGACGAACATTCTTTCAATGAATGCCGCAATCGAAAGTGCCCATGCGGGAGAAGCCGGACGCGGCTTTGCGGTTGTGGCTGAGGAAATCCGTTCTCTGGCCGAGAACACTGCTGACAATGCGCGTCAGATCGGTGCCTCAATCTATGACATTGTAAACAAAGTCCATGCGGCAAACAATGCCAGCGATCTTGCGGCAGAGGCTTTCATGCTTGTTGAGCACCACGCCAACGACATGATCTCATCACTGCATGAGATCAGTTCCGGCATTCAGAAAGTTGACAGCACAATCAAAAATGTTGATGACAGAACTGCAGACATTGCAGATACGTCAGGAAAAATCAGCGGAGAATGTGACATACTTACAGCACATCAGGTCGCTGTTACAGAATCCATGGCCCGGATGCATGGAATCTTCTCAGAAGTCAAGACTGGTATTTCAGAGATTGCCATCGGTGCCCAGGATATTGTAGAACGTACATTGCAGGTAAAAGAATATTCAACTGAAAGTTACAACAAGATGCGGGAACTTTCAGAATCCCTGTCCCAGTTCGTTACAACTGAGCAGGAATCACCGGATTATGTCAAACCGGAAGAACCTGACGAAGTGGTATCAGAAAATGCTGATTCCGAAAGTAATACGATTGCTGAGCTTCCGCAGCAGATACCTTCCGCCTTCACAGACAATCCTTCAGAAGACAGGGAAAGTTCTGTATCTTCAGAAAACAGCGCCTCAAATCCGGAAATCGGTGAAGAAGTGGATCTGAATGAATTTATGTAATTGATCCAATCAGCTGGTTTGCTGAAAAAAAGCTCTGAGATCCTTAGTTTGACAGAAACGGACTTCAGAGCTTTTTTTATGTTTTAAGAAAGATTATTTCTTTTTGAGCAAAGCGGCAAAAGGATTGTATGTCTCAGCATCGTCAATCTGATTATTCAGGTACTCCTCGGAATCATCCTGAACTTTTGCAGCTGTTGCGGGTTTGAGAGAAATGCGGTTTGACTCAGTATCAATGGAAAGAATCTCTACATCCATGGACTGTCCGCTTCTGAACTTTTTGCGGAGATTCGTGTTTCTGCCGATATCTTCGATTGTGCTTGCGTGAACAAGTCCGTCAATGCCCGGTTCAAGGGTGACAAAGAGTCCGAAGTCCGCAATCCGGGAAATGGTACCGGAAATCTTCTGACCAACTGAGAGACGTGTCAGAACAGAATCCCAAGGGTTCTCAATCAAAGCTTTTGTACTGATTGAAACACGTTCCCGGTCCCAGTCAGTTCTGATGATCTTCGCAGTGACTTCCTGCCCCACGGACAGAACTTCCTCAATGTTCTCCACACGTGAAAGGCGAATTTCTGAAACGGGAAGCAGTGCCTGGAAACCATTGATGTCGACAAAGGCGCCGTAGCTCTGGAGAGACTGTACCGTTCCTTTTACAACAGTTCCCTCTGTAAGTGTCTTCCGGAGTTTTTCAATCGCTTCCCTGTGTTCTGCCTCAAGAATTGCGCGGTTTGAAACAAGAATGTTCCGTCCGTCCTCTTTGTACTCCTGAATGAGAAATGAAAGATGTTTTCCGATAACAACATCATTTTCCTCACGACGGCGGCCACCCATCTGGGAATAAGGACAGAAAGCACGGGCGGATCCGATTTTTACTTCATAACCGCCTTTGATTTCCTTCTCAACGTGTCCTTCTACAGGAATGCCGTTTTTCCAGGCGTTCTCAAGCATGGATTTATCTGCTTTGTCACCGGAAATGCGTGTCGTAAACTGCATTGCACCGTCTTTGTAACCTGTAAAGAAAGCCTTTACAGAATCACCTGGCTGGACTGACAGAACTCCCTTGTCGTCCGTAAGTTCTGATGCGGCAAGCACACCCTCTGACTTGGAATTCAAATCCAAAAAAATTGTATCTCCTGATATTGCAACAATCTGAGCGTTAATTTCGTCACCCGGTTCCAAATTCTTCATGTTATACCTCTTGCGCAGACAGATTATTTTTTGCCTGCTTTTTCATGCTACACGCATTTATCATAAAACGCAATAGATTCTGCAGAATTTTTACTAAACATCTTTACAAGTATTATTTTTTATTTTACTATACATATATATGGAACAGGCATATATCGCAATCGACCTGAAATCTTTCTATGCTTCCGCAGAATGCGTCTTCCGGAATCTGGATCCGCTTGACACCTGTCTCGTAGTCGCGGACCAGAGCCGGAGTGACAGCACCATCTGTCTCGCCGTCAGTCCGCCACTGAAAAAACATGGATTACCAGGCCGATGCCGCCTTTTTGAAGCGAAGCAGATAATTGACTCAGTGAATGCAGAACGAAAAAAAAAGATTCCGGACCGCTGTTTCAAAGGAAAATCTGCACTTCAGTCAGAACTGGACAGACACCCGGATTATGAATTTGATTTTATAGTTGCACCACCAAACATGGGTAAATATATCTCTGTAAGTTCAAAGATTTTTTCCATTTATCAGGAAATGATTGCGGAAGAGGATATTCATGTTTATTCCATAGATGAAGTTTTCATCAATGCAACGCCATATCTTAAGATTTACGGAATTTCAGCCCATGAACTTGCACTCAGACTGATAAAAAAGATCATAGAGAAAACCGGGATAACGGCAACAGCCGGAATAGGAACAAATCTGTATCTTGCAAAAGTGGCGATGGATATTGTGGCAAAGCATATTGCACCGGACAGAGACGGAGTCCGCATTGCTGAACTGAATGAAAGGAAATACAAAGAACTTTTATGGAATCATGAGCCAATAACTGATTTCTGGAGGGTCGGGACAGGAACGGCAGCCAGACTGAGGAAACTTGGCATAAGGACAATGGGTGATATTGCAAGAACCTCTTTGAATCCATTGGATTATCCGGTGAACGAGGAATCTTTGTACAAGACATTCGGAATAAATGCAGAAATATTGATTGATCACGCATGGGGATATGAGGAATGTACGCTTTCTTCCATCAAGAAGTATAAATCTAAATCCCGGAGCGTAAATAACGGTCAGGTTTTGCCACGGCCATACAGTTATGAAGAGACGAAGATTGTTGTCAGAGAAATGGCAGAGGAACTGAGCCTGATGCTGGTGGAAAAATGTCTTACAGCGGAAAGTCTGTCTCTTTACCTTTGTTATGATACCGGAAATTCTACAGCCGGAGAAAATGTCCCCTTTGTTCAGGACTACCTTGGCAGAGCCATGCCGAGACCTGTTCACGGAGGAGTTATGCTGGGTGACCGTTTTCCCACTGCCGGAGTTCTGGGAGAAACTGCCCAGCTGATTTTTGAGACGATTGCTTCCAGAGATTACACTGTAAGGCGTCTTTCATTGACAGCGGGAATCAGAAACTCAAACCTCATGGAATCATACGCGGGAGGACTTTTTGAGAATGACAGTGCGGAAATCTTGAGACAGAGTGTCAGGAGAGAACAGAGGCTTCAGGAATCTGTTCTGGGAATGAAGCAGAAATATGGGAAAAATGCTGTTTTAAAAGCGATGAATCTGCAGGAAGGGGCAACACAGATGATGCGGAACAGTCAGATTGGAGGCCACAAAGCATGAGAAGAACAGCTGCCGGACAGAAGGATTCTATGTATATTTCGAACAGTTTTTTTTAGTCTGAAAGACAAAGGCACAAAAAAGGAGTATAATTTAAAAACTTTGTGAAGCCTTATGACTTCGCAGAAAAAATCAACAGAGGGAGAGAACAATGATTCTCAAAATCCTTATTCTTATTATTTTTATTGGTGTAACCGTTGGTGTAGGCTTCTATGCGCGCAGAAAAAACAATGGTGTTACTTCATTTGTTCTGGGCGGACGCACAATCGGACCGTGGCTCACCGCATTCGCATACGGAACCTCTTATTTCTCATCAGTTGTATTCGTAGGATATGCGGGTCAGTTCGGATGGAAATACGGAATTGCATCTACATGGATTGGAATCGGAAACGCTATTATCGGTTCTCTTCTTGCATGGGCAATACTGGCAAAACGGACAATGGTCATGACCAGGAAACTTGATTCTGCAACCATGCCAGATTTTTTCGGAAAACGTTTTGACAGCAAACCACTTCAGATTGTCGCATCCCTGATTGTTTTTGTTTTCCTGATTCCTTATACAGCATCTCTGTATAATGGACTTTCACGCCTTTTTGAAATGGCATTCCATATAGACTATGCAGTCTGTGTAATCGTCATGGCAGCTCTTACCTGTGTTTATGTGGTTGTGGGCGGCTATCTTGCGACAGCACTCAACGACTTTATCCAGGGATCAATCATGCTGCTGGGAATCAGTCTGGTAATCGGTGCAGTCCTCAAGTCACAGGGAGGATTCATAAATGCACTGGATTCACTGGCAAAAATTGAGGATGCATCAGTCTCAACAACCCCCGGTGTTTTCGCCTCCTTCTTCGGTCCTGACCCACTCAACCTTCTTGGCGTAGTAATTCTTACATCCTTGGGAACATGGGGACTGCCACAGATGGTCCACAAGTTCTATGCAATCAAAGATGAGAAAGCAATCCGTTATGGAATAGTGATCTCAACAATGTTTGCACTGGTTGTTGCAGGCGGATGCTACTTCCTCGGCGGTTTCGGACGCATGTTCAGTGCACAGATTGACATTGCGAAAAACGGATACGACTCAATCATTCCAACAATTCTTTCAACACTGCCTGATGCACTTATCGGAATCGTGATCATCCTGGTCCTTTCTGCATCAATGTCTACCCTTTCTTCACTGGTTCTCACATCCAGTTCCTCACTGACACTGGACCTGATCAAACCGGTCTTCGTTAAAGACATGGACGAAAAGAAGCAGCTTCTTGTAATGCGCATTTTCATTGTTTTCTTTGTTGTGATTTCTGCAGTCCTTGCGATCATCCAGTACAGATCAAACGTAATGTTCATCGCACAGCTTATGGGCGTTTCCTGGGGTGCACTTGCGGGTGCTTTCCTTGCTCCTTTCATGTACGGTCTTTACATGAAGAGAACAACCCGTGCAGCCTGCTGGTTCAGTTTCTGTTTCGGTTCACTGTTCATGATAGCTAACATGCTGTTTCGTTCAAGTTTTCCAGTTCTTCTTCAGTCACCGATCAATGCAGGAGCATGTGCAATGCTGGTTGGAATCATCGCAGTTCCGATTATCAGTCTGATCACTCCGAAAATGAAAAAAGAAAAGGTTGAGGAAATCTTTTCCTGCTTCAAAGACTGACAGGTAACAGGCTTCGGATATGCAACTTTTTATTCTTGTACTTGAACTGATTGGTACTGTGGCATTTTCCGTCTCAGGAACAATTGTGGCCATAAGAAAAAAAATGGACATATTCGGAGTAATGATTCTTGCTGTAGTAACTGCATGCGGGGGCGGACTCATCCGGGATATGATTCTTGGAGAACTTCCGCCTGTATTGTTCAGAGACAGTGTCTACGCAGGAACCGCTTCTGCAACAGCACTGACAATGTTCATCATTGTTTCAATCCACAGAAAAGAAAACAAAAAAGTTTCTGATCGCAAAACCCAGGTTCAGCATCTGGTCCTGGACAAACTTTTGCTAACCGCAGATTCTTTAGGCTTGGGAGTTTTTACTTCTTTGGGCGTTTCAAGCGCGATAAATGCGGGATTCGCCAATAATATGTTTTTTTCAGTTTTCCTTTCTGTGGTTACAGGAGTCGGGGGTGGTTTATTAAGAGACATTATGTCTCAGGAACCGCCATATATCTTTGTCAAACATATTTACGCCTGTGCATCAATAATAGGTGCAATATTATGCTTCCTGCTCTGGAATGTTGCAGGAAAAAATCTTTCCATGATCATCAGTTGTGTCACAGTATTGGTAATCCGCCTGCTTTCGGCACACTTCCACTGGAATCTTCCGCGAATTTCCTGATTGTTTTTTGAAGTTATTGCCTCTAAAATAAAAGCATGAAAACTTCAATCAACAACCCTATTATGCCCGGTTTCGCTCCGGACCCTTCTTTTTGTGCGGCAAACGGGAAATTCTACCTGGCCACTTCTACTTTTACATATTTTCCTGGAATCCCGATTTACGAAAGCAATGATTGTGCCAACTGGAAACTGATTGGCCATGCAATATCAAGACCAGAACAGATGGAGTTTGCAGGCGAGAATGTCTCCCGCGGTCTTTTTGCTCCTACAATCCGTTATAACAACGGAACATTTTACATGATCTGTACAGATGTGGACAAAGGCGGAAACTTTTTCGTGACAGCAACAGATCCTGCCGGTCCCTGGTCCGATCCGAAATACATAAAGAATGCACCCGGTATCGACCCTTCTCTGTTTTTTGACGATGACGGAACAGTCTGGTACATCGGAACAAGGCCTGCTCCTGAAGGTTGTAAATACAACGGAAACTGGGAAATCTGGGTCCAGCAGATCGACATTGAGAAAGCAGAACTTATCGGTGAATCAACCGGAATCTGGCGCGGTGCATTGAAGAACTGTGTCTGGCCGGAAGGACCTCACGTTTTCAAAATCAATGGCTGGTACTACCTGATGCATGCGGAAGGCGGCACAGGTCCAGAACATGCAGTCTGTGTTGCCCGCTGCAGAACTGTCACAGGTGAATGGGAAGGATTCAAGGCGAACCCTATTCTGACACATCGCCACATGGGAAAATTCACCTCAATTGTCAACGTCGGTCATGCAGACCTGCTTTGTGACAACAATGGAAAATGGTGGATGGTTTGTCTGGCACAGCGCCCTGTTCTGGACTGCAAAGAAGGTAAACCTTTTACAATGCTTGGTCGCGAAACATTCTTCGTTCCGGTGGAATGGCAGGACGAATGGCCTCTTTGCTCTACGGAAACCGGCCGTGTTGAATGGGAATATAAACTTGATGGAACTGCAATTGTAAAAGATTCCAAGAAAGTTGCCCACTATTCTGAAAACGCTGAGACAACTGAAATCAATGATTTTTCTGTCGGTCTGGACAAGCACTGGATTTTCCTGAGAGAAGCACCGAAAGATGACATCAGCACAACAGCACGTCCTGGAGCACTCCGGCTCTGCGCCCAGAATGCAATCACTTCTCTGGACAGGGTCTGTTATGCAGGAAAACGTCTTCAGGCGCATAATACAATTGTTTCTGCCACAATGGAGACAGCTCTTAAAAATGATAAAGATTCTGCGGGAATTGTTCTTTTCCAGAGCAATCAGTTCAATTACAGACTGCAGGTTTCTATGACAGAAGGAAAACCTGTTGCACAGCTGGTCAAAGCGGAAAGTGGAACAGACACAGTTCTTGAATGCAAAGCCCTAAAGGCAATGCCTTCTGACAAAGACAATGCAGTCTCTCTCACCGCAGATATTACAGAAGCAACAATTGCGTTCACAGTAACCCAGGGCGCTGACAAAGTGCTTTCAGTTGCAGATGTTGATGCAAGCATTCTGAGCACAGAAAAAGCCGGCGGATTTGTGGGAACAACGGCCGGTGTCTTTGCAGAATCCTGTACGCCAGGAAGTTTCTGCGCAGACATAACTTCTTTTGTATTGAAACAGAAATAAGTTATTCAGCTGAAAGAGTAATCTGAATAAAGCCATAAGGAATCGGTAATAAAACCTTTTCTTTATGGCTTTTTTTTCGCACTGAAAAGCAGAAAACAAAAGGGAAGGAAGGCATCGGCTGACAAAAACAAGCCCCGTCAACGTATAATCAAAAAAAAAAAAAAATCCCGCGGCTATTAACCGACGGGACAGGGTGGGCAAATAAAATCAAGTATTGAGCCGGCTTTATAAACTGTTCAGCTTCACATAATCCGGCTCAAAAATCAGTTTTTATCAGCGTTTAAGGTTCAGAACTGTATCCAGCAGAGTATCTGCAGTCTGGATTGTCTTTGAACTTGCCTGGAAACCACGCTGAGTAACAATCATGTCTGTCATCTGTTCTGTCAGGTCAACGTTTGACATTTCCAATGCACCGGAAAGCATTTTTCCTTTTCCGGCAATTCCTGAAATACTGATATTTGCAAGGCCAGAGTTGTTTGAAGCCCGGTAAGTGTTATCACCGGCTTTCTCAAGTCCGCCCTGGTTTATGAAACTTGCCATAGCAATCTGACCGATTGAGCGGCTTGTTCCGTTTGAATATACACCTGTAATGATTCCGCTTGAATCAATCTTGAAGTTATCAAGATAACCCATTGTGTAGCCGTCCTGATAGAAGGCCTTTGTGCTGCTTGAAGATGCAGACTGGGTGATTGTATTCTTCATGGAACCGATTGTTCCAACATTGATATTCATTGTCTGACGGAGAGGATTTCCTTCTTCATCAAAGTTTCCACCTGCAACAGCGAAACTTGCCTGGATTGAGATCTGTCCCTCGGGATTTGACACATTTCCTGCTGAGTCAATTACAGAAGCAAGACGGCCGAAGTTGTCGAATGTCACAGTGAATGTGTTTTCCATTCCGTCTGTAGTACCAAGACCGACACGAGTCTGTGTTTCAGCCGCATTCTCTGCGTCCACGTTTACAGTTGCGACCCACTGATTGTCTGTTTCAGGCACACGTGTGAAAGAAACAGAAAGCATGTGCTCGTTTCCGAAACTGTCATAAATCTTTGTCTCTGTTCCCCAGGTTGCCTTTGCAATCTCGCTTTCTGTAGGATTATCACCCAAAACAGGAGTATTTTTATTCAGGTTACATGCAAAATCAACATTTGTTGTTGCTCTAGCAGGATCTTTCTGGCCGACAGGAATTGTAAGATCTTCCGCAGTTCCGGCAGTATTGATCACCATCTCCCCGTTAAGTTCCTGAGCCATCCAGCCCTGGACACGCATACCGTTTGCCGGATTCACCAGAGTTCCGTTCTCATCAACACCGAATGTACCGGCACGTGTATAAAAGGATTCTTCACCGCTTTTCATGACAAAGAAACCGTTACCCTGAATTGCAATATCAGTTGTGATTCCGGTTGACTGAAGGTTTCCCTGTGTAAAAATCGTGTCGATAGAGGCAACAGAAACGCCAAGTCCGACTTCCTTCGGGTTTACACCACCCAGCTCTTCTGTGGGAGATGCTGCACCTGCGGTCTGCTGGCTGATCATGTCCTGAAAGTTTACGCGACCGCGTTTAAAACCAGTCGTATTGACATTGGAAACGTTGTTTCCGATAACATCCATGCGAGTCTGGTGATTCTGCATACCGGAAACACCGGCGTAAAGTGATCTCATCATATTCTGTACCTCTTTTAGTCTGCGTAAACCTTGTAAATTGAATTCAAATCATAAAGTGATCCGTTTACCTGAATCTGAGGATTATCCCCACGGACCGCTGCCTCAACCATTCCTGTAATGGAATTTCCGTTGACATTAAGTTCCACAGTTTTACCCACTGTGTTTGAAGCTTCGTTAGATGTGATCATGTTTGCCATCTGAGCAAAGCTTGTAGCCATATTGTTCATCTGCTCCAGAGATGAAAACTGAGCCATCTGAGCAATGAACTCCGTGTTTTCCATAGGACTTGTAGGATCCTGATTTGCCAGCTGTGTAATCAGCAGTTTCAGAAAATCATCCTTTCCAAGACCTGAACTTGTTGTGCGCCCCAGTTCCGAAGCATTTTTCGCGTTCTGCAGATTCACCGCGTTCTGGACGTTCATCTGCTCCTGCGCACTCATCGTTGTATTAATCGTTGTTGACATACCCACTCCTGTAAACAATTATGCAACCAGATTTATTGATGAAGACTTGTATCCATCGACAGGACCTGCGGACGCGCTCTCATCCGCATAAGGTTCGTTATCCTGATATACAGTCTGTGCCAATTCATATTGACGACTTTGATTTTCCTGATTCCGGGAACCGGAACTGTCATTCTGACTGCCAGCCCAGGTCAGGTCAAAGCCGTTTGTCTCAAAACCGCTTGCAGCAAAAGCATTCTTAAGATCATTCATGTTCTGCTTAAAAGCTTCGTAAGCTTCCTGTGTTGCAACCACGATTTTGGCTGATATTTGATTGTCGGATAATTCCAATTTTATCTTAACATTTCCGAGTTCTTCAGGACGCAAAATTAAATTGATGCTTCCTTTGTTGTTGTCCTGCAGAACAATTGAACCGGCACGGACAAATTCACCTGCATTTGTGGAAATTTCCTTGGAAAGCATTGAAGCAAAGTCACTGCGCGGAACTCCTTCTGTGACTACGGCATCAGGGTTTGCTCCCGGAAGAGCTGTTTCAGGAAGAGAAAGCTGCATTTCAGCATTTCCGTTTCCATCATAAGAAACAGTCCGTACAAAGGGAGAAGATTTTTCTGAAACAGGAACTGATTCTTCATCTGTCTTCAGATCTGATTTTTCAACATCTGATGTTTTTCCGTAAACTTTTTCAGCAAAAAACTTGTTCTGCACTGATGAAAGTCCGGCAGTTGCAGTGTCCACAAAATCTGATTTTTCTGGAACTGGAGTGCGCTCATCAATCACTTCAATTCTGTCAAAAATTTCCGGAGATTTTTCTGATTTTACATTAAGTTTTGTATTCAGGTTCTCCACTTCAAAAATCTCTTCTGAAGCAGAATCAGCAGCTGGAATTTCCGGCAGGTCTGGCAGCTGACTGCTGTTTCCTTCAAGGAATGCAGAAATCTGAGCCAGTGTTTCTTCAACAGAATCAGTTTTTACATCTGATTTTTTAGCAGCGATTTTAAGAAGATCTGAGGCAGTTTCTTTTTCAGATTCCACTTCCTGCTCCACCGGCATTTTCAGCCAGTCCACAGCCTCTTCCGTCAGAACATTCTGAAGAATGTCAGCATCTTCTTCAGCAGGAATCATTTCCTCTGAACTGATTTTTTCTGCTGATTCCGCAAGGATTTTTTCCATCATCGGATCTGCAGAGATTTTTCTGCTCTGATCCGGCATTTTTTCAGTGTTTCTGTCTGCAGGAACATTTTCTCTTTCAGCTATCTGATCTATGCTGTCATCTGCATTTTCCTGTCTTTGAACAACGGTCTCTTCTGAAGAGTCTTGAACAGATTCCTTTTCGTATGCTGCTTTTTCAACAGGCTTTTCGTTTTTTGAAGGAGAGTTTTCCCGGCTGCTTGCCTCATAAGCATAATTGTCTTTCTGGGCTCCATCAGTTGTGTACTGATTCTGGGCACGTTCCAGAAATGCGGCAAAAGATTCCCCCTGCAAAGACAAAGGGCTGGTCTGTGAATTTGAAGAAGCACTGAGTGTGTTAAAAGAATTTCCCAAACCTGACAAATCGATTTCTGCAGGCAGAATGTTCAACGATGCCATGGGCACCCTCCGATGTAAACATCGGAAAAATCAAAGGAATCTCTGAAAAACTGCCAGAAATCCTTTATTCAAGAGAAGTCGGTTTGCTGTTCATCTTGCGTACCAGTTCGGCCACGCGGTCTGCCGGCATTAGAGAAAGCCAGTAAGAAACCTGAGACTGTGCGCCTCCAAGCTCATCTGCTTTACGAAGCACATCAATCATGTCCTGGTCTTCCATTGCAAGCAGAATCTCTACCGCATTCTCAGGACGCATACTGTTCAGATTCGATGCGTTGAATGTGATGTTTACATCTCTATCATCGTATTTTTTCTGCATATTGTTGAATGTTTTTTCACGTTCTTCCTGAGAAATTCTGCGTTCCTCAAGTTCTTCCGTAATCTGCGCGTTCTGTGTCTCCTGCTGGGAAATCCGGCTTTCACGCAGATCCAGTTCCTGTCTGCGCAGGTCAAGCTGCTCAAGGCGCTTTGCAAAACGCTCATCATCAAGATTGATGGAAACAAGATCACCGGTGGTTGTTATCGATTCGGAAGTCTGTGTCTGAAGTCCAAGAAGATTGTAAACAGGTGCAAAAACAGATTTTGCCTGAATGACACCAAGATAATCAAACCACAGAAGCGCCAGCAGCACCATTATGACGACCAGAAGCAAAAGCACGATTGTTTTGCCGATTGTTTTTGCCAGCTTCACGACTTCCTCCACCCGAAAATATTTTCCTTTATATTTTATACCAATGCGGGCGTAAACTCAATAGTACCAAAACCATCCATTGTCTGTACTCTTGATCCCCTTTGCGTAAGTCATATTCTCTGTGGTATCATCTTTGAATGGCACAGGAACGGATAGACAAACTTTTGGCGCGGCAGGGCTTCGGAAGCCGCAAAGATGTTAAAAAAATTCTTCACAGATGCGAAGTCACTGTAAACGGTGTGCGTTGTACCGCAAGCGACACACATATTGACCCGGAAACTGATGAAGTCTGTGTTGACGGCGAGTGCATCACCTTTGTTAAAGAACTTTACCTTATGATGAACAAAAAAGGCGGCACAGTCTGTTCCACAAAAGACGGCGAGCACGAGACAGTTTTTGACTGCCTTGAAGGTCCTGAATATCATGCATACGAAACCGGCCGTCTTCATTTTATAGGCCGTCTGGACATTGATACAGAAGGTCTGCTTCTCCTTACAACGGACGGCGAACTGACACACCGCCTTATTTCCCCGAAGAACGACATCTGCAAGACTTATTATGCGGAACTTGAGCGTCCTGTTGATGCAGAAGAACAGACACAGATCGCTGAGCAGTTTAAAAAAGGAATTGAAGTTCCCCGGGATGGACGGGAAGATGCTTTTACCGCAAAAAGCGCGGAGATCCGATGGGTATCGGAAAATGCGGCCCGGCTCACGATTACAGAAGGAAAATTCCATCAGGTAAAGAGGATGTTCCTGGCGGTGAACAATAAAGTGATTTATCTGAAGCGCATCAGCGAAGGAAGTCTTTCGCTGGACCCGAACCTTGAAAAAGGGGCTTACCGTCCCCTTACGGCAGAAGAACTGGACGCCCTTAAAAGTGAATGATGTTTTCAGAGCCGGCGTAAATCCCTGAGTGCAAAAAAAAAGCAGCCTCTGTCATCAAAAGCTGCTTTTCTGTGACTTCCAGAAAGAAGTCAGAAATCATTCTCAGTTGTAGCTTCCCAGATTCATCTCTCTAAGAACTTTTGAATTAAGAATAAGGTTCTTGTTTTTGTCGAATGTCTCAACATCGCGGGGATCCATCATGCTTGCATACTGCTCTTTCATTGTTGCAACCAGATCCATTCCCATCATTGAATACATTGCAAGTGTGTCTTTGCCATACATTGCATATGCAACTTCTTCACTGAACACATAGCCTACACCAGCACTGAGAACCACGATTTTATCAGGAGACATAGTCAGATAAACAAGAGCTGCTGATCCTGTGGGGTCTTCCAGATAAGAAACATAATTCTGGATATCAGATTTTGTGATTTTCTGATAGCCATAGCTCTGTGCAAATACTGCTGTGCAAAGAACCAGAAGTGCAAGCACAACAATGAGTTTTTTTGTGTTTTTCATAAACTCTCCTCAAAACAACATCGGACAAGGTTTCCCAAAATCCGAATGAAATGCCATTTCAGGCGGAATATAATATGCCCGTAATTCCCGGACGTCAGAGATTTTACTGAATTAAGAAGGTAATTTCAACCTTAAAAGAGTTCAAATTTTTGCAGAAAACCGATTCAATTATGCATAAAACCGCAATTCTCCCCATTTTGAAAAATATTTTGGATGATTGAAAACATTGTAGTTTTATGCTAAATTTTTGCAAACACTGCAAGGATAATTAATGGAACAAACAGAAACACAACAGATTAATGACCAGACAACCGAAGAATCAATTTCTTTTGAGGATCTGGGTCTTGATGAACAGACTCTCAAAGCCGTAGAAAAAAAAGGTTTCACACAACCTTCGCCCATTCAGATTCTGGCAATTCCACGCCTTTTGGAAGGAGATGCGAACCTTATTGCAAAAGCCCGCACTGGTACGGGAAAAACTGCCGCTTTCGGACTGCCGCTGGTTCAGAAAATCAGAGAAGACAAAGGTCATCCACAGGCGCTGATCCTTGCACCTACACGGGAACTTGCCATGCAGGTCTGCCGTGAGATTGAATCTTTTTCAACAGACAATTTTCCGCGCCTTACCGCTGTTTACGGCGGTGCCTCAATGGGAATCCAGCTTAAAGACCTGCGCCGCGGTGTTGAGATTGTGGTCGGTACTCCCGGCCGTGTGAAAGACCACCTGGAACGGGGAACTCTGCGTCTTGAGAACATTTCATACTTCATTCTTGACGAAGCTGATGAAATGCTGGACATGGGTTTCATCGACGATATTGAGTCAATCTTTGAACAGGCAAATCCCCAGAGCAGAATTCTGCTGTTTTCAGCCACAATGCCCCCTGAAATTCTCAAGATTGCAGGGAAATTCATGGGCGATTACGAGATTCTTGAAGAGGAGACAAAACCTGAAGAACCTCTTCTGACAGAACAGCATTATTGGATTGTAAAAGAATACGAAAAAATCGAGGCTCTTGTCCGCCTGATTGACATTTCTCCGGATTTTTACGGACTTGTTTTCACAATGACAAAGAACGATGCGGATATGGTCGCGAAACAGCTTGATGAACGCGGCTATGATGCGGTTGCTCTTCATGGTGATATTGCACAAAGCCAGCGTGAGAAAATCCTGGACCGCTTCCGCCGCAGAAAGACACGGATTCTGGTTGCCACAGACGTTGCCGCCCGCGGAATTGATATAGAAGGTCTTACACATGTTGTAAACTATGCCCTTCCCTATGACGGTCCCACCTATGTACACAGAATCGGACGCACAGGTCGTGCCGGAGCAAAGGGACTTGCCTATACACTGGTCCGTCCGGAAGAACGCCGCAAACTGGAATACATCAAACATTTCGCAAAAAAAGGCACAAAAGGTGAGCTGATTGAAGACCAGGTGCCATCTGTTGACGAAGTGATCGCAGTAAAGAAAGAGCGGGTTTTTGAAGATCTCAGGAACAAACTTCTTGGAAAACTGATTGAAAAAACTGACGAAGAAGAAGCCGCACTTACAGCAGAAGATTCCGTGCTGGACAATGTGGAAGCAGTCGCTGCTGCCGGTTCAGAGGATGCAACCGCTTCCACAGAGTCAGCCGCAGATGAAGTTACTGTGACACAGGATCCAGCGGAAGACAGAGCAGAAGTTCTGCCCGCCCGCGAGGAACTGCCCAGAATCCGCCGCATTTTCCGCGATTTTGCAGCAGAACTTTGCGCACAGAAAGATGGAGAGGAACTTGTTGCCCGTCTGCTTCAGGAAGCCTGCGGACGTTCCCTTGATACAAGCCGGTACGGTTCCATAACAACCCAGAAGTCTTTTGCAAACGGTGGCGGAAAAGGCCGTGGCTTTGGCAGCGACAATCCCAACCAGATGCGCATTTTTGTGCAGCTTGGCCGGCGGGACGGAATGAACGCCCGTGGGGTTGCAGAATTCTTCAGTAAACTGCTCAACATACGCCAGAATGCAGTTGACCGCATTACAGTCACTGAGAATTTCAGTCTGGTAAGTCTGCCAGCAAAAGATGCCCAGCGTGCTCTGGATTATTCCCACAGAGACAAAAAGCTGCCACACATGCATCAGGACACAAAGGCCGGAGAATGGCAGGACGAGAAACCCCGCCGTGAGCGCAGAAACAATGATGATTCCAAGGATTTCAGCAGCCGCCACAATCAATATGACCGGAATGATCAGCATGATCGTAATGATTCATATGATAGAAATGACCGGAATGACAGGCCGGAACGCCGCAGTCACAATGATTACAATGACCGCCACGATCGCAATGACCGTTTCGACAGAAGAGACCGCCGTGACAGAAGAAGTTTCAGTGACAGACCTTCCCGCGGTTATGACGGCAGAAAAGCTGCAGGCAGGGATTCTCGTAACGGACAGCACAGAAGTTCCGGAAATGCGGATCTGTACAAAAAGCCTGGTAATTACGATTATTAACATGTGACAAAGCAGATTCAGTGCGCCGGGACAGATCACCTTTAATCCAAGGCATCAGTCCCGGCGTCTCAAAATCAGCATAAATCAACACTTTGCTGTAATATTTTACGATGATTTTCAGTTTCATTCACATTTTTCGTGTTTTTTCCGATTTTTACGACATACTACTTGCATAAATACTTTTATGGTATTTCGGGAGGGAAAGATGCAGATTTCAACTGGATCGCTTACACCTGTTTCGCTGAGAGATGACGGAAAGGGAAAAAAAATAATCATTGTTAACGGAGTCGGCTGTTCAATAAGGATGGATGATGTCCGCAGTTTTTTTGCAGCGGCAGACCTCTGCAACCTGAATGATTTTTCCGGAATTTATGTTGATGTTTTTGTTCCTGATGTAATTGCTCTTTTTGCCCAGGACGCAGCACTCCGCAGAAACATTCCTGTTCTTGATGAAATTCCGTCTTCCAGAACCCTTGAATGGGCCGCATAAAATCTTATAAAACACAAAATTGCACAAAAGTCCGGTTTTTCATATACTGATTTTCATGGACGTGCAGAATATTCAAGTTGTAAAAGCCAGCGTTCTTGGCTATTGCATGGGTGTGAGACGGGCTGTTGAAATTGCAGAGCAGGCTCTCGCCCGTAAATCCGATGAATCAGTTTATTCACTGGGCCCTTTAATCCACAACAGTTCCGCACTTGAGACACTTTCAGAAAAAGGTCTCCAGCTTCTGGAAGAAAACCATATCCCCGAACTTAAAGACAAAAAGACAGTGGTAATAATCCGTGCCCACGGTGTCTCACCACAGATCAGGGCAAAACTTCAGGAAAACAACTGCACAATAATTGATGCCACCTGTCCCCGTGTCCTTGCAAATCAGAAACTGGCTGAGAAATGCGCACAGGAGAACAGAACACTTTTTCTTGCGGGAGACAGAAACCACGGTGAAGTCGCAGCAGTCGCAGGATGCGCCCCGGAAAACTGCCTTGTGATCGAAAATCCAGAACAGGCAGAGCAGATGAACCTGGAAAAGATTGAGAGCGCCACAATGCTCTGTCAGACCACTTTTTCGCAGAATCAGTATGAACAGATTTCTTCAATATTATCAGCAAAAATCCCGAACCTCAGAATCATGAATACAATCTGCCCTGCAACAAAGGAACGGCAGGACGCTCTCCGGAATCTATGCAGTCAGGTTGAAGGCGTCATTGTCATTGGCGGCAGGAATTCTGCAAACACAAAACGTCTTTTCAACACAGCGAAGGCAAATGCTCCGAAAGCATGTCTTATTGAATCAGAAAAAGAGATTCCGGCTGATTTTTTCGGACTTTCAAAAATCGGATTGACGGCAGGAGCCTCAACGCCGGATTTTGTAATTTCTGCCGTAGAAAGCAGACTTTTCAATATTGCACAGCAATAAAATTCCGCATATTATATCGCCTAAAAAAACATACAGGGTATTCAAATGAATAAAAAAATTATTGCACTGTTCATCACTGTCGGATGTGCTCTCAGCTCTTTTCGCAACGGGTCTTGGAATTACAGATGACGACTGCGTAAATTTCACGCAACACTTCAGTGAGATTGGTTCCTTCATAGAAAACTTTGATTTTGATGATTCAGACTCAGAAATGCAAATGTCTTTTGAAGTATGCAAAAAATTCAACATTGAAGGTCCGAATTACGCGGAAAAATTGGAAGCTCTGATGAGAAGCGCAAACTATTTTGAATACTTGTATTTATATTTAAGCGATTTTTCGGCTCCGAGCTATTTTCTTCAGACAGTTCTTGAAGGTTCAGAAATAAAAACAATTATGGAAGAAACGGACAGTGATTTATTGAACTGCCTTACTGAAGAATGGGGCTTAAATTCATGGGTAGAAGACATTGACAGTGACTCCTGGGAAATAATCACTGAACACGGAGATGACTTTCTTCTGGCTGCCCATCATTATGTGATATTAAAGCTTTCAAAACTTTTCTGAAAGAACAAAATTACAAAACGGGATCCTGAAAAACTGGATTCCGCTTTGTTTTGCCATTATTTCAAAGCCAGTCCGTCTTTAAATGCATTACCTGCTTTCTCACCCAAAGTCAGGTAATGATGATTGATCGGATCGTAAACAATGGGCTTGAACTTTGACAGATCAGTTCTGCCGTTCTCATCAAGCATTTCTTCATCAATCGCAACATTCTCAATTTTTCCCACAAGACGGCATGTTGCAGGATCATAACTGATAACAGAGCATTCAAGACACATTGGCAGTTCATTAATCACCGGCGCATTCACAAACTGAGATTTTTCCGCTGTAAAACCGGATTTTCTGAATTTGTCAGGTTCCGTGTTTCCGGAAGCAATTCCCACATAATCACAGGCAACCACATGGGCTGCATCTGCAATGCTTACGGTAAAAGCACCGCTTTTCTGCAGATTCTTTGTGGTTTTGTGGTCGGCACTTAGACAGATCCCGATTTTCCCATCATCCTCAATTCCACCCCATGCAGCATTCATCGCATCTGGCATTCCATTCTTATCATAAGTCGCAATAATGAGCACTGGCATTGGATAAAGCCATTCTTTCGTTCCGAAATTCTTCTTCATAGTCACTCCCTCCATCCGGCGCAAAACCGCTGAAAAAAAAGGGCTCCATAATTGAAGTGCACTTCAATAGAGACTTCTGTCCCCGGAGCCATAAATGAATTCTAATTCAATAAAAGGATGACGTCAATTCTGAAGTCTGTCTTCTTTTGCGACACGCAGCATACGGATTGCGTTTAGAACTGCAATCATCATCACGCCCACATCAGCAAAGATTGCAAGCCACATGTTGGCAATTCCCAAAGCGCCCAGAAGCAGACAGATTACTTTCACACCGATTGCAAACCAGATGTTCTCGTAGACAATCCTGATGCATTTTTTTGACATTCTTATTGCTGTTACGATTTTATAAGGATTGTCATCCATCAGAACCATATCCGCAGCCTCAATTGCCGCATCGGATCCCAGGGCGCCCATTGCGATACCGATGTCACTGCGGGTAAGAACCGGCGCATCGTTTATTCCGTCGCCCACAAAGGCAAGGACTTCTCCAGTTTTTTTTGCCGCGATCAGCTCCTCCACTTTGGAGACTTTGTCACCGGGCAGCAAGTCGCCGTAAAAACCGGTCATCTGGAGTTCGGCGGCAACTTTTTCTGCCACATCGGATGCATCCCCAGTAAGCATAACAGTTTCCTTGACGCCAAGTTTTTTCAGTCCGATAATCGCTTCCCTGGCATTTTCCTTAATGCGGTCTGAAATCACAATATATCCGGCATAAACTCCGTCAGCAGCAATGTGGATCACAGTTCCAATCTCACTGCACGAATCAGCTTCCACACCAATTTTTTTCATCAGTTTTGAATTTCCGCAGGCAACATCCATCCCGTCAATTTTCGCCCTCACACCATGACCGGCAATTTCCTCAACATCAGAAACCCGGTTCCTGTCGATTTCCTGAGCCCAAGCTTTTCTCAGACTCAGAGAAATAGGATGATTTGAAAAACTTTCCGCATGAGCAGCCAATTCAAGAAGTCTCTTTTCTGACAGCCCCTTGCTGCGGACAGCTGTGACCTCAAAGACTCCTTCCGTAAGAGTTCCTGTCTTATCGAAAACCAGATATTTTACCCTGCTCAATGTCTCAAGGTAATTTGATCCTTTGATCAGAACACCGCTTTTGCTTGCGGCACCGATTCCAGCGAAGAAACTGAGGGGAATGCTGATCACAAGGGCACAGGGGCAGCTGATTACAAGAAATGTCAAGGCCCGGTAAAGCCAGATACTCCAGGCCGGATCTGTTTTCAGAAGCAGCCTGACAACCGGAGGCAGAAGTGCAAGGCCAAGAGCACAGAAACAGACAACCGGTGTGTAATAACGTGCGAATTTGGTGATAAATTCCTCTGACTTTGATTTTTTTGAACTTGCATTCTCAACCAGATCAAGAATCTTTGCCACAGTTGACTGCCCGAAATCAGTAGTTGTGGTGATCTTAAGAACACCACTCAGATTAATGCAGCCGCTCATAACATTGTCACCTGCAGTCACGGTTCTCGGAACACTTTCTCCGGTAAGGGCGCTCGTATCAATTGCGGCGCTTCCTTCGCTCACCACTCCGTCAATGGGGATTTTCTCACCAGGCTGAACAAGAATCACAGTCCCGACGGCAACTTCAGAAGGATCCACCCGTTCCATGACACCGTCTTTCTCAATGTTTGCGTAGTCAGGGCGTATATCCATAAGATCCGCGATGTTGCGGCGGCTTTTTCCCACGGCAATGCTCTCAAAAAGTTCCCCGATCTGATAGAAAAGCATTACTGCAGTACTTTCCTTAAAGTCGCCCAAAGCATAGGCACCAACAGTTGCCACAGCCATCAGAAAATTCTCATCAAAGACCTGACCTTTCAGAATCCCTTTGAATGCTTTTTTCAGCACGTCAAAACCGATTATCAGATATGGAACCAGATACAGGATCATTGACAGAAGCGGATTTTCTATCGGCAGAACCAGCAGAATTCCCAGAATTACTGTAGAAAGAATGATTTTAGCAAGATTTTTCTTCTGTTTCTTCGTCATGGCAACCTCACGGAATCAATAAATTACAGATAAATATCGCAGTCGTCTTCTACTTTGCGGCAGTTCTTAAGGACTGCTTTCATAACTGCTGAAACATCAGCTCCGTCCTCAAACTCAACGTCCATCTTAAGAGCCATGTAATTGACAACAGCATTCTTTACCCCTGCTGTCTTTTTTGCAGCCTCTTCCATTTTGTTTGCACAGTTTGCGCAGTCTACTTCGATTTTGTATGATTTTTTCATGTTAACCACCTTCACTTAGTTTTCAACATTTGAACACTTATTCATATGTTTGATTACATCATAATCTTTTTACAGTTTCTGTCAATACAAAACTTCTTTTTTTCCTGGATTACCCAATCAAAGAGTCGACAGTAAATCATTTTTAAGATATGGAAAGGAAGAAAGCGGCATCAGAAACCGCGGAGAACACCTTTTGCTTCCCCTACCTTTCCCCCGTTAAGAACCCAGGTCTTGATTGTCCTCTGCAGACTTGTATTTTCAGGAGCTTCTGACATGTCTTCAATCTGTGTGCCAAAAATCCAGGTTTTGTAATCATCTGCATCTTCATTCACTTCAACAATGTCAAAACAGGATTTGAACTGTCTGATCCGGGAATTTTCGGGCAACAGACTGTCCAGTGCCGGCGCCACCAGCCAGGATTCAACCTTGCAGGGCCACTCACAGCATTCCGGAAACTGATTACGGCGGAACTCCTGGAATCTGGAAAAAGATTCGGCGCAGACTGACCTGCTTATGTCCGCATTTCCCGGAATGTGCAGAAAAACGGTTCTGTCAGCAGAAGCAAACTCGTATTCAAGAGTGCCTAGACGGAAAAGACAAAGAGAAAGCTGTCTCCATGTCCAGAAATCCCGGTCAAAACCGAAACGCCCGAAACTGGCATAATGTTCTTTTACAAAGCGGGCAAAACATTCCATTGTGGCCGCATAGACTGAGTCATCAATTCCGCGTTTTCGGTAGGATTCGTAGGCAAGACATGCAGCCCGCAGATGAAGATAAAGGGTGTAAAATCCGTCATCTTTGCGGCAGCTGCACAGTTTATGGATTTGCTGTTGGGCAGATTCTGCTCTTCCCGGAAGAGTCATTTCTTCTGCAAGAAAGCGGAGTTCTTCCGGCAAAGGTCCCCGATCAAAACAGATCATTGCACCGGTCACCTGCTCAGGCATTCCGGTCAACGAACAGAGTTGTCCGACAGTCATAATAAATCAGTTTTCAAGAACAATCTGATTGATTTTTGCGGCCATCTTTGACAGCGGAACCTGTTCCTGGACAGCACCAAGTTCCCATGCAACTTTAGGCATTCCGTAAACAACAGAACTTTCCTGATCCTGGCCGATGGTACGGGCACCCTGTTTGCGCATCTCAGCAAGCTGTTTGGCACCGTCACCACCCATACCTGTCATTATGATACCCAGTGCATGGTTCTGGAACACCATGGAAACTGATTCAAACATTACGTCAACAGAAGGCCGGTGTCCGTTCACAGGCGGCGTATCAATCACACGGATAATGTGCTCAAAACCTTTCTTCATCACAATAATGTGGTGACTTCCCGGCGCGATATAAACATGTCCCGGCTTAAGAACATCGCCGTCTTCTGCCTCTTTAACTTCAAGAGGACAGATATTGTTCAGACTCTGAGCAAATTCTTTTGTGAAGCCGGCAGGCATGTGCTGGACAACCAGCATCGGCAGTTTGATGTCAGGTGACAGGTCTTTGAAAACCTCGCGCAATGCGTTGGGACCACCGGTTGAGATACCAAGAGCGATTATCTCCAGTTTGCCCGGATTACGAACAGGCTGAACCACAACAGGTTCTTTCGGTGTCTGTGTTGCCCATGAAGGCGTGGAGAAAGAAAGGGGAACAATCTTTGCAGGCTTGTCACTGTTCTCACCGGTTGCAATGTTTGAAATTGTCGCCGGCTTGGAATCCTTTGAGTGAACATCATCTTTCTGGGAGAAATAAGTGTTCAGGACAGAACCGGAAAGGCCGCGTTTTTTTGCAGCATATTTTCCACCGTAGCTGGTGAGCATCTCTGTGATGCGCATTGCCACAGTCTGAATATCCATTGAGATTGATCCGGAAGGTTTCTGAATAAAATCGCTTGCTCCCATCTCAAGACAGCGCATTGTAACAGTTGCGCCTTCACTTGTAAGACTTGAAAGCATGACAACAGGAATGTCGATTCCACGGTTTTTGCGTTCCTGAAGAAACTGCAGTCCGTTCATCTCGGGCATCTCAACATCAAGAAGAATGACATCCGGTTTGCACAGAGGAATTTTGTCCAATGCAAAACGACCGTTCATTGCTGTTGCCGCAACACTGAGGTTGGGAGTAGCTTCAATAATTCTAGTAATAAGATTGCGCATCAGCGCAGAGTCATCAACAACCAAAACAGAAATTCTATCATTCATGAAAAAAGCCTCTGAAAAAAAACAGTCTTCAAATGAAAAACTTTATGTGAGTCTCAGGAATTACTTCAAGTTTTTCTGGTACAGACAGGCCCAGTTTGTTTTAAGGAATTCGAATTTTGTATCCATTCCGAAAAGAGACTCTGAGTGTCCGATGAAAAGGTATGACTGAGGTCCCATTGAATCCCAGAAACGGTTTACAGTAGCAAGCTGGGCAGCATCATCAAAATAGATGAGGACGTTGCGGCAGAAAACTACGTCAAGATTACGGAGTCCTGCATCAAACTTAAGGTTATGATAGTCAAAACGGATGCGGCTCTTGATATCATCATTCACCTGATAACCGTTGTTTACTTTTGTAAAGAAGCGGTCAAGGTAATTCTGGGGGATTCCCGCAATACGTGATTCCTCATAAAATCCCTGTTTACCGACCATAAGGGATTTGAGGGAAATGTCAGAGGCAACAATCTCAAAAGTATAAGGAGCAGGAAGAATGTCTTTAAGAATCATCGCGATTGTGTATGGTTCTTCACCTGTGGAACAGCCGGCACTCCAGATTTTGATGGTTCTGTCGCCCTTTGCCTTCTTATTCTCAATTACGTGGGGAATTACATAATTGATCAGCGTGTCAAAATGGGGCTGGTTTCTGAAGAAACGGGTAAGGTTTGTGGTTACTGAATCAAGAAGAAGTTTCATCTCCTCTTTGTCAGTAATAATCAGCTTATAATAACTGCGGACGTCTTCCATTTTTTTGTCACGGAGACGCTCTTTCAAACGACTGTCCAAAATAGAGCGGTTCGTTGCAGAAAACGTAATACCGCTTTCATCATAAATAACCTTTCTGAAAAGGTCAAAATCTGCATCAGTAAGTAAATCAGCCATATGCAGCAATTTTATCGCACTGTTTTAAAAACTGCAACATAAACCTGATTACTGTAATATTGTATGATTTTGCCTAAAAAAATGGGAATCACCGGGAAATGAAGCCAAGATTGACCGCAGACTTGCTGAGTATGCCATAACTGAACATATTCTCGCCATTTATCACCAGCCCCGAAGAATCACCGCCGTCAAACTGAAGGGCATCCCATGCTCCCGCATGCCTAAGAATCAGTGCTGATTCCTCAAAAGAAATGCCGGCACAGGAAGACATTTTTCCGCCTTCCGCACTCAGAATAAAAAGCGTTTTTCCGTCTTCCGAAAGTCCTGCTGCTGTACGGGCATCCTGAAAATTCCTGAAACTTCCGCAGGGTTCTCCATCCTTAAGGATTGAATAAAAACCGCCCACTGAAAGAAGATGCCCTGATTCGTTGCAAACTTGCTGACTGCCGTAAATTTTTCCAGTACCGTCTTCAAAAAAAGCGATCTGGGCATAACCGGACCATGGCGGACACAGCACTTCGCTTCCGCACTGGAGAATTCCTGATGGAGTAAAATAGGTGTTGAAAGGAGATATTCGGTCCCACCGGTTCCGGCTGCCATAAGGTGTTGTGTTTATTGCAACAGTTGAGCCGGTCCGCCGTGCAAATTTATGAGTGTATTCAGAAAGAATCTTTTCCTCAGAACAGGGACCGGGAGGATCAAAAACCGGATCCACAAGAGACAGATCAATCCTGGTCAGATGGTAGATCTGGGACCGTTCAGGGACAGCAACTTTCTTGTATTCAATGCCGGGAGAAATCTCTTCATAGGCTGAATAATCCTGAGCCAGAAAAAGAGCAGATCCGTCCACAAAATATTCCGCGGGAATCTTTCCGTCGTATTTTTCCGGAACAGAGGAACATCCGTAACAGAAAAGGAGAAAAATCAGAAAAAAACTGCGGAAAAAAGCAGAGAAAACAGATTTGCGCTTGTTCATGACGTAATTATAACTGTTTTCCGGTTGAAAAACCATGTAAAAACGTGATAAAAATATTGCATGAAAACACAACTTATTAAGGACATTTTAGTGTCCGCTCCAGACGGCCGTACAGTTACAGTCTGCGGCTGGGTGCGCACTAAGCGCGATTCGAAGAACCTCTGTTTCATTCAGGTGAACGATGGCTCATGTTTTGCTTCCATTCAGTTAACTTATGACCGGGAAAATCCCGATAATTCCAATAATTCAAATTCTAATGCCATTGAGGCAGAACTTTCAAAAGTCACCACAGGTGCTTCAGTGATCGCCACCGGAAAACTGATTGAATCCCCCGCCTCAGGACAGGCTGTGGAAGTTTCTCTTGAGACTCTGGAAGTTTCCGGCATTTCTCCAAGTGACTATCCCCTGCAGAAAAAAGGACACACAATCGAGTTCCTGCGCGAGATCGCCCACCTGCGTCCCCGCACAAACATGATCGGTGCCACAGCACGTGTCCGCAGCCAGATGGCTTTTGCAGTGCATTCATTCTTCAACGAGAACGGATTCCATTACTTCAACGCGCCCATCATCACATGCAGTGACTGTGAAGGTGCCGGAGAAATGTTCCAGGTGACAACACTGGACCTGGACCGTGTCGCAAAATCAGGCGAAGTGGATTACAGCAAAGACTTTTTCGGCAAGAAAGCAAGCCTTACAGTTTCAGGCCAGCTTGAGGCAGAGACTTATGCCACAGCTCTTTCCCGTGTCTATACATTCGGTCCCACTTTCCGTGCGGAGAATTCAAACACACCGCGCCACCTTGCAGAGTTCTGGATGATTGAGCCTGAAGTTGCATTCTACGATTTGTATGATGACATGGATCTGGCCGAATCTTTCGTAAAATACCTTCTGAACTGGGCACTGACAAAATGTGCCGATGATCTTGCATTCTTTGACCAGCGCGTCCAGAAAGGTCTGATCGAGACACTCAGAAATGTTGCAAACGCGGATTTTGCCCGTGTTTCCTACACTGACGCAGTCGCTGAACTTGAAAAGAACAACGATAAGTTTGAGTTCAAGGCATTCTGGGGATGCGATCTTCAGACTGAGCATGAAAGATTCCTTACAGAACAGGTTTATAAACGCCCTGTGATGGTTTACAACTATCCAAAGGAAATCAAGGCTTTCTACATGAAGATGAACGAAGACGGAAAGACTGTCCGTGCAGTTGATGTTCTTGTTCCCGGAATCGGAGAGCTGATCGGTGGATCTGAACGTGAGAACGATTATGATAAACTCAAGAACCGCATTATAGAACTTGGAATGAATCCTGAGGACTACTGGTGGTACCTTGATCTTCGTAAATACGGTTCAGTTCCTCACGCCGGATTCGGAATGGGTTTTGAACGTCTGATCCGTTACGTTACCGGAATGAGCAACCTCCGGGATGTTATTCCTTATCCACGCGCACCGAAACTTGCGGAGTTCTAATTAATCTGCTGCGTAAATATAAGCTGTCTGAGTTTTCAGGCAGCTTTTTTTTGCTTTTTCCACTGATTTTTTGATTTTTTTCCAATTCTTTTCATATAACAAATTCAGAGACTTTTTTAAGGAAAAACAGATGAAAAGAACTTTGAACAGAAACAGAAAATTTTGGAGCATCACCGTTGACATCGCGGGACTTATTGCAATGATTTTTCTGCTTGCCTCATTCACTTCATGCGGAAACATTGCAGACCGGGATAACAGTTGGAAAGAAGGTAACAATCCGGTTTCAGTTGTTTCATGGAATCTGCAGACTTTCTTTGATGCTGACGAAGCAGGCAATGAATACAGTGAATTCAGGGGCGCTAAAAGTAAATGGAACCGCAGTCTTTACGAGAATCGGCTTGACAGACTTACAGAAGCAATGAAACAGATGGACGCAGATGTTTTCTGTTTTATCGAGATTGAAAACACTGCTGTGATGCAGGACATTGCAAACCGTTTTCCTGCCGGATTCAGCGGGAAAAGCCCATGGCCCTACAGTGCCTTTGCCCGCTGGGAAGGAAGTTCCATAGGAATCGGAATAATGTCAAAAATCCCGATAGATGAACTGAAAGTCCATCAGACTGATTTCAGAACAGTCCTTCCTCAGAAGCAGTTTCTTTCCTATACGGCAGGCCAGAGCATTGAGAGCCCTTCACTGCGCCCTACAGTTGAGATAACACTGCAGAACGGTCTGACATTATTTGCCTGCCATTGGAAAAGCAAATCCGGCGGGCAGGAAAGCAGCGAAATCTGGAGGAACATTCAGGAAATGATTCTGGCAGATCTTGTTAAAAATGCGGCTTCCCAGGGAAAAGCTGTTCTTGTCTGTGGAGACCTTAATCGTGACATCTCCGAATTCTGCGTTGACAGGGAGACAGGCATTGTAAAACTGAGAGGATCCGGTGACACAGCAGAAGTTTTTTCTCCCTGGACATCCAGTCTTTCAGAAGGATCCTACTTCTATCAGGGACAATGGGAATGCATTGACCATTTTTTCTCCGCCGGAAAAGCGCAGATTGCGGAATTCACCGCGGAAACATCGGGAGATTTTGCTGACAAAGAAGGAAAACCGGTGAAATTCACAATCTGGAATGGAAAAGGTTACTCAGATCATTTGCCGATTCGGTGCAAAGTTTTGTATATTGAAGATAACACCAAATAATCCGCAGACATAAAGGACAAATGCGGAAAAGAGAGGATCATGTGGCCGAGATTACACTGACAAAGGATACTTTCAAGACAGAAGTATTGGATTACACAGGAACTGTTCTGGTTGATTTTTGGGCGCCTTGGTGCGGTCCGTGCCGGGCCACTGCTCCATATCTGGCAGAACTTGCAGAAGAACATCCCGAGATCAAAGTGGGAAAAATCAATGTTGATGAAGAAGAGGAACTTGCCGGAATGTTCAACATAATGAGCATACCTACCCTCATGGTCTTTAAGGATGGAAAATCTGTGAAACGGGAAGCAGGAGGGCGTGACAAAGAAGGTCTTCTGGAACTTCTGAACTGATCAGCTTCCTGATGCAAAAACAGAAAAGCCGCCTGAAACCTTGACTTAATGAGGAACACGTCCTCAGTCCGGGACAGAGCGGCTTTTTTTTAAGCAGAAAAAGTTCTGCGCTTATTCACAGGTGCGTGCAAGGCGGACACCCAGAAAGTTGAATCTGTCTCCTGGAGAACCTGTGTTGCGGTAGAAAGGTGTACAGTCTGTTATCACAGAGTTCCATCCGCCACCACGGCCGAGACGGTCAGAAGTTCTTGTGTGTTTTTCAGTTCCATGGGGATTTTCCACTGTTTCAGAAGGATAGCAGCTGTACCAGTCCCAGCACCACTCCCATACATTTCCGCACATATCATAAAAGCCAAGACTGTTCGGCTTTTTAAGCCCAACCTGATGAGTTTTTCCGTGGCTGTTGCTGCTTGTCCATGAAGTCTGCTCAATGGTTGCTTCGGAAAAGAAGTGTTTCTCAGAGTCAGTCTTTGAAGGCTGAGATTCTTTTTCAGCAGATTCCAGGTCTGCAAATTCAGCATCACGTCCGCCACGGGCAGCAAATTCCCATTCAGCCTCAGTTGGCAGTCTGTATCCGTTGGCAGACCAGTTGCAGAGCACTGTATCCCAAAGAACATTCTGTTCATCCGGAACATCGGGCCACAGAGAAGGATTCGTCTTTCCTGACAGTGAATAGACAGGTTCAAGACCTTCCTTGATACTGCGGAGGTTGCAGTATTTGAAAACATCATAGACATTGACACTTTCTACAGGACGTCTGTCCTGGTCTTCTTTCTCGTAAGGATTGGAGGAAAAATAGGAAGGATTGTTTCCCATGATTGCATACCATTCAACCTGTGTAAGTGGATGGCTGTCCAGCATAAAAGAATCCACAGAAACGGTGTGCACCGGGCGTTCATCTGCAAAACCGGAATAAGAGCCCATGCGGAATGCACCGCCGTCGACTTTGATCATCATGAATATCACCTCATTTTGAACTGAAATAAAAGCAGAATGTCTGCAAAGTATAGCAGAATTTTCAAATCACTACTACAGAAAAAACAAATTATCCGCGGCGGTCCGTCTTGTTGTCCGGAGTTATTACAGAAGTAATTCCAATGTCTCTGTCACTTGCCATGGAATCAATCATTTCCTTTGTGCATTTTATGGTTGTTCCCCGGGGACTCGGATGGGGTTCAGCATCACCCACAAGAATAATCTGTCTTTTTGCATCATCACGCCAGTCGAAAAATGAGATTGAAGCATAAAGTGCCTCATAGACAGCCTCCGGAATATCACCACCCTCAGACCCGATGATTCTTACAGCCTTGAGGTTTTTCTTGAATTCCTCAATCTCGCTGGTGAAACCGTAGATCTTTACAGGAAGCCCATGATCCCGGAAAGTGTCTGTATAATCCCGGTAAAAAAGCAGACCGATACGGTAATCATTGCAGGCTGCAAGGGATTCTGCCATGCGTGGAACAAATCTGTTGCGGATATATTCAATGTCATCTTTCATGCTTCCCGTCGCATCAATTGCAAACACAAGATCAAGTTTGTCCTGTGCCCCCAGGTCTTCAATGGCGTCCACAAGATCCTGATCAATGGAATCTGGTCCCTGTGAATAGATTATCCTGCCGCTGTGAGCCGTTGCCAGCTGGGAAAAAGCATTTGCCGCAAGAGGATTGTATGCATCTGTAAGCACAATCTCCGGTTCGGGAATTTCCTCAGGCTGTACGGTAACTTCCGGTTCGGTCACTTTTTTTGCCATGTTGAACATAAAGGGATTGTCGAGAAATTCCCCGGAATAATCAGCATAAGGTTTCTCAAAAGCACGGATGTTGATGAAAGTTCCTGAAGAAATCTCAACAATTCCGTTTCTTGTCCAGGGATATCCGTAAACCAGTGTCTGTGGAATGTAAATATGGAAAGCCACTCCGAACTGTTTATCACGCTGGATGGTAGAATCCACAAGGCTGTACTGACCTTCTGTCTCTTCAAGGAATTCGCCGTCAAGAATGCGTAATTCATCACCGTTTATACTGTTGTACTCTGCGGCACGGTAAGCATAATTATCCATTTTTAAGGTCGGATCTTTTGTTGTTTCAGTAAGCAGCACTGAATTTATACCGGACTTCTTGCGGATGAAAAGATGATAGCCACCTTCCGCAGCATCAGGTTCAAGACGGATGTCAGTAACATCAATCACAAGATCCAGATCTGCAGCAAAAACAAGTGCAGTAACAATACAAAAGATAAAAACAGCAAGAGATTTCTTCATAGTCAGTTTATCGGCCGGAATTCCCTATATCTTCAACGGGATTTGAACCAGTTAAACAACTTTAAAAATACTTAAGTCTGTTTTTATTTTTTTAAAAGTATGATATAATCCGTGTTAACGTTAACGCGGAAATGCGAGAACGCCTATAATATAAAAAAAGGGGGTTCTGTTATGAATGACCCGAACAATTCATTCAATCTGTCGAATTTTACGCCTGTAGAAATCGATGAATTCTATGATGCTGATGAACTGAAAAAACAGGAGCAGTTTTCCACCGACCTTGTTGTCCTTACGGAAAAAGAACGCATCCTGGTAAATATTCTCATTGACAAGCTCAAAGCCGTTTCCCCGGAGACGCTGGAAGTTATTTCCGACCGTCTTGCCGACCTGGAACGCCTTACGCGAAATATCGCACACTTCCCATCTCTTCTGGAACGGCACACTCAGGCAGAGGATGAGCACGGACCAAGCACGCTGATTGATTCACTTCTTAAGGTGCGCGCATCAAGCGGAAGCGACAAATCACTTTATCTGCCTTCAAAAGCGATTCTGGGAAAGGGATTTCTGTACGCAAAATTCCATGTCTTCATGTCCATGACAAAAATCGCCAATGAATGCGGTTTTTCTACACGTGAGATAAATGAATACCGGAAGGCAACACTTAACCTCATGTTTACAATCATGGCGGAGGATGTTTACCTGAGTCTTCTTGACAATCAGGCAATTCCTCTGGATCTGCGCCAGCAGACTGCTTTTTCGCTGATCATTCTTTGGGAGCACCGGAGTGACCAGAACGTTGCTGACATGGCACCGGTTCTTGAGACTGTATGGTCAGCCCGCCGCAAACTGGCTCCTGTATTCGGCACTATGATGGGAACCAGCGAACTGGTACTCCTTTCTTTTGACATGGATGATGCCTGGCGCCGGTTCATCACAAGCAAACTGGGGAATCCCGAAGTTGCACTTGCAATGGAAGAATTCCTTTTCGGGCTTTCTTACGAAGAGATCCAGCAGGTTAAGGCGACACTGCGGGAGCGCGGAATGAACGCAATGGGCCGCGATGAGGTTGCCGCATTCCTGGACAAAGAGGACGAAATGGCCGATTCTCAGAACGAAGATGATCCAAGACACTTCTTCCTGAATTATTCTGTCCGGCGCGACAATGCAAAAGCCCGGCTCAGAATGAATCTGCCCGGTCCCCATCATACTCTTGAAGACCATTACATGCGCTTCATTCTGGAAGAGAACAAGGAGAAACAATACAACGATGTCTTTGCAAACTAAACCTGTCCCCTACCACTTTGGAGAAAAACTGCGCACTGTCCGTGAACGGAAAGGATACACACTTAAAGTTGTGGCGGAACAGGCCGGCGTAAGTGAAAGCCTGGTGTCCCAGATTGAACGGAACCGGGTTTCTCCTGCAATTGATACGCTTCTGGCTCTGGCTGAAGTGCTGGACATCAATCTGGAATTCCTCTTTGAGGAATACCGCCGCGACAGGCCGGTAAAAGTCATACGCAGCGGAGAACGCCGCAAAACGGAAGAGAAACTTGTTTCCTATGAGGAACTTGCAAAGCCCTCTGAATCTGACGGTGAACACGCAATGGAATCTTACATCATCACGATTCCTGTAGGGGAACACACTCACCGCGGTTCCTACGGACACCTGGGCCGGGAATTCGGCTATATTATAGAAGGAAAAGCCACACTCCAGTACGAGACCACACGTTACGATCTGGATTCCGGTGACAGCATTTCTTTCTCCGCCTCATCACCTCATGTGCTTTATAACAGCGGAGATATCCCTCTGAAAGCTCTCTGGGTTGTGTCACCGCCCCAGCGTTTCTCCTGATTCTGCGGGAGAGGATTGCTGACAGTTCTGAAGAGCAAAGGAAATTACAGGATTTTTTTATGGCTGATGACAGGATTGAAACGGGAAAAGCGGAACCGGTACTCAACGCACCGAAAAAGGATTACTGCGCTCCGATGCACACTGCGGAACATGTGCTGAACCGCACTATGGACAACGCTTTTGGCTGCGGAAGATCTTACAGTGCCCACATAGAAGCGAAAAAATCAAAATGCGACTATCATTTTTCTGCGGATTCGGTTCCCACAGCAGAACAGCTGGCGGCCGTTGCAGAAAAAGTGAACCAGGTTCTGGCACAGAATCTGCCTGTTACCGCAGAAATCGTGACCAGGGAAGCAGCCGCAGAAGAATGCGATCTGTCAAAGCTGCCCGCAGATGCAAGCGAAATGCTGCGTCTTGTGCGGGTGGGAGACTATGACGTGTGTCCCTGCATCGGAAAACATGTGGAGAACACAAAGGAATGCGGCACTTTTGCACTGCTGAGCCATGAGTACAAAGAGGGCACGCTCCGTCTGCGCTGGAAAGTTTCCTGCCCCGCAGACTGAACAGGAGTACTTTCCCCACTCCCTCTGTCAATCATCTTTTGAGCCCTTTAAGATACTCCTTCTGCTCATCTGTGATCCTGAAGCTTTCACGGGCCTTCTGTATTGTCTTGTTATGAGTCCAGCTGTCCATCCGGTCTTCCTGCAGAAAAATGACTACTGAATCCCACTGTTTTACAAGTGCGTCAGCAAAAAGCCACGCTGTCATCATATTCACATAGTATTCATCGCTTCGGATTGCTGCCGGCTCTTCTAAAAGTTCCGGATTGAAATCCTCATCCAGAAAATATTTTTTCAGAAACAGCATCCCAACTCTTTTTGTGTAAGGCTTTTCATCTTTAATCCATTTTTCCACATAAGGCAGCAGTTTTCCGTGATTTTTCTCAAAGGCTTTTCCGCCAAGTCCGTCACTTATTGCCCAGTTGTCTATGTAAGGCAGAAAAGTTTCAACCATTGAGACACACTTCTCAAAATCCTTTTCCCGGTTTATAAGTGCCACATGAAGTGCATTTTCTTCCTGAAAAGCATGGGGAAGTTCATCAAGAAAAGCGGATACAGTTTCCTCAGGAAGCTGCTGCAGTTCCTTGATTATTTTTTTATATTCAGGAGATCTTATTCCGATGAATTTTTCTCTGGGTAGATTTGGAACAAGTTTTGCAAGAAAATCCCCGTATTTTTCATCCTGATGCGAATACAGAATATCCAAAATTTCTTTCATAGCATTTCCCTGCTGCGACAATGTTCAACTGCCGGAATGAACTTTTCTATGTCTTTCAAAGTGCAGCCCATTTTTTCAAGATAAAGCTGCCCTGCCGCAAATTTTGCCTTAAGAAGAAGTTTCCGTATTTCAGAATCCATTCCCGTACCAAGACTGTCTTCCGTAAGCAGCACATAAGCTCTTGCAATGTCATATTCTTTTGGGCCGTGACACAGATTCATAAAATCAATCACAAAGATTTTTTCATCATCTTCTGAAGAGCGGAGTAAGTTGCCGAAATGAAAATCTCCATGACACAAAAAATCCCCGTCAGGCAGATCATTTACATCCGGGCAGCCGAAGTAATCAAGATAATCCTTGTAGGAAATGCAGTCACCCGAAGTGCGGCTAAGAAAATCCCGATGAACCGCTGCAAGAATTCCAATCTGTTTTTCAACATATTCATTGTTCTGAATGTTTGACATTACTTCCTGAAGCAAATCCTTGCCGGATATTTTTTCATAAACTATGCCGGTGCGTCCGTATTCTGCTTCAAAAATGATTTCATAAACTTTTGGCGAAGGAATACCGGATTTGTTCACCAGTGACGAATTGCTGAATTCACGCCGGATGTTCTCCACCGGATAACCGGCCTTAAACAGCTTGAGAATTTTGTCTTCTCCGTAATCAAAAACTTCCGCAGTATTTCCGGTTGCAATCTGTTTCATCGCTTATTCCCAGGGATTCACTATTCCGTAAATTGCAACGTCTTCAAAGCGGTCAATCTTCCCGACGTTGGATGATGCAGAGCAAGTGTTCCTTTCCAGACTTCTTCCGTATTGCAGATAGCGGCTACTTTTTCCGCATCGTCCATCACAAAGCGTCTGAGCACAAGACGTTCTGTTTCAATCACATTTTTTTCTTCATCGTAAATAAACATGTTCACATTATTTACTAAAATCAGGATTTATTCCATCAGGTTCAATACTGAGTTTTTGCCATATGGAGCGGAATGAACAGCGGTGTCGATGGTTGACAGAAAGATTGTACAATTGTACAATCTCAAATATGAGCGATATAGTAATTGACGCATCTTGTGTCCTGTCTTATTTGTTGAACCAAGAAGGAAGTGAAATCGTTGTAAAGAAAGTTGGCAACAATCAGCTGATTGCCCCAACTTGTCTTCCGTTTGAAATTGGAAATGCTGTAAGCAAATTAATAAAACGAAAATTTATTTCCATTTTTGAAGGAGTGGCTGTTTATCATCAATTTGTAAAGATTCCTATCAGACTTGTTGATCCAGATATTCCGAATTCTATTGTAATTGCCGGTGAAACCGATTCTTACGCTTATGATTCTTATTACTTGAATGTTGCATCTCAAATGGCTTTGCCGTTATTTTCTTTCGATGAAAAGATGAATGATACTGCCAAAAACAGAGGGATAAAATGCTTGTAGTAACATATTCAGAAGCACGCCAAAATTTTGCATCTGTGTTGGACGCATCAAAAAAAGACGGATCTGTTATCGTAAAAAGAGCTGACGGATCAGCGTTCAGAATCTCTCCTGAAGCCGAGTCAAAATCTCCCTTTGACGGAATAAAAACTTTAGCCAATATCAAGCAAGAAGAAATATTGACGGCTTTGCGGGAAACACGGGAAGAAAACTAGAAACAAAGTTTTCAGGCTTTGAAGTTCACTTTTTCCTAAAACAACGAAAGCTGCGGATCAATCCAGCTGAATTGGTCTGCATCCCGAATCACGTCACCTTCCATTGAGTTCCCGACTAAAAAAGGAGATTCGGGGTTGTGATTTTTCATGTTTTCTTTTACACGGGCCACATCGGTGTTTGCGTAACAGTATCTGCAGAAATGTGCGCAGGTGTCATAGGCACCGATATCGTTTCCCAGAATGCAGGCACAGGCGCCCTTACGCTGAGTCCCCGTCCCTTTAGGTATTTTCAGGGGCATCTTCAGCGCGGTCTCAAAAACTTCCGCAGTCATGCAGCCGGAACAGTCCGCACCATAAGCCGAAAGTTCAGTCCCTTCGGCACAAGGTCTTAGCACCATCCCGCATTTTTCAGCAATTTTTACGCATTCCTTACCAAACAGGATTCTGTCCGCCGCAGAGACTTCCTGCGCTTCCGGGAAATTACGCAGAACCTTCTTGTACAGGTCAATAAAACTGATTACGCAGGTTTTTGTGTAGCCGGCAAGATTCTCCGCCATTTTCCTGAATTCTGAAAGATGCCATTCAACACTGTGTTTTTCGTCAATAAACACCGGATCGTACCGCCAGCCTACGCAGTCCACACCGACAATGTCTGAAAGCCGCTTAAAATCTTCCATAACTTTTTCTTTCGGCGGAACATTCGGCTCAATGTCTTCTCCGTAAGCCGTGACAGTCACATACCAGTACTGTCCGAAGGGCTTCAGCAGATCCATGTGGGGCAGCATCGGCCCGGGATTCTTTGTGCAGAAGGCAATCAGATCCACAACATCGGGAGTCAGCCTGAACCTTGTGACTGACTCAGGGTTATAAGGATTCCTTACAAGTACAAAACCTTCCTTAAGACGGTTAACAAACCATTCTGAGTAAAAAGCGGGAATGTCGGTTCTGTTACCTGTGTGGATTATCATCTGGGATTCTCCAACAGGAATCAGTTTTCTGTATATCCGGCTCCGATTGCATTCATTGTCTCAACAAATCCGGGGAAAGACACAGAACAGCATTCAGCACCGTTCACAGTCAGTTCCTCACCGGCGGGCAGGCCGAGACCAAGACAGGCAAGGCTCATTGCAACACGATGGTCTGCATAACTTTCAACAGTACCGCCGTGCAATGTTTTTCCGCCTTTAATGATGATGCAGTCCCCGTAAAGCGGATCAGAAGGATCAAGTGTAAGGCCGTCAACAACCTGGGCGCCAAGCTTGCAAAGCTCTTCTGACATCACCTTGATGCGGTCAGTTTCTTTTTTGCGGCAGACACCGGTGTCAGTAAGGACAACAGTTCCTTCTATCAATGTAGCAATGGCGGAAAGAGCGCAGACAGCATCCGGGAAACCGGAGACATTCACTTTAAGAAGACCGTCGGGAGCCGAAAGATGAGTACTCTTTGATCCGCGCACAATCAGTTTTCCAGTGGAACCGTTACCGTCAGGAACCAGATCCAGGTCAGCACCGCAGGACTTAAGCACGTCAACAACAGCGTCATCACCCTGACTTCCGGACATGTCCACACCGGAGATCGTTATGTCGCTGCCGCTTACAAGGGCTGCCATAAGGGGAAAAGCCACAGCTTCCCAATCAGCGGGCACCGTCTTGTCAAAACCTGCAATTTCGTGAGGACCTGACACTTTGATGTGCCTGAAATCTTCTGACATTTCCACAGGAATGCCCACTGACTCAAGCCACATCTTTGTCATTGTGAGATAAGGAGTTTCCTTGGGATCTGTAAGTGTCATGTCGATGGTGCCGTCCATAAGGGCAGAAGCCATCATGAAACCGCTTATGTACTGGGAAAGCCGTCCGTCTGTGACGATTGAACCGCTTCTGATCGGGCCTGTCACACTGAAAGGCGGAGCATTCCGACCGGGTTCGTCGGTTTCTGCCTGGGCGCCCAGCTGGCGGAGTGCGTCAAGAAGATGGTTCACAGGGCGTTTCTGGATGGAAGCATCACCTGTAAAGCGGCTTGTTCCGGCAAATGTTGCGGCAACCGGGGTAAAAAAGTACAGAGTGGAACCGGAATTCTCAACATCAATTGTAAAGGAAGGAAGATGGGCGTTTTTTCCGGCTCCCTGAACTGTCCATAAGGAAGGGCTTGTAAACTCAACGGATGCCCCGAAAGCTTTTATGGCTTTTGCCGCCGCAAGACAGTCTGCACTTGGCAGCGGGTTACGGATGAAAGAAGTTCCTTCTGCAAGAGAAGCCAGCAGAAGCGCACGGATTGTATGACTTTTTGAGCCGGGTACTGAAGTGGTACCGCTCAGTTTATGCGATGTGACTGTTAAATTCATGAGTCGATTATAACAGTTTAAGCAGATCATGTCAGTCCCGAGTTTTCTCCCTGTCCCCTTTTGTTCCTTCCTGGAATCCTGCAAAAACCACGAAACTCATGTCATCCGGTCAGAAAAAAAAACGAAAAAAAACACTGATGCTAAAGTGAATTCCTTCCGATAAAGTAGCGGGAGTTTCCCGACTTTTGAATTTCATGCAGGTGACGGCTTAATCGGTGCGAAAACTCAGAGCTATAAAACCGTTTTTCATCACATTGCCTCTGGTGATGCTGTGCTTTTTGTCCGGCTGTGACAATCAGCTTCTGAAGATGACAGACGAATATAACAGTTATTTCAAGCCGATCAACGTCATACGCACGGAATACGAACTGGAGCCTGACGAAGAAGGATTCAACGAGAAATATATGCTTCAGCATTATTACCTGCTGAGCATGGACTCAACTTTTTCAGTCAGTGCGCCGGAACGCTGCCAGCTTTACAGATGGCGGTTTTTCGGCCGGACAAAAGACAAGACTGTAGTCGTCGGTGCGGACCCTGTCACCACTGACTATTACGAGATTACCATGCCACGGAGCATAGACACAAAAAGTCGAGAACTTTCCTTTTATACCGGAAGCCTCGGTGTAAAAGAAGGAACTTATCTGCTGGAACTGACAGTTGCCGACCTTGAAGGCAATTTCTATTCCGACAAATGCGAGATCATTATCTATAAACGGGACAGCCATGCGGCTTCTGCCACAGTTCCGCCAACAGATGAGGATCTGGAATCGATTGTTCTTCCCCCTCCCCAACCGGATCCGGGTGAATGATAAAGAAGGAGAATAGTCATGAGAAAAACATTACTGTTTATCTTACTGGCGCTGACCACAGTCCTGATCAGCTGTCCTAACATGGGCAACACGGGTACCGTAATAGGTGTGCCTGAATCAAAGAAGCCCATGATAGCGAAAGTCGGATTTGCTTCGCCGAGACTTGCACAGGAGTACTCCATCAGGAACGGAAACGATGCCCGTACTTTGATGCCTGAAATGTTCAAAGACAATGAGCTGGCGTTGTTCATTGCGGGAAAGGGCAACAGCGGCAAGACTCTCAACTGTCAGAAAATCACGAACTATGTGACCACACCAAGTGGAAGCAATACAAGCGGTTCTTTTACAGTGGAACTTGAACCTGACGTATGGGAACTGGATCTTTATGCCACACCTCTTACAGGTCCGAATGCTGTCACCGCTGCAGAAGAGAACTCGATCAGCGCAATAGAAGCAAAGGCTGTTCTTGTAGGACACGGAAAACTTGATTTTACAAAAACCGCGGGAAGCGTTGCTTTCATTCTTTCCACAACAGGTCTTCAGACCGATGGTTACATTGACTTTTTTGTAGCCTTGGACAACTGGACAATTCCTGACGAGATAATCGGAATTGATGCTGCGGTTTACGACCTTGAGACGAACCAGGTTATTGAAAGATACACTGTTTCAGGGACTCCTGAAATCAAGCAGACAGGTCTTCTTCTGAAAACCGAGACCCACGAGCTTAAAGACCTGGATCCTTCAAAGCCAACTGACACAACCGCAGTCCCGGCTGTGAAATTCGGTGACCCGGCAAAAGGCGTGCTTCCTGGAACCTACAGTTTTGTGGTCACTTTCAAGTTTACAAACGGAACTTACTCCGCAAGTGATGACATCATTGTTCTGCCGGGACAGACCACAAACCAGACTTTCTGGATTCCTTCACTGATCGGTAAAGCACCGGATAAACCAGAGAAGTTCACGGCAACTTACCGCGATGTTGACACAGAGATCCGGCGCAACCACTATATCCTGCAGTTTGACTGGACAGACAGCACAAAAGTTGAGCAGTACTACGAGATCCAGCTGGCAGACATAAGCGGTCTGGGTGTCTCCAACGACACATTTGACTGGGCAATCTATGATGCACTGGCAGTGGATGATACAGTCACCGTTGACGGCACAACCCATACAGTAAAAGCAGTCTCTGCAAACACTGACAGTACATTCACCAATCAGGACAGTCACATCATTCCCAAGACCATTGCTGATGACTGGAAATACAGGATCAAGACCTTCGGCAAAGACTTCTATTCCTCAGAAAACACAGTCCGCGTTGACGGTTCAATGGCCCGCAACAACAGATATGCATCTGTCTATGTGGAACTGGGACACCAGTATGCGGCTCGTATCCGTGCAGTGAACGACCTTGCAAATTCTCCATGGGTCAAGGCAAAGCTTACATCTGAGACAGGTGTCACAACAGCGGGAAGCACAGACTTCACCGGTGATACAATCAACATCTTCAGGATTACATACAACCTGCAGGGCGGATATTACGAGACCACATCCGGCGGAATTAAGACAAAGCATACACAGGCTGAGGTCTCATACCACGAGATTGACGATGCGGCAGATCCAAGCGGAATTGCCTACTGGGATGCACGTTATGACAAAGACACTCCTGCAAAACCAAAAGTCCTGTGGAATGAATCCATGACCTTTGACACATGGGAAGCAGAGACACCTTCTTCAGGATTTTATGTTCCTGCAGGTGACGATTACAGTGCGGACAAGTACAAAGGCTACAACAATTCCGCATGGTATCCCACAGGAACTGATGCAATTGACCTTACCACTGAGCACGGAATCACTGAATATACCAACAACATTGAGTTCTATGCCATCTACAAGATCATGCCGGCCACAGGACACGTGGAAATCTATGACTGGACCCAGTATAACGCAAGAAAAGACTGGCTCACCTTCACAATTTCCGACAGCACTGCCGGAACCTGGACAGGATCTTACTCAAAGAGTGCCACAGTCTCAAAAGAAGATGCAGAACTTTCTGACAAGAGCCACAGCCGGATCACATTCAAGTTCACTGTTCCCGATACAGCCGGTACTGTATTTGCGGAATCCGGATTTGAATACGACAGTGTACGGCTTACCATCAATGACAAAGTGGTGAAAGTTTACAAAGACGTAAAGGCAGGGGCTGAAAACGCAGTCACCTTTGTATGGAACATTGAGCATGAAGCCACCAACAAATCTTACAGGATCAACATTCTGGCAGAAAAAGACGGTGACTTCTTCGGAAATGACTACTACATAAAGGTTGAAGACTGATCACATACACCGCTGACGCGGGATTTCAATAGGAGGTTATATGAAATCTATGAAAACAAGACTTTATGGATTTGCCGCATTGCTGCTGGCTGCAGTCCTGTTCCTGACAGGCTGTCCCGGTGGCCACATGCTGGCAGGTATGAATTCTGGAAGCACAGATAACGGGAATTCCACAAAAGTGGAATTCAAGATGTTTGCTTTGGTTGACCCCAGAACAGAAGCTGAACTGGAGACAAAGATTGTATTGGATGATGATTCTGCCCGTACCCTGCTTCCCTCTGGATTGGCCACTGCAGCAACAGCGGTTGATCTGTATGTAACAGGAAAATCGCATCACGGAAAGACTCTGGACATTGTAAAAGTCTCACTCTCTTCAGGTTCTTTTACAGTGAAGATTGAACCGGACCAGTGGGATATGGAACTGTATGCTGTAAAGAAGGGATCAACATTCAGTCCTCTTAATGATACCAATGTCCGTGCAAAAGCACTGCTTTATGCCCACGACACATTCGATTTTACAACTGCTGCAGGCGAAGTACCTGCTTTTACTCTTACACCGGATATTCCAAGTTCACCTGACGGCTTTGTCAACCTGAACGTTGTCCTTAAAGCCTGGCCTGAATATCAGAACGTAACCACAATGTCCGTAGGTATTTATGATGTTCTCCAGAAAGAGACAGAAGTAAAGCATACAGATGCCAGTACAAGCATTGAAACCTCAGGAGATATTTCTGGCACAACAGGAGGAAATGATTTTACCTTTGAATACGGCGGAAATGGTGCGACAAAAGGATTCAAACCCGGTACATATCAGATCATCGCAAAAATCAGTACCTCAATAACTGAGAACGGAGCTCCTCTGGTTCTTGAGGCATCTGATACAATCCACATATTCCCCGGACAGGATACTGACGCTGCCTTTGTGATTCCCAATCTGATCCAGAGTGCTCCTGCTGCACCGGAAGACTTTGAGGCTTCGTACAAAAACCTGGATCTTCCCTCTAAAAAAGGCTGGTACACCCTTGTTTTTGACTGGAAAGACAAATCAAAGAATGAGGAATACTTTGAGATTGAGATGGCGGAAGTTGAGGGTGCTACAGCAGACGATGTTCAGGTAACTGCAGGAACCTTCGCCTGGGACATTTACAGTAGCTATGCAGCTAGTGCCTCAGTTGGCGGAAGTACCGCTTCTGCTGCTTCCGGTGATACTGATGAAATGGTCAAACTTGCAGACGGAACAAGCGTTTCAAAGGCACAGACAAAAGACTACAACGCAACTTGGGACGGCAAAGTATTCTTCTATGACAACAAAGTAAAAGACAACTCAAACACCCGCTATGTTGACGGTGCTCTTAACGCAAACAGCAAACACCTTGAACTTAACGTAAAACTTGGCAAGATTTATGCGGCCCGTATCCGTGCCGTTAACAAATACGGAAAATCTGCCTGGGTGAACGTTGTGGTCGGTGCTGACAAAGGTACAGCAGAAGGTAAATTCACCACATATATCAGCCAGTACCGCCTCACATACTATCTGCAGGGCGGACAGTACACAGCAAGCACAAAAACTGTGAAAGAAGACAAGGTTGAATACGGTGAGTACTCTGGCGCAGGAAAAGCCCTGTGGACAGAAGCCTCTCTCGAGAAGTACGAGAAACGTAATGATCTTAACTACAAATATACTTTCGACAAATGGTATACAGATGTCTCAACATCATCAGCTGCCGCAACTCCTTATACCGGTTATTCAAACAACTTTTATTTCGCCGGTTATACATGGGTTAATCCTGCTGCAGACACAGGAGGAAGCAATCCCGGTATCGATCAGGGAATAACAGATAGACTTTCCGGAACTGAAGTTGCAATCAAAGCTCTTGATGCTGGCGGTTCAGAGATTTCACCTCCTGCAGCATTTACAAACTATGCCTATACTGCGGATGTCTCCAAAATTAAGACACTTCAGTTCACAGTTACAACAGCCCATCCTTATGAGGAGATCAGGCTCAAACGGGAAGGAACAGTCATCGGACACTGGATAAACCAGGCCGCTGTCCAACTTACACCTTCTATCAACTGGGTTGTTACAGATTACGAGAAGAAAGTTTACCCGATTGTTCTGGAAGTTCTCAGCGACTCCGGAAACATTTTCAGCTGGACTTACTACATCTATCTGGAAGACTCAACAACAGACTGATAAAAGCAGGACACTGTCTGACAGAGTTCAGACAGTGCCGGCAAAGGGCTGTCCGAAAGGGCAGCCTTTTTTTCACAAGGATCCTTCGACTACGCTCAGGATGACACTATTGTTCGCGCACGATGACAGCATTGTTCGCTCAGGATGACATGTCTGGCTGCGCAGGATGACACTGTTGCGCGCTCTGGAACCATCCGCACTGTCATGTTGAGCGGAATGAGCGTAGCGAATGCAGTCGAAACATCCGCTCACGATGACAGCATTGTAAAAGATCCTTCGACTACGCTCAGGATGACATGACTGTTTGCTCAGGATGACAGTGTTGTTCGATCAGAATTTACCCAGTTTGATGCGGTACCCTGCCCCACCGCTGAAATTGAATCCCAGGACAGTATCATAAGAGCCGCCTACATAGGCCACAATCCGCCGGAATCCCAGTCCCACAAGAAAGTCCGCGGAGAAGGCCGGAAAAACTTTTCCGTTACCGAAGTCAGCACTGTAAAGCATATGAAGGGATAATCCGGCCTGAATCTCGCCGAACATCTCGAAGGCAGGCCCGAAAGGCATCACCGTCACACCGAAAGGAACTGAAAGTTTCAGGGACGTAAGCCAAGGAGCCTGGCCCATGGTTGAATCCTGTTTGGAGTATTGGTAAGCAAAGGAATCAAGCGGTGGAGCACCCAGCAGAGTAATCATTCCGCCAGTATAAAAGGGCTTGAACCAGATTGCGTTGGTGTAGCCGCCGGTGAAGGAACCGGCAAAAACATAGGGATACTGAAGGCTCATTGCGTTAAGGCGCAGTTCTATGCTATGTGCGTTGCGGCTGAAATAAGCGGAGACATTGCTTGAGTTGCTGCCGGCATCAGAAGCGTTGTCTAGGTTCCTGGAATCGGTGATTGCGTCTTCCATGTTGATGATGTAGATGCTTCCGTCTTTGTGGCCGACAACCAGCCGGTGTTCGTTCCGGTCAAAATCGTAGGAAGTGATCTCAATCTGACTGTAGGCCGGAACATAAGAAGTCTGGATTGCGGTGCTCATATCGTAAAAATAGAAGAAATTGTCCTTGCACTGGGCAATCAGAGCTTTTCCGCCGCTTGAAACGGAAAATTTAGAAATTTTGTCAGGAAGTTCATAGACTTTCTCAGTTTTGCCGTCAAGACTGTAAAGATAGATGCGGTTGTCAGCAGGAGCAACAAGCACCTGTGAACTGTCCCTGGAAAAGCAGATATGATCGGCCGCATGTTTCTTTATGCTGAATGTGCTTTCCACGGCACCGTTTGCAAGACTCCAGATAATCACATTGCTGTCACGGTCAAGGCCGGCAAGGTGACGGTTGTCATCACTGAAGGCCATTGCCACGAGAGGACTGCTGTTACCGCGGAGAGGCATGACGGAAACCTGCTGGGTATAGATAAGCTGTGTAAAAAGATTCACGGCACCGCTTTCCTGGGCAGTTGCATAACTTGATCCGTTGCGCGAGATTGCAACGCTGACCACAGGATCCTCCTGATCAAACTGCCGGAGGGGCGGATATTCCACAGCGGGGATTTTCTGAAGACAAACCGCATTTGACTGGGAAACCACCACAACAGATTCGCTGTCGTTGAACTGCTGGCCCGCATAGGCAAAAAGTTCCACACGGCCTGTACCGTTTGCAAGGCGTCCAAGCTCAGTGCCGAATTCGTTGGTGGCCACAATGAAAGGGCCGTCTGTATAAACGAAGTATGTTGCGTCGGAACTCCAGGAAACATGACGAACCATGCCCGCGATGCGGATCACCGGTACAGGTTTGAAACCGGAGGCAATCTGGGTACGCAGGAGAAGTTCATCATCTGCAGAAGCAGATGCGGCCAGAAAGAGAAAAAATGTGCAAAATAAGAATGTTCTGCAAAAAAGCTTTTTCTTCATAAATACGTCCGGTCAAGACAGAATCCGTTCTGTGGCCTTGACTCACCCGTTTTCAGAGTTTGCAGCAAACACTGAATCAGAGAGAAGACGGTCCGCAGCAGATGCAGAAAACCGTCTTCGCCCGATTATAGCACATTTTTTACAGGAATGTCATTCTGTGAAGAAAACCGGAATGACAGCTGTTCAGAAACGGGCACCGGAATCTGCCGGTCCGTCGTCCTTAAGTTCCAGCAGGCCTTTCATGTTGATGGAACCGTCAGCATTGCGGCCGGGTGTGATTTTTCCTGTATCAGAAGAAACAAAGACTGATTTATTCAGTTTCTCACCGGCAGTATTCTCCGCAGCCGCACCTTTCCAGAAATAGGAATCCCTGTCAAGGACAGGCACCTCACTTATCTGGTCGCTGTCTGCCCCGTCAACAGAAAGTATGCCTTTTACAGAAAAGTGTCTTTCTCCGCTGCCTTTTCCGTACAGAGCAATGTTCCTGAGTCCGTTGCCGAAAGACGTACAGTTCTCAAGAACAACATCCGGGTTTGAGTTGCTCGTGATACCGGTTGTGCCGTTGTCAAAGGAGATGCAGTTTCTGATCACATGTGCAATTCCGATTCCGTCACCACCCAGTTTGAATCCGTTTCCGTCACCGTTTCCGCTTCCGTCAGGAAGAGAACCGTTTCTGAAAGCAATACAGTCTTCCACAAGCACCACACCGATTTTTCCGGACTCCGCCTTGCTGAACATGTCCCAGCCGTCATCAATGTTGCTGTATGCCATGCAGCCCCGGAACACATTGTTGTTTCCGCAGGTAAGTTTTGCCGCGAAACCGTCCGCATTGTTTTCCGCAGGGTCACAGTTGGCATAGGAAGTGCAGTTAAGAATAAGGTTGTCGTGAGGCCATTTCTCAAAAGTCTCGTTGCTTGTTCCGCTGATCTGGATTCCGGTGTCACCGCAGTGATGGGCCACAACCTGATCAAGGATATTGTAGTCACCGGCCACTTGCACACCCTTTATGTTTCCGTCAGTGTTACAGACCTCAATATTCTTTACGTTCCAATAATCACCCCAGAGCTGGAATCCGCCGCCAGCATTGGCAAAGTTCAGGACAGCAAGCTCTCCGTCAGCAGATCTGAGGGTTTTGCGTTCAGAAGCAGTTCCGCTGTTTCCACGCTCTATGATCAGAGCCTTTGACATACGGTAAGTTCCGCCTTCAAGCACAACCGACTGTCCGGGTTTTGCATACATCAGCGCATAAGCCAGCTCAAGAGGAGACGCCTTTGTACCTTTTCCGAAAGGAGAACCGGCGGGAGAAACGTAGAGTTCAGGCAGATCATACCAGTTGCAGGCAATGCTCAAAGTGAGCGTGATGTCTTTAACGCCCTGAACGTACTGCTTTGTCTCGCTGTTGTACCATGCCATAGCCTGCTTTTCTCCCGGCACATAGTTTTCATCCGGTCTGAAAGTCACAGTATAATCATTGATACCCTTCCGCAGAGTCAGAGTGCGTTCAAAATCAATTCCTGCGGAGACAGACTGATTTTCAATCACAAATTTTCTGGTACGGCTGTCTTTGACCGAGATTTTCCCGTCACAGTTGGCATTGAAGACAAAAGGATATGAAGTGTTGTACCAGGCAGAGGGAGAATCAATGTTCTGCTGCATGGTCACAAGTTCAGCAGGCTCCTCTTCAGCAGGAGGATCTGTGCGGGGATCTGTGACAGTGAAAGACACATCGCTTACAGTTGCATTGCATCCACGGGCAACGGCAAATCCCACATAAATATGATCTCTGTCCAGCTGAAGCAGTTTGTCAACGCCGTAAAGAATGTACTCAGTCACCTCGTCCTCACCTACTGAAAGCTTGTTGTAGACTGCGTGGTAACCTGTGTTGGATTTTCTGAGTGTAATCCGGTAAACGTCACCGGCTCTTGTAAGGTCGGACTGGTCATAACTGTAGGCGTGGGCCACAGTTTTTGCACCTTCGGCAATCGCCTGGTCTCCCGCTGCAAGAAGTTCAGGAGTAAAACCTGTTACAAAGCGGGCACCGAGTGTGTCTTTACCTGTTTTCTTTGTTCCGCCAATTGTCTCCTCAAACTTTGTGGAAATGATAGCGGCAGAGTTTGTGTAATGATTCACGCTGGAAACACCATGCTCACCCAGGCTGTCCATTGCCAGAAGACCGAATCCTTCCTGACCGTCAGCAGGATTGTTGATGTAATCCACTGTAAATGTGGCAGAAAGCTCAAAGTTTTCGGAAGCAGCATCAACAACTGTATAATAGAAAGAAACACCGTCATGCAGGGCAGTGAATTTTCCGCCTTTGTCAATTATGTCTCCGGTTTTTTCATTGACAGTGCATGAATTCAGTTTAAAGACCATTGCATCGGCATCAATCATCTGCATTGTGTTCCGCTGCTCATGGGTGGACTGGCCGAACCATGTGAAAGTCCATTCCCGGTCTCTGTCTTTTGAGGCAGTTTTTCCGTAATCTGCGCAGAATGTGCTTTCCTGTCCCCGGTCCGCACTTACGGACACAGTGTATTTTCTGCCGGCAATAAGTCCATCTACAGAAACAGCAGGTTCTTCACCGGCCGGGACTTTTCCAGTGTACACAACATTTCCATCCAGACTGCAGACAACAGTGTAGGATTCAGCCTCATGCACAGGATTCCATGTAATGCCAAAACTTCCCTTTCCCTGATTCTTTACTGTTATTTCAGGTGCCTTCAAGGGATAATCATAATGACAGGCCACAGTTTCAGAGATCAGATCAGTTTTTTCGGAATTGCGGCTTGCAATTACACGGAACTGATAATCACCGCTGCCTGAAGGATTGAAATTTGCAGTTTTTGTATCTTTCTTTGATTTTCCCACATTTTTCGTGGCAATGACATTGCCGGAAGAATCCATCATTTCCACAACGGCCTTGTCAGCACCCGTATTTCCTGTGACAAGTTCAAAAGTCACAACAAGAACGGTTCCGTCATCCGCTTTGGGTTCAATGGATGTGATAAAGGGAGCAGTAACCTGGTTCCATGGTGTGGAAGCTGCGGCAAAGGCAGCACAACAGAAAACAAGCGAAAAAAAAGCGAAGCATACCGAAATCCGGGCCAGCCTGGAGATACGGTATGCCCCGCTTTTAAACAGGGCATTTTTCATAATCAGATCCTTCAGTATTCGATTGACATTGCGTAGATGTTGATTCCGCTACCTTTTGAATAGATAGCATATTCACCGGCTTCGGCAATAATCAGCACTTCCACACCGGCTTCAACACCATCGTCAGGAATTGCGGTGATCTCAGCAAGAACATCACCTGTCTCAGCATCAGCAAGGGCCAGGACACGTGCGTCTGTTTTGCTTGAACTGTTTGAGTAGACAGTCAGCAGACATGTATCTTCAACAAGAAAGTGGATTGAACGGTATGCCAGTTTTCCGCTTCCGTTAAGTTTAACACGTGCATTGAAAACTTCGCCGTCTTCAGAAATGCGCTCTTCTGACATTTCTTCGATTGTCACACCTTTATCTTCAGTTGCGAAAACACAGAAAATTCCGTCTTCATCAAGAAGTCCGATTTCTTTTACAGCACCGGGTTCAAGATCGTTTGCGCTGAAATAATAGAATTCCTGTGCATAAACAGCACCCATAAACATTGCGAAAGCCAAAAGAACGGCAGCAAATTTTTTCATTGATGATTCCTCCATCGGTGCAATGATCCGCACCTTCCGTTTTAATGATACCCGCAACAGGTGTAAAAAAACTGACTATTTTTTGACTTATTGCGATACGAGGAGCAGATCAGGCGAAAATCACGGTGCAACAAGTTGCAAGCAATTTTCTCATATTCCCCCAAAAAAAGCACATAAACCACAAAACCCGGAATTTGTTTTCATTAATATTATGGCTGATATTAGGGTTGAAAATAAGCGCAAAAAAAAGCACAATAAAATCAGTATGGATCTGTTTGAAAGCGCTGTTAAAAAATCAGAAGAAGGACCACTTGCCTCCCGAATGAGGCCCCGCAATCTTGACGAATACATAGGTCAGGACCACATTGTCGGTAAAGGACGGCTTCTGCGTCGCGCAATTGCGGCAGACCAGCTTACCTCCGTGATTTTTTACGGCCCGCCGGGAACAGGAAAGACCACTCTTGCACGGGTGATCGCAAACCACACAAAAAGCAACTTCATCACACTGAATGCGGTTCTTACCGGTGTCCAGAACATCCGTGACGCAATCAGCAAAGCCGATGAGCAGCGGAAACTCTACAACAGGCGCACAATTCTTTTTGTTGATGAGGTCCACAGGTGGAACAAAAGCCAGCAGGATGCCCTTCTGCCCTGGGTGGAAAACGGCACAATCATTCTTGTGGGCGCAACCACTGAGAATCCTTTTTTTGAAGTGAACAAGGCTCTTGTAAGCCGTAGCCGTGTCTTCCAGCTTAAGCCGCTCACTGCCGACGATCTTCACAAAGCGGTGATGAATGCGATTTCTGACAGGGAACGGGGTTACGGACGCTGGCAGGTCCAGTTTGAAGAAGGAGCCCTTGAGCACCTGATTGATACAGCAAACGGTGATGCCCGCAGCCTTCTGAATGCGCTGGAGCTTGCAGTTGAGACAACACCCGAGAAATGGTCACCGGACACAAACCCGCCTGAGCCGCCTGAAGGCAGTCTGATTTACATAAGCAGAGAAACAGCGGAAGAATCAATCCAGAAAAAAGTTGTCCTTTATGACAGGGACGGAGACTATCACTACGATATAATAAGCGCTTTCATCAAGAGCCTCAGAGGACGTGACCCGGACGCGGCACTTTACTGGATGGCCCGCATGATGAGCGCAGGAGAGGATCCACACTTTATTTTCCGACGGATGCTGATTTCTGCCTGCGAGGACACCGGTCTTGCGGACCCCAACGCTCTCACTGTTGTGGAAAGCTGTGCCGCCGCCTTTGACCGGATCGGGCTTCCTGAAGGCCAGTACATGCTGACACAGGCGGCCCTTTATCTTGCAACGGCGCCAAAGTCCAACAGTTCCATGGCTTATTTTGACGCACTGAGCGCGGTGCGGAAAGAAGATGCGGAAGTGCCCAATCACCTGAGGGACTCAAACCGGGACAGCGAAGGTTTCGGACATGGAGCCGGATATCTTTATCCCCATGCCTACAGGGACCACTGGGTTCCGCAGCAATATCTGCCTGACGGACTTGAGGGCCGTGTATTTTACAATCCCTGTGACCAGGGCTACGAGAAATCCATCAGAAACGAAGTGCTTTCACGCCGGGAACTGCAGATCTCTGCCCTTCTGGAAGATTCGCTCACAAAAGGTGCGGACTGGGAAGGCGGAATGGTGAACTCTCTCGGCGGCTGGTGGGGACCGGAACATCTGCGCCACGGAGATGCAAAAACCGGTGAGAACCTGACTTTCAGTCCCGGCGATTCAATGCTGGAGCATTTTCAGAAGCGTACTGACGAAGGACGGAGCGAATTCCTGCTTTTTGTCCGCAACACGCTCATTGACGCAGCAAATCCCCTCCGTCACAGCCGCAATCTGGTTTATGGCGCCGACGACGGGCTTTTTGTCTGGGAACTTCTGCGCCGTTCTCCGGAAGGCTTTACCTGCGGACTGTGTTTCTCAGACCGTGGGCGCGAGATACTGGAGCATTACGGAAGCACCCTTGACGAGATTGACAGGCCTGTCTTTGTCTCAGACCTGGACACAGTGGGTGACGTGCAGTTTGACAACGTTTTTGCCCGGGATCCGTTCTCAGACACGGATTCAGTGGGCAGCTTCTGCGGACACTGGAAGAAAATGACCGGAACCAGCGAATGCTTTTCTGACAGGACGGGGCTTTTCATTGCCCAGAAACTTCCAGCCGGTGGACAGAGACTCAGCAGCGCGGTAAGGGCTGCGGCGGAAAAGAGATGCATCGCTTTCTCGGCTTCGGAAAAAAACACACTCAGCGCTTTTGCCGCTGCGGAAGACGCTTTCTACTCACAGAAGGATCATCCCCTTTTCGGCTGGAATGCAGAGACTGTTGCCGCCGCCTTTGAGAAACAGGGGTTCGCCTGTTCCATCCAGACAAAGGAATCTGCAAGCCGCCGGGTGATCTCATCCCAGGAGGCGGCACGCTGGTTCGATGTTGAGCACTCAGCCTACGCCGCTTTCATGGCGGAAAAACTCAGTCCGGAACAGATGGAGACCGTAAAACGCATTTTCACATCGGAAGTTGAGTCCCGCACTGTCTTTGACTGGAAAGTCACAACACTCTTCATTAAAGCGGGCCTGGCCGGAAACAGCTGATCTGTGCTGATTGCAGGAACCGCCCGCAGACTTGTAATGCAATGCCCAAAAATGCTACAATGGATGCCGGGTCATGACACATTTCACAGATGTCCTGGCTCTGCCTTTTTTAGGGTTTCACTAAACCCTGGATCAAACATTAGGAGTTTTTCATGAAGTTCATTTTCTTGGGCCCGCCCGGAGCCGGTAAAGGTACACTTGCCGCAAAAGTTGCTGCATCATACAGCATTCCCCACATCTCAACAGGTGAGATTTTCCGCGGAGCAATCAAAGCAAAAACACCGCTGGGTCTTAAAGTTCAGGCAATCATCGATTCCGGAGCACTGGTAAGCGATGACATCACAATCGAACTGGTAAAAGACCGCCTTTCACAGGCAGATGCCCAGAACGGCTTCATCTTGGACGGCTTTCCCCGCACAATTCCCCAGGCAGAAGCACTGGCAAAAATCCTTGACATTGATGCAGTTGTAAACTTTGACATTGCTGACAATGAAGTTGTGGAACGCCTTTCAGGCCGCCGCGTCTGCAAAAGCTGCGGACAGAACTACCACGTTGCATTCATGCCGCCCAAAACAGAAGGAATCTGTGACAAATGTGGCGCTGAACTGTACACACGCGACGATGACAAAATCGATGCGATCACACACCGTCTTGAAGTTTACCGCGACCAGACAGCTCCCCTTATCGACTACTACCGCGAACGCCAGAAACTGACTGACATTGATGCACGTCCTGCAACAGATGTGATCATGGCATCTTTCGAGAAAGCATTCCCTAAAAACTGAGCCTTCGGACAGAAATCTGTCTAAAAAGATTCAGAAGCCTTCGGATCATATTCCGAGGGCTTTTTTTTCGCTTTTCCAACAGGCAGAAAAACAGTGCAGCCTTTCAGAATCAGATTCAGCCCGGAAAAAAATCCTCAAAATCCTCAAAATGATTGATTATTTTTGTGCGTAAGGATAAATTGATTTACATAATTTTTTTAACGTTTAACTTCTGTTTAACTTCTATTAAACTCAGGAACTTTTGAAGAAAGCACCCCTCTTTTGCGCGCTGCTTTTTTCTTTTAAAAATTGCGTTGCAGTTTTTTTATTGTTTTGTTCGCTCCCGCGAACGTCTGATAAGTCAGTCCCAGATCTGATGGTCTTCGCTTGATTTTTCATAGGAGAAGAGATGAAAACTCTTGGAAAAGTATGTGCAGCTGTTCTTGCACTCATGCTCGTTGCATCAGCATCAGTTTTTGCTGATGGTTCAGATTATTTTGAAGAATATGTTCTCTGGAACACATTCGACTGCTATGAACTCCCCGAATCATTTGGTGACGGAGAAGTTTCTGACGACACAGTATTCTACATTCCTGTTGCTCTTTACGATGCACTGGAAGCAATCGCAATCGATGTTGCAGACGCAGGAAACTCAGGAAATTTCTACACAGAAGAAGAATCAGAAGCACTGAATGATCTGCTTTATTTGCAGGTATGGAACAACGAAGCTTATGACATGCTCTGTGACGAAGATTCAGCAGAAGAGGTCAATCTTTTCTGGAATACTGTTGTAACAGGCTACTACCAGAACAATGAACTTGCAGAGGCAATTTATGACTGTCTCCCCAACTTTGTATACGACTATGCAAACGAAATCTACGTTCTCACAAATTTACTGGCAGAGATGGATAATTTCTACAATGGCAACAGCCTGTTTGATTCAGAAGAAGAAATTGCAGAATACTATGTATATGATGTTATGGATGCACTCGATTTCTTCAATACTTACTTCCCTGAAGCAGATTTCTGATTGACAGAAAACACTGATCAACAGACAGAGAAACCGCAGACCAGTTCGGGATGAATTCCGGACCGGTCTGCGGTTTTTTATTTTACTAATGTTTTTTTTTCAGATTCCGTTAATCAAAAATGAGAAACGGGGTTCTGTCAGAATAGTGGATCCCTTTTCAATCTAAAATACAGAGGACAAAATGCTTTATCTTTTTGCATCATGGCTCATGAATTATTTTGGCCCGGCCAGACTGCTTCAGTCTTATACGATTCTTATCGGTCTGGCACTTTACGTAGGCTTTTTCATCACTTTTTCTGTTCTGCCGAAATTCTACAGCAAACTCCCTCATGACAGGGGACGCGAATTCACTGCAACCGCGGAAGCCGCAAAAGGCAAACCTACAGGAAGCGGTGTTGTTTTTGTCTCGATTTTCGTACTTATCGCTTTTCTGTTCGTGCCAATGAACTGGCAGCAGATTGCGGTTCTTGTGCTCACATGGTTCATGATGCTCACCGGCTACCTGGATGACAGAAGTGTCACAAGCTGGGGAGAATACCGCAAGGCAATCCTTGATCTGATCATTTCTGTAGCCGCAGCATTTGTGCTTTATTACGGAAATATTGATTCAGAGGGCAAGATCTGGTTCTGGCTGCCCTTCCTCACAAACAAAATCGCAATCGCACCGTGGCTTTATATCTCAGTCTCCACAATTCTGATCTGGGTTTCCATCAACACAACAAACTGCACGGACGGAGTGGACGGACTTTCAAGCACACTGGTGCTTCTCGCGCTCATCACAATGGGTGTCATTTTCTATTTTATCCTGGGACACAAAGAAATCTCCGCCTATCTTCTGGTTCCCCATCTTTACGACGGCGCTGACTGGGCAGTCATGATTTTCGCACTGGCAGGCGTTCTTATGGGCTACCTCTGGCACAACGCCTTCCCGAGTAAAGTCCTCATGGGAGACGCCGGAAGCCGCGCACTGGGATTCTTTCTGGGAGTCTGCGTCCTGAAATGCGGAAACCCCTTCATGTTCCTTGCAACTTCATCAATCATCTTTGTGAACGGCGGTCTGGGACTCCTTAAAGTTGCCCTTCTCCGCTTCTTCAAGATCAAAATCTTCTCAGAAGTCCGTTTCCCCCTTCATGACCATTTCCGTCAGAAACGCGGCTGGTCCGCAACCCAGGTTCTGATCAAATTCCTCATCATCCAGATTCTGATCACTGTAGGTCTTCTGGGCATCTTCTTCAAAATCCGCTGACCCGCTGAGCCGCAAGCTCATCAGCATTCCGCAAATCCCAGGCGGCAGACAAAGGCTCGGAAGCCAAAACCGAGACCCGAAAGCCCAAAGCCGCCTGTGGAAACTGCACCCGCACCCGAAGAATGCGCGTTACCGTGCATGACCTGCGGGGACGGTGGGGTTTGTTGAAAGCGGGAAATCACTGGCAATGGTCAAAACCAAAAACTTTGCAGCTTAAGGAAGCAACAAATCCCTGTTTTACAGGGTATTTTTTTTTCATCAGGAACGTTCTCAAGTTCCCCAATAATCCACATCCTTGTTTTTTTTAGATTCCGGTATCTGCCAGTTCATTGTATCAACATGAACCGAATGAAAACCGCGTCGAACCGCTTCTTCTTCCGCAGTCTTGAGCATCATTGAACCGATTCCGATTTTGGATGTCGCCCCTTCACGGAGGCGTGAATTGAAACAAACTCACTTATATACAGATTACGTTTTTTCGCTCTGAAGCTGGATTTGCCAAAAGAGATGTTGTCCAGAGAGTCATTTTTTCTCCGAAAAGCGGCTAAAAAAACATTTTTTTTCTTACCGGGACAATATACGGCACTGTAACCGGGCAATAATGGAATAAACGAGCAGAGTGTGTGCTACAATGACCAATCGGGAGAAAAGGAAAAAGGGAGAAATGAATGATAACTAGTTTATATGCACATAAAAACGAATTCGGGAATCAGACTTTGGCCGAACATTTGAATAATGTTGCCAAATTGGCAGAAGAATTTGCAAAAGATTTTCTAAATCCTGATTGGGTAAAATATTCTGCTCTGTTCCATGATTTAGGGAAAGCATTTCCTGACTGGCAAAAGCATCTTCTTACAGGCAAGCAAACTTCAATAAATCATAGTGAAGCTGGAGCTTATATTGCTTATAAAAAATTCTATGAAGATAAGTTTTGGGGAAAGATAAAATTCTTTCAAAATACCGTTTCATATTTAGTAGCAGGGCATCATGCTGGGTTGCCAGATTTTCATCCAGGTTCTGGAAATGATTTGAAGGGACTTTTGAATAATGAAAAAATCAGAAAAATGTCAGATGAACTTCTTAAAATGGAAAAACTTTCTGTCATTCTCAAAACAGAATTACCAAAGTCTTTACCATTTGGTGCTAAAGAGCTTTCTGTTGATTTTATAAATGATTTTCATCTTTGGATTCGTATGCTTTATTCTTGTCTTGTTGATGCAGATTTCCTTGATACAGAAAAATTTATGACCCCAGAGGAATACGCACGCAGGGGAAATTATGACCCCCTTGAAGAATTGAAGAAACGCTTTGATTCCTTTATGGCAGAGAAGCAGGACAATGCTAAAAAATCAAAAATAAATGACATCAGAAAAAATATTTACAACTCGTGTATTGAAAAATCAAAATTACCCTCAGGGTTTTATTCTTTGAATGTTCCAACTGGTGGTGGAAAAACTTTGGCTTCTATGGCTTTTGCATTGAATCATGCTTTATTAAATGGGAAAAAGAGAATCATAACTGCAATTCCTTACACAAGCATTATTGAACAAACATCAAATGTTTATAAATTTGGGACAGATGATATTGCAGAAATAGAAGAATTGAAAAAGAACGGTAAGTATCTGTTTGGAGAAGAAAATGTCCTTGAACATCATTCAAATTTTGATTTTGACAAAAAAGAGAATGCAGAGATTTTGAAAAAACTGAAACTTTCCTGCGAAAACTGGGATGCACCAATAATTGTAACTACAAATGTTCAGCTTTTTGAATCATTATTTAATGCTCATAGTTCTCATTGCAGGAAACTTCATAATCTTGTTAATTCGGTGATAATTCTTGATGAAGTACAGATGTTGCCACCGGAGTTCTTAAAATCAATTCTTTCCGTGTTACAAAGTCTTGTTAAGAATTTCGGTGTAACTGTTGTTTTGTGTACAGCGACACAGCCTGCACTTACTGGGAAAATAGGTTCAAATACAGCAACTTTTGAAGGAATTCCTGAAAATCAGATAACTCACATAATCGAAAATCCAGAAGAACTTTCAGAAGCATTAAAGCGTGTTGAAGTGAACGCTGAATTTGCTAAAGAAAAACTTGTTAATTGGCAGCAGTTGGCAGATGAACTTATAGAATATGAACAGGTTTTGTGCATTGTTCAGACAAGAAAAGATTGCAGGGAACTTCATAGATTAATGCCAAAAGGAACCATTCATCTTTCTGCTTTAATGTGTGCAGAAGAACGCAGTGAAATAATTGCAAAAATAAAGTCAAAATTGAAAAATGGTGAACCGATTCGTGTAATTAGCACACAACTTGTAGAGTGTGGTGTTGATATTGATTTTCCAGTTGTATTCAAAGCATTATCTGGTCTTGATTCTATTGCTCAGGCAGCCGGCCGTTGTAATCGAGAAGGAAAGATCAAAGATTTTGGCAAAGTTTTTGTATTCAATCCACCTTCAAAGATTCCTGCTGGACTTTTACGAAAAGGAGCAGATGCAACAAATTCTTTATTTAAAAAGTATGATTATAAAATAGAACTAACTCCTCAAATATATTCTGAATATTTCAAGAATTATTTTTGGAGCATAAAAGATTTTGATAAACCAGATTTTGATTCTACAATGATAAAAGAAGCAAGATATGGTCAATTCCAATTCAGAACTTTGTCGGACAACTATCATTTGATAGACAGTGGTTTTCAAGGAACTGTTTATATTTATTTTGAATCAGAAAAAACTGGTAAAAACAACCTTGATTTGCTTGAATTGTTGCGTAAAGGAGAAATTACAAAAAGTCTTATGAGAAAATTGAATAGATATTCTGTGAATCTTCCTTTAAATGAAATAAAAGAGTTGGTTGATTCTGGGCGAGTCATTAAACCGTATGCAGATATGGATATTTTCATCCAGTCTTTGGATGATAAAAATCTTTACCAAAACGGTTTGGGATTGGTCGCAGATTCATTGCATTCATTTGAAACATATATATTCTAAAACATGGAGAGCATAATGAAAGAGTATTTTAATAAAACATTTTGTCTTGAGGTTTGGGGCGAGTATGCGTGCTTTACCAGACCTGAAATGAAAGTTGAGCGTGTCAGCTATGATGTTATGACACCCTCTGCTGCCCGTGCAATTTTTTCAGCAATATTTTGGAAACCTGCATTTATCTGGAAAATACGAAAAATTGAAGTTTTGAATCCAATAAAATGGGTAAATATCAGACGCAATGAAGTTGGTGCAGTTGCCAGTGATAAAAGTAAAGGCATTTATATCGAGGATCAAAGACAGCAGCGTGCAGGTCTCTTTTTGAAAGATGTCCGTTATAGAATCTATGCTGATTTGGTATTTATTCCACCGAGAGACCGCAAAGCAACAAATAATCCTTTACCCGAATATCTTGTTGATTCAGCTGAAAAGACAGATTTATCCAACAAACTGACAGAAGAACACCCTAACGAAAACCCTGGCAAATACAACGCAATGTTTGAACGTAGGGCAAAAAAGGGACAATGTTTCTTCCAACCATATTTAGGCTGTAGAGAGTTTTCCTGTTACTTCAAACTTGTTGATCCAGAAAAAGAACCAGCAACTCCAATTCCTGAAACAAGAGATTTGGGTTTTATGCTTTACGATATGGATTATTCTGATGAAAAAGATATAAAACCGGCTTTCTTTAGAGCAAAAATCGAAAATGGTGTTATCAATGTTCCAGACTGGGAAAGCGAGGAGGTTAGAAAATGATTCTTCATGCATTATATGAATATGCGCAAAGAAAAGGTGATGCTCTTCCTGAAGATGGATTTGAAAATGCAGAAATAAAATATCTTATAGAAATTAACGACGAAGGTTCTTTTGTTACTTTTCGAGACACTCAAGAAAAAGATGAAAAAGGAAATTTAAGAGGAACTATTTTTGAACACGTACCACAAGTAAAACATACGAATTCCACCAAAGCATTTCTTTTACTAGATAATTTTGGTTACATACTTCTTGATGAGAAAAAAATTAAAGCCTATATAGAGGAATTAGAAAAAGCAAAATGTGAAATAGGTGCGAACAAAGGACTTGATGCCGTTTTAAAATTCTATAAAGAAAATCGAGCTAATGGTTTTGAAAAAGTTTTTGATTCAGAATTTTGTATAGAACATGATTTGAAAAAACTCTCTTCAACTTTATTGACTTTTGTTTTAACAGACGAAAATAATCTTATTGTACAAGACTCAGATTTGATTAGTTATTACAGAAAATCAATACAGACTGATTCAGAAGAGTCCGGAGATGATCTTGATATAAAAGAAAGTATTTGTCTTGTTACTGGTGAGAAAAGTACAATAGCAAGAACACATGTAAAACTTAGTAGTATCTGTGAAAAACAATCACCACTAGTTTCGTTTAATAAAGATTCCTTTTTATCTTATGGAAAAAAACAATCATATAATGCACCTGTTTCCATGAAAGCAAATTATGGTTATACAAAAGCATTGAATTACCTGGTTAACAATAAAGATGCTAAAAATAATAGATTTAGGCTTGGAAATGATACAGTCGTCTTTTGGGCTGATAAGGAAACGGCAGAAGACTTTGAATCCGATTTTGGGTCTTTTTTCTCTTTAGCGAATGTTGACAATCCAGATAAAAATGTATTGGAAGTTAAAAACCTGTTTAATGCAATTAACAGCGGAAAATTTCGAGATATAGATTCCAATTTTTTTGTTTTGGGGTTATCTCCAAATGCTTCTCGTATTTCTGTTCGTTTTTGGGAAACAGGAAAAGTTGAAACATTTGCAGAACGTATAAAACAGCATTTTGATGATTTTGAGATAGTCAAAAATGAAAAATTAAAAGATTTTTTGACTTTATTTGATATTCTTACTGCAACGGCACTTCAGCATAAAATGGATAATGTTGCACCAAATTTAGTTGGTAATGTCATTCAATCAATTTTGAAAGGATTACCGTATCCTGCAGCATTACAACAGCAATGTATCAGAAGAATTAGAGCAGAAAAAGATGATCCTGAAAAAAAACAATATAAAGTCACTCGTGAAAGAGCAGCTATTTTAAAAGCATATATAAATCGTATAAATAGAATTAATGAAAAGGAGGGAGTTACCGTGTCATTAAACAGAGAATGTAAGGACAAAGGTTACCTTATTGGAAGACTTTTTGCAGTCTTGGAAAAAGTTCAGCAGGATACTCATCCTGGTTTGAATGCAACAATTACAGACCGTTACTATGGAGCTGCTTCAACTAATCCAGTAACAGTTTTTGCTCAGTTGTTAAAACTTAATCAACACCATCTTGCAAATTATGAAAACAAAGGCTTGAAAGTTATTCGTGAAAAAGAAATCGGTGAAATTATGAGTATGATTGAATCATTTCCTTCACATTTAACTTTTAATGAACAGTCAATGTTCGCAATTGGTTATTATCACGAGAAACAAAGTTTCTTTGAAAAAAAAGAAACTGAAGATTCTACAGAAGAGAATAAATTATAAGGAGTTTTATTATGACTAAACTTGAAAAACGCTATGACTTTGTTCTTTACTTTGATGTAAAAGACGGAAATCCAAACGGAGACCCAGATGCTGGAAATCTTCCAAGAATTGATGCAGAAACTGGTAACGGAATTGTTACAGATGTTTGTCTAAAAAGGAAAGTTCGTAACTATGTTCAAATGACAAAAAGTTCAGAAGCAGGTTATGACATTTTTGTAAAAGAAAAAGCAATTCTCAATAAAGAAATTGAAGAAGCTTATGCGGATATTGGAATAAAAGCCGATGAAAAAAACAAAGCAAAAGGTGAAGATGTTGAAAAAGGTCGAATAAGAATGTGTGAAAAATTCTTTGACATCAGAACTTTTGGTGCAGTTTTGAGTACAGGTGCAAATGCTGGACAAGTTCGTGGCCCTGTTCAATTAACGTTTGCTCGTTCTGTGGAACCAATTGTTTCGTTTGAACACAGTATTACTCGTATGGCTGTTACAAGTGAAAAAGAATCAGAAAAACAAGGTGGCGACAACAGAACTATAGGAAAAAAATATACAGTTCCTTACGGATTGTATAAAGCCTGTGGTTTTGTTTCTCCTCATTTTGCTTCTTCGACAGGATTTTCTCAGGAAGACTTGGAACTCTTGTGGCAAGCTCTTTCTCAGATGTTTGAATTCGATCGCGCTGCAGCTCGTGGATTAATGACAACAAGAAGACTTATTATTTTTGAGCACAATTCTGCACTTGGTTCAAAACCTGCTGATGAACTGTTCAACCGCGTAAAATGCGAACATGTCGGAAACACTCCCGCAAGAGATTTTTCTGATTATTCAATTACTCTTGATGGAAATCCGATTAAAGAAGTTATTACAAAAGTCAATGTACTCTGAATCAGACTACCTCCTGCTTAGCGGGCTTCAGCATCTTCGCTTCTGTCCGCGGCAGTGTGCATTGATACACATTGAACAGGAATGGACGGAAAATTTTTTTACTGCGTCAGGAAGTTTTCACCATGAAAAAGTCCATGGCGGTATTGGAGAATCCCGAAAGTCTGTAAAAACTGAAAGAAATCTTGAGATCGCTTCCAGCACGCTGGGACTTTCTGGACGAACTGATGCCGTCGAGTTTTACCCAGATGGCAGAATAATCCCTGTTGAATACAAACACGGTGCGCCGAAAGATAATTCCTGTGACGAAATTCAGTTATGCGCCCAGGCTATATGTCTTGAGGAAATGCTGAACTGCACCATAACAGAGGGAGCGTTGTTCTACTTCAAGATCAGAAAGCGTATTCCAATAGAATTCACCGTACAATTGCGAAATGAAACACAGGAACTTGCAGATCTGTTCCACGTCTTCTGTAATTCAGGAATAACTCCCCAAGCAGTTTATTCACGGAAATGTGAAAGCTGTTCATTTATCAATTCGTGTTTTCCGGATACAGCAGGAAGAAAAAAATCTGTACAGAATTATCTGCATAGACGAATTGAGTTGGATTCCATACCGGATGATGATCTGTAGAAAGCATGAAAAAGATTCAGTCTGTTTCTACAAAGCATCCATAGACTGATCATTCCCGCTTTCCCTCGCTCGCCGCTACCGTTGGCTTTTATGGAGTTTTATAAAGAGAAAAATGCAACGTTTTTTGAACACCCTGTATGTCACTACACAGAAATCCTACCTTCATAAGAAAGGAGAGGCAGTTGAAGTCCTTTTGGAAAATCAGTCTGTCGCAGTGATTCCTTTGATTACTTTGGACAGCATTGTCTGTTTCGGAAATATTTCCGTGAGTCCTTTTTTATTGGGGGCTTGCCCTGAATACAACATAACAGTAAGTTTTCTCTCTGAAACCGGAAAATTCCTTGCGCGGGTACAAGGTCCGGTTGCAGGAAATGTTCTTTTAAGAAAAGCCCAATACAGAATTTCTGATGACAAAGAGCAATCTGCAAAACTTGCCAAATTTTTTGTTACAGGAAAAATAGCGAACCAGCGTACTGTTCTACAAAGAGCAATCCGAGATCATAAAGAAAAAATCAATGTTGAAGCTGTACAGAAAACAATTTCCGCAATATCAAATAATCTTGCAAAACTTGATACCGAATCTGATCTTGATGTAATTCGGGGAATTGAAGGTGACAGTGCAGAATCTTATTTTTCTGTATTTGATGAACTGATTACCTGTCAAAAACAAACTTTTTCTTTTATGGGAAGAAATCGTCGTCCTCCTTTGGATAATGTAAATGCCATGTTGTCTTATGTGTACACATTGTTATACCACGATATGACAAGTGCACTTGAAACTGTCGGTCTTGATCCGGCTGTCGGTTTTTTGCACAGAGACCGTCCCGGAAGGTTAAGTTTGTCACTTGATCTTATAGAAGAATTCCGTGCTTTTTTTGCAGACAGACTTGTGCTTAGTCTGATCAATCGGAATGAGATTCAAGGGAATCAATTTGAAATCACTGCAAGTGGCGCAGTAAACATGAATGATCAGGCACGAAAAACGATAATCACTGCATATCAGAAACGGAAAGAAATCGTTCTGAATCATCCTTTTGTAGAGAAACGTATGCATCTGGCAATTTTGTTTCAAACTCAGGCCAGATTGCTGGCCCGTTACATCCGGGGTGATATTGACGGATATCCGGTTTTCATCTGGAAGTGAAGCCTGCTATGATGATGCTGATAAGTTACGATGTTGCAAGAGATGAAAACGGAGCAAAGCGATTGCGACATGTTGCAAAAATTTTGGAAGATTACGGGCAGAGAGTTCAGAATTCTGTTTTCGAATGTTTGGTGAATCCGAGTCAATGGGTCGAACTGCGTGGCAAATTGTTGAAAGAAATCAATCCGAATTTGGACAGCATCCGATTTTATTCGCTCGGCTCGAATTGGAAGCGGAAAGTTGAACATGTCGGGCAGAAAAATACTATCGATCCTCAAGGAGTTTTGATTTTATGATTTTTTCGCGAATATATGGTCCTCATACAGATTGTCTTTTTTAATTTTAAGCAATACAATGATTTATAATTATTGAAACTGGGCATACTGTCAGGTTCGCGCATCAGGGTGTGTAATTTCATAGTATACATACAGTTAAAAATAATACTGTCGCCTCTTCACGGAGGCGTGAATTGAAACACTTTGGAAGGTGGAATCAACTATTATAATTAAGGGTCGCCTCTTCACGGAGGCGTGAATTGAAACCCATGTATGCTTCTAATTGTTTTAAAGAGCCCAAGTCGCCTCTTCACGGAGGCGTGAATTGAAACTTCTTCGTTCTGGTCGTTGATAACGGGATAGTTGCGTCGCCTCTTCACGGAGGCGTGAATTGAAACTGGAGATTAAGTCCCATTGCTCCGGCCTGATATTGGTCGCCTCTTCACGGAGGCGTGAATTGAAACTGTTACTCCTGATTTCAGAATATATTCTAACTTGTCGCCTCTTCACGGAGGCGTGAATTGAAACTATTGGTTTTTCTGTAGGATGTAATTTTCCATTGTCGCCTCTTCACGGAGGCGTGAATTGAAACCTTCCTATAGGGACACTTCCCTTCATTAATTGTAGTCGCCTCTTCACGGAGGCGTGAATTGAAACCCGATTGCCGATGCCACGTCCCCCCACGTCGTGAAGTCGCCTCTTCACGGAGGCGTGAATTGAAACTTACTGGTGAAGGCGAAATGTTTTCACGCCAGAGTCGCCTCTTCACGGAGGCGTGAATTGAAACCCATAAAAGCCATGCTCCATGAGTCATTGCATACGTCGCCTCTTCACGGAGGCGTGAATTGAAACTGCAAATACCCGCATCCACAGGACGGCCTCTATGGTCGCCTCTTCACGGAGGCGTGAATTGAAACCGGAAAGGCTTTTGACCTGACGCAGGAAACAACTGGTCGCCTCTTCACGGAGGCGTGAATTGAAACCTGTCTGGCAGCTGAACAAAGAAAACCTTGAGAGTCGCCTCTTCACGGAGGCGTGAATTGAAACCATGCCCGCACACTTGCAGGCAAGCATTGCCGGGTCGCCTCTTCACGGAGGCGTAATTTGACAGGAAAGTTTTAAAGAACACATCCAGTAAATCTACAGAGAGTAAATCAAAGAAAATGTTTGTATCACTTACAACAATTCTTTCTTCAATCATACAAGAGCAAGATCCTCTCTAACTTGTTCCACACTCTGATTAAGAATACTTGCAGCTTTTGAAGTAGTAATAAGTTCATTGCTCAATGCTCTATAAACAAGGCTGGTAAATCTTAGGATTATATTCTGTTTATGATTGAAGGTGTCTGTCAGATGTCTGAGTTTACCTTAAAGTTTATTGATTCGTTTATAAAGACAATGAACGCTGCTGCAGCCATGATAAAAGAAAAGTGCCCCAAGCTTTATTCTCAAGAGTTACTTGAGCATCTTTTCTATGATTTTTATACAAGAAATGAATATTTGTGTGAGAAATTGAACATTACGAGAAACACTTCAAGTAAGTATCTTCATGAACTGACAGATGCAGGTGTTCTGATTGAAGAAAAGATTGGAAAGAGTAAGATTTACAAAAATACGTTCCTTTATAACTTAATAAAACTTTGGTAAGTTAAGTGATTTAATGGATATGTGTATGGTAAAACAAAAAAAAGAATTCTTTTATACTTGGGAAGATATTTTGTTAAATTAAGTTATTCAAATTTTGAAAAGATTAAATTCTACAGAGCAATACCAAATCGGAATAAATTTAAAATTAAACTTGTGGAATATAATTGTAACCGCTCCTTCCCCGTCCCAATCACCCTCCCGCAGCCACATGTTTCGGGTACCACTTCTGGAACCATACCGTGAAGATCCCGATTGCCAGCGGCAGTGCGGAGTTTATCGCGCCGATAAAGCGCCCCGCGGCGGTCTGTATGATTAAGTAAGTCCACACGGGAGAAATCAGGTAGAAAATTCCCCACACGGCGGTCAGAATCCGGTTTGTCCTCAGGAAAAGCGGATTTTTCAGGGCAGATTCACCATTGTAGCTGTTCATTGAATAATGGGCTGTAAGCGGAATTTTCGCAAAACAGGACAGGGACCACATCAGTCCGAAAACAAAATAAGAGACTGGAATAATCAGCGACGGTGAGACACCGGCAAGCAGTGCGATCGAACAGGCGCCCACCTCAAGCCCTGCAAGTCTGTCATAAACTGTGATCTTCGCCCGGCTCATCAGCACCGGCCTCCAAAACTGTGTCGCCATCCGCAGAGGAAGCCGTTTTTCCCGCACCGAAATATTCATCCCAATGAAGCATCAGGTCAAAATTCCCTTCAACCGTGTAAAGATGCTTCATCATCGCTTCGTCACCTCTCATCTCGCCAGCGGCAATCGCTTTCCACACAGAAAGTGGCGTGTTGATCCGCGTGGTAAAATCACCCGAAAGTTCCTCAGTAACACGGCTGCCATCCTTCCCCAGAATGATCCTGTATGACCTGCCCACGTCCGTGTAATTCATCTCCAGCACAGAATCCCTGCCGCGCCATCTGTCCTTGCTGTAAAGAGCAGCCATCTGCCGTGTGAACACCAGACTCTCGTCAGTCTTTCCGCCATTTTCGTCCACACCCCAGCTTGAATCCGCCATCCTTTCAAACACATCCCGCGGGAAAAGGATTTCCTTCAGTTTTTGCCAGGTTCCATTGCTGATTCCACCGGAACTGAATTCTTCTCCTGCAGTCTTCACATAAGAAAGATATTCGCCCGTACGCTCAGAAAGTTCCTTTACCCGGAACAGTTCACCCTGCCCGCAGAACAGCGCAGTGTAGCCCTCCTTTCCGCAGAGCCTGTCAAACATTGCAGTTACGCAGTCATAATTTCCTTCCGCCGTATAAAATCCGCAGGTAGAAATCAGCACAGTTTTTTTTCCGCTCATGTCAAAACGGGAAGAATGGCCACCGCTTTCCGTGCCCTTTTCCATAAAAGGCATGGTCATCGGAAGCTGACGGTCAACAAGATTCTTAAGCTGGCCAGGAAGCCCGAAATAATACAGAGGAAAACTCCAGACAGTCAGATCCGCCCAGAGAAGTTTTTCAAGCACAGAAGCCATGTCATCATGGATGCAGCATTTTCCGGGTGTGTTTTTCCAGCAGGCAAAACAGCCAAGACAGGGCTTTATGTTCAATCTGCTGATCTCAAGCACCTGGATCTCCGGATCCGCTCCACCTCTGCACCGTTCACCGGCCTTAATTCCTTCCAGAAAAGCATCAGTCAATCTGAAAGTATTGCTTTTCTCACCCTTCGGACTTCCGTTTATCACAAGAATATTCATAAATTTCCTTTTTCCTGAACGGACAGAAAAAGTTCATTACCTTCTGCGTGGCGAATCGGCCTTTTTTCAGGGAGTTCATTAAATTTCACAGAACTGATTTAATCAGTTTTCCTCTGTATAATCCTGAAAATCAGAGAAATCGGGATAATCACAGAGACCTTCATCAAACACAATATGATTCGGGGACACAGCCTCTACCTTTGCAATGTGTTCCGCACGCGCTTTGTCCAGTGCCTCAGCATATCCGCGGAGAGCCGCAAAAGGCAGAAACTGGGCCGCCCTCTGTGCCATGGGCATCGGCGAATGATACCTTGACTTGTGATGAGGAAGATCGATTATGTCGTCGTAATTTTTATCAGCCATAAGTTCAACTTACACAAATATGATGACATATACTGTCCCGAAAATCCATTTTTCTGCAATACTTTTCTGCTACAGGGAGGCGGAATCATTTTCATTTGAAACATTTGATTATTAACGCTATTATTAATCCGTTAAAAAAGAAAAACAACGGAGACGTGATATGAAACCTACACTTATCGTTCTCGCAGCCGGAATGGGCAGCCGTTACGGTGGAGTCAAACAGATAGACGCAATCGGACGGCACAACGAATGCCTTCTTGATTTCTCAACATACGACGCAATGACAAGCGGCTTCGGAAAAGTCGTTTACATCATCCGCAAAGACATAGAAGCTGATTTCCGTGAGCGGCTTTTTGACCGTGTGGCAAAAAACTTTGACGCGGAATACGTTTTCCAGACACCAACCTCACTTTTCACACCGGAACAGATCTCAAAAATCCACCCGGAACGCAGGAAACCCTGGGGAACGATGCACGCAGTTCTCTGCGCCCAGGATGCGGTACACGAACCATTCTCCGTAATCAACGCAGACGATTATTACGGACGCGAAGCTTTCAGGACAATCGGCGCACATCTTTCCGCAATGTCTCCGGAGGGCACTGAACATGCGATGGTCGGCTACGTCCTTGAGAACACAATGAGCAGAACAGGCTCCGTCTCAAGAGGCGTCTGCAAAGTCTCAGACAGCGGCTATCTTGAGTCCATCACTGAGAACACAAAGATTTACTACCAGGGCGACAGGATCATTTCGGAAATTGACGGACAGAGCATAGAAATGACCGGCAAAGAATGGGTTTCCATGAACATGTTCGGATTCGGTCCCAAAGCCTTCGAGACTTTCACCGACTACTGGAATGATTTCGTGAAGACAAACGGATCCAGCGAAAAAGGTGAGGCATATCTCCCGACAGGTGCAAGCAACATCATCAATCAGGGAAAAGGACAGATCAAGTTCTACACTTCATCAGAACGCTGGTTCGGAATGACATACAGCGAGGACAGGGAGATTGTAAAACAGGAGATTGATGCAAAGATTTCTTCAGGCTACTACCCTGAAACCTTGTGGACAAAGTGAGGATATTATGAACATGTTCAAGACCGCCCCCTATGTCAGCGAGAAAGTCTGGGGCTACGAACGCTGGATTGTCTCAACACACGCAGTGGGCCAGTCAGAGATTGCGGACACCGGTTCCGACCTTGACGGAAAAAGCATCACAGAAGCTGTCGGTGCTGATTACCCGCTGCTCATCAAACTGATCCAGGCAAACGACACTCTGTCAGTCCAGGTTCACCCTGATGACGATTACGCCCGCCGCGTGGAGAACACTTTCGGAAAGACCGAATGCTGGTACATTCTGGACGCAGTTCCCGGCGCAACCCTGGTCTGCGGGCTCAACAGCGGCTGCACAAAGGAAGAGCTTGCGGAAGCAATCCGGCAGAACACACTGGACAAGTACCTTAAAGTTGTTCCCGTAAAAAAAGGTGACTTCATCTTCATCCCGGCAGGAACAGTCCACGCTATCCAGGGCGGGCTCCGCCTCCTTGAGGTCCAGGAACCCAGTGACATCACCTACCGCCTTTATGACTGGGGCCGCCCCCGCGAGATCCATGTGGAGAAAGGCCTTGAAGTAACGGAATGCACACACTCCGAGCCCCTTCAGAACTTTGACGGAACCTTTGCCTGCGAATATTTTTCTCTCAGCCACCAGACTTTTGAATCAACTGATTATTCTGATCTTTGGGATCCGGCACAGGCTGTTCTTCCTGAAGATCCTGAATGGATCAGTGCCTTTATAATAGAAGGAAAAGGAACAATCTGTGACGGACAGGGCGGCGAACTCAATGTCTGCAGTGAAGAGATGATCATGCTCAGAAGCAGCGGAACCTACACTGCAAAAAGCGCTGACGGATCCCCGCTAAAGGTGATGATTATTGAATGACCGGATAAAACCGGAAAAAAAACTGACAGAAAAGGGCATCACAATGTGTGAAGTGATGCCCTTTTTTTATGTCTCCTTCAGAAGACCGGTCAGAATCAGTCCTCCGGATTTGAGACAGTGATGAATTCTTTTGCGGCGGCAATAACCTCGTCAGCAATTTTTCCGCTGATCGGGTCATAATGGTCGAAAGAAGTCTCAAAACTTCCAGTACCGCTTGTGATTGAACGCAGATCAATCGCGTACTTCAGCAGCTCAGCCTGTGGTGCCTGTGCCCGTATTTCCTCAATGCCGCCACCGATCTCGCTCTGTCCCAGAATGCGTCCCCGTTTTCCGGACATGTCGGACATAATGTCGCCCAGATACTTTGTCTCAACCCACACAGTTATGTTCATGACCGGCTCAAGCAGAATGGGGCCCGCCTGGCGCATCGCATCCCTGAAAGCATTTCTCGCCGCAATCTTGAAGGCCAGCTCCGATGAATCAACCGGATGCTCCTTGCCGTCAAGAACAGTGGCTGCAACATCCACAACCGGGTAACCTGCAAGGACACCGTTCATCATTGCTTCCTTAACGCCTTTCTCCACACCGGGAATGTAGCTTTTTGAGATCGCGCCGCCGAACACAGCATTTGTAAACCTGTATTCCTCACCGCGGGCAAGAGGTTCCACTGCAAGAACAACCCGCCCGAACTGTCCGTGTCCGCCGGACTGTTTCTTGTGTGTATACTCTGACTGGGCCTTGTTCCGGATTGTCTCCCTGTACGCAACCCTGGGCACAGAAGTGATCACGTTCAGTCTGTTCTGCTTCCGGAGTCTGTCCAGTACAATGTTTATGTGCAGCTCACCCATGCCGGAGAAAACATTCTGCTTTGTCTCAGGATTGTACCTGTATGACAGAGTCCTGTCCTCTTCCGCCACATGGGCAAGAATCTCACTCATTTTGTCTTCTTCTTTCTTGTCACCTGCAGAAACCGCCATTGAATAAACCGGCTCAGGATGACGGAGACGCACAAAAGGCAGCGCGTTCTGGTCAGCGCTTAAAGTATCGCTTGTAAGAGCCACAGGAAGTTTTGTCGCCACGATGATGTCACCAGCCTCTGCCCTACGGATCTCCTCAAGTTTCTTGCCTGTTGCCCGGAAAATCTTGCCGACTTTTTCCCTGCGGTTCTCACGCCGGTTCCAGTATTCAGTTTCTGCAGAAAAAGATCCTGTAATAACTTTAATGTAGGACAGTTTGCCGCTGAACTGGTCACTGGCAGTTTTCACAACAAGAGCCGAAGTTTCAGCCTCAGGCCCGATTTTTATTACAGAAGTGTTTTCCCCGTCTTTTGCAGTCTCAATGGCACCAAGAGGAGACGGAGCGATCTCGGCGATAAAGTCAAGAACCGGAACAATTCCGGAGTTTTTCACCGTAACACCAGCAAAAGCCGGAACAATCCTGTTGTTCGCAAAGGCAATCTTCAGTCCGGCAGCAATCTCCTCGTTTGTCAGTTCGCCTTCATCAATGAATTTTATAAGGAGCTCGTCATCACCTTCAGCTGCGGCTCCGGCCAGCTGGCCAACAGCACTGCGGTAATCTTCCATATATTCAGCAGGAATCTCAGAAGCCTCTTCCTTTGCCCCGTCAGCGGGAACAAAATACGCCTTACCATGAAGCACATCTATCACGCCTCTGTAATCAGCGCCGGTGCCCATGGGTATGGTCACGGAACACACTTCCACATTGAATTTATCATGCACGTCCTTTACTGCAGCCACTGCATCAGAACGGGGCTCCTCAAGATGGTTCACAAAAATCATGCGCGGTTTGTTGCGCCGGTCAAGATCACGCCACAGTTTTACAGTCTCAATCTGGGCACCGTTACGGCTGTCAACCAGAATAAGTGCCATCTCACTGGAGCGGAATGCGGAAATCACTTCGCCAACAAAATCCGCAGATCCGGGAGTGTCCCAGAAATTCATGTTCATGTCTTTCCATGAAAGATGGGACAGAGACGCGTAAACAGAAATATGACGCTCAATCTCTTCAGGAGAAAAGTCGCTTACGGTTTTTCCCGAGGAAACACTTTCTGTCCTGCCGATCGCACCACCTGCAAACAGAAGCTGTTCCATCAATGTTGTCTTTCCAGTCTGACCATGACCTGCAATTGTAACATTTCTCAGTTTTTCAGTTGAAAAATCCATAAATTCTCCTTTACTTTTCAGTAAGTGAACAGTTTGAAATTCAGAATCCGCAACGCAGATCCGCAGCATTTTGCTCCTATGTTTTTTTCCCATACAAGATCAGAAATCACATTGATTTCCGCCTGCCATGAACTTTATGGTCAAATTATGAGTCCGCATTTTATCAGTTGTCAAGTTTTTTAATAGTCCCTATAATCTTTAAGTATCCGGAGGCACGACATGAACGCAGACACAAAAACACTCAGCGAACTCAACAAACTTAATGATTCATTGAAAACAAAACTTTCAGAAATCGAAAAGAAAATAGGATTCCAGCTCCTTTCTGATACTGAATTCCGTGCCTCTGAGGAAGTGACGCAGCAGTACGTCCAGTTCATCGAAGAAAAGGCATCCCTTCAGAAAAACCTTGAGGAAACAGAACTTCTTGAAAAGAACATCGAGGAGAAAACCAAAGAGATCAAAGCTCTGGCTCTTGCAATCACAGACAGCAAAAAACGTGAGAAAGAAGCTTACCTCAGACTTGGAAACTATCTCTATGACAATTACACACAGGTTCTGGCTGTATGCTTCGGTCCCTCCTATGCGGAAGCCGCCACACTTAAAAACACGATCTCACAGCTTAAAAACCAGCAGGACACCATTGAGGAGACAATGGAACATCAGAACTTCCTTTCCCGCATGGTTTCCCAGGTAAAAAAGCAGACTGTAAACACAAACATTGCAATGACAGGCCGCAAACTTGATTCTCTCCTTGAAAGCAGTGCAAAATCCGCATTTGAGACTGATTCCCTTACAGCTGAGACCGGCGGACAGCCCTATTCAGACTGCGTGGAAATCAGGAACGAGCGTGCATCTTTCCTTAACAACCTGTCCCAGTTCGAGGCACAGAAGGCTTCCATGACAGAGGAACTTAAGGCAAGGGACAAGAAATCCTCAGTAAACGCAAAGATTGCAGACACGGAACAGAGCATGGCAAAGCTTGAGACTCTTGCAGGTCATGACTTTGTAAAAAATTACATTACACGGGACGCTGAGATTCTCACAGAATTTCCTGCTGCCTATGCCGGACTTTTCGCACAGGCTCTGGAACTGAAGAAAAAGCTGACAGACACAAATCTCCGCATTGACATCTGCAATTTTGAGCAGGAACTCAGGAACATCCGCAAAAACATTGATTCAATGAGCAGAGAGACTGAGAACAACAAGGAAAGCATTGCAAAACTGAATGCCCGGAACGCGACCCTTGCCTCAGAAATCCAGAATGCACAGACAAGATTCGATGAGGTGACGCAGAAAAAAGCTGATACCGAAGCGGAACTGGCGCAGAAAAACACTGATAAAACTTCAGAAAAAAATTCTGACTCTGCTTCTGCTGAAAACTGATTCTGAAGAGTCTGTTAATCAGAATTTTTTGCTATATTTTGGATATTTTAGAGTTTTTCTTTTAGCAACCCTGTGGTATACTTTTCCTATGGTGAAATGTAGTTACCCAAAAAACGTTTTTTTCTCTTTAATTGCAGCGTTAATACTTGGCAGCAGTCTTTTCGTCAGCTGTTCCGGTTCAGATTATGAAAAAATCATGCTTATGGACAATCTTTACGTAAGCACGGATGAAGTGACTTATGAAGAGATCGCTGCAGAAGACACCAGAAATCTAGCAGATCTTCTTCCTGATCATGAAGGACTTGTCTGGCTCAAGACATATTTTACCGTACCGGCTTCCCTTCGCTACGATGATCTCGCCTTTTATGCAGGCCGTCCCCAGCTGGCAGACAAAGTCTATATAAACGGTCAGGCCATCGGACAGGGCGGGAGTCTGCCGCCCCACCCTTTCTCAGCCGGTCTTGGTTTTCGCGCCTACAACATTCCCAAGTCACTTCTGGATCTGGACGGTCCAAACTGTGTAAAAATGTGCATCTGGGTGTCAGGGCACGGCGGACTTGATACAGACCTGTTCATCGCCGAGGAGTCAAAAGTTAATTACCGTGCTGACGTATTTCACTTTTTCTACAGCAAACTTACGATGATCTACAGCTTCGTGATGATAGTCATTTTCATTTTTTACTTCTGTCTGTACATCCGCAACAGAAATGACAAGCACCACATTTTCTTCGCACTTATGAACCTGAGTTCTGCTGCCTTCCTTATGTCCTTTTATCCAAGTGAACTGCCGGGACTCATAAACAGCGGGCTTTCATATCTGCTTTTTTACAAGATTTTCTTCATTACAGGAGGCCTTCTTACCGGTTTCTTCGTAAACTCATTCATAATCAATTATTTAGGCTACAAACGGATCAATGAATCTTTCATGACCCGTCTGATCATCCTTCTTGTTCCTGTTTTCCTCTGTTTCTGTATTCCTTCTTATACAACAATAACAAGGCTGCTTCCTCTGATCATCGCATTCATTCTGTGCCAGCTTATTTTTTCAGTCATCTGGATTTTCAACATCACCTTTGTCACAAGAAACGACAATACTGATAAAATCCGTAGCCTTTTCGGCTGTTTCTATTCAGTCTATATTGGACTGATCTTTGACCTGATTGTCCACGTCATACTCAAACTGAATGAATGGCCGGTAATGACTCTTATCGGCTGGCAGGGCACACTGATCACTTTTCTGATCGTCCTTACACGGGATTACAACAAGATTGCAACCAGACTGAAAACACTGAACTCTCAGCTTCAGGAAGAAATTGACCAGAAAACAAAAGCCATCCAGGAAAAAAATGATATGCTCCAACAGGAACATGACAGAATTTCCCGTGAATTTGGATTTGCCACCCATGTCCAGCAGTCATTCTTTCCCCACTTTGTGAACAATCTTAAGGGTTGGGACATTTCGGTCTATTTCCGTCCTTTGGAACCTGTCTCCGGAGACATGTACAATTTCTACACAGAAAGAAACAGACTGGAAGGATTCGGAATCTTTGACGTTTCAGGTCATGGTCTTGCGGCCGGTCTTGTTACAATGCTTACCCAGAATCTGATCTCACAGCATTTCATGAACGGAAACATTCCTGATGAAAATGGAAACAAAAAGCCCCTTCCTCAGGTAATGGAAGAAATCAGCGACCATATCATCCAGGAGAAGGGACAGATTGAGAATTATCTCGTCGGAACCCTATGCCGCTTTGAACAGAAGAGCAATAAGGTTGAGATGGTCAATGTTGGAAGTCCTCCATTGCTTCTGTACAGCTCGGCAAAAAAAACCACAGAAGAGATTCTTCCCTCAAACGGAGCTTCCCAGTTCGGAATGATTGGATTTGAAGGTCTCTCAGTTTCTTTTTCTCTTTCAGAGTTTGAGATGTCAGAAAACGATGTTCTGGTGGCTTATACAGACGGCCTCAATGAATCCGTAAACCCCTTGAACGAACAGTTCGGACGTCAGCGCATCGCCGAAGCTTTACAGAAATATGGAGACAATGCAACTGCACAGCAGATCAAGGAATCTATCATGGAAGAGTTTGAAAAATTCCGGGAAAAAGTTCCTCTTGGAGATGACATTACATTGATTGTAATGAAACGCACTTCAGTTTGAAAAAAAATCTGCTTTTAACCACAATTTTTCAGGCATTTCTCTTGAACTGTTTTTTCTGCTTTGCGCAGGAAGCAGTTCTTTTTTATGACACAAGTCTTTACGGTGATTTACCTTCCGAACTGGAAATTCCTCTATGCAGTTCCGAAGAAGGTTCTCTTCACCAGAGGCGGGATTTCTTCGGCTACACAATCTGCTACCGTGAGGAATACGAGCAGGCTGAATGGGCTGCATACACGCTCACAAAGAAAAAGCTTTCAGGCAGCGAATCACGGGGTAACAACTTCAGGGCTGATCCGCAGATTGTCACCGGTTCTTCCGCTCTTGAAGATTACAGGGGCTCCGGCTTTGACAGAGGCCATCTGGCCCCTGCTGCAGACATGGCCTATGATGCCGTTGCAATGAGCGAATCTTTTTTTCTCAGCAACATGAGTCCGCAGAACCCCAGTTTCAACAGGGGAATCTGGAAAAAGTGCGAGGATCAGGCACGGAAACTTGCAGAAGAAGCAGACATTGCCTATATTGTCACAGGTCCAGTTCTTGAGAAACCGGCGGAAGAATACAGTTCCATAGGCATAAACCATGTGACTGTGCCTGAGTTTTATTACAAGATCATTCTGCTGTTTTTTGAAGAAGAATCAACTGAAGAAAAGAAAGTGTACAGAGCAGAAGCATACAGCGTAATCGTTCCAAACGAAAAACGGAGCGAACACTGCGAGTTCTTTCTCACAAGCATTGACCAGGTGGAAGAACGCACTGGCCTGGACTTTTTTGCCGCCCTAAACGACACCTTTGAACAGTTGATTGAAAAATGAAAGACAGGAGTCTGCAGAGCAGCAGAAACAGCCTGCAGTTCCGCAGACTGTCTTGGTTTTCTCCACTGCTCCACAGGGCTTAATTATTAACTGCGGTAAAAATTGATAAGACATCCGTCTGCGATGATTTTTCTTTCATCATCAGTAAGCGCACCGATTCTGAAAGTAAGAGACTTCACAGACTTGCCTTCGATATTCACACAATATGCAGTAACTTCATCCTGTTTTTCAAGAATGGCTTTCTTGACATCCGGAACAAAAATGTAGTCACCGTTTGCAATTTCTCCATCCTGAGGCATTCTGTCAAAGAGGAAAGGAATCATTCCCCAGTTGATCAGATTTGAGCGGTAGCGCTTTGTTGCATACTCAACCGCGATGTTTGCCCAGCCACCCAGAACCTTCTGGCATGAAGCGGCCTGCTCGCGTGCAGAACCGTCACCCGGTTTTACGGCATAGATTGTTGAACCAAGTCCGGCAGCTTTTGCACGTGCGGTAAAATCAGCCTGTGTTCCACCCAGGATGTCTGCAACGGAAGCAACTTCTGCAGCAACAGCAGAATCTCCGTCTCGGACTGCCTTTGCGCGGCCCACGTATGCAGGATCCTTGCGGGAAAGAGTGAATTCAGCAAGTCCCAGAGGATTTGAGCGGAAACTTGAAGTTTCACCGGAAGGAATCAGTTCGTCAGTTGTGGTTACAGGGTCCGCAATCACAGAGACAACCTTGAGCAGAAGATCATCTGTGAGGGCGGGCATCTTCGGCCAGTCTTTGATATTGGGACCGAACTGGATCTCAACCTCAGGATGAGCGACACCCTTGCTGTCATAAACACGGTTTGCATAGATTGAAGAATCAAAATAGTAAGCGCGCTTTGTAAATTCACCGTCAAATTCTGTTGCAGGAGTAAGGAAGCCCTTGTTTGCGGCGGTTGCGGCAATACTGCGTGCGTCCATAAGGGCAACAGAAGAAATCTGACCGTTCTGTACTTTTGAGCCTTCGCGGTTGGGGAAGTTTCTGGTTGAATGGCGGATGCTGAATGCATTGTTTGCAGGCGTATCACCGGCACCGAAACAGGGACCGCAGAATGCTGTCTTAAGTACGGTTCCTGTCTGCATAAGATCAGCTGCAACACCGTTCTTAACCAGTTCCATATAAACGGGCATACTTGCCGGGTAAACATTCAGAGTGAATTTACCGTTTCCGATTGATTTTCCGCGGAGAATGTCACTTGCCTCACAGATGTTCTCAAATCCACCGCCGGCACATCCTGCAATCACACCCTGATCACAGTAAAGTTTACCGTCAATCACTTTGTCTTTAAGTGAATAATTGATTCTGTCACCGAAAGAAATCTTTGCCTTCTTTTCTGTCTCTGCAAGAACATCAAGAAGATTTGCATTCACGTCCTCGATTGTATAGACATTACTGGGATGGAAAGGCATCGCGATCATCGGTTTGATTTTTGAAAGATCAACTTCCACAACACCGTCGTAATAAGCAAGCGCCCCGGGTGTCAGAGGTCTGTAATCACCTTCGCGGCCGTGGATTGAATAGAACTGACGGATTTTTTCATCGGTTGTCCAGATTGAAGACAGACAGGTGGTTTCTGTAGTCATTACATCAATACCGATACGGAAGTCGGCGCTGAGACCGGCAACACCGGGACCGACGAATTCCATAACCTTGTTCTTTACATAACCTTTGTCAAAAACTGCACCGATGATTGCCAGAGCAACGTCCTGGGGACCGACACCTTTCTGGACGCTTCCTTTAAGATAAACAGCTGTCACAGCGGGAAGAGCAACATCATAGGTTTTGCCAAGGAGCTGCTTTGCAAGTTCGCCGCCGCCTTCACCGATTGCCATTGTTCCCAGAGCACCATAGCGGGTGTGACTGTCACTTCCCAGAATCATTCCGCCGACAGTTGCCAGAGTTTCGCGGGCAAACTGATGGATTACGGCCTGATGTGGCGGCACATAGATTCCGCCGTATTTCTGGGCGCAGGTAAGTCCGAACATGTGGTCATCTTCGTTGATTGTTCCGCCTACTGCACAAAGACTGTTATGACAGTTGGTAAGAACATAGGGCAGCGGGAATTTTTCCAGACCTGATGCACGTGCAGTCTGAATGATTCCTACAAAAGTAATGTCATGTGAAGTGATTTTGTCGAATTTGATTTTAAGAGCCTGAGAATCACCTGATGTGTTGTGATTCTGCAGAATTCCGTAAGCCATTGTCTGCTTACGTGCTTCATCTTTTGAAAAAGCAGAAGATGCTTCTGTCTCTGCAATAAGAGTGGTGCCGTCTTTAAGGAAAGCACCGGAATTCCAAAGTGTGACCATACAAAACCCCTTTTTTGGTACTGATGCGCTCAGTATACCAAAAACGGGGCCCTGTCTTCAATGTCACGGAGCTACAAACTTGTAACCAATTCCGCGTACTGTCTGAATAATCTGATAGGAATCAGAGCGTTCTCCAAGTTTTTCACGGAGGCGTGAGATATGAACATCCAGTGTGCGGCTGTCAACATCCACTTTCTGATTGAAATCATAGGCTTCGTATTTCAGGCTCTCACGGAATTTGCGGTAAGCGACATATTCACCGGGAAACAGAAAGTCAGTCTTGCGGAGTCTGTCAGGAAAGCGGTCCTTCTTTTCATAAAGGGCAAGATGTTTCTCAATGCCGCTTTTCGGAATGTCAACAAAACCATTGTTCTCGTGATAAAGACGGATGCATTCAAGAACCTGCTTTCTGCGGCCTCCAGCAGTCATCTCAAGCTCCAGCTTCTTGTCCTCCATTCTTCTGACTTTGTCATTCTCATCAACTTTCATTTCCCAGATGTTCTGGAAAAGCTGGGCACGTGTAATAATTTCACCTTCATGCGCATAAAAGAATTTCAGAAGTTCAAACTCTTTTGAGATAAGCGGGATTGTAGCATCAGGGCGAATAATCTGACGGTTTATCATATCAATCTGAATCTTTGGTTTGTTCAGTTTCTGACGGATGATTCCGGCAACAGCGTTTCCCCACTCAGAAATAGATTTTCCGTCCAGCACTCTATCAGATATGCCTTCTCCTGTCACAGAAAAAGATCCGTTTTCTTCTGTTACCGTTATGGTCCATGTGTTTTTTTCTGCCATAGCCTCTCCTTGAACACCAAGTCTCTGCAAAAACTGCAAAGCAAATATTGTTTTATATAAAACAAATTATTTTAAATCCTAAATAGAATTCAATTTTTTTTCTAGTATAATTTTTTCAGTATCGGGTAAAAAAAAAGTAAATTTGTTTTCTTAAAATAAACTTAAATTTCATTTAAAATATAAAAAGGAATATTCAATAAATCCACAAAAAAATGCTCTGATTTTTTCGGAAGAAATCGCATTCGACAAAGATTTCAAAATCCGCTAGAATAAATCTGATTCTGTTAAATGGAGTTTTTATGGCTATCAACTGTGGTATTGTAGGACTGCCAAACGTAGGCAAGTCCACTATTTTTTCTGCTCTTACAGCAGCTCCTGCCGAAGCGGCAAACTATCCTTTCTGTACGATCAACCCCAACGTGGGTATTGTTGATTTACCTGATTCACGCCTTGACTATCTGGCAGACAAATTCGTTTCAAAGCGCAAGGTTCCCGCAACTGTTGAGTTTGTTGACATTGCAGGTCTTGTAAAAGGCGCTTCAAAAGGTGAAGGTCTTGGAAACCAGTTTCTGGCAAACATCCGCGAAGTGGGAGTCATTGCCCATGTTGTCCGCTGTTTTGAGAACCCTGACATTGTCCACGTGAACAACAAAATCGATCCTGCTGATGACATTGAGACAATCAACATGGAACTTGCATTCGCAGATCTTGACACAGTGAACCGCCGTGCGGAAAAAGCTTCAAAGCTGGCCCGTGTAAGCAAAGAGGAAGCAAAAAAATCAGAGCAGATGCTCAATGCCATTGCAAAAATCAAACCCCTTCTGGAAAACGGAAAGGCAGCCCGCAATGCTGAACTTACAGAAGACGAGGTTGCGGCACTTTACGACTGCCATCTGATCACAATGAAGCCTGTTCTTTACGTCTGCAATGTTGACGAAGACGGAATGAAAAACGGCAACAGATACATTGAGACTGTAAAGACAATTGCAGCAGAGGAAAAATCTGATGTTGTGGTGATCTGTGGAAAATTCGAAGCCGAACTTGCAGAAATGGGTGACCCTGCGGAACGCCTTGAGTTTCTTGGTGAACTCGGTCTCAAGGAAAGCGGACTTTCAGTTCTTGCCCGCGCCGCCTATCATCTTATGGGACTCCGCACTTTCCTTACAGCGGGACCTGATGAAAGCCGCGCATGGACAATTCATGCGGGAGACACAGCTCCCAAAGCAGCCGGCGTAATCCACACTGACTTTGAGAAAGGATTCATCAAAGCGGAAGTTTATTCCTTTGAGGATCTGGTTACATACGGAAGCGAAGCAGAAATCAAGGCTGCAGGAAAATACCGCATTGAAGGAAAAGAATACATCGTTCAGGACGGGGACGTGATTTTCTTCAAATTCAACGTGTGATTCTCGGACACTGATTTAATTACGTAATAAACGCTATCAGAAAGGCAGCATCAATGAAGAAAACTTCGGGTACTGCCTTTCTGTTTATCTGAGGAAAGACTTACTCGTAATGCCAGTCGCTTCCATAATATCCCCACAGTCTGCTGTAGGTTGAATTGGATGGAGAAACTGATGCTACATAAAGGTGATTTACGCTCTCTGTCTTTCCGTAGGCCCAGACACCCAGAATGAGTCTTGAGCCAAAAGAGGCGGAAGCGTTTCCTTCTGCGGCATCTTTTACGGAAGGTTCAGAACCTGAGAGACTGATTTTTTTGTATCCGTAACCTGTTGCCGTAAAGATTTCTGATCCTGAAAGGAAAAGTGATTTTATTCCATTTGATCCCACTGAAAGGCTCTTCTTTCCAGCCAGATTACCAGGCTCTGCATAATCAACAGACTTGCCGTCATAAGCTGCTGAATAGAATCTGCCGCCGTAAGAAACAGAACTGTCATTCACTGAAAAATAATCTGTTCCGGTGATAGAAGCTGCTGAATGCAGGATTCTGCTGCTTTCACCGCTGAAAAAGTCCGTGACAGTTTTCGGAGAAGGAATACTTTTCCCATTCAGGAGGAATGTGATACCTTTGGCGGAATCATCAGGATCTGCGTAACTGATGTAGGCATTGCGTCCGACCGTTGTTCCGTCAGCTGCTTCAAAAACTCCGTTGTCAAAGAAACCGGGATTACCGCTCACATCAAATTCTGCGACGCTTTTCCAGTCAGAGGCAGAAAAATCAGTCTTTCCAAGATCGAGGGCTGTGGTTGCGAAAACCTTGTATTTTCCACCGATTCCGTCGTTCATTACATACAGATTGGAACTGTCACTCACAACACGCACAATTTTACTTGCCCCGGCCGGAGCGGGCAGTTTTTTCCAGGAGGCACCATCATCCAGTCCTTTTGTCCAGAGATATCCGTTTGCGGTATAGATCCTGCCGTCAAGAGGAACCATCGATATGACATTTCCGCTGATCTTGCCGTCAGAAAGGACAACTTCCTGCGCAATGTTATAAAAAATCGGTTCCTGGGAGCAGGAAGTAAAAATCAGTGCCAGAACAGACAGTAAAAGAACAGCAGCATTAATTTTATTTTTCATTTGATCCTCACTTTAGAAATGACAGCGGATTGCAGCCTGGATGTCCGGGATCACACCCAGATAATTGTAGTCGGGATTGCTGTAGAACTGGGGCAGAAGGAAAACGCCGGCAGAAGCACCGAAAGACCATTCCTGGGAAAATCTGTAGAAGACACCGACAGAGGGTTTTGCTGCCAGTCCGAAATAGAAGCGGTCCGTGTAGTTCTCAAAAGCAACACCAACGCCAAAACTTACAGGAACTTCGAATTTTCCGAATTCAAACTGCCATGTGGGCTTGAAAAGAACAGGAACAAAATAGAAAACATTACCTGCAATTGTTCCGCAGTAAGAAAAGTTCACTTCTCCACCCAGTGCCAGATTGTCACTCAGGAACATGGAATAACCGATGGTTCCTGAACCGCCCACCTTGAGATTTTTTGGAAGAGCAGGAATTACAACCGCAATGTTGAACTGGACATTCTGATCACCTTTCTGGTTCTGTTTGTAGACAGCTTCAGATTCTGCCAGAAGTGTATCTGCAAAACCGTCCTCAGACTGGGCAAAGATTGCACTGCAGCACAACACCAGGCACAGAGCAAGACAAATCAATTTTTTCATGGGGCCTCACTTCACAGTATGGAAAACGATACTGAAATTCAGTACACTGAATAATACAGAGCATCGGTAAAAAATTCAATTATTGAGGTCTTGCGCCCCGATGGGACTGCTTTCCCTGTGATTTTTCACCTGCTCTTCTGATACGCAATAAAACATAACACTTTTGGCGGTCAACAGTTACACTCAATTACAACTGCAAGAGAGGAAAATCATGGCAGCAACAATTATTGACGGATTTGAGATTGCCCGGGCCACACGGGAACGCATTGCAACAGAAGTTAAAGCATTGAACGAGAAAGGGATCAGACCCTGTCTTGCCGTTATTCTGGTAGGAGAAAACCCGGCTTCTGTCTCTTACGTCACCGGCAAGCAGAAGGCTCTTGCAGAAGTAGGAATGGTGGACCGTTCCCTGCACTTGAGTGAAAGCACAACCGAAGAGGAACTTCTTCAGATTATCGACGGACTGAACAAGGATCCTGATGTTCACGGAATCCTCGTACAGCTTCCCCTTCCCCGCCACATCAACGAGGAGCGGGTGATCATGGCAATCAGCCCGGAAAAAGACGTGGACGGATTCCATCCCGTAAGTGTGGGGAACCTGGTCATCGGGAAGCCTTCATTCCTGCCTTGCACACCACACGGAATCATCGAACTTCTCAAAGTGAGCGGAATCAGGACAGACGGTGCCCACGCAGTGGTTGTCGGACGCTCGAACATCGTCGGAAAACCGGTGGCTCTTCTTCTTGCCCGCCGTGACTGCAACGCGACTGTCACAATCTGCCACACGGGAACAAAAAATCTCGCAGAGATCACAAGACAGGCTGACATTCTGATCGCCGCCGTGGGAAAACCTGGCTGCATCACCGCAGACATGATAAAACCAGGTGCGGCAGTGATTGACGTTGGTGTAAACCGCATTCCTGACAGCACAAAGAAAAGCGGGTTCCGTCTTACCGGAGACGTGGATTTTGAGGCAGCCAAGGAAATTGCGTCATTCATCACACCGGTTCCTAAAGGAGTCGGCCCCATGACAATCGCAATGCTCATGCAGAACACACTGGAAGCTGCACAGAACAGACTCTGATTTCAGGAACAGATGACAAAGGACGGCCCGCAATTGCGTGACATTCAGAATGAAAAGGATACAAGAGAGATTCCTCTTGAGAAAGTCGGAGTAAAAGGACTGAAGTATCCTGTGAAGGTGCTGGACAGGCTGAATAAAACCCAGATGACCACAGGGACTGTGGATCTCTTCGTAAACCTTCCACATGACTTCAAGGGCACACACATGAGCCGCTTCATCGAGGTTTTCCATGCCTACCATGATGATCTTTCAATGAAGCGTTTTCTTACAATGCTTGAGGACATGTGCAACCGTCTTGATGCACAGTGCGCCTTCGGCACAATGACTTTTCCCTTTTTTGTCGAGAAGGAAGCACCTGTAAGCGGCCAGAAAGGAATGATGTGCTACGAATGCACCTACGAAGGAAAAGTCTCAGCTGACTCAACCTCGGCTGCACCCAACACAGGTTGCGGCCGTGAATTTGCGGTGAGCATCGCGGTTCCTGTTACAACACTCTGCCCCTGCTCAAAGGCCATAAGCCAGCGCGGCGCCCACAATCAGCGCGGAATTGTTCGCATCAAAGTGCGGAGCACAGGCTTTTTCTGGATTGAGGACATCATTGAGGCTGCGGAAAAAAGCGCCTCATCCGCCGTCTATTCGCTTCTGAAGCGGGAAGATGAGAAATTCGTTACGGAACAGGCCTATGACAATCCCCGCTTTGTGGAGGATGTTGTCCGGGAAGTCTATTCCGCGCTCAAAAATTTCCGCACTCCGGAAGGCAACCCGCTTTTCTGCTGGTTCAGTGTGGAAGCGGAAAACTTTGAGAGCATCCACAACCACAGTGCCTACGCTTACACGGAGTACAATGCATAAAGGGCTGCACCGCGGAAAATCACATCAGCGGTGCAAAAAGTTTGCAGAAACTCCACAGAGTCCTCCGCAGGATGAAAGCGTTATCCAGCTTTTCTTTTTCCATCAGTTTTGACCGGTTCAGATCCTCCATGAAGATTCCGCAATATTTCCGGGTGAAAGGCTCGTCATAGAAAACTAGATTCATCTCAAAATGCAGGTCGAAACTCCGGGTGTCAATGTTCGTTGTTCCCAGAGTCATGATCCGTCTGTCAATCATCAGCATCTTTGAGTGGATGAATCCGGGATAAGCGTAGAACTTAACACCGAAGCCCATCATCTCGCGTATGTATTCAAAAGCCGCCGCCTTTACATAAGGTTTGTCCCAGTGTTCCGGTACAATGACACACACTTCCTTGCCCGAGAGCGCGGCAACTTTCAGTATGTCAAAGAAAGGCTCGTCCGGCGTGAAATAAGGCGTCTGAATATAGACCGATTCTTTTGCATCCATGACCATGCGGACCATAAAGTCGTGGATCTCACGCCGGCTCTGGTTGTTCGGTGCCGAAGTGATCAGCTGAGTCGGAATGCGCTCATCACCGGGAACATCGTTTTTAAGTTCGGCAAGAATTTTCTGGTTCAGCGTCTCAACTTCGTCCATGGGAATCAGCTTTGCAAGTGTCTCCGTGTTCCCCATTGACTTGCGTCCGATAGCCGTACCGTACCAGTCCACAAAAAAAGTCAGAGAAAGACTGTGGACCACGGAACCAGTCAGCCTAAGGTGAGTGTCCCGCCAGGGAATATCCTTGTTGCAATGAAGTCCCACAATGTACTCATCCCCTACGTTCATACCACCCATGTAGCCAATCTTTCCATCGATTATCACATTCTTATGGTGATTGCGGTAATTCATCAGGACAGGGGTTCCGAAGCGAATTGGATAGAAAGGATTTGAGGCACCGCCAGCAAGATCCAGCTGAAGGAAAAAGCGGGCCGGCTGCAGAAGACTGCCCATATCATCGTAGAGAAGACGTACATCAACACCCTGTTTTGCCTTGCGGCAGAGAATCTCCATGATCCTGCGGCCGATGTTGTCCCTCTTGAAGATGAAAAATTCCATGTAGATGCTTTTTTCAGCCTGCTCCAGATCCTGACAGAGTTTCTCGAACATGTCTTTGCCCCAGCAGAAAACTTCCACCGATTCCGTAAAAGCAATTCCGTTGGAAAAATGATTCAGATTCATGGAGATCAGGTCTTCGTAATCAACCAGCAGCTGATTGTGGAAATTGCCCTTATTCTTCTGATAGAAATCCCGCTGTTCAACAAGAAAATCCTTTGATTCAGTCTGGATGTAACGGCGGATTCTGTCCATTTTTTTTGTGCTTGTAAAGAAATTGCCGCTGAGCACAATGTAGAGAAAGATTCCGATACCCGGCAGAACCATGAGAATAAGGATCCAGGCAAGCCGCGACGTAGGTTCCTTGCGCTCAAAAAAGAGGACGAACACAAGGAAAACCAGATTGAGAACATTCAGTACAATGGTCAGAACATCAAAAACATCAAATGTCATGGAACCGGATCAGTGTCCTCAGAAATAATTCGAGAAACATGCTGTAACACCCCAGACGCCGGGTTTTGCAGTGTCCTGGAACATTGTGTAATCAGCACCGATTGTAAACAGAGCTGTGGATTTTCCCATAATCAGACTGACTTCCGCACCGGCAGTGGTTCTGTAAAGCAGTGAATCCGCCCAGAGTCCAAAAGACGCGAAACTGTTCTGCATCATCAGGGCAACTCCGAATTTTGGAGTCAGCGTTGAGAAATCAAAAGGATTCCCCGGATTTCCAGAAACGATTCCTCCGTTGGCAACAAAGGTCACAGAATCCGTTTTTGCGGAAAGAAGAACAGAAGCCTCAATTCCCTGAGCCTCATAGCAGTCCGCAAAAACAGGATCAAAAGCGGTGGAAAGTCCCAGAAGGATTCCGGTTGAGACAGCAAAGTTTTTTCCGGAGACTACGTCAGCAGAATACTTCAGCGAACCGCCGGCAAAGAAGGGCATGTCCTCATCATCAGACAGAGGAGAGAAACCGCCGGATAGAGCAATTTCCCAGTTTTCTGCAAAAGTTCCGCCCAGATTCATGGAAACCGGCAGACCGAAACGGGTTCCGTCTGTAAGGAACCGAGCCCTGAACCCGATGTTTAATGCAGGGATTTCGGAAGCGGAACAGCAGGATACGGCACCTATGCTTTTTCCCGAAAGTCCTGAAGCGGAGATATTGAAGACAACAGAACTGTCTATCTTCAGTTTTTTCTCAAATGCAGCAACGGTTTCAGTTCCGTCAGCATTTTTTCCCGAAAGGACAACTTTTGCCGTATAGACTGCATCCCCGAAAGGCTGCCCTTCTCTTGTGCGTCCGTCCCAGCTGAAACTCTGATTTTTCTGGTTAAAGTTCTTTATGGTGTCTGTAAAAAGCACCTGACCCCGGGAGTTTTCCACAGTAAGCACGGCGCTTCCCGGTGCAGAGACGGCAAAACTGATGTCTGCAAGGCCGTGTCCCCCCGGATTCCGCGGATTGAAGACTGCAGTCTCAGCAGCCGCAGAAATCAGTCTGAAATCATCTTTTTCAAGGACAAGATTTGCTTCGGAATAAAATGTTCTGTTGATAAAAACATCGCAGACGGTTTTTCTGTAGCCGAAAGCCTCGGCGGAAACATGATGGACACCTTCGGGAAGTGCAAGCATCACAGAAGTTTTTGATCCGCCCGCAGGATAAGGTTCCCGGCCCCTGTAGGAAGACAGCGGAATGTCATCAATCATCACCGTACAGTCCAGAATGTTTGTGCTTATCAGCAGGTATCCGGTGATTTCGTCCATTTCCAGGTAATAATCATTGGGCTGCCCCGCAGACACCATGATTGCACACTCCTTCCTGTAGAATCCTTTTTTTGAAAGAACAAGTCTGTATGTTCCCGGTTCAGGGTTCGGAAGAGAGAAAGGTGTCGTTCCGCAGAGGATCCCGTTCAGATAGACTTCCGCACCGCTTACATTTGAGCGGACAGAAAGTCCTGTCACAGCAGAATCATCTGCAGAAAGAGGAAAAATCAAAACCAGAGCAAATAAAATCACCATGAGGAAAAGACGTTTTCTGTTCATGAATTTCATTATATTCCAAAATAATTCCAATGCCAACAAATCAAGAGAATTACAGATTTCATCTGTCCGGCGGTTCTGTTTCCTTCGGTTCGGAAAAAATGTCAGTGTTCTCAAGAAAACTGAAGAAATCAGTCCTGGTGATGATGATGTGATCCAGAAGCTGGATGCCAAGAAGCCGTGATGCACCAAGAATTCTCCGCGTAGTCTCGTAATCATTGGAGGAAGGCGTTACAGATCCCGAGGGATGATTGTGTACAATGATGATTGCCGCAGCTCCGTCCACAATGGGATCTGCGAAAATGTCCCTGGGATGAATAAGTGCCCGGTTCATTGTCCCCACGGACACCAGCTTGACTTGAAGCACTTCGTGGGCACCGTTCAGGGAAACGCAGACAAAGTGTTCCTGTTTCTGAAGGGAATAGATCCGTACCAGCGGAATTATATCAGACGGTTGTGATATCCTGATGTCCTTCATCGCCGCAAACCGTCTTCCGCATTCAAGAGCGGCCAGTATGCAGGCAGTCTTCCCCTGTCCCATCCCGTCAAGTTCAAGAAGAGCATCTTTCAGTTCTTTCTCAGGTTTGCTGTGGATCAGGTAAAGCACTTTCTCCGCCAGTTTTGCCACAGGTGTCCCCTTTATGCCCGTTCCCAGAAGCAGCATTATCAGTTCTTTGTCTGACAGCACCGATTCGCCGAAAGACACAATCTGTTCCCGGAGATCAGGCTTTTCCCGGTCCCTCAATGATTTTGTGTCGTCCATATAATACATATTTTCATTGTGTTCCATACATAAGTTTATTTTCAGTTTTTTTTTGGAAAAAATGCAAAAAAAACAGCCTGAATCCAAAAAAAAACGGAAATATCCCTTTGCCGCCCTGTGCAGAACCCGCCCTTGAATTTTGCCTGAATTTACAGTAACATATTGTAATTTTACACACACATTTTTTATAGGAGTCAGACATGGCGTATTATTTTGAAGAACCGTCCCACACATTCGGGGAATATCTGTTGGTTCCGGGCTACAGTTCTGCAGAGTGCATTCCTGCAAAAGTTGATTTGAAAACTCCAGTAGTCAAATTCAAAAAAGGCGAAACACCGGCTCTTACAATGAACATTCCGCTGGTCTCAGCTGTAATGCAGTCCGTCTCTGATGACAAGATGGCAATTGCCCTTGCAAAGGAAGGCGGTATCTCTTTTATTTACGGAAGCCAGTCCATTGAGAACCAGGCAGCGATGGTTGCCCGTGTCAAAGGTTACAAAGCCGGTTTTGTTACAAGTGACTCAAATGTCAAACCTGGGGACACACTCCAGACAGTCATTGACCTTAAGGAGAAGACAGGTCATTCAACAGTGGCGGTCACAGAGGACGGCAGCCCCAACGGACGCCTGATGGGTATCATCACAAGCCGTGACTTCCGCGTCGGTCATGCGGACCTGAATTCAAAAGTCCGTGACTACATGACACCTTTTTCAGAACTGATCACAGGTCTTGACGGAATCTCACTGAGCGAGGCAAACGAACTGATCTGGAAGCACAAACTGAATTCACTGCCTATCATTGATGCAAACGGATCTCTCAAGTCACTGGTTTTCCGCAAGGACTATGCAAGCCATCAGGAACATCCCCTGGAACTGCTGGACTCAAAGCAGCGTTATATTGTGGGTGCAGGTATCAACACACGCGATTATATGGACCGCGTTCCCGCCCTTCTGGAGGCTGGTGTCGACGTAATGACGCTTGACTCAAGCGAAGGTTTCACTGAATGGCAGCGCCGCGCACTCCACGACATCCACGCAAAGTGGCCGGAGGCAAAGGTCGGAGCCGGAAACGTTGTTGACCGTGAAGGATTCCTGTTTCTTGCAGAAGCTGGTGCTGATTTTGTGAAGATCGGTATCGGCGGCGGCTCAATCTGTATCACACGCGAGCAGAAAGGTATCGGACGCGGACAGGCCACAGCAACGATTGAGGTTGCGAAAGCCCGTGACGAATATTACGAGAAGACCGGAATCTACATTCCTATCTGCTCTGACGGCGGTATCGTGCACGATTACCACATGACACTTGCCCTGGCCATGGGTGCAGACTTTGTAATGCTCGGACGCTATTTTGCCCGCTTTGACGAAAGCCCGACACACAAGCTGATTGTGAACGGCAATTATGTGAAGGAATACTGGGGCGAAGGTTCCAACCGTGCACGCAACTGGCAGCGCTATGACATGGGCGGTGCAAACAAACTCAGTTTCGAGGAAGGCGTTGACTCCTACGTTCCCTATGCAGGAAGTCTCCATGACAACGTCACGATGAGCATGAGCAAGATCCGCCACACAATGTGCAACTGCGGTGCCCTCACAATTCCTGAGCTGCAGGAGAAGGCAAAGATCACACTGGTAAGCCAGGCCTCAATCAACGAGGGAAGCGCCCACGACGTTATCGTAAAGAACACGACACTGCGGGCTGAATAAGTTTTTACCCGCATTAAACAGACTGCCGGCATTCATGGGAAGGGAAGACCTGTCATGATACCGGCAGTTTTTTTTCTCCGGAGAAGGTTCTTCTGTGTCATGCGGCGTGGAAATCCCGGAGGCGCCTAAGGTTTTCGGAAGAGCAGAACTTTCCCAGTGCCTTCCTGTGGATATGGCAGACATTCTGCGCGGACATTCCCATCTCACGTCCGATTTTTGCGAATGACTTGCATCCTTTGCCGTCAAGGCCGTAATGCATGGTCAGAACTCCTGCCGAGCGTTCATCAAGCTGGGATATCATGTCAGCAATTGTCTCGGAAAGCACAGTTTTTTCACAGTCCGCCTCTGTGTCCTCCCGTTCATCGCAGATTCTCTCGCTCCATGAAGTCCCTCTTTCAGAACCGCTGTTCTGCGTCATATCCCAGTCCAGAGAATCCACCCTGATTCCTTCTGTCCCTGCGACTTTGTTCTTGGGGATGCGCACCATCCGGCCGTCATTGTACACAGAGTTGAACATATAATGATCGATCCAGTGTTTTGCGTAAGTAAGAAAATTCACCCCGTTCTCTTCCTTGAATTTATCGATTGCGTGGGAAAGGCCGCAGACTCCTTCCATCACAAGATCATCAACAGAAAGACATTCATTGGCATAATGGCGGGAAAAAACCTGTGCCGATTTTGCCACATACCTGATGTTGGACAGAATCAGTCTGTCCCGTGCATCCCGGTTTCCTCTGGAGGCACTGACAGCAAGTTTCATCTGTTCTTCCGCAGAAAGAACAGGATAACTAGTAGAGATTTCATTTACAAAACAGGTTTCTTCATTCATGACACATTCCTTTTTGCCGCATTCACTCGCTTGCGTGTTTACTCGCTTGCGCGTTCCTGCATTTGCGGCACCTTGATCAACTGGCCCAAGCCATTATGACCAAAGTATAAAAGACGACAGTGCCACCGGTTGTCCCGCTGAATGATTTTCTGCAAAAAAAATGCCCGCAACCCAACTGAATGAATTGCGGACAAAATTAAAGATCAGATTGAAAGCGAAAAATTATTTCACAAAAGCGAAACATTTCACTGAAGGAAAACTGTCAGCGCGGGCACGATGCCGTAATACGTATCGCGGACAATGTTGCCCACCGCAAAACCATCCTGTCCCACGTAATAGGCTAAGCATCGGTCCCTGTACAATGGAGTGCGCAGCCACCAGCCTCCGCCATAGCCTGCTGTTAAACTCTGGTAAGCGTAATTTGCTTTTGCGTAATCTGTGGTCTTACGGATTCTTGTATTGTCCTCACCTCTTTTATCGTATGGGGCAAACCCGTAAGCTGCTGTTGTCACTTCCTTTTCACTTAAAAGGAAAATCCTGTCTCTTGTCTCAGCGCAGGTATAGTCCGGATTGTTTTCAAAGCTTCCATCTGCCTTTGGAAGGATATCCGCGGCATCTGTCGTGCCTGATCCGCCGTTGTCTACACTTGTTACTGCAATCTTTGCCTGTGCCGCTGCGGTAAATGCAGTCTGCAGAAAGCCTCTGTCCGTGAAATCAGTTTTTTTTGCTGTTGATGAATCACTTTTGTCATAATAGTAATCAAGTCCGTTCAGATATGCACGGATCGTACTGTATTTATAGTTACTCGGATAAATATCTGCATCTGATTCCACGGTTCTCGAATTTGAACCCTCACTATATTTATAATAGGGCACACCGGCCGTAAGGATGTCTTCCGCTAAAAGAAGCGCCTTTCCCGTTCCATTATAATTTTTTGTAAGCACTCTCCACCTGATCGGTTCAACCTTGAAATATCGGTAACTGTCTGCACTGCTCTTTTTTAAGGGCGAGCCATCAGAATATGTATATTTATCACCTGTTGCGTAAGCGTTTTCTGCAATTTTCGCGTACAGGTTTCCGTCATCATCCTCATAGTAGGTGTTGGCTCCTATTGTCACACTTTTTGACTCGTTAACAGTGACACTGCTGTTCAAGGGCAGAACTGATTTCGGGAACACACCGAAATAAACGTATTCTGATTCTGATGTGGCAGGCAATCCTGTCACAGTATCAACAGGGGATTCGTACCAGTTGAATGAGTCAACGGTCAGTTTCGGGATCACTTCGGTTTTAGTCTTTCCGCATACAGTGCAAGTAAACGTTTTTGCACCTTCGGTTGTTTCTGTGGGCTGTTTTGTCACAACTCCCGCATCCCATGTGTGAGAAGCTTTGTCCCCCACTGCTGAAGTATGTACGCATGTGGCTGCATGCCAGTGATAGTTTTCGTCGTTGCTCCAGGTACTTGCAAAAGTATGCTGAGAAGTTGAAGGAAGCGCGATTGTCAACGCGGGGACAATGCCGCTATAAGGTGCGGAAGGAGTAAAGCCACCATCCTTACCAGAAGCAAATATTATTGGTGCAGAGCTTCCATCACCCTGATTAGGATCAGTAAGTCGTACCCACCATTCACCAGCATCGGCTGAATCAAAACTGTAAAATCCATTTGCTTTTGCATAGTCTGTTGCTACTCGAATCAGGGCTGCATCATCTTCATGGGCTGGATTAAAGCCGTAATAGCCCCTTCCGACTTCGTTAGTACTTAAAAGAAAAATTTTATCACTTATGCTTTCATAGGCAAATTGTCCACTAAAATGCCCCCAACCAGTTAAATCAATACGATTATCAAGTTTTGTTGTTGGAATCAAAGCTTGTGCAGTTGTAGTAAATGCAGTCTGAAAGAAGCCTTTGTCTGTGTAAGAGTTCGCTTGGGTATCATCAGCTTCGTATGCCCCGTTCAGATATGCACGGATTGTACTATATTTATAGGAGTTCTGATTAATTGCATTATCGTCAATCGTTCTTTCTGAATCTTCCACGTTAAAAGGAACATTTGAAGTAAGAATGTCTTCTGCAAAAAGAAGGGCGTTTCCACTTTCATAATAATCTTTTGTGAGAACCCTCCACTTGATCGGCTCCACCTTAAAATACCGGTAGTTTTCAGGTTCGTTCAGCCTTGGTTGTGTACCATCTGTATATTCTAATACAACCGGAAAAGCGTAATGAGCGTCTTCTCTTACTTTTGCATACCAGTTTCCGTCACTGCCTTTGTAATAAGTGTTTGCCCCCATTGTCATGCTCCTGGTTTCATCAACAGTAACAGTGCTGTTCAAAGGCAAAACGGTTTTGGGGAAAACTCCAAAATACACGTAAGTTGAGTTTACACTTGCAACATCCCCTGTCTCCGCATCCACCGGGAATTCATACCATTCAGTAGAAAAGGTAGCTCCAACAACATTATGTTCAGAAGGATTATAACCAGGTCCATCATTCGGGCACCCTGTCGCCGTCAGCGCAAACAGCACCACCAATGCAACAAAAGCAAACTTTTTTATTACACTTTTCATAATTTCCTTCCTTTTCTAAAAAAGCTAAAAACAAAAAAAGACACTCCCCTGTACGAAAATCCTTGCCCAGTGAAATGCCTTATTTATTCCGTCTTGCGACAAACAACAACTCTGCCAATGTCTACGTCCTATTTTAACACGCTTTTTTACGATGTCAAATGCGAAAAAAAAGCCCGCAACATAAAAAAAGCCCGACCCGCAAACCTTTCAGCTGCAAATCAGGCTTTGTAATCAGAAAAAACTACAGGACTCAGTCCCCAAGTTCGGAAAGAGGCGTAAGACGGGGTGAATCGTTCTCACCTTCTATGGCAGAAACTTCTTCAAGAAGCTGGCGTGCCTTGGAAGAAAGCCGGGTCGGAATCTGCACCAGAAGTTTAACATACAAATCACCGCGTTTGTTCGTACCGGGAACAGGAACACCTTCTCCCCGTATTCTGCACATTTTTCCGTGCTGGCTGCCGGCAGGAACTTTAAGCGCAATTTTTTTGCCGTCCAAAGCAGTAATGTAAATGTCACCGCCCAAAACAGCCTGTGTCATTGAGATCGGAACCGCGCAGTAAAGTGTCTGACCGCTGCGTTCAAAGAACTGATGCTGTGCAACGCGTACTTCCACAATCAGATCGCCTGCGGGACCGCCGTTTCTGCCTGCATCACCCTGACCGGGAATTTCAATGCGTTTGCCATCATCTGTTCCGGCAGGAATTGTGACCAGAAGCTTTGCACGTTTGCTCTGGACTCCTGTTCCGTTGCATTTGTGGCAGGGATTCTCAATGACTGTACCGGTTCCGCGACATGTGGGACAAGGCTGTGAGATGGCAAAGAAGCCTGTGCTCTGACGGATCTGTCCTGCACCCTGACAGCGTGGACAGGTTTTACGGCTTGCACCGTTTGCACCACCGGTTCCGTTACAGGCATCACATGCAACATTATGGGCAAAAGAAATTTCTGCTTTATGACCGAAGACAGCCTGTTCCAGAGAAATAGTCAGATTATAACGGAGACTGGCTCCCTGATTCTGAGCCTGTGCACTGCGCCGGCTTCTTGAACCGCCGAAGAAGTTTTCAAACACTCCGCCAAAATCACCGAACAGATCCTCAAAGTCATGGAATGCAGCGCTTCCATAAGCACCGCCACCGCCGCCGCCCATTCCGTCAAGACCGGCAAATCCATACTGATCATAAATCTGGCGTTTCTGTTCGTCAGAAAGGATTTCGTATGCTTCTGTCGCCTCTTTGAATTTGTTTTCGGCTTCTTTATCACCAGGATTCTTGTCCGGATGAAACTGAATTGCAAGTTTGCGGTATGCTTTTTTGATTTCGTCTTTTGTAGCGCTTTTTTCAACGCCAAGAACTTCGTAATAGTCTCGTTTCGCCATAAATTTTGCCTTAGGTCACTTTATCAAAAAAAACCGTCTTCTGCAATTAAAGCACTTCCATGCTTTGTCAAAGCAGAACGACGGTTTTATGCAGAGAATCAGAAATGATTATTTGTCGTCGTCAACAACTTCGTAATCAACATCATCTGCCTTGCCTTTGAACTTTGAAGATTTGTTCTCTCCGCTGTTTCCGGCATCGGCACCTGCATTTGCATTGGGATCTGCACCTGCGGCACCCTGCTGGGCAGCCTGTGCTTTGTACATTTCCTCTGCAATTTTGTAAGAAGCCTGTTTCAGTTCCTCAGTTTTTGCCTTGATGTCATCAATGTTGTCGCCCTGAAGAGCCTGTTTGAGTGCGGCAGTTGCATCTTCAATCTTCTGTTTGTCAGCAGCACTGATTTTGTCACCCATTTCTTTGATTGTCTTTTCAGTCTGGTAAACCATTGAATCAGCTTCGTTGCGTGCGTCAATCTTCTCGCGCTCTTTCTTGTCTGCCTCAGCATTTGCCTCAGCTTCCTTTACCATGCGGTCGATCTCGCTGTCGCTCAGTCCGCTTGAAGACTCAATGCGGATGTGCTGTTCCTTACCTGTTCCAAGGTCTTTTGCTGATACGTGAACGATACCGTTTGCATCAATGTCAAAAGTTACCTCAATCTGAGGAACACCACGGGGTGCGGCAGGAATACCTACCAGGTCAAAGCGGCCCAGTGTGCGGTTCTGTGCAGCCATCTCGCGCTCACCCTGGAGTACGTGGATGGAAACTGCTGTCTGTCCGTCAGCGGCTGTTGAGAAAATCTGGCTCTTCTTGGTAGGAATTGTTGTGTTGCGCGGAATCAGTTTTGTGAATACAGCACCCATTGTCTCAATACCAAGAGAAAGAGGTGTAACGTCAAGCAGGAGAACGTCTTTTACGTCACCGGCAAGAACACCACCCTGGATTGCTGCACCGACTGCAACTGCTTCGTCAGGGTTTACACCTTTTGAACCGTCTTTTCCGAAGATTTCTTTGACAATCTGCATTACTTTCGGCATACGTGTTGAACCACCGACCAGCAGAACTTCGTCAATCTCGGAAGGTTCCACACCGGCATCAGCCATTGCCTTGCGGCAGGGTTCTTTTGTGCGCTCAAGAAGATCTTCTGTCATCTGCTCAAATTTTGCGCGGGAAAGTGATTTCTGCAGGTGTTTGGGACCTGTTGCATCAGCTGTGATAAAGGGCAGGTTGATTTCTGTTGAAGACTGGGCAGAAAGGTCAATCTTTGCTTTTTCTGCTGCCTCACGGAGACGCTGAAGAGCCATGCGGTCCTGAGAAAGATCGATTCCTGTGTCAGCTTTGAATTCATCAATCAGCCAGTTTACTATCTTGCGGTCAAAGTCATCACCACCCAGGTGTGTGTCACCGTTTGTCGCAGTGACTTCAAAAACACCGTCACCAAGTTCAAGGATTGAGATATCGAATGTACCGCCACCAAGGTCATAGACTGCGATGCGTTTGTCGTTGTTCTGGTCCTTGTTGAGACCGTATGCGAGAGCGGCAGCTGTAGGCTCGTTGATGATGCGCTGTACATTGAGTCCGGCAATTTTACCGGCGTCTTTTGTAGCCTGGCGCTGTGAGTCATTGAAGTAGGCAGGAACAGTGATTACAGCTTCTGTGACTGTCTCGCCGAGATAATCTTCTGCAGTCTTCTTCATTTTCTGAAGGATGAAAGCACTGATTTCCTGGGGAGAATACTCTTTTCCGCTGATGTCGATACGGACGTCCTCTCCGTGGTCTTTCACGTGGTATGGAACCATCTTTGCCTCACCGGTCAGCTCGTTGTAACGGTGTCCGATAAAACGCTTGATTGAATAAACTGTGTTTTCAGGGTTTGTTACCATCTGGTTCTTTGCAGGCTGACCGACAATGCGTTCACCTTTTGCAGTGAAACCTACGATAGAAGGAGTTGTACGTCCACCTTCTGAGTTCTGGATTACAACAGGTTCGCCACCTTCCATAATAGCAACACATGAGTTTGTTGTACCCAAGTCAATACCGATAATCTTTGCCATTTTCCTTATCTCCTGTAAAACCGACAGTGCGGTCAAAATTTATTAGTTTTCGTCAGTTTTTTCTTCTGACTCTGATTTCACTGAACCGTCAGGCATGTGAACCATGACCTTTGCGGGACGGATTACACGCTCTTTAAGCTTGTATCCTTTAAGATATACTTCTGCACAGACAGGTTCGGCAACCGGTGCCTGACTTGTCGCAATTGCCTCGTGAATGTCAGGATCGAAAAGATCACCATTTTCTCCGTATGTGGACAGATTATACTTTGCTTCAAGAAGACCGCGGAGCTGTTTGTTGATCATTTTGATACCGTCAACAACAGGCTTGAGATCTGCCTTTTCTTTCTTTGCATCTGAACCGGCTGCAAGAGCACGGTCAAAATCGTCAAGAACGGCAATCAAATCTGTAAGAAGGTTTGTGTTTGCGTAGTCAAAGGCTTCCTGTTTCTCACGGAGCATGCGTTTGCGGTAGTTGTCAAAATCCGCACATTTGCGCAGATACTGATCTTTAAGTTCCGCAATCTCTTTTTCCATTGCGGAAAGTCTGTCTTCGGCAGTTTCCTCAGCGACAGGCTGCTCTGTCTGTTCACACTGAGAATCTGCGGCAGCTGCACCCTCTGCCTGCATTTCTTCTGCAGCAGTTTCTGTCTGCTGTTCTTTATTTTCCATAGCTTCTTTATCACTCATATGATTTAACTTAATAAACTGATTGAAAAACGTCAACTTTTTTTTAAGAAAACACTGAAAAAATTGCAGTAACAAACCGCAAAGTTTTCAATGTTTTTCTATCACATTCAGTAACAATCCTGATAAAATCAGTTTTTCGGATCTTCAATCGTGATGGACTGGTCCGCAGTGAAAGACTCACCCGGCTTCAGTTCAATAAGGCCGGCTTTTTTCTCCCAGTCATGATCGGAATTTTCCGCATCAGGAATGCCGTACCAGGGCTCGATACAGTTGAAGCCCCATCCGTCCTTTGTTCCTTTGCCGCCCTGCCACATCACAAGATAGGGATATCCGGAACAGTTCACCTTTACAAGGGAGCCGTCCTTTTTATTGCGGAGCCCCATCCAGGAAGAAGTGAATTTTGTAAGCATCACGCCGTTTCCGAATCCTTCCTCAGATAATTCCACAATCCCGTCCTTCACAAGAGAACATGGCTCTGTGACAGGTGCCGTTCCCTCCTCATCGCAGGCCAGCTGGGCAGCATCGTTGAAACAGACTGAATCCAGAGCCTCCGGTTTCTCGAATTCGTACTGGTAGTCACTGCGGAGAGTTCCTTCCAGATCTGTGTTACGCGGGCAGTTGAAGGCTGTGTGACTTCCGATGCTGAAAAGCATTTCCGAAGTGTCTGTGTTTGTTACGGTAGTGGTAAAGACAAGTCCGTCATCTTTAAGCTGATAATGGGTTTTCAGACTGAATTTCCATGGGAATTTCTCTGCGGTTTCCGCACTTTCTGTCAGTTCGAAAGTTGCAGAATCTTCAGTCTGTTCTATTAAACTGTGTTCCAGGTCGCGGCTTATCCCGTTGTTCACAAGTCTGTACTCAGAGCCACGGTAAGTCATGAATCCGTCGCGGATACGGCCTGTGTGGGGGAAAAGAACAGGAGCATGATACTTCCATACTGATGAAGGTCCGTCAAAAACATAGGATGTTCCATCTTTGATGCCTGTAAAAGAGGTGATTTCCGCACCGTGTGTGTTAAGAACAACCTGATAAACTGAATTCTTGAGTACGATTTCCATTGTTCCAGTATAAAAACTCTTGCCGCAGTGTACAAGTCCGCCCTCTTTCTGTTAGAATGCCCCTGTGAAAAAACTTACGGCCTTTCTGTTCATTGTTGTTGCCCTGGTGATTACATTTTTTTATGTAAGAGAAAATTTTGACTTCCAGAAAAAGGAAGATACCCAGGTTTCCCCAGTTTTCATGATTGAAGAAGAAGACGATGTAACAGAGGAAAAAGAATCTGAAGTTCAGACAATCGACAATTCCACAATGTTTGCCTACATTCCCCTGCGTTATGACGAGACTCTTCTGCAGACATATCCGGTTTCAATCACGGCAAATTATGCCACTGATGAGATTGAGGACCAGGTCTGTGCCGTGCGCAAGGCAGGAAGCCAGCTTATCACTCTTGTTCTTGCACTTTACAACAAAGAATACTCAAGCTATTACCGTGCGATGGAGATTCCCACAAAAGTCTCACGGGTCAACACACTTTCCGTGTCAGCTGAGGACATTGTCGGAAATCATCAGAAAGCCCTTTCCTACTCCGGATTCAGCGATGACCACAAGACTGTGATGCAGATTTTCCAGAGTGATTACGAAGACAACAATACGGACAATATTTCCTTCCTGATGATCGGAGATTTTGTCACTGACGGAACGATCACAATTGCGGAGGCAGAACGTTCCGAAGATTATTCCCGGAGACAGACGGCAGGGACAGCCTGCACAATCGTGGAGACACGGCCTGCAACCGGTTCTGCGAACGCTCTGGATCAGATTCAGATTGAATACCGCTACAATCAGCGGACACGCTCCTACGAGCAGGCATCTGAAAGCCGGATTCCCGGAAAAACTGTAAACGCCCAGGAAATCAAAAAGATTCTTGATGGAACTACTGCAACATTCTCTTCCTTTTTAAATGGTCTCTGGTGCAAGACAGAGAATGACAGCAACGGCCTGTCCAGATTCATGTTTTTCAATCCGATTCAGAAAGAGGTCATCTGCCTTTTTGACGATACACAGGAGATTTTCTCATGGGATTCTGACTGGCTGCGTTCAAACGGTATGTCAATCTCCACTGCAAATGCATCTGTTTCTGCTGTCACACGACGTTTTGACATAACACTTGTAGGCCTTGACGAAATCCGTATCAGATCAACGGATACGGTTGGAATGACAATCTCCGAGGAATCCCTTTGGGACGGAAACTACAAAAAAATGACCAATGCCAACGGAATTCTTCTGCAGCCTGAGGTGAAGAAAGTGATGGACACAACCGAACTTGCCGAACTTCTTGAGCCGACAGACCACATCTGGATCACCCAGGACAATTATCTTATCCGCTTTACGAAGCAGCACTGGACCGCAGAAAAGAACGGAGTGACTTCTTCCGGTATTTTCGCACTTTCAATCGTACTTTCTCAGCCTGTCATCGAATTCAGGAGCAATGTAAGCAATCCGCGTTTTGACGGCTGTTATCTTGTCTCCACAGAGAACACCACAGATGACTATGATGTACTCACTCTGCAGCCTGTCATCCAGACTGCGGAAAAACTTGTTGCCACAGGTGATTACATCCGTCTTGACCGTGAGAAAGAAAAAGCCGGACAATAACAGATTCTGTCAAAGACGGATCAGCTCAGATCAGAAATATTCCCAGATGACCAGTTCATTCTGGTAATTATAATCAGAAAGAAAATCCCTGTAGAACAGTTCGAATGTCTCATCAGAATCCGAGTAACTGTGAAGCTGTTCCACGCTCATAATTTCAGGACTTACTCTGTATGCCGACATGGTCTGGGCCAAGGGATTGTTCACACTGTTATAAAAGGGCTCAAATTCACCCTTCCCTTCCTCGATTTTTCTGATGAGGTTCTTTCTCAGCTGTTCATAGCGGGCACTGTTCAATCCCAGAGTCTCCTCATCAATCCGCTTTGGCGGCTCTTCCCTCAGAATTACGTAAGCATCAAAGGCATAAGGGTTGTCAGCAAGATACTCTTTTACATTCTCATAATGATATTTTGCATTGATCATTTTGCTGCTTGTGCCGCTCTGATTCCGGAAATCACAGAACACAAAGAATTCATCATCTTCATATAATTTTTTTGAGCCGTAAATGTTCACTTTGTCAAAAATGTTTCTCATGTACTGACGGATGTCTGATTTGAAAAACTCGCAGTAGTAATCTGTTGAGACAGGGTAATGACTCCACCATTCCGAGTATGTCATGTAATCGGCTGTCCTGACATTGAACCGAGTCCGGCCGTCACTTGTCATCATTCCTTCCGGCAGAACACATTCAAGGGTTGCAAAGGTTCCGGCAGTCCATCTTGTCAATTCCGAATTTGATTCTACAACCGTAAAATTTCCTGGAAAGTTCCTGTTCATATAAGCGCATAATTCGTCAGCGGTCAGAAATTTTGTATTGGAAGGATCCTCACACCCTGTAAAAAGAAATGAAAACAGAATAAAAACTGAGCAGACATACCATAAAATACTTTTTTTACTCAAAGAACGCATAAAAACCTCCGTAGCATGTTCCGGAAGAGAACATACATTCCGGCATACTGGGAAATTCAACACTTAAACAGAGAAAAAGTATTACTCTTAAAGAAAAAAAATCAGTCGGCAGAAACCGGATAACAGTCGAAACCGGCTTTTTTAAGTCTGCTTCCCATTGTTCCGGCTGCATCATCGCCAACAAGAACAGCGTAATATGTGGTGCCGCTGGAACGTACTTCTGAACGGATTATTCCGCTGAAGCCGGCAGCAGCAAGTCTGTCTGTCATTTCCTCTGCATATTCTCTGTTTTTATAAAACCCGACCTGCTGATAGACAGCATATTTTTCCGCTGCGGTCTTTTCATTGACAGCAGAGACCTTGTCAGGCTTTACACTTGTGGGCGTGGCACTGTTTACACTGGCAGCCGTGGAACCTGCCGCTGTTTTTGCCCCGGAATCAGTTTCTGCGGGAACAGCGGTAGCAGTTTTTTCAGCAGCGCCTTCTGGCTCTTCAACCGGAACCTTTGTCTCAAGTCTGGCGGCCTGGGTCACGCCTGTTGAACTGTAACCTGCCGGGCCCATGTACCAGAAAACGGTCGGCAGCACGAAAGATTCACCTTTTACAACGGCAGCCTCCGGGGACAGGGGAAAATCCTTCTGCAGTGTGGCAGCACAGGATTCATCGCCAGTGAAATACCACAATGTCAGGAGAACGGAAGGTTTTACAGTGTTCAGAGACTGAAGGCCTGTCATTGATTTAAGGACGGCAAGAGGTTCTTTCAGTTCACTTTCAGACTGGATTTTGCAGAGCCAGCTCCAGATCGCATAAAGTTTAGTATAAGCGAGAGCCGCCGTGTCTGAGACTCCGTTGAATGCGGTGCTCAGAATATAATCTGCCGCAATCGTGTTTCCGCAGCAGAGAGCACAGCGGACGGCGCCAAGAAGGTACTCAGTGTCCGCCACTGCATTTCCCGTCCTGCTTCTGTTTACAGATGCGGAAAGATTTGCCGCCACACTGAAATTGGACTGCGCCTCGGCGAACATGCCAAGCTGTTCCTGGACAACGGCAAGCACACTTACAATCTCAAGCCTTTCCGCCGCAGGAGCATCAGGCTTCTGTTTAAGGGCAGACTGAAGGAGTGCGATACACTGCGCGGAATCCCCGGCTTTCAGGGCATTCTGCACAGTCTGTGAATAATTATCCTGTGCATTGGCAGCAAAGGACAGACAGCAGAGAAGAGCAAGCAGACAGAGTTTTTTCATACAGAACCGCTCAGATTGTCATCTTTGTCAGCAGATTCTGCGGATGAAACCGGGACACTGTCAGATACTGAAGGAGTTCCCGCTCCCCCAGTCTTCATGTAGACTGGCTGTGAATTCTTCGGTGTTTTCGGTGTCTTGGGAGGTTTTGGCTGCTTCGGCTGTTTGGGCTGCACAGGTCTGGACTCCTTTGCCCGGGACCCATCCGAGTTACCGAATGTGAAAGGCAGCATCACAAGAACGCCCAGTGCAAAAGCGGCAAAAATCGTGATAAAAACAGGAACGTTGTCAAAAGTTCTGAAGAAAAGCCACACAGAACAGGCGTTCTCAAGATTGAACCCGATAAAAACAGTCACCAGGACAACAACAATGATGAATAAAATCAGTTTGAACGGCATATTTTCTCCCTTTTTCAGTCTGTAAGACGCCCGATGAAAGTATTTCCGGTCAGCTCCAGAAGTTCCACTCTGGCGAAACTTCCTATCAGGCTCCTGTCAGCGGCAAAAACCACATGGGCATCCTGTTCAGTGCGGCCCAGAAGTTCTGCCTCGTTATCCTTTGAGACGCATTCAACAAGAACGGTCACAGTCTGTCCAACCCGTTTTGCCATCTGGGCCCTGTTGATTCCAAGCTGGATGTCAATCACCCGGGACAATCTGTCCTTCTTCACATCAACCGGAATCTGATTGTCCATTGAACAGGCCTTGGTACCTTCCCTAGGATTATAATAATACATAAATGCGGATTCGTAACCCACTGTCTCAAGCAACGATACAGTTTCAGCAACATCCTCTTCCGTCTCACCGGGAAATCCCAGCAGAATATCGGTGGAAAGAGAAGCATCCGGAAGTTTCTCACGGATCATCTGCACTTTTGCAAGATAATCCTCACGTGTATAACGGCGGTTCATGGCTTCCAGAACACGGGTTGAGCCGTTCTGTACAGGCAGGTGGATATGACGGCATATAACCCGTTCTTTCGCAATCACGTCAATCAATGCAGGAGAAATGTCTTTCGGATGGCTGGACATAAAACGGACCCAGCCCACAGAAGACTGACTTTCCCTGAGGTGATCAGCAATCATCTGCATAAGAGCTGGAAAATCAAGGCAGGTTCCGTCATCATTGTTCCATCTGTAGGAATTCACATTCTGCCCAAGAAGCGTGATTTCTTTTACGCCACGGGAAGAAAGCACATCGATTTCAGAAAGGATTTCCGCCGGATTGCGTGAGATTTCACGGCCACGGACATAAGGAACTATACAATATGTGCAGAAATTGTTGCAGCCGTGCATAATCGGCACAAAAGCCTGGAAACTGCCTTTCTCATGGGAAAGAGGTGCAAAACTGTATACGGGACTTTCTTCCACAACATCAAGACTTGAATCATTCTGGACAGCATCAATTACAGCGGCAAACTGCTGTTTCTGGAAATTTCCGATCACATAATCAACAACAGGAAACATCTGGCGAAGATCCTCTTTAAGACGTTCCGCCATACAGCCGGTGACTGCAAGTGTAAAAGGTGTTTTCCGGGATTTTCTTAATGCGGTATACCAGCCAAGACGGCCGTGGATCCGGGTTTCAGCAGTGGCCCGGACTGAACATGTATTTATTACGATAAAATCAGCATTTTCTGCTTCAGAAGCCTGAGTCCATCCGCGCTGGACAAAGAGTTCCTCTATGGATGCAGACTCAGCTTTGTTCATCTGGCATCCGTATGTTTCAAAAAAATAAGTCATGACCCGGCAATTATACCAAAAGCGGCGCCAAGTGCAAAGACTGAAAAAACGGATCGGTTCGGGTCAGAAAGCGACCAGTTCAATCCGGGTTATTTTTTCGGAATCTGATTCTATGACTGCGTAACCAGGTGCTGTTCCACCTTTGGGAATGGAAACTGAGCCCGGATTCAGGAAGATGTATTCGCCTCTGTCACCGACCTGCTCAGTTTTAAGCAGCGAAACGTGGGTATGGCCGCTAACAATGACTGTTCCGGGTGCACAGAGGGCCGCGGCCTGGTCTTCTGTATAACTGTGACCGTGATGAACAAACACTCTTTTTCCGCAGGGCAGCAGAATGTGGGCATAAGGTGCAAGGACTGCAAAATCCAGCACCATCTGGTCCACCTCACTGTCACAGTTGCCCCGGACTCCGATGATGACATCCCGGTACCGGTTCAGCATCGGGGCAAGTTTTTTCGTGTCATAGCCTTCAGGAAGATCATTTCTTGGTCCATGATTCAGATAGTCACCGCAGATCACAAGATAATCCGCCTGTTCCTTCTCAAAAGCAGAGATCACTTTCTCAAAAGCGGGAACACTTCCGTGAATATCTGAAACAATGAGCAATTTCATGAACTCCCTCCTAAAATGCCAGTTTTATGCACTGTTTCTGACCCGCCCGTTCAGCAGGCCAGAACATCAGCTGTCATGCGAAAGTATCCGCAAGAACCTGTCTGATGATCTCAAGACCTGAATCAATATCCTGCATTGAGATCACAAGAGGCGGCAGGAAACGAAGTGTATTCGCACCGGCTGTAGAAATGCAGAGTCCTTTTGGAGCATGGTCAAGGCAGGACTTCTGGATTTTTCCAGCAATTCCAGGTTCTCCGGCAACATCAATACCGATCATAAGACCTTTTCCGCGGACATCTTTCACATAGGGAAGATTCCAGCTGCGAACCGTATTCCGGATATAGTCACCTTTCTTTACAACATCCTCATAGAAACCGGGCTTTGCAAACTCATCAAGAACAGCAGTTGCAGCAGCTGTGGCAAGAGGATTTCCAGCGAATGTAGACTGATGGTCACCGGCAACAAAGACATCTTTTGCCTTTCCGCGGAAAATACAGGCTCCCATCGGGATACCGCCGGCAATTCCCTTTGCAAGAGTCACAACCTCTGGCTCAAAACCAAGCTGTTCGCTGGCAAGCAAAGTTCCTGTGCGGCCCATTCCTGTCTGAACTTCATCAGCAATCACAATCGCACCGGCTTTACGTGCGGCGGCCGCAGCAGCTTTTGCCCAGTCAGGATCCACAAGATTCACACCGCCTTCACCCTGTACACATTCAAACATAAGCGCACAGACAGAATCATCAAAAGCAGTTTCAAGGGCTTCATAATCATTGGCTTTGATTGTCCGGAAGCCGGCAGGATACGGGGCAAAGCAGTCAGGATGGAATTTGTCCTGGCCTGTTGCACAGAGTGTTGCGATCGTCCGGCCGTGGAAGGATTTTTCCAGTGTGACAATCACATTGCGGGGTTTTGCTGAAGGATCTTTGGCAGTGCTTTCCAACCAGCCGTATTTGCGGGCAAGTTTAATTGCAGCTTCATTTGCCTCCGCGCCGCTGTTACCGAAATAAACACGGTCAAAACCTGTGGCGGCAAGAAGTTTTTCTGCATAGGCAAGACCTACGTCAGAATTGTAGTAATTTGAGATGTGAATCTGCTTCTGCACCTGATCGCTTACCGCTTTCACCAAAGCAGGATGTGCATGTCCAAGACAGTTCACTCCGATTCCTGAAAGAAAATCGATGTAATCTTTTCCGTCCCTGTCTGTCAGGGTACATTCTTTTGCACTGCTGAACACAACAGGAAAACTTCCATAATTGTTTACGATTACTCCGGCCATAAGCACCTCTATCAAATCATCTGAGATTAAGCTGCACAGATTTCTTAAATTCCATGCAGTCAGTAAAGTTCAAAACAAAACTCAACGGGGAAAAAACTGTTCGCTGGAATTCAGTCGGACCAGCTGCACAGATTCATCCTTATATTCTTCGATAAATTCTTCGATTGTCAATTCCTTGCCGTCCTTGAACACGATTACCGAAAAGCGTCCGCTTCTGTCGAAAATCGGGAAAAAAGCGGCGGCTTCATTATATACGACTATTTCCTGGTCCGCTTTTTCAACATGGCGCAAGGCCCCAAGATAAAAGCGCCCGGGTTCCTGAATCGCAAGCATGTACATGATTGTCTTGAGAGGCGGAACAGAATAGCCTGCAACATCAGAAAAGGAATCAGCAATGATTTTTTTGTTTACCAGGACACCGGATTCTTCAAAAGAATAATCGTTTCCGCTTAGAACAGAGACAACGGCGGCGGCCAGGTTACGGGTCCAGTCCAGGGCAAGCATTGTGTTGTAATTCTCTGCAACGGAATAGGCAAGACTTCCCGGTCTGAAACCGACAGTTGACCTGAAAAGCGGATTGATCAGCACACCGCTGCTGGAAACAGGGCGGACAAGACCGTCTGCTATCCATTTCACAAAGCCTACACTGCTCTGGTACATCACTTCAGAGCCATTCTCTGTAAAAACCGGAGCCAGATCAACATATGTGACTTCATTCTTGTTTATGTAAACAGTGTTTCCTTCCTCATCCTCCGCGATGCTTTCCATATAGCGGAACCGTGAAAGATTCTCGCGGATCACAGCAACCATCTGGCGGCTTCCGTCGTACAGTTCATAATAAAAAACATCATCCGCCCAGGGAAATGATTTGTCCGTCAGAGTCCGCATTGTAGCGAAACTCATAGTAAGAAGCGATTCAAAGGGAAGTCCTACAGGAACACTCCGGGCAATTGTCTGACCGAAAACAACAAAATCACCAGCTGATTTCTCGGAACTGATTCTGTCAGAGGGCGAGAACTGGACATAAACCTGGGAATCCGCAGAAAAATAATAACGCAGAGAAAGGTAACTGCCGTCAGAAGTTTTTCTGTAGAGAATCCAGCTGCCTCTGTTTTCCGCAGGATAAACTTTCTGGACTGTTTCAGTTTCTCCGGATCCGGAATACACAATGACTTTTTCCTCTTTGCAGGGAGCAACAATTATTGCGCATTCTTCTCCGTAGTCTTCAAAACGAACCTGAAACTCCGCACCGGAACTGTCAATGAACACACTGGGTTCTCTTCCCTTGAGAGAAGAGATTTTTGCCGTCAGCCAGGAATTTCTGATCTGACTGCGGATCTCAAAGGAATCCTGCATGTCGTCAAAGAAGTTGACGGCGAAAAGCGGAGAGACAGACAACGCCAGTACAGAAAGCAGACAGAAAATCAGTCTATTCTTTTTCATCGGGATGCCGTCCCAAAGGTGCGTTTGCCAGAAGCAGTTTAAGTCTGTTAAGCTGATTGACTTCACTGGAACCCGGGTCATAGTCGATTGCGGCAATATTTGCCTCAGGATAACGACGGCGGAGTTCCTTGATCATACCCTTTCCGGTCACATGGTTCGGCAGACAGGCAAAAGGCTGTACACATGCAATGGAAGGTACACCATCGTGAATAAGTTCGACCATCTCTGCTGTGAGGAACCAGCCCTCACCCATGATGTTTCCTGTCTGGACAATGTCATTCACACCTTCCATCAGTTCATAGATCGATGAAGGCGGACTGAAACGCCGGCTCTTTCTGAGCATCTTCTTGATGTATCTGCGGTAAAGATCCATTGCCCATACAAGAAGCCGGGCATTCCTTTCTGTTTTCTTCGGGAACGCCAGTTCCTGATGACGGAAAATGCCCGTTGAGAATGTGTAGAAAAGGAAGTCTGCCAGATCCGGCACAACACATTCTGCACCTTCACGCTCGATAGTTCCGAAAATATCGTTGTTGGCAACAGGATGGAATTTTACAAGAATCTCACCTACAACACCGACACGGGGCTTTTTAACCGGCAGCAGCGGAATTGCATCAAAATCGCGGATGATTCCACGGATTATTCTGTGATAACCGGCGATCGAAAGGGATTCCAGCTGCTTCTGTGCCCGGGCGTTCCATTTCTCGTACAGTGCATTTGCCTCACCGGGATTTGCTTCATAAGGACGTGTCCGGTAAAGAACGCGCATCAGCAGGTCACCGATCATCACTGACATAAGGGCGCGGTGAAGCAGTGCCGGAGTGATCTTGAAACCGGGGTTTCCTTCAAGGCCGGATGCATTCAATGAAACGACAGGAACCTGGGAATAACCGGCATCGTTAAGGGCACGCCGGATAAAACCGATGTAGTTTGTCGCACGGCAGCCACCACCTGTCTGAGTAATCATCAGGCTGGTGTGATCCAGATCGTATTTTCCTGATTTAAGGGCTGCCATCATCTGTCCGGCAACGATAATCGAAGGATAACAGGCATCATTGTTCACGAACTGAAGACCGGTCTCAACTGCAACCGAATCAACTTCCGGCAGAACCACAAATTTGTAGCCGGAATACTGGAATGCCCGCTGAAGAAGTCTGAAATGGATCGGAGACATCTGAGGAGCAATAATCGTATGTGTGGTCTTCATTTCCTTTGTGAAAATCTGGCGCTGATATGCCGCTGATTTCACGACAGGCTTGCGTTTGTTGCGCTCACGTTCCCTTACCGCCGCAATAAGGCTTCTGATGCGGATACGGACCGCTCCAAGATTGCTTCCTTCGTCAATCTTGATAAGTGTGTACATGCGTCCTTTTGCTGCAAGAATTTCCTCAACCTGATCCGATGTTACCGCATCAAGACCGCATCCGAAACTTGTAAGCTGGATCAGTTCAAGATTGGGCATTCCGGAAACAAAAGCCGCCGCACGGTAAAGACGGTTATGGTAAGTCCACTGGTCAACAATGCGAAGCGGCCGTTCGATGGCACCAAGATGAGCGACACTGTCTTCGGTGAAGACTGCAATACCAAGGCTTGAGATCATCTCAGGAATTCCGTGATTGATCTCCGGATCCAGATGATAAGGACGTCCGGAAAGAACAATACCGTTAAGTCCACGGCGTATGATTTCTTCCAGTGCCTCTTCACCTTTCTGGTGTGTCTCCTCGCGGAAACGTTCCTGTTCAGCCCACGCCGCATCCACTGCTGCATCTATTTCCTGACGGCTGATATCGAATTTCTGTCCCATTTCCTCATAAAGCCGTTCTGCAAGACGGACCTTGTCATAAATGGGAAGGAAAGGATTCATGAAAGTTATTGAATCATCCTGGCGGAGTGCATCAACGTTATTGCGGAGAACCTCAGGATAACTTGTAACGATAGGACAGTTGTAGTGATTTCCTGCACCTTCATCCTCTTTCTGTTCGTAGGGCGCACAGGGATAGAAAATGAATTTGACACCCTGTTTCAGCAGTGCCTCAACATGACCGTGACTGATTTTTCCCGGATAACAGACTGATTCTGACGGGATTGTCTCAAGACCAAGCTCATAGACTGCGCGGCCGGAACGTGGTGAAAGACGGACACGGAACCCAAGATGGGTAAAGAATGTGAACCAGAGAGGATAGTTTTCGTACATGTTAAGTACGCGGGGAATTCCTACATCACCGCGCTTTGCATCTGCGGCGGCCAGAGGTTTGTAACCGAAAAGCCTCTTGTATTTCCAGTCAAAAAGATTGGGAATTGATTCTCTCTCAGTTTTTTCGGCAACAGCAGTTTTTTCGGCATTTCCCGCATCAACAGTTTTAACATCGCCAGCCTTTTTATCAGCCTCATCCAGTTCTGCGCCGCGTTCACAGCGGTTTCCAGTGATAAAGCGCCGTTTCTCACCGCCTGTTGAGAATGTATTGATTGTGAGCAGACAGTTGTTCTGACATTTTCCGCAGCGGCGGAGTTCAAGATCAACCTTGAAGCTGTTCAGTTCTTCCAGAGTAGCAAGACCTGTGCGCACAGAATCCCGTTCTTCCGGCTTGATGTCTTTCCACTGGTCCAGAGCGATGAGGGCAGCACCATAAGCGCCCATAAGCCCCGCAACATCAGGACGGAAAACATTCACGCCGGCGATTTTCTCAAATGCGCGAAGAACAGCATCGTTGTTGAAAGTTCCACCCTGGACGACAACTTTTTTACCGATGTCGCTGGCTTTGCGGAGTTTGATGACTTTGAACAGTGCGTTCTTGATGACCGAGTATGAGAGACCGGCAGAAATGTCAGCAACGGTCGCACCTTCTTTCTGGGCCTGCTTTACACGACTGTTCATGAAGACAGTACATCGGCTTCCCAGGTCAATGGGGTGTTCGGCCAGAAGGGCTTTTCGGCTAAAATCGCGGATGTTCATGCCCAGGGAACGGGCAAAATTGTCAAGGAACGAACCGCATCCTGATGAGCAGGCTTCGTTCAGCTGGATACCGGTGATGGCACCGTCTTTCATGCGGAGACATTTCATGTCCTGCCCACCGATGTCCAGAAGGAATTCCACACCCGGGACAAAGAAGTCAGCGGCACGATAGTGGGCGATTGTCTCAACCTCACCAGCGTCCGCTTTGAGAGATGCCTGGAACAGTGCTTCACCGTAACCGGTGGAAACTGTGCGGGCAATATACACGTCTTCCGGCAGCTGGGAATAGAGATCCTTGAGGACACGGACTGCAAGTTCAACTGGGTTTCCTGCGTTGACATCGTAGAAGCGCCACAGGATTCTACCTTCCTGATCGATCAGGACTGCTTTTGTGGTTGTGGAACCGGCATCCAGACCAAGGAACACAGGACCTTTTGCCTGCTGGAGATCGGCAGACGCGGCCATCTCAGAAGCGTGTCGTCTGTGGAATTCCTCAAGTTCCTCCTCATTGCGGAAGAGCGGATCCAGACGCTGGACTTCAATCATTTCTGCATCGGAAAGAGTGCTGAGAGAGTTTCTGAGTTCCTCAACAGTGCGGAAGCGAGTCTCCTCGTTCTCAGGATTCACACAGGTGTAAGTTTTTTCTGCGGAAAAAGCTGCACCGGCTGCGACAAAAAGCTGGGAATCCTCAGGAACGATGATCTCTTCGTCCTTAAGTTTGAGTGTTACGATAAAACGCTGACGGAGCTGATCAAGAAAATGCAGCGGACCACCCAGAAAGGCGACATTTCCGCGGATCGGTTTTCCGCAGGCTAGACCTGAAATTGTCTGACTTACCACAGCCTGAAAAATTGAGGCGGCAATATCTTCTCTGCGGGCACCTTCGTTGATAAGCGGCTGAATATCAGTTTTTGCAAAAACACCGCATCTTGCTGCAATAGGATAAATTGTGGTGGCACCACGGGCCAGTTCATTAAGGCCGGGGGCGTCTGTCTCCAGCAGGGCAGCCATCTGGTCAATGAAAGCACCCGTACCGCCGGCACAGGTACCGTTCATACGCTGTTCAACAGCGGTACCGAAATACGTGATCTTCGCATCCTCACCGCCCAGCTCAATCACAACATCTGTCTTGGGAATGAGTTTCCGGACTGCGGTTGTAGAAGCCACAACTTCCTGAATGAAAGGAATCGAAAGCCATTGGCTGACGGAAAGTCCTCCGGAACCAGTGACCTTTACGCTCATGGTCTGTTTTTTTCCTGCAGGACAGGCTTTCTCGCTTGCATCAAGAGCGCGGGTTACAACTGCGATAATCGTACTGCGTATGTCAGCACGGTGTCTTTCATATTCACTGTATATGATTCCGTCATCTTTATCGAGAACAACAACTTTTACAGTTGTCGAACCTACATCTATGCCCAGGCGCAAAGGCTCTAAAACGGGCTGAAATTGGATGTTTGTGTCGAGTTCCATACTCCCTAAAATATAATGATTTTTTCAAGGCAATACAATTGGAAAAGTTTCGGTTTGCTATCAGCCGCAGCAGAGTGCAGAATCACCGGCTTTCATCACTTCACTGTACACAGTGCCGAAGGATTCTCCGGTTTTTCTGCACAATTCCACAACACTTCTGTATTCAGGATAAGCCCGTTCTGTTCCATTGACTTTTACAATCTTGCATTCGGCTTCACCAAACAAAGTAGATACAGCAATCTGACGCCGCGCAAGTTTTGTCCGTTCCATATACTGTCTTCGGATGCCTATTGTTGTTGTGTGGAGGAAAATCACCTCTTCTATCGAAGCACGGTCTTTTTCATCACAAATTACGTTCAGAACATAGCCCGGACGGTTTTTCTTGCCGAAACATGGCACAAAATGCACATCCAGTGCTCCGCGGGCAAAAAGTTCCTCCATGGTAAAGCCCAGCTGTTCACCGGTGCAGTCATCTATGTTGCTTTCAAGTTTTACGATTGTGTCATCAGGGGAACCGCTTTTTTCCTCAATCAGCATGGCACGCAGAAGACTGGGACGCTGATAGGTGCGTTTTCCTGCCCCGCAGCCGGTTTTTAAAATTGAGAAACTTTCAGGCAGCGCAAAATGTGTTGCGGTCGCGGCAAGAATCGCAGCACCCGTCGGCGTGACAAATTCACCTTTATCAGCACCGATTGAAAGCGGCAGACCTGCTTTCTGGACAATGTTCGCAACCGCAGGAACCGGCACAGGAAGAATTCCGTGTTCACAGCGGACAGTTCCTGTTCCTTCAAAAACAGACTTTACATACACATTCCTGATTTTCAGGCTGTCAAAGCAGACTGCGAAACTGATTATATCCACAATGGAATCAACAGCTCCCACTTCATGGAAATGCACCTGTTCAACTGTCGTTCCATGGGCTTTTGCTTCGGCATCTGCAATCACGTCAAAAATTTCTGCAGAAAGTTTTTTTGCACCGTCGCTCATGTCGGTTCCCTCAATAATCTTCATTACGTCCGACAGATTCCGATGCACATGATGATGGGAATGTTCGTGATCATGATGGTGATGTTCACCGTGATCGTGGTCGTCATGTCCGTGAGCATGCTCGTGATCGTGGTGATGATGATGCTCGCCGTGTTCGTGATCATGATTGTGCTCATGCTCGTGTCCGAAAAGATACTCCATGTCATGATCATGATTGTCTTCTTCCAGGATCACGTTGAAATCACAGCAGTCAATTCCGTTTTTCTTCACACGGCTTATCTCTGTCCTGAAGCCGTCACAGGGAACAGACCCAAGCACACGGTTCAGTTCATCAACATCCGCACCCAGATCAATCAACGCCGCAACAGCCATGTCTCCACTGATACCGCTGGCGCACTCAAAATACAAATCTTTTCCACTCATCTTTCACATCCTCTGACCGCTTTCCGCAAGTCTCCTGATCCGCGTGGCAAAGTACGCCGCATAATAACAATTATCTATGTCAGCCACACTGATTTCATTCTCAAGAATCTATCATTGTCCACAGGGCATTCTCAATCCTGTCAGAGCCGGTTCCATATCCGGCATTTTTCCAAACGGGAACTTCGGTCACCGGCACAAGCAAGAAACTGCGGTTACAGTCGAAGAATCAGTTCATACTGCCGGATCTGAATCCGCAGAGATCCAAAGTCACAAAATCAAAACCTTCAGACCTGAAAAACTGTTCTATTTCCGAGCGCATGTCCGCAACCCGTCTTATATCATCATCCGTTACTTCAATCCGTGCAAGCATTTTTCCGGCAGCGCCTGTCTCATACACCCGAACACGGTACTGCAGGAATCCATTTCCGCGCAGGAAATTCTCACAGTTCTCAACACGCCGCAATTTTTCATAGGAAAGATCCGCACCAGTCTCAAAACGGGTGGCAAGGCAGGCAAAACTTCCCCTGTTCCATCCCTCAAGACCGAAAATCTCTGACAGACGCCTTATCTCAGCCTTCCGAAAACCCAGGTCCCGGAGCGGACTTTCAATTCCAAGTTCAGCCAATGCTTTCATGCCGGGACGGTATTCTCCCACATCATCCGCATTGGTTCCGTCAGCAACGTAAGCAAATCCTGATTTAACCGCATGATCTTTCAGCATACCGAAAATCGCTTTCTTGCAGATATAGCACCTGTCCCTGGGGTTCTTTTCAAAACCGGGAATGCTGAACTGATCAAAATCAACAATGTGAAGCGGGATTTTCCGTCTGTCACAGAAGGATCTGCATTCCTCAAGCTCATGAGAAGTGAAAGAAGTTGTCCGTGCCGTAAAAGCAGCAGACTTTTCACCCAGGGACTCAGACGCGGCATGCATGAGAAAAACTGAATCCACACCTCCGGAAAAAGCAACAGCCAGAGAACCTTTGTCATTGAGCCACTTCTTCAGACTCTGATATTTCAGCAGAAGTTCTTCATCATTCATCATTTTCTCCAGTGCCGAAATGGAAGCAGTTTTCAGCCTCACTCCGACAGTTCATGCAGCCTGTTCCGGCAGCCGGCAGATTTTCTGCAGTAAATTTTTCAGATCAGCGAACACCGAAAAGCAGTTTTCCGTATGAAGGATAAGGCCATGCACCGGCATCTGAAACTGCTTCCATTTTATCTGCGGAAGCACGAAGTTCTGTCATATCCGGAATGATCCTGTCCCTGTAAAAATCTGCCAGTTCCACAAGATCAGAAATCTCACGGGCTTTCGCAAGATCAGTCTCCAGTCTGTTTGCGGCACAAAATGCCACACCGGTAAGCTCATCAATCTTTGCGACAGTCTCAAGCTCATAGACACATGTCCCGTCTGAGACAGTTTTCAGCAGATCCAGTTTTTTCCGTGCATTTTCAGCAAGCTCAGCAGAATAACCGCTCATCGCAGGGAGAATGTCCTTACGGGCCATATCCAGCATCGTAAGCGCCTCAATATTCACAATCTTGCAGTAATTTTCCAGATAGATCTCATGGCGGGCTTCCATTTCAGTACGGCTGAAAACTTTATGGGTTTCAAAAAGCGCAACATTTTTCTCAGAAAGCATGTATTTAAGTGCGTCAGGTGTTGTCCGCAGATTCAGAAGACCGCGTCTCTCAGCCTCTGCAACCCATTCTTCAGTGTAGCCGTCACCGTTGAAAACAACCCTTTCATGATCAGTGATAGTTTTTCTGATCAGCTCTTCCAGTGCGTCACCAAAATCAGCAGACCCGGCTTTCGGCTCCAGAATGTCGGCAAACTGACGCAGACTTTCTGCAACAGCCGTATTCAGCACTGTGTTTGCACTTGAGATTGAAGAAGAAGAACCCGGACTGCGGAACTCAAATTTGTTACCTGTAAAGGCAAAAGGACTTGTCCTGTTGCGGTCCGTGGTATCCTTCGGGAATTTGGGCAAAGTATGTACACCGATTCGCATCACTTCTTTCTGACGTGCATCGTAGACCTCGCCTGATTTGATGGAATCAAGAATCTCAGTAAGTTCCGTTCCAAGAAAGATCGAAAGAATCGCAGGAGGAGCCTCATTGGCCCCAAGACGGTGGTCATTTCCGGCAGTTGCCACAGAAATCCGGAGCAGATCCTGATAATCGTCCACAGCCTTGATTATTGCGGCCAGAATCAGCAGGAACTGAGCATTCTGTGCAGGTGTTTCCCCCGGTTCCAGAAGGTTCACGCCCGTGTCAGTAGAAATTGACCAGTTGTTGTGCTTTCCGCTTCCGTTTACACCGGCAAAAGGCTTTTCATGAAGCAGACAGACCAGTCCGTGACGTTTTGCCACTTTCTGCAGCATCTCCATGATCAGCTGATTGTGATCCGCTGCAATATTGGTTGTTGAAAAAATGGGAGCCAGTTCGTGCTGGGCAGGAGCAACCTCATTGTGTTCAGTTTTTGCAAGAACACCCAGTTTCCACAGCTCCTCGTCCAGCTCTTTCATAAAGGCCTTCACACGAGGTTTGATGGCACCGAAATAATGATCATCCAGTTCCTGACCTTTCGGAGAACGGGAACCGAACAGAGTACGGCCTGTGTAAATCAAGTCTTTGCGCTGGTCAAACAGATCCTTGTCCAGGAGAAAATATTCCTGTTCAGCGCCCATTGTCGTCCTTGTGTTCTCAACGCCCTGATTTCCGAAAAGTTTCAGAATACGCATTGCCTGCCGGTTGATTGCCTCCATGGACCGGAGCAGTGCCGTCTTCTGGTCAAGGGCCTCACCACCATAGGAACAGAAAACTGTGGGAATACAAAGAGTGTCGTCTTTTATGAAAGCGTAGGAAGTGGCATCCCAGGCAGTATAACCACGGGCCTCAAAAGTTGCGCGCAGACCGCCGGAAGGGAAAGAAGAAGCGTCTGACTCACCCTGAATCAGCTCTTTTCCCGAAAATTCCATTATCACTTTGCCGTTTTTAGGCTGGATAAAACTGTCATGCTTTTCCGCAGTGACGCCCGTCATGGGCTGAAACCAATGGGTAAAATGAGTCGCACCCTTCTCAATGGCCCAATCTTTCATTGCGTTGGCAACAACAGAAGCAACATTCAGATCAAGATGCTTACCTCTTTTTATTGTGCTCTGCAAAGCCTTGTATGTTTCTTTCGGCAGACGCGCAAGCATTGCCTCATCATCAAAAACCATTGAACCGAAAATTTCTGTAACTGAACTCATGCCACATTGTTGCAATTATCCGTGAAAAAATCAATAAATAGAGTATTTTTATGGGGCGGAGCCCCGCCCCTGGGCTCAGCTGGCGCCGACAGAGCGGCACCCATCTTCACCACACCCCACCCTGCGGGGGCTGAACCGGATCAAGTTTCCGGCCCCCGCAACGCCCCAACACCCAGCCCGCCGTCATGCCACGGGCAGTTAACGCTGCATTTCCAGCCCGCCGTCATGCCGCCCGCAGTTAGCACAGCAACGCCCCCTCCTGTCATGTTGAGCGGAGTGAGCAAAGCGAACGCAGTCGAAACATCTGTTGACCAAATTAAAGTAATATATTACCTTTTCACCACAAATATGTAACTTATTACCAATCCGAGGTCCGAATGTTTGATTCAATGATGAACATTCCGGGAGTCACTTTCGGTGACATAAAACCCGGCCCCTTTCTTCTGGGACTTTTAAGTGCCTTTGACAACCGCTTTCAATCATCCGCAGATTCTTTTTTCAAGGAAATCACCTGGAAACAGTTTTTTTCAATAATCTGCATCCAGCTCTGCAGAGAACCCCCAACATTGAACAGACTGGCAGAAGTGATGGGAAGCAGCCACCAGAATGTCAAACAGATTCTGCTCAAACTTGAGAAGAAAGGCTTTGTTGCTTTTACCTCCGACCCGGATGACAGACGGAAGCAGCGGATTACACTTACAGAGCACTGCATGGATTTTTGTGAACAAAATGAAAGCGAAAGCATCAGGATGATCAGTCAGCTTTTTCAAGGAATCAACGACGAACAGCTGATGACTACCATACAGACAATTCTGAAAATGGAAAAAAATCTGGAGGATTTATGAAGACACTTGTAATTTTTACCTCAAAAACTGGATTCACCCGGAAGTACGCCCAATGGATCGCAGAAGGCTGTGGCTGTCAGGCAATGGAACTGAATGAAGCCTCAAAAAAACCGGACTCTTTCTTTGAAGAATTTGACCAGATTGCTTTCGGCGGATGGATCATGGCCGGCAGTGTCACAAAAGCCAGATGGTTCTGGACAATGGCTGAAAAACTGGACTGCAAAAAACTTGCACTTTTCTGCGTGGGAGCAAGTCCTGCCGAAAATCCTGACATTCCGGTTTTTCTTAAGACAGTTGTTCCTGAAAGATTCCGGGACAGAACAAAGGCTTTCTATTGTCAGGGCGGAATCAGCTACGAAAAAATGAATTTCCCCATGAGAATGATGATGAAGGCTTTCTGTTCCGCACTGAAAAACAACAGTAAAGCATCAGAAAAAGAACGGGAAATGGCAAAATGGCTTTCCTCATCCTACGATATTTCCGCCCCAGAACACGCACAGCCTGTAATCGACTGGCTGATCTCCGGCATCTGACGCCCTCACCTGTGTCCAGCTGTGGGCGGACAGGCGCAGACGGAGTTCCTGACGAAGATCTGCTTGTGCCACGCACAACTCAATTTTGCGACAAGGTTCCCTGCGGAGCCTGTCCTCTTCGCTTTCTATCCGGCATCTGACGCCCTCACCTGTGTCCAGCTGTGGGCGGACAAGGGGAGACGGAGCTCCTGACGAAGATCTGCTTGTGCCACGCACAACTCAGATCTGCGGCAGGGTTTTCGCCGGAGCCTGTCCTCTTCGCTTTCTATCCGGCATCTGACGCCCTCACCTGTGTCCAGCTGTGGGCGGACAG
>JAZRVF010000016.1:0-49237 GCA_045599005.1 Treponemataceae bacterium
GAGCTGCTTTTAGTACGAGAGGACCGAAGTGGACGAACCTCTGGTGTATCAGTTGTCCTGCCAAGGGCAAGTGCTGAGTATCTACGTTCGGAAGGGATAACCGCTGAAAGCATCTAAGCGGGAAGCCCACCCCAAGATTAATCATCCCGGGGAGCATGACTCCCCTGAAGACTCCGGAGAGACTATCCGGTCGATAGGCTGCAGGTGTAAGCACGGCAACGTGTTCAGCCGAGCAGTACTAATCAGTCGTGTGGCTTGACCATATTATCGTTTCCGTTTTCCATCCTTCGGATGGCTGTTTCTTCCGCATGCCGGGGGCCGTGGACCTCAGGTGTGCATGTTCCTTGTTTATAATGCCTGGTGGCCATGGTGGAGAGGCTATACCCGTTCCCATTCCGAACACGGAAGTCAAGCTCTCTTACGCCGATGATACTGCATCCCGCGGGAAAGTAGGTAGCTGCCAGGCTTTTTTTATTTTAAATTATTAGCTTTTTTTTTTAGGAAATCAATTAAAATATATTTGACCAAATGTCATTTTTTCGATAGAGTAATAACGTCTGGTGGCCATGGTGGAGAGGCAATACCCGTTCCCATTCCGAACACGGAAGTCAAGCTCTCTTACGCCGATGATACTGCATCCCGCGGGAAAGTAGGTAGTTGCCAGGCTTTTTTTATTTTAAAATATTTAATCGTTTTGTAAAATTTCCTGAAAAAGCATAAAAAAATTTAGCATTTTAACTTTTTTGCAATGGCTTAAATTACTTAAATAAAGAGCTATCAGCATTAAACTATTTGTATTGCAAAATTAAAATTGTGTAACAAACTGTTTTGATTAAAACGCATAGGAAAAAAGGGTTGCTTTTTAAATAAATTTTTGGACCTAACGCTTAGAATTTATGTTCACGTTAATATAAGTGAGATGAATGTAAATGGAATCAAAATTTCAGATTATCCACAACCTAAGACATCTTCCGAACGAAGAACTTGTAGAAATTCTGGATTTCTGGAACTACATATTGAAGGGCCTATTGAAAATTTAGAAACACGCACATCTGACACAAAGACTTCAAAATGTATCAACATCTGAACAGTAGCATAAAATCATTGAATGTTTCGCAAATCATTTGAAATTAAAACGTACTGCCGATATTTGTTCATTCTCAACAAAAACTGCCTACTTAAGGCGAATTAAGCTCACTGATAGCCTTAAATTTATGGGTGATGAAATTATTCTTACAGACCTACTTGAACAGACGAGACTCTATTTCCAGTATCTTACAAAGGGAAACACTTTAAAGGCGGATTTATTATGCCTAGACCTTCACATCACAAAGGGAAGGAAAATCAAAAGTGAAGATTATAAAAAGACAAAGTATGCGTGTGTTGTACAATTGAGCCAAAAGGAAAAGTCGTTGTCAAAATTACAAATGTAGGGAATCCAACAATTGAAGAAATTCATAATGCGTTTGACGAAAGAATCACCAAAAATACAGTATTGGTGACTGACAAAAAGAGTGCTTATAGAAAGTTCTCAAAAAAGAATGAACTGAATCGTATTCAGGTTAAATGTAAGCGCAAGAAAGATAAGGAACTTGCAGAGAATCAGCCTAAAAGATTTATGCTAATGTTTTTATAAACATTTCGATGTTGCAAACTGCTTAAACGATAGCTGTAAATATTACATACATTATTGCATCTATTGTTTAATAGTCAGTCAGTAATGTGCTATTTACCCAACCGTATCCTTTATCGCATTTTATTTTTACCCAACACTTATTTTTTATTTCTTTTGGATTTGTAAGATATACAACAGTCCCTTTAGGGATTGTAAATTTCACAGGATATTCTGTTCCCGCATCTTCTCTTACATTAAGAGCTGTTGGTTTTACAATTTTTTTTTCTTTGTATGTTTCTTTGGAATTTATGACGGGTCCAACCACACGAAATCCGATATTACTATATCCTTTATTTGGTTTCTCATAGATCTTGCATTTAACATCACAATTACCAATGGAACTTGTATAACTACCGCCACGAATAGAACGACCATTACCATTTGGGTCAAAATCCCAACACCATTCCCAAACGTTACCAGTCATATCATACATACCGAAACCATTTGCCTTTTTTTTAGCTACAGGATGAGTTGTATCTTTGCTATTACCTACATACCAACCTACATTACCTATATAATCGCTCCCTGAATATGTCCGTAGATTTTTATTAGTTGCATAATAGGGTACTCCCATTGCAGTATATTCCCATTCTTCTTCTGTTGGTAATCGATACACGTCAGCGTTCCTGTTCCATGTTACCGTTTCCAGGCTATCCCCGTTATGTGGTACATAATTCCATTTTCTAAAATCTGTATTCCCATTAACTGAATATACTGGGGTTTTCCACTTGGCTTCGCTTAGTTTATTACAAAAATATATGGCATCATACCAACTTGCATTTTCAACAGGGTTTCTCTTTTTTATATGATAACTTGGGTTACTACCCATAATACTTTCGTATAATTTCTGAGTTACTTCTGTATTTGATATTGAAAATTCCTTACCAGGGTGATTTGGTATATTCAACATTTTATTAAAAGAAATCTGCAAGTCATTTATATAAATAACTAAAATAACAATCATAATAGTGTGAGTTATAAATCTTATAGAGTGTGCTTCAGGGTCAAATGAAAAAGTCAATTCTAGTACAGTCAGAAAACACCCTAATTTATTAAGCAGCTATAACAGTAACTGCTGATTTTTCTCTGTAAATCGAAGGAGGAAGACCGCCTGGATTTACAGTTGAAATTCGTTTTCTGTTGTAATAAATCATGACATATCGGAAAACTACGGACTTAACCTCTTCAACCGTCATTTTAGTTGTGTTCATTCTGTACAACTTTTCTTTTTTCAAGGTTGCAAAGAATGATTCCATTCTGGCGTTGTCTAGCATTTTCCAACGTCGCTCATGCTCTGAACTGCATGATGTTTTCCAAGTGCAAGTTTATAGGCATCACTGGTGTACTGACTGCCTGCATCACTGTGCACGATAACTCCAGATTCCGGTTTCCGAAGTTCAAAAGCAGCTTCCAGTGCCGAAATGCAAAGTTCTTTTCTCATGTTTGTATCCATCGCAAGACTGATTATTTCACCGCCAAAGCAGTCAAAAATCGGTGCAATGTACAGTTTTCCATCCTTGCAAGGAATCTGTGTTATATCTGTCAGCCACTTTTCATTCGGTTTTCTTGCTGTGAAATCTCTCTTTAAAATGTTCTGAGATCTCATTGCCTTTTTGTCAGCCTTGGTTAGACCATCAGGACTTCTGTGGTTTGGTTTCATCAGATTGCCATTACGCAAAGCTCTGCGAACTGAACTCAGGGACGTCTGTATCCCTTTCTGCTCCAAGGCTATCAGCATACGGTCGGCACTATAGTTGTCATTGTCAGGATCTTCATCAAGAATCCTATGAATTTCAACAAGTAAATCCTGCCATTTTCTTGGTTTATCACCGTTCCTAAGCCATTTGTAATAGCCTTTTGGTCTGGTATTCACTATAAAAAGGAAGCAGGAAAAGATCTCCAGATTACATTGATCCAGAATTATTCAAAGGATACTTACAATAAAAATTGGGGAACTTACGATAAAGTAAAAACTAATGATTATGAAAGTTTTTTACACAGCCCAAAGAGTGAACTAAGGAATTGGGATATCCGGTTCCGGTTTTATGAAAAGATGAAATAAAAGGAGAGGTTTCCCATTATGAAACTTCATAATGGGAAACCTTTTTGATTTTTATACAGGGAAATTCCTGGGAAGAGTACAGGGATTAATTATAAGGTTTTCCGGGAAAATAACGTGGGACAGATTTTACATAATTTTGATACTCAGGGTATTTGGATTTACTGATCATCTCTGCCATTGTGGAGCTTCCAAGGAAAAGGGCCACCAATAGAAGTGCACCGATAATACTCCAGTTGAAAATCCCGATTCCGGCAGAAACACTGAAAACATAACAGCCGATCCATGTCATCTGTTCGCCAAGGTAATTTGGATGACGGGATCTTTTCCAGAGACCAGTTGTGTTGAATCCTTTATTGTAAGGTTCAGGAAGGTCCTCTAATTTTTTTCCTTCTTTTAAAAGTTCATATTTTTTTGACTGAAAAACCCATTGCTGTTTGTCGGCAACTGCCTCCCAGATTACTGCTCCGGTCATGATCACAGCTGCCAGGAGATCAATCCAATTAAATGGAACATCTGAATTCATGGCGACAAGTGCGGGAAGTGTGGTGAGAAGAATCAAAACATTCTGGTAAATCGAAATAAAGAAAAAATTGAAGATAACCCATTTCCAGTGTGGCTGGAACTCTTTTCTTTCGCGCAGGTATTTCCATCGGTAATCTTCCTCTCCGGACCAGAAACGGATTGAATAGGCTCCTTTTTTGGCGAAATTGTATGTAAGGCGTCCTCCCCACAAGGTCGCGATTATTGCGATGACAATAAGACGGAGTTTAAATCCGCTTTGAACAGCAATAACCCAGGTATAAACTTCGGGCAGAATACTCCAGAGTTTGTCCATCTGGCTGTAATTCCGGGATAATTCCCCGACAATAAAGCAGTAAAGTACACTGCATGTCATGATTGTGAGAAGGACCCTTAAAGTGTCAATCTGTGAAGGCTGGAGAACGGGTCCCACAAGGAAGTAGAGAATCGGACAGGCCAAAATGGAAAGTCCGATTACGGTAGCTAATAAAGGTGTTTTCATGGAACAAGTTTATGGGAAAAAATCTGTTTTGAATACCCGAAGCATTGAACAAAGAAAGTTTTTTTTGATATTTTTTCAAAAGGATAAAAGAAATGACAAAAGAAGAACTTGATGGATTGATTGAACAATCAAAAGAACTGGTTGGAATAATTGAGAAAAGCGGTTGTTTTGAAGCAAAAGAAATTGACGTTGAGAAAATTAGGAACTGTATTTCAGAATTGGCGGAAAACTGTATAGAAAACAAGTGTGAAAGCAAGGCCATGTTGGAGTGGATGGACAGAAATGAGTTTTTTGAATCACCAGCATCGACAAAATTCCATGGGAATATAAAAGGCGGACTTTGTGCTCATTCTTTGATGGTGACATACCAGGCATTGAAATTTGCGCCGGTTTTCTTTTCCGACTGGATTGGATCAAAGGGTGCAGATCAGTTTCCATATAGGGCGGAAGATATTTTTGTAGCGACTATTGCCCATGATTTCTGCAAAGCCGGGTTTTATGCAACCAGTTATAAAAATGTGAAGGATATTTTTGGAAACTGGAAGCGAACTCCTTATTTTACGGTGAAAAATGAAGTTCGGAATCTTGGACACGGAAATGAATCTGTTCTTCTGCTGCTGGAATCAATGCCTTCATTCATAAAAAAAAGACCGGTACTGGAGGCAATCAGCAGGCATATGGGATTCAGCGATCTGACTGAAACAGAGAAAATGAATTATTCGAATTTCTTATCAAATCCGCTGGTACTTTTGATTCAGTTTGCGGATCAAAGTGCGGCCGGTTGGTACGATCTCTAAAAAAAGCCCGCTTACAGAGAAAATCCTGAAAGCGGGCAGATCTGAAAAATCAGAAAAAATCAGATTGAATCAGTTCAGTTGAAATAACCGCAGTTCCAGCGGAGTTCATTGCGGAACTGAGCTACTGTGGTGTTTTTGTCGATGACGACGCATTCAATGCCGACCATCTCACACCAGTCGCGGATCATTTCGGTGCTGATAATGTTGCTGAAGGCTGTATGATGACCGCCGCCTGCAAGAATCCAGGTTTCTGCAGATGTCTCCAGGTTGGGTTCCGGGCGCCAGAGCATACGGGCAACGGGAAGTCTGGGGAATTCTTCCGGGGGTTCTACCACTTCAATCTCGTTGACTACGCAGCGGAAGCGGTTTCCAAGGTCTACAACAGCGGCGACAACAGCTTCACCTTTGCTTGCTGTGAATACAAGGCGGGCAGGGTCTTCTTTACCACCGATTCCAAGAGGGTGAACTTCGATGCGGGGTTTTGATACAGCGACCTGAGGATCAACTTCAAGCATATGGCTTCCCAGGTTGAGTCCATTGTCTTCTTCCAGGTTGTAGGTGTAGTCTTCCATGAAAGCATTACCCATTCCGTCTTTAACAAGACCGGCTGTCATTACTTTGAATGTGCGGACCATGGCAGAAGTTTTCCAGTCACCTTCCGCACCGAATCCGTAACCATCAGCAAGAAGACGCTGGATTGCAAGACCGGGAAGCTGTTTCATTCCGTGAAGATCCTGGAAATTGGTGCACAGTGCACTGGCTCCCACATCTTTCAACATTGCGCGGAGTCCAAGTTCGATTTTTGCCTGCTCACGGATATGTGAACGGGTATATTCTTTGTCATCGCCCCAGACAATTTCGTATTCTTTTTCGTAAACTGCAAAAAGATCATCGATCTCTTTTTCTGTGACTTTGTCCATGTAGGCAACCAGATCACCGATTCCGTAATAGGGGACGGACCAGCCGAATTTTACCATTGCCTCAACTTTGTCACCATCGGTAACGGCAACGTCACGCATGTTGTCACCGAGACGCATTACTGTCAGTTTTTTGCCGTCAGCAACAGCAGCTGCAACGCGCATCCAGTCTGCAATGCGTCTGCGGGTGCGTGCCTGTTCCCAGTGTCCGACAACGACTTTGCGAGGAAGGTCCATGCGGCTTGTGATGTGTCCGAATTCACGGTCTCCATGGGCACTCTGGTTAAGATTCATGAAATCCATGTCCATTGTGCTGTAAGGAATCTTTTCGTTGAACTGTGTGTTCAGCTGCAGAAGAGGTTTGTTCAGTTCTTTGAGACCGGGAATCCACATCTTTGCTGGGCTGAATGTGTGCATCCAGCAGATGATACCGGCACATCTGTCGTCAGCGTTTGCTTCTTCAATGGTTTTGCGGATTGTCTGCGGAGTAAGCAGTGTAGGCTTCCAGACAAGATTACAGGGCATTACAGGGTCTGCGCCCATTGCAGCAACCATTTTCTTTGAGTCTTCAGCAACCTGATCAAGAGTTTCCTGTCCGTACAGATCCTGACTTCCAGTCAAAAACCAGAAATCGTATTCTTTCAAATCAATCATGTTTGTTTCCTTATGAGAATAATCTTTATTTAAGTGATGCGATGGCAGCTTTTTCGACCGGCAGACCTTTTGTGTAGCGGTCAAAGAAAACGTTGAAACCTTCAATATCTTCTTTTGTGGCTTCTACAGAACTGATTTTTGCTGATGCAAACACATCTTCTGCAAGGAAGTCCTCAAGTTTGCGGCCTTTCCCGTTGATCATGTAGGAAGCCAGAAGTGCCATACCCCAGGGGCCGCCTTCTCCGGCTGTTTCCATGGCGGAGATCGGTGTGTGCATTGCTGCAGCCATACAGGTGAGTCCGACTTCCGCAGTTTTGAAGAATCCTCCGTGACCTGTCAGACGGTCAATTTTTACGCTTTCTTTGTCAAAGAGAATGTCCATACCGGTGCGGAGTGCTCCCAGGGCTGTGAACAGCTGTGCGCGCATAAAGTTTGCCAGTGTGAAGCTGGCGTTCTGTTCGCGCACGAAAAGGGGGCGGCCTTCGTTGATTTCGGTCATGCTTTCACCTGAAATGTAGTTGTAGGGCAAAAGACCACCGCAGTCTTTGTCAGCTTTGAGTGCTTCTCCAAGAAGTCTGTCATAAAGTTCGCCTTTGCTGATCTTGAATCCGCATGTCTCGATCGCACTTCCGAAAAGGCGGATCCAGTTGTCGTACTCGCCGGTACAGTTGTTTGCGTGGGCCATTGCGGTAAGTGCTCCGCTGGGTGTTGTGACCAGGTCGATTTTTCCGTTGTAGGCAGCAGAAAGATCTTTCTCAAGAACAACCATCGCAAAAACGGAAGTACCTGCTGATACGTTTCCGGTACGGGGCGCAACACTGTTTGTGGCAACCATACCTGTTCCGGCATCACCTTCGGAAGGAGCAAGAGGACATCCGCATTCAAGATCTCCTGCAGGATCCAGGAATTTTGCACCTTCTGCAGTAAGGGAACCTGCGTCTTCACCGGCACAGAGCACTTTGGGAAGAACGTCTGTAAGTTTCCAGCTGAATCCATAGGGAGCGATCAGTCTGTCAAATTTTTCAACCATTCCGGCATTGTAGTCTTTTGTTGCAATGTCGATGGGGAACATACCGGAAGCATCGCCTACACCGGTAATTTTTTTGCCTGTAAGCATCCAGTGGATGTAGGCATCAAGAGTTGCAACGTAGGCAACGTCTTTAACGTGTGGTTCTTTGTTCAGAATTGCCTGATAGAGGTGGGAAATACTCCAGCGCTCAGGAATCGGGTAGTTGAACAGTGCGGAAAGTTCTGCAGATGCCTGACCTGTGATAGTATTACGCCATGTTCTGAACGGAACGAGAAGTCTGTCATTGCTGTCAAAGGCAAGATAACCGTGCATCATGGCACTGATTCCCAGGGCACCGAGTTTTTTGAGACTTACGCCGTATTTTTCTTTGACATCTTTTTTCAGTTCAGCGTAACAGGTCTGAAGACCATTGTGGATTTCATCCAGTGAATAAGTCCAGATTCCGTCAACCAGTGAGTTTTCCCAGTCAAAAGCACCGGAAGCCACAGGTTCCATCTTTGAATCGATAAGGACAGCCTTGATACGGGTTGAGCCGAACTCAATTCCCAATGCAGCTTTGCCTTCTTCGATTTCTTTGGCAATTTCTTTTTCTCCCAACATCATAGAACATTCTCCTTAAAATATATGTCTATAGGTATTTGAATCACTTCTTCGGTTTTGCGGCCCATAAGCTGCCGCCTGTACAATGTGTTCACAGCAAGGCTTCCCTGATTCTGCGGCCCCTGACTGATCACACAGGCAACGCTGCCGTTCCTGAGGCATTCCACGTTGGGCGGTACAAGATCGTAACCGATGAGAACAATGTTTTTATGCTGCGGCCGGCTGCTGAAAAACTCCGCGACCTGATGGACAGCATCATTAGTCACAAAAATCCCCAGAAGACCAGGGCACTCAGAAAGAACATGCTCAAGAAAAACTTCTAGATTCCCGTCTTTGCAGGAAAAATCCCTGACTGTGAATGATTTTCCGTGCTCTGCTTCAAAATAGGCTGAAAATCCATGGGAACGCTCTTTAAGGTTGTAGGCTGTGTGAAGCTGGATGCTTGCGAAACAGCCTTCTGCGGGGCTTCCTGATGCCATGTACATCATCCGTCCTGCACAGTACCCGGCCTTGAACGCATTCTGAACGACTATAGCGACGGGAGACGCGTCTGGAAGGGATGAGTCCACAAAAACGTAGGGTTTGTCCTCAAGTTCCACAGCAAGCTGAAGCATGTCTGTCTGGCTTACGGGGGCGATAATCATTGAATCCACATTCTTTGCGAGAAGAGTGTGACCTTTCTCAAGACAGTCTCCGGTTTTCATACGGTCAAATTCCGCAAATTCCAGTTCAACGTTGAATGCGGCCAGTTCTTTTGCGGCTTCACACATTCCCTGATACTGCATGTTCCAGTAACCGTACTCGCTGTTCAAAGTGGGAAGCAGGGCTCCGATCACATAGGGTTTTCCACGTTTAAGCTGCCGTGCGATAGGGTTTGGCTGATAACCGTACCTGGCCACAATGGCATTGACTTTTTCCACAGTCTCTTGGGAAACCCGTCCGCGATTGTGAAGCACCCGGTCGATTGTGCCGATTGATACTCCTGCTTCTTTTGCGATTTCGTTGATGGTCATTGGAAAGGCCTCTGTTTGCGTGTACGTTAACGCAAGTATATATCATGAAAACTAAAAACACAATAGGAGGGATTTAATCAGAGTATGGAACAGTAAATGTTGAAAATTGCAAAGTATGCAACTGATTGCGTAATTTTCAACAAAACAGTATATTATGCGCTATGTTAGCACAAGTTCTCGCAGTCATCATCTTCGTTGTAATGTTCTTACTGATCATTTTGGAAATTATCGAACGCCAGTGGACAACGCTTATCTGTGGCACACTTACCCTTGTTCTTGTTTTCGGACTGGGAATGCACAGCATGGAAGCGGCTTTGGAAACACTGAATTTTCATAGTATTTTTACACCGGATTTCTGGTATGCCGCCGGTGCAGCTGAGGAATCATCCTCTGGAATCAACTGGGCCACAATCATTTTCATTGCAGGAATGATGGTAATGGTTGAGGGTATGGCACGGGTCGGATTTTTCCGCTGGCTCTGCATGCTGCTTGCAAAAGCGGTAAAGTACCGGGTCCTGCCGATTTTTGTGACTTTCATGCTGATGTCAGCAGTGCTGGCAATGTTCATTGACAGCATCACAGTCATTCTTTTTCTGGCGGCGGTTACTGTGGAACTGAGCACACTGCTTAAGTTTGATCCGGTCCCGATGATCCTGTCAGAAGTTTTCTGTGCAAACCTGGGTGGAAGCGCAACAATGTGCGGTGATCCGCCGAACATCATCATCGGAACATCTTTCGGCTATTCTTTTTCTGATTTTATCTGCAACACAGGTATTATCGCAGGAATCAGTCTTGTTTTTATTGTTGTGTTTTTCTTTTTTGCCTACAGGAAAGACCTTAAATCCGACGGTATCGTGGATATCTCAAAAATGCCCACACCGGAAAGCGCAATCACGGATAAGCCCGGATTTGTCATCAGTTCAGTGATTTTTGCCCTTGCGGTTGTTCTTCTTGTGACGCACGCAACTACAGGACTTACGGTTGCCACAATCGGTGCCGGAATTGCAGTGATCACGATTGTGACTGCTCCACGTCATGCTCTGGAAATCCTGAAGAAAGTTGACTATAAAACAATCTTGTTCTTCATCGGACTGTTTGTTGTTGTAGGCGGCCTTGAGCAGACCGGAATCCTTGAGATCATCGCAGGCTTTATCGGCCGAATTTCCGGCGGTAATCCTTACCTGATGATTGCGATCATCATCTGGGTCAGCGCGATTGCCAGCGCCTTCGTAGACAATATTCCCTTTGCCGCCACAATGATTCCCGTTATCCAGACACTTGCCGCCACAACCGGTGTAAGTCTTGAGACAATGACATGGGCCCTTTCAATGGGAACAGACATCGGTGGAAGCGCAACCCCAATCGGTGCCAGTGCGAACGTTGTGGGAACTTCTGTTGCCGCAAAAGCCGGTCATCCTGTGAGCTGGGGAAAATACTGTGCAAAAGCGGTTCCTGCGACAATCATCGTCATGGTGATCAGTACAGTGTACATTTTTGTTGTCTACCTTTAAATGGTGGCTTACAATAAGGAATACAAAGACAGAACATATCTGAAAACCGGAGCACATAATGAACAGACAGCTTATTGTTTCCATCGGACGCGAATACGGAAGTGCCGGACGCGAGATTGCAGAAAAACTGGCAAAAAAACTGAATATTGAGCTTTATGACCGAAATCTGCTTGATGAAGTTGCAGATACAAAAAATGTAAATACAAACGATCTTGAGAAATATGACGAAGTGCCCAAGAGACGCTTTTTCAGCCGTACAGTCCGCGGATACAACAATTCTCCGGAGGCGAATATTGCAGAACTTCAGTTTGCGCTGCTCAGGTCCAAGGCTGCCGATGAGGATTCCTTTGTTGTTGTAGGCCGTTGCGCAGATGATCTTTTCCGTGGAATGCCGGGATTTGTTTCAGTTTTTATCTACAGTGACACAAAATCAAAAGTGGAACGGATCATGCGTCTGAAAAATCTTGATGAGAAACAGGCCCATCACAAAATTGAGCGTCATGACCGTAAACGTGCTGCCTATCACAACTATTTTTCCAAGGGCGGAAAATGGGGAGAGCGTTCAAACTATGATCTCTGTGTAAGTTCCGGAGTTCTCGGAATTGACGGGACTGTAGACTTCCTTTACGACTACATCCAGCGCCGCATTGCAGACTGATTCTGCGGCTCTGTTTCAGTCAGGTCTGCGGAATTACAGCCTGGGTGACATACTCTTGCAAAATCACTTCCGCAATCCTATACTGAATTCATGAAGTTGTTCTCAAAAAAATGCAGATCTGCTCTGATTCTTTCTGTTTTCGCTTTAATTGTTTATTCAGTTTTTCTGTTCTGGTTCGGTAACATAACCGGAAATCCAGGACTTTTTGCGTGGCATCCTGAGTTCAATGCGATTTTCATTGTTCTTATCTGTCTGGTTGCACTGCCGGTTCTTGCCATTGTTTTTCTGCTTCTGGCAGCTGTAAGGAACCGTGCTGTGAAAGGGGTAAAGATTTTCGCATGGATTGCGGATCTGCTCTGTATTCTTGTTGCATCAGGTTTTGTCGGTTACTGTGTGATCTGCGGTCATTATGTGCCTTCAGATCCGGCCCGGCTCAACAATCCTCTTGATCTGAAAAATCCTCCTTCGCTGACACATATTGCAGTTTCAAGCGATCCTCACTGGCATGCGGATGAAGCCAATGCTGAGGCCCGTTCAGAGATAATACGCAGAGTGGGGCAGTCTGATTATGATGCCTTTTTCTGTCTGGGAGACATAAGTGACTTCGGAAGCACAGTCGGCTGTTATGAAGAGCCGGTGAAAGAACTGAATGCGGGGCTTAAGGACATGCCGGTTCTTGGCGTACTGGGAAATCATGATGCCCTTATCAACGGACGCTGGGCTTTTCAGGATTACTTCAACGGCAATCCTAAAGCTGATCTGAACTACGCTTTCACTTCCGGAAAAGTGCATTTTATTGTACTGAATCTGCTGTGGGGCGATGAGGAATTCACTCCTAAAGAACGGGAATGGCTGATAAAACAGCTTTCTTCTATTCCGAAGGATGAGACTGTTGTCGTAATGTCCCACTGTTTCTACGTCTCAAGCGGCTATTACGAACCGGAAACAGACCGAATCTGGTACGACAATCCTTCCATGATGGCAAATCTCTGTCCGATATTTGAGGAATACGGTGTTGATCTTGTTCTGTCGGGACACAATCACCTTATGGAAGTTCTTGAGAAAAACGGTGTGACTTACGCAATCATCGGGGCAATGGGCGGAAAGCCGGACCCGATAGAAGTGATTTCTCCATACTCAAAATGGCTTCAGCCAAGTACTTTCGGCTGGATGGACATTACTTTTGCAGAGGGACTGATTTTTATGGACTTTAAGGATCAGAGCGGAAAAACTCTTGCAACGTATACGGTTTCTGCCCGGTAAAATCCAGAACAGGGAGTCTTGAATCTATGCCCGCACTTTCTGAAAGAACTGCACATTTTACGGATTCTGTGATCCGGCGTATGACACGAATTTCCAATGAATTCGGAGCGGTCAACCTGAGTCAGGGATTTCCTGATTTTGAACCGCCCAAAGCAATTCTGGACCGGCTTGCAGAAGTAACGGGAGAAAACTTCCATCAGTATGCGGTAACCTGGGGCGCCCAGAATTTCCGGGAAGGTGTGGCAAAGAAATACAGGCATTTTTCAGGGCAGGAAGTGGATCCCAACAGTGAAGTCGTTGTTACCTGCGGTTCAACGGAAGCCATGATGGCTGCAATGATGAGCGTGACCAATCCCGGGGACAAGGTTATTGTCTTCAGTCCTTTTTATGAGAATTACGGAGCAGACACAATTCTTTCCGGAGCAACTCCGATTTATGTTCCGCTTGTTCCGCCATTTTTCTGCTTTGATCCGGAAGTTCTGGAAGATGCTTTCCGTCAGAGACCGAAGGCGATAATTGTCTGCAATCCGTCAAATCCCTGCGGCAAAGTGTTCACTTATGACGAACTGAAACTTATTGCAGACCTTGCGTTAAAATACGATACCTTCGTAATAACTGATGAAGTTTACGAGCACATTCTGTATGCGCCTAACAGACATGTCTACATGTCCACGCTTCCCGGTATGAAAGACCGTACGGTTGTCTGCAACTCTCTGTCAAAGACTTATTCAATAACAGGCTGGCGTCTGGGTTACACAATCGCGGCTCCCGAAGTTTCTGAACGAATCAAGAAAGTCCATGATTTTCTTACAGTAGGTGCCGCTGCTCCGCTTCAGGAAGCCGCTGTCACAGGACTCAACTTTGGTGATGATTATTACATAGAGCTGCAGAATCATTACACCCATATGAAAAATCTTTTCTGCGGCGGACTCCGGAATCTGGGACTTACTTTTAACGAGCCTCAGGGTGCCTACTATGTTCTTCTTGATATCTCTGAATACGGCTGGGACAATGATCTTGACTTCTGCAGAGCACTGGCAGAAAAAGTGGGAGTCGGTGCGGTTCCCGGTTCCAGTTTCTTCAAGGAAGATGTGAATCATCTGATCCGTTTCCACTTTGCCAAAAAAGATGAGACTTTGAACGAGGCACTCAACAGACTTGAGAAAATCAGTCTGCTGAAAAAGTGAAAGGCTGGTTGGAAAACAAATCCCTATCTTGTCAATAGGAAATAGAAACTGCTATAATCAGGGCATGAACGGAATTACTTACACAGCCCAGAATCTTCCCCAGGCCGGGGACACAGTCCTTGTCGGCATGAGCGGAGGTGTGGATTCAACACTTACAGCTCTTCTGCTCAAGGAGAGAGGCTGCCGTGTGATCGGTGTTACAATGAGTCTCTGGGATGGAACAACTGTAGAAATCAAAAACGAGACCAACCGAACAAAAATCAAGGAAGCCTGCTACGGGCCCGGTGAACAGAAAAATATAGAAGAATGCAGGAAATTCTGTGCGGAACAGGGTTTTGAATATTACGTAGTTGACGCAAAAGACGCATACAGATCCATGGTTCTGGAGTATTTCAAGAACGAATACCGGAACGGACGCACACCGAATCCATGTATCATGTGCAACCGGAATGTGAAATTCGGTGCCATGCTGGAGGGTGCCGCGAAAATGGGCGTAAAATTTGATTATTTCTGCACAGGACATTATGCAAAGATTGTGCGCCCTGACACAGGACTTTTCGGTACTGATCAGAGGCCTTTCATGATTGCAGGCGCCGTGGATGTTACAAAGGATCAGACTTACTTCCTTTACCGGCTTCCTTCCTCAATTCTCGAGAAAGTCCGTTTTCCCCTTGCGGAGATTAAAAAATCAGAAGTATTTGAGCTTGCCAGAAAAGCAGATCTTGATGCGGCAAACAGAGAAGAAAGTCAGGATTTTGTAGGAGAAGAATATCGGGATGCGCTTTTTGCCGACAGACCAAGCATCCCCGGTGATATAATTGATCTGGACGGTCATGTGCTTGGCCGCCACAGAGGGATTGAGCACTACACAGTCGGTCAGCGCAAAGGCCTTGATGTTGCTGTGGGTTACCCGATTTATGTTCATTCCATTGATGTGAAAAACAATCTGGTGGTTCTTGCAAAAAATGAGGAACTGAATTCCTCCGCTCTGGTGGCCGACGATTTTGTGTGGCCCGGAGACGTGGAACCGCCGGCAGGAACTGAAATTGATGCGCTTGTAAAAATCCGGCTTGCAAGCAGACCTGTTCCCTGCAGAGTGTCCCGTTATGTGCCGGCTCCTGATGAATCAGTGGAATACAATGGTCAGCCCTGGCTCATCACCTTTGAGACACCTCAGCGTGCGGTGGCGCCCGGTCAGAGTGCCGTTCTGTACAGGGACGGAGTGATCATCGGCGGTGGTGTTATCAGCAGAGGAATCAAATAATGCTTGTCTCAACCCGTGGTCGTTATGCAATAAGAATAATGCTTGAACTGTGCTCAAGAGAAACCGGCGAAAGAGTTTCCCTTGCGGAACTTTCTGAGAAGCAGGACATTTCGCTTAAATATGCGGAATCCATTGTGTCCCTTCTTGTAAAAAACGGGCTTCTTGACGGGCAGCGGGGAAAAAGCGGTGGATATAAACTGGGAAAACCGGCCGCTGAGATCAAAGTTGCAGAAGTTCTGACTCTTGTTGAAGAATCTCTCGCTCCTGTTGCCTGCCTTGAATGTCCGGAAAACAGATGTGAGAAAGCGGCGGACTGCAAGACACTTCCCATGTGGACCCGGTTGGACAGGATTATTTCTGATTATCTGAACAGTGTAAGTCTTCTTGATCTGCAGGAAGGCAGGGTCTGATAATCTTTCAGAAGCTGGAAGAATCCTGTCTTGCTGCCTGTTGTCAGTCTGCAGAGTCCGCCTTCCCTTTGGTTGCCCGCCGGGTGAATCTTTGACGGCTGTTTCGTCAGTTTCGACGGTGCGGAAAATGGGCGGATACTGTGCGGTGCATTGGCTGCGCACTTGAACCATATTCGAAAAAGAGAGAGAATCAGGACTGTACCGGGACTGAGATCTGGTGCAAAGGAATGAAAAATGAGCGAACTGACAATGAAGGCACTTACAAAAGAACGTCTCGAGATTAGAAAGACAAATCCTGTACGTTCAAGTGTTCTGCTTAGGCTTGTGAATGCAGTAAAAAATGTGACTATTGATGAACGCCGCGAAGAGACTCCGGAAGATTTTCTGAAAGCCGCAAAAAAAATGCAGGCCGAGACTCTTTCAACAATTGAAGATTACAGGAAAGGTCATGCGGATACCAGTGAACTTGAGCAGGAACTGAAAGAACTTGCTGAATTCCTGCCTGCCATGCTTTCACCGGAAGCAATGATGGAAGAAGCAAAGAAAGTGGTTGATGCACTTGCTCCTGAGGAAAGAGTCCTCAAGAACATCATGCCGAAACTCAAAGCCATTGAAGGTTTTGATATGAAGGCAGCCAAGGACATCATAGCGAAACTGATTTAATTTCGCAGTGACGCCGGCTGCCCGCTGCGGAACTGCATTCCTACAGTCTGAACTTCCTGATTTCGGAACCGAGTTCATCTGCAGATCTGATGTTAAGCGCCGCAGCATTGTTTCCTTTTTCAACAGCCTGGATGATAGCCTTTGTTCCGTTTGACATTTCTGAGACATTGTTGCTCATCATTTCTGTTGAAGAACCCAGGATATTCATTTCTTCTGCAACCTGATTGATTCCGGAAAGCATTTCCTGAGAACCCTGCTTTACCTCCAGAGTTGAATCATCAATGTTTTTCATTGCTATCAGAACCTGATTTGAGCCTTCTGCCTGCTCTTTCATGGCATTCATGACAACATTTTCCTGATCCTTAACTACTTTAGTCAGATCGTAGATGACATTGAACTGAGATTCCAGCTGTTTTGTGCTTGAAGAAACACCGGTGATAACCGACTGAAGTCCTTTCAGACTTTCCGTGATCTTCTTACCCTGGACATTGGACTGTTCCGCAAGTTTTCTGATCTCATCAGCAACAACACTGAAGCCTTTTCCTGATTCTCCGGCGTGAGCGGCCTCGATTGCGGCGTTCATGGCAAGAAGGTTTGTCTGACTTGCAATGTTCTGAATAACTTTTGAGGCTTCCATCAGACCGCTGGATTCTGTGATGATTTTTTCAGAAAGTTCCACAGATTCCCTGATCTTTGCCTGACCGACTTCACTGGCTTCTCCAAGCTGTTTTGTGGACTCCTCATTTTTTTCAAGAATTGTCGTGACATTCTGGATATTTGCGACCATCTCACGGACGGCAGCGGAACTTTCCTCAACAGCTGAGGACTGGTCATCAATAACTGAATTGAGGTTCTTGATGTTTACAAGAATCTCATTCATGGCACTGGAAGCTTCCTGGACTCCACTTGTCTGTTGTGTCATCTGATTCTGGACTTCGCTGATGTTGTTCACAATCTGAGTGACAGAACTTGAGATATCCTGCATGGTCTCTGAAGAGTCTTTCGCATACAGATTTGAGGATTCTGCAGTTGTGGAGATTCCGTTCAGGAGAGTTCTGCTGGTATCATAAAACTTGTTGAAGTAAAGGGCCAGAACACCCAGCTCATCACGTGTGAGAATCTTCAGATTGTTCTGAGTATAATTGCCTTCTGCAAGCACTTTTGAGAACTCAACAGTATCTTTTATGCGGTCAACAATCTGTTTTGTGGCTGTCATAAAATCCATTGCCGCAAAAACGATTCCGAGAACAGCCATAGGAAGACATCTGGAAACGAGGATCTCTGTCAGAGCCATTCCTTCAAATCCCGGATTGAGCAGCGGTGAAAGACAGAGACATGAGAGAGCGACTGTGGAAGTTGAAGATACAATTATGTATTTGAGCATGACCGGCATGAACTGATTTTTGGGTGTGAAATGAATATCCTTCATGGATTCTTCAGTGTACCGCATCCAGTTCAGGTAGAAGAAAGTGTCAATCATGAGCCAGAGCCCGAAAAGTCCTACAACAAGGGCTACAGCATGAAGTTCCCGGCCGAAGGAAAGTGAGTTGAATGACATGCAGAATAAGGGCGCGAAAATGAATGAATTGGCGGTGGCAATGCCGATCAATGCATAACCTGCAAAAAAATGCTTTTTATTGATTTTCTGGGCGGATTCCACAGTTCCATCATGACCTTCGATAAGTTTTGTGAAGAATCTGACGGAAAACAATCCTAACGCAATATACACCAGAATATAGATCAAAAGTACAGGCTGACTTATTGTCAGCAGAAACTCTGCCAGACTGATCTCGTAAATGAACTTGGTACAGACGGGAAGTACAAAAAACTGTGCGACAAAAAAGAGAATCAGGAATACTTTGGCAGAGGTAGAATATTTTACAGATTGGTTTTTCATATTTACCTCCGTGCGGACTAGTGCCGTAAGAGGAAGTATATCATATAAACTGTTCGAGAGTACAAGCAATTAATTACACTTTTCATCAGGATTCTATGTTAAAAAGTTTTGAAAAATCAGAAGATGTTCCGACTTCATTCACTGCGTTCATTCTGCTCAACATGACAAAGCAGGACATGTGGTGGTGACTTCCCGGACCCCAGCCGCCGCGGGTTACAGAAGTGCCAGGAGGATTGATGTGTGCGGGTCCAGGGTGTATTTCCCGTTCATGAAAAACCGGTTTCCGAAGAAAAGATTTTCTGCCTGTCCGTGAACTTTCAGGTCAATTTCCTGGGGTGAATCATCACAGTTGAAGGCGGCGATCACTTTTGAGGCACCGCTCTGGCGCATAAAAGCAAAAGTCGTGTTTGAAACAGAAAGCTCTGTGTATGTGCCGTCCTGGAGTGCCGGTATGTTCTGCCGTAAGTCTGCAAGCTTTTTTATGTGACACTGCAGGGAATGTCCGTCAATCTGCGGGGCAGCATAGCCGGGCACAGGCGCAAAAGGCGGAAGTGCCGGACGAAGCTGGTAATCTGAATCCTGTGTCCTTGTTCCACGCAGCCCCCATTCGCTTCCATAATACACGGAAGGAATTCCCGGCACGGCAAAAAGCATTGTGTAAAGCGCCATAAGGTTGTCAGGGTTCCTTACAGTGGAGGCGATCCGGTCAACATCGTGGTTGTCCAGAAAATTGTAGAGCAGCTTTCCTTTGAACTGGCCTTCAGTTTCCGAGAACATGCGGTTCAGCGACCAGCGCACCTCGAAAAAATTCTTCTCATTGAAAGATGACCACATCCCTTTGTGAAGCTGGTAATTCGTGACGCTGTGGAGCATTCCGCCGTTCACCCATTGATTGTAGTCTCCGTGGACAACTTCTCCCATAAGCCAGAAATCCGGATCCAGTGACAGAGTGAAATCCCTGAGGCGCGCCATAAAATCAAAGGACATCACATCAGCTGCGTCCAGTCGGAGTCCGTCAATTCTGAATTCCGTGATCCATTTTTTTACAGCTGCAAAAATGTGTTCACGAACTTCCAGATTGTCCAGATTGAATTTCACAAGATCATTGCATCCTGCCCAGTTCTGGTAAGAGAACCCGTCTCCCAGGGGACTTCTTTCCCCAAAGTTGATATTCCGGTACCAATCTTTATACCGACTGGTAAGTAGGTGTGACTGCAAATCTTTGAAAGCAAAAAAATGCCTTCCGGAGTGATTGAAGACAGCATCCAGAACGACCTTGATCCCGTGTCTGTGCGCGGTTTCCACAAAATCCACAAGATCAGCGTTTGTGCCAAGACGTCTGTCAACCCAGAAATAATCCAGTGTGTCATATCCGTGGGCAGTGCTCTCAAAAAGTGGGCCGATATAGACAGCGTTAAATCCCCGCTCACGGATTCCCGGCAGTTCCAGGGCAAGTTTCTTCAGCCCGTCACCCGCACTCTGGCAGAAATCATTCTGCTTCGGGCAGTTACAGAGGCCCAGCGGGTAAATGTGATAAAAAACAGCTTTCTTTATGTCTGCATTCATAAAAACTCCAACGAAAATCAGTTTGCGACACCCCAGAGGAATGTCTGCACAAGCCGGGCCTGAGTTTCTTTGTCCAGTTCCATTGATCCGGTTATGTGGCTGAAGACTGAAAAATTCAGTGTGGACTGGAAAATCCGAGAATACATGGATTCGTATCCCCTCATGTTGCCGAAAACTTCCGAATGTTTCTGGAAAATCCGGCAGAAAAGGCTGTCAATCCGGGCACGGTATTCGGAGAAAACAAGACCGCTTTCTGTCTGCAGATTTGATGTGGACAGTGAATGATAGATCGTGAAAAAATCCGGCTGTTCTTCTGCCAGTGCCAGGACACTGCTGATTATTTCGGAAAGACACTGGGGAAACTCCTCCGATTTTTCAAAAGCATCATTTACAGAGCGGAAAAGTTTCTCTCCATAAATTGCAAAAATCTCCTTGAACAGGCCGAGTTTGTTCTCAAAGTAATAGTAAAGAGTAGGTTTTGTAATCTGACAGGCTTCACAGATCTGCTGTACCCCGACAGATTCGTAGCCGCGGAGGGCAAACAGTGCAATGGCACGGTTCAGAATCAGTTCTTTTTTATCGGTTTCCATGAAAGTTAATATACCGAACGGTAGGTAAAAAGTCAACCAAAATCCCCCTGACTGAACAGAACGGATTTTTTTGCTTTTATTCAGGGGATATGCTCCGATTTGATTCAATCAGTTTCTGCGCTCTTTCCGGCATTTAAGTATGAGAACACAAAGCACAAGAACCGCGGGAAAAATGCATCCCGCAAGCATTCCCCGGTGCATGTTGTTTCCGCTTGCCTCGGTAATCCGCCCGACGACTGCAGGACCGATGGATCCGCCCAAGTCTCCGGCCATTGCAAGAAGTGCGAACATTGCTGTCCCGCCGGATGGAAGTGTTTTTGATGAGATGCTGATGGAACCGGGCCACATGATTCCGACGGAAAAACCGCACATTATGCAGCCGGCAAGACCGATTGCGGGGCTTTCAAACAGGGAGGCAAGGAGATAGCAGCCCAGACACAGGATTCCAGATCCCATCATGAAGTTTTTCAGGTTCATGCGTTCACCGAATTTTCCGAAAATCACGCGGGAAATTCCCATTGTAATTGCAAAGAGACAGGGACCTGCAAGATCGCAGACGGTTTTGGAAAGCCCCAGAGCGGATTCTGCGTAGGCTGAGGCCCACTGTGCCATGGAAAGTTCAGATGCGCCTGCACAGATCATCAGTATTACGCTGATCCAGAAGACGGGCACCCTGAAAAGCTGCGGATAACTCATGCCTTTGCCGTCTTCTGTAAGGCGCTCAATGGGACAGGTCGCAAAGTTGAAGATATTGTACAGGGGAACGATTGCCCAGATGCAGGACAGAATCTTCCAGTGTTCAATGCCGAAAATGATGAAGAAAAGTGAGGAAAGCACGATCACGCCCACAGAACCCCAGCAGTAGAAGGAGTGGAGCAGGCTCATGGTTGCCTCCTTGTTCTCAAAAGGACAGGCTTCGACAATCGGGCTTACAAGCACTTCAATCAGTCCGGCACCGATGGCGTAGATTATTACTGCGATCACAATTCCTGTGAAAGGATCAGCAAAAAGATCAGGAAGAAAAGCCAGTAAAATCATTCCTGCTGCTGAACAGATCTCTGATGCGACGACACATTTACGGTAGCCGATTCTGTCAACAAAGATTCCGCAGAGAACGTCCACCACCAGCTGCGTGAAAAAGAAGACGGTCGGCACAAGGGCGACTGTTCCCAGTGAGATTCCGTAGGCTCTGTTGAACGTGATGAAGAGCAGGGGTGCGAAATTCGCACAGATTGCCTGCGTGATGAAACCCAGGTAACAGGCGGTCAGTGTTCGGCGGTAGTTCTTTTTCACAGTAGGAATTCCTTATAGACTGATTTTGTCGATTGCTGCCAGTTCGTCAGCGGTAAATGCAGGTGCATTCACAATGGCGCAGTTTTCTGCAATCTGCTCCGGACGTGATGCACCGATCAGTACGCTTGTTACTTCCTCGTCACGGACAACCCATGCAAGTGCCATCTGTGCCAGGCTCTGTCCGCGTGCCTTCGCAATGTCATTGAGGGCCGCAATCTTTGCCAGTTTCTCATCAGTGATGTCGCTTTCCTTCAGGAAAACTCCGCTTTTTCGGACACGGCTGTCTTCCGGAATTCCGTTAAGGTATTTGTCGGTCAGCAGACCCTGTGCGAGCGGGCTGAAGGAAATGATGCCGATCCCGTTTTCTGCGGCCCAGTGCTTGAGTCCGTCCTGCTCGATGTCACGGTTGAAAATGTTGTAGGAACGCTGGTTGATGATGAAAGGACACTTCAGATCCCTCAGTATTTCTGCGGCGCGCTGTGTCTGCTCCCGGTTGTAGTTTGAGATTCCGGCATAAAGTGCTTTTCCGCTTTTCACAATCTGATCAAGGGCGCCCATTGTCTCTTCCAGGGGAGTGTTCGGGTCAAAACGGTGATGATAGAAAATGTCAACATAGTCAAGGCCCATGCGTTTAAGGCTCTGATCAAGGCTTGCGATCAGATATTTGCGTGAGCCCCAGTCACCGTAAGGTCCGGGCCACATGTCGTAGCCGGCTTTTGTTGAGATCACCAGTTCGTCGCGGTAAGGCATAAGATCGTCCCTGAGGATGCGGCCGAAGTTCTCTTCTGCGGATCCGGGAATGGGGCCGTAATTGTTCGCCAGGTCAAAGTGAGTGATACCTGCGTCAAAAGCGGTGCGGCACATGGCGCGCATGTTGTCGTAATTGTCTTTGCTGCCGAAGTTGTGCCACAGACCCAGAGAAACCTTCGGAAGTTTAAGTCCGCTGGATCCCGTTCTGTGATAACTCATCCGTGAGTAACGATTTTCGTCTGCAATAAACATTTTATCTTGTTTCCTCCTTAATAAAACAACATAAAGCAATGTAAAGAGTGCAAATCTCAATAATGAGGCGGGCGCCGGTTGGGAATGTCGCCTTCCTGTTCTTCAAGCAGTTCCCGGACTTTTTCCTTAAGCACACGGTTTTCTGCAGTCAGTCGGTCAATTGCGTTTCCCTGTTCCACCGCAATGGCCTGCAGTTTGTTCATAAAATCTTCAAGGTAAGCAAGTTTGATTTCTATAGAAGTCAGACGCTGGTTTTCCTGATTCTCGTTCATGATTCAATAATAGAAGGAAAAACACAAACATTACAAGCGAATAATTTTGCGGAACGGAAAAGAGATCGCCAGTTAATAGAGATTCATTTTAAAATGAAGCTTCTATTGACAAAAGGGTATGCTGGAACCATACTGAAATTAGAGATTTTAAATTTTTTTATATTAATAGAAAAAGAAGCATTTTCTGCCGATAAACAAAAAGGATTACTAGCCTTATATAAAGTTCAAAAAAGGTCGTACAAAATCCCTGCTGGAACAGCAGATTCTTTTATCATGGTAATAAAACTGCATCACGGAATTCTCGATTGACATTGATGATTTGTGTGGATGCAAAAAGATCAGTCTCAGGTTTCGGAATCTGTTTCTGATTTTTTACGGGAGAATATATGGAACGCAAACTTAAAGTCAGATTTGGAGACAGTATCCGGTTCAAGATCGGTGTTCTTGTTCTTCTTTCAATTACTGCACTGATGACATTTCTGATTATTGTGGTGACAAGCGGTGTCCGTAAACAGATCATAGCAAGTTACACAGAGATGGCGACAAATGTTCTTTCGGGCCGCTCCACACAGATTGATAACTGGGTAAAGATCTACCAGAACGATATGCGCATTTACTCAGAGGCGGATGTTGTAAAGACAGGAGATGACGAACAGGTTATTGAATGGCTGCAGCAGCATACAAATCTGCGTAATCCTGAATATGACTACATGTTCTTCTGTGATTCAGAAGGAACTTCTGTCCGTGACACAGGGCTTGTAGGAACCAAAGGCGCTCTTGTTGAGCGCGGATATTACCAGGCCATCATGAGACAGGGTAAAGATGTTGTTGTTGATGATATGGTTCTGTCAAAAACCAGCGGACAGTATGTAATTCCTGTTGCACGGGCCGCAAAGAATTCAAAAGGAAAAACATTCGGACTTTTTGTCGGAATGCTCGGCATCAATGCAATTTCTGAGGAAGTTTCTTCATATACATTGGGGCAGTCCGGTTATTTCTTCCTGATTGACTCTACAGGTAAGATTATTGCGCACAAGGATCCTGACATGCTCCTGCAGGACAAGACTGTGCTTCCTTCTCAGCTTGTTTCTGTAATTGATTCAAAAAGAAACGGAAATGTACAGCTTAACTTTGATGGAATTGACAGTTATGTTTTTATCACTCCTGTTGAAGAACTGGGCTGGACAATCGGTCTTTCTGTTGCGTCTCTTGAAATTGAGCAGCCTGTTGCAAGTGCAAGAGGAATCATTATTTCCTTTGCGATTGTAATCGGTATTGTTCTGTTTGTTGTTGTATTTGCCCTCATCACACGGATTTCAAACCGCCTTCATAAAATCACAGGACTTGTTGACAATCTTTCCTCCGGAGAGGCTGATCTTACTGTTCAGCTGGATAACCCGATCAGGGATGAAATCGGTATTCTTGTTGATTCTGTAAACCGGTTCCTGTCCAAGTTCCGGGAGATTATGAAAACTGTTCAGAACAGTAAGGGCGATCTTGAGGAAATCGGTACACGTATGTCTCAGCATGTCTCAACTTCAATAACCACCTTCACTCAGATGTCAAAAGGAATTAAGAGCGTTGACGGTCAGGTTAAGACACAGGCAGAAAGCATTGCAAGTTCTGCGGCTGCGGTTGCAGAGATTTCACATAACATCGAGTCTCTTGATTCAATGATCCAGGGCCAGGCTTCCAGTGTTGCAGAAGCATCCGCCGCTGTTGAAGAGATGATCGGTAACATCAGTGCCGTAGACACTTCAGTTGTAAAAATGGCTGAGGAATTCACTTTCCTTGAGAAAGACACAGATGACGGTATCCGTAAGAATGCGGTTGTAAATGAACTGATCCACAGCATATTTGAGCAGTCTTCTTCAATGGTTGAGGCAAACACCACAATCCAGAACATTGCCGCTCAGACAAACCTGCTTGCAATGAACGCTGCTATTGAGGCTGCCCATGCAGGTGAGGCCGGCCGCGGTTTCAGTGTTGTTGCTGACGAAATCCGCAAACTGGCTGAAAACTCTTCCAAGCAGTCAAACAAGATCGGTGCTGAACTGAGCACGATTCAGCAGGAAATCCAGCAGGTTGTTGAAGCTGCCGGTGAGTCTGACAAACTGTATCATTCAGTTTCTGACCGTGTCTCTTCAACCGGTCAGCTTGTAATGCAGATCCGTGGTGCAATGGAAGAGCAGCAGTCCGGTTCCCACCAGATTCTGGAGGCACTGCACACAATGAATGACAGTACCACTGAGCTTCGCAATGCTGGTAACGAGATGGACAAGGGCGGAAAATACATCATGAATGATATGAACCACCTGACAGATTCCATGAACACTGTAAAAGGTGCTGTGTCTGAGATTTCAACCGGAACCGAGTATGTAAACTCTACGGCAGAAGATCTTCGGAACATGTCAGGAACTCTTGCCCAGGCAATTGAAGTGATTGCCAAGAATGTTGACCTGTTCAAAGTCTGATATTCTGCGCTGATATTTTTTAGTGCTTAAAATCCGGGGCTGTCCGAAAGAGAAGGGCAGCCCCGTTTTTTTTGTTTTTTTACTGTCCTTTTGCAGCTGTGGTGGCCAAAGTATCGCAGATTTCGTTATAACGGTTTCCCGCGTGGCCTTTGACCCAGTGCCATTCAATGTTCATCTGGCTGACAGCTTCATCCAGTTCTTTCCAGAGATCTTTATTTTTTACAGGTTCTTTGCTGCCCGTAAGCCAGCCATTGGTCTTCCATTTTTTTATCCAGTCCTGGATGCCGTTTTTGACATACTGACTGTCTGTAATCATGGTGATCTGGGCTCCCTTCAGAGAAGGTTCTGCCGCAACACGCTTAAGAGCCTGTATTGTGGCCATAAGTTCCATGCGGTTGTTTGTGGTGAATTTCTCGCCACCGCTCATTCGGCATTCTTTTGTACCAGCAATAATGACGGCACCCCATCCGCCTTTTCCAGGGTTTCCGGAGCAGGCACCGTCAGTGTAAATCACGACCTCAGGAGCAGTTTTTTTTTTCAGATCAGAATCTTGGCTGCCTGCAGAATCTGTAGCTGCCGGTTCGCAGGGAGCTGTGTTCTGCGGCTTTTCAAAGGGGTAAACAATGCCCCAGGTTTTACGGAGTGCGTCCATCTGTTCAATCAGGAACAGTGTGTCGTCATGAGGATGAACGGGGGATTCCTTGAGTCCCTGGGCAACATAACGGTGGAATTCAGCGAATTCGTACTCGTAGCCGTTGACTTCAAAGGGAAAGTTCAGTTGCTGGCGGAGGCTTCCGTCTTTGTTGATGACGTTCACCTGCTGACCGTACCAGAATTCCGGCAGATGGATAACGCCGTCAGTTCCGGCGATGCGTGCGGACTTGAAGTGTGTTCCGCATTCGCAGTTTACTGCCGCAGTGATTGTGGCGTTCATTCCACCCGGAAACTGCAGTGCGATTGTATCATATCCGTCAACACCGGTTTCTGTTTTGCGGCACAGAGACTGCACTGCTTCAGGTGCCACACTCCTGAATGTGGCATCAAGTCTGTTGAGGGATGCTTTTGCAAAAGAAAGTGAAGCCATCAGCGGATAGATACCTACATCAAGAAGGGCACCGCCGGCAAGAGAAGGCTCGTAAAGTCTTGATCCCGGTACCTGGGGGCAGTCAATGCAGAAATCAGCATAAAAAGCGCGGATTTTTCCGATTTCGCCCTGAGCAACCAGTTCCAATGCTTTGTTGAAGGCAGGCTGGAAACGTGTCCAGATTGCTTCCATAAAAAAGCGGTTTGTGCGTTTTGCAGTTTCAAGCACAACTTTGATCTGATCCGCGTTTACGGCAGCCGGTTTCTCACACATGACATGCTTTCCGCTTTCCATTGCGCGTACGGAAAGTTCTGCGTGGCTGTCATGAGGTGTTGCGATGTAAACTGCATCGATTGTATCATCATCAAAAAAATCATCATAATTGCCGTAAGCGCGGGCGAATCCCCATTTTGCGGCAAAATCATCGGCCTTTGTCTGGCTCCGGGAGACGACAGCCTGCAGTATTGCGCCGTCTGTCTGTTTTATTGCGCGGGTTACGGTATTGGCAATGTTGCCTGTTCCGATTACACCCCATCTGAGTGTTGTGCTTGTGTTTTCCATTTTTTCAGTATACCCCAGTTTGTCTGCCACGACAATGTGGACATTTTTCAGAATATTCATCTGATAAAAAAAAGCCTGCCAAAGAAATTCTTCAGCAGACTTTCAAGAGGTTCAATTAAGTTCGCGGAGCGAAAAGGCAGGAGCTCCCAAAGAAAACTCCTGGTTCATCTGTTCAGATTCCGAAAAATCAGCCCATCAGAACTTCAACACTGTGTGTCTTGCCGTCAGCAAAAGCGGGAATGATGTTTCCGTCAATTGCTTTTCCGTCAACAGTAACAGATTTTACACCCTTGCAGATATGGTCAGGATTTGAGACCTTGATGCTGTAAGTTGCGTTTCTGAACTGTCTTGTTGCAGTCATTCCGTCCCATGCTTTTGGAATTGAAGGATCGATTTTAAGACCGTCAAAATCAGCTGCAATACCCAGAATGTACTGGGAAATGGCAACCATGTTCCATGCAGCGGTACCTGTGAGCCAGGAGTTTTTACCCTGACCGAAGTGATTTCCCGGCTTGCCGATGTCGGAACCTGCGTCTTTACCACCGATCATCTGTCCGTAAACATAAGGTTCTGTTTTGTGCAGGTCAGAGGTCTCCTCTGTAAATGCAGGAGCAATCTCTGAATAGTACTTGAATGCCTGGTCACCTTCACCTGCATAAGCAGCGGCACAGATGATCCATGCGTTGTTGTGTGTGAAGATACCTGCATTCTCTTTGTATCCGCCCGGATATGTGGAGATCTCGCCATACTGGATATAGTATTTGCTGAAAGCAGGATTGTTGAGGACAAGACCATGCTCTGTATTCAGACGCTCATCGATTGCAGCAAGTGTTTTTGCTGTTGTTCCCTGGTCTTTTCCAACATCGGACATGATTGCAAATCCCTGGGGTTCAATGAAGATCTGACCTTCTTCACATTCTTTTGAACCCATTTTCTTGCCTTCTGCATCGTATGCGCGGAGGAACCAGTCACCGTCCCATGCAGATTCCATCATGTTGGCTTTCATTTTGTCGATCTCTGCCTGAGCTTTTGCAGCCTCGTCATCTTTTCCCAGATGGTGCAGGATCTCAACATAATTGGGTCCTGTGTATGTGAAAAGTGCCGCAACAAATGCTGATTCAGCAACTTTTGAGTAGCCGCCTTCTGCCTTGAACTTAGGATTTGTGTAAGTCTGGAAACTTTCACCGGGAGTGTCAGAATAGCAGGACAGGTTGATACAGTCGTTCCAGTCAGCGCGCATTGCGAGAGGAAGTCCGTGGGGACCGAGATTGTTGACAATGTGATAGAAAGAAACTTTAAGGTGCTCCAGCATTGTCTGGGCAACGGACATGTCATTGTCGTAGGGAACCATCTCATCAAGGATTGACCAGTCTCCGGTTTCCTTGATGTATGCAGAGACTGAAAGAATCAGCCACAGCGGGTCGTCGGAGAAATCGCCACCGATATCAGCATTTCCTTTTTTGGTAAGAGGCTGGTACTGGTGATAGCATCCGCCGTCAGGGAACTGTGTGGATGCGATGTCGATGATTCTCTCTTTCGCACGGTCCGGAATCTGGTGGACAAAGCCCAGAACGTCCTGGTTTGAATCACGGAATCCCATTCCGCGTCCGATTCCAGACTCAAAGTATGAAGCGGAACGTGACAGGTTGAATGTTACCATACACTGATACTGGTTCCAGATGTTGACCATGCGGTTTACTTTTTCATCAGGTGTCTGGACTGTGAGGATTCCCAGCAGTCTGTCCCAGTATGCGCGGAGATCTGCCATTCCTGCGGCAAATTTTTCCGGTGTATTGAATTTCTCGATCATTGCTTTGGCTTTGACTTTGTTGATTGTCTTGCCGTCAGCTTCGAATTTTTCTGCAACGGGCATTTCCACATAACCCAGTACAAAAACCAGAGTCTTTGATTCACCTGGTTTGAGGGTGATTTTCTTGTAGTGTGAAGCGATCGGAGCCCAGCCGTCAGCAAAAGAGTCTGTCGCTTTTCCGGCGATTACAGCCTCAGGATTGTTGAAACCGTTGTAAAGTCCGATGAAGGAATCTCTGTCTGTGTCATAACCGTCGATGGTGTCGTTCACTGAATAGAATGCGAAATGATCGCGGCGGTCACGGTATTCTGTCTTGTGGTAGATTACTGAACCGTCAACTTCAACGCGTCCTGTTGAGAAGTTGCGCTGGAAGTTGTTGCTGTCATCCTGTGCGTCCCAAAGACACCATTCTGCAAAGGAGAAGAATGAGAAAGTCTTTTCTGCGGTGCCTTCGTTTGTAAGGACAACCTGCTGGACTTCTCCGTCGTAATCCTGGGGAACAAAGAAAGTGACCTCTGCTTTAAGGTCGTTTTTCTTTCCGGTGATCACTGTGTAGCCCATACCGTGACGGCATTCGTAGGCATCAAGTTCTGTTTTTACCGGTGACCATCCGGGGTTCCAGATTGTACCGTTCTCGTTGATGTAGAAATAACGTCCGCCCATATCAATCGGGACGTTATTGTAACGGTAGCGGGTGATTCTGCGAAGGCGTGCGTCTTTATAGAAAGAATAACCGCCGGCAGTGTTTGAGATCAGTGAGAAAAAGCCCTGTGTTCCGAGGTAGTTTATCCAGGGGTAGGGAGTTTTTGGGGTTGTGATAACGTATTCACGTTTCAGGTCGTCAAAATGTCCGAACTTCATTAATGGCCTCTGTTTATGAAGGGAAAGTGGTTAGTTGATTGAATAAATCAATTAACTAATGCTATCACAGGAATTGCCTATTGTCAATGCAGAAACTTGACAGCATTCCTAAGATATGTAAATCTTTCGGGGCGTATCTGCAGGTACTGCCGGTTTCTGCTGTACCCGCCTGTGGGGACTGGAATCAGCGTGAGACAACCTGCGGTTTACAATTTTTAGGGAATGTTAAACCAGACGGGCTCAAATGGCGCCATCTGGTTTAACGGAGCGTTCCCGTTGGAAACTCTGGTTTTAAGTGTTCGCTTCTGCGAACTAATTGTAAATCCTCGGTTGTTGAGACAACCTGCGGTTTACAATTTTAGGGAAAAGAATGAACTGTAAAAAATGCGGTGCTCCTTTGAACACCTTTTATGAATACTGTGGAAAATGTGGCACAAAGCATCCTTATGGAAAGAATCAGGATGGCGCTTCCGAAAAACTTCGTGATTTCATTGACACAGAAGATGAAGGCGGCTGTGGCTGCGGCGGTTCCGGATATGACAGACGCAATAATGACGGCGGTTGTGACGGATGTGCCCGCGGTGCTGCTGCAGGCGGATGTCTTGATGCCATGGACGGAAGAGGCTGCTCTGACGGGTGCTTTGTAAGGGGATGTCTTGCGGGCGGATGCCTGGGGTCTCTGTTTGGGTGATCTGTTCCGGCCCCGGAATGATCTTGCACGGACAGTGGCCTGTGTTTCCGGCGGATTGACTGCATGCGGATTGATCACTGCTCTTGTGTACTTTGTTTTTACACCGGCTGACTGGATTCTGGCCCTAGTGTTCTTTTTTGCCCTGTTAGTTGAAGCAATCATCTTTCAGAAAAAGATAGCACTTGCCCTGATTCGGCTCTACCAGCAGTTTGCTTCGGACAGGATGCGGAAAGCCTGCCGTTTTTATCCTTCCTGTTCTGTTTATATGTACATTGCAATACAGAAATACGGAACCTGGAGGGGAATCCTTCGCGGATTGAGACGGATCATGCGGTGCAGGGCTCCCAATGGCGGTGTTGACTGGCCATAAAATTTGACTGCTTCCTCTTTCTGTGTTATGCTTTGATTATACCCAAGTAATTTTTATCATCTCTTATTGGAAGTTTACCATGCAGTTTTTTGATACTCATGCTCACATCGGGCTTATTTACGATGATCCTATTGAACAGTTGCGCGTTATCCATGCCGCTAAGCAGGCACAGGTCAACCGTATCATAAGTATATGCAACAGCCTCCATGATTTTGAGACTGTTTACGCCACACTCAAGAACACTCCCGAAATTTATCATGCGGTCGGTGTGTCCCCTTCGGAAGTTACTTCTCCCGGAAAAGACTGGGGAAAGATTGTGGAGCAGTCTCTCAAACTGCCTAAAGTTGTCGCTCTGGGTGAGATCGGTCTGGATTATTTCAAGAAATATGGAGACAAACGTTCTCAGATTGAGCTGTTCATCACTCAGCTTGAGATTGCACAGATGGCAGACAAACCTGTCATCATACACAACCGTGAGGCTGGGAAGGATATTCTGGACATTCTCTCAGAGCGTATTCCTTCTGCCGGTGCAGTTTTCCACTGTTATTCAGAGGATGCAGCCTTTGCCCGCAAAGCTCTGGATCTTCCGGTTTATTTCTCTTTTGCAGGCAACCTGACTTACAGGAACGCCCGTAATCTTCATGAAACAATCGGTGTGCTGCCTCTGGACCGCATTCTGGTTGAATCCGAAAGTCCCTTTATGGTTCCGGCTGAATTCCGCGGAAAACGCAATATGCCGGCTTATGTTCCTTCAACTGTTCGTTTCCTTGCTGATATGCTGGAGATGGATATGGAAGAAGTTGCTGACCAGCTGTGGAAAAACAGCTGTGCTTTCTTCCGGCTGCCAGAATAATGACTCCAAGCGGTTTTTATCATCCTGTAACAGTCGGTAACCTCACGATAGACGGAAATCTGTTTCTGGCACCGGTGGCCGGTTATTCCGACTGCGCCTTCCGGAGCATCTGCCGTGACTGTGGCGCGGATTTTGCGTATACAGAAATGGTAAGTGCAGAAGCGCTGAGTCGTGGTTCAGACAAAACCGCTTCTCTTATTCACCGCGCTCATAACGAGAACAAGTTTGCTGTCCAGCTTTTTGGCGGCGTTCCGGAATCCATGGCGCTGGCTGTGCAGAAAGTGCTTTCTGATGCCGGCCCTGAACTGCTGGATATAAATGCCGGTTGTCCGGTGCCCAAAATCGTGAAAAGTGGAGCCGGTTCGGCACTTACAAAGGAGCCGGCAAAGCTTGCGGCTGTGGTAAGTGCAGCGGTAAAAGCCGCAGAAACTTATGCAGCGCAGAACGGTACCGCTGTTGTGCCGGTTACTGTAAAAATCAGATCCGGGTGGGATAGCAGTACAATCACTTACAGGGATGCTGCAAAGGCTGCAGTGGATGCCGGTGCCAAAGCTGTGACAATGCATGCCCGTACAAAGGCTCAGGGCTATGAGGGAAAAGCGGACTGGGCTCTTCTGGGCGACCTTAAATCCATGCTTTCAGGCATTGTACCTGTCTTCGGTTCAGGTGATGTTTTCTCACCGGAAGATGCTCTCCGCATGTTTGAGGAGACCGGAGTTGACGGAGTGATGTTTGCCCGCGGGGCAATGGGAAATCCTTTTATTTTCACACGCACAAAGGCTTTGCTGACAATCGGTTCCTATGAAGAGACGGCTTCCAATGTCCGTTTTGCGACCGGAATGCATGAACTGGATCTGCTTATTGCAGAAAAAGGCGAGGAAACAGCCTGCCGTGAGATGCGGAAACGTTTCTGCTGTTATACAAAAGGATCAGAGGGCGGAGCGGAATTACGGCGCAGAATTGTTGCTGCCTGTACTCTGGAAGATTACAGACAGATTTTTGACGGACTTTACTGAGTCCTGTCTGGGACAATTCGCTGCAGATCACGATGCTGACGGGCTGAAGCCTTTCTGATATACTGGAGTTTATGAAATCTCAATCACCTTTTACAGTTGTTTACTCTGACGATGACATTGTCGTTTTCAACAAAGCCTCCGGACTTCTTGTGGCAGCGGACCGTTATGACCATGATGCGCCACGTCTGGACTATGCCGCAAAAGAACAGTTCGGCAAACTTCTGGCAGTACATCGTATTGATAAAGATACATCCGGTCTTATTGTCTATGCCCGCAATCCTGAGGCTCACAGAATCCTTTCCATGGAATTCCAGAAACGCCAGGTTAAGAAAACATATCACGCTCTGGTTCACGGACGGCCTGCCTGGGAAACCTACAGACAGGACAAAGCGCTGATGCCTGACGGTGATGCCCGCCATCGCACTGTTGTGAACCGGCGTTTCGGAAAACCTGCTGTTACAGATTTTACCCTTATCGGAACCTGCGGACCTTTTTCCTGGGTGGAAGCACGCCCTCTCACAGGTCGGACTCATCAGATCCGGGCACACCTTGCGGATCTTGGTATTTCAATTGTCTGCGATCCTCTGTACAGCGGAAACCAGAAACCGGTCAGACTTTCGGACATCAAGCGTTCATGGCGCGGTGATGTTTACGAAGAACGGCCGCTTCTGTCACGTCTTGCTCTTCATGCTTACCGGCTTGAGATAAAGCATCCGAAAACCGGCGAAAAAATGATTTTTACGGCCCCTTACCAGAAAGACATGGATTCTCTCCGCAAGCAGCTTGCAAAACTGTTCAAGACGGATCCTATGGTTTTTGCAGAGCAGAAATCGGCTTCGGGTTCAGAAGATGAACCTGTGCCCGCCGGAGAAGATGAAATCCTTCAGGATGAGCTGGACTGATTAATGAAACGCGCTTTCTATGTTTTTTCTGTGCTTCTGCTGATTCTGCCGGGATTTTTTTGTCCGGTTTCCGCATCAAAACTGCATATCTCACTGGAACCCTTTGTGTCTTTGGGAAATGCCGGCCTTCAGGAATGCGTTTTGTATGGCACCCTGCTTAATGAAGATGCCGGTAAAAAAAAGAGCTGTCTTGACTGGAATGCAAACTATCTGACCAGGACCGGATTTTCCTGTTATGCGGATTACAGTTTTCTGAATCTTTCAGGTGATTTTTCAGTGTATCTGCCTTGGTGCCATGGAATATTGTCCGACTTTGACTGGCGTAATACACCCGGTGTTATGACTGATTATTCATATCACGACGTAAAAAAAGCATCCGGGATAGCGGCAGAAGCGGCTTTAGGATGTAACCTCTCTTTTTTTTCTGATGCACTGAGACTCATTCCTTTTGCAGGAGTCGGCTACAGAGAGCTTCATTTGACCGGTTATGACGGTTATGGATACTATTCTGATTTGAAATGGAAAGAGTTCGCTTATTCAGGGAAAGTAGTCGAATACACTCAGTCTGTTGCAATGGTCCGGACAGGTTTGAGAATTGAAGCGGATTTTGCAGATACTGTTTCTTTAAGGCTTTCCGGTGAATGGTCTCCATATCTGGAATGTCTCTGTCATGATGAGCATATTTCAAATGGCCACAAGTACAAGGACTTCTTTACCGGAAAAGGAGCAATGGCTTTCAGCGGAATAATCGGCGTAAAAGCTTTTTCAACCGGGCAGATCTGTTTCGGCTTGAATTTTCAGCTGATGCCGACTGTGGATGGACTGCCGGAAAGCGGATTCAATTATATGAGTTATCCCGGCACCAGCTACAGCATCTGGGAAGCATCTCTTTCATACCGCATCCGTATAGTGTGAATCCGTCTGTTCTCACAGGAGGCAACCACAAAGACCATGCTTGCCCGGTTGATTTTTTCGCCGGGTTCCGGCAGATAGCCGAACTGTTCCAGAAGCCAGCCTCCGATGGTATCAAATTCTTCTGATACAAAATTCTGTCCCAGGAAGTTGTTCACATCACTTATAAGCATGTCGCCGGGCACGATGAATTCCCTGTTCTCTGTGATGCGGATCCGTTCTTCTGGCAGAAGATTCGTTGCATTGTATTCATCAGTAATGTGACCGAATACAGCCTGCATTACGTCATCCATTGTGACAATTCCGATCATGTCACCCTGTTCAGCAATAACAACGGCAAAGTTTCTGCGTGATTTCCTGAACTGTGTAAGCAATGTCTCAACCAGAACCGTTTCGGGCACAAAAAGCACGGGGCGCATTATGCGCTTCACCGAAAAGTCAGTTTCCTTTCCGTTCAGATAAAGCACGTCTTTGTAATGAAGAATGCCGACAATGTTGTCCTGGTTTTCTTTGTATACAGGAATACGCGAGAAGCCGCTTGATGAGATCACGTTTACAGTCTCCTGATAGGTTGCGTCCAGAGGCACCGCTTTTATGAAGGAACGGTGTGTGTAGATGTCACGCACGCGGAGATCTGTGAATTCAAAGATGCGGGTCAGCAGTTCTTTTTCACTGCTCTCAAGGGTCCCTTCCTCACGGCCCACTTCAATCAGCATTTTCAGTTCATCTTCTGTGATGGCCGGTGTGTCATCTTTCCATATTGCGTGAATCAGCTTGATGAATCCTTTGTTGATTGCGTTGAAAAATCTTACTACCGGTGAAAGGATCACTTCCACCGCATGGAGTTTAGGTGCGGCTTTCCGGGCTGTTTTTTCAGGTTCTTCTGCCGCAGCGGATTTTGGGAAGATTTCTCCGAAAGTCACGATTATGATGGTCATGACAATGGTTGAGACTGCAATTCCTTCCTGACCCATCATGCTGATTGCGAGAGCCGCTGCGATTGACGAAGCCGCATTGTTCGCAAGGTTTGTGCCGATAAGGATTGTGGTAAGCAGTTTTGACTGGTCATCTTTAAGTCGCACAAGGAGTCTTGTTTTCCGGTCTTTCTCTTTGCGAAGCTGCCGCATCTTGATTTTTGAGATGCTCAGGAATGCTGTCTCGGAAGAAGCAAAGAATGCTGCGAAGATGATCATCAGGACGAGGGCGGAAATGTAAAGTGCAGTTCTCATTTATCTTGTTTCCCTGTCTATATGGACACCGGCAACGCGTCTTCCGTCCATGGAGGTTACTGTAAAACGCCAGTTATCCGTAAGGACGGAATCTCCCTTCTGAGGAATCCGCCCCAGTTTTTCGCATATAAAACCGCCTACAGTCTCGACATTCCGTGATGAAAGCTGGATTTTGTACCGCTCCTCAAGTTCATGAAGGTGCATTGTTCCCGGAACATCCCAGGTTCCAAGGCCAAAATCTTCCAGCGGTCCGAAAATACGGGATGCAATGTCATCAACCGTAAGAATGCCCGCAGTCTCGGAATATTCACCGAGGACCACTGCGATTGACTGATTTGTCTGGCGGAAGATTTTCTGTATGTCGGTCATTTTTTTTGATTCAGGAATAAAAAGTGCATCCCGCATCAGTTTTTTTACGGTAACTGGTCTGTCATTTTTTTCGGGTTGGGCAGAATGAAGCAGGACGTCTTTCATGTAAAGCATTCCGCAGATGTGGTCAATTGTGTTTTCGTACACAGGGAACCGTGATCTGTGGGTGTTGCGCGAAAGTTCAATCACCTCATCAACTGTGGCGTTCCGGTCAACGGCGATTACTGAAGTGCGGGGCTGCATTATGTCCCGTGCGTCCATATCTGTGAATTTGAAGACACGGGTCATCATTGTTTTCTCGGCACTTTCCAGAATCCCTTCTTCTTCACCTACATCCATCAGTGTTTTTATGTCTTCTTCTGAGAAACTGATTTTCCTGCTGCTGTCCTGAATCTTCAGAATTTTCTGGGACAGGCCGGTGATTTTCTCAAAAATGAAAGTGAGGGGTCTGAAGACAGTGTAAAAAACATAGATAAGGCCTGAAAGACCGTAAGCCAGGGGATCGCTTCTTGTGGCGCCCACGGATTTTGGAAGAATCTCCCCGAAAATAAGAAGCAGGACTGTTGAAGCCAGTGTGGCATAGGCAACTCCTGAATTTCCGAAAAGTTCCAGGGCGATTGAAGTAAGTATGGAAGTGAGAGCAATGTTCGCTATACAGTTGCCGATCAGGATCGCATTTATCAGTCGCTGACGGTTGTCCAGAAGTTTTCCCACTCTGGATGCTTTTCTGTTGCGTTTCTGCCGCAGATAGCGGACACGGAGTTTGTTTACCGACAGAAATGCGCTTTCCGCTGCTGAAAAAAGCATGGAAAGCACAATCAGAAGTACAGCTGCTGTTATCAGGGCAATAAGGTTCTGTGCGGGAGGAGGTTCCTCTATCATCTTTTACTCTTCAGGAAAAGCCTGATTCAGCTCAGCCAGCATTTCAGGAACGTAAGCTGCGATTTCTGATGAAGGATCGATTTCGTAAAGTTTCATCAGGAAATCCTGCGCTGTTGCAGATTCTCCCATGTAATAACACATCTGTGCGCCAAGGAAAAACAGCTGCTGGGAAAGGTCAACCGGCATAAGCGGATGAGTTGCTGCCCCATCGATTTCTGCGATCATCTGTGCTGTCTCTCCGGAGGAGAGGAATCCCATTGCCGTACTGTATGCGACACTTGCAATGTACTGAGGCACAACACCGGACTGGTTCTCAGGATCCAGTTCCGGAATAATCCTCATAAGGTCATAGAACTGATAGCCGTAATCTGAAGGCACTGCACGGATAAGGCGGTCGATCAGAACAGCTTTCTCAGCGCCTTCCGCATTCTCCATCTGCTCGCTTAAGGCAAGGACTTCCTTACCTGCGATGTATGCAGCGTCCAGATTCAGAATCATCCGGTCTGTTCCTGCATATACCAGCTCAGAGCCTTCCTCCGGCATGTAATCCACAGAGGCATAGATCTGACCGGCAGTGGTTACCGTAATCAGTGTGGGAAAATACTGGACGTTGAACTGGGTTGCCAGTTCCGTAATCTCTTTGAGTTTTGCCTCACTCAATGAATCGGGAGTCTGCGGAACATCGATATGAACCGGAACATAATTTACAGATGCGGCTTTCAGGAATTTCTCAGTTGTCAAAACATTGGTAAAGAATTCCCTGCTGATTCCGTCCCAGTCGTTTCCGGTGAACAGAATCAGAAGATCCTTGTTTTCTTTCTGGGCTTCGGACAGTGCGGCGTTAAAATCCTCTTTCCACTCTGCCCTGCTGTTGCATCCGACGAAAATAAAAGATCCGATCAGTAATGCAAATACCAATGATTTAACAGCTTTCATTTTTTCTATCCTCCGAATCAGGCGAAATAACGCACGCCTGCAGCAAAAATATTCTGACAGCGGCAGCCTTCAACGTTTTTAATCAGTTCATCTGAACTTCCGTCTGCATTTGCACCTACAGTGCGTTCGTTGTGGCCCATCTTTCCAAGAACACGTCCGTCCGGACTGGTCATTCCCTCGATGGCAAACATTGAACCGTTGGGGTTGTCAGGTTCTGTCATCACAGGCAAACCCTTCTCGTCAACGTACTGTGTGAAAATCTGTCCGTTCGCAAACAGTTTCTTTGCAAGTTCTTCTTCTATCACTACACGGCCTTCTCCATGGGAGATCGCAACCATGTGTGTGTCATTCTCAAGTACCGTGCTGTCCAGAGCCCATGGACTTGCAGCGCTTACCATGCGTGTGCGTGCCATGCGGCTGATGTGCCGTCCGATTCTGTTGTATGTCAGGGTCGGCATCTCTTCAGAGGGAGCAAGAATCTTTCCGTACGGAACCAGTCCTGTCTTGATCAGCGCCTGGAAACCGTTACAGATACCGAGAATCAGTCCTTTACGGCCGTCAAGCAGTTCCATCACTCCGTCACTGATGCGGCTGTTGCGCAGGACGTTTGCAATGAATTTTCCTGAGCCGTCCGGTTCGTCACCGGCTGAGAAACCGCCTGACAGAGCCAGAATCTGGGCTGACTTAAGATGCTCCTCCAGCTGGACAAGGCTTTCTGCCAGTGCTGCCGGGGTATTGTTGCGGAAAACCAGGATCTCGGGCTGTGCTCCTGCAAGATAGAATGCACGGGCCATATCGAATTCGCAGTTTGTTCCCGGGAACACCGGAAGCAGCACTTTCGGACGGACGGAAGTTTTTGCAGTGTATGTTCCGCCACGTTTCTGTGCCAGAGACTCATGCTCCCTGAGCGCAAACTCAGGAAGTTTCTCTGCTTCTGAAGCATTATCGCTTCCTGCTGTAACAGGAGGGAATACTTTTGCAAGGGGTGTCTCCCATGCTTCAAGAGCTTCCTCAAGAGAAATCTCTGCTTTCTTGACGCGGACCACACGGTCTTCGGTTGTTGTTCCAGCGACAAAACATCTGCTCTGTACTGCGGCAAAAGCCTGCATGATTTTATCAGCATCTCCGGCTGCAACTTCAAGCAGAAGTGATCCGTAAAGTGGCAGGAACAGAAGCCAGCTGGAACAGGTTTTTCCCTGTGCCAGAAGAACTTCGCTCTGTGCCGGGAATGAATCGCGCAGACTGTCATAGAAACTCTGGTCAAAAGTAAAACCGATTCTGTTTCCGAATGCCATTTTTGTGACAGCCTCAGCAACACCACCGGCACTTACCGGGTAGGCGGCACGTACAAGGCCCTGCTGTGTCAGCTTGTACAATTCTGCAGCAGTTTTCTTAAAATAATCATAATTTACAGTCAGATCCGCATTAAAAAGTGAAGGCAGGAAAAGAACTTTGCTGTCTGTCTTCTTGAATGCACCGCTGACGATTTTCGGAGCTTTCTCTGTTGTTACCGCAAAGGAAACAAGGGTAGGAGGAACTTTCAGGTCATCAAAAGTACCGCTCATACTGTCTTTTCCGCCGATACTTGCTGTCTCCATCTTCATCTGTGCGCTCAGTGCACCAAGAAGGGCCGCAACCGGTTTTCCCCATGCTTCTCTGCTGGATGTGCGCTCAAAATATTCCTGGAATGTAAGGCGGCAGCTTGATGGATCTGCACCGAAAGCAGAGATTTTTGCCAGTGATGAAAGAACGGCGGTCTGTGCTCCGTGATAGGGAGACCACTGGGCGACACGTGGATCGTAACCGTAGGTCATTACGCTGGCAGTCTGTGTCTCGTAAGGCGGAAGAACCGGAATCTTTGCAACGCATCCGTTTTCTGCAGTGCCCTGATATTTTCCACCCATGGGATATACAACAGTTGCTGAACCGATGGAGCCGTCAAAACGTTCTCCGAGTCCGCGCTGTGAACAGACAGCCAGATCTTTAAGGTTCGTAAGCCATGCTTTTCTGAGTTTCTCACCTTTCGGGGCACCGGGCTCTCCGCAGCAGCAGTCCTGTGAGAGAACTTCTGCAGTTGATGCCAGAGGTGAGCAGAGCGGAGAATCTTCCTTTGAAACAGCTGCGATTGTTGCGCCTGCATTTTTTGAGGCTCCTGCTGTGTCAAGGAATGCACGGTCAATGTCAACAATTGTTTTTCCGCGCCATTTCATCACAAGGCGGTTTGTGTCGGTAACTTCTGCAATCTGGACTGCATTCAGGTTTTCGTCAGCAGCGGCTTTGATCAGAGCCGGCGCATCTTTTGCACGTACAACAATAGCCATGCGTTCCTGGCTTTCAGAGATTGCAAGCTCTGTACCGTTGAGTCCCTCGTATTTTTTGGGAACCGCATCAAGATTGATCTCAAGTCCGGGAGCCAGTTCTCCTACAGCAACTGAAACACCGCCGGCGCCAAAGTCATTACAGCGGCGGATCATTGAACTTACTTCACGGTTACGGAAAAGACGCTGGATCTTGCGCTCTTCCACAGCGTTTCCTTTCTGGACTTCCGCTGCCGCAGTGGAAACTGATTTTACGTTGTGGGCTTTAGATGAACCTGTAGCACCACCGATTCCGTCACGGCCTGTTCCGCCGCCAACCAGAATGACCACATCCCCTGCGTCAGGAACTTCGCGCTTTACAACTTCCTGGGGAACTGCCGCAATCACGGCACCCAGTTCCATGCGTTTTGCCTCAAAACCGGGATGATAAACTTCGGCAACCTGACCTGTTGTAAGTCCGATCTGGTTTCCGTAGGAACTGAATCCCTGTGCCGCCTCGCGGGTAAGCTTGAGCTGCGGCAGTTTTCCTTCCCGTGTCCTGCTGAGAGGAACAGTAGGATCTGCGGCACCTGTCACGCGGAGTGACTGGTAAACCCATGCACGGCCGCTGAGCGGGTCACGGATGGCACCACCGATACATGTTGCGGCACCACCGAAAGGCTCGATTTCTGTAGGATGGTTGTGAGTCTCGTTCTTAAACTGGAGCAGCCATCGCTGTGTCTCAGTCTTTCCGTTTTCTCTGTCTGCGGAAGGACTGCAGTCAGCAACGTCAACATCAATATAAATTGAACAGGCATTGATCTCTTCTGAGAGCTCAATGTCATCAAGTTTGCCCTTTTTCTTCAGGATCTTGGCACCGATACAGGCCATGTCCATAAGGGTAAGCGGTTTGTAGGAAGGATTTGACCTGTCACAGCGGTCCCCGTACATTTCTCTGCGGATCTGGCGGTATTCGTCAAGACTTGCCTTGATTGCACCGGTAAGTTCGCTGTCTTCTATCGCAATATCATCAAGTTCGGTATTGAAGGTTGTATGACGGCAGTGGTCTGACCAGTAAGTGTCCAGAACCCGGACCTCGGTTTCTGTAGGATCGCGTCCCTCTTTCTGGAAATATGCCTGAAGGAAGGCAAGGTCCGCATTGTCCATGGCAAGACCCATTTTCACGCGGAGCTGGTCAAGAGCCACACTGTCGAAACCAAGGAAGCCTTCCATCACCGGAATGTCTCCGGGAACAGCAGACTGCATTTTAAGGGTTTCCGGCTTTTCTGCGGCTGCAAGACGTGAATCAACCGGGTTGATCAGGTATCTGCGGATTTTTTCCGCATCGTCCGGAGTAACGTCCCCGTGAAGAACAACCATTTTTGCGCAGCGGACTTTTGCCTGGCTTCCCTGTTCGGAAAGCAGCAGTGAAAGACACTGGTCCGCGCTGTCCGCACGCTGGTCATACTGACCGGGCAGATATTCCCAGACAATGATTGTGTCCTTTTCATCAAGTGGAATGTGCTCAAGCCAGCAGATATCACTCTGAGGCTCTGAGAAGATGCGCTGTGAAGCAAGCTTTGCGTCTTCATCGCTGATGTTTTCAATGTCATAACGATTCAAATAGCGGATTGAAGAGACGCTTTGAATTCCCAAAAAGCCCTGAATGTCCGCGAGATAGCGGCGGGCTTCATTATCAAAACCAGGTTTTCTTTCTGTGTAGATGCGGTACATTCCGTCATTATAGTGATTTGAAGGCTGATATACAATAATAGGATTTTTGTCATGGTGTTTTCGGTATTGTCTTAAAAAAAAAGGTAGGGTATACTTCCACAAACTTTTATTGAGGAAAGTAGTGGCTCAAAACAACGGATACCGGCGGAACAAGCACAGAGTGCCTTTGGCGATTCTCAGTTTTATCGGAAAATTCTTCAAGGGAATCGGGCATTTTTTCGTTGCCATAATTAAATTCTGCGACCGCAAACTTACAATAATGATTGTTCCCCATTCCCAGAGCAAAGTGGTCAACTTCCAGACGAACATTTTCTCTCTGACGCTGGGAATCATTCTTGTTGTGGGAATTGTAACTTCTTTCTTCTTCATCAATGTGAAGACTGCGGCTTCCCAGGCAGAGATAACACGCCTTATGGAAGAGAACCGGCAGACACTGGCAAGCCTTGATGAACTCCGTACTGAAAACAATCATCTGCTTCAGACGGCAAAGACCTTTCAGGAAGCGCTCAACGAATCCCTTGCACTTATGGGAATCGGTCAGTCAGTTTCCAACCAGAGTTCCGTGCAGAGCGGAGATCTGTCCTCCCTTTTCGACATTCAGGATTTTACGCAGGGAACTGTCCGCGAGACTGCGGATATCAGGCAGTTGACCACTTATCTTGAAGGAACTGTCCAGCCTATTGCCCAGCTGGGACGCATGTTTGAGGCCCAGGGCGAGATCTTCTCCGACATTCCTTCAATCTGGCCTCTGCGGGGCGGTGTCGGTCATATCTCAATGCTTTTCGGTCAGAACGAGCATCCTATCACAGGAAAATGGTACATCCACAAGGGACTTGATTTTTCCACCTGGCGCACCGGAGACCCAATCATCGCGACTGCAAACGGCCGTGTTGTGACTGTCACTTACGACGAAAGTTTCGGAAATTACGTGATCATCCAGCACAAATACGGATACTACACCCGTTATGCACATATGAATTCTTCCACTGTAAAACGTGGACAGACTGTTTCCCAGGGTGATGTGATCGGCTATCTGGGAGATACCGGTGTTGCGACCGGAGCCCATCTGCATTATGAAGTTCATATCGGTTCAGAGGTTGTTGACCCTATGAATTATATCAACATCAAACTGACCCAGTAGTTAAGGACGGATCAATGGCGATTTTTACCGACGACATTACCATAAATACCATAATCGGCCCCGAATCGTTTATCTCAGGGGATCTGCGCATTGCAGGTTTTGTCCGCGTGGACGGAGATATAGACGGAAACCTTGAGACCACCGGACGGATCATTATCGGTGAGAAAGCCCGCATACGTGGAAACGTCACTGCACTGGCGGCGATTGTCGGCGGAATAATTGAAGGCGATGTCTACGCTCCGGAAAGCATAAAACTTATGGCTTCATCCTCAGTGATGGGTGATGTGATGACAAAGAAACTGAATCTTGAGACAAACTGCATTCTGCACGGGCAGTGCATCAATATTTCCGATGATCAGGAATTTGAGGATGCTGTTGAGAAACTCAAGGATCTTAAGGCGGTCCGTTCAAAAGCCATCATCACCGGAGCGGCCAACTAACTTTTTATGATTCAGTCGCTGCCTCCGGATTATGCCAATTTTGCTGCAAATTACGCAGCCGCAAACGAAGCAAAGAAAAACCAGAACCGCACGGAAAAACCGAAGTCACTGAGAACGCGCTTTACAGATATGCTTAAAAAACCGGAGCCTGAGCTTGAGGCACAGGAAGGAATGCCGCCGGAAATTGCGGGAATGACAGAGGATGATGCGGTTGCCTATCTTCTGGATCAGACAACAATGGCGGGTGACGAACTGCGACATGCTCCTTCTGCCGAGCAGTTTGCTGTCTACCGGCAGAAAGTGTCCCAGTTCCTGAAGTTCGTGGAAAGCCGGTCCTATGATGTTGAGGAAGTTATAATCAGTCCGACTGCAAGGCGCCCCAGAGGCAAAAAGCAGTATATAATCAGACTGGTGAATGAGAAACTTGAGGAACTTGCGCGGGATGTGCTGCTTAACCAGGCCGACCAGCTGAAGATGCTTTCCAGACTGGATGAAATCAACGGGCTTTTGGTGGATTTGACTTCCTAACTCTGTGTTTTTCATGATAGAATGGTTTTAATTCGAAGGATTTTTAAGCAGCCGTGTCAGAATCGGCTCTGAGGATATAGTGATGAGTGATGTTTTTGAGAATGATATAGACAGATATTCTTCACAGGAGGATCTTTCCTCTCTTGAAGATGACGCAGATGAAGAACTTGATGAAGGCAGTTTTGTCTTTCCGTCTCCCCTGTACCGGCTTAAACTTGAGTATTCCAGTGAAGGCGTCTATGCCACTGTAAGCGGCAGCCAGGAATTCCGGGGCGGCGACCAGGTGATTATTCCCACCCGTTACGGCAAGGATCTTGCGCTGGTGATGGGCAAGGTGAACTGTCCTGTGGGAATCCGGCCTTCTGACGTGATAACCATTGAGCGCAAAGCCTCTGCTGAGGACCTTTCAAAAGCAGAAGATTTCCGCCAGAAAGAAAAAGAGGCATTCAAAGTTTTCCAGGAAAAGGTCGCTGACCATAAACTGGACATGAAACTGATTGCCACCCATTATCTGCTTGAAGAGCCGAAAGTCCTGTTCTTTTTCAGTGCGGAGAACCGTGTTGACTTCCGCGAGCTGGTGAAAGACCTTGTCTCGGTTTTCAAGATGCGCATCGAACTGCGTCAGATCGGGGTTCGTGATGAATCAAGGATTACCGGCGGTCTGGGTGTCTGCGGCCGTCCTTACTGCTGCCACGCGGTTTCCGACAAACTGAAGCCGGTCTCAATCCGTATGGCAAAAGACCAGAATCTGTCTCTCAATTCCATGAAAATTTCCGGACAGTGCGGACGTCTTCTGTGCTGTCTTTCCTATGAGCACGAATGGTATTCGGAAGCGCGCAAAAATCTTCCCAATGAAGGTGTCCGCATTTATTACGATGGAACAAACTTCCGCATCACAGAAGTGAACCCTCTGTCAAAGATGGTGAAAATGTCCGGAGAAGACGGCCGCCTTCTTGAGATTGCTGTCTCACGCTTCAAGCACAAGGACGGCCGCTGGCATATCGACTGATTTTTCAGGAGAGGATGGCTATAAGGTAAGGACTATCAGGCAAAAGAGGATTTTTAGCGTAATCTGCAAAAAATTCCACGTTTGTAAAGCCTGCTTCTTTTGAAAAACTTTCAATCTCATGTTTGGTGAGCGGGAAAACGGCCACATCTTTCAGAACCGGCAGCGGTTTTGTTCCACTGTGATCCAGAGTCTGTGTCATCAGTCCCTCACCTGAGTCCTGCATCTCAATGCTTGTGTCAAGCCGCACCCTGATGCTTTCCCGCACCGGCAGTCTTATTGTTCCGCGCTCAGGAACGCTGCTGAAGTTTGGAATCTGCAGAAGGACGTGTCCGTCATCAGCGAGAAGTGTTTTGCAGTCGTAAAAAAATTTGCGCATAAGCGTTCTGTCATGGACAAAGAGGAGTTTGTCGTTCAGGCAGGAGATGACGTTATAGAACTTTTTTCCAAGGAAACGGGTCATCTCGATTGTTGACATCTGGAAAAAACGGATTGCGGTGTTCGGCATCCGTCTGCGTCTGCTTGCGGTCTCAATCATCTCTTTGGAAGTTTCGATTCCGGTAACATCATGACCCGCTCTTGCAAGCTGGTGTTCAAAAAATCCTGTTGAGCATCCGACCCGGAGTATCCGTGCCGGCATTTTTTCTCCGATCAGTTCTGAAAACAACTTTTTTTGATCTTCACTTACAGGGTACAATTCATCATAGTATTCTATTATGTTATGTATATAATCCATAAAATTCAGTATAAGTGCATTTTTTGTTTTTTGCAATTTTCTTGTGAAGGCTTTTTGTCCAGATTTAGAATTGTTCTAAATTATTCAGTTGATTTTTATCACCTTTGGGAGTATATTAGAATAGACTGAGTTGGAGATACCGTTCTGTGTTACGGAACGATAATTTACCAAATACATTCGGAAGATTTTTTTCAGGCTGCTGAGGCCACAGAGAAATCTAGAAATTTTCAAGAGGTTTACAAATGATCCAGAAAGAAGAATGGAACGGATTTGAAGGTCGCAAATGGCGTGATGAAGTTGACGTCCGCGACTTTATCCAGAGCAACTACACACCTTATGATGGTGATTCAAGCTTCCTGGCAGGTCCTACAGAAGCAACACAGAAACTTTTCGACGAACTGCTGAAGCTGCAGCGCGCTGAATACACAAAGAAAGCTGTCGGTCTTGACGGAAAAGAACGCTCAGGTGTTCTTGACATGGACACAGACATTGTAACCGGAATCAACGCACACAAACCCGGTTATATCTCAGAAGAACTCAAAGACCTGGAGCAGGTTGTTGGTCTTCAGACAGACAAACCCCTCAAAAGAGCATTCATGCCTTTCGGTGGAATCAAGATGGCCGAGCAGTCAACACAGATGTACGGCTATGAATCAAACAAAGAACTCCACAAAATCTTTACTGAGTACCACAAGACACACTCAGATGCAGTTTTTGATGTTTACACACCGGAGATTCGTGCAGCACGCAAGGCTCACATCCTGACAGGTCTGCCGGATACATACGGACGCGGACGTATCGTAGGTGACTACCGCCGTGTTGCTCTGTACGGTATTGATTACCTCATCGAGCAGAAACAGAAAGATTTTGCAAACATCGGTGACGGAACAATGACAGACGAAGTAATCCGTCTGCGTGAGGAAGTTGCTGAGCAGATCAAATGTCTGAAAGCAATGAAAGTTATGGCTGCTTCTTACGGCTTTGACATCTCAAAACCTGCAAAGACAGCAAAAGAAGCTTTCCAGTGGCTGTACTTCGGCTATCTGGCTGCAATCAAGACACAGAACGGTGCTGCAATGTCAGTCGGCCGTATCTCAACATTCCTTGACATCTATATCGAACGCGATATCAAGAACGGTGTTCTGACAGAAGAGAAAGCACAGGAACTGGTTGACCACATGATCATGAAGTTCCGCATGGTACGCTTTGCTCGTATCGACTCTTACAACCAGCTGTTCTCCGGTGACCCCATCTGGGCAACAATCGAAGTTGCCGGTCTGGGAATCGACGGACGCCACATGGTTACAAAGAACGACTACCGCATCCTGCACACACTTGAGAACCTGTCACCCGCTCCGGAGCCAAACCTGACAGTTCTGTACTCACAGAGACTGCCTAAAGCATTCCGCAAATATGCATCATTTATTTCTGTAACAACATCATCAATCCAGTATGAGAATGATAACCTGATGCGCCCGATCTGGGGTGATGACTACTCAATCTGCTGCTGTGTTTCTGCAACACAGACAGGTAAAGAGCTTCAGTTCTTCGGTGCTCGCGCCAACCTGGCAAAAGCTCTTCTGTACGCCATCAACGGTGGTAAAGACGAAGGCTGCGGACTTACACCTTATGTTCAGGTAGGACCGGAGATCACACCTATTACTTCTGAATATCTTGATTACGATGAAGTAATGAAAAAATACGACATCATGCTTGAGTGGCTCGCAGGTCTGTATGTAAATACACTGAACGCAATCCACTACATGCACGACAAATACTACTACGAAGCAGCTGAGCTGGCTCTTATGGATACCAACGCACGCCGCACATTCGCAACTGGTATTGCCGGTTTCAGCCACGTTGTTGACTCACTTTCTGCAATCAAATATGCAAAAGTTAAAGTTATCCGTGATGAGAAAGGTCTTGCAAAAGAATTCGTACCGGAAGGTGACTTCCCCCGTTATGGTAATGACGATGACCGCGCAGACGACATTGCAGTATGGCTGCTCAAGAACTTTATGACAAAGATCCGCAAGCACCACACATACCGCGATGCAGAACCCACATGTTCAATCCTGACAATCACTTCAAACGTTGTTTACGGAAAAGCAACAGGTGCTCTGCCTAACGGACGCCCTGCAGGTGCTCCTTTCTCACCCGGTGCTAACCCCGCTTACGGTGCAGAAAAGAACGGTCTGCTTGCATCACTGAACTCTGTGGCAAAAGTACCTTACGAGTACGCTCTGGACGGTATTTCCAATACACAGACAATGAACCCTGCAGCTCTGGGACACAACGATGAGGAACGCGCAGAAAAACTGGTTACAATCCTTGACGGTTACTTCACACAGGATGCACACCACCTGAACGTTAACGTATTCGGTGTTGACAAACTGAAAGACTGCCAGGCTCATCCTGACAAACCTGAATATGCAAACTTCACAGTTCGCGTTTCCGGTTACGCAGTACGCTTCATCAACCTGACAAAAGAACAGCAGGACGATGTTATCGCACGTACTTGCCACGAGCAGATGTAATTGAACGACACTGCTGAAAAGTGCCTGGTAGCGGAAGTTTCCGGGTGCTGAATTACAGCTGACAGAACCGCTGTCTGGGGAAACTCAGACGGCGGTTTTTTTTTTGCGACTGGAGCAGGCGGAAGGTGCCCGGGGAGACTGAAAAAAGGAGTTTGGGCCGGGGCTGGCTTGTGCTGGTTGGAGCAGCGGTTGCGGGACGGAGTGGTGCGGGACCGGGAAGGAGTTTTGTCTGGGGCTGGTTGGAAAAGCGGTTACGGTTCGGAGTGGTGCGAGGCCGTTTGCATTTGACATCCCTAGGGACAATCTGTAGAATTCCTGACAGGTTGTGAGAATGAAAAAACATTTTTCTGAAAGTTTTCTTCTATTACTGGTGATGTTATTAACGATTTCAGGAATGTCTGCCCAGACATCAGATAAAAATATCCAGACTCAGGGGACCGCTGTGGTGAATTTTATTTCAGTTTCTATGAGCGAAGGTCTTGCACGCATGAAGAATGACAGCAATTTTGTTCTTCTTGATGTA
>JAZRVF010000017.1:0-8230 GCA_045599005.1 Treponemataceae bacterium
AAGAATTTTCTGGGTTTATGGTCCAGAAAGACAGGATATTACGATTATTGGAATTGAGCCACATCCGAATGATAAGAAAGATGCTTACGATAAAATTACTCTTTCTTTGATGGATAAAACGACATAAGGTATCCCTATCAATACACAACATGGAAAGTATAATTTATGTAGGAATGGATGTCCACAAAGAATCTTATTCACTCTGCTGCTATGACCCAAGAACAGACAGATACATGTACGAACACAAGATGAAGTCAACAACACAAAATGTTCTGAAGTATCTTGAAAATGTGAAGAAACAAATAGGCGAAGTAACTTTTATTTGTGGTTATGAGGCCGGACCTACGGGATTTTGACTTTGCCGTTTTCAACGGAAAAAGAGGAATCAATCAAAGAGTTCTGTAGAATGAGAAGCAGTCTTGTTACTCAATTGAAAACAGCAAAGCAATTGCTTCTGGCTTTTTTGTTAAGACATGGCAAGCATTTTGACAAAGGAAGAAGCTGGACTACTGAACATAGAAACTGTCCACAGACGCATTGCAGACGAGTTTGAATACGGAATTGTAAAGCCGGAAGCTCAGGCGGATTTAGTCAGAGTGATTGAGCGCATGAAAAAAGAGGAAGGGATTGAGGCAGTGATTTTAGGCTGCACGGAACTCCCCCGTGCTTTGAATGATGAGATCTGTCCTGTGCCCTGCATTGACATTATGGAAATCCACATCCAGAAACTTGTGGATCTTGCTTAGGCACTGAATTTGCGCGCAGTGGAAAACTGAGAGTCGTATTTTTACATGAAAAACATTGATGGTTACCGCAGATATTTTACAAAAGTGTACCTGATGGGATCCAATTCCTTCCGGCTGCTTGATGAACTTATTGAGCGGAAGCCAGAGGATGCGGTTATGCGCTGGACATGCCCTTTGTAAAAAAGAACGGGTATGTGATGATTGCGATGCCCGGATTAAAGAAAGAGCCTGAAGGAAAACTGAAGGAGCTGTTCTGCGAGTGGACCGTGGGTGATGATTCAGAACTTTTCAAGACTGTTGACTGGTGGAAAAATCTTCTGACAGCGGAATGTGGCGATTCCGGTGAAGTTTCAGTTGTGGAAGCGGACTGTTATGACATTGCCTGGCAGGCTGGGAATGTTCGACAGTCTGCCAGATCATAATCTGCTTTGTCTATCTGCGGATATTCCTGAACCTGGTAAGGAAAAAAGGCCGATAATGATCATGTGATGACTGACCGACGGTTTTCAGACCGGAAGAAATCAGTCTTGATAAACCTGAATAAAGGGAGTGGATGATGAAAGATTTTATTGAACTTGCAGAAGCGCGTTTTTCTGTTCGGAAATTCAAGGACACACCGGTGAGTGATGAACACATTGAGGAGATCCTTCATGCGGGACACGTGGCGCCCACCGGATGCAACAGTCAGCCTCTGCGGATTTTCGTGTTTAAAAGTACGGAGGCGGTGGCAAAAGTAAAGGAATGCACGCGCTGTCATTTTGATGCTCCCACTTTCATGCTTGTCTGCTATCACAGGGATGAATGCTGGTACAGACCTTATGACAGAGCCTGCAGCGGGCCGGTTGATGCAAGCATCGTATGCACCCACATGATGCTCCGTGCCTGGGAACTTGGTGTGGGTTCCTGTTGGGTAATGCATTTCAAGCCGGATGCATTCCGGGAAAACTTCAACATTCCTGAGGAACTTGTGCCTGTAGCCCTGCTGCCGCTGGGGTATCCTTCGGAGGATGCGGTTCCAATGGATCTGCACTCAAAGGTGCGCCCCATGGAAGAAGTTGTCACTTATCTGTAAGCGGGAAAATCAGCAGTTCCCGATTTTTTTCTGAAGCAGATTGATCAGGTCGGGAGGAGTCAGACCAAGTTCGGCGGCTTTACGCAGTGTCTGGTCAATGAACTCCTCGGTGCGGCCTGATTTTTTGCTGTCCAGTTCATGTGGTGCCAGATCCGCCACAAAGGTTCCCCTTCCGACAGCGGTACAGATGTAGCCGCTTCTGTCCAGCTCTTCCCAGGCGCGTTTCACAGGAATGACACTGATGCGCAGATCCTGGGCCACACTCCGTATTGTGGGCAACTGTGTTCCCGGCTCAATCTCCCGGTTTACAATCTGCCGCACAATCTGGTTGTAGATCTGAAGGTAGATGGGTTCGTCCGATGTGGTTGAAAGCACAATGTCCATGAGCTGATTCTATGCTAAAGATCAACTTTTTCAAAGCGGGCGGCGGAAACTCTGTATGTTCCGATCATCCCGGCAATGTAGACTGCGATTCCTGCGGCAAGAATGGGAAGCTGTCTGAGCAGGTTTTCCGGTGCCGCTGAGTCCAGCACTTTTACGTAGGGCAGATGGAGTCCGGCGCCGATCCACAGAGGCAGCTCAAAAAGAATGTAGCAGACCCAGAAAAGGATTGAGGCTTTCAGGAAAGAGCGTTCCGCTTTGTCAGCAGTCCTGTAGTATCCGGTCACGTAGACGAAGCGGAATAAAGTCAGTGCGATGAGCGCGAATCCGTAGGCCGCAAAGTTTATGTCAATTCCGGCGGCATTCAGTCCGAACCATTCCACGTTTTCCCCTGCAGGTGCGATTCTGTGGAAAAGGAATGCGAAAGGCACTGTCAGGATCAGATAGGCAATCTCGTAGCAGTAGATGAGAAGACAGCGCGCTTTGACAACATCCCGTTTTTTTATTGGAAGCATGATGCTGTATTCAATGTCCCGGTTCTGGTCCCCATTCTTGAAGATGAAGAAAATGCTGAGGCTGATGTAGAAAAACTGGACATATACCGGATAACTGGGGATGAGCATCATCAGTGCGAAGGCAAAAAACAGAATGTTTACCGGTGCCAGACAAAGGCTGATTTCTTTTTTAAGCAGATTTTTCATTCCTCTGACTCCTCTTGTGCTTTGTTTTCGTTCCGTTCAATGTGGACCATGATTTCCTCAAGTGTGGGTTTGGAGATCTCCAGTTTTTCACCTGAAAAAATCCCTCTGTCAGTAGCTTTTATCATGGCCTCAAAACCGAGTCTGTGTGTCCTTAGCCCGATTGCCTTTGCCCTGCGTTCCTCTGTCAGAGCCTCTTTCGTTCCGCTTACAAGAAGGTAATCTTCCTGGAAGGAGTCTTTGTCAGTGCTGGTGATTATGCGTCCGTTCTTGATGTAGGTTATGAAATCAGCGCATTTTTCCAGGTCAGAAGTGATGTGTGTGGAAAAAAGAATGCTGTGCTCACCGTCTGCGATGTAATCCTGAAAAAGACCCACCATCTCATCACGGCTTACAGGATCAAGTCCGCTTGTAGGTTCGTCAAGAATCAGCAGTTTTGCTCCGTGACTCATGGCGACTGCAATCTGATATTTTACTTTCATGCCTGCAGACAATTGTCTGATTTTCTTGTTCTCATCCAGATTGAATTTTTTGAGCAGAGACTGATATTTTTCTTCGTCCCAGCTGCTGTAGAAAGTCCGTGTTACGGAAGTAAGTTTTTTAAGTGTTGTGCTTGTGTAGAATCCGTCAGTCCCGCTGACAAAGCCTATCAGGTTCTTTACGGCGAATTCGTCGTCCTCAATATTGATTCCGTTAACATAAACAGAACCGCTGTCCGGGTGAACAAAGCGCATCATAGTTTTGAGCGTAGTTGTCTTGCCTGCCCCGTTCCGCCCGATGAATCCCATGATGTAGCCTTCCTCAAGAGAAAAGCTCACGTTGTCCAGATGAAAGGCGGGATAAGTTTTGCAAAGGTTTTCTATTCTCAGTGAATCCAAAACGTCCTCCTGGTCAATTGATTGTGTACATTGTGCATAATGTATATACACAATGTACAAACCAGAAAGGATTTGGTCAAGAGAGAAAACTGAAAGGGCGGCAGCAACTGCCAAAATTGAAACTGTTATTTTTTCAGGTAGTGACGAAATCAGGCTAAAACTTGCCGAAAACGTGACATTGTGTGAAAGAGGTGCATGATAAAATGAGACTGGAGATGTTGCGTAATAAGTTGAATGTCGGGTTTTCATGCTGCTTACAATGATGGAAAAAATAACTGCACTATCGCCGAAATCCTGCCAATAAATCGCGGTGCAACAAGTTGCAAGCGATTTCCTGTCAGGACTCCGGCTGCGTTCCGTTATTTTTTCCATTAAAAAGAGTATTCACAAAACTCGAAATTGAACCTGGTTTTTCGCTCATGATTTTTTATAGGAGAATGAAGATAAAAGCACCGCTTAAATGGCGCGGCACTTTTATCTGTGCAAATCTGCGTTGCAGATGTTGCTTATATACTGTTCGCTCCCGCGAACGGCTAAGAAATAAATCACAAATCTGATGATTTGTTATTTATTTCTTATAGGAGAATTTATGCTTGTTAATACAAAAGCCCGGGTGGGTGTTTTTTCAATTGCTTTGGGCGCTTATCTGCCTCAGTTTCCGACACTGGTGCCGGAATTCCAGAGCCAGTATGAGGCCTTCAAGAAAACAATTCCTGATTCAGTGGACATTGTTGACGGCGGACTGGTTACTACAAAAGAGCTTGCAATGGCTGCCGGAGACAAATTCCGCGCTGCCGATGTTGATCTTGTGATTCTTCAGCTTCTGACATACGCAACAAGTTACAACATGCTGCCTGCTGTGCGCGACCTTGATGTGCCTGTTGTGCTTGTGAACGTGCAGAAACTGCGTGCTCCCGATTATGCAAACGTGGACACACCCAAATGGCTCGGTGAACTTTATGCCTGCGGTGCCGTGGGAGAAATGGTTGCCGACCTGGAACGGGCTGGAAAACGCCATGCAGTGATCACCGGTGTTGTTGAAGGTGGTGACGAGGAAGTTGCCCGCGAGATTGCTGACTGGTGTAAGGCTGCTCAGGTTCGCCGCCGTTTCCGCAATACAAACGTTGCCCAGATCGGACGCCCTTATCCCGGTATGATGGATCTGTACATTGATGAGACAAACCTGTACAACCGCATGTGGCTTTATACCAAGCAGTTTGACTGGGAAAAAATGTGGGCAATCGCAGACAATATTACTGACGAAGCCGTGATCCGTGCAAAAGCCCAGGACATTCTGGACACCTTTGATATTGAAGGCGGCGGAACTGTGGAAAAAGTCTGGGACATGGCCCGCTATGTCGTCGCCTTTGAGAAATGGGCCGTTGATGAGCAGCTGGGCTTTGTTGCTTCCCACTACGACGGTTTTGCACAGGGTGTAGCCGGAAAACTGGATTCAATGCTTATTCCTGCATTCAGTATGCTGATCAAACAGGGAACAGCATGTGCAGTGGAAGGCGACATAAAAGTGGCAATGGCAATGGGTATTCTTAAAGTGATTGCCGGAACAGGTCAGCTTTCCGAGATGTATTCAATTGACTTCAACGAGGACATCTGCATCATCGGACACAGCGGTTCAGGCGATGCCGACATTTCTGACAGAAAACCCACAATGAAGATTGTAGACGTGTTCCATGGAAAGACCGGCGGCGGATACCTTACTCAGTTCTACCCGTACACAGGACCCATCACTTTCCTGGGAATCACACAGGACAAAGACGGACACTTCAAGTTTGTTGTTGCAGAAGGCATCAACGAAGAAGGCCCCATCTTTACTTTCGGAGACACAAACATGCGCATGCGCTTTACCTGCGGGGCAAGAGACTTCTGCAACCGCTGGAGCGAGGCCGGTCCCACACACCACATGGCTGCAGCATGCGGACGCCACATTGACACAATCCTTAAGGTTGCAAAAATCTTCAATGTGCCTGTGGACATCATCACACGCTGAAAAAGCAGTCCCAGGTTTTATGACTGAAAACTGAAGGGTTCATTTATAAGAACGGGCAGAGGCTTTCACCGGCTTTCTGACAAAAGCCACAGCGCAGTAAACTGCGGTTGTGTTTTGGTCAGGTTTCCGGTTCCGCCGCTGCCCGTTTTTTTGTGCGACATAGGGCAAACCCTTTTTCCGGGCTGACGGGGTTTCCTGCGCCCTGGACAGTAAAGCTAGCTGGCGGTTTTGGCAGTTGCTGCCTGACTGTCAGATTTTGCAACATAATTTCTTGTACTGTTAACAATATCAACGATTTCATCTGTAAAGATTGTTTCCATTTTACTTTCCCTCCACGACGGCGATTTCTTCGTCTGTCAGTCCGTAGAGTTCGTAAACTTTCTGGTCAATCTCCTTTTCACAGCTCTGCCGAATCAAATTTTATTTCCATAATTTCTTTTTGCTTTTCAATTTCAAGTTTAAGCTGCTCTTTTGTTGGAAGATATGTCAGATATTTTGCCTGAAAAATCTGATCCTTGTCTTTTAAAATACTGTACCTTGCAAGATCAGAACTTGTTTCGGCACACAAAAGAAGTCCAATTGTAGGATTGTCATCTGGAGAACATTTCAATTCATCATACATTCGCACATACATATCCATTTGACCAACATCCTGATGAGTAATCTGTTCACTCTTTAAATCAATGAGCAAAAAACATTTCAGAATATAATTATAGAATACAAGATCGATGTAATAATCTCCCATGTCTGTTTTGATGTGTTGCTGCCGTGCTACAAATGCATAACCCTTACCAAGTTCAAGAATAAAATTTTTAAGATGTGTGATTATTGCATCTTCAAGATTATTTTCTGTAAAGGCTTCATCTCTTTTAAATCCAAGGAATTCAACAAGTACAGGATTTTTCAGATATTCCAATTTATTATTCTGGTAGTTTTGTGTTAATTTCTCCATCTCGGATTTTACTTCGTTTTTTTTACCATCAGAAGTTTGCATAAGGCGATAAAAGTATTGTGAATCAATATTTCTTTTTAAGGTTCTATAATCCCACTGATTCAATGAAGCTTCATTCATATACCATAACCTTGCCTTATCATCGCTTACGCGAATAAGTCGTTCGTAATGTGTCCACGAAAGATTATTTGGAAAAATCTTTATATCTGTTGTCTGTTTGTTTATTGACTCGATTTTCAATTGGTCAGGCAATGCCTGACTTATTGTAAAGTCAGAAAACAGCTGATAAAAGGTGCGAAAGTTTTTAATGTTTGTTTTTGAATATCCGCTGCCAAATTTTTCTGTGAGTGTATTTGAAACGGTTTCGACTACATACTTTCCATAATCGGCTCTATTTTTGCCATTCTGTTCTTCTATAAAAACTTTCTTCCCAATGAGCCAGCAGCTTGCCACATGAGCCATGTTTGCGGATTTTGCAACATAATTTCTTGCACTGCTAACTATATCAACGATTTCGTCTGTAAAGTTTGTTTCCATCTTATTTCCTTTCCACAACGGCGATTTCTTCATCGGTTAGACCGTAAAGCTGGTACACAAGCCGGTTTATTTCTTTGTCTGTGGAATCTATCTGCTGTTTTAAGTACAAAATTCCTTTTATAATCATTATTACAATTCTCTTAACTCACTTTCGATTTCTTCAATTGTTGGCAGTGAACTTTTTAAATCTACTGGGTAAAGTTTTGCAAGTTCGTATTCAGATACAGCAAGTGGTTCAGCTGAACTTTCCAAAGAATATTTTGCAAGAATATTATCCTTATCTTTGCAGATTAAGATTCCTAAAGTTGGATTGTCATGCTCAGTCTTTAAAATATGATTAACTGCGGTAACATAAGTTCCAAGCTGACCGATAAAAGAAGGTTCAAATTTTCCAGTTTTAACTTCTATTACAATATAACATCTAAGATTTGTGTTATAAAAAAGCATATCAAGAAATTGTTCTGTGCTGCCAACTTCAAGTCGATATTCCCGTCCCATGTACGCAAAACCTTTGCCTAGTTCAAGCAAAAATTTTTCTATGTTTCCAATAAGAGCATCTTTAAGTTCTTTTTCATCATAATCTGTGCGAAGAGAAAGAAAATCAAAACTATAAGGGTCTTTTGTTATCTGCTGAGCAAGATCACCTGCAGGAACCGGCAGTTTTTGAGAAAAATTTGTAACAGCTTTTCCCTGCCGCTCATAAAGATTTGAATCAATAAAGTTTAAAAGCACATTTCTTGACCAGTTATTTTGAATAATCTGATCAATATAAAACAATGCCTTTTTTGAATCAGTCTTACATTTTTCGATTATCTGTACATGATGTCCACATGGGATTCTGCATAAATCGTCAACAAGTTGTTGACGATTTTGAACTTCCCCTTTGTAAAGGTCATAAAAATAAAAAGAGTATTTCAAATTTGTTGGAGAAAATCCTTTTGCATCTGGAAACTCTGCA
>JAZRVF010000018.1:0-118577 GCA_045599005.1 Treponemataceae bacterium
ATTGGGCGCTGTTGTATCGATTGTTACAGTTACGGCAGGTGCTGTCGCTGTTTTTCCGGCAGCATCTGTCACTGTGACTGTGTATGTATATGTTCCGTCAGCGCTGTTTCCGCTGATTTCTTCTGCTGTGTATGCGGTGTCATCAGCCTTGAGCGGGAATCCGGCTGTTCCAGCCCAGTCCGCACTTGTTCCGCTTACAGAAATCTCTTTCTTCAGACTGCCTTCTGTTCCGGCCTTTGTCTGAGTGATCGTGACCTTTGTCACTGCATTACTGTCGGATGCATTTCCTTTCAGTGTGAACTGACTCCGTTCCTGGCGATCAGTTCCATCAGCCACTGAAATGCTCGGACTTGCTTTATCAAAGTAGAAGTCCTGTGACAGATCGTCACTTACGTTTCCTGCTCCGTCTGTCGCACGCACGTAAATTTTGCCTGCACCTTCACTGAGGTTATCAACTTCTACAATCCAGTTTCCTGATGGAGTGGCCATATCTGTCCAGCTTCCATCTTCTCCGATCCTGTACTCAATTTTTGCAAGACCAGAATTTCCTGTATCCTTTGCTGTTCCGCGGAAGTTGAAAGGCAGGATTGTGTCGTTTGCGGCCTGGGGAACAGTGGTTATTGCTGTCACTTCCGGTGCACTTACATCAACTGTAAACTCTACTGAAGTGCTTGCGCTCTTTCCTACTTCATCGTATACGGTAATTACAAAGCGCCATGTTCCGTTCCTGCTTCCGTCTTCTCCCGCCTCAAATGTGGGAATTGCAAGATCCTCAGAAGTCAGGGTTGTCTTTCCTGCTTCAAAAGTCTTCTCATGGTGATAAACTTCACTGGCAACTGCATTTCCGTCTTTTGTCGCTGTTACTGTGACCTTTGCTACACCAAGGTTATCAGAAGCTGTTCCGCCGAAAGAGAATGCCTTACCTTTCTTCAGATATCCATTTGCAGGTGCTGAAGTAATTTCCTTAAGTTCAGGTGAAGTTACGTCCGCACTTACTGTATATGTGAATTCCTCAGTGTTTCCTACTGCATCCTTTGCAGTAAATCTGACAGTCTGTCCGTTTCCTTCAATGAATGTGACAGTCACATTTGTTTTTCCGGCCAGGATCACTGTGCTGTTTCCGTTGTAAGTCATCACAAGGTCATCGGTTGATGCAAGTCCGGATCCGGAATCATTGCGGTTGACTGTGTATGTCTTTGTCAGTGTGTCATCAATCTTTGCATTGTCTGTCAGGTTCGTGCTGAAAGAAGGAGCCACATCGTCGTAGTATACGATACATGTGCCTGCTGTTGTCTTACCGACTTCATCCTTCGCTGTCACAGAGATAGTGGTATTGCTGTTTTTATTTACTTTTTCAGCAGGTACAGCCACGCTCCATGTTCCATCTGTCACAGCCGATGCACCCAGTGTTGCAACTGTTTCTGTTCCCGCTTTCAGGACAATGGCATCTGTTGAAGCAAGACCGCGTGTATCGCTTACAGTTCCGGTTATGGTGATCGTTCCGGAATCTGTCTTTGGACCAAAATAGTTCACTCCATGAGTGAATTCGCTGTCAATTGCAACCGAAGGTGCGCTCTGGTCTATGTCAAATTCGCGGGCTGCACTCCATGCACCAACGTTTCCTGCTTTGTCTGTCGCACGCACATAAAGATAATATGTGCCTTCATTCAGAATATCCCCGCCTCTTGCTCCGGTTGAAAGGTCTTTTGTAAAGTTCCAGTTCCGTCCTGCACTGTCCAGCTCTGCCGCTGTACCTGCTGAGGCGGCATTCAGTTCCAGGGCACTTGTTCCAAGGATGTATTCAACTCCGGCAATTCCTACACCACCCTCATTGTCAACCACAGTTCCGCTGAAACGGTATGTTGCTCCTGACAGAGCCCGTGTTCCGATCTCGCTTTCTGACGGTGTCACAACAACCGGTGCTGCCGGTGCTGTTGTATCAATTGTCACAGTGACTTTCTGTGCGGATGTTGTTGTCTTTCCAGCAAGGTCAGTTACTTTGACCGTGTATTCGTAGGTTCCGTCCGCGCCCTGTGATGCCACAGAAGAAGATGGTGTCTCATCTGCGCTCAGCGGGAATGCGTTCTCAGCTGACCATCCCGCATTGTTTCCAGTGACTGTGATTGTCTTTGTATAAGAAACTCCGTCCTTTGTCTGGATCACTTCCACTTTGGAAAGTCCGTTCGTGTCCCCTGCAGTTCCAGCCAGTGAGAAAAGTTTATTGTCCTGACGGATTGATTCTCCGGTTACAGAAACTGTGGGGTAAGCCTTGTCATAGAAGAACTCCTGTGACTTCTCCTCACTGACGTTTCCTGCACCGTCTGTTGCCCGTACAGAAATTGTTCCCGAACCTTCAGCAAGTTCCTGGACTTCTGCCAGCCAGTTGCTTCCTGCTGTTCCTTCTGTCCAGGTTCCTTCAGCTCCGATCTTGTATTCAATCTTACTGATTCCTGAAGTTCCTGTATCCTTTGCCTTTCCTTTGAAGAGGAAGGGCAAAACTGTATCCGTTGTACTTACCGGAACGTCAGTAATGCTTTCAATTTCCGGAGCACTTACGTCTACTACGAATTCTACAGTTGCTGTTGAACTGTTGCCTGCTTTGTCAGAAGCTGTGATGCTGAAGCGCCATGTTCCGTTGTTTGCGGAATCTGTTCCAGCGGCAAAAACCGGGATCGCAAGGTCTGCTGCGGTCAGGTTTGTTTTTCCGTCATCGAATTCCTTTGAGTACGGGAATGTTCCATTATTAACTGCAACACCACCCAAAGTGGCGGTCACCTCGATTTTCTTTACACCAAGATTATCTGTTGCAGTTCCGCCAAAGCTGTATGTATCGCCCGCTTTGAGGTAACCTGAGACAGGAACCCCATTGATTCCTGAGACAGAAGGACGCACTGTGTCCACGTCCACGGTGTATTCATATTCCTGTGTATTTCCAAGTCTGTCTTTTGTTGTGACAACCACAACCTGACCGTGTTTCTGGTCAAAGTTTACAGTAAGGCTGTTACCTGAGATTGTCTGAGAAGCCCCGTTTGTTCCAGCTGTCTTATCCGCTGATGAAGGATAAAGAACTGCAGTGATCGCATCTGTCGCCGCAAGTCCGCTGCTTCCATCCTGGGCACGAACGGAGAATGTCTGTGTTGTGCTGTTTGTATATACTTCCCCGTCTGTCAACGTTGTTGTCAGTTCCGGAGCCTTTGTGTCAACTTTAAGAGACTGAGTCTTTGCTGTTGTTTTTCCTGCAATGTCTGTTACGGTAAGAACAAAGTCATATGTGCTTTCTTCATCTGCAGGAACAGTCTTATTGTAACTCCATGTGCCAGCCGTACTGTTGAAACTGAATTTTCCGTCTCCGCTACCGGCAGCTGCTTCCACTGCTGCACCACCGTCTTTCGCCACAGTAAGTACGGCAGAAGCAACGGCATTGCTGTCTGAGGCCGTACCTGACAGAACAATTGTCCTTGTTGAATAGGCTCCTGTCCGTTCTGCACCGTCCGCAAGAACTGTCACCACAGGATTCCACTTATCAATAAGAACAGTCGTGGTGGAAACAGGTCCCACGTTGTTACTTCCGTCAGTTGCGCGGAAACTTACAGTGTATTCTTTCTCTTCTGTGAATGAAGTTCCGGGAATCTCAACCTGCCAGTTGGTCGTTCCCATCATGTTATCATCAAGCCAGTTTGTTCCGTCCAGAGAATACTGAACCTTCTGGATTCCGGAAGCTGACTGTCCGTCATCATCACTTGCGGTTCCGGTAAACTTGATCTTGTCACTGTAATATGTCTCTCCTGAAGCATTGGTGCTTGAGGTACCTTCCGCCTTGATGTTTGTCGGAGCTTTCGGAGCAGCAAGGTCAATCTTCACACGTCTTGTGAGTGTGCTTGTCTTTCCAGCGGTATCTTCAATCGTGATCTCAAATTCATAGATACCTGAGCCAAAATCACTCTTTTTATAAGACCAGTTTTCGGTTCCGTCTGCGGCTGTTTTCGGAGGATTTGCGGGATAATCAAATGTCTTCAGAAGCTCCAGATTTCCACCATCTTTTCTTTGCTGAATCTGAATCTTATTTACACCGTTTGTCTCTGTCCATGTACCGCCGAATTCAACTTCCGCACCAAGGCTTACGGTATCGGTTGTATTGATCACTGTTTCTGTGATCACAGGCTGAGACTTGTCAAAAGAGAATGTGCGTGTTTCAGGTACGGTCTGGTTGCCCAGAGCATCCACTGCATAAACTGAGACAGTATGCTTTCCTTCTGTTGTTCCAAGGTCAAGCTCCCCTGATGACCAGCTGGCGCTGTTATTGTAGTCTATTCCGTCGTACTCTCCGCCATCCAGCGAATAGAAAATATGTTTTCCGGAGAAACCGACACCGTAGTCGCTGGCAGAACCTCTGATCTCAATCTTTCCGTTCTCTACTGAGAAACCGTCTGCCGGATAAGAAACTGAAAGAGTAGGCGCAGTTGTATCAATCTTCACGTTACGACTTACTGTTGTAGTTTTGCCTGCTTTGTCAGTAACTGTCAGTGTAAAGACGTAGTCTCCGTCACCTGTCTCTGCCGGCAGAGTGTATGACCATTCACCTGTTGCTTTTTTCCATGAAGTCTGCCCAGTAACATCAACAGTGGTTCCTTCCTTATTATACTCAAGCCTGATTGATTCTGCCTGACGAATTGAAGGTGTTTCTTCACGGATGCTGATTTTTGCATCATCGGCAAAACCTTTTATCACAAGATCTTCTTTTGACTGAAGCAGTCTATTGTCTGTAGCATCTGCTGAATCACCGAATGTCGCACGTGGTGATTCCTGGTCAACATGAACCGTTACAAAGCAGTCATCACCTGTTCCGGCTTTCGGGTAGAAAGAAATATTTCCAGCTTTATCTTTTACACGGATCTGGATGTTATAATCCTGTTCCTTCAGGTCACTCAGATTGATCTGCATATTTGCAGAAGGATTGGCAACAGTTGATCCGTTTTCATCTGATACCGCTGTTCCGTTTATTGTATATTTTACTTCCTGAATTCCGCTTGTATCCTCAATGATGGCACCATTGATCGTGAAGCTTGAGGAAGAGATCTTGTCCTCATCAGTCAGATTGCTCAGAGAAACTGTCGGAGCCGTATTGTCAGCTGTGAATTCGTAATAATCGTTTGTATCGATCATTTCGTCCAGGTTGGTGCGTCCGTTCCTGTCTTTTGCAACAACAGTAACACGCCACAATCCATCCGAAGTCAGGGTATCTGCCGGGACAGTGAATTTCCAGGCTGAGGCTGTTCCTGTATTGGTAAGTTTTGTTCCTGCCTCAATTCCCTCTTTTGCCGTTATGTTGCGGCCGTGGACGTAAGCCACAACCTGATCAGACGCGGCATCATTATCCGCTGCAGTTCCTGTGATCACAAAACTGCTGTTTGTCTTAAAGTCTGAGGGCATATCACCAAATACAACAGAAGGAGCTGTCGTATCTGTATAGAATGTGTGTCCAACCGGATTAGAATCAGATTTATTGGTTGCAGAGTCCTCACCCATGAATTCAAGAGTGATTGTTCTGTCCAGGAACCGGGCCAAAGATTCATCACCGAAGTTGATGGAGACAGTTATTTCTCCTGATTTTCCGCATTCAATCCAGTCTGTTGAAGCCACGCCCTCTGATGTAATGCGGTAATAAACAGCTTTTACACCACTGACATTGGAGTCATTATCGTCCGCAGCCTTGTCTTCTGCCTTCAGTTTTATCTGCTTGTAGGCACTGGAATCTGTCTTGATCAGGTCAGAACCCCAGTCAGTTACTGTAATGACAGGAGGAGTCATGTCTATCTTGAAGGAAACTTTCTTGCTTTCTTCACGTCCGTATTTGTCTTTTGCCTTATAAGTGATTTCGTAAACTTTGGAATCTCTGGGAGCAGTAAATCTGTCTGTCCAGGTATGTGCAACAGTTGCACAGTCGTTTGAGGAAGTTCTGAACGTCTTCTGAGGATCAGCATCAGGCAAGAAAGAATGCTCCGTTGTGAGAGTTACTATTCCGCTTGAATCCTGGACAGAACCACCGATGGAGTTCTCCTGTCCACCAGCCATGAAGCTTCCTTCTGAAGCAGTCAGTGTAATAAAGGGCTTGTCTTCATCAACCGCAATCCATACAGGAGTCGTCTCACGGACACTGGGCACTCTCTGGCAGTCTTTAAGACGGAACTGCAGATAGTATTCTCCGTTGGTAAGATAATCTCCGTTCTTGTCCTTCAGTCTGAATTCAAAGCGGTATTCCTTTGATTCGTTCTCGTCCTTCAGGACTTCAATGTAACCATCATTGTCTGTTGCGGAAGTCATCTGATCCCAGACTGCATCTGCAGCAGTCTTACCCGCTTCATATTTCGCAGCACGGACTTCCAGAGTTGAGATACCGTCATCATCACTTAATGAACCGCGGATAGTATCTGTTGTCGCATAGAAAACATTCTTCAGAGAGTCTGCTGGATAACCACTGAAATCATAAATGTCATAAATATTCTCAAAAGAGACAGAAGGAATATCAGATGCCTGGTTAACCATAACTTTTCTGGAAACTGAAGTTTTGTTTCCGGCCAGGTCGTAAGTGGTTACTTTTATCTCCAGCTCTTCTTTGTCAGGATATTCTGTTGTATCGATAACCTTATCAGAGGAGTTTAAATCACTTCCGTATTCTGCAATTTTCTTCTCCACTCCTCCGCTGACAACAGAAACTACGGTTCTGTCCAGGTTTCTGTCGTTCCATTCCGCATTAAGCGCCAGGTCTCCGTTGACATTGTCCACACCGTCCACTTTAAGGGTAGGCAGAAGGCTGTTAATTTTTACAGTAGGCAGCTCACAGTCGTAACGGAGCTGGATTTCTTCAGTATTCTCTTTCTGACCGTCGTCTATGGCACGGACGGCGACAGTTGTCTCCAGAACGGACTTTCCGGATTCTGCCAGTTTCTGACCCAGGTATTCCCTGATGATGGCATTGTCAATGTTGAATTCAAAGGAAGCTTCAAACCCACCCATTCTTTCACGGCACTCGATAAGGTTTGAAGAACGTCCTGTAGGCTTTATGTCCAGTTCAATTCCTGCAATGACCGGTTTCAGGATGAGATAAGTTTTTCCACCGTCATCATCTGTAGGAACAACATGGGAATAAGCCACACCACTGATAGAGACAGTTCCATCCTGATTGATGTAAATTGTGTCCTCACTGTCATAAACAATATCCGGTTTCGCATTGCTTGATTCAACAGTAATCAGGTAAGGGTCTCCCACATTCTCAAAAGCGTGTCCTTTTGTGTCCTCACCGATAAGCCGGATCGCGTATGTATAATAACCCAGGTTTTCGGCACTGACGTTGAATGTATATGAGGTACCTGATTTTTTTACTTCTCCGGTGATCGGAAGCAGTGTCCATCTTCCGCTATCCTGTGAAGTCACATCAACATCTCCGTTCCAAAGTGATCCATCCCCTCTGATCTCAGTTACGCGGACAGCATAAACTTTCATGCGTTCCTTAACGTCAGCAGCGTTTGCAGCAAGCAGGTCTCCGTTTTTGTTCGGGGAAATAAGGAAAGAAAGAGCGGTTGTCTTGCTGATATTGTCCTGAACCAGTTCTCCCAGGCTCTCTTTACTGATTCCGTTTCCTATTTCAGTCTTTGAGATTCCCTGGAGAGAGAAAGAAGGTGTGCTGGATTTTTCAACAGTAAACATACCGATATTCTTTTCTGCGTCAGGCACACCGGAAATAGCATATTCCAATGCTGCTGCAAGCAGTTTTTCTGACTTCAGCATTTTTTCCTGGTCATCTCTTCCGTCAGTGCTGGCAAAATATGTCTTGTTGTTTACGCTGTAAATATTTTTTCCGGACAGTTCCTCACTTGTGATCGTTATTCCGCCATAATCCTTATCAGCGGCGTTTGCAAGGCTTTCACGCAGATAGAACACTTCAGACTCGTTTCCCGCTTCGTCCTTTGCAGAAATTGTGTAGTACAGAGTCTTTACACCGGACTCAGCACCATATGCCTCATTATAAAAATCATCTCCGGGATTCAGATCAAAATCCTTACCGAAGTTAGTGAATTCCTTCACAGCAATGGGATCCACGTCATCAGGGCTGTCATAAACTTTAAAAGACAGGGATTTTACTTCGTGGTCGTCAGTAACAGTTCCTTTAACACTGATTTTGACACCATAGGAGTCAATATCCTCTGACTGAGATTCTGTTGTTGAATTCGGTCGATCCAGAACGATAACAGGAGCAGTGTTATCGATTTCATAGATCACCGTTGAGAATGATTCCTTCTTTTCATCATCAACAGCCTTCGCTGTAATGCTGTAGGAGTCATCCAGAAGTAAATTTGTGTCAAAATCGTAAGACCAGGTGCCTTCCGGTAAAACTGGAATGTTTGAGATTTCCCGTTTTTTCTTATAAGTGGTTCCTTCCAGAATAAGGGACAGAGACGCAAGCCTTTTATCATCACTTGCAGTTCCTGAGATAGTGATGGTCTTTGACACAACAGACTTTGTGACAGGAGAAAGGATCTCAACCTTCGGTGCCTCCGTGTCAACAGTCGGTCCAAGACCTGCCTGCGGACAGGAGAAGAACAGCGAAGTGGATACCAGTAAAAGCCCCATGGCTGCGCGTGTAATGTTTTGTACTGATGTTCTGTTTTTCATATTTTGCTCCTTCTTTGTCCCTTATCAGAATACGCTCAGGCGTAATCCCATACTGAACTGTGGAATGATCGGCTTTGAATTAGAAAGTGCAACGTCCGTAGGAATTGACCATAACTGAAGTTCCGAAACCAATGATAATGTGCGGAACATTGTGTTCTTCTCAAAAGATATACGCGGAAACTCCAATTGGGCAAGCAAAGCTGAAAGAATCTGTGCAGTTCCGCTCTGTGTCTCGCTGAAATAACTGAAGTTCGCACCCAAGGCAAAGCGTGTGCTCAGCCAGTTCCAGTCCGGTCCCCAGAAATAACTGAACGGAACCGAACCGATGTTTGCAAGCAGTTTCATTCCCAGAACGTTTCCACCGTAACGCAGAGGATCCTGAACCTGACCAAAGAATTCATTCACGGCATCATACCATTCCTGCTTCATCTGTCCGAACTGGAACTGAAGCTTTACGTTATCGTCAAAGAACGTAAGACCCAGACCAACACTGTACATCGTAGCACCCCAGATCTGGGTATCAAGGTAGAGACCCTGGATGAAAGTCGGAACCTCGTAAGAAGCCTTGTCACCGCTTCGCAGTTTGACGCTCAGATTCTTTATGTCCACATCGTCAGAGCTCAATCCGGAGAATACAAGTTTCTCATTGTACCGCCCGCTTTCAACAGGAGAAATTAGCCTGACTTCCGGTGATGTCTTGTCTATCTGCAGAATTGTACGCGTCATGGCAGTCTCACCGTTGACCATCGTTGAACGGACAACTATGAACACTTTTCCTTCCGGATACTCATCATTTTCTATACGGAAACGCCATGTCTCTTTCTGGGAAATTTCCGTAAATGTCTTTCCGTTGTCAAAACTGATCTCAACGCTCTGGACCGCTTTTTTCTGAACCTGCTGCTTCTGATACTTGTCGGCGGTTTTATCACGCAACATAAGAACTTCCGCTTCCGTCAGTCCATAACCGGCACGTCCTTCAAGGAAAGGCCTGTCTATGGCAAAATCACCCATGGAAATACTGTCGATTGTTACCCACGGGCCGAACGCTGAATAATTGAAAAACTGTTCCGGTGAATAAACAACCTTACCGTTTTCCAAAGTCGCCCGGGCACTGTAAACGTGCATTCCGGAGGAAATCATTTCAGGATTCATCTCGAATTTGAAATACATTGTGGAACTGATCTCTGATCTTGCCAGATGTTTTCCATCAATCAGCAGTTCGATTGAATCAACTGGAACCTCAGTAACAATATTTCCATATATATTGAAGTTTCCGCAGAGATTCTCACCGTTCATAGGATAAAGCAGCTGGATTTCCGCAGAATCACGTGTGGCATCAATGTTGATGTTGCGTGATACACGGGTTTCATTTCCGGCAGAATCGCAGCCGATCATCTCCATGTTGTAAAGTCCGTCAGGAACTTTAGAAATATCAATCTGCTGGGAAATGATCTCTGCTACTTCCACATCATATTCCAGATCATTCCAGGTATCTTCTCCCTGATCCATGGGATGAAGACGGATTTTCAGAGACTTGAGACCGATATTGTCAGTTGCCTGACCTGAAAGAGTAAGTATACCGGAAGCAATATAGGAACCGTCCATCGGGGTTTCCAGATTGATCACAGGAGCCGTATTGTCAATATTGATAAGACTTGAATAAAGGCTCTGCACATCGTATGCATCCCAGATCTTGATGAACACTACATGAGTTCCGTCCTGCATCACGCGGCTGTCATATTCATAAATCCAGTCTTCAAGACCAGCTACAGACTGCCATGAATTACCATTGTCTATGGAGACCTGTACATCTTTTATTCCGTTGGCATCAGATGCGATTCCTGAAACCCGGACACGTCCGCTTACAGTTTCCTCAAAAGTCGGGAACTGCATTTCACCCTGAGGTTCCTCAAGAGAAATCCTTACAGTCCGTGACACATAATCACTTCTGATTCCAAAACTGTCTTCTGCAAACATTGTGATTGTGTGCTCATTGTCTGACAGAATTGACAGAGGCATATTGATTGCCCAGTTTGTTCCCCATTCGTCAATGCACACAAAATCGCTGTCATCAATTTTGTACCAGACACGTGACTCACCGTCATCATCGTATACAATTCCTGAAACCACAAAATCAGTTGTCTGTATCGCATTTTCATCAGGAACGTGGATCTCAAGAACAGGTTTGTCAGATTCTGCATCGATTCTGTATGCCTTCTTTGTGTATCTGTTCACATTTCCGGCAGCATCGGCAAACTCGAAGTACATATTGTTATCAATGGGGCATTCATCGGTTCCCACTTTAAGATAGATTGCAGGACCGATTTTAAGTGGTACACGGATTATTCCGCTTTCTTCTTCAACCCCGTCAGCCTCTATATCTTCCTGAACAGAGAAATCTTCCTCCGCTGTCTCTTCAGACTGTTCCGTTCCGGATTCTTCTTCCTTATCAAAAGAATCATCTGAATCTGCAGAAGAATTTACTGCTGCGGAAAAAAGAGAAGATGCTTTCTGTGATGAGTCCGTCCGTGAAGTTCTGGAGATCCTGAGAGTTGTATCCGGTTTTGTGATTTCCACCGGCCCGGTTTCATCTGCATCAGATGCATCAGTTCTGTTCAGGCTCTCTATTCTTGAAGTTTTCGGTTTATCTTCTTCCTCAACATAATATTCATCAAGCACGTATTCTGCTGAGACAAGACTTCCGTTTTCCTTGACAATCATTACAAGAAGGTTCTCACCGTTTACAGTGTCTCCTGCAGCCGGAGTGATCGTACGGACTTCCGGTGCGACTGTGTCTTTGAAAAGGCTTCTGTTGAGCACAATCTGGTTGCCGAATGTGTCGCCGGCACGGATATCCAGTGAAATCAGTCCGTCGCGGACAGAAGACAATGAGATATCACCGCCATAAACTCCTTCAGTGTTCTCGTCCAGCAGACTCAGCTTTCTCCAGGTTGTCCCCCCGTCAAGAGAATAATCCACAAAAGCGAGACCGTTTACATCCGCAGCTGAAACTTCCAGATGAAGTTCCTGCTGCACCCAGGCCTGATTTCTGGGCTCAATGAATGCAAGCTCCGGAGCTCCGTAATCACAACGGAGATCAAAGGAATCACTTGTATAAACAAAACCTTCCGAATCCGTATATTCAATGACGATGTTCTCAAACAGGCCTTCTTTCCACGGTTTGAGCTGGATCATGTTTCCGTCGGCAGAAACTGAAAGATCGGGACTGTCTTCCATCAGGCGGACTTTTATCGGAGAAGACACATTTGCGTACATTGAGAGAACGCTGTCTTTTCCCAGAAGATATTCACCTGCTTTGCTGCGTCTGATCTGATTTGTCCAATAAAGTCTCTCATCATCGGCAGGGCGATCCTCCGGCTGAGGTCTGACCAGGCTTACTGCGCCTTTTGCCACAGACGTGTTTGCCCCGCATGAGACTTCAATGCTTATGTCTGCGTAACCGGCAGGCAGATTTGAAAGTATTATTTCACCTTCATAGTCAGTGGCAGAAACTGTTCCGTCTGACTCAAGGACTTTTTTCAGTGTAAGTTTTCCTGTCTGTGTCACAAATGCAGGCGCACCGATACTGCGGCGTCCGCCCAAAGTTCCACCTTCTGACTCCTCTTTCTGAGCGGCACTAATGGTGTAAGTCGCAGAGGAAATATTCTGTGCACAGGAGGCAGAAACATGGACTGTTACAGGATTCAGTTTGTCAGCAGCTCCAGCCGGAAGTTCAATTTTCATTCCTGAGCGGTACGAATCCCCGCCGACAGTGTCAATCTTCACGGAAGGCTTTGCGTAACGTGTCACTGAGTATTTTGAAGAATAGGATTTTCCGTTTCCGGCCACAATCTTTATGTCTGCATTTCCGGAAGTGTCCCCGAAGAGAGATTCGCTGATCACACCACCCTGGGCAAAAACAGCATTGCTGTGGACATAAGGTTCTGCAGAACCTTCCGGAGTCTCCGCAAGAACTTCACCTGCCGCATTCAAAGAAGAAAGCCCCAGATCTCCCTGATAATAACAGGTGTAATACAGATTCTCGCCTTCAATCCAGGAGAAAACCGGAGCTGCGGCTACAGGAGCCTTTGCCTTTGGATCTTCAGGGTCAGGGCCGGGAAGAGGTGTCACTCTGGATACTATCGCAGCCATTGTTGTTCTCGGACTGAATCCGGTTCTGACAAAAAACTCTATGATGGAAGTGCCTTCCTCAAAACTGGAAGGATTCAGGGAAATCTCAAAGGAACCGTCCTCCCCAATGGAAAAATCTTTCCATTGGGGAAGTTCTGCGGGAACTGCAGGAGTTTTTCCGGAAGCACCCGACACTCCGTGAGAAGCATTCAGGATGCGGTAACCACCTGAAAGAGGAGAATTCTCCTCATATTTTGTCACTTTTCCGGAAACAGTAACTTTGCTGAAACCGTCGTAGGGAGCCTTCTGACTGAAACTGATTACCGGAGCTTTTTCTTCCTTTCCGAAACAGATCGGTCTGGAATCATATTCAAAGCCTTTGTCCGTGGTTACCCTTACACGAACTTCTTCGCTCAGACCTCTCGTACCCGTTGATTTTATGATAATGGAGTTTCCTTTCAATGAGACCGTCGCAAACTCGGTTTCCGGAACAAACTCAACGCTTTTTGCCTTTCCACCGGTAAAGTAACCGCTTCCAACACTGTTCGCAGTAAAATCCACAAGACCAGTCTCCTGATCAATTCCACTGTCAGAGAAAATCACCTGCGGAGCGCCATGTTCTTTAGAAACATTAGTCCTGTAGACCATAAAGTTTCGGACTGTCTCACGACCGTAAGAATCTTCTGCATGCACATCAATTTTTACAAGTCCCATGGGAACAGAAGCCAGAGGGATTTCGTAACGGCTGGGAGATTTAACCGCTTTGTAAAGTGTCTCTCCTGACTCAATACCGTTTATTTCCCACCATACACGGTTCAGACCGCAGTCACTCTGAACATTTCCGGAAAAAACCGCTCCGCTTTCGGGATGGACTTCGATACCTGGCTTATAAGCTGTTTCACCGGCATCAACACCGCTTTTTATTCTGAGAACCGGCTCCTCAAACACGGGAACCGGACCCATGACTGTAAAAACTGTCTGCGTGCTGTTTCCTACAGTTCCGTAAATATCTTCAGCCCAGACACGGACTGTATGGGTTCCTGCAGAAGGCATTCCTCCCAGCTCTTTTTTCAGATCAACATAGAAAGCGCCGAAAGTGTTGACAGCGTGTTCCTCACCGCCGTCAACCGCCCAATAAATCTTTTCAACTCCGTCATCATCAGTGGCAAAACCCCGCAGAAACAGGTCTTCGTCTACAAGAAGTCCGTTTCTGTCCAGTTCTTTTACACCGGTCGTCTCATACACCGGATACTGGAGTTCCACAACAGGCCTGTCAGCTGCGGCGTCAACAGCCAGTCTGCGGCGCACTGTAGTAACGTTTCCGGCTTTGTCTGTCGCAGAAATCGTGAAGTCATGGCTTTTTGAACTGTCGCCACGGATGTCAAATTCCTTTACCCAGTAAGGATCTCCGGCTGTAAGGTCAAATTCTCCGCTTTCCTTGTCGAAAGCCCAGGTAAGCTTTGTGATACCGATTGTATCGTAGACAGAACCGGCGATCGCAAATATTCCGTTCACCGGCTCATCCGGCTCGGGATAGAAAATGTGAATGTCAGCTTTTGTATTGTCAACAAAGCACAGGTAGGAGCTGAATCCTTCATTTCCTTCATTATCCACAGCCTTGAACCACAGAATTGCAGGTCCGTCTTTCAGTTTTGTAGTATCAACAGTAAGGGAAAAAGTATTTGTGCGCTCCCGGGTATTTGTCTTGACCTTAAGTTCCTGATATGTGCTGCCGTTGTCCAGAGAATAGGCAAGTTCCTTGATTCCGTTTCCGTCTGACACTTTTCCCTGCAGATTGAGACGGCCGGAAATCAGTTCGCCCATCTCATGATTGGTTATCTCTGTAACAGGTTTTGCACGGTCCAGATTCCATTCAGTTGAGACAGAATGTCCTCTCAGTCCGTTTACATCAATACCGGTGGCGATGATTGAATGAGGTCCGTCTTCCAGTTTTGTTGTATCAAGATAGTAAGACCAGAAGTCCTGTCCTTCTGCACGGACAGGATGCTCCTCATCACCGTCAAAAATCAGTTCCACATAAGCAACCGCATCATCATCAATACATGTACCTACAATGTTAAGATTTCCCGGAACGCGGAGACCCAGCGGAGGGTTTGTGATACCGGTCACAGGAAGGTCTGAATCCGGATCAATATAGATATTGTATGGTCCTGCGACAGTTGTATTACCACCGAAGTCCTCGGCAGTTACCATAACGTTGTATTTTCCGCTTTTCTGCTCAGTAATATCGAATTCTTCACGCCAGCTGTCCGTTCGCAGAACTTCCCGTTCCACGCTGTCACGGCTTCCACCGGCAGAAAGAAGTGAGAAAACACAAAGCATACAACCAATCAACAAGACTTTTCGCATAAATAAACTCCGAAACAATCAGAGGATAAAGACCCTCATTCCCTGTCATCATCGGCAAATAACAGTTTGATAATGAGAAAAACTCATTTTTTCATCAGTTTTTTTAACACTCTGTGTATGAAAAAAGATAAATTTTCTCAAAAAAAAATCGCAAAAAATCACTTTTTCGGTATACACAGACAGTTTAACCCTATTATGGAAAATAATACAACATAATCATTGAACTGCATAGAGTTATTAGAGTTTTTTTAGATTTTTGACATGTTTTTGCAAGTGTTATTTACAATGTTTTCCGTTCACACTCTTTCCGCATTCTGATAAACTTTTTCCATGACTCTCCAACGGCTTTACAGCTATACACGGCAATGCATCCAGCAGTTTGATCTGATTGAGGACGGTGACAGAATCGCCCTGGGAATTTCCGGTGGAAAAGATTCCCTTGCGCTTCTATATGCTCTTTCCGGCCTCAGAAGATTTTACCCGAAGAAATTCCAGATTATCGCAGTGACAGCGGACCTGGGATTCGGGGAAATGGATCTGACAGAAATCGCGGAACTTTGTAAGAGACTGGATGTTGAATATCATGTCCTGAAGACGGAAATCGCCGCGATCCTTCATGAGAAAGTTCAGAAAGGAACATATTGCGCAATGTGCGCAAAACTGCGGAAAGGCGCCATCAACAGTTTTGCCCGTGAGCACGGCTGCAACAAAGTTGCCTACGCACATCACCAGGATGACATGATTGAGACGATGATGCTCTCGCTTATGTATGAAGGCCAGTTCTACACTTTTCCGCCCAAAGTCCACTTCAAGGAAGCCGGAATCACAGTGATCCGTCCCCTTGTCAATATTCCCGAGAAAGAAATCATCGGATTCAGGAACCGGTACGCCCTTCCCTGTGTGAAAAATCCCTGTCCCCACGATGGAATCACCCGCCGCCAGTACGTGAAGAATCTCCTTGCCCAGATGAACAGAGAAAACCATGGCGTCAAGACAAAGATGTATAATGCGATCCTCAAGGGCCGGATTTATGAATGGCAGGATGAGGAATAAGAATTTGCGCTCTGCTTTCTGCTGTGGTATAATCTGTCCACTTTTCAATTTCCCTCACTTTAGGAAGAAAAAATGGTAGTTACAGAATTATTGGAACGCAACGCCCGTCTTTACGGTGATGAAGTTGCACTTATTGAGCTTAATCCCGAAGAGAGGGACAACCGGCGCCTTACCTGGAAAGAATTCGATCTGATCGAAAGTGACCGCTTTGACCCTTACCGCAGAGAAATCACCTGGAGCATTTTTGACGAAAAAGCAAACCGTTTTGCAAACATGCTTTTAAGCCGCGGAATAAAAAAAGGCGATAAAATTGCCATCATCATGTACAACTGTCTGGAATGGCTTCCAATTTACTTCGGAGTGCTCAAGACCGGCGCGATTGCCGTGCCTTTCAACTTCCGTTACGATGCTGACGAGATTCTTTACTGCGCCGAACTGGCCGAAGTTGATGTGATTGTTTTCAGTCCCTCTTTCATCGGTCGCATCGAGGCAAACATTGACAGACTCCGCAAAGGCCGTCTTCTGATTTACGTCGGTGACAACTGTCCAAGCTTTGCTGAAAGCTACCGGGAACTGGTCGCAGATCATTCAAGCAGATCTCCTGCGATTCCCCTCACAGAAGATGATTTCGGCGCCATCTACTTTTCTTCCGGAACCACAGGATTTCCCAAAGCCATTCTTCACAAACACCGCAGTCTTATACAGGCTGCCGAAATGGAACAGAAACATCACGAGACAAACCGGAATGACACATTCCTCTGCATTCCGCCCCTTTATCACACCGGTGCCAAATTCCACTGGATGGGTTCGCTTGTCGCAGGAAGCAAAGCCGTTCTCCTCAAGGGAACAAAACCTGCCACCATCCTTAAGGCCATTTCTGACGAACACTGCACAATCGCATGGCTTCTTGTCCCATGGGCCCAGGATATCCTTGACTGTCTGGACCGGGGCGAACTAAAACTCAGTGACTACAATCTTGACCAGTGGCGCCTTATGCATATCGGAGCGCAGCCTGTCCCGCCTTCACTCATCAAACGCTGGAAAGATTATTTTCCCCATCACCAGTATGACACAAACTACGGGCTCTCTGAGTCTACAGGCCCCGGATGTGTCCACCTGGGAATGGAGAACATCCACAAAGTCGGTGCAATCGGCATACCCGGCTACCGCTGGGAATGCAAGATTGTGGACGAGAACGACAATATCGTGAAACAGGGCGATGTAGGCGAACTCTGCGTCAAAGGCCCGGGTGTCATGACCTGTTATTACCGCAATGAGGAAGCAACCGCGGAATGTCTTAAGGACGGCTGGCTCTACACCGGCGATATGGCGATGCAGGATGAGGACGGTTTTTATTTCCTTGTTGACCGCAAGAAAGATGTGATCGTAAGTGGAGGTGAAAACCTTTATCCCGTCCAGATTGAAGACTTCCTGCGCCGTCATGATAAAATCAAGGATGTGGCCGTTATCGGACTTCCGGACCGGCGCCTTGGTGAGAAAGCCGCTGCAATCATCGAAATAAAAGAGGGAATGTCTCTTACAGCTGAGGAAGTGAACGAATTCTGTGAACAGCTGCCCCGCTACAAACGGCCGAAAGAAATCATCTTTGCCCCGATTCCCAGAAACGCTACAGGAAAAATCGAGAAACCCAGACTGCGGGAACAGTATGGAGCCGCCCGCCTGGTGGAAAAAGAAAACCGTTCATAAAGGATTATGGATCAGATATGAAAAAATTACTCCTTGGAAATGCCGGAATTGCCCGCGGGTTTTATGAAGCCGGTGTTAAAATTGTCTCCAGTTATCCTGGAACGCCCAGTACTGAAATAACAGAGGAAGCCGCAAAGTTCCCGGAAATTTACTGTGAATGGGCTCCCAATGAGAAAGTCGCCCTTGAAACAGCCCACGGAGCGACTCTGGGCGGTGTACGCGCTGCCAGTGCCATGAAGCATGTCGGGCTTAATGTTGCGGCAGATCCTCTGTTTACAATCTCCTATCAGGGACTGAATGCCGGTCTTGTTGTCTGTGTTGCTGACGATCCTGCCATGCATTCCTCACAGAACGAGCAGGATTCCCGCCATTATGCCGAGGCAGCAAAAATCCCCATGCTTGATCCGGCCGATTCTGAGGAAAGCCGTGTTTTCACAAAAACCGCTTTTGAGCTTTCTGAAAGATTCAACACTCCTGTTCTCCTTCGCACCTGCACACGTGTCGCCCACTCACAGAGCGTGGTGAACCTTGAGGAACGGAAAGAACCGTCTCAGGTTCCATACAGGAAAGATCCGGCAAAAGTCATGATGACAAAGAACTCCCGTGATGCACATGTACGCGTTGAAGAGCGGACTGAAGCACTTGTTGAATTTGCGGAAAACTGTTTTCTGAACAGAGCGGAATACTTTGAAGGCGCAGAGACAGGCATAATCACATCCAGCACAAGCTATCAGTACGTCAAGGAAGTTTTCGGTGACACTGTAAACGTGCTAAAGATCGGAATGGTGTGGCCCCTTCCCCGGAAACTGATCACCGATTTTGCCGCGAGAGCGAAAACACTCTATGTGATTGAAGAACTTGACCCGATCATAGAAAACCATTGCAAGGCACTGGGAATAAATGTCCACGGCAAAGACACATTCCCTGTCTGCGGCGAATTCAGCCAGAATCTGATCCGCAGATGCATGGGCCTTGAGACAGCGGCATCGGTTTCCATAAACGATCCTATTCCGCCGCGCCCGCCGGTGATGTGTGCAGGATGTCCCCACCGCGGAATCTTCTACGAACTCAAGAAACTTAAATGCATGGTATACGGAGACATAGGCTGTTATACACTCGGTGCCATCGCGCCGCTCAATGCCATGGATCTAAATGTCTGCATGGGTGCCTCCTGCTCAGGTCTCCACGGTTTCAACAAAGCAATGGGCAAAGAAGGCGAAAAACACTCTGTTGGCGTTATCGGGGATTCAACCTTCATCCATTCCGGTATGACTGGAATTGCAAACATTGCCTATAACGGAACAAATTCCACAGTGATCATTCTGGACAATTCCATTACCGGTATGACAGGCCATCAGCAGAATCCGACCACAGGAAAAAATCTTTACGGAGACCCTGCCACAGCAGTTGATCTTGAAGCTCTATGCCGTGCCTTAGGTTTCAGACGGGTTTCAGTTGTTGACCCCTATGATCTTAAAGCTGTAGAGAATGTGATTAAAACCGAGCTGGAAGCGGAGGAACCTTCCGTCATCATCAGCCGGAGACCTTGCGTCATGATCAAAGGCACAAAGCATAAACCTGCTCTTTCAGTTAATACTGACAGATGTGCAGGCTGCAGATCCTGCATGCAGATTGGCTGCCCTGCAATCGCTTTTGACAGAGAATCCAGAAAGGCGGCCATTGATGCAACACTCTGCACAGGCTGCGCTGTCTGCACCCAGATGTGCCGGTTCAATGCATTTGAAGGAGCTGCTTTATGAACATTATGATTGTTGGCGTCGGCGGTCAGGGAACCTTGCTTGCAAGTAAACTTCTTGGTCATGTTCTTCTTGAAGCAGGTTATGATGTTAAAGTCAGTGAAGTGCACGGAATGAGCCAGCGCGGTGGAAGTGTAGTGACTTATGTCCGCTATGGAGAAAAAGTTTATTCCCCTGTCATAGACAAAGGAGAGGCAGACATCATTCTGTCTTTTGAGAAACTGGAGGCAGCCCGCTGGCTTGAATACCTTAAGTCAGGCGGAACCGTCATCACAAACACTTATGAATCCTGGCCTATGCCTGTCATTACAGGGGATGCAGAATATCCTTCAGAAATTGTGGAAAAAATGCAGGCACAAGGTGCGGAAGTCATTGCACGGGATTTTCTTTCAGTTGCAGTTGAAGCCGGCAGCCCGAAGGCTGTGAACATTGCTCTTCTGGGAAGCCTTTCCACAATGTTTGACGACATTACACCCGACCAGTGGAACACTGCCATCGATGCTGTGGTTCCTGAGAAATTCCGGGAACTGAATCACAAAGCTTTTGAACTGGGACGCGCTGTAAAATGAATATCCACGTTCTGGAAATGCCTCTGGATTTCGGAGCATCAAGACATGGTTCGGACATGGGTCCTTCCGCCATCCGTCTTGCAGGGCTTCGTGAAAAACTTGTCGCCCTTGGTCACACTGCTGCCAAATACTATTCACCGATGTCAATCCATCCCCAGGAGTTCGAGAACCCGGGTAATCCCAAGGCAAAATATCTTGCACCCATTGTCAAAGCCTGTACACAGCTTGCCACCCAGGTGGAGAAAGCGGCAGACAAAGGCGAGTTTCCTTTGATTCTTGGAGGAGACCATTCTGTTGTCCTGGGTTCCCTTGCGGGACTTTCCGCATCATATAAGAAAAAAGGCAGAAAAGTTGGTGTTCTTTATGTGGATGCCCACGGAGATTTCAATACCTGTGACATAACTCTTTCAGGCAACATTCATGGAATGTGTCTTTCCGCCTCCTGCGGATACGGAATTCCCGAACTTACACAGCTTTATAATCCGGAAACAAAGATCGACCCGGAGAATGTGTGCTTCGTTGGCCTCCGCGATGTGGACATGAAAGAACGGGAACTGATGAAACAGGCCGGTGTCCGTGCTTACACAATGAGTGACATTGACCGGAAAGGCATAAACGCAATCATCACCGAAGTGAAGCAGTTTTTTGCAGAACGGGTTGATGTTGTCCACCTGAGTTTCGATCTGGACGCAATTGACCCAAGATACTGTCCTGGAGTCGGAATCCAGGTTCCAGGCGGATTAAGCAGCAGGGAAGCCCTTCTCCTTGTGGAAGAGATGAGTGACACCGGAATGGTCTGCTCAGCTGATTTTGTAGAAGTCAATCCTACACTGGATGTTCAGAATCAGACTGCTAAAATGACTGTACAGCTTATTGCGAGACTGCTTGGAGACCGGCTGTATTAAACTTATGAATATGGAAAGGGACGATAAACTTCTGCTGTTGGATGTACTCCGGCAGGAAAACCTGTTTTACTGGGAATACGATATCCAGAACGATGAGATTCTGTTTCCTTTTCCGGAACTGATTCCACCTTTCGACCATGCGCCCGGTTTTTCCCTTTTACAGGATCAGGCCGCTTCTTTCCGTCAGAGCATGGGAAAGGATAAGCCTGTTTCAGAAGTCATGATTCTTGGAAATGATGGAAAAACTGTTTATTCCGTAAAATATACCGGTATTTTTGATTCTGAAGAAAAACTGACCAGAATACGAGCCACAGCCCATCCTATGCCGGTGTTCCAGAAACTGGAGGAAGAATTCATCCGGGCAGCGGAAAATGACGGTTTTTACACATGGCGTGTAGACTGTCTGATGAAACAGTATATTTTCAACCGGACACTCAATCAGCTCTACGGGTCTCTAGACATCCATTTCCCTCCGGAAGGCGGTTTTTCTGCGTTCTCTTTTCCAGATGACATTCATCCTGACGATATTCAGGCAGAACAGAATCTTATGAATGAAATCCGTTCAGGATCAAATTCAGTCTCCTGCAAGATCCGAAAAAGAAACCGTAAAACTTTCAGCTGGGACTGGCTGCACATTTCATATACAGTCATCCGGGACGAAAACAGTCAGATCATCCACGCAATAGGAAGAGCAAGCAACATATCTTCACAGATAGAAGAGCAGGAGAAATTCCGTGTGTTCCAGGATTACCGCAACGTCCTTAAACAGAGTACCCTTGCTTACTTCAAGATGAATCTGTCAAAAAACATTCTTCTTGACGGACAGACTTCCGATTCAGTGATCCTTGCACTTAAAGACGCAGGAACAATCGATCTGTTTTTCCAGCAGGTATACAATCTTCTTCCCTTTGCTGAAGACCGTCTGCGCTATGAAAAAACTTTTTCCCGGGATCTGCTGCTTTCCTTTTTTGCCCGGGGAGAAAAAGCGGTTTCCCTTGATTACCGGTACAGCAACAGCCTGGGAGTTCTGGTCTGGCGCCGTACAACCGTTGAAATGATCGAGAATCCCTACACAAGGGATGTTGAAGCGGTTCTCTACTCCACTGACATTGACACGGCGAAGAAAACTGAACTTCTCCTGCAGCGGCTTATTGATACAGATTACTCATTTGTATGTCTTGCCGATATCCGGACAAACCTGCTTTCTGTGTACGGAGAACGCAGAGACAGCAAGATGATTTTTCACGACATGCAGAACCCGGTCAAATACACAGAGGCAATTGAAAAAGAACTTGAGAGCCGTGTTGACAGCCGGTTCATAAAAGAATGCAGCAATGCCCTTTCCATTCATAACGTGAGAACACACCTGGAAAGGCGGAACCGCTTCATCTGCACATTCCCGGAAAAAACCACGGACACTTCCGTAGAGCGGTTCTGCCAGTTCAAATGCGAATACATTGACCAGAGTAAGACAGCCATCCTGGTGACCTGTTCCGGAATGACAGAAGCCTTCTACGCGGAACGCAGACAGAAACGTCTTCTGCAGGATGCCCTGGAACAGACAAAACGCGCCAACAATTCCAAGACAGCTTTTCTCTCACGCATGAGTCATGAGATCAGAAATCCTCTGAACGGCATCATGGGGATGGCTGCCCTTGCAGAAGACGAACTTAAGGAAAGGCACAACGTTGAGGAGGCAGAGAAATGTCTTGAACAGATCCACGCTTCCGCCAGGTTCCTACGCGACCTTATAAACGAGATCCTGGACATGTCCCGCATCGAAAGCGGAAAAATATCAATCAAACACGAGACTATCAGACTTTCCCAGTTTGTCTCCAGCATCAATACAATCTGCCATCCGCAGGCCGTAAGCAAAGGCCTGGATTACATTTCAATCGTCAATGACAGCATTGACACACAGTTTATCGGTGACTCAATGAAACTGCAGCAGGTGCTGATCAATCTGATCGGCAATGCGGTAAAATTCACAGAACCAGGCGGGGCAATCCGTTTCATGGCAGAAAGCAAAGAGAACGGCAGAGACAAAGTCCGGCTTGTCTTTACAGTTGAAGATACCGGTATCGGAATCAGTCCGAAATTCCTGCCCCGCATTTTCAAACCTTTTGAGCAGGAAAACACAAACAGAACATCACAGTTTGAAGGAACCGGTTTAGGTCTGGCAATCAGTCACAACCTGATTGAGCTTATGGGTGGAACAATCACTGTGGAAAGTGCAGAAGGCGCAGGAACAACCTTTACAGTCTCTGTCTCTCTTCCCTCCTGTCCCGATTCCTCCAGTCACCAGGAAAAGAAATCTGAAGTGAGAAAAAATCTTCCCTCCGGAAAGAAAATTTCAGATATGTCCTTTGATTTTTCCGGGATCAAGATTCTTCTCTGTGAAGATCATGCCCTGAACATTGAAGTTGCGAAACGGTTGCTTCAATTAAAGAGAGCAGACGTGGAAGTTGCGGAAAACGGGAAAATTGCTGTTGAGAAAGTACTGTCCAAAGGTGAGAACTATTTTGATCTGATTCTTATGGACATCCGAATGCCGGTAATGGACGGACTTGAAGCCACGGAAAAAATCCGCGGACTTCCTTTGGAATACACGAAAAAAGTGCCTGTTGTTGCGATGAGTGCAAATGCTTTTGACATCGATATAGAAGAATCCCGGAACAAGGGAATGAATGACCATCTTGCAAAACCCTTTGAACCGGAAACTCTTTTTAAGACAATCGCCAGATTCTGCCGGAAATGAATTCTCAGGCTTTTATTCCGTCAATCGCCAATATGATTGCATCTTTCAGTTCATCAACATCAGACTGATTCAGCAGTGAGATCCTGAAAATCGTTGATTCAATCAGGCTGTAGAAAAGTTCGTTGGTGGCCTTCACATTTATGTCCTTGAATTCACCTGTCTTGATTCCTTCAATCAGAACCGTTGAAAGCAGATGACGGAGACGGAGTATTCTGCGGCGGACTCTTTCCCCAACGTCGGTTCCTGTCTTCTGCAGTTTCAGCAGATAGGCCAGCAGTACGTTGAACAGAGACTGATATTCCACACATTTGCTGATCACGCTTTCCATGATTGCCTGAAGCTTCTGGGAATTTGTCAATGTTTTTCTGGCAATTATTTCCTGCAGCGCTTTTTCCATTTCACCAGTCAGCTGTTTGATGCTGAAAAGAAAAATCTCGGATTTATTCTTGAAGTAAATGTAAAGTGTGGTGCGGGTGATTCCACAGGCATCTGCTATTTTCTGCAGAGTCACATCATCAAAACCTTCTGCCTCAAATACTTTGATTGCTTTATAAAGTATTTCTTTTCTCCGTTTGTCATGTTCAACAACAATTGCCATGATTTTTCCTCTGATATTCCTTTTGATTGAACACAGCCGGAAGACTCAGCTTCCTGAAATGCTCAGACTGTCCACCGGAGCGGACAGTTTACTGAATGAGTCTCCGGCCTCAATACATGTAAAATACTGTATCCAGATTACCGCATTTGATTTTCCGCTGGGATGCGGCTTTTTTTCCGAAAGCTTCCTCAAACCCTGCACAGGAAGTGATGAATCCCATCTTCCAGTCAGGGAATGTCTCCAGAAGACCGTGCATATCACTGTAGAGAGCAAGAGCCTCTTCTTCTTCACCTAAACGTTCACCATAAGGCGGATTTCCCAGAAGCAGACCTTCCTCATAAGGAGCCTGAAGATCCTTGAAATCTGCCTGGGTAAAGTCAGGGCGCTGAATGCGCATGTCACTGCCGATCAGCTGAAGGGCGCGTCCGGCTGTCACACAGGCATGTTCCGCATTGATACGGGCTCTTTCCACAGCAGCACCGTCTATATCGGAACCTGTTATGCGCGCCTGGTTTTCAGGCGTAATCTTTGCAGCCTGATCCCGGCGTATCTCAAGCCAGAGATCCGGGTCAAAGAATGCAAGGGTTTCAAAGGCAAATCTTCTTCCGAAACCGGGAGCAACATTGTATGCGTAAAGCGCAGCCTCAATTGCGATCGTTCCTGAACCGCAGAAAGGATCATGAAGAGGAATCTTCCGCCGCCAGCACATAAGCTGGAGCAGAACCGCCGCAGTTGTCTCACGTAAAGGAGCCACACCGCCTTCTGTACGGTAGCCACGTTTGTTGAGAGGAGCACCTGAAAGATCAAGCAATACTGTAGCCTGATTTTTCTCCAGATAGATACGGACTGTCGCTTCGTCTCCGGTTTCAGGCATAACGCTCATATGCCAGACATCACCCAGTTTTTTATAGATCGCTTTGTGAGCCATTCCCTGGATACTGTGTTCTGAAGACAGAGCACTTCCGTGGGAACGGACTTTGTCCACAACAACGCGGGTATCTTTCTTGAAGTAATCCTGCCACGGAACTGCATAAATTCCGTCGAAAAGTGCATCAAAATTAGGAGAGCGGAAAGAAGTCATCTGCAGATAAACACGGTCTGCAGTACGGAGGCACAGATTTGAACGGTAAATTCCTTCTTCGGGACAGGTGAATGTAACACGTCCGGGATCAGTCTGAACCGGTTTGTAATCCAATTTTCGGATTTCGTTTCCAAGAACCTTTTCTGCGCCTAATGCGCATAAGGCAACAAGTGTAATCATAATTACATATTAGCAATTTCTGTAAAAATGTTAAAGTAACAGCGATTTTCATTTCAGATCCAATAAAGATTTTTTTTTCGCTTTATGATATATTCCGAATTATGAATACCAATACTATGTACCGCCTGCAAAAGGCATGTGAATCAAGAGGACCTCTCTGTATCGGACTTGATACAGATCCCTCTTATGTACCTGAATCTGTCCGCAAAAACTACAGTTCTGATTCTGAAGCTGTTCTGGCCTACAACTCTGCCATAATTGAAGCCGCTTCTGATTCTGCTGCCTGCTACAAAGTCCAGATCGCGTATTACGAGGCCATGGGACTTGCCGGACTTGAGGCTTTCTCAAAGACACTCAAAATGGTCAGAAGCAGAAACATTCCCGTAATTTCAGACATAAAGCGCGGTGACATTGCTGACACTGCAAAAGCTTATGCAAGAGCCCACTTCAATGGAGATTTTGAGACTGACATAATCACCGTAAATCCTTACATGGGTTTTGATACACTTGAACCTTTCATCGAAGCTGCGGTTGCCGCCGGGGAAAAAACCGGTGAGACCAAAGGAATTTTTGTTCTTCTGCGCACCTCAAATCCTGGAATGACAGACATTGAGAAACAGGCTCTTGCAGAGGGAAACGGAGAATGCGTTCTTGACCGTGTGGGCTCACAGCTGCTCAGAATTGCTGACCGTTTTGCTGATCACGGTATTTCTCCTGTAGGTGCGGTTGTCGGCTGCACAGAAGAATCCGATGCCCGTGCCCTCCGTGACAGATACAAGAATCTGTTTTTCCTTATTCCCGGTTACGGTGCCCAAGGCGGTGCCGCCCGGATTGCGGCAACACTGCTGGACAACGCCGGAGGAACTGTAAACTCATCACGCGGAATTCTCTGCGCCTGGAAGAAAGATCCAGGTCTTGCCGAAAAACGTGATTCCGGCATTCTTACTCTGGATGATATTGCTCAGGCCGCTGCACGTGCTGCAGAAGCCTCAAAGCAGGATCTCCTGGGTGCCAAAAATCTGATTAAATAAACTTCTGAGGTGCAATATGTGTGAAAACCAAATAAAGACAATCTGCTGTGGAACTGTAGAGAAAATCGGCCTCGTTGCCGGAAACATTTTTGAACTGGTTCTGCATATCAAAAACACGGATCCTGCTTCTCTTCCCAGATCAGGGCAATTCTACATGTTGCGCCATAAACCTTCAGAAATTCTTCTTTCCCGTCCTATCAGCATTTTCTGCAGCAGAAATTCTGAAGACGGACTGGAACTCAGTTTCCTCATCATGCAGAAAGGTTCCGGAACAAAGGAACTTACCGGCTGCAGAACCGGTGATTCTGTTGAGGTAATGGGACCACTGGGAAACAGTTTCGAAGACTTCCATTCACCCGGTAAGAAAATCGCCATTGTCGGTGGCGGAATCGGTGTTGCACCTGTTGCCGGTTTTGCAGAAAAACTGGAGGCCGGTTCCTACGATTTTTTTGCCTCTTTCAAAAGCGGTTCCTATGGGACAGATCATCTGAAACCGGCGGAACTTTTCATTTCCACTGATGACGGAAGTGTCGGGACAAAGGGAATGCTTCCGGTAATCCTGAACGAATCAGTCCTTAAACAGAAGGATTATTCCGCTGTTTACGCCTGCGGTCCTGAACCTATGCTCGCCTATGTGCAGGATCTCTGCAGAACCTGCGGAATTCCCTGTTTTCTGAGCATGGAAGCCCGCATGGCCTGCGGTGTCGGTGCATGTCTCGGATGCACCATTGAGACAACACTTGGCAACCGACGCTGCTGCAAAGACGGTCCCGTTTTTCCCGGTGAGATTCTCCTGTTCAAACCAAGAAAGCCCGCACGTTTTCCTTTAAGCCCCGCAGACAGTTCCAACAGCCCCGCCGGCACAGACTGCCCAGATCTTTCCGTAAACATTGCCGGTGTCTCTTTTGCAAACCCGGTCATCGCTGCATCAGGTACTTTCGGGTACGGCGCCGAATACAGCCAGCTTGTGGATGTTGATTCTCTGGGCGGAATCTGTTCCAAGGGTCTCACATTGCAGCCCAAAGCCGGAAACCCCGGGCAGCGTCTTGTGGAAAATGCAGGCGGCCTCATGAACTCAATCGGCCTGGAGAATCCCGGAATCGCTCATTTCATTGAGCATGAGCTGCCCTCAATGCTTAGATACAAAGCTGTAACAATCGCAAACCTGTCCGGTTCGTCAAAAGAAACTTATGTGGAAGGCGCAAAACTCCTGGATGCAACCGATGTTCCGATGATAGAACTGAATATTTCCTGCCCCAATGTTAAAGCCGGCGGAATGGCATTCGGCCTTGATCCGGTTGCTGCAGGAGACATCACCGCATCCGTTCGGGCAGTCACAAAGAAACCTCTTATGGTAAAACTGTCACCCAATGCACCGGACATCGTAGCCATTGCAGATGCTGTCCGCCGTGCAGGTGCGGATGCAATCAGTCTTGTGAACACATTCCAGGGACTCGCTGTGGATATTGAGAAAGGTGAAACCGTATTCGCCAACATCAAAGCCGGTTACTCCGGCCCCGCAGTCAAACCCCTTGCGCTCCGAATGGTGTACGATGTCTGCTCCTACATGAAAAAACTGCCTCTGTCAGAACAGATTCCTGTAGTCGGATTGGGCGGAATTTCCACCTGGCAGGATGCGGTTGAATTCATCATGTGCGGTGCTGCTGCAGTTCAGGTTGGAACTGCCACTTTTGCTAATCCTTCCGCAATGGAAGAGATTGTCTCAGGGATTTCCACCTTCCTTAAAAGAAAAGGCTGCACTTGTCTTGACCAGATTAGAGGATGCGCTCTTCCTGAATGACAGGGACAGCAGTCTTTCAGAAACGGATCGTACCGAAATCCAGTGACACAAAGGGCCGCACTCCTTCTTTCATTGTGCCGGCCCCGATTCTTATGACCGCACTGAAAGCATCAGTCACACGCAGAACTGTATCAAAAGAAGAGCGCCATTCAAGATCCGCAAGTGTCAGCACACTGTAGTCATTCCACACATTTCCTACTGCCCCTGATACAGAAAACAGCATCTGGCCACCCAGAACCGTAATCTGATTCCAGGGCATGAACTGCAGGGAAGCGCCTATCACAAATTTGTGCAGACCGAATGAACCTGGACCGGAAATCTGGGGAAACAGCCTTCTGTCACTGCCTGTGGAAAAACCGTACACACTCATGAGCTGCGGCGTTTTCAGCAGCTGCTGTGAAATATTCATTCCCGCATAACCACAAAGCAAAAGACTCCACCTGTTCCCGAAAGGAATCGCTCCGTAGGCATCAATCTCAACTTTCTCAAAGATCCCGCCTGTCGAACCTCCGTCTCTCAAACCAAAAGGAATCACACCTGTTCCCGAAAGATTCACATAGGCACCTTTTGTAGGAAAATTAGGTGTATTCAAGGAAGAGAAAGTATAATCAAGGAAAAAATCTCCTGTAAACAGTTTTCCCCCTGCCAGTTTATACGCAGACTGGGCAGTATCAAAAAAATGAATTCCTGCACCAGTGAACAGGGTATGCTGTGGAGAAAAAGGAAAGGCAAATTCCAGAGAGGCAGCTTTTTCCTTGACCTCATATGCCTCCAGATTATGATGGACCCAGCCCGATGTCACCCGGTTCTCAGCGATCTCATAATCCACGCAGAGACGGGCAAAAGACCGCCGGAATATGGGCTGCAGAAACATCAGGTGAAACTCCGTTCCGTCAAGAAAAGCCGTGCTGGCAGAAAGGATCGAACCATGTCCTGTCAGATTCCTGTACTGGAACTCTGAGGTAAGCAGCAGATGACGACTGGAATCCATCGCCATTGTGCCTTCATATTCCATACCCAGAAGAATCACTTCCTTCTCTGTCTTTTTCGGTGTGCATAAAACACAGAGCTTATGCCTGCCCGGATCATCCTCCAAAGGATAAAAACGTGTTATTACACGGGAATAGTTTCCGCCTTCATAAATATGATCGATAAAGGACTGGTAGCGGATTTTTGTAAGAGGTTTCCCTTCCAGAGAAGCAAACAGTCTTCGGATAAAAGCCTCGTCTGAAGGAATCGCGCCGGAAATCTCCAGTTCTGCCGGGATTATTTCTCTTCTGCAATCCATGGCCTCCAGTTTTTCCCCTGGTGTCAGGCCTTTATAATCCGGAAAATACCTGTCTTTTAGTTCCTTAAGTGCCTCCGCATATTGGGCCGTATTCTGCCTGGACAGCTCATATATTTCCTGGCACCTGTCATACTGGATCACGTTGTAGCGGGTAACTTCCGGCATGACTATCAGATCGGCCTGACCATACTCCTCTTCTTTCCTTACAGCCTGTTCCATGAAAATAATCTGTGCAAAAGCCAGAAGCGGATTGTCTTCAAATTCACTCTGATCAGTAAAGAGATAATCCTGAAGATCCACACCGATCACAATGTCGTATCCCAGATCGTAAGCAGTCTGCAGAGGGAAATTGCTCCGTGCCAGACCGTCGATGTAATGTGTGCCGTCAATCTCAAAAGCCTGGAAAACTGTGGGAATACTCATGCTCGCCCTGACAGCTTCTGCCAGATCACCTGAGTCAAAAACATTCAGTTTTCCTGTAAGGAGTTCTGTTGCCACGGCCCTGAATGGAATGGGCAGCCGGTCAAAATCCAGATCTGACGGATAATCAAGCAGAAAACCCTTGAAAAGTTCATAAATTTTCTGACCTGTAAGGAATCCGCTTCCCATCTGGAGGGCAAAATTGTCCCCGAACTTTACAGAAACCGGCTTTCCGGTACTTCCGTGACTGCCAAGAGAATGTTCAAACGGAGTATAGGTAGTGTCGTTGAAGATTTCCTGCCATGAGATGCTGCACCAGTTGGAATAAATCTCTTCAGGCGTATATCCGGCCGCATACAGAGCCCCGATGATCGATCCTGCACTGTTTCCGATTATCATGTCCACAGGAATTCCGATCTCCTCAATCATCTCCAGAAATGGAATGTGAGCCACGCCTAAAGCACCGCCACCGGAAAGAACCAATGCCACAGAAGGTCTTTCTTTTTCCTCCGGTTTTTTTTCCTGGGAATACAATGCCCCGCAAAGCAGGACTAAAGCCAAAACAGAAGAGAGGATTTTTTTGAGTGTTTCTGTCATTTTTTTCCTGATCAGTCAGAAAGGCGGAATTCCGCCAGGTTTGCAATCTGTTTGAGAGCGTCAGTCAGCTCAAAGATATCCACATCCTGAGGCGCCTTGACGATAAAAGTTATGTCTATCCGTTTCTCACCCATGACACGCTTCACGTCTGTGCTTGAAACTGAAAGCCCTTTCTCTGCCAGTGTATTTTTAAGAAGTGTGAAATCTATGCGCTTGTTGTCAAAAACCAGATGAAGCTGCTTTGTCCGCTCAGACTTGAAGACTTTGTCCTCAAACTTCTCCACAAAAATCAGGGAAAGTTCCAGAAGAACCAGAACAACCGCCGCGGGAACGATGAAACCTGCGCCCAAAGCCAGACCTATCGCCGCTGTTGCCCAGATGATCGCTGAGGAAGTGAGTCCCTTTATGTTGAGTCCCTGGTGAAAAATCGCACCGGCACCCAGAAATCCGATACCGGACACGACCTGCGCTGCGATACGGGCAGGATCTGAAGTGCCGGAAATGGAAAGATTACGGGCAGTGTAAACAGAAAGCATCATGAGCAGGTCCGCAGACACACAGATCAGAATCAGGGTACGCATTCCCACAAACTGCTGCCTCATGCGCCGCTCAAACCCCAGAACTGCTCCGGCAATAAAACCGGCCAGGATTCGGAAACATACGTTTTGCAATGAAAGTTCGGTAGAAAATAACAGGTCGTACATATCTTATCCTTGTTTCACAGAAAGTTTGGAAAATCAGCGTGCCAGAAAAGGCAGCAGTACAGCAGGCTTTGCACCCGGTTTTAGCCAGTGTGCGGCATGTTTCGGAGAAGACTGTACTTTCCGGGCCTGGGGAAGCTGCAGATAGTTGAACAGCCATGAAGCGTTTTCAGGAGAAGCCTCTGTCTCACTTTTTACAAGTGTCACACCAAGGTTTTTTCCGGCATACTGGGCGGCGATTTTTTCCGCAAAAGCGCAGAAAGCAGCCTGAGCAGCCGTGACAAGAACTGAATTTTCTGCCTGGGCCGGTTCATAGACATAGAAAACCAGCTGCCCTTCATCCGCCTGTGAAAGACGGGGCAGAAGTTCGTTTGTCAGATACAGATAGCCCAGAAGCATCTCATCAATACCGCGTGAAACTGATTCCAGAGTGTAATTTGAGAAATAGGAGTTATAGACTGTGGTATCAAAGAAAAGCACCGCCTGACCGATTCTGTCAAAGGCATTCTCTGCCTGAAGAAGCAGAGCCCTGGAAGAGATCGGGGAAGCTCTGTTCCATGAGATTCCCCTGTTTTCCTGGGAAGCAGGATTTGCCGTGTCTGTGGTTGTTGCTGAAAAGACTTTGTTGCCTGCAGCCTGGGCTGCATCAAGAAAAATATTGTTTGAAGAAGCCGGACATCCGGCAAGTAATACTGTCTGGGTCATGAAAACAGTATAGCAACATGACGCCTAATTCTCAAGGTTATTCTGTGACCGCTGTGCGCAGTGATTCTTTACTTAACCGGTTTATTGAAAGATTTGTCAGACTTCGTCTATAATGGGCCTATGAAAGTCACGATTAAAGATCTGGCGGAAAAGGCCGGTGTTTCAAAAACAGCTGTTTCTTTTGCCTTCAACAATCCAAAGCGCATTTCCGAGGACACATACAACAGGATCATGCAGATTGCGCGGGAAATCGGATACTCACCTGATCCGGTGGCACGCATTCTTGCAACTCACCGCACCCAGACAATCGGAATACTTTTTCCCCAGCCTGTGACTGAAATCCTCAGAAATCCCCACATCGCAGAACTTGTACGCGGGGTCGGTGCCCTCTGTGATGAGAAAGGATATTCTCTGACACTTCTTTCACCTTTGAAAGGCGTCATTGAACACACTGTTCAGAATGCTGCCGTTGATGGGATGATCATTCTGGGTGTGGACAGATATTCCACTGTCCATGAAGTCTTCAAGCAGCGTTCCATGCCCTACGTTGCCATTGATGCGGACATGAATGCCGAATACAGCAATGTGGGAATCGATGACGCAGGGCTTTCCGAAAAACTGATGGATGTACTTCTGGATAATAATCACCGCCGCATCTGTTTCTGCTCACTCCAGCCAGTTGCGGAGGATCTTGCAGAAACTGTCCATTCCATCACTGCTGATGCCCGCACCCTGGGAATCCGGAAATCCGTTGAGAAACACAATCTCTCAGAAGAGGAAATCAAACAGTTCATCTACATCGATTCAGAAACATCTTTTGAACTTTCCTTCCAGACTGCAAAAGAAGTGCTTTCCCAAAGCCGGCGGCCAACTGCTGTCTTCTGCAATGCGGACATCCAGGCTTTCGCTTTCTACAGTGCCGCACAGGAACTTGGTCTTTCCATTCCGGAAGATCTTTCCGTAGTTTCTTTTGATGACCTTACTATTTCCCGGGTTCTGCAGCCAGGACTCACGGCCGTCCATCAGAATGCATACGAAAAAGGACTCTGTGCCGCAACACTTCTCATGGAACAGTTTGAAGGCCGTGCTCCAAGATCAACATTGGTTCCCGCCACTGTTGAAGAACGCGGTTCCGTCGCCCGGATCTGACTTTCTCAGGAATTCTTCCGGTGGATCAGTTCAAATTCCTCGAAAACCACCGGCATTTCAGAGGTGAATTCATAACCCATCAGATCTGCGTCTTCCTCGAATGCCTCATCATGATGGAAACGCCATTCTTCCATTGATGAATCTTCGCCCTCTTTCTGTGCCATATCCCAGGTCACCGCACTGTAAGGCAGAACCGTCACTTTTTTTGTCCGGATTATTCCCATGGGTTTTTCGGCCCAGTCAACAAGAACATAAGTATTGCCTTCTTTTGGAAGCGGTTCATTGTCCAGCACATAAGATTCCATTGCTGCACATGTGGCTGTCTTTTTCCCTGAAAGCACAAGAAGACTCAGTTCCAGAGAAAGCTGGGCATTCCACCCGAATGAAATTTCGCCGCAGTAAGCTGATTTCGCCTCGCTGCTGTTTTTCCTGATAAAATCGGTCCAGTATTGTTCTGCTTCTGTCATATTTATATTATATCACTTATGAGCGCTATTTTGAACGGTAACTCAATTGATCTGGGCGTATGCTATTACCCGGAGCATTGGGACGAAAAACTTTGGGAAAAGGATCTGGACAGAATGCTTTCTGCCGGATTAAAAACCATCCGTATCGCTGAATTTGCCTGGAATCTGATCGAGCCCCAGGAGAATGTCTTTGATTATTCCTTTTTTGACCGGTTTCTGAATCTTGCCCTGTCCAAAGGAATTCAGGTTATTTTCTGTACACCTACAGCCACACCACCCGCCTGGCTTACGGAAAAATATCCTGAAGTCCTGAATGCGGACATTGACGGCAACCTGATCCATCACGGAGCACGGCGTCATTATAATTACAATTCGCCTGTCTACAGGGACTTTGCTGCCAGAATCACTGAGAAAGGTGCGTCTCATTACGCGGCTCATCCCGCCATAATCGGGTGGCAGCTGGATAATGAATTCAACTGCGAGGCCAATGAATTTTACTCCGAAAGTGATGACAGAGCTTTCAGAATCTTTATCCAGAAAAAATACGGTTCTCTTGAGGCATTGAACAGAGCCTGGGGGACTGTTTTCTGGAACCAGACTTATTCTGACTGGAATCAGGTTCATCTTCCCAGACGGACAAACAGTCTTTCACCCAATCCTCATCTTCATCTGGATTATATCCGTTTCATCTCTGAAAGCGTCAATTCCTTTGCTGATGCCCAGGCCAGAATCATAAGAAAGTATGCAAAACCCGGTGATTTCATAACAACCAACGGTATTTTCGGCAATATCGATTATGTCCGGCTTACCCGGAATTCACTGGATTTCATGACTTACGACAGTTATCCCAACTTTGCCTACTGCATCAACGGATTCAAGAACTCTGATTTCTCAAAAGACAGGGAATGGAGCAGGAATCTTACAGAAACCCGGGCTTTTTCCCGGCGTTTCGGAATCATGGAACAGCAGTCAGGTGCAAACGGATGGACAACCTCAATGGAAGCGCCCAGTCCAAGACCGGGACAGATCAGACTCTGGGCTTTTCAGAGTATTGCCCACGGAGCTGATTATGTCAGTTTCTTCAGATGGCGCACTGCCACTTTCGGTACGGAAATTTACTGGCACGGAATTCTTGATTATTCAGGACGCGACAACAGACGCCTTGCGGAGATCACCCAGCTTTCGACAGAACTGGCGGAACTTCAGAGTATTGCCGGAAGCCGGTTCCGGGCAAAAGTTGCCATTGTCAAAGATTATGACAACATCTGGGATTCCCAGTTTGACGTCTGGAAAAAACGTATTGAAGCACAGAGCCAGTATTCCCTTTTCAAAATGTGTCAGCTGCTTCATGTGCCTTTTGACTATGTCTATGCAGAATCGGACACTTTCAGGGAAAAACTTTCTGCTTACGACATTGTTTTTTATCCCCACCCTTCAATTCTTACGGAAGAACGCGTCGCAGTCCTGGAAAATTATGCTGCAGAGGGCGGAACTGTAGTTTTCGGATGCAGAACCGGTTTCAAGGACATCAACGGGAAATGCGTTGATTCACTGCTTCCCGGTCTGGCCGCAAAACTGAGCGGTGCAGACATTCCCGAAAACAGTCTTGTTCCACCGGACGAAGTTCCCCTGATGGTGGAATGGCCCGACAGTTCCGGAATTGATTCTGACACATCTTTTGAGGCCGCAGTCTTTGCAGATGAACTGGAAGCCACAGCGGAATCCGCGTCTGTTGTCGCCCGCTATTCAAACGGGTCTTTCGGACAGAGAGAATCAGGTGCGGTTGTCCACAATGCTTTCGGTAAAGGTCACTGCTACTATTTCGGCGGTGCTTTTTCCGACAGTGCGGCCGAAGTTTTCCTTAAACGGCTGGGTGCTGCGGAACCATACGGAGACCTGTTTTCACTTCCTCAGTGCTGCGAGATTACAGTACGTGAAGCTGAAGACGGAACCCGATATTTCTTTGTATTGAACTACAGCAGTTCGCCCGTTACGATACGAATCCTTCAGCCGATGTATATTTCTGGCGATCTGTCTGTTATGGGTGAATTCCTTCTTGGCGGGTATGGAGTTCAGGTTTTCAGACAGGAGAAAAAGAGTTGACAAGATGAAAAATAAACTGATTGATTTTATCCGCAGCGAGATTGTCCTTTGTGTTGCACTTCTGCTGGCTGTTGTCTCAAGCATTTTCACACTTCCAGGCAGAGAAATCCTTGGATATATTGATTTCAATACCCTTTTTCTTCTTTTTTCCCTTATGTGTGTGATGGCAGGTTTTAAAGAAATGGGGATTTTTGAGATCTGTTCCCGGTTTCTTCTGGACAGGGCAAAATCAACGGGCGGCATTCTCGCTGTTCTTGTTTTCCTTCCTTTCTTTTTCAGCATGATCATCACAAATGATGTCGCCCTGATCACATTTGTTCCGCTGGCACTCATCACATTGAGACTGAGCGGTCTGGAAAAACTGGCCGTCATCACAATTGTCCTGCAGACTCTGGCGGCAAACCTTGGAAGCATGCTTCTTCCCATGGGAAATCCGCAGAATCTTTATCTTTATAATCTTGCGGGCATTTCCCTGGGACATTTCATCCTGGTGATGCTTCCCTACACCTGTGCAAGTTTTCTCCTTCTTGCGCTCTGCATCACAGTGATCCACGGAAAAAACAGGAATGCCGCCATAACAGACATCTCCGGTCAGACAGATTCTGAAAAACCGGCAGAAACCGAAAAAAAAGGAATTCCAGCAGTGATCACAACGATTATGTGTTTTGTCCTGAGCATGCTTTCCGTATTCAAAGTATTGCAGCCAACAGTTCTTTTCATAATCGTTGCTGTACTTTATCTGATTTTCAACCGGAGAATTCTTCTGAAAGTGGATTATTCCCTTCTGGCAACTTTTGTGGGCTTTTTTGTCTTTGTGGGAAACATCAAGTCTGTTCCCCAGGTGAGTGCATTCCTCCACGATATTCTTCTCAATCATGAAGTTCCGGTTGCTGTGGCGGCAAGTCAGGTCATCTCCAATGTTCCCGCCGCACTTCTCCTTTCCGGCTTCACCCAGAAATACGAACTGCTGATCGCAGGGACAAACCTGGGCGGCCTTGGAACCCTGATTGCCTCCATGGCCAGCCTGATTTCCTACAAACAGATTTCTGCAGCCTATCCTGAGCGGCGGGGAAAATACTTCGCAGTCTTTACAGTTTTCAACATTGCTTTTCTTGCAGTGCTGATGGTTCTCTGGGCATTAATCAGCTGATTCTGATTCCTGCCAGTTCCGGGCACGTTCCACTGCCCGCTTCCAGCCTCTGTAAAGTCTGTCACGGAGCGCCGCATCCATTTTTGGTTCAAAAACTCTTTCAGTCCTGCGGCGTTCCAGTATTTCCTCACGGCTTTTCCAGAATCCTGCCGCAAGACCTGCCAGATATGCAGCGCCCAATGCAGTTGTTTCCACGTTCTCCGGTCTGTTGACCTGTGTATCCAGAATATCCGCCTGGAACTGCATCATCACATTGCTCACGCAGGCACCGCCATCCACATTCAGCATGTTGATCGGAACACCGGAATCCTCAACCATCGTATCAAGAACATCCCGCACCTGATAAGCAATTCCTTCCAGTGCGGCGCGGCAGATGTGAGCTTTTTTCACACCCCGTGTCAGACCAATCAGAGTTCCACGGGCATACATGTCCCAATAAGGAGTTCCCAATCCGACAAAAGCGGGGACAAGATATGCCCCGTTTGAATCCGGAACGCTTTCTGCAAGAACGTCAACTTCCGGTGCTGAACGGATCAGTTCCACTTCATCACGAAGCCATTTAATCACCGCACCGCCAATAAAGACACTTCCTTCAAGTGCATATTCCACTTTTCCGTTGAGACCAAGCGCGATTGTCGTAAGAAGCTTTTTTGAGACCACAGGTTTTGTACCTGTGTTCATAAGCATGAAACAGCCGGTTCCGTATGTGTTCTTTGCGTCTCCTGCCCTGAAGCAGCCCTGACCGAACAATGCGGACTGCTGGTCACCGATTGCAGAGGCGATCGGCACTGAAAAACCGCAGACCTCCGGATCAGTATTGCAGTAAATGGAACTTGAATCCTTCACTTCCGGAAGAATGCAGCGGGGAATATCCAGGAGTTCCAGAAGCTCCTCATCCCAGTCCAGTTTATAGATGTTGTAGAGCATTGTTCGGCTTGCATTGGTAACATCAGTCACATGGCATTTTCCGCCGGAAAGTTTCCAGATTAGCCATGTATCAATCGTTCCTGCAAGAATCTCACCTTTCTCGGCTCTTTCCCTTAGTCCCGGAACATTGTCCAGCATCCATTTGATTTTGGTTCCTGAAAAATAAGCATCTATCTGGAGCCCTGTTTTTTCCTTTATCAGTTCATCATAGCCTTTTCTGGTCAGTTCATCGCATAGGGAAGCTGTACGGCGGCATTGCCAGACAATCGCATGATAGACAGGTTTTCCTGTTTTTCTATCCCAGAGAACGACTGTTTCCCGCTGATTTGTTATACCGATTGCCGCAATCTCATCACGCTTTATTTCTGTATCGATGATCACTGTCTGCAATACACCCAGCTGACACTTGAAAAGTTCCTCAGCATCGTGTTCAACCCAACCAGGCTGTGGATAAAACTGTGTGAATTCCTGGGCTTTTGACCCCAGCGGATTGCATTCCCTGTCATAAACAACAGCCCTTGATGATGTTGTTCCCTGATCAAGTGCTATGATGTATTTCTTTTCCATTTTTCCCTCTGTATTTTGTCTTCGGTTTTTGCAGAATCATTTTAACACGGCTTTTTCCTGTTGTGGAAAAAATCACCCGAAAGAAGCAAACTAATTTCTGATGGCGAAATCTGCGTTTGGGGGTTATACTTCATTTATTGAAATTTCAGGGGGATATTATATGAAAGCTCTGTTTATCGGTGGAACCGGAACAATCAGCATGGCCATTACACGTGCGCTCCAGAACACTGAATGGGATCTGTATCTGCTCAACCGCGGAAACAGGAAATATGATTTTGCATCCAACATTCATCAGATTACCGCAGACATCAGTGATGAGGCTGCAGTCAAAGAGATTCTCAAAGACATGTCTTTTGATGTTGTCTGTGATTTCATCGGTTTTGAACCTGAGCAGGTAGAACGGGACTACCGGCTTTTTGCAGGAAAAACCCGTCAGTATATGTACATCAGTTCTGCCTCTGCCTATGCGAAACCTGTCCAGGATTACCGTATTACAGAAGGGACTGCCCTTGCAAATCCTTACTGGGAATATTCACGGAACAAAATTGCCTGTGAAGACATTCTTATGACTCATTTCCGTAATGACAGATTTCCGGTGACCATCATCCGCCCGAGCCACACTTACGATGAACGTTTTGTTCCTCTGGGAGTTCACGGACCGAAAGGCAGTTATCAGGTAATCAAACGCATGATGGAAGGAAAACCTGTGATTATCCATGGAGACGGAACTGCTCTCTGGACAATGACACACAATTCGGATTTTGCCCGTGGATTCATCGGACTGATGGGCAACTCACATGCGATCGGTGAAGCTTTCCAGATTACAGGCGAAGAATCTCTTACATGGAACCAGATTTTCCAGTGTGTTGCGGATGCACTGAATGTGCCTCTTAAACCTTACTATGTTTCTTCTGAGTTTCTGGCAAAAGCCGGAAAGCATTTTGATGTTGGAAGCGGACTTCTCGGTGACAAAGCACACACTGTAGTTTTTGACAATGCGAAACTTCAGAAGGCTGTTCCGGAATTCTGCACCCGTGTTCCTTTTGCCAAAGGCGTCCGCCAGACAATTGAATACGTACTCTCACATCCTGAGTGTCAGACAGAAGACCCTGACTTTGACTCCTGGTGCGACAAAGTCATCGCAGCACAGGACAAAGCGCTGGAATCCGTACTGTCATCAATTTAATCCTTCGGTATAAATCCTTTCAGGCGGGAGAAGCATTCTTTCACGGATTTTTCCCCGCCTTTACAAAGGGCTGTGATTACGGGCCGTCCCACCATAACCTGGGATGCGCCCAAATATCCTGCAAGAGCAATGTCTTCTTCTGTACGGATTCCTCCGTCTACCCAAAGTTCACCACAATTGTTCCGCAGAATTTCACTTTTCTGAACCAGAAATTCCGCCGTGCTTCCAATACGGTTTTCTACACGGCCTCCATGATTGGAAATAACCACAACATCCGGTTTTACTTCTTTAACAAGTTCAATATCCGCATCTGTAAAAACACCTTTTATCGCAAAAGGCACTCTACAGTGTTTTTTCAGTTCCTGCATCTGTCCGGCGTTTTTTTTCTCAAGCTTCACCAGATTGCGCATTGTAACAATATTGTAGGAATCTATATCCACGCCGCAATATTCCATGATGCTGCCGACCCATTCCATCCTCTCAAAAAGCCTCTCATTGGGATAAGGCTTCATGAACACTGCGGCTTTCACCTTTTCCCCGACTTCTTCTGCCACTGAGGAAACTGCTTCTATTCCGTATCTGATTTTTTCATCAGGACAACCGTCTCCCAGACTCAGCAGGAAACCTGCAGAATAAGCCGCCTTTATCATATGGGAGTAAAACAGTTTCTCTTCCGCATAACCTACATTTTCCACACCGCCGGTTATTGGTGCCAGCCGTATTTTTGGCATGGCCGCACTGTTTTTCTTTTCAGGACAGCCGGAATAATCATTTTTCAGTTTCTGCCATGCACTGCAGTTAAGCCGGAAATTCACACTGTTGTCAAAACCGCCCATTCCGGGCATTTCTCCCACACAGCCGTTTCCGTTGCAGACAGAACAGAAATGGCATCTGAAGGATGTTGCCGAATCAGTCACCAAAGCAGGTTCCTACCTCACGAGCCGCCATAAGCAGAGGATGATTCAACGGCACTTTTTTGATTTTACCCGCAATGTCTTCCAGGGGGACTCCCACAGGTTCACCGTTCTGCAATGCCACCATCTTGCCGAAATCTCCCTTAGCAATCATGTGTGCGGCAGCGGTTCCGAACTGTGTCGCAAGAACCCGGTCGTATGGCACAGGAGTTCCACCGCGCTGCAGATAGCCCAGCACTGTGACACGGGATTCCAGCTCCGTTGCCTCCTCAAGTTCCTTTGCCACTTTGTAACCGATGGAATAAGGCATCTCTGCCCGTGCTTTCTTCAGTGATTTTTTGTCCATATAGGATTCTTTCTCTGACAGCGCTCCCTCAGCAACAACAACAATTGAAAAACCATGTCCTGATTTCTGCCGTTCCTTGATATGTTTTGCAATAGGTTCAATACGGTATGGAATCTCAGGAATCAGAATCACATCTCCGCCACCGGCAATTCCTGCATAAAGACCAAGCCATCCTGCCTTGTGCCCCATCACTTCTATAACCATGATACGGCTGTGGCTGTGGGCTGTTGTGTGAAGACGGTCAATCGCTTCTGTTGCGACAGAAACTGCCGTATGAAATCCGAAAGTAACATCCGTAAGAGGAAGATCATTGTCTATTGTCTTTGGAAGACCGATCACATTCAGGCCTTCTTCTGCAAGGAGAGAAGCGGTGGTATTCGTACCGTTGCCTCCAAGAACAACCAGTGCATCAAGGCCCATTTTTCTGTAGTTCTTCTTGATTGCTTCAACAGGATATAATCCCGTTTTCTCATTGCGTTCCGGATTTTTAAAAGGCTTTTCTCTGGAAGTTCCCAGAATCGTTCCTCCACGGGTCAGAATTCCGGAAAGCACATCCCTTGTCAGTTCATGGTAGTTGCCTTCAATCAGGCCTCGGTAACCCTGCTCGATTCCGTAAACTTTTATTCCGTATTCGTCCATGCACGTACGGGCTACCGCACGGATTGCAGCATTCAGACCGGGTGCATCTCCTCCCGAAGTCAGGATACCGATTTTTCTCACTGATGTTTTTTCCATGTCTCCACCTTTGTCCCGCAATCCTGCAGATAAAGCATTTTTGCTCCGGATTTTCTGTCTATGGTCAGGGATTCAGTCTTTTTACTTCCTGTGTAAATTACTCCGTCTCCGATCCTGAAGTTTTTTTCCGGAGCAATTGCCAGTGTCAGACCCATTTCCGAACAGCAGTATCTTCCGGTCTGTCCGCCAAAGAGAGCAATAGGATCGGAAACAACACGGAGTCTGAGAGGTTCCTTCTGTTCTGAGGTTCTGGTTCTTTCAACGGTTTTACCGCTTCCATGGGCAAAAACAAAAGAAACTGCCGCCCTGTCTTTGGGAAGTCCGGCTTTCTCTGACAGTTTCTGAAGTCCTTTCGGTGCCGTCGTCGCATCAAGAACAAAGTGACACCATTTTCCACCTTTTCTGCCTTCCATAGGGCACTCACCTTCAAAAGGACAAGGAAGGTCTATCTGTTTTTTCTGTCTGATAAAGCAGGAACGCATAAGAGAAACAAAACGCCCTGCACGGGGAATTCCTGGTTCTGCTACAAAAATGCCGGCACCCTCATTGCAATAGGAAAGAATTGCAGCGCTGTTCTTCTTTGCAACTTCCTCCAGAGGTCTGTCAGAAGACCAGTATGCTTCATTGAACATATTCGCGCAGGTGAACAGATCCGCCTTTTTCCGGATCTCTGTCCCGAATTCGCCTTTTACCCGGATGATGTTCCAGGTTTTCTGCATATCATCAAAAGCGGCGGTTCTGGCGGCAACTTTCAGAAAAAGCTCCTCTCCAAGAGAAAGTGCAGTCTGAGACAGATCCACACAATACCAGGTCAGACTTTTTTTCCGCAGACTGGGACAGGCAAGCCACAAAGCCACCACCACAGTAAGCGGTCCTGAACCCATATCTATACATACGCTCTCATCAGTAAGGCTTTCCAGAAAACTTTTTGTCTCCGGCTTCTTTTCTAGTCCTGCAAAAATCGGAGTAAGCCTCACAAGATTCCACCACATGAAATAACGGGCATAGGCAATCAGATATTTTGAATCATTCATATAGCCCAGACGCCTTGACTGGCGTTCATCGGTCAGGGAATGGGACAGTTCCCTGATTATGTCATTCTGCTGATAAAGCTGCCGGCTGTTGAGGGGTTTGATATCCTGAATGATGTCGTCAAACTGTTCCAGTATTTCACGCGCTCCTTTTTCAAGGGGATTGAATACCGCATCATATTTCTCATAAATCTTTTTCTGTTCTTTTCTTTCCATAGCTTGCCGATTTACCGATTTGCCTGTGAATTCAACTTGTTTTTATTTCTGCACACTTCTATCTCATGGAACAGATTCAGCAGTTCACCCCGCATTTCATTGATCTCATGAAGTTTGTCTGCATCTGAGGGACGCATATCCGCTTCCTCAATAACACGCCGGCGTGCCTCACTGATTGTAAGGTGCTGTTCATGTATCAGATGTTTTATCCGCATGATCATCTGAACATCGCGCAGTGTATATGAACGTCTTCCTCCAATGTCTTTCTGAGGTGCAAGAGAAGGTTCGATCTCTTCCCAATACCTCAGCACATGAGCCTTTACGCCGGTGACTTTCTCAACTTCTCCGATACTGAACTGCGCCATAATCACCTACTCTCTTGTCCGTTTTTCCCATTTCTGACGGCTGGCTTTAAGTTCCAGCTGCACCGGAATCTTGTCAAAGCCTAAATCAGTACGGATTTTGTTTTTTAGATATGCAAGATACGTCGGCTGAACCACTTCCGGCCGGGTAGCAAAAAGCAGGAATTTAACGGGATTCGTACTGATCTGTGTCATGTAACGGATTTTAAAACTGGCACTGCGGCTTGCAGGCGGCGGATATGCGGCAACCCAATCCTTGAGTGCAGTATTCAGAACACCAGTCTCAACTTTTTTAGTAAGCTGATTGTAAAGTTCCATGGCTGTGTTCAGAAGCTGTTTAATTCCTGTATTCTCTTTTGCAGAAATAGCCACAACAGGCGCATATTCCATATGACCGAACATGATCTTTATGTTTCTCTCAGCCTCTTTGAAAGTCTTTTTCTCCTGATTCTGGGTATCCCATTTGTTCAGGATGAAAATAACTCCCCGTCCTCTTTCGTAAGCAAGACCGATTACTTTTTTATCCTGCTCTGTAAGACCTTCCTGGGCGTCCATCATGTAAAAAACAAGATCAGTTCTGTCCAGAGTTTTGATGGCGCGTGTTACAGAGTAATATTCAACATCTTCTTTCACTTTTGCCTTGCGTCGGATTCCTGCAGTGTCCAGGACTTTGAAGCGCCTGTTTTTGAAAGCAAAAGTTCCTTCCACAACGTCACGGGTTGTTCCGGCATAATCACTTACAATGGAGGCTTCTGTCTCCGTAAGCAGATTTGAAAGCGTGGATTTTCCTGTATTCGGTTTTCCCATGATTGCAATTTTGATCTCTTCCGGTTCTTCACCTTCCTCAATCCTGGAAAAATCCAGGCGGGATTCAATGAGTGCGTACAGATCGGGAATATGATCCCCATGTTCCGCTGAGATGAACAGCAGCTCCTTGAAGCCGAACTGACTGAATTCCCAGGCAGATTCTTCGTTACGGCCACCTTCAGTTTTATTCACCGCAGCAACCACTTTATTCCAGTAAGGTCTGAGCAATGCGATGAATTCTTCGTCTTCGGCAGTAACAACTCCGGCTTCCAGAAGCAGAAGAATCAGATCCGCCTTTTTAAGTGATTCAAGAGTTTTCTGGACAACAAGCTCGTCCAGCTCCGCTTCTATTGAACCGACTTCCCTTTCCAGCTTAAAGCCACCGGTATCCATCACACTGAGAGGTTTCTCATTCAGAAAAGCAATTTCCTTGATCGGATCCCGCGTTACACCCGGAGTAGGATCCGTAATTGCACGCCGTTTATGCAGCATTCTGTTGAATAAAGTTGATTTTCCCACATTTGGGCGACCTACAATCACCAGCAGCGGCAGGTTTTTATATTTTTTCTGCTCCATCAGTTCTCTCTTTTGAAAAAATTATTTAACTCAGAATTTATCTGTTCCATTGTCCCACAGGAAAGCACATTCTGACTGAATTGTGCCAGTTCTTCAAGGGTCCGCCCTGAAATTTCCTGTTTTATCCTGTTTATCTGTCCGAAAGGCATACTCAACTTTGTGATGCCAAGACCTGTCAGAAAACAGGCCCCTTCCACCGTTCCAGCCAATGATCCGCAGACAGAAACTGGGATACCGGCTTCTTCTGCAGCGCTGGCAGTCCGGGCAATCAGTCTGCAGACAGCCGGATTCATCTGGTTGAAAAGTCCGGCAACTGAGACATTTTCCCTGTCCACGCACAGAGTGTACTGGGTCAGATCATTTGTTCCCAAAGAAAAGAAAGCCGCTTTTTCTGCAAGACAGTCGGCAAGAACTGCCGCAGCAGGCGTTTCTATCATCACACCCAGCGGAACATCTTTTCTGCAGGGAATGCCGGCCTTCTCAAGTCTGTCCACTTCCTCACCAAGTATTGCCAGTGTTGACTCCACCTGATCAGGGCCTGTTACCAGAGGCAGCATGATTTTCAGGACTCCATGGACTGAAGCCCGTAAAAGGGCGCGAAGCTGAATCCTGAAAAAATCCGGGTTTGCCAGACAGAATCTGATTGCCCGCTGACCAAGCAGAGGGTTGGTTTCTTTTTCCGGCTGCATGGGAACAGATCCGTTGGAAACTATTTTATCACCGCCCACATCCAGAGTCCGGATTGTGACCGCTTTTCCCTCTGCTGCCTCAAGTACACGCTTATAGGCCTCATACTGGGCTTCCTCACCCATGTCAGCATTGTCCATAAAAAGGAATTCCGTTCTGAAAAGCCCGATTCCATCCGCACCGGCTGAAAAAGCATTCTCTGCTTCCTCAACACTGCCTGCGTTTGCCAGAAAGTCAATTCTGGTTCCGTCTTTTGTCATTCCCGGAATCTGGGAAAATTTCTCCAGTTCTGCAGATTCTGCACTCTGCTTTTGAATTTTACAATTATAAAGTTTTTCAGTTTCCGGATCCGGTTCGCTTATCACAATTCCCTCAGAACCGTCCACAATTATTTTTCCACCGTCAGGAAATCCTGATTCAGAAACTTCCACACCTGTCACATAAGGAATTCCCAATGAACGGGCAATAATCGCAACATGGGAACTTGTTCCGCCTTCTCTGGTCACAAGTCCGGAAATCTTCTTTTTTCCAAGAACAACCGCATCTGATGGTTTAAGGGTTGCACAGACAAGGACAGATTTTTCAGGAACTGCCTCAAGTCTTTCACCGTACTCCACTTCAGGAAGACACATTCTTTCAAGGACTTTCCCGTAAACATCAAGAATATCCTGTGATCTTTCCGCAAGATACTCAATTCCGGCACTTTTCAAGCGGTCAGCGTACTCCCGGGTTTTCCGGTCAACAACAGCTTCTATATTCCATGAATCTTCTTCATAAGCATTTTTTACTTCATCAACAAATTCAGGATCAGACAGCATCATCACATAGGTCTCAAAAATCGGAGTCTGATCAGAATCAGCTTCCGATGCAGTCTGAATCATAAAATCCAGAACCTGCTGACGGCATTGGGAAAATCTGTTCCAGCCGGATTCTTTTTCTTCCTGGTCTATATGATATTCCGGAACTGTCAGAATCTGATCTGAAACTAAATAACAGGATCCGGAAGCAATTCCGGAAGAAGCGGGTATTCCTTTATACGTTTTCACTTTTTAAATATATCAATCACTTTGTACCCTTGTCAAAGGAAACAATCTGCATACCATACATCTGATTAGTACACGGCTTTAACTGCACGCGTTATAATTTTTTTATGGACTCAGCTATTATCTATGCAAATGCAGAAAAAATCCGTGGTGTTCTGCGCTATGTCTCCAGATTCAAGGATGCAATCATCGTAATACATCTTGATGATGACATTCTGAATTCAACTCTTTTTTCAAGTCATATTCATGACATTGCATTTGTTCATGAAGCAGGTCTGAAAGTGGTGATTGTTCCCGGTGCAAAAAAACGGATAGACAGTATTCTTTCTGATGCCGGCTGTTCCTGGACAAACAAGAATTCAATTCGCATTACAGATGAGAAAGCTCTTCCACTGATCAAGATGGCCGCCTTTGATGTATCGAATCAGGTCATGACAAGTCTTGCGGAAGCGGGTCTCACTGCCGTCATCGGAAACTGGGTCCGGGCGCGTGGCATCGGTGTTATTGACGGTATTGATTACTGCACAGCCGGTGAGATTGATAAAATCAACCTGGAATCCCTTGAAAGCATTCTGGCACAGAAACATATTCCCATTTTTCCCTGCATCGGCTGGTCGGGTCAGGGAAAACCCTACAATATCTCTTCAGTCCGCCTTGCAACAGAAATTGCTTCCCGTCTCCATGCGCAGAAACTTTTTTTCCTGACATCGGGAGACTCAGTCACGACGGAATCCTTCAGCATTCCTTCTTCTGCAATTGTCACCGATAATGGATCAATTCCCGCCCTTGATCTGGATGAAGCGACTTACGTTCTTGAGAACACTCCAGCCAATCAGAAGACAGACAGAACTCTGTCTCTTATCCGTCAGTGTGTGATTGCCTGCAGACAGAATGTTGAACGCGCCCACATTGTAAACGGACAGGCTGACGGTTCCCTTCTCACGGAGATTTTTTCGGACAATGGTTCCGGAACAATGGTATACACTTCAAACTACGGCGGAATCCGCAGCATGACTCCGGAAGACATTCCTTCCATTCTGACCCTGATGCAGCCTTTTGTTGAAAAAGGGAACCTTCTGCCAAGAACTCAGACACAGCTGCAGGCAACATGGCAGGATTATATTGTGTACGAAGTTGATGGTGGTATAAAAGCCTGTGCCGCACTTCACCAGTATGAGTCGGATAAAACCCAGGCTGAGATTGCTGCAGTTGCTGTTTCTGAAAGATTCTCTTCTCTGGGAATCGGTCCCAAACTGATTAATTATCTGATTGACAAGGCCCGGAACCGTGGTCTGAGAAAAGTGTTTCTTCTTACCACCAAAACTTCTGACTGGTTTGAACAGTTCGGATTCATCCCTTCCGATGTGTCAGAAATTCCTGAAGAACGGAAAGCCCACTGGTCACCGGAACGCAATTCAAAGGTTTACACTCTTTCACTGTAAATTATAAAATTGTCATACTGAGCAAGTGATTGCAGTGAATCAAGTCGGGACATCATCATAAACTTCTGTAATGCATTATATAGACCCTTCGACTTCGCTCAGGGTGACATTTTTTTCTGCGCAGGATAAACTCAGCACCCATGGTCATGTTGAAATGATAAAAGAATGTCATGTTGAGCAGAGTCGAAACATCTGTTTCATTACTCTTTCAAAATGATAAATGAATGTCATGTTGAGCGAAGTCGAAACATCTGTTTATTCGCACACTCCAGGTAAGGATAAGAAGGTAGATTATGAATCGGGCAGATTGTATCAACAGACTGGGAAAGTTTCTTGGCCCAAGAGATTTTGCTTCTTTGGATGAAGCTCCTCACGCAGATGTTTTCGTTCTTTTCGGCGGATCCATCATTGCAGGTGGTGATGTACTGGCAGAAGCAATCCATAAAAAAGTTGCTGATCATTACATTATTGTCGGTGGCGCCGGCCACACTACAGAAACTTTACGGAATCAGTTCAAAAAGGAATGCCCGGAAATGGATACTGACAATCAGCCGGAAGCGGAGCTTTTCAACCGCTATCTTCAGATCCGTTACGGTATCCAGGCGGATTTTCTTGAGACAAAATCTACAAACTGCGGAAACAACATCACTTTTTTACTTGATCTTCTTAAAGACAAAAACATTTCCTTCAATTCAATAATTCTTTGCCAGGATGCAACCATGCAGCTTCGCATGTATGCCGGTTTGAAGAAATATGTTCCTGATTCTGTCCAGATTTTCAACTTTGCCGCTTATTCCGCTGAAGTATCAGAATCTGGATGCTGTCTCTCTTTTACCGATGCCATTCACTGCATGTGGGATATGGACCGTTATCTTTCTCTTCTTATGGGTGAGATTCCCCGCCTTTCTGATGATAAAAACGGCTATGGTCCTGCCGGCAAAAACTTTATTGCTCATGTTGATATTCCCGACGATGTTCTTAAGGCTTTTGATTTTCTGAAAAACTTTTATTCTGTCAGAAATGCCAATCCTGATTTTGCCGGGTGATGTTTCACGTGAAACATTTGTTTGTTTCCCATCGGCTTAAAAATTGTTTCACGTGAAACACTGAAAGAATAAAAAAAGCCTGCCCTTTTTTATTGACGGACAAGACGAATACCAATCTGAAAACGTGTTGTACTGGCAGGATCAGATTCACTGCTTGTTACCTTACAGAAATCTGAGTAAGCGTACATACCGCCACCACCGCCAGGATAAGTGCGGTTGCCGTTACTGTCTACATCCCAGCACCATTCCGCTACATTTCCGGTCATGTCATAAAGTCCATATCCATTTGTCTGAAGCTTTGTAACCGGTTTATGAACTGTCAAGTAATCAGTATTACTAAAATGCCAGGTTACTTTATCCAGATTGTTGCCGCCTGCATAGGTAAAGTTCTGTCCACCTTTAGCTGCATATTCCCATTCTGCAATATCTGTATTTCCATCTACCGCATATACAGAATCCAATCCGGCTGCAAGACTTAACTTGTTGCAGAAGTAGATGACATCGTACCAGCTGACATTATCAACAGGATTCTTCTCCCCCTTTGAGTAACTTCTGTTCTCTGAACCAGTCATTAACTTTTTCTGCTTTCACATCTTTTCTGTTCTTCCAATATATGAACACAGCTTTATCATTTGTAGATCCGGTATCAGGGAGTTTAAATTCAGGAAACTTCTTTATGAATGTCCTTCCACCTTTGTCATCTGCCTTGTTATATTCACCGTACTGCAAATAACAGACCACAGGGTTAAGGAAAGCCTCTCCCTTTTCTATCTTATTCATTACATCAAAGAAAATTCCTTCCAGTGTAATCGTACTTTCAGCACCGATCAGGCATCTCTTTCCGGCGAATAATTCCTTGCCGTTCCTATCAGCAACATTGAACTTAACATCCATTAGTTTTGCAAAAGCAAATGCATTGTAGTATTTACTGTTCTCTTTATAGATATAAACACCGTTTACACTGTAAACATTGTTCTTTGGGGAACTTGCTTATTCCTCCGGCCACTTTACAGGAAGCGTCCAGCTGCTTTTTCTTGCTGCTGCGTAACCTTTGCAATAACACCTACAGTCCTGTTATAACGGTCACTGCGTACATAAGTGATATCTGCACTGTAAGTTGCTGTCTTAGCAGAATTGTTCACCTTTACCTGTTTTAATTCCCCAACATTGACCTTAAAGGTATTGTATGTACATGCGTACTGCCATCGCAATCATAGTAGGCATCCAGTGCAAGACACCACTGTTTCTTTCCCCCGTATTCCTTTGCCTTTGACAGGTAGCTATCATAGCTCTGTGAAAAGAACATGCAAACACCAAGAATCATCAGTATTGTAAATAATACTTTCTTCATCTTTTCTCAGACCTGCTGTCTCTACCGGAATCTGTTTCTAAAAATCAGAATAAACTGCAGAAGAATTGAAACTTACTTTTTTCAAAAAAATATATATGAACAATCTTAAAAAAGGAAATTTATTTTTTACAGTAAAAAAAAGACTGCCCGAAAGAGCAGTCTTAAATCATTGCAGGGGATTATTCCTCACTGCTGGTTTCTTTTTCAACACGGTCAACACCGATAACCATATCCGGTTTTTCAATGGTGAAGACATTCACACCTGTCGCAGCCCTACCCTGCTCATTAATCTTTCCCACATCAGTGCGGATGGATTTGCCCTGACTGGTGATACACATTATGTCATCAGTTCCGGAAACTGAAAGGACACCGACAATCTCACCGGTTTTGTCTGACAGGGTGAAGCAGCGCTGACCGCCAGTTCCACGGCCATGAGCCATGAATTCGTCAAACTTAACACGCTTTCCCTGACCACATGAGGTTATGAACAGAGCGGAAGTATCCTCTGAAACAAGGATAGCACCTGCCAGTTCGTCATCACTGCTCAACTTGAGACCGGCGACACCACGTGATGCACGGCCCATGACACGGACTTCCTCTTCCTTGATGCGGAGAGCCTGTCCCAGACGGGAAGTAAGAAGAACATCACTTGAACCGTCAGTCAGAAGTGCGGCGACAACTTTATCACCTTCATCAAGATTGATTGCGATGATTCCCCTTGTCTTTGCATTGCTGAAATCTGTCAGACATACTTTTTTCACAACACCGTTGGCAGTTGCCATGAACAGATATCTGTCATCTGTAAAATCCTGGACAGCAACTGTTGTTGCAATCTCCTCATCAGAAGAAATCGCCAGAAGACTCTTGATATGAGTTCCACGGGAATTCTTGCTGCTTTCAGGGATTTCATGAACTTTCACGTAATATGCTTTTCCGGCAGAGGAGATGAAGAGAACTTTGTCATGGGTTGTGGCTGTGAAAACCTGTTTCACATAATCGTCCTCAACAAGTTTTGTCGCATTGGAACCTTTGCCGCCACGGCCCTGGGATTTATATGAAGAAGCGGGCACACATTTTATGTAACCAAGATGAGAGATAAGGACAGCCATATTCTCTTTCTTGATCATGTCCTCAATGTTCACTGACTCAATCTCGTCAGAAAGAATATCCGTGCGCCTGTCATCTCCGAATTTATCGACAATCGCATCTGTCTCTTCTTTTATCAGGGCAAGAATCTTTTCGTGATGGGCAAGAAGATCTTCCAGATGGGCAATCCATGCCTTCAGTTCTTCCATCTGTTTTTTCAGTTCATCAATACGCAGATGGGTAAGAACACCCATGCGCATATCAACAATCGCCTGACTCTGCTCCTCATCAAAACCGAAACGCTCACTCAGTTTTGCCTTGGCCTCAGTCTCATCACGGCTTCCCCGGATTATGGCAATCACTTCATCAACGCAGTCAACCGCAGTGATTCTTGCCTCAAGGATATGCTCGTCATGTTTTGCTTTTTTCAGGTCAAACTGAGTACGGCGGGTGATGACATTGTCACGGTGATCGACAAAACACTGGACAAGCTGCTTCAGATTGAGAATCTGGGGACGGCCGTTCACCAGTGCAAGGTTGATGATTCCATAACTGGACTGAAGAGCTGTCTTTGAGAAAAGCTGATTCAGTACAACTTTCGCAATGGCACCACGTTTAATATCAACTTCAATGCGGACTTCATCACCATGGGAACCGTCATTTACGCGCTCAATTCCTTCAATTACCTTATCACGGGCAAGTTCACCGATCTTTGTCACCAGATCTGTTGTCCTTGTCTGATAAGGAATCTCAGTGAACACAATCTTCTCTTTTCCCTTTGTGTCCACTTCAATGGTAAAGCGTGCACGCATCAGGATTTTTCCACGGCCTGTGCGGTATGCCTCCTTGATTCCCTTTTTACCGAAAATCAGACCGCCAGTTGGAAAATCAGGTCCTTTGATATGTGTCATCAGCTCATCAATCGAGATGTCCTGATTGTCAATAAAGGCGCTTATTGCTTTTCCAACCTCACGGAGATTGTGGGGCGGCATGTTTGTTGCCATACCGACCGCAATACCTGTTGAACCGTTACAGAGCAGGAAGGGAAAAGCACCGGGAAGGACTGTGGGCTCTTTTCTTGTATCATCAAAGTTGGGAATGAAATCGACTGTATCTTTTTTAATGTCTGCAACCATTTCCTCGGCAATCTTTGACATTTTTGCCTCAGTGTAACGGTAAGCAGCAGCAGGTGAACCGTCTATACCTCCGAAGTTACCCTGTTTGGTAACGGGCATATAACGAAGTGAGAAACTCTGACCAAGACGGACCATGGCATCATAGACGGAAGCATCACCATGAGGATGATAACGACCGAGCACATCACCGACAACGGTGGCACATTTTTTTGTCTTGCCGCCGGAAGTAAGGTTCTCTTCAGCCATTGCGTAAAGAATACGGCGGTGGACCGGCTTGAGTCCGTCACGGACATCAGGAAGCGCGCGCTCAACAATTACTGACATTGAATAGTCAATAAAGGAACGCTGCATCTCATGTTCGATGGGAGCAGAAAGAAGATAACCGCCCTCAGGAGTCTGTGATTCTTCGTATTTGATATTTTCAATCATTTCAATTTTCCCGTCATTCTGAACCAGTTTCAGAATCTAATTCTTGAAGAGATCCCGAAACCAGTCCGGGATTACATAATCATTAAACGTCGAGAGTTGCGTAAACCGCGTTTTCCTCAATGAATCTGCGACGTGGTTCAACATCATCACCCATGAGCACGGAGAAAATCCTGTCTGCCTCAAGAGCATCAGTGACTTTTACCTGCTTCATGCGGCGGTTCTCAGGAGCCATGGTTGTTTCCTTAAGCTCCTGCCATTCCATCTCACCAAGACCTTTGTAACGCTGGACAGTTGCCTTGTCACGATCCGGACCAAGTTCCTCAAGGGCATGATCCCGCTCCTCGTCACTGAACACAAACTTCTTGAACTTTTTGTATTCAACACGGTACAGAGGCGGCATGGCGATATATACGTAACCTTTCTCAATCAGCTCCGGCATGAAGCGGAAGAAGAAAGTCATGAGCAGTGTGGAGATATGGGCGCCGTCAACATCAGCATCGGCCATGATGATGATCTTGTGATAGCGGAGTTTCTCAATGTTGAAAGTCTTTCCGATACCTGTTCCAAGAGAAGCGATGACCGGCTGGAGTTTGTCATTGTTTATGACCTTGTCAGGATGGACTTTCTCAACATTCAGCATCTTACCCCAAAGAGGAAGGATTGCCTGTGTCTTCGGATTTCTGCCCTGTTTGGCAGAACCGCCTGCAGAATCACCCTCAACAATGTATACTTCGCATTCCTCAGGTTTGTTGCTGGAACAGTCCGCAAGTTTTCCGGGGAGTCCGAAAGAATCCATTCCGTTCTTGCGGTTTGCTTCAATTGTCTTGCGGGCTTTAATACGTCCCAGAGCCTCGTTCACCGCTTTCTCAAGAATCGAGTTACAGATCTGTGGATTCTGCTCAAACCAGATCGTAAGCTTTTCTTTAACCAGTGAGTCAACAATGGTGCGTACTTCGGTATTACCAAGTTTTGTCTTTGTCTGACCTTCAAACTGCGGCTCAGGAACTTTTACCGAAATGACGGCTGTAAGACCTGTGCGCACGTCATCACCGGTAAGGCGCTCAACCTTGACCTCTTTGTCATTTTTCTTGTCGTTCTTTTTGCTGCGGTCAACTTTCGGATTCAGTTTCTTGAAAAGTTTCTCGTTGTTGTCCAAAGCCTTGTTGAGAACGAATGTCATGGCATTCTTGAAACCGTCAAGATGGGTTCCGCCTTCGCGGGTGTTGATGTCATTCACGTAACTGAAGATTTTGTCTGAATCAAAACCGTCGTTGTACTGGATTGAGATGTCAGTGATTATATCGTTCTGTTCACCGGTGATAAAAATCGGTTCCTCGGGAACAACTTTTTTTCCTTCATTAAGGAACTTTGTATATTCGTTGATACCGCCGTCAAATCTGAAGACTGATTCCTTTGGAGTCTCAAGGCGCTCATCACGGAGGACAATGGTGATTCCGGGATTAAGGAAGGCAAGTTCCCTGAGTCGGCTTGTAAGAACATCAAAATTATAGGTTGTTGTCTCGGTAAAAATTGAGGCATCAGCTTTCCAACGGATCGTTGTTCCCCGGTGCTCAGTTGTTCCTTTCTGTTCAACGGGTGAGACAGGGATACCGGTCTCATACTTCTGCTCATAAAGTTTTCCGTCTTTATGGACATATGCCTCAAGCCACACAGAAAGAGCATTGACACAGGACACACCTACACCGTGCAGACCACCGGAAACCTTGTATGATCCTTTGTCGAATTTTCCACCGGCATGAAGACGTGTGAGAACAAGCTCCAGTGCGCTGATTCCTTCGGTAGGATGAATGTCCACAGGAATTCCGCGTCCGTTATCCTCAACACGGACAATATCATTCTGCTCAAGAGCGACCAGAATATTGTCACAGAAACCTGCCATGGCTTCGTCTATGGAGTTATCGACAACTTCGTACACCAGATGATGCAGACCGTTCGGGCCTGTTGAACCGATGTACATACCCGGTCTTTTTCTGACTGCTTCCAGTCCTTTTAATACTTGAATGTTAGTGGCTGAATATGAGGCACTCATGAATACCCCTTGGTAATCTTTGGAAAATAATGGATTGGAGTATATCTGTATTGCTAAAAAAAGTAAAGGTTAGCTATAATGGCGGAATGTCAGACTGCAAGGTGTTCTGGGAAGAAGCAATGAAAATGCTTCATTCTGAGTATATAAGTAACGGTAAAGAAAGTAATTATGTTCTTTGGCTTTCCCAAGTCAAATTCTTCAGTTCATCAGGGAATACAATTACAGCGACTGTTCCTTCTCCTTTCATGAAAAAAAATCTGGCAGGCAGGGAAGAACTTCTCAAAGTCAAAGAGAAACTTAATCTTCTTACAGGACAGGATTTTGAGATCAGTCTGATTGTTGCGGAACCCGGACGTTTTGAACCGGAACCGGCTGAAGAGAAACCTGTTCAGATCAAGCCCGTCGCTGTACAGCCGGAACCGGAGATAAAACCGGAACCCGTTGTCCCCTACCCTTCTGAAACACATTCACCAGTTTCTGAGACTGAATTCATAAGGCATCCGCAGCTTGATCCCAATTATACCTTTGACAATTACGTTGTCGGTGAAGACAACTCATTTGCCTACAGTGCTTCTGTGGCAGTCGCAAAAAATCCCGGTGAAGCTTACAACCCTCTTCTGATTTATGGAGGAGTCGGTCTTGGAAAGACACATCTGATGGAAGCCATCGGAAATTCAGCCTGGAAGGAAAAACAGAGCAGGATAATCTACATTTCCGCGGAGAATTTCACCAATGAATTCATCCAGTCACTCAATGACAGGACAATGCAGAAGTTTAAAAAGAAATACCGCTCTGTAGACATACTTCTGATAGACGATATCCACTTTCTTCAGAACAAGGACGGAACCCAGGAAGAACTGTTCTACATTTTTGAGGCTCTCTACGCAGCAAAAAAACAGATGGTCTTTACCTGTGACCGTCCGGCCTCAGAGCTGAAAAATCTTTCTGACCGTCTGAAAAGCCGTTTTGAACGCGGTCTCAATATGAATCTTCAGCCACCGAAATATGAGACAAGGCGTGCTATTATTGAAAGAAAACTTTCACAGCAGAACAGAAACATTGATTCAAAGGTAATTGATTTCATCGCCCAGAATGTCTCTTCAAATGTCCGGCAGCTGGAGGCATCACTTACAAAAATTCTTGCATACATGGATCTTGTAGGAAAAACCGTGACTGTGGACATTGCGGAACAGCTTATTGCAACTGAAGGCTTTTCTGCAAAACCCTCGGATATTTCTCCTGACTTCATAATCAAGACAGTGGCGGAAAACTACAATGTTACTTCTGCGGCGATCAAAGGTCCGAAGCGTACCAAAAACCTGATGCTTCCGAGACACATCGCAATGTACATAATGCGTGAGCTTACGGAACTTTCCTCAACAGAGATCGCTGCGGAATTCAACGGCCGTGACCATTCCACCGCATTGAGCGCATTCAAGAACATTGAGACAAAAATAAAGGCAGACTCAAGTTTTGATGCAAAAATACAGCTTCTGATCCGCTCCATAAAAGAGCACAAAATCAACAGCTGATTTTGGACAACTTGTGAATAATATGGTAATATGTTGGTGAAAAACTGTTGAGGATTTTTTTACCTGTGGAAATGTGGAAAACCGAATACTAAAGACTGCAAGTTTTCAACATTCGTAATTCAATGCAGAACAGAGAAATAAACTGCTTATTCACATTTGCACAGGCTCTATTACTTCTACTGCTAAAATTTATATATGGATATATAAAAGGGAGCCTATATGAAATTCACTTTTGACAGAGACGCAATGCTCAAGGAAATTGCAATAGCACAGGAAATCATCTCCACAAAAAATGCGATTTCAATTTTGTCAAACATTCTGTTCTGTGCAGAGAACAATTCACTGACAATCAAAGCCACAGACCTTAAAATCAATTTTGAGACAAAAATTCCTGTTGAAATTGAGGAAGAGGGAACAACAACTGTTTTCTGTGACAAATTCATAAGCATTCTTAACGCTCTTCCATCCGGTGACATTGAGTTCACACAGAAAGACATTATCATTGAGATTACTCCCATTGCAAAAAAAGCGGTGTTCAAGCTTAAAAGCATGGCAAGTGATAAATTCCCTGAATTCTCCTCAACAGAGAATGTTCCTTATTTTGATGTTCCTGCAGATGAATTCAAAGCTATGATCACACAGACAATTTTTGCCGTTTCTGATGACGAGACACGTTATTTCATGAACGGTGTCTATTTTGAGAAGAAAGAGGACAATCTTAATCTTGTTGCAACTGACGGACGCCGCCTTTCCTTCAGCTCTAAACCTCTTTGTGCAGGAATCAACAGTTTTACAGAAGCAATTGTTCCTCCTAAAATCCTGAACATTCTTCTTAAACGTGCTCCTTCCGAAGGATTCATTTCTCTTGCAATTGTTGACAAGACCATTTTCATCAAATTTGCAAACTATGAATTTGCCTCAGTTCTTATTGACGGAAAATTCCCTGCATATCAGCGTGTAATTCCTGAATCACAGAAATTCAAGTTTGAGGTCAACAAAAAGGACCTGCAGGAAGCAATGCACCGTGTAGGTCTTCTGGCTGACAAAAAATCACAGCGCGCTTACTTCGGTCTGACTCCGGGAATGCTTACCGTCTATTCACAGGAAAGTGAGATCGGTACAGCCCGCGAGGAAGTTCCCTGCAGATACGATGGTGAAGAAGTGACAATCGGTCTTAACTTCAGTTATGTGGAAGAGCCCATGCGTGTTATGACAACAGATACAATCTGCTTTGAGTTCACAAAAACCATGACGGCCGTGACCATGCGTCCGGAACCGGCAGGAGATTATTTCCACATAATCATGCCTATGCAGGTGGAGTAATCTGGCTCTGTGCCGTTCCTGAATTTAAGTCTTTACAATTATAGAAATCTGCTCAACGAATCAATAAACCTTCTGGCAAATGAAGTTTTTTTTGTAGGTGAAAACGGACAGGGAAAAAGTAATCTGCTGGAAGCGGTATATATGTCTTCCTATGCTTCCTCTTTCAGGACTCATACAGATTCCGAGATAGTGAAAAAGGGGAACAGGGATTTTTCTGTCCGTGGCTTTTTCAGGGATGAGACAGGAAAAACTGATATGGTTCATGTTGAACTGAAGTCAGGGAAAAAGAACATTCTTAAGAACGGAAAACCTATAAAAGACAGAAAAGAGCTTATAAACACAATTCCCTGTGTCCTGTTCTGTCACGATGACATGGAATTTGTGAACGGTGAACCGGAACGGCGGCGTTTTTTCATAGACCAGTCTCTTTCAATGTACGACCTGATGTATCTGGATCTGATAAGAAAATACAAGAAAATTCTCAAGAGCCGGAACACAGTGCTGAAAGAAATGCAGTATGATCTTGTGGACATGTATGACCAGCCTCTTGCTGAGACAGGTCTTGAGATCGTGAAACGCAGGAGGAATGCGGTCTATCAGTTCAACAGAATTTTCATCGAACTGTACAGGGACATAACCGGGATAGATAATGTACAGATTGTCTATGATCCTTCATGGAAGACGGACAGTGTGTCTGACATTCTCCAGTCTTTCATCAGAAAATTTGAGGCGGAAAAATCCCTTGGAATCACTTTAAGCGGTCCTCACCGTGACAGAATAAAATTCATGCGTGGAGAAGAGCCTTTCATTCCCCATGCCTCAACAGGTCAGCGGCGTCTGGTTGCTCTGATGCTTCGTGTTGCCCAGGCAAAATATTTCAGGGAGATAACAGGCAAAAAACCGGTGCTTCTTATGGATGATGTGCTTCTTGAGCTGGATCCTGAGAAAAGACAGAAATTCACTTCTCTTCTGCCGGAATATGACCAGCTTTTCTGTACATTTCTGCCAGGTGAACCCTACGAACGTTATAAAAAGGAAAATACATTGATCTATAGAATTTCAGAAGGCTCCTGGGAACTGGAAAAATGAACGGAAAAAAAAATCTGGATGATTTTTCGGCTGCAAATATTATTGAGAAAGTTTTTGCTGATTTTTTTCCTGCAGAAATGAAGGAAAGTCTTTCCATCCACAATGTATGGAATGAAGTGGTGAGTACGGTAAGAAGCGGATCAACGGATTACACACAGAAATCAGATATTGGAAGCCAGCTTGCGGACCACAGCCGTGTGGTCGATTTAAAGAACGGTGTGCTCATTGTTGAGACGGATCATCCGGGAAGGATACAGCTTTTTCAGATGTACAGTGCCTATATTCTCCGTGGTCTGAAAATGAAAGTAAAAGAATTGGACATACATTCAATTTCTTATATACTTAAAAAGTAAAACTATGTATTGAACTGTCCGCCTGTTGCTAACGCGGGGGTTTTAAAAGAGGCATGATAAAAATTACGTCCATGTAATTTTTATCATTCAAGTTTGCTGCTGCGTTGCATACGCAAACTTGGATTCTCGCCATCCGTGACTCGCCGCTAACGCGGAGTTTTTAAAAGAGGTTAAAATGAAAAAAATAGTTACCTTGTTGGCAGTGTTTCTGATGTGTTCCGGACTTTGGGCTTATTCAGCCGGAAAATATGCATCAGATGGGATTTTATGGAATACAATGCAGGATATCAATCCTGATGCTTATGAAACAATAATGAATGGTGATGTTTTCTCTGTTTTTGGCATAACAGGTTATACAACAGAGCTTCAGAAAAAGAAATTTCTCCAGAGTGAGGAAGGCCGTTTCTACACAAAGCAGCTTGATGAATTGAAAGCAAGTCTGGCAGATGGTGAGATGGCAGGATATATAGATAGAGACAGCAACGGCAGATATAAAGTAACGGAATTTGTATATGACCTGGACCTTGGTGGTTTTCTTATTCCCATAGGATCAAACTATTCTTCTGGTCATTCAAGTTATTCATGGTTTAGCGATTCAAGAACAACCTGGGGATGGGATGAAACAGACATGGCCAAAGGAATGTTCTTCGGCATGTACTGCCCAAACCTTAATGAAGAAGAAATTGTAGAAAAAGTTTCGGGAACCTGGCGTAAAGATGAAGAATGGGCGGATCATGAACCAATAAAAAAATATTTTTATTTGTGTGAATGCGATGAAGATCTGGCTCTTGAGATAGAAAGAACAGGTGCAATCCTTTGGTACCGTTTCAATCTGGCCGGTTATAAGACACAGTCTTTTGACGTTTACTCAAAGGGTGTCCCTAAAGATACCTATTCTTATTATTCTGATGCAGGCATAAAATATGAATATGAGGCAAAAAACCATGTCAGATCTTATTGCGTGACAGACGGATATACAATTGAACATGATTACAGCGATGATGAAACCTGGTATTACGGAACGCTGACAGATAAAAATGTCTTTACTGTATACGATCTTGAAATCATTCTGGTAAATCCTGAAACATATCAGAGTTACGGAACATTAATTTGCCATTGAAATTGAGGCAGTCCTTTCATTCACATGCTATGTGGTGAATCGGGCTGCTTTGTTTTATATGATTTTTTGCACTGACCGAATTGTTATGACTCGGAAAAATACTATGAACAGGAAAGAAAAATGCAAGTGAGAAAGGAATTGCCATGGGCATTTTTGGATGCTTGGCGCGGAAAAAGCTTTAAGGGTGAATGGCCTACTTTGCCGGAGATGTTTTCCATTACTGTGGAACGCTTCGGCAACAGAAACTGTTTTACGGATTTTACTCCGGAACGCCGTACACTGACTTACAAAGAAGTTTACGCAAACGTAAAGAAACTGGCAGCCTGGCTGGGTGAAAACGGTGTTTCAAAAGGAGACCGCGTTGCAGTAAGCGGCAAAAACTCTCCTGAATGGGCAACTGTTTATCTTGCCGCAGGTTTTGCAGGGGCAACAATTGTTCCCATTGACTACGGACTTCATGATAACGAGACAGACAATCTGCTGGCAGCATCACAGCCGAAAATTTTCTTCGTGGATGAAGAAAAATACGATTATTTTGCCGCAAAAGACGGACAGAACTACAAAGTAATGGCTCTCAGTCCGAAACAGGCTGACAGATATGTCTATAATCTTAAGCCCGCGGACGAGGCAGGCTTCAGGCCGGAAATGCCTTCCGAAGATGATCTTGCGGCGATTCTTTTCACATCAGGAACAACAGGAAATCCCAAGGGTGTAATGCTTACACACAGGAACCTTGTTTCTGACTGCTATATCGCACAGTGCAATCTGGTCATCAAGGAAACTGATGTTTTCTACGCACTCCTGCCTATCCACCATTCCTATACAATGCTTGCAGTCTTTATTGAGAGCATGTCCATCGGTGCGGAGGTTGTGTTCGGAAAGACAATGGCTGTCTCCCGCATGCTCAAGGAACTGCGTGAAGGCAAAATCACCATGCTTCTTGGTGTGCCTCTGCTTTTCAACAAACTGCTGGCCGGCATAATGAAAGGCATCAAAGACAAAGGGCCAGTTGCCTATGGCCTCATTAAATTCCTTATGGGTCTTTCCTATTTCATCAAAAAAGTATTCGGTGTGAATCCGGGTAAGAAAATGTTCAAAGCCATTCTTGAGAAAGCAAGTCTTGGAACACTCCGCATTGCCATCTGCGGTGGCGGCCCTCTTGCACCCAGTGTTTTCAAAGTGTATCAGGAAATGGGAATTGATTTTATCCAGGGTTACGGTCTTACAGAGACTTCTCCCATTATCGCGCTGAACCCGAAAGAACACTTCAAGATTGAGAGTGTGGGCCAGTATTTTGCTCCCTGGATGGAGATGCGCATTGCAGATCCGGATGAGCGCGGAATCGGTGAAGTACAGGTGAAAGGTCCGATGGTGATGAAGGGTTATTACAACATGCCTGAGGAAACTGCGGAAGTATTTACCGAGGACGGCTGGTTCAAGACCGGTGACCTTGGAAAGCTGGACAGTGAGAACTATCTGTATCTCGCAGGCCGCGCAAAGAACATGATTGTAACTGAAGGCGGAAAGAACGTTTTCCCTGAGGAAATTGAGAATGAATTCCAGCTTTTTGATGACATCGAGCAGATTACAGTCCAGGGTTACATCATGGATGCCTCAAGAAAATCAGAGGGAATTGAGGCACTGGTCTATGTTGCGGAATCTGCCTACACACGCATGAATCTTACACGCGGAAACCCGGAGGCAGATGCGGCGGTTGCAGGAATGATCAATGAGATCATTGAGAAACGCAATAAAACTGCAAAGCCTTATGCCCACATCACAAAGGTCACAATGCTTAAAGAGCCTTTGGAGATGACAACAACCAAAAAAGTCAAACGCAACTACAGCAAATAAAAAAAAGTGCCGGAAAATAAAAGCCGGTTCAAGGACTGATTCCTGGATTGAAACAGGAATCAGTCTCCATCCACAAACTTGTATTCTAGCAATCCATGGTTTGCCGCTAACGCGGGGTATTTAATGGAGATTCAATATGAAAAAAGTTTTTTTATCACTTCTGTTACTGTCTTTATTTTCAGTTTTCTATGCAGAAACTTCCAGTTCAGAAATCCGGGTCTTACCGGATTACACTTCCATGGTGATGGACGTGGCCGCATACGATGACACAATTTATGAAGCAATTCTTGCTCTTTCATCTGATGACGATGATGATCCGTACAATATCTTCATCAATAAGTACATAGACACAGAATATGTTTCCACAGTCAGCATCGAAATTCCACCGGAGCAGTTTACAACAGGAGAATTCCGGGAAAACAGGAGTCATTATGAGCATCTTAAGGTTTTTCCCATCAATAAAGATGAGATCTGTGTTACAGTTTATGCCTGTTTCTCAAACTGTCATTTCACTTTCCTGAGAATCAGGGATGATGAGATTATCTCCAGAAAAACCTATAATCTGCGGAATACATCCAGTTATGAAAGCACAGAATATTCTTATGACGGAAAAGATACAGTCTATTTTTCCTATAACGGTCAGCAGAAGTTTTCTGAGACAGGATGGGACACCTGGATCATGGCTTTTGATCTGGATGGAAATGTAAAAGCCTATAAAAAACTGTTTACTTCCGGCTCTGATTCTGTTGGCGATATGTGCTCATTTCCTGACTGTGTGTATGTGAACTGCGAATTCGGAGTGTATTCAAAAAATAAAGCCCAGGCTGTTCTAAAACTGTCACCGGATCTGGAATTACTGGAGATATATCCATACAATTTAAAAGATTCAAAAGTCCATTACCTTGATTTATACAATAGCCCGAATAAACTGATTTTAAGTTTTGCCGGATCAGATGAAAAAGGAAACCGCGTAAACTGCAGATCTGTTTATGATTCAGAGATGAATCTGGAAGGAACCTTTATTGAGACCAGTCTTTTTGACAGAAATTTGACAGACGATTCAGAACCATTCGGTGATTCTGTATACATCAGTTCGGAATATTATTCAGACAACGGGTTTACAGTATTGGGAGTCCATGATTCCTGGGATAATATTCTGTGGGGAAATCAGCAGAAACCGGTTTATTACGATTATTTCAGATATGCGGATTTTAACAGCGTAGAAGGTTATAGATTTACTGATCCCTTTAAGTATGGTTCTGAAAAACGGATTTATCTGAATGGGAAACTTTTTATCTCCGGATACAGAACAGACAGCAGTAAAGGCATTTCAAAAGTCTCTTTCCATTCAGTATTAAAGGATAAGACCAGTGTGGAAAACATGCCTTATGAATATGAGAAGGTTGATTTCAATCTTTTTGACAGGACGGAGGCTTTTACACAGAAAGCGGATGAATTATTTGGAATTGTGATGCTGAAAGATGCAGAGCTTGTTGAAGAGGAATCTTCAGCCACTGCAGGTGTGACCAGACTTTCATGGATGAATGCGGATCCGGATGATCCTGAAATCCTGAAAACAGTTCCGTCACTTCCATTCTCAGAAAGATAAAAAATCCGAAAGATAAAATATCAGAAGGACAAAAAAAGGCGCCGTGAAGCTTCATGTGAAGTTTTCCGGCGCCTTTTCTATCTGGTGGAATCGGATCAGCTGAATTTGATCAGATAGTTCTTTTTCTTTCCGCGGCGGATTACCATCAGTTTCTCTTCGATTGCCAGTGCTTTTGTAACAGGCAGTGTCTCATCGGTAACTTTGTCACCGTTGATGGAGATTGATCCGGCTGCAAGGAATTCACGGGCCTCGCGTTTGCTAGCCGCGATTTTGTTTACGACAAGGAAGTCGATCAGTGCAACAGGTTCCGCTGAGGAATCAACCTCAACAGAAGGCATTGCGCGGAATCCTACCTCAATGTCTTTGATTGAAAGACCTTTAATGTTGCCGGAGAAAAGTGACTGACTGATCTGCTCAGCCTTGTTGTACTCATCAATTCCATGAAGATCGGAGATGATCTCACGTGCAAGAGCTTTGTGTGCCTCGCGGAGTTCAGGATGCTCCTTGTTCTTTGCCTCATACTCCATGATTTCTTCCGGTGTGAGGAAAGTGAAGATCTTGAGATAATCGATGACCATTGAATCGTCAACGTTGATCAGATACTGGTAAAGTTCGTAGGCTGATGTCTTGTTGATGTCCAGCCAGAGGGCATTGCCGGCGCTTTTTCCGAATTTGTTGCCGAATTTGTCAAGGACAAGTGGCATTGTAAAACCGTATGCCTCTTTGCCTTCAAGTTTGCGGATCAGCTCAAGACCGGTTGTGATGTTGCCCCACTGGTCTGCGCCCTCGCACTGGAGAATACAGTTCTTGTTGCGGTAGAGCCACAGGAAGTCATAACCCTGAAGAAGTGTGTAGGAGAATTCCGCAAAGGTGATTCCTGTCTCAAGACGGCGTGCAATGATGTCTTTTCCAAGCATGTAGCTAACATTGATGTACTTTCCGATGTCGCGGAGGAATTCCAGAAATGTGTAATCTTTGGTCCAGTCATAGTTGTTCACGATCTCAGCTTTTCCATCGAAAATCTTTGTGACCTGAGCCTTGATTCCGGCCATGTTCTTCTCAAGAATGTCTTTTCCAATGATCTCGCGCTCTGCAGTAGGACGGGGATCCCCGATAAGACCTGTTGAACCGCCTACCAGAAGGATGGGATGATGTCCTGCACGGGCAAAACGTTTTGCTGTTACCAAAGAAGAATAATGACCCAGATGGAGACTGTCTGCTGTAGGATCAGTTCCCCAGTAAAAAGTGATTTTTTCGTTGTTGAGTTTATCTGCGATATCCTCGCCGGCTACATCCTTGATAAGCCCGCGCCACTGAAGTTCCTCATAAAATGTCATGATCTGCTCCTGCAAATTGTGAAAAATTAATGGCAGTTTAGCATTTTTGACCGTTGTTGAGCAATAAACGGTTTCTGTTCTGATATTCATGGAGTATGTGATTTTTTAACTGTTATAATGTGTTATATTAATGTGTAAAACTGGAATATATAAGGCACAGAATATAGGAGAAATATGAAAAAGATCGTAATCTGTCTGACTTTACTTTTTTTTGTTTTTGGGACGGTTAATACACCTTTTGTTTCTGCCGGATCAATTCAGGATTCTATAGATACTGCAAAACAGGACAGCAAAGACATAAGCACAGGAAGCAATGATAATTCTGATGAGGGTTCTTCAGGATGGTTCATTGAACTGATCGATTTACTTTTTCAGCTTTGGCTTGTGGACGTGGTCCCGGTTGTTTATGGCGGACATCCCTATGCAAGAAATGATTTTTTGTATTTCAAGCCGATGATGGATGATCATGGTGACTTACTCTGGACACCGGGAAGAAGCTGGTGGGCAGTTGTGGGTGGAGCAGGAGGAATTGTCTATAACGGACTTAACTCAATCCAGCCCTGCGGGGAACTGACTTTTGATGCCCAGATTTTAAAATGCTTCGGTCCCTCACTTGATCTGCTGCTGATCAACGATGACGGAGATCCATTGATGCTTTTCAAGGCAGATTACCGCAGCACAATCATTCAGACGCCAAATTTCTTATGGGATTGGTATCTGGGCTATGGAAACAAGACAGAATACAACATCACACAGGACAGAGGATGGCTTACGGACCACGGTTTCAGCTATGGAACAGGAATAAAATTTTTCCCCGTTAAACCTCTTACAATCGGAGCCCGTCTGGGTGGAATCGGTTTTGAAGATTACAGCATGGCGGACATTGATTTTGAAATCGGATGGATGCTGGATAACCGGGAGATCTATGCAAAATACCGTCAGCTGAGTACAGGAGAATATGATACACCTTCCTACCACAAAACGGAGATGGTGACTTTAGGAATGCGCTGCTGGCTTTAGTTAATTTTTCTGATTAACTGCCTTTGATTTTGGCGATAAATTGGTTTTATAAAATAGCCGGTCTGCCGCCGGTCACAAATTAAGGTGGTTTAATAATGACTACAGAAGAAAAAATCAGGGATCTTATTTCCCAGATGACTCTTGAGGAAAAAGTGTCCCAGCTGGTTTATGAAAGTCCGGCAATTGAAAAGCTGGGAATTCCCGCTTACAACTGGTGGAACGAAGGTCTGCATGGTGTGGCCCGTGCCGGTGAGGCAACGGTGTTTCCGCAGGCGATTGGTCTTGCCGCTTCTTTTGACAGAAATCTTGTGAAAGATGTGTTCACTACAGTATCAGACGAAGCCCGCGCAAAATACAATGCGGCATCCCGCAGAGGAAACAGGGGTCAGTTCTGGGGGCTTACCTACTGGACTCCGAACATCAATATTTTCCGTGATCCACGCTGGGGCCGCGGTCAGGAGACTTACGGCGAGGATCCTTATCTTACAGGTGAAATAGGTGTCCAGTGTGTAAAAGGTCTGCAGGGTGATGACCCGGAAAATCTGAAACTTGCTGCCTGTGCGAAACACTTTGCGGTTCATTCCGGCCCGGAAAAAGACAGGCACACATTCAATGCGGAATGTTCCCAGAAAGATCTGTGGGAAACCTATCTGAGCGCTTTTGAGAAACTGGTCGGAGCGGGAGTCGAGACAGTCATGGGCGCATACAACAGGACTCTGGGTGAACCATGCTGCGGAAGTAAGTACCTGCTCAAAGACATTCTCCGGGAAAAATGGCAGTTCAAAGGGCATGTTGTCTCTGACTGCTGGGCGATCAAAGATTTTCACACAAACCATAAAGTGACTGACACACCCGCTGAGTCTGCAGCTCTGGCACTGAACAACGGCTGTGACGTGAACTGCGGATGTACCTACCCTTCCCTGGTGGCGGCAGTGAAAGCAGGTCTTACCACTGAGGAAAAAGTTGACCAGGCTCTGACACGGCTTCTCAGAACCAGATTCAAGCTGGGAATGTTTGACTTTGACAGAGAACCTTCGGAACGGGATCCTGCAGGAAACAGTCCTTATACATCGATCAAAGATGATGTGATCCGCTGTGACAGACACAAAGCTCTGGCAAAAAAAGCTGCGGAAGAATCAATAGTCCTGCTCCGCAATAAGAACAGTCTGCTGCCTCTGGACAGAAGTGCAAAGAAAATTCTCTGCATGGGTCCAAGTGCGGCAAACATCAATGCCCTTATCTCAAATTACTACGGAACAAGTCCTGAACTGGTGACAATTCTTGAGGGTGTCACAAAAAAAGTCTGCAATCAGTATGAGATGACCCTGGATTATCATCAGTGCTGCACAATGTATGACTACAACAAGAACATGGGCTGGACTGTCGGTATGGCAGAGAATGCGGACGTTGTGATCGCCTGTTTCGGTCTGGACAATGCAATGGAAGGTGAGGAAGGTGATGCGATTGCCTCTGACAGCAAAGGCGACCGTGACAGCATTGAGCTTCCCGTATGGCAGCTGGAATATCTTAAGGCCGTCAAGGAACGTGGCACACCGGTGATTCTGGTTCTGACGGGTGGAAGCGCCGTCGCGATTCCCGAAGACCTTGCCGATGCGATTCTCTATGTCTGGTATCCGGGTGAACAGGGCGGTCATGCAGTTGCAGACGTGATTTTCGGTGATGCAGTTCCCGGTGGAAAACTTCCCGTGACATTCCCTAAAAGCACTGACCAGCTTCCTCCATATGAAAACTATGATATGAAAGGCCGCACTTACCGTTATATGACGGAAGAGCCCCTTTATCCCTTCGGATTCGGTCTCAGTTATGCGGATTTTGCTTTTGACGGACTGGTGCTTAAAAACGCGGCCGGCAGGGAAATAACTGAGGCAACAGAAACAGAACTGGAGGAAGGAATCACTGCGGAAGTGACGGTGACAAACAGATCCGCTTTTGCAGCAGACCAGGTTGTACAGATTTATGTGACACCGGAGAAAAGGCTTGATACAGATCCTGTTGCATCGCTGAAAGGATTTGAGCGAGTTTCTGTTCCGGCTGGAAAAACTGTGTCAGTGTCGGTGAGACTTGACAGGAGTTCTTTTGCAATGTTCAAAGAGGACGGAAGCGCAGAAGTCCGTCATGCAAAATACACTGTGATTGCCGCAGATGCAGCACCGGTAAAACGGTCTCTGGATCTGGGAGCCTGTGTGCCGGTGAAAGCCGGACTGTCAATCAATTGAATGTAAATTCAAGTTTTTGATTAACTCCCGGAAAACATTCAGGTAAGATAAATAAAAGGCTGTCCGATATTATGAAAGTATTGTGCGTTTCATCGTTTTGGGCAGCCGATTTTTTTGATGTTTCTCAAACTTGACGTAATGTGCTATACTTTCGTAAATTCAAGAGGAATTGCTTTTTGAATTTTCAGATTCTTTTATGGCAGTTCCGGCATTGTTTCAGTAATCGGGTGGTAAAAAATGCAGATTATTCCAATAGCAAGTGGAAAAGGTGGTGTAGGAAAAAGCCTTCTTTCTGCGAATCTTGCGGTGGCACTTGGCAAAGCAGGCAAAAAAGTTGTATTGGCAGACCTGGATCTGGGTGCCTCAAACCTTCATCTTGTTATAGGACAGCAGTCTCCGAAAACCAGTCTGGGAACTTATCTTGCAGGTCAGGCAGATTTCAACAGTCTTATTCAGCCTACTGATTATGACAATGTAAGTTTTATTGCCGGTGATGCAGAAATTCCCGGCCTTTCTTCACTTAAAATTGCACAGAAAAATGATCTGATAAAAAAATTCCAGAACATTGATGCAGATTACCTGATTCTGGATCTTGGTGCAGGAACCCATCTTTCAATCCTGGACTTTTTCCTGCTTTCTCCCCAGGGAATAATTGTATCTGCGCCTACAGTAACTGCAACTCTGAACGGTTATCTGTTCCTGAAAAATGCGGTTTTCCGGCTGATGTACAACAGTTTCAAGAAAAACTCAAAGGCTTATCAGTATCTGGAACATCTTAAGACAGATTCTGCTTCGCTTCAGAAACTGTATATTCCCAAACTGATTGAGGCAATCAGAAAAATTGATCCCGCAAGTGCCGGTGTTTTTGAGCGCCGCATGGAGCAGTTTCATCCGCGCCTTGTGATGAACATGGTGGATGATCCGAAAGATGCTGACAAAGCGTACAAAATCCGGCGCTCATGTTCTGAATACCTGGGTGTGGAACTGGAGCATCTTGGAGTCATGTTCAAAGATCCCCTTCAGGATGTGGCGCTTTCATCAAGACTGCCGGTAATTGTCTACAAGCCCAACTCAATCCTTGGTCAGGCCGTGTTCCGTATTGCAGACAAAATCCTCCAGTCAGAGACAATCCAGTTTGACAATGAAGCCCGTGACGATTCTTTTGCCGCAGCAGACACAGAAGCTGAGACAGATTACGCGTCAAAAATGTCATATGTGGAAGATCTTGTGGGAACTGGTGCTGTTACCATGGCGGATCTGGCAGATACCATCAAATCACAGAATTTTGAAATCACACAGCTTAAGAAGGAGAACATGCTTCTTAAAACAAAACTTCTCAAGGCTGCGGAACAAGGGTTTAAATTTTGACACCGCTTTATATTGATTATCCTTCCTGGCTTTCTCCCTTTATTTTTCCCGGTGTGAAATTCTTAGGTTTTCTCCGCTGGTACAGTCTGATGTACGTATTTGCCTTTGGAACCGCATATCTCATCTTCAGAAAAGTGGTGAAAGAAGGCGCTCTGAATACAGATAAATATAAATGTTCAGAAGATGACGTGATCAGTTTCTTTACTATGGGTATCCTGTTCCTTCTTCTGGGAGCAAGAATCATGTCAGTTTTTGTCTACGACACCAGCGGGCTGTACCGCGAAAAACCGTGGCTCGCTTTCTGGCCCTTTGATTCCCAGGGAAACTTCACGGGTCTTGCTGGAATGTCCTTTCACGGTGGTGTGATCGGTGGACTTTTAGGAATGCTTCTCTGGTGCATCATCCATAAACAGCCGGTACTGAAGTGGATGGACGTGATGGGAATTGCAATTCCGCTTGGTTATACATGGGGACGTCTGGGAAACTTTCTGAACAATGGTGAACTTTTCGGACGGATCACCACAATGTCCTGGGGAATGATTTTTCCCGGTGCAAGAAGATTTTCCGCATCACTTGACTGGGTTCAGGAGATCATGGGCCAGATCGGAATGGAGGCAAGTGGCGGACTGGTGAATCTGCCGAGACATCCAAGTCAGCTGTATGAGGCATTTTTTGAGGGAATCGTTCTGTTTCTTATTGTCTGGTTCCTGCGTAAAAAGAAACCTTTTGACGGTTTTCTGACAGGAATTTATCTTGGCGGTTACGGTTTCTTCAGATTTTTCATTGAATACTTCAGGGAACCGGATGTTGAACTTGGTTACAGAATCGTTGCAGTTGAAGGTTCACCCACATACCTGAATGTTTCCATGGCAAATCTGTCCACCGGTCAGATCCTGTGCCTGGGAATGATTGCTGTGGCTCTGGCGATAATGCTTACAGGCTGGTGTCTGAATAAAAAAACAAAAGGAAAGAAAAATGGAAAATAATCAGATCAAACCGGGCATCAAAGAAAAACTGATTCCTTTCTGTTTCTGTTTGGGAGTGTTTCTGCTGGATCAGCTTACAAAATTCCTGGTTGTGAAGTACATTCCGATTTACACAGTCAAAGCAAGTTTTTTCGGGGATTTTCTCCGCATTATCCATGTGCGTAATCTTGGGGCCGCCTTCAGCATAGGCGGTAATCTTCCGGAAACTTTGAGAAAAATATTCCTGTCACTGATTCCTTTCATTGTTCTGGTTATGGTTGTGGTGATTTATTTCCGGAATAACGAATTCACAAAGTTCCAGCGCTGGATGATCTGCGGAATTGCAGGCGGCGGATTCGGAAACGTTTTTGACAGAGTTTTCAGGGCTGAAGGCGTGGTTGACTTCATCGATTTCAAATTCTACGGGCTCTTCGGTTTCCAGAGGTTTCCCACATTCAATGTGGCAGACTCCTTTGTATGTGTCTGCGGAGTGCTTCTTCTGATTTCGTTTTTGAGAACTGTATACAAAGATAAAGAAAATAAACAGGAATAGGAAGGAAAAATGACAAAGAAACAGAATACTTTCATTTTCATTCTGGTGGGAACATTGGTCAGTGTGCTTATGACACTTATTCTTATTGTTCTCTTCTGGTTTTTAGTGGCATTGATTTTCAGGAACAATGAATCAGCAATGAGCGTCGGAATTTCGCTCAGCATCATTGCTGCTCTGTTTCTGTCCATGTTCATCTATCAGAAGCTGGTTATATGGGCTGTGGGAAAATTCAGGCTTGAAGACAAACTGGATCCGATTTTCACCAAAAAGACTAAAAAGCCGAAAGATTATTGATGAGAAATAACATAATCTGATGAAAATAAAAAAGGCATTCAAAGCGGGAAACTGAATAGTTTTCAACCTGCTTCGGATGCCTTTTTTTTAGTACAGTGACCGGTTATATGTGAAAAAAATACAGGAAGAAAGGCAGCGAAGCTAGCTGGCGATTTTGGCAATTGCTGACTGACTGGTAGTATTTTTTCGGATCAATAACCGTCTGACATGCTACGGTTAATATCTCTCTGATAAAGTTCCTGATAGACAAGGCTTCGGGTTTTAAGTTTTTCCTTCACATCCTGTGCAAAAGGAATGAAACGCCAGAAAATGCCACGGACCTGTTTGTCCAGACGCTGTACACCTTCCGCTTCCTTTGTCATCCAGAGGACATAATCGTTGATGAAGAATTCTTTCAGGTCACCCTTCATTTTCTGGGAATCAATCCACTGATAATACTGTCCTGTAAGACCTTCCTCCATCCAGTAGTAGGAAGCTTTTTCCTTCGCAACCTGCCACCGGAGATCTGCAACGGCAGTAAGAACAGCAAGCTGAAGATTCTTGGGATACATTGGGATGACGATTCGTCCACGGCTGGTCACGCGGTTATAACGGTCAAAGGGTTCCCAGCAGAAACCGGTGTCACCATAAGTCGGCACAAGAATGACATAGGGCACGATGCGGTGCACCATGTTTTTATGTGTACGGCAGAAAACCCCAGGGTCAAGGCTTTCAACCCATGTCAGGGTATCAAGCACATTCTCTCTGAAACCGGTCTGCCGTGGAATGCAGTGGAAAAACTCCCGTGTAAAAACCGGGAAATGGTTTCCTTGCCGGCCGACAGTCATCTTTGACATCTGGCGGACTGTCTCAATTTCTGTAATGACGTCAGAACTGCTGACTTCAACTGCGGAAGGATTGGATGCCATCTTTGAACGCAGGTTGTCATCAATTTCTTTTGCACTCTGATAATCTTTCAGGTTGATCTGAATATCTTTGTCAATTTTCAGAAGCTGGCGCATTCTGTCATTGATTTCAGAAAGCAGGTGTTTCTGGGATTCAGAATAAGGTGAAAGATGAGGTTCAAAACCGATGAGAGGCGGATGATCACAAAGAATATCCACACGGGACCGGAGCTCAGTCTCAATCATTGCCCGTTCGTTTTCTTTTGCAGAAAGCAGATTCTCTGCAGTCTGAAGTTTTCCGGCATTTTTTGTGCGAAGCTGTGAAAGCCGCTGGGCTTCTTCTGTTGCTCCTCCAGTTTTTTTCTGCGGCCTTGCCTCATCTGTTGCTGAAAGAGTAATTGCTCCGGTTCCAATGTCACGGAACCATTCATCAAGGTAGTAAACAGGTTCATTGTGTGTGTTCTCAACAAAAACCGTGGAAAAAAGCTGTTTCTGTTCTGCTGTGAAAAGGCTGGGAAGAACAACGGCAAAGCGCATGAGCATCCGTTTTGCCATGGGTATTCCCGGTTTGCTCATTTTAGGGCCTAGAGATTTGATGAATTCCCAATAGACGTTGACCATCTGCTGCCGGTAAACTGTGCGGTCTTTCGGGTCCTGACATACAAGATACTTGGAAAGCAGCGCATGGAGTTTCTGGGCGGAATCATTCTCACCTGAAAGGGCAGTCTTGTAATAAGCAGGATCAGAGAAAACCGGATTCGGTTTATCAGAAAAAAACTGCTGGATAGGGTTAAAAGCTTTGACAGAAAGGTCAACATTGTCTTTTTTTGTTTCTTCTTTTTGAGGAAGCCCGTCGTTCTGCGAAAAATCAAGGTCCAGACCAGAATCTGCAGAGGAGGATGATTCGTATTCCTGAGAGGTCTGAGCTAAAAGAGCCGCGATTTCGGGCGAAAGTTCATCGTTCATACTGAAGAGTATAGCATGAGAACATCACAAATTAAAGGGCAAAATAAAAAGCCCAATAATTTGTGAATAAAAAATGGGAATATCCCTTTACGGACAGTAAACAATTATTTTTATAATTTGATTTAGATTCTGTCCGTGATGGGATAATCTTGTTATTCAGTTACGAATGCATAAAGAATGACTGTGGCAGCCTGGGCAACATTAAGGCTTTCAATTGCGCCTGCAGCCGGTGTGGGAATAGTGACCAGATAGTCGCAGTTGGAACGCACTTCATCACTGATTCCGTGTTCTTCGTTTCCCAGGACAATGATAGCAGGCTTTCTGTATTCGGTTCCGTCTGCCCTTCTTGCAGAACAGAGACTGTTCATCTTTGAAATAGGGATTTTTCCACGTACATCTGTTCCGAAGCGGATCATTCTGTCTTTCAGATCACTCAGAAGAAAAGCCGGAGACTGGATTCCGAAAATATTGACTTTTTCCATTCCGCCCTGGGCAATGCGGTAGGAACTGGTTGTGACGGAACTCTGGCTTTCATCCAATGGAATCACAATGTTTCTGATGCCGAAGAAAGCGGCAGAGCGGATGATTGCGCCGAAATTGTTTGCATTGCCTACATGATCAAGAAGGAGAACATTTTCTCCGGAAGCGACCCACTGGTCTGTATCTGCTTTTGAAAGACGGGGAATTTCCGGCTGGTTTACAAAAGCGACCACACCCTGATGGTGTACTGTTCCGCTGAGTTTCTGCAGTTCGGAATCGTCAGCAACCTGATTGTATGGTTTTTTTGCAGCGGCAAGTTTTTTGCAGAGACCGCCGAAGAGAGGCGCCCTTTCAGCATTGAAGTAAAGACGGTTGATGGCCTGGAAGTTGTTTCTCTCAAGGGCTTTGACCGCATCAAGTCCGCATACTGCAAGTTCTTTGTTTAGTTTGTTTTTCATGTGTATTTTCCTTTAAATAAATCAGATTTGAATTAATCAGAATAGATAAGAATCAAAATATGCCGGATTCTGGCTGTACAGTTTCTCACTTACGGTCAGTTCCGAGAAGGCATAAGTGTATTCATCCACAGGAGTGCAGAGAATATAGTGCATGAACCAGGAGTCTGAAGAGTATTCCGGAATTTTCAGGAGCAGAAAATCATCCTCAAGAATGATTTCAGCATATTCTGTGCATGACCAGTAGGAGGATGTGCTTGAAGCACCCATTACAGCAGTCTGCTCCAGAAGGGTGAGGGCCGGAACATCATCTTCAGGATCCAACTGGAATTCCATGAGACTGAAAAAATGAACTGCATCTCCGCCTATGAAAGACAGGCTCATTGAACCGTCATCAATGGATACTTCCCAGGACTGGTCAAGTTCTTCCGCTGTTTTCGCAGGGATTGAATCATCGCTTTTCATTGTATCGGGAAGTTCCGGAATTCCGGTGAAGGCAAAAAAGTCATAATCGCTGATGTCATAGATTTTTTTTGCAACCAGTGTAAAAAGAGGAAGGCCTTCCTCAGACACGATTGATTCCAGATTGAAGAGCGGAATGTCATAACGGAATGTCATGGTTACAGTGCCGTTGAAAGCAGCGTAATCCTCCGAGACAACCACAGGCTCGCCGAAATACCGGGAATCGAGTTTTCTGCGGCGGGAAGCAAGTTCATAGAGAAGATCGTACAGATAGTTGATTTTATCAGTGTCTTCTGTGGAATCCGTTCCATAAATGCTGTCACCTAAAACCTGGACATAATCAGTTTCAGGATTCAGGCTTACAAAAAGAATGATGTCGGAAGAACCGGATGAAACTTCAGGTGAGTAGAAACGGAGTGCATAAGTTGAAGAATCATATTGGAAAATCCCGATATAGGTTTCTTCAATAAATGTGGTGTCTCTGTAGTAAACAAAGGCTCCGTTCTGTTCAGGCATTATCTGTGTGATTCCTGGCAGTGCGAAAAGTGGAGCTGAGACGGAAAGGGCAAGAAGAACAGCAAAAAAGACAAAGAATTTTTTCATGGAATCTCCTGTAAGAAGTCAATAAATCAATATCTGCAGGGCAGATCTTATCTCATGATAAAAAAACAGGGACCGCCCTGTAAAAAAGACAGTCCCTGCTCTTATGAATCTGTTCAAGCGTTCAGAGAAGCAAGTTCACTTCTGACTGTTTCAACTGCTTTCTCTACAGCAGCTTCAGGTGAAAGCAGCAGGCTTTCTGAATCTTTGCGTGCTTTGAATTCCACATTGGGAAGATTTTTTTCGCCGACAACAATTCTGAGGGGAATACCAAGAAGATCCATATCCTTGAATTTAACACCGGGTCTTTCGTTGCGGTCATCAAGAAGGACTTCAATTCCCTGTTTTGTCAGTTCATCATAAATCCTGTCAGCGGTTTCTTTCATGTTTCCTTCGTATTTTACGGGAACAACAGAAACCTGATAAGGTGCAACGCTCATCGGCCAGATTATTCCGTTCTCATCATTGTGTTCCTCAACGATTGAGGCAAGAGAACGGTCAACACCGATTCCGTAACAGCCCATTGTAGGGATCTGCTGTTTTCCGTTTTCATCAAGGAAGGTGACATTCATGCATTTTGTGTACTTGTAACCCAGTTTGAAAATGTGACCAAGTTCGTTTCCTTTCTTGCTGTAGTATTCAGCACCGCAGCTGCAGCATCTGTCATCGGCGACTACAGTACGGACGTCTGCTGTCATGTAAGGCATGAAGTCCCGGCCGGGTTCAACATGAAGATTGTCAACATCTGCTGTACCGCCGCCTGTCACAGTGTCATGGACATTTGCGGTAAGTGTTCCGTCTTCCTTGAGTTCGCACACGCTAAGATCCGCGAGAAGCGGAAGTTTTGTAAGGCCAACAGGACCAACGAAACCGTGGGGTGCTCCGGAATAACCGATAACGTCATTCTCACAGGCAAGTTCAACAGCACTGGCTTTAAGGATTGCAGCGAGTTTTGCCTCGTTCACATCCAGGTCACCGCGGATGGCAACAGCAAAGAAGCATTCAGGATAGTGGGGAGCGCCACCTTCGTCGGTGACACGTTTGAAAGTCTGTCCGCCGGGTGCGTTGCGGAGATCAAGTTCGCTGTTGTAGACCTTATAGATAAGCACTTTGATGAACTGCATCGCAGGCATCTTGAAGAAGGTCTCCATGTCGGAAATTGTCTCGACACCGGGGCATGAGACTTTTTCAACCGCGAGAGTCGCAGGAACCTGGGGATTTCCGTCTTTGTCCAAAGCGGTATCTTTTGCACATGCAGCTTTCTCTGTGTTGGCGGCATAACCGCATTTTGGACAGATGATGAGTGTATCGTCACCTACCGGACTTTCAACCATGAATTCTTCGCTTCCGTTTCCGCCCATTGCACCGCTGTCTGCTTTTACGGGAATGACTGTAAGACCAAGGCGTTTGAAAACACGTCTGTAGGCTGCGGCAAATTTCTCGTATGTCTCATCAAGGCTTTCCTGGGTTGCGTGGAAAGAGTAGGCGTCTTTCATGTTGAATTCGCGGCCGCGCATCACTCCGTAACGGGGACGGATTTCATCACGGTATTTTGTGTTGATCTGGTATGCAACAATCGGAAGCTGTTTGTAAGAGTTCAGTTCATCGCGGATGAGAGATGTAAAAACCTCTTCTGCAGTCGGGCTTACAACAAGTTCAGCATCAACACGGTTCTTGATTCTGAGCATTCCCTCGCCCATTGTGTCCCAACGGCCTGATTCGCGCCAGAGCTCACCGGGAACCACGACAGTCGGTTTATATTCCATGGCGCCGATTGCGTCCATTTCTTCGCGGATGATGTTCTCCACCTTGCGGTAAGCTTTGAGTCCGGTAGGCAGATAAGTGTAAAGACCGTTGCCGAGTTTGCGGATAAGACCGGCACGGAGCATCAGCTTGTGGCTGGTAATCACTGCTTCGGAAGGAACTTCGCGCAGTGTGGAAATAAGAGTCTGTGTAGCTTTCATATATTGCATTCTAGTCAAAACCTATTGTCAATGCAATAAGAAGAGAGAATCTGTGGAAAAACTTGTGGAAAAACCCTTTTCTTGACAGTAACATGAACAATGTTGATAATAAAATTTATGAATGTAATTCCGATTCTTATTGCATTTGTAGCAGTTGTGGGCGTCATTGCCCTTCTGGTTGCAGTTTCCGGCATGAAGAGAAACCATAAGGGAAATGACAAGCAGAAAACACGACAGAATATCATCCGTGATGCTACGAAAAAGTTGGCCCAGGATTCTCATAACCCTCAGGGATTGATTCCCCTGGGAGATCTGTATTACCGGGAATCATTATGGGACAAGGCTTTTCCTCTGTATGACACTATGACAAACATTGCGGCTGCCCATTCAGAGATTGATCTTGGTCTTGCTTCATTAAGACTTGGTATCTGCGCTCTCAAACTGAATAAACTGGATGATGCTTTCAAAGGCTTGAACCAGGCACGCAAACTGAATCCGGATGGATTTGAAGAAAACTTTTATCTTGGACAGGCTTTCTTCCGCAACAAGGAATATGACAAAGCCATTCCTCTGTTCAAAAAGGCTCTGGCAATCAATAAAGAAGTGACTGACACTTATAATTATCTTGGTCTGTCTCTGTATCATTTCCACAGTTTCAGGGAAAGTCTTCCCTATCTTAAAAAAGCACTGGATCTGAATCCTGACAGTAAGGAACTGCTTTTCTGCATGGCTGATGCAATGAATGAAAGCGGAAGCGGTGACCGTGCTCTTAAAGTTTTCATGCATCTGCGGCCTGATCCGGAATTCGGTGCAAAATCATGTCTTGCCGCCGGAACGCTTCATGCACACAGCGGACAGAATGACAAAGCTATCCAGGATTTTGAGATCGGCCTGAAACATACAAATGCGCCTCTGGATGTTCTTACCAATATACGCTACCGTCTTGCCCACGCTTATCTTGCAACTTCCGACATGCCTAAGGCGCTGACAGTGCTTAAAGACATTCAGGCAACGGTTCCGGGTTACAAAGATGTTCTTTCTCTTATCAGCCGCTACCAGGAATTGAACCAGAACTCAAATCTCCGTGTTTATCTTATTTCCGGAAACAGTGATTTTATTGCTCTCTGCCGGAAAATTGTCGCCGTTTATTATGGAAGATCAGCTTACGTAAAAGTGATCGACATAAATGCAACCGCCGAGTATACAGACATTCTTACAGAAGTGGAAACCCCCAAATGGGAAGACACTGTAATTTTCCGTTTCTACAGAACTACAGGCGCTATCGGGGAACTTTTTGTGCGTGACTTCCATGCCCGTCTCCGAGATCAGAAAACAGGACGTGGAATCTGTTTTACAGCAGGTTCTTATTCTGAAGAAGCCAGAAAGTTCATTGAAGGCCGTCCTATTGATCTGATTGAGAAACAGGGTCTGGTCAAAATTCTGAACAAGATAGACACGCCTACTCTCTCAATGTAAATAAGAAGCGGCGGTTTTCCGGAAAAAAGGAAGACCGCCGTTTTTTATCCGAACAGTGCCTTTACAAGCCCTTTGATATCTGTAATTCCCGTCACATTTTCCGGTTTCTGCCCGTCAGTAGGTGCCAGCACCACTTTGAATCCCAGATCGCGGGCTGTTTTGGCACGTTGTTTCAGATTTTTGACAGGTCGGATTTCACCTGCAAGACTCAGTTCCCCGACAATTGCGGAATTTTCCGGGAGAGCCAGGTCTGTTCTTGCGGAATAGAGTGCAGCGGCAAGTGCGGCATCCACTGCGCTTTCGGTCAGCCGAACACCACCGGCCACGTTGATATAAAGATCGTGATCGCTGAAACGGATACCTGCCCTTTTTTCCAGAACCGCGGCAACACGGCTAACACGTGCAGAATCAATGTTGTCAGAATAAACCCGTGTCATTGAGGATTTTGCCGGAACTGTAAGCGCCTGGATTTCAACCATGAAAACATGGGTTCCCTCGACTGCCGGAACAACGGCAACACCTGCTGGCAGGGCTCCTTCACGGCGGATCATGAACATGCCGGAAGGATCCTCAACTGTTGAGAGACCTTTCTCTCCCATGGAAAAAATGCCCAGCTCATCAACCGAACCGAAACGGTTTTTCTGTGTGCGAAGGAAGCGGATGTTCTCATCGTTGCGGTCAAAAGAGATAACGGTGTCCACAAGATGTTCCAGTGCTTTCGGGCCGGCAATGGTGCCGTCTTTTGTAACATGGGCAACAAGAAACAGAACGGAGTCACGCTCTTTGACCCAGCTTACCAGTTCGTGGGCACAATACTTGAGCTGGTTGACTGTTCCGGGGACAAGACCCGCTTCCATGGACCAGATGGTCTGTATTGAATCCACAATCACGAAGATGGGATTGATGGAGTTCAGGGCATCTTCTATGTCCTCCAGTCTGGATGTGCATAAAAGCTCTATATCTTCGGCGCTGACACCGATCCTGTCGGCACGGTTCCGGATCTGGGCAGCGGATTCTTCTCCGGAAACATAAAGGACTCTGCCGGATCCCTTGTTCTGTCTGACAGCTTTTCCTGCCATCTGCAGAAGAAGTGTTGATTTTCCGATACCGGGTTCGCCGCCGATAAGTACAGCAGACCTTTTCATGATTCCGCCGCCTAAAACCCGGTCAAATTCCTCGATGCCGGTCAGAAGCCGGTCTCCTTCCAGAGGACTGACTCTGGCCAGGGGAACAGGTTTTGCTTTGAGCGTTTTCTGTGCCGGGCTGCCTGGTAGACGGGAATCAGCTTCCTCGACATGTTCCTCGAATGTATTCCATTCTCCGCAGTCAGGACAACGGCCCAACCATCTGGGCTGGGTAAAACCACAGGAGCGGCATTTATAGACAACGGAGGTTCTGCTTTTTTTTACTGCCATGGGAATAATATATCATTATGGTAAACAAAAAACAAGTAAAAATATTTCTGATGATGAAAAAACTTCATGAAAAAATAAAATTTTCAAAATTTTATACTTTTTCTGTTTGACAAAAATTAAAATAATGTATATTTTGATGTTGCTAAAAAAGTGATTTACTTAGTAATTGTTTTTAGTACTCTCTCCAGACGTCCTTGACAACTGGTCAGGGACATAGGCTCCAGAGCGATTTATTCGTTTTGGAGCCGTTTTTTTTTCTTACATTGGAAAATCTATACAAAATATGCTAAACTTATACTGAAAGAGACTCGGATTGAGAGGAGGCTTTTATGAACAGAACAATTTCAAAATATCTCTTTTTGACTGCATCACTTTTTGTGATCTTTTCAGTTTCAGCATGTAAAAAAAACACGGCCGAACAGGCAGAACTCATTGAGGAAACACCAAGAGTGGAAGTTTCAGGGGTTGCCCTGGATACCCATGAGCTGACACTTGCCCCGAAAGAAAAAGCGGAGATCTCTGCAGAGGTAATTCCTTCAGATGCGACGGAAAAAGGACTTGCCTGGGCTTCAAGTGATGAAAATGTTGCCACTGTGGAAAACGGAACCGTAACTGCGAAAAATCCCGGTGTTGCTACAATTGCGGTAGCCACATTGGACGGAGCGAGAACAGCTGTCTGTATTGTTACCGTTGCGGAAAAAGCGGTTGAGGAAAAGATTGAAGAAAAAACTGAGGCCGAGCCGGAGAAAGCAGTTCCGGAACCGGCTGTAGTGACTGTCAGAACAGCGTCTTACAAAGTTGAGCACTATCAGCAGAATGTCCGGGATTCAGGTTACACAAAGGCAGAAGCGGATACTCAGACTCTGGAGGGAACTGCCGGCGGACAGACGGAAGCGGAGGCAAGAACTTATCCTGGATTCACTGCACAGACTGTAAGTCAGAAAAAAATTGAGGAAGACGGTTCCACAACAGTTTCAATCTATTATGACAGAAAGGTTGTGACATACACTTTTGAACTGAACGGCGGGGCTGGAACGAATTCTGTCAGCGGAAGATACGGTTCCAGTGTCCTGAAGCCTGCAAATCCTGAAAAAGAAGGAAATATTTTTGCCGGCTGGTCAGAGACAATTCCTTCGGCTTTCGGAACTGAAAGCAGGACATTCACTGCAAGATGGACATCATCCTCTTCCTATGAAATGTCCGGGGACGGGGATTTTGTGTTCGGCACAACAAAAATGACAAAGACCGCCCTGAAACCGATCATCCTGTCAGGAAATACAAAGACTGTTACCGTAAAGGATGATTCCAGCTGGAATTCTTACTACAACGGTGATGAAAACTATTTCAAGGGTGTTTACACTGCGGAGTCCTCAGCCACTCTGAATGCTTTTGCAATCGGCCAGTATGAGGTGACTCAGGAACTTTATAATGCTGTTATGGCACTGGATAAAAACTGTTCCGCAAGTCCTTCTTCTTTTGCAGGAAATGCGGTAGCCGGTGAAAAACAGGAAAAACGCCCTGTGGAAAACATCTCCTGGTATGATGCAATTTATTTCTGTAATGCACTTACGAAACTGTTCATGTCTGAAAGCGACTGTGTCTACGAAATGGAGGACATCCGCCGCGGAAATTCAAAGCAGATTGTCTCTGCGACAGTCACGGCTGATCTGACAAAGAAAGGATACCGTCTGCCGACTGAAGCTGAATGGGAGTTTGCAGCCCGCGGCGGTGACGAAGAAGCGGAGAACTGGAAAAACGCCTTTGCTGGAATTCAGGCTGTGTCAGGTGGAGATGCTTTTACTCAGAACTCAACAGATGCTGCTCTTGATACGGCAGGCTGGTATCTGGGCAACAGCGGAAGCAAGACTCACGAAGTCGGAACAAAAACTCCCAATGATCTGGGATTGTATGACATGAGCGGAAACGTCTGGGAATGGTGCTACGGAATTGCGGATTCAGTTCAGTACCGCATTTTCAGAGGCGGTTCATATTATGCGGATGCAAGCAGCTGCGCAGTCTCAACCCGCGGAATGAACAGTCCTCAGGCAAGATTCAACGGACTTGGCTTCCGTCTTGCACAGAGCTTATAAAGTTTCCTGCCGGGCAATGGTTGTGCTTCCGGCGGGGACAGACTGGGTAAGCCAGACGTTTCCGCCTACAACGCTTCCTTTGCCAATGACAGTATCGCCGCCAAGAATTGTGGCACCGGCATAGATAGTAACGTCATCCTCGATTGTGGGATGGCGTTTTTTATTGCTCATGCTCTTTTTGACACTGGCGGCACCAAGGGTTACTCCCTGGTAAAGTTTGACCCTGTCTCCGATGATGGTAGTTTCTCCGATTACGATACCGGTTCCATGGTCAATGAAGAAAGATTCGCCGATTGTTGCGCCGGGATGAATATCGATACCGGTCTGTCCGTGAATGTATTCACTCATGATGCGCGGGATGATGGGAACACCGTTTTCATGAAGAAAATGGGCTATGCGGTACACAAGAATTGCCTGGAGTCCGGGATAAGACAAGATGATCTCTTCGGAACTGCGGGCTGCAGGATCTCCGTCCAAAGCGGCAGCAACATCAAGAAGCACCTTACGCCGGATTTCCGGCAGTTCTTCCATAAGGCTGAGGATTGTCTGCTGAGCCAAAGAGATGCAATGGGATGAGGCGGCTGTTCCCCGCAGATAAATCATTGCTTTCTGTGTTTCGCGGGTAAGCTGGGCAACAACGCGATGAACTTTTTCTCCTGTGCGGGAACGCAGATTACCTGCATCAATGTACTCTTCTGTCTTGAATCCGGGAAAAACCAGAGAAATGAGATCCTTCAATGCGGAGACAACTGTCTCTGTGTTGGGATAATTGTGGCTTTCTGACAGATTTACACCACCCTGCTGCTCGTAAGAGTCCATAAGGCTGTTGATAAGTTCATCGATTGTCTTCATGCACAAAATATAGTTTATTTGTTCTCCATTGAAAAGACACAGCCGCAATAATCCTGCCTGTAGAGACCATATTCTTCTGAAAGCTCCAGCGAACGCAGAAATCCGTTCTTTTTCTTGAAATCCGCATAAAGATATTCAGGTCTGGAAGAGTTTTTTTTCGCTTCTGCAGCAAGTTCACGGCCGATTATGTTGATTTTCTGGGCATCTTTATAAGGACTGATTGAAAGTGTGGTTGTGAAGTAATCAAATCCATGGTTCTGCGCATATTCAAAAGCTTTTTTCATGCGGAACAGGTAGCACCGTCTGCACCGTTCTCCCATTTCACGCTCTGTTTTGAGTTCCGGCTCTGAATCAGTCTTTACAGCCTCAAAAAAATCCTTTGTGTCATAGGGCATCTCCACAAGAGGAAGCGGAATTCCTGAAGGGGAACGGCGGGGCAGAAAATTTTTCAGTTCCTCAAGACGGCGGGTGTATTCAGCCTTAGGATGGATGTTGGGATTGTAATAAAAAACAGTGATGGAGAAATACTTCTCGAGTATCTCCAGAACAGCCGAACTGCATGGGCCGCAGCATGCATGAAGAAGCAGTGTGGGTTTCTGGGGCAAAGTTTCAATCTGTCTGAGCTGTTCAAGATGAAGGGCATAGAAATTTTCTTTTGCAGTCGGTGTCATGAAAAAAAATGTACCATGTATTTGATTTTTTCTGAACCGGGTATTATTTTAAAGTCATGCTTTCACTCGATTTTGCACGTTTTTTTCTGGTTTTTTTGATCTATAGTGCTATCGGCTATGTTTCCGAAGTGATTTACTGTTCCATTCCGGCAAAACGGCTTGTGAACAGAGGATTCCTGTACGGTCCCATCTGTCCTGTCTACGGATTCGGTGGTGTCCTTGTAATGACTGTACTTGATCCTTTTGCTGAGACATGGATTCCGCTGTTTCTGCTTGCAATGGTGCTGACAAGTGCCGTTGAATACCTTACAAGCTGGATTCTTGAGAAACTGTTCAATACGAAGTGGTGGGATTATTCCCATTACAGACTGAATATAAAAGGGCGCGTCTGTCTCCTGAATTCCTTCCTGTTCGGTGTGATGGGAATGGTGGCGGCACACTTTGTGAATCCTTTCATCCTGCGTTTTGTAAAATCCTTTTCTGATAAGATTGCCCAATATACAGCCATCATTCTTGGGATTGTTCTTGCTGCCGATGTTCTGGTCACTGTGCGAAGACTTGTCAACTTCAGCACTTATCTTGCCAAGATGCAGGAATTCACCGAAACCCTCAGGGAGCATTTTGAAGCAGAAGAATGGTTTGTTTCCGACAGATTCAAGACTTTGGAGGAAATGTTTGAGGCAGTGCGTCAGCGTGCCAAAGACAGACAGTCTCATATCAGCCAGGCACTGCTTACCCGCATTGAGTCCTACACGGAACGCAGGAACAGCATTGAGCATTGGCTGAAACGGTTCCCCACCATGACAAGTACAAAGTATGCTTCTCAGCTTGAGCATATAAAAAGCCGGCTTGAGTCAATCAAGAAACTGGGACACTGAGAATTTCTTGCAAAAAATGCTCTGACCTACTAAACTGAGCGTCAGACATTTTTGGAGGAAATAAATGGCACATTGTATTGTTCCGGAAGCTGAAGCTATCCTTGATAAAGAATACCCGGTTTTGAACTGCGGGTTTGTCCGCCTTGTAGACTATCTGGGAGGTGATTCCCGTATTGTCCAGTCTGCACGTGTAAGTTACGGTGACGGTACAAAGACTGTCAGGGAAGACTCCGCACTGATTGATTATCTTCTGCGTCATGACCACACTTCTCCTTTTGAACAGGTTGTGCTGACTTTTCATCTTAAAATGCCGATTTTTGTTGCCCGTCAGTGGGTCCGCCACAGAACTGCCCGCATGAATGAGATTTCTGGACGCTATTCAATCATGAAGGATGAATTCTATCTTCCGGCAGATATGGACGTGGCAAAGCAGAGTACAGACAATAAACAGGGCCGCAGCGACGAACCCGTCACTCATCAGTATGCCGCAGAGATCCAGCAGAAACTTGAAGATGGACAGAAAGCGGTTTATGCGACATATACAGAAATGGTTGAAAGCGGACTTGCCCGTGAACTTGCCCGTGTGAATCTTCCTCTTTCAATGTATACAGAGATGTACTGGCAGATTGATCTTCACAATCTGTTCCACTTTCTGCGTCTGCGTCTTGACGGTCATGCACAGAAAGAAATCCGTGATTATGCAAACGTTCTTCTCGAGATCACGCGGAAAGTTGCGCCTATGGCAGTGTCTTCATTTGAGAATCATCAGAAAGACGGCGTGAAGTTCAGTGGAGAGGAAATGGCTGATCTTCGGGCAATGCTTGAAGGAAAGGAACCTTCTCTTACAGGAAAGAAACTGGACCGGCTCAAGGAGAAACTTGCCACCGGCCGCCAGCTCTGATTCATTCTTCGGCAGGAGTTTCAGGCTGTGTCTGATCCGCCTGCTCCGATCTTGCCCGTACCATGGATTTGACCCGTTCTGTGAACAGATCATTGGGGTTTGGAACCAGATCCACGTTGAACACGGGCTTCCCGTTGATGTCCCGTCTGAAAGGAATTGTGGCGTCTTCCATATACGCTGCACTTCCTTTGTCATTTATCCACCAGTTAAGAACAGCGATTACTGAAGCCGTGTATTTCAGCAGGTTAAGGTTTGTGGCGTTTTTACTGCCTTTGCCGCCTAAAAGCACGTCCAGCCGTTTTGAGACAGGATTCGGAACGGCAAATTTGTAGGGAGCCCACAGTTTCTGGGCGCCTAAAGTTTCTGTGACGGCGGCTTCTTCCGGATTGGCTTTGTATGCGGCATCCGCCTGTGTGATGACTGAATTGAGAAAGCGCAGGACCGCAGGAATATTGTCTTTCAGGAAAGGCAGTGCTGTGTCAGGTGCAGGCTTGTCAATGAAAGTCAGGTCAAAACGCAGATAAGGCAGGAACTGATTGTGGGCATACCAGAGGATGTTGGACATTTCCTTCTTGCCGAACTGTGTCCATGCATATTCGCTGTTTGCATAAATGTTGTTGATGAAGGCTTTGAGCATCTGTGCATACTTGCGGTCAAAAAGAACTTCCCGGTATTCGGCAAAATCATCAAAAATACTTTGGGCTTTCTGGACACGGCTTGATGAATCCATTGACATTTCCTGTCGGAACATGACATTTCTGCAGCCTACAAAAAAATCTTCGATGATGCGGAGAAGAACTACAACAATCTGCATCGGGTTGTTGGGATCCACATAGTTGAGCCCGTCCTGGAACTGGTAGATATTCTGATAATAGGCATACATGTCAGGCATTGTTGCAATATCTTTCCAGCCGGCCTGTGGAAAAAGTGTGTCCAGGACGGAAAGCCCTTTCTGGACAATAGGCGGTATGTTTATGGCAGCAGTTTCCTCTTCTTCCTGTTTTGGCTGCTCCTCTTCCTGCTTCGGTTCTTCTTTTTTCGGAATAATCACGTCATATTTTGTAAGCCCGAGGAAAGAAAGGATTCTTGAACTCTGACTCTTAAGAATATCAGGGAAGGATTCCAGTTCTGTGCAGCACATCCTCATTACAAGGGGATAAAGAGACTCGACAGCCTCATCTGCAATGAAAAGCCAGTGGGTGATCGCTTCACGTGTAAGGACCTGAAGCCTTTCCGCGGAAACCATGGAATCTTCTTTGATCTCATTATAAAGGGTTTTCAGCGCTTCCACGCCCCGTTCCTTGGGCAGAAAAGCCAGGGGATATATTGCACGGTAAAGAGCTTTGACAAGGGGAACCAGACTGATGACAGAGACATCCGCGGGTCTGACGGACACTCTTTTGTACTCCTCCTCAATGGCTGCAACGTCCCAGTCGCAGACAATCGCTGCAATGCGGTAAGGCACTGAGGCAGCCTCGGCAAGACGCTGTTCTGTATTGGTGCTTCCTGAACGGACAAGTGACTGGAAAGATTCGGCAAAAGATGAGACATGCTGGACAAGCACCCGCAGAATGCTGGTGGTGAAATACTCAGAAATTCTGTCTGTGCGGTTAAGGGCACGGTTGAGGATTGTTGCAAAAAAGCCGTATTTCTGTTTGATTCTGTAGGCAATCATCACCTCGTCCATGTCGGTCTTTGTCTTTGGCGAGACAGAGGGAAGAGAGAACTGTTTTTTTGCAGGTTTGGACACAGCGGAACCTGCGGAATAACTGGTGGAGGAAGAGCGGTCATCGGATGAGGAACTTCCGCTGTCTGAGCCGGCGGATCCGTTACCTGCCGGATTGCCTGAACTCCTGCGTGAAACATAAACACGGTCCCGTTTCGGGAGGGTTGATTCATCAATAGGTTTTGATTTTTCGACACCGATTTCACCGCCAAGGGTCTTGATCATCTGTTTTGCTTCTTCAGGATCAAGAATCCCCAGGTTCTGTCTGGTCCGTTCCAGTTCACCGGGTTCATAGCGTGCAACCGGTCTTTTTGGTGCAGAATAATCATAATCAGACATAATGTATTCCTCTGTAAAAGGCCGGAGTCACGGTTACATGCGCAGATACTGCTTTCTGGCAATGCCGGTGAAGCCTTTCAAGTGTAATATTTCGCCGCTGCCTGTACGCAGATCACCTTCAAAGGTGCCGTAAATCGTGTGATAGTCGGTGCGCAGAACAAAAATGCTGTCTACACGGTGATTATCAGAAATTGGGGTAAAGAACAGGTCTACCATGTTTTCTGTGTCCTGAATTACCCATTTGCCTGAAATGCCGTAAGGGCGGGTGATTGTGACAGGTGGAAGCAGCGTCATTTCTTTATCGGCAAAAAGAACGTTTTCATTGTAGGTATTTGCATCAGGAGCGTCATAATTTGTGGCTGTCATACGGAAACAGACTGTTCTGTCGCCGACCACATCCATTCCGTAAAGAAAATCATCCTTGGTGCGCAGTCTGTAATAGGCACGGCGCATATCAAGAAGACCTATCCCATCCGGAGCATTGCACCGGTATACTGTATCAGTTTTTTTGTTGGCGAGTCTTCCGGAAAAAGGAGCGGCGCAGAACCAGGAAGCGGCACAGCGTCTGCTGGTTGTGGCAGGCCGGACGCAGAAAAGTTCGCCACCGAAAGCCGACTCTGCTCCTGTGTCCAAAATCTGGAGTCCGTCAATCGCGGGCCGGATGGAATCACCTGAGATATTGAAGCTTACTGAAATACGGTTTTTGTCCCGGTTCCAGGCGATGCGTACATGACGTCTTCTGCTGTAGGTGGCACAGACTGCTTTCTTCATGTTTTTAGGAAGAAGCCGTCGCATTCCGAATATTGACCGGTAAGACAGTTTTTTTCCTGTGGATTTTTCCCAGAGTACAACCTCCAGGAAGCACAGGAATTTTGCATCAAAAAGCTGGATATTGCCTGCGAATCTGTCTGCTGAAAATGAATAGGAAAGGTTTCCCCGGATACGGAGATTTGTGATGAAAGTGGGAAAAGGATTGAAACTGAAAGGAAAACGTACATCGTTGATGTCAAACTTTTGAGGCGGATCTGAGAAGGACCCGAAAACAGGCGTGCCGTTTTTCACGATTGACTGGGGTGAAATTGTAACCTTTCTAGAATACATGTTTTCCTCGGGGAAATTATACCAAATCATCGGGAAAAATCAATGTTCTTGCTCATAGGGCATTTGTGGCTTAAAGTTAAGGAAACAAACCAAAACATACACAGTTAAACGGAGGAAACATGTACTCAAAGAATACGGTGGCTCCGGTTCCGCCGATGGGTTGGAACAGCTACGATTATTACAACACGATGGTAAATGAGGCCCAGGTCCGCGCAAATGCGGAATATATGGCGAAAAATCTAAAGGAATACGGATGGGAATACATTGTCATAGACATTCAGTGGTCAGATCCTGATGCGGGAGCAAAAAATCCTGACTATCAGTATATACCTTTCAGCCACTTCTGTATGGATGAATATTCGCGTCAGATTCCCGCGCCAAACAGATTTCCTTCTTCTGCGGGAGGAAAAGGATTCAAGCCTCTGGCGGATTACATTCATTCACTGGGATTGAAATTCGGAATCCATATAATGCGTGGAATTCCAAGAATTGCCGCCCATAACCACAGTGCCATAAAAACAGATGAAAAAACTGCGGACGGAAAGCCGGTTACAGCGGATCTTGTTGCAAATCCTTATTCCATAAGCAGATGGAATCCTGACATGTATGGTGTGGATTATTCAAAACCTGGCGCGCAGGATTATTATGATTCCATTTTTGAGCTGTATGCCGGATGGGGTGTTGATTATGTGAAAGTGGATGATATCTGCAATACAAACATGTACGCCCACGATCCTTATTCCGCGGAAAAAGAGATTGAGATGATTGCCAGAGCTATTGAGCATTCAGGCCGGGGAATGGTGCTGAGTCTGTCTCCCGGACCTGCCGTCATTGAAAAGGCATGGCATCTGAAAAAATATGCCAACATGTGGCGCATTACAGACGATTTCTGGGACAGATGGGATCTGCTCAAGGCGATGTTTGAACGCTGTGAAGTCTGGCAGAATCATGTGGGCGGCGGAAACTGGCCGGACTGTGACATGCTTCCCGTGGGAATGCTGGGAGAAGGCTTCGGACACGGAAAATGGCCGACCAACTTTACCAAGGCAGAACAGCGTACAATGATGACATTGTGGTGCATTTTCCGCTCTCCGCTGATGATCGGGGCTGACTTGCCGCAGCTGGATGACTTTACGACCGGGCTTCTTACAAACAGGGCAGTCCTTGATCTGACAAAGGCAGACACCGGAAGTTTCCTGGTAAGCCGTTCCAAGTCTTATGCGGTCTGGGCACAGCCGGGTGAAAGACATGACAGGGGCGGCAAGGGCTGGACTTTCGCATTCTTCAATCTTGGTGAGGAAGATGCTGATGTCTGTGTCCTGTGGGAAGAGGCAGGCATTGAGAAACCGGATGTTTCTTCTGCCCGGAACCTGTGGACAGGTGAAACCTTCAGGATACAGGGTGACAGTCTTTCATCAGAAAATTTCAGTGGTAAAAAACTGGCTCCCCATGACTGCCTTCTGGTAAGTCTCTGTTGAAAACTCGGGAGTTTCCCACAGGTTGTCCACAAAACTGTGGAGCAATTGTGGAAAACTCCACCGGATCAGTGAAAAAGCCGTCAAAGCCTTATTTTATAAGCACTGGCGGCTTTTTTATGCTGTTTCAGTAAATTATAAATCTTTGTAATACAAGCAGATAAAAAATAACATCAGGATGTGGAAAGAGACTGAAAAATTTTCCACCTTGCTTTATTGACAGTAATAACTTGTTCTAAATTCAAGAATTAAAAGTAAAAGGGAAGAAATCAACAAAGTTTTCCACAGGTTGTTCACAGTGGAAAAAGTGCAAAAAAAAGACTGACCGGAAAAGTCAGTCTTTGTCAGCAAAAGGATTAATCAGCCCAGGAAAACCTGACCCGCATTGTCAATGGCAAGGATTGTCTTGCATTCTGAGCAGCGGAAGCGTCCGGATTTTGTTGCCTTAAGTTTTTTTGAACAGACCGGACAGGCAAAGATTTTCGGGAACAGACCGTCACTGGAGGGTGTCTCCTGTTTGAAGAATCCAACAGCATCTTCCAGTGTGTCCTTGATATTGAAGAACTGGGAAAATCCCAGCAGCTGGAAAACTTCATAGACCTTGGGCTGGATCTCAAGAAGAACAATGTCTCCCCCTTTGGGCTTTACCATTTTAAGGAAAGCTGTGAAAGATCCGATACCGGTTGAAGACACGTAGTTAAGTGCGGAACAGTTGAAAATGAAGTTTACATAACCTTCATCAACAGCTTTGCCAACACACTTCTGAAAGTAGCTTGAATTATAAGTGTCAATATATCCGTTTAAATAGAAGACAATACAGTTGTCAACGCTTTCGATTTTCTCAAGATTGATCTTTAAGCTGTCATCTTTTTCGTCATTAAAGCCAGGGATAAGATTGTTGTTAATGCTCATATAGACCACCTATTCATTATACATGCTTATCAGCATCTGAAAATATTTTACACAAGTATTTATGCAGTGTCAAACTTAAAAACAGTTTGAAAAGAAGGATTGAAAAAAATTTCGTAAAAAGGTGCGAAAAATCGGAAAATGTGATACAAGAGAATCTGATCGGTTAACGAAAAGAAAAAATGTAGATATAATCAGGATATGAAAAGAAATCAGATTCAGATCAGAGACCCATATATTCTGCGGGATGACAGAACAAAATCCTATTTTATGTACGGAACGACGGACAAAGACTGCTGGGACAAGGCTCCCGGCGTAGGTTTCGATACATACAGAAGCAGCGACCTGGAAAACTGGGAAGGGCCTTTCAAAGCTTTTGTTCCTCCCGAAGGTTTCTGGGGAAAACATAATTTCTGGGCTCCGGAAGTTTATTTTTTTAAAGACGCATATTATATGCTGGCTTCATTTATCGGAGAAAAATCAGAAGGATCCATGAGGGGAACACAGATTCTCCGTTCGGAAAAACCGGAAGGGCCTTTTGTGCCCTGGAGTGACGGAGCTGTTACACCGAAAGACTGGATGTGCCTTGACGGAACTCTTTTCATTGATGATGAGGAAAAACCGTGGATGGTTTTCTGTCACGAGTGGGTCCAGATTGCTGACGGAACAGTCTGTGCAATAAGGCTGTCTGAGGATCTTAAGTGCGCAGAAGGGGAACCGGTGCTGCTTTTTGCCGGAAGTGACGCAGTATGGTCCAAACCCTTTGAAAACCAGCGTATTGAAGGCGAATGCCATGTTACGGACGGCTGCAATATTTACCGGCATACAAACGGAAGTCTTGTGATGCAGTGGTCTACTGTGGGTTATGAGGGTTACTGTATCGGTTATGCGGTTTCTGAAAGCGGATCTATTCTGGGACCGTGGAAACAGAGCGAGAACCTGCTTTTTAAAAAAGACGGCGGACATGGAATGATTTTCACGACCTTTGAAGGCAGAATGCTTATCAGTCTGCATCAGCCAAACAAAACTCCTGATGAACGTCCCGTGTTTTTTGAGCTTGAAGAAACTGCGGAAGGAATTCGTATAAAAGAATGAACATTGTGCTTTTTTCTGAGAAAGAAATCCTGGCGGGCAAGGATTCTGCTGGAAAATGCAGTGTACATCTGCCTCTCAAAGATGAAAGGACCCAGCACATTCTGAAAGTTCTTCACAAGGTACCGGGAGATTCCTTTGATGCCGGTCTTGTGGGCGGCATGGCAGGAAAAGCTGTCCTGTCCCGTGTTGAGAAAAAGGACTGCAAGGAAAACTCAGGGTCAGAGGACGGACTTTATTTTGATTTTGAACCGGAATCAGATGGAAAGCCTCTGTATCCTGTGGAACTGATTGTAGGTTTCCCCCGGCCCATACAGCTTAAGCGCCTGTTCCGTGATGTGGCGGGTCTGGGTATAAGAACTGTCCATCTGTGCGGAACGGAACTGGGTGAAAAATCCTACATGGATTCCGGAATTGTTGAGAAAGGTGCGGCCTACACTGCCCTTCTGGAAGGAACTGCACAGGCAAAAAGCACTCATGTACCGGAACTGAAACTTTATCAGTCCGTTGCCGCATGTCTGGAAACATTTGCAGAAAACCGTGGTGATGAGGTCCGGGTTATGCTGGACAATGTAAAGCCTGAAGGACCGCTGTTTGATTATCTTGGGAAATCAGGAGTGGATTCCTGCATGAGACCGGTGATAGCTGCAATCGGAAGTGAACGGGGATGGACGGACAATGAGAGGAATCTGTTCGGGAAGAATGGATTTGCTGCCTGTTCAATGGGAGACCGGGTTCTTCGAACGGAAACAGCGGCCACGGTTGCAGCGACAATAATCTTACAGAAAATGGGGATATTATGAACAACGATCAGATAAAAGAAACTCTGCTTAAACTGGAAGACACTTCAATCGATTTTACGGTGACTCTTTCCGGCAAAGAAAGTAAGAAAGTTAACGGGCTTTATAAACCGGAGACTCACGAGATCATTCTGCACAATCTGAATTTCAAGAGTGACAATCAGATGATCTATACGGCGATTCATGAGTATACGCATCACCTGATCACAGAAAAAAAACTGAATGAGACCAACGGGCTTGCAAACTGTTCCGGCCGGGCACACAACAATGAGTTCTGGGCAAAATTCCACCAGCTTCTGGAAACTGCCGAGGAACAGGGAATTTATATGATCGGACTGGATGAATCGCCTGAGCTGGCAGCCCTTACGGAGGAAATCCGCAAAGAGTACCTGGAAAAGAACGGTTCCCTGATGCTGGAGTTCGGACGCAAACTTGCAGAAGCCCATGTTCTCTGTGAAAAAGCGAATATCCGTTATGAGGATTATATTGACCGTGTTCTGCGCCTGCCCCGCTCCGCTGCAAAGACCATTGCAAAAGTCAGCGGTTCGGATTTGAATCCGGCGATCGGCTTTGAAAACATGAAAATGGTTTCTGCGATCAAGGATCCTGACAAACGGGATGAGGCCCAGAATCAGATTATGTCAGGAAAAAGCCCTGACACAGTCCGGTCAATGATGAAGAAAAAGGCGGAGGAAGTGGACATAAAAACACGTCTTGAGAAAGAAAAGTCACGCCTTGAAAAAACTATTTCCCAGCTTACTTCCCGTCTGGAAATGGTTGAGGAAAGCCTTTCAAATCTATGAAACGGACTGCTGTATCTGCCCTCTGTCTGATAATGGCGGTCTTTGGGAAAACGGCTTTTCTGTGGTCCCAGGTTTCCATGCCTGAGATGCCCGGTGTGAGTTTCTCATCGGTAACGATGCCTTCTGTAACAATGCCACAGGTTTCCATCGGGGCGACTTCGGCTGGCAGTACAGGGAACAGTAACACCGGCAGTAAAAGCAACGGGGCTTCTGGAACGGCTTCCTCCGTTTCTGCAACCCCATACGGAACGATGCTTACCGCCCAGACACTCCTGGGACTCGGCTCCAGTGATTCTGACACTCTGTCTGCCATGCTTGGTTACGGTTCAGCAGCCTCCCAGGTTTCGGATCCTTCCGCACTGTCTTCAGTCTATTCGCTTTCCGGCCTTACCGGATCAAATGTGACGGATCTTCTGGGCGGTTCCTCATCGTCAAACTATGCCAGCAATATTCTTCTGTCAGAGATCATTACAAGACTGGATGCTCTTACAAAGCAGATCCAGGAACTGTCAGGTGGGGAAACTGAATTATCTTTGCAGACAGGGACGGCAGAAAAAAACGCCATCAGTCCGGGAATCAGGCGGCTGATCTATAACGGCTACAATCTTCTTGATACGGTGACAGATGTTTTTATCTCAGCGCCTGAGACTGACGGTTCTTTCCTGCTGATTGCCGACAGAACCTACACAGCGGACCGGCGCCAGAGAACGGAAAATGTCTACATGCTTTTTGACGGCAAGGAAAATCAGGTTTCAGTGCAGGTTGTCCAGGATGCGGAAAACGTCAACTCTGCTTTTTACAGGCTATCTGCCCTTTCACCGGTAAAATTCACGCGGACCGGCAGCTCCTGTCTGATATGCATCACAAAACCAGCGTCAGACTGGACTTTTGAGATGCTTGTGACTACAGAAAAATGAGGAAAAAAATGGACAGATATTCTCTGGTACTTTTCGATTTTGATGGTGTGCTCATTGATTCCACAAAGGATATTGCTGTGGCAGTGAATGCGGCTCTGGAACATTTCGGATTCGGTCAGGTTTCTGAAGACCAGGTGCACAGTTTTGTCGGTGACGGAGCGAGAATGCTTGTGATCCGGTGTCTTGATGCTGTGAAAGCCGGAGAGGAAAAACTTGAGGAAGTGCTTTCCTGGTATAAGGATTACTACAATACTCATGCAACGGTTTTCACGGTTCTTTACGGGGGCGTGGAAAAAGTTCTGACTTTTCTGAAGGACAATGGTAAAAAAATCGGACTTGTGTCAAACAAACCGGAAGAAATCAGCAGGACAATTCTGAAGTTTTTTGGGCTGGACGGATTTTTTGAAGTGATTATCGGACCTGAAAGTGCAGGAAAAACAAAACCGGCTCCGGACGGGATTATGGCCGCATGCAGAAAAACAGAAATTCCCGCGGGAAAAACCCTGATGGTAGGGGATTCTGCGGTGGATATCATGGCTGCCAGGGCGGCAGGTACCGGATCCTGCGGTTTTACACGTGGAATCGGTGACAGAGACTCAATGCTGGCCCAGAAGCCTGATCACACAATTGATGCGTTGTCAGAACTTATGGACCTTGTGTAAAACCTGTGGAAAAACCGGAGCAGGTATCAGACAGCTTCGGTGCCCCAGACCTGGATCTGTGTAAGAGCCGGGAATGGAGAAGGATCGGTCTCATCCTTGATGAGATTGCAGAGTGTAAGACCCGTGATGGTTCTCGCTTCGAAAGTCCATTGATGCGGGGCCACACTTTTCTGCATTGTCAAAGGCATTACGCTTCCGTCAGAGAAGATGATGTCTGCATTTGTCCAGTAATTGTCGTGAGGGAAATCGGCGCGGGTCACAAGGACAAGCCGGTCAACTGTTACAGGCCGCCCGAAATCCAGTGTGAGTGCCGCAGTGGGATCCCGGTTGATTCCCCAGGATTCATAGGGCCAGTTTCCGTGGGAGCGGTTTTCCGTATTGCCGTTGATGGCATTGCGTGCGGCAAAGACAGATTCACCGCGAGTCTCAATGTTTGCCGATGCATGAGGAAAGCATGTGGTGTTTGCGGCCGTGTCGTGGGCATTGAGAGCCAGGTTCCTGTAGACTTTTACAGCCGGGTCTTCTGCAACACGGGCAGAAAGCAGATGCAGTGATCCTTCGAATGTCTTGGGATTGTAGGAAAACTTTTTTTCGCCGAAGGGAATAGCCATGGTGTATTCATCACCTTTCATGAAGACAAGGGATTCATCAAGAACGTCATCAAGCTTGATGAAGGCAAAAGTTCCGGCGGGTGCACAGAAAGTGATTGTAGTTCCAGGCTGATATTCTCCTGAAAAAACCATATTTACTGAATTTTCTGCAGATTCTGAAGCGAGGATTTTTCCGTCAGAATCTTTAATAATCAATGAAAGCGTTTTCATGAAATCAGTTTAGCAGAAGGGCAAAAAAAAAGCGAGTTGAAAGACGGACTGCCGGAAAAAAAGCGGCAGTCTGTGATTCAAACCCGCGTCTGTTTATTACGCAGACAATCTTCTGTCATGCGCTTATTGCGATTCTCATGGCCTTTGTCTCGGCACGGCGTGGAATTGAGACAGTCAGGAGTCCGTTTTTGAAAGTCGCGGCAACACCTTCAGAATCAATGTCCTCTGGCAGTGTAAAACTGCGGTTGAACTGACAGTTGCGGCGTTCCTTGATCAGGTAGGTTCTGTCCTGGTCATTTTTTTCAGCCTTTTTCTCTTTTGCATCCTTAAGCTGGATGCTTGCGATTGAAAGGACGCGGTCTTTGAGATTGATCTCAACATCGTTTTCTGTGTAACCGGGCAGTTCCATCTCAAGAGTGTAGTTCTCTTTTGTTTCGGAAACATCTACCCGCGGTGAAGCAAGATGAGTTTCGCCGGCAGAGGCAATGTCTGAAAAGTTTCTGTCAATTACATCAAAAAGATCAGATGTAAACCGGGGATTGAAGAATGATAATGTGTTCATATGAAAGCCTCCTATAGCTTTTATCTGTTGTTTATGTTCAGGTCTTTCAACCTGACACTTTTATTAATGCAAAGACTGTGCCAACTTTTTTTGAGAGGAAAAAAACATTAAAAACTGATGAATTGGCTTGATTTTGGGCAAAATCAGAGAAAAATCCCGGAAAAAAGCCGGAGAAAAAGGATAAAAATTGCCCGGGCGGGATGATTCGATTGAAGCTGGGGGAAAAAATGACAGAGTGTGTCAAAAAACCACATGCAAAAGAGTCAATTTGACACACCAGAATTGAATTCAAGTTAAAAAACGGGCTATCTAAGCCCTGGACAGAACAGGCACTTGACCAGTGAAAAGAATTGCTGTTTAATAAAACCATGAATTTCAGTAATTTGCACGCACATCACCATCATTCTCATCATGAGGCAATCCGGTAAGGAGTTGTGCGTTTGTTGCTGCATTTGCAATAGAACAAGCCGCGTTCCTGACGGATTCACGTTGGGAAGGCGGTTTTTTTTTGCTTCTGCGGTCTGCTTGCAATAGGAAATAGGAGAAATGTTATGGAAAAACTCAAGATTTTGCTGCCGAAAGGCCGCATTTATGAAAATGTAGTGAGCCTGTTCACAGGTGCAGGAATCTCTGTGAAACTGCCGGAGCGCGCATACCGCCCCACAGTTAACCAGGATGATCTGGAAGCAAAGGTTATGAAGCCGCAGAACATCGGAAAGCTTCTTGAGCTTGGAAGCCATGATGTAGGTTTTACCGGCCGTGACTGGATCAAGGAAACTGGCGCTGATGTTGAGGAGATCATGGATACAGGTTTTGATCAGGTCCGCATTGTTGCCGCAGTTCCCAACAATATCAGTGATGAAGTGCTTACAAGACAGCACATTATTGTTGCTACAGAGTACGAGAACATCGCAAAATCATGGCTCGCATCCAAAAACATTGACTCTCAGGTAATCCGCACTTACGGAGCAACTGAAGTTTTCCCGCCGGATGATGCGGACATGATCGTGGACAATACTGCAACAGGCCGTACTCTGGTAGAGAACGGGCTCCGCATTGTGGACACAATCATTACAAGTTCCACATGTATGTTTGCTTCTAAAAAAGCTCTGGCAGATCCTGAGAAGAAAAAGAAGATCATGGAACTGAAGATGCTCTTTGAGGCAGTGCTTGATGCGCGGGACCGTGTAATGCTTGAGATGAATGTAAGCCGCGCCCGTTTTGAGGATCTGGTGAAAGGTCTGCCTTCAATGAAAAGCCCCACAATTTCTCCTCTTTACGGGGATGACGGTTATGCAATCAAGATTGCAGTCAAAAAAAGCGAGGTTCCGGTTCTGCTTCCCAAACTCAAGGCGCTGGGTGCAACAGACATCCTGGAATACGATCTTCGCAAGGTAATGGCCTGAACCGGAGGATTCTATGTCCAGAACTGCCACTATTGAGCGCAATACAAAAGAAACACAGATCAGTCTGACGCTGAATCTTGACGGTACCGGTGAATACAGAGTGGACTGTCCCATCGGCTTTCTGAACCACATGCTCAGCGCATTGTGCAAGCACGGACTTTTTGATCTTTCCGGAAGTCTTGCAGGCGATCTGGAAGTGGACCAGCACCATCTTATTGAAGATACAGGCATTGCTTTGGGTTCCGCTTTTGCACAGGCTCTGGGAAACTGCGCCGGCATTTACAGAAGCGGAAGCTGTATTTATCCAATGGATGAGGCTCTGTGCCGTGCCGCTGTAGATTTCGGCGGCCGTCCCTATCTGGTCTGTGAGGCTGATCTTTCCGGGATTCCGCTGGTTTCAGTGGGACAGAACGGTGTGTCTTCCAGTTTTCAGACAGACTGCTTTGTGGACTTCTGGCAGGGTTTTGTAAGCACTGCACGCTGTAATCTGCATCTGGACACACTCCGTGGCCGCAGTGACCACCACAAGATGGAAGGTCTTTTCAAGGCAGCTGCGCGTGCAATCAGAGAGGCTGTTGAAGTTGATGCCCGTCGCGGCGGAGCGATTCCCTCCACAAAGGGAATAATCTGCTGATGTATGAAAGGCTGATTCTGAGAAAAGCAGAACAGGCTGATCTTCCGGGTATAATGGCTGTGGAAAACGCGGCTTTTTTACCCGGAATCAGAGAGAGCGCGGAAGTATTTGCGGAAAGAGCCGGAGTTTTTTCAGAAGGGTTTTTTGTTCTGACAGAGCCGGGGGACTGGAACGGGCCTGGAACCGATAGAATAGCAGGTTATTTCTGTGCAGAAATATGGAGCATGGAACCTTTCTGTGGATGCTCTTCCGGAAAAAAATTTGATGCCGGTTTCTTTGAACTTGGGCACTCAATCAGGGACAGACACTGCAGAACGGGCAACACTCTTTACATCTCATCATTTGCACTGCTTCCGGAATATTGCGGCAAAGGCAACGGAAGCAGTTTTTTTATGGACGCACTGAACAGAATCCTTATGGAAAACCCTGGGATTGAACAATGTGTTCTTCTTGTGAATGAAGAATGGACCGCTGCCCGCCGGATTTACAGCAGAGCCGGTTTTGAAGAGGCAGGACTTCTGCAGGCTTTTTTTGAGCCCTCAGGACAGAGCGGAATAATCATGACCGCAGCAAAGGAAAAAATCAGATGAAAGAAAAGACTTACGGAGCTTTCTGCAGGTTCCGTGAAGATTTAAAGAATCAGATTGAAAACTGGCAGAGTGATTCAGGACTGATGCAGGAACTGGTCTGCCTGCAGAAAGAGGCTGCGGAGAAAGACGGAGTACCCGCTTATGAACTGGAGCATCCCCTTGTGTACAACCGTGCCTTGGACGAGATTGGGCCGGAGGATGAGATAAAGCTCATTGTGATCGGGGATAATCCTGGAAAAGACGAGCAGCGTGACAGAAACCAGCGTTATCTTGTGGGACAGGCGGGCAAGATTGCGGAAGGTTTTTTCCGCCGTAATGCGGAACTTGGAATAGATTTCAGAAAAAATGCAGTGATACTGAACAAGACTCCCCTTCACACCGCAAAAACCAAGGAGCTGGATTATCTGATAAAGAATGGAAGTGCTGCGGTGAAGGAACTGGTTTACTCAAGTCAGAAATGGATGGCGGAAAAGACTGCGGAGCTTCACATGGCCCTGAATGAGGAAGAGGAATGCGGGCTCTGGCTTGTCGGATATTCTGAGCTGAAAGGGAAAGGTCTCTTCCTGGACTATAAGAAAACTCTCTGCGGGGCTTATGGAGAATCGGAGGCTTTCGGGCTGGTGTCTGTGTTCCAGCATTTTTCGATGAACCGTTTTTCAATTGATCTTGCGGAATACGCAGAGAAACACAGGGAAAACTCACTGGAACAGAACATCCGGGAACTGGGAGCGAAGCATAGGTCAGAGATTTTTGGGGCAGAAACGCTCTGAGCAGATCGCTTATTGAACGGGATTTGAGTGTTTGATATAATGAAAAAATCTTGCATCATTCAGAGGGGATTTTATGCCTAAAATTGAAGTTAATGAAAAACTTTTTTTTAACCTGTTGGGAACAAAATACGATTACGATACTCTTGAACAAAAACTGACCTGCGCCAAGGCCGAACTTGACGAGAAACCTGATATGACTCAGAGCGAGGACGAGCGTGTAATCAAGATTGAGTTGAATGACACAAACCGTCCTGACCTGTGGTCAACTGCCGGTGTCTCACGTGCTCTGCGTGTTCACAAAACCGGTGTTTCTGCTGATTACACTTCTTTTCTTTCCACAGCGGAAAAAACTCAGGATTATGGAAGCCGTGTTGTAAATGTTGAGGAATCTGTAAAAGAAGTCCGTCCTTTTATGACAGCTTTTGTTATCTCCGGAAAACCCATTGATGAGCCCATGCTTCTGGACATCATCCAGACACAGGAGAAACTCTGCTGGAACTTCGGTCACAAACGCAAGTCAATTTCCATGGGTGTCTACCGCTCAGCACAGCTTTCATGGCCTGTTACTTACGGCGGTGTTGATCCTGACACAACAAGCTTTGTGCCGCTTCAGTGCACTGAACCCATGACATGCCGCCAGATTCTTTCTGAACATCCAAAAGGAAAGGAATACGGCTGGATTCTTAAAGATGCAAAAAAATTCCCCTTGCTCCGGGATTCAACAGGCGAAGTAATGTCCATGGCTCCTATCATCAACAGTGCGACATTGGGTGCCGTAAAAGTGGGTGACAGTGACCTGATGGTTGAGATGACCGGTGATGACATGGCCAACCTGATGCTTGCCACAAACATTGTCGCCTGTGACTTTGTTGATGCCGGATACACAATTCTGCCGGTTCTGGTAAAACATCCCTATGAGACAGGTTTTGGAAAAGATGTTGTGACACCTTTCTATTTCCAGACAACAACTGATGCAAATATTAAGGCTGTAAACAAACGTCTGGGCACTGACATGACTGCTGCCGAAGCTGTGGATGCTCTTGCACACATGGGCTGCAGTGCCGCAGTGAAAGGTGAGGCCGGAAACGAGACAATCACACTGACTCCCCCACCCTACCGCAATGACTTCCTGCATGAGGTTGACGTCATTGAAGATGTGATGATGGGCATTGATCTTACAAACTTTGCACCTGAACGCCCGAGAGATTTCACGATCGGACGCCTTCTGCCGATCACTCTTCTGAGCCGCAAGACAAAGGAACTGATGGTTGGTATGGGATATCAGGAGATGATCTTCAACTATCTCGGTTCAAAGAAAGATTACATTGACAGAATGAATATTACTGCTGACGGAGTAATTGAGATTGCAAACCCCATGAGCGAGAACTATCAGTTTGTGCGGCCCTCAATCATTCCTTCTCTGCTTTCAGCTGAGGCAGGTTCAGGAAATGCGGTCTATCCCCACAAGATCTTTGAGACAGGAAAAGTTGCTTTCCTCTGTGAGGAAGAGAACACAGGAACACGCACACGCCAGAATCTTGGTTTTGTGACTGCCAGCGGAGATGCAAACTTCAATACTGCCGCAAGTGAAGTTGCTACATTGCTGCATTTCCTGGGTCATGAGTATGTGGTCGCAGAAGCAAATGATCCCCGCTTTATTCCCGGACGTCAGGCCTCTATCCTGAAAGACGGAAAGGCAATCGGTATTTTCGGCGAAGTTCATCCTCAGGTTCTGGAGAACTGGGCAATCACTGTTCCCTGTGTTGCCGGTGAAATGGATCTGGAAGTCCTGCTGTAAGAGACACTGTCCGGCATCTGTCGGGCAGGCAAAAAGAAAGCGCAGTCTGGAAGTGCACTTTGGTACTTCACAGCTGCGCTTTTTTTTTCAGAACCGGATGTTCTGAAGTCAGTTTATTTCATCACGGCAATTGCAAGCTGATCTGCGCAGGATGTGGGTCTTCTTCCGCAGAGGTTTCCCTTGAGTTTCTCGTGGATTTCTTCGGCTTTCATTCCGTCCAGAAGTTTTGCAAGAATTTTCAGGTTTCCGTTGCAGCCACCGGTGAATTCGATGTTGGTTACAACTCCGTCTTTGTCTTTGTCAAATGTGATGAGTGTTGCGCATGTATCTGTTGTCTTGAATTTGTGTGTCATAGTCTGTGTCTCCTTTTAATCCTTTGATTATCCTCTGAGGGCTTTTTCAACGAAAGCATCAATTTTTTCCGGTTTTACAGTGGGTGCAAAACGTGCGATGACTTTTCCGTCTTTGTTCACAAGGAACTTTGTGAAATTCCATTTGATTTTCTGTGTTCCGCAGATTCCTCTTTTCTGACTTTTGAGGAACTTGTACAGAGGATCGGCATTGTCTCCGTTCACATCGATTTTTGAGAACTGGGGGAAAGTGATACCATATCTGCCTGTGCAGAAGGAATGGATTTCGTCGTCAGACCCGGGAGCCTGTGACAGAAACTGATTGCAGGGGAAGTCAAGAATTTCAAATCCCTGTTTATTGTATTTCTCGTAGAGATCCTGAAGGCCGTCGTACTGGGGAGTGAATCCGCAGCCAGTTGCAGTGTTTACAATCAGAAGGACTTTTCCTTCATATTCTTTGAGTGAAAGTGCGTTTCCATCCTGTGTCTTTACGTCAAAATCATAAATCTTCATAAAAAACTCCTTATAAAACACCGCGTTAGCGGCGAGCCATGGAAGGCGAGAATAAACAGCTTGAGGATGCAACGCATTCGCAAACTGTCATGAAAAAAATTACATGGAGGTATTTTTTTTCATGCCTTCTTATAAAAAACCGCGTTAGCGGCTTGGTTTGTGGTTGTACGACATTTAATTGTGTACAATCTTTTTATAAACCAAAGGATTGATTTTGTCAATATAATTGTGTACAATTTATTTATGGAAGAAAAAAAACTAGAAACTGAAGAGAACCAGATACAGTCATTTGATCCGCTGCAGCTGAAAAATCAGCTCTGTTTTGCACTTTATGTCTGCTCAAAAGAAATCATAAAGAAATACGGACCATTTTTGGAAAAACATAATCTTACCTACACATCTTACATCACGCTGATGTCACTGTGGGAAAAGGACCAGGTGACGGTGAAACAGCTGGGTGAGCAGCTGTTCCTTGACTCGGGGACTTTGACACCGCTCCTGAAGAAAATGGAAGCCCAGGGACTGATTCTGAGACAGCGCAGTAAAGAAGACGAAAGGACAGTGTTCATCACTCTGACACAGCAGGGCCGGGATCTGAAACAGGAATGCCTTGAGATTCCTGCCCAGATGTTCTGTCTGAACCTGGTGGACGCAGAAAAAGCGCCCCAGCTGCTGTTCTCACTGCATGAGATGATGGAACGGCTCCGGTAAAGTCTGGCGGTTCCCACTGCATTGTCCTGCAGGGGAATCGCCTTCCGGATGGCTACAGATTGAAGCTGTTGATTTTGTCTGCAATTTCGTTTACAGCCATCTGATTTTTTTCTGATACGGCTGAGACATTCTGAATTGCGTTAGTGATTCCCTGAATACTTTCTGTCATTTCAGTCATTTTTGCGGAAATGTTATCAGAGACTTCAGTAAGATTCTTCATTTCGCCCACTACAATCTGACTGCCGGTAAGCATTTCGGAAGAATCAGCGGTTACGGTAGATGTGGTTTCGGTAATATCACGGATCGCTCCCAGAACCTGATTGTTGCCTTCAGCCTGCTCTGCCATTGCATGCATAACAACCTGTTCCTGGTTTCTGACAGTCTGGGACAGTTCATAAATAGCGTCAAACTTTTTCTGCACTTCTTTTGTATTGTCAGAAACCTGTTCAATGGAAGAAGAAAGTGTCTGAAGATTTTCATTTATGGTCTTGCTTTGCTTTGTTGTCTGCTCAGCAAGTTTCCGGATTTCAGCGGCAACAACGGCAAATCCTTTTCCTGCTTCTCCGGCATGGGCTGATTCAATTGCAGCATTCATGGCAAGAAGATTTGTCTGTTCCGCAATGTTCTCAATAATGGAAGTTGCTTCCAGCAGAATGGCAGACTGTTCAATGATTGTCTGAGAAATAGAGACTGCAAGTTCAACGGAATTTCTTCCGTCTTCTGAAGCCTGACTCAAAGAAGCGACCGCCTCTGTGTTTTTTTCCAGAATCTGATTTACTGAGTTTACGTTTGCAACCATTTCCTCAACTGCGGCGGAAGACTGATTTATGGCAGAAACCTGTGAAGAAATGTCGTTGTTCAGTTTATTTGTATTTCTGATGATTTCATTTACAGAACCGTTTGTGTCGGCAACACCCTTTGTCTGCATCTGGATTGCATTCTGAACGGAACCGATACCGGAGGAGATTGTGGAAGATTCCCTGGTAACCATTGACATCTCATTTTCAAGATGAAGGGCTGTTTCTGTTGTATTTTGAATCGAATTCCTGAAATCAAGAAGAAGCGCCTTTGTTGAATCCTTAAGGTTGTTGAGTGAATTTGCAAGTTCTCCTAATTCACAGCGGATAAAAACGGGAATGCTGTCAGTCTGATAATTCTTTTTGGTCAGATCATATGAGAATTTATTGACTTTCTTGATGCATCGGTTGATGTCAACCAGCTGGATGAACATGTCAATTACACCCACCGCAGCAATAAGCAGCGCAAAGGGAGTAAGTTTTACGAGCAATGCGGCAATGCTCAGATCACGGTTTGCCGGAATATCAACAACCGATTCAATAAAAAGAACCATTCCGACCAGAATAAAGATGAGGATCAGAATGCATCTTTGAAGGAAAGAGAAAGTCTGGAATTCTTTTCTGTAAGGAAGCCATCCCACGGCTTTTTCAAGTGACGAGACCAATAGGATATAAGCCAGGACTGAAAAAGAGCTGAGCAGTCCGAACAGAACGGAAAAATTGAAGTACATGTAAGAGGCGCCCTGGAAAGCAACGGGAGAAAATCCCCGCTGGACATTTACAGAAGTTGATAAAAGGGAATGCAGAATAATGATTGCGATAGGAAGGGCAAAAGAAATCATATTATAAACTTTGATCAGTCTGTTCACTTTTTTGATACTGTCTTCGCTTCCGTCGTATGCCCGGACATTTCTGTCCAGAAAGATAAAGGAAACAACGGGTATGATAATGGAAAGAAGCAGCAGAATTCCTGATGAGGGAGTGCCTCCGAAGTAAATACTCTCTTCCATTGTCATTCCACCCATCAGCACTACGACAGGAACATACAGGAAAAAGGGCAATGTGTATGCCAGAATTGAGAAAACGAGAATTTTTTTGGGGATCCGATGCATAAAGTACTCCTCACTGGTTGGGATAAATCATCATTACGCTGATTTTTATCTGGACATTTTTAATTGAATCTGGCATTCAGACCAGTTGGAGAGATTTTATTTTTTCCGGTTTGGAATTTCAAGTCTTTGGGGGACAGGGGGAAATGCAAAAATAAAAAAGTGGTTGAAAAGGGTCTCTGGAACAGGAGGGTTCTGGAATGCGGATTTTTCCGGATAATTCCAGGTTCCATTATTTCTGTGTCTTTAATGCGGCCAGGACTTTTATTATGAACAGTGCAAAAAACAGAATGCATGGGTCGGGCTGGTTTGTCATGGCGGAAAAAACTATCACAAGAGAACTGAACATTCCGGAGAGAATCAGTTCCGCTTTCTGCTTGCCTTTTGTCTGGATATTCTGCAGCGCCAGTTCCAGAGTACCGAATAAAACACTGCAGCCGGCAAGCACCGCAAAAATGATTCTGATAAACCCAGGCACGTGGGAAAGGTTAAGAAGACTTACAATTTCAATACGGCTTTCAGAACGGTCTGCAAAAAGCGGGATTATGAACAGCAGGACCGCAAGAAAATCAGTGATTCCAAAAATCAGGGAGCGCAGAATTCTGGAACTGTTTCTGGTCTGAGTATCTGCAAGATCTATAAGCTCATTGGATGACAGAAGTTCATCAATGGAAATGGCAAAGATTTCGGAAAGTTTTTTCAGGGAATCAAGGTTTGGATAGCCCCGTCCCGATTCCCACTTTGAGACTGCCACTCTGGAAACGCAAACTTTCTCTGCCAGCTGTTCCTGGGTGAGGCCTTTCTGATTTCTTAACTGCTGAAGTTTCTGGTTAAAATCCATATCAGTCATATTATACCACAGAACGTTCTGTAAAATTCGATCAACGCGCAGGATAGAAGGATTCCGCCTGTAATGTCTGTAATCCAATGCATTCCGCTGATCAGTCTTCCAAAACGGTTACTGCGGTTACAGATTACAATAATGGTGTGGCTTGAAGAGAACCGCAAAGCCGACTTCTGTCGACTCGGGGCCAATGGGCTGGAAATCTTCTTAAAATCTGCAGGAAACGGAAAATCCCAGTGGCGAAACTGATAATTTGACTTTATCTGTTTGTGGAAATGTTTGACTGGACTTCCACCAGAGGGAATTGACATAGGGCACCAGAAATCCGATTGCTGTTCCGGCCGCCGCGCCACACAGAACATCTGTCATAAAATGGTTTCCGCTTGCGAGGCGCAGACCGGCTGTTGTGGCGGCCAGTAGATAAGATGCGGAGATCACAGGGATTTTCCAGGGTGAATCCGGGAAGTATTGGCAGAGCATATAAGTGGTAAAACCGGCGGCGGCAAAACTTAAGGTTGTGTGTCCGGAGAAAAAGGAATCGTCCCAGTCTCCTTCATCAATTCTGTTCTGCGGGGCATTGTCATAATACATGTACGGGCGGGGACGGCTTACACACAGTTTTGCAAGTTCTTTTGCGCCATAGGTAAAGGCAAGGGTTTCGGCATATTCAATACCGATTTTCCAATAATCCTGGGATGGTGCGGAAAGCAGTGCCGCGGGAGTAAGAAGTGCCGCCGCCTCAAAGCATGTTCCAAGATGATCCAGAGTTTCTGAATAGGGATTCATTATCAGCCGGTCAAAAGGGTTTACTTCTGCGGGAGAAAGTTCTGTCTGGGAAAAAGCACATGCTGCCAGAGAAAAAAACAGGATTGTGGCAGCGGTTTTTTTTGCGGAAATTGATCTGTATCGTCGCATTGATTCCTCCTTGGGATGGGCAAATTGTTCCATTGCGGGGAGGTAAAATCCATAAACTGCTGTTTGCAGTTGTGATACTTTTGGTAACATGTAAAACAGGTTCAGCAAGTGCGGATGTTTCGACTGCATTCGCTGAGCTCATTGCGCTCAACATGACAGAAGTCGAGGTGTGGAGGTTTTGATGGCCTCAACCAGCGGGCGTTCTGTGTTCAGTCAGCAGGCATTCTGTTGAAAATAATAAATAAAGTTTACTTTTTTATGTGAAAAAATAAAAACTATGGTATAATAAATTAGAAATTTTGGAGATATTTGATTTTTTTGATTATGATTGTGGAACTCAGCTCAATTCAATCAATGGCTCTGGAGTATTTTCTTTTAGCCATCGGTTTGCTTTTAGGCAGAAAATGTTTCTCATTGATAAAGAAGGGAATGAACTATTTCTTTCAGTTCATCACTGCCCTGAATCTTCTGCTGATTGTCAATATTCCAATCCGTCTGTACGAATTAAAAATCCACATCTTTAAACCCGGGATAATCCATTTTTTCTATTCTGTCTCAATCATTCTGATGACTCTGGGCATGTTCCTGTGGCTTCTGTTTCTTCTGAAGGAGATGGACAGCAGTCTTGTAAAGAACCGGCTCAGGATTTTCCTTCTTTCAATTCCGGCCTTTCTGTCAGTTCCTCTGTGTATCGTGAACATTTTCACAGGATGGATGTACCGGATAGAATCAGACAGTTATTTCCGCGGTAATCTGTTTTTCTTACAGGGATTTATTGCATACCTTTATCTGTTTCTGAACATAGTGCTGCTGATCATAGCCTGCTTTGACAGAAAGAAAAGACATATTGCAAAATTCGGTCTTTTTTCAATGCTTCCTGGAATTGTCTGTATCATCCTGCAGATTCTGTACGGTGGGTCCTTCTTACTGGCAGGAATAACAATCTGTGCAGCCATCATGTACATTGATATCTGTCTTGATAAGCAGAAGACTTCCGAAGTTGTTGAGATGAAGGAGATGTTTGTCCAGATCACAGAGACTCTTGCAAGTGCGATAGATGCCAAGGATGAATATACCCACGGTCATTCCATCAGGGTGGCCCAGTATTCCCTGGAGATTGCAGAGCGGGCGGGCTTTCCGAAGGAAGAATGCGAGAAAATATATTTTTCTGCCCTTTTACATGATGTGGGAAAAATCGGGGTGCCGGACTGGATTCTTAACAAGCAGGGAAAACTTACTGAGGAAGAATTCAGTATCATCAAACAGCATCCGGTTCTGGGAAGAGAAATTCTTGCCCATATCAGAAAGCTTCCGTACCTTACCATGGGCGCCAAGTACCATCACGAAAGATATGACGGTCAGGGATACCCTGAAGGACTGATATTCCGGTTTATGCCCGTATCATCACGGTTGCCGATGCATACGATGCGATGACTTCCGCGAGGAGCTACCGAAATCCGCTTCCGCAGAGTGTAGTCCGCGAGGAAATACTGAAAGGTTCCGGCCGCCAGTTTGACCCTGAGTTTGTATCAGTGATGATACAGATGATTGATCAGGATAAATTCTACAAGAAAAAGCAGAATGAGAGTTCAAACGAGCTTTATTGTGTGGGTTCATACAACAACAATTATTCCGGATTCATGCTCAATCCCTTTGAGCTTACAATCAGGCTGAAGTCAGAGAAACTTGAGAAAGGGCCTGAGAATCTTCCTGTCTTCATTCTGTTTGATTCGGTGGACAGCCGTATCCATATTGAGAAACTGGAAAAAAGTTTCTACGACTACACAGAATACTTTTCAATCTGTGTAAACGGAGAGTACAGGGCTGATGGCGCCCGGAAAGTTGCGGTAGATGTAAAGCAGTTTAAAGAAAGAATTGATGACACGGATGAAGTGCTTTATGTGACTTTGACTGCCGTTAAGAGGAAAGACCATATCCTTCTCCAGATAAATGATGGCTATACCGAGATCAGGGCCACTATAGTTGTAAGTGATGGATCCCGGTTTGCTTTCCTCGGGATCACCGGCCAGAAGTGTTATATAAGCGGTATTGCTGATGAAAGAAGCGCCGAACTGTTTCCCATGGAGTCGGTTACCAGAATTGCGGATGAGATCACCTATTTTAAGGAACCGGATGGAGATATACCTAACATCCAGGTTGAAAGCTGGCGAACTTCATCAACTGTGGGGATTCCTGTGGATAAGAACCTTGACCTGTCATTCCACATGCGGTCCCTGCCCTTTTCCCGTCTCATCTGGCACTGTCCCTTCATAATCCTGTTTGAATCTGATGACGGAAAAGTCTACGGAAACAATTACCGGGAATTGGCCTTTATCCGTCTGGATGGTGAGAGCGGGCAGGAAGATCCTTGTTCCACAAATACGCTTTCCATTGAAAGAACTGAGGATTTTAATGACTGGTTCCAGTGGAAAATGGAGAATAAGGAAGGCCGTGACATTGATATTTCAATAAGGCGTGAGGCGGATAAAATATTCCTGCATACAGAGTGTGGCGGTCTGATACTGGATAATGTCACAGCTGTCTCAAATGGATTCAGGAATCTGTATGCGGCGCTTTCAGGGGACCAGGTCATTCTGGAGACAATCAGGATAAAGGACAATTATGAACAGGGGAACATTTAATATGAAGAATTATTCAGACGATATGATCAACAGAGTTTTAGTGGAAAATATTGATGCGCTTCTGATAGTCTGCTCAAAGGATGATACCTACCGAGCATTGAAACGGTCTGACAGTTTTGCTGAATACATTGACGAGGAAGGTTCTTATAAAGCGCTGATTAAAATGCTTATGTTCCATATGAATGAGAAAAAAACCGAGATTACCGATGAGTATCAGGTTTTCCTTCCGAAAATGGGTGAGTTCAAAGGCAGGTATTCCAGAAAAGTCAATTTCGAGATCAATGGCCAGAAACATAATATCCAGATGCTTGTATATCCGATTGAGCAGGACGAAGGAAATTATATCATCCTTCTGTTTGAGCTGGATGATGATGAGTCCGAGCGCAGCGAGAAGCTTGAGAACAAAGTAAAGACAATTCAGGATACTTATCTGTTCTCCATGTATGTTGACCTGAACAATGATAATGTGAACAGCATCAATGTCTCTGAGATCTCAGAGGAGAACATGCAGTACACAGTGAAGTATTCTGAGTGGCGCATGATGATTGTCAACATGATCTGGCCTGAAGACCAGGAGCTGTTCCTCAGGAAGACAAATCCGGAGTATCTTAAGGAGAATCTTAAGCCCTCAAAGTCTCTTTCCTTTGACTGCCAGATGAAGAATCTTGAAGGAAAGTACATCTGGGTAAAGCTGATTTTTGGACGGAGTGACACAACCAGTGAGCAGGATTTCCGCTTTGTCTTTATGGTCCAGGACATTCACGACGATTCGATCAAACTGTTCAGCGAACTTAAGAAGTTTGAGACTCTGGCTTCCCATGATTCGCTGACCGGGGTTTATAACCACGGACGTATTGAGACAGAGTTGAGCAACGCCATCGAAGAGATAACCAGAAATGACAGACCTGTTTCCCTCATGATGTTTGACATTGATTTCTTTAAAAGAATAAACGACACCTACGGTCATGCGGTGGGAGATGATATTCTGAAGGAATTTGTGGGAACAATCAGGGAAAGACTCAGTGGCCGTGATATTAAGATAGGAAGATGGGGCGGCGAGGAATTTGTCTGTGTCTGTTATGATATCGGGGTAGATGAAGTGCAGAAGATTGCGGAGGAAATCCGGGAATATATTTCTGCAAAAATCTTTGAGAAAATAGGTTCCATGACCTGCAGTGTGGGATTAACTTCCATTAATAAGAAAGATACCGTTAAGGATGCTTTCATCCGTCTGGATGATGCCCTGTATAAAGCAAAGGCATCCGGAAGAAACTGCATCCGCCTGAATATCTGATTACTCCTGGATCTTCCCGGCTGGCTGCACGGGCACTTTTTTCTGGCTGCGGGGCTTCTCACTCAGCATAAGGGCGGAGACTTTATGCTTGAAAATTTGAATTATCCTTCTTATTTTTTTAAGCGGAGGATGCTTAGATGGATAAAAAAGCAATGTATAAACTGAGTTACGGTTTATTTGTGCTTACTGCCAGAGAAGGTGAAAAAGACAACGGTTGTATCATCAATACTGCCATTCAAGCTGCTTCTACCCCTAATCAGATCAGTATCTGTGTGAACAAGGCCAATTATACCCATGACATGATTATGCGGACCGGTGAATTTACTGTTTCCGTGATCAGTCAGAGTGCGAAATTTGATCTGTTCAGACATTTTGGATTCCAGAGCGGCCGTGATGTGAATAAGTTCGAGAATTTCACGTCATGCAAACGTGGCGGAAACGGGATTTATTACGTGACAGAGGGAACAAATGCTTTCATTTCTGTGAAGGTCAGCAAGACTGAGGACCTGGGTTCCCACACTATGTTTGTCGGGGAGGTCACAGATATGGAAGTCCTGTCTGAAACTCCTTCTGCCACTTATGAATACTATATGAACAGCATCAAGCCAAAACCACAGGAAGTGGGCAAGACTGAAGATGGTAAGACTGTCTGGCGCTGTACAATCTGCGGTTATGAATATGTGGGAGAGGAACTGCCGGAGGATTTTATCTGCCCAACCTGTAAACACACTGCCGCTGATTTTGAGAAAGTTTCAGCTGGCAGACAGAGCGTTCTGAAGGAGAACGCAGTGAATAATTCAAACAATTCTATGGAGGAAAAGAAAATGGATAAATGGGTATGTCCAGTATGTGGTTATGTGCATGAAGGTCCGGAAGCACCGGAAGAATGTCCTGTATGTCATGTAAAAGGTGAGAAATTCACAAAAATGCAGGGTGAGATGAAACTTGCCGCTGAACACGAATATGGTGTCTATGCAAAGACAGTGAAGAATAATCCTGACATTTCTGCTGAAGACAAGAAATACATTTTTGAGCAGCTGATGGCAAACTTCCAGGGCGAATGCTCAGAAGTTGGAATGTACCTTTGCATGGCTCGTATTGCTCACCGCGAAGGTTATCCGGAAATCGGGCTTTACTGGGAGAAGGCCGCTTACGAAGAAGCAGAGCATGCGGCAAAATTTGCGGAACTTCTTGGCGAGGATCTGGAACCTCACATGAAGGCCACAACAAAAGACAATCTTGCCTGGCGTGTTGACTGCGAATTCGGTGCCACTCAGGGAAAATTTGATCTTGCCCTCTGTGCAAAGAAAAACGGCCTTGATGCAATTCATGACACAGTCCACGAAATGGCAAGGGATGAGGCACGTCACGGAAAAGCCCTCAAAGGTTTCCTGGACCGCTACTTCAAGAAATAAGTTCGTCCTTTGCCTGTAAAAAAGTTTTTTACGATGCGGAGTTCCTGGGTTCTTTCGGCCACAGTCAGCAGCACAGGGGTTTTGTGAAGTTCGTGGCTGCCAAGGGCGAACAGGTCGGTTTTTCCTGATGTCCGGCAGATTATATGTTAGAATCAGATTATGAAAACTGTGGAACTGAAAACAAAACGCCTGACAATCAGAACCTATCTTCCCGGAGATGAGATTCAGGCTCACGAATACGCTGGCGACACTTCGATAACGATGATGTACTGGCTGCCGAACAGAACCTTTGAGGAAACCGCGGATTACTTTAAAAGCGTTATTGAAAAGCGGGAGAAAGGTCTTACAGACAATCTGGATTTTGTGATCATTCATCAGGACAGAATCATTGGCAGCATTGACCTGCATTTTGAGGATGATAAAACTGTTGCCTACATGGGCTGGGTATTGAAGAAGGACTGCCGGGGCTTTGGTTTTGCGACTGAGGCGGCAGTCGCAGTCCGGGATTATGCTTTTGCAGAATGCGGTGTTACGAAACTCATTGCAGATTGCGATGCCCGGAATACCGCCTCTGCAAATGTCATGAGAAAAATCGGGATGCGGTGCGTCATGGATAAGGGAACCAGAACCTATCCTAAAACCGGGGAAGTAGCGGTTGAGCACGTGTATGAACTGGACAGGTTGAAAGAAGCCACATGAGCATGCTTCCGGTTAACTGTTGATTCTGTACCCTGTGCTCATGTTCACCATATTCTCAAAAGGTTCGCCCTTTATCAGATGGGAAATATTGGTGACCGCAATCTGCACGATTTTGTCATGGGTTGCCTTTAAGTGATAACCGCCTGAAACATGAGGAGTGATAAGCACATTGGGCAGGTCCCAGAGTCTGTGGTCAGCCGGCAAGGGTTCAGGATTGGTCACATCAATAGCGGCTCCTGCAAGTGTTCCGTTTTCCAGGGCATTGCACAAAGCTTCTGTATCTACAGCAGTTCCACGGCCAACATTCAAAAAATAAGCGCCTTTTTTCATTGCGGAAAATGCCTTTTCATCAAACACATTAAGGGTTTCGGCGTATCCTGGAAGACAGGCCGCAACAATGTCGGCATCACCAAGACACTGGTAGAAATCATCCATTGTGTGAAGGGAATCGACGTAATCAGGTCTGGTCTTTATGTTCTTACGGATGGCGGTGATCTTACTGCCCAGGGCATGCATTCGCACTCCGAACTCACTTCCGATGTCGCCAAAACCGACAATCAGAGTTTTTGAGCCGTAAACTGCAGGAACAGGACCTTCATCTTTCCATCTGTTTTCAATCTGATTCAGTCTGTATAAATCGATTTTTTTCATAAGGCAGAGAAGGGATGCGATCATGTGCTCAGAGATGGCAAGACCGTAAGCACCTGTTGCGTTTGCAAGCATGGCTCCCTGTGGAAGAACGCCCTCTGCAGTGTATCCGTCAGTCCCGGCACTGTTAAGCTGAAGAAGTTTCAGTTTCTTACAATTTGATAAAAGAGCCGGATTCAGGTTCCCGACAATCACATCAACATCCGCTAAATCTGCAGGCGTTACTTTGCTGGCGTGTACGTATTCAACCTCAGCATCAGGGCCAAGGCTTTCAAAAACAGCCTTATGCTCTTCCAGAATATCCATCACCACTAAAACTTTGCACATAATTTTTATCATGCCTCCCGATTGCTTACTGATGAAATAATCTCTCCCAGAATATCCACGGCTTTGGCTACCATCTTAGGACAGAACTCCCCAAAAAGATGATGCTCTTTAATGTAAGCCATGCCTTCTGGAGTGCGCAGATCAGCGCCAAGCAGATCATTGCAGATGTAGGAACCGCATTCCTCTTTGAACCGCTTCAGGAAAAGATCGCTCACTACATTTGTACTTTCGCGGCTTATTGCTTCCACTTTCTCGTATTTTGAATACAGAAGACCCAGCACCATAAGAGCACCGCTCACAGCTCCGCAGACTTCACCCTGACGCATGCCGCTTCCAAAACAGGAACCCAGTTTCAAGGCCTGCACCTCGCTGATTCCGCATTCCTCAGCGTAAGCCGCCAGCACCGACTGAGAACACAAAAATCCCTGTGAATATAAATCAACTGCTTTTTCTTTTTTTGTCATTTCTGTCATAACAATTCACCTTATTTATTCATTTCGTCAACAATGCCGCTAGGTTTTACAGTCATTTCAACCCAGGCCGGCAGGAATCCGCTTTTCAGAGCATTTCTTACCGACCGCAAGTTTGACCAGGCACAGCAATAAAAAGGCACTTTGCCTTTTTCAAGAACCTCAACCGCCAGATTACTGGTTACTGCACTGGCAATTCCCTGGCGGCGGTATTCGGGAAGCACATCCACTCCAATCTGCCACATGGAATCGCAGTCTGCGGAACAGGCCGCAAAACCGACAAGTTTTCCTTCGTGATAAGCACCAACTCCAAGAACATCCAGTTCCCGCCGTTTATCGCAAAGGGCATTGCTCCACTCAGGCAGATACAGATTTTCAAAATCCTTTTGCTTCAGCACCTTCAGCTCATATCCGCATGGAAGACGCTTAAGCAGTTCCACATCGGGCAGAAAATATTCCGCCATAAAGCAGACTTTTTGTCCACGGGAGATCAGTCTTTCATTAAGCCAGTTCATGTTTGGAGTTTCAAAACAATGGTACCAGGTGAACTTTTCAAGATATTCCTTCATCAAGTCCCGGTATTCGTCCACAACCGAAGCAACAATATTGTTTCCATAAGAAACCAAATTGCAGGTAATTGGCTCACTGTAATATTTCCGCGCAGATGGTCCAAGCCCGGATTTTACAAACACATTTTCCGCCTTTGTAAAATCCTCCGCCGACGCATTTGTATCCAAAGCTGACTGCCTCATGGCAATTTGTAAAATTTCTTTGTTAGTCATCTTTAAACCCTATTTTATCTGAAGAAATCGGTGGATGCTTTGTCCATTTTCTTTTCCTTGATATTCCGGACATTGCAACAAAGTATGTTCCATTGCAAGTTTTGTCTGCTCTAAAAAAGGTCCAGCTCCCCAAACCGTTTCCCTCAATTCTATAAACTGTTCCGCAGTCAATTCGTTATACTTAATTGTTAATTCTTATTCGTTTTTTCCAAAGTCTTTTGGATATCTTCCTCAATTCCTTTGGCGCGGAATTCTTCTTCCAGATAAATGTGGCTGATCTCTGGTTTTGCGCCTGTGGAACTGATGACGCACATACCAATCTGCTGATTGCCCTTTTCAATCACAAATTCTGCCATCAAAGGATTGGCAAGGATTTTTTGAGCAGTGGTACCGGCATCTCCAGCTTTTGCGAAAAACTGGCTGAATGCAGCCGGGCTTTCTTCTTCCCGGCGCAGATGGTAGTCGTTGTTCTCATCACAGGGACTTGGATATTCAAACTGGCAGGGAAGTGCGGCCCGGGTCCAGTCCTCAAACTGATTTTCATATTCTGCAGGCGGGACAGGCGGAATGCCTTCAGTAATGTCATAAGGCTCATCGAAGACTCCGGGAATATTCATGCTGCCTTTTTCTGATTCGTACACCATGTAAGCATCCCAGGAGTTTCCTTCTGCATCAGTAATTCCGCGGTCTTTACAGCGGATGAATCCGACTTTCGGGTAATAATCCGGCTCGCCCACAATCAGAACGCCGGGGAAACCTGCGTCTTTTACAAGAGCAAGAGTTTCTTTCATCAGTTTTTTCCCGATTCCAAGATTTCTGTATTTATGGCTCACACACAGAGGCCCGAAGGCTGCAATTTCCACTTCTTTTTTGTTCTCCGCGCCGTCTGTGCTGTCATGGATGGCTGCATCCGCCTGAATGATCTTCGCCTTAAAGTACATGATGACACCGGCAATTTCTCCGTCAACAACTGCAATTCGACTGAGTTCCGGCAGCCACACGGGGTGCTTCCTCATGAGGTGAACCATATAATGTTCGTTGCAGCCCGGCTGATATTTATTCCAGAAAGATTCCCTCACCATCTTCTCAGTCTCAAAATAATCTTTTTCTGTTTCTTTTCTGATTTCTATTTTCATGAAAACTCCATTTTTTAAGTGCCATGCAGACCGGTAAGGTCCGGCTGATTGTAACACATTTTCTGCAGAACTACCAAATCATTCCCACAGGTTTCGGCTGTGGGATCACTGTCCGTTCCTGATGGGAACAGGCAGTATGAGGAATCGGGCAGGAGAAAAGGACGCTTCCGGAGAGTTGTAAAGACCTTGTCTTATGAAGCGCTGGCGGTATTAAGCGGTTTTCCATCCCATTGACCAAAACCCCTAAAATATTATGGTTAATTGTATACCTTTTTGGTGTGTTCCGGGCCATTAGCTCAGCGGTTAGATACAGTTGTAGCAGGTGCGTGCAACTGTAGAAATCATAATCCCTTGGTCCAAAGTTCAAATCATTAGACCATATTTGGCGTAGTGTTTGGGATAGACACTAAGTCCCTATATTACAAGCATTTACATAATCTTTGATCTTTCAGAGATGATTAAATGTCAACTGAATATCAACCAGTTGATTAAATCAATCTTTGGAGGATTAAATGGACTCATATTACCACATCTTTAAAAAGCCAGTAAAACCCAAACACAAGCAAACGCATTTATTTCGACTCTTCCACCACTTTTCGTTGAGAAAAAAATAACTCTCAATGATATTTGTGAATGGATGTATTTTCCTGGAGGGCCACATCTTGAACGTATGGCGAAGCTTGGAAAAGTGTGGAGCATAGACACAATAAGAGACAAGCATCGTTTGCTGGAATTGTTCCTGGAAAACTTTGGAGAATTGGAATTAAAGGATATTACAATTCCAATGATTACAGAATTTCTGGCAGATATAAACCGTTCTGGCGGATGGAAGAACAATTTCCTTACTGTAGTCCGGGAAATCTATGCAGAAGCTCCGTTCCATGGGATTCCTTACATTCCTTGTCCAGCATTCCCAAACTTTATTCGAAACAGCAAAAAGAAAAGCTTGTTCACAAAGGAAGAACTTAAAATGTTGTTCAATGAATCATTATGGATTCACTTTGATGAAAAGGTTCTTGTTGTAGATGGATTTATGCGACGTAATACTTTGAAGAGGACTAATTACAATAAGTGTGGTTCTGAAGATAATCAGAAAATCCGAGTTGCTCCACTTCCTGATGAGATCTTAAGGATAATTCAGGCTTACATCAAAAAGCATAATTTAGGGCCTGAAGATTATGTGTTCCAGCGTTATGGAAAACCAATCAGAGCATGGCTTGCAGAAGAATGGTTTAGAAAAATCATCAGGATGACTGATATTAACGTTGGAAAACGAATACTTACACCTCATTCTTTGCGATTCACTTATATTACAAGACTTCGCCAGGATGTTGCAGGAGAAACCGTTCAGAAAATTGCAGGACATACTTCATTGAATATGACAGATTACTACACAATTCCTGATATTTCAGATTTGGTTGAAGCTGTACAGCCTGCTGCAGGTGCGGTAAATAGGCTGTTTGCGTAGAGTAAAAAAGCAAAAATGACCGATAATGAGGATGTAATATGAAAAATGAAATAAAGATTTTTAATGATAAACAAGTTCGCACTGTATGGGATGAAGAGGAAGAAGATTGGTATTTTTCTGTTGTGGATATAGTATCAGTTTTAGCAGACAGTAAAGATTATCAAACTGCAAGAAAA
>JAZRVF010000019.1:0-87089 GCA_045599005.1 Treponemataceae bacterium
TAATCCGGAGAAGGCCGAGGTTATCAGGGCATTATGCAGTGAGGAGGCAGGGATTATGGCAGCATCGACAGTATTATCAGAGATCAGTATGGACGAGGCAGCCTGGCTTGCTGAGTTTGCCCGTGATGTGGCCGAGCGGGACCACATGGATCTGGTGGTCAGCCTGGAGGAAGCCCATGCCGCGCTTGCGGAATCAGAGACTGCACTGGCAGAGAAAGAAGCCGAGGTTGAGCGGTTACGTGCTCTGCTGGCGGAACTTCAAAGCAAGAAGCAGTAATACCAACAGGTTTCAGTGACGGAATTACTGGATGCCGCTGCCGCCTTCAACTTCGTCAAGGAGGGCTGCGTACAGAGTCATCATGTCACGGTTTGAACGGCGGAGAGAACCGGCAAGCCTTCTTGAAATCTGGTACATTACCCGATAGCCGAGAATCGGTTCTTCATCACACAAGTTTTTGAAACTGGTTCCGTCAAGACGCAGCGTCCTGCAGTCAGTCAGTGCCAACACCGATGCCGAGCGGGTATCTTTGTCCACAAGGGCCACCTCTCCGAAAAACACATTCTGCTCTGAAGCAAGGTTTACAACTGCAAACTGTTCGTTGCTTGGTGTGTTTCGTTTTACCTGTACGGTTCCCTCATAAAGAATGAAGAGTGAGTTTCCAAGATCTCCCTCTTTTATGATGAATTCTCCCTTAGGAAAAGTCTGTGGTTCAAGAATCACGCAAACCTTTTCAAGAATTTTCCGATGAATCTCATCAGCCGTATCAAAATCAGAGAAAATTTCCAGTTTTGCGATTTTTTCAATCAGTTCAGATGTACATTCCATCAGATTTCTCCTTCATCAGCTTCGTCATCAGTACTGCGCTGGATAAAGATCGCCTTAGCATTGTCAGGAATCACGTAACTGTCTGCCGGTGCAAAATTGGGAAGATTGCTCTTTAAAGTTTTAACCTTTTTAAGATTGGCGACGATTTTTTCCACATTGGGATTTTTCTGGGCTTCGGCAAGAGCTTCCCGCCTGCGCTGGTAAAAATTGCCAGTGTTCTCAAGCAGTCCGATAAGAATGTTTGTGGTCCTCAAAGATTCCCTGAATTCCGCATAAGGCCGCCCTATGAATTTTTCGGGAATGGACTGGAGTTTTATGCCTGCCTCCGCATCTTCGGAAATAAGGGCCCTGAGAATGTGACTCATCCCTTTTCCGCTTGAAGCCTGCACAAGAAGATTCTGCTCATAATCAGAGGAAAGAATGATTTCGTCACAGTGTGCAAGTGAAAGATGCTTCTCAAACTTGGAATCCATTATCTCTGCAACACAATAAATCTTTGGATTCAGGTTTTTTATGGTGATTGCTGCAAGAACGGTTCTGGAATCAGTCTCAAGAATTGAGTATTCTTCGGAAGTGTCCGCAAGAATCAGGGCCCGCTCTGCAGTTTTTATCTGAGCTTTCAGCAGAGTGTCTTCGTCTGTGAAATCACCGTGAAGAAAGTTGATGGTTCTGAAACGGTCGTCGGATTTGATTTTATCAATGCTCATCTGGGGAGCCGTGTTCAGCAGAAGAATCCTGTCTGTAGGTATTTCCGGATTTGCAAGAAGAATGCCTTCAAGAATCTTTTCAAAATTGTTTTTGTAGCCGCAGATAATGAAGTGGTTTTTCAGTTTTGTCATTTTTAGAAGTCCCCTGTCTCTTTTCTGTTGTCTGTCAAAGAGAAATGAAGCGAATTTACCTGAGAAAGCACCGGTTATCGCAACACCGGCGAGCAGAAGGATGATGGCTGTGATCCGGCCTGGAACAGTGGATGGATAAATATCACCGTAACCGACGGTAGTGAGTGTTACCAGCGTGTACCAGACCGCATCAAATAAGGAATTCAGCCCTTCATTGGAATTCTGTTCCACCTTGAAGAAAACAAGCATCAGAATTATTGGCAGAAGCGCAGAAAAAACTCCGATATAGGTGGAAGGATTTTCAAAAAAATCCCTGAACTGTGACTTAAAATTCCGTTTTCTTAAGGAAGGGCTGTTTTTCTTTTTCACAGAAACACTATGCTTTTTATTCATGAAGTTTTTAAAGCAGAAAAACGGCGCAGAAGATTAAGAATCCCAAGATAAAGCAGTCCCACGGCAATCAGGAAGATCAGCAGGGCAAGAATCCACCAGGCACAGCCCATGAAAGGGAATTCCGCAGTGAATCTGAATGCGCCTGCAGGACTTCCCCAGTTCAGGAAGAAATAGGGATAATTGATGCCTTCCGCAAACTGCCAGTTGCAGACGTAGCCGATTCCCGCATAAACCGCGTAGATGACGGGCGGAATGATGACAAAGAATATGTCACGTTTTTTTAGTCTGCTTTCAAGACCTGTCACAAAAAAATCAATTACGCAGGCAAGAGGAACGACCACGTGAGTCAGAATGTTCTGGAAATTCCAGGCGGCGCTTCCCATTGTGGGTGCAAGGACAAAGCAGAAAACCATTCCGGTAAGGGTGATGGAGACTGTGCCCACGAATTTGACCAGGTACCAGAGGTCCGAAAAAGACCTGTTTTTCAGGATGAAGGCGATTCCGATTCCGCAGATTATTGCAAGCGCAATGTTGGACTGGATCGTAAAAAACATGAAGACTGTTCTTCCGCCCATAAAAGAATTGCGTCCTGCATAGGCACTTAAAAAAGTTCCCAGGACCGCTGAGAGAGCGGCAGTAAATTTCAGGACAAGGGAAAGGATTTTTCTTGTGGATGATAACTGTGATACTGATGAAGTGTTCATTTTACTCTGTGCCCGCTTGCCATCTCGAAGTGGCATTTTACAATTCCAAGATCGATCATGTAACAGGGGCCGCGTTTTGCGGTGATTGTCACATCATCCCCATTTCTGCTTATGAAGAATTTCTGCTGATTGATCGCAGTCGGTGCAAGGAGGGCCGCTTTTACGCCGGCTTTGTACCAGTCAGGATCGCTTTCTGAAAGCTGCGCAAGGTTCTCCTTGTTTCTGTGGGCTTTTCCCTGGTTGGCTCCGTATCCCAGCGAAATGATTATTGCCTGTTTCTCTCCGTCTTTGATCACTGCCGCTGATTTTCCGTGGGTCGACGCAACCCAGCAGGTGTTCAGTCCCAGTTCCTGTGCCTTGAGAACAATCTTTTCTCCGTAGTATCCGGTTTTCTCATCAAGGTCATCACCTTTTGGGCCAACCATGCAGATGTAGCTGGTGACTCCTGAAAAACTTCCGTAGTGGGCAAGCAGACTGTTGAAGCATTTCGGTTCGTCATAAATGATCTGGATGTGAAGGTCTGCTTCCCTGTTGAATTCCTGTGCCATCTGGTCAAGTACGGCACGTTTCTCCGCCTCAATGGGCCTGTCCAGGTACTGGCGCACGCTGTGACGGCTCTCCATCAATGTCATGATATCCATAGTATTCTCCGGTCGGTGAGATTCTGTCTGCACATTGGGTATGATTGAAAAAGCAGGGGAAGAATTGTGCAAGTTCTGATTGATCACAGAAAATATAATCAGATTCTGAGGATAAAGAAAGTGTGTTATTTTCAGACGTGTTTTTTTTTGACAAAGCGGGGCATCGAAGGGACATTGCCGCAATAGTGTCATCCTGAGCGATAAAAACAAAGTTTTTTGTCGAAGGATCTCCATAAAGTATTATACGTTTTGAGGGATGTTTCGACTCCGGCTGCGCCTCCGCTCAATATGACAGGCGCAGTTAATGGCGGGCGTGAAAAAAGCGGGGCCCCTTCGGGGCGTTTAAAGGGTATACCCTTTAAACAATTCTGTCAAATTGTTTAAATCGCACATTTCGTTCATGTGTAAACACATTCACTCATGTGCGATTTAAGGATGATGAGTAAAAGTGCATTCGTGCACTTTTTTTTAAAAAAGGAGACGTAATAAATGAAAAAGAGTCTTTGGGTAATGGCAATTTTGCTTGCCATTGGAATGGTTCTCGTCGGTTGTCCTCAGGTGAATGGTCCTGGCAATCCTACGAATGGATTACCGGAAAATGTGGGTGAAAACCCGTTTAAGGGAAATACCTACAAAAACGACGAGACAGAATATGTGTTCACGGAAAAAGAGGTGACTTATAAGACAAATTATGGATTTGCGTATCTTTGTGAATACCATTATAACACAGAAACAAAGCTGCTTGCTTTAAAAGCTTCAAAAATGCAAATTCCGGGATCTGAAGACTGGATGACGCTTGAACAGTACTTCGGAGAACTCTTGAAAGAAGAGGGTATTTATCCTACTGAACAGGAAACCCGGACTGCTATGGAACAGGCTAAGGGATCAATGACCGATGATCAATGGAACTACTACTTAACTGGATTAAAAAGTGACTTGGGTTTACTAGCAACAGCAACATGGACGGAAGTTTATGATGTTGCGTATAATTATATGAAAGCCATGATGGGACCAGGGTCTATATATTACTCATATGATATTTCCGGTTCGACATTAACATTGAAAGACTATGTTAATCCTGGATTGACATTGAAGCAGTATTATAAAGATTATTTAATTCCTAGTTTCAGCTGCTCTGACGAGGAATCCCGTACCGAAGTCTATGTTGGTAAAGGATGGATAACTCTTTCGACAAATTCTGATTACTGGGATGATGAAATTGTTGATGTTACTGATACTGTTATAAAGACTAAAAAACGGGAAATTCCTTACACAATGACACCGGGCGTTTCTCCGGAATTAAAGGTTACAATTGAAGGTGAGGAATATACACTTTCTTTGATTCCAAGTGTTGAGGTTTTAAAAAGGCTTGATGATTCTGGCAGTCCCTCAAATGGTGATTCTGGCAGTCCTTCGAATGGTGACTCTGGCAGTCCTTCAAATGGTGACTCTGGCAGTCCTTCAAATGGATTACCGGAAAATGTGGGTGAAAACCCGTTTAAGGGAAACACCTACAAAAACGACGAGGCAGAATATGTGTTCACGGAAAAAGAGGTGAATTATAAGATTAAGGCAGAGGCAGAAAGTGTAGTTAATGGGCTTTATAAATACCATTATAACACAGAAACAAAGCTGCTTGCTTTAATAGTTTCAAAAATTCAATATCCGGGATATGACTGGATGACGGTTGAACAGTACTTCGGAGAAGTCTTGAAAGGTTTGGGTATTTATCCTACTGAACAGGAAAGCCGGACTGCTGCGGAACAGGCTAAGGGATCAATGACCGATGAAGAATGGAGGAACTACAAGTTAACTGGATTAAAAAGTAAATGGGATTTTCCAGCAACAGCAACATGGACAGAAGTTTATGATGCTGCGTATAATTATGCGAAAGCCATGATGGAACCATGGCTTATACAACCTTACTCATATGATATTTCCGGTTCGACATTAACATTGAAAGACTATGTTAATCCGGAATTGACATTGAAGCAGTATTATAAAGATTATTCAATTCCTAGTTTCAGCTACAATGACGAGGAATCACATACCGTAGTCCATGTTAGTAAAGGATTGATAACTCTTCCTCTTCCGACATCTTCAGGAGCATGGGATGTTCGAATTACAGATGTTACTGATACTGTTATAAAGACTAATGAGGTGGAAATTTCTTATACAATGACACCGGGCGTTTCTCCGGAATTAAAGGTTACAATTGGAGGTGAGGAATATACACTTTCGCTTTCTGGGGAAGTTGAAACTTTCCAAAAACAGTAAGTGTCCCTGTCATAAATTAAATTGGTTAACCGCCAGTACCCGGTCTTTTATGGACATCGTCCAACTGGTGCTGGCGTTTTTTTTTGACAAAGCGAGGCATCGAAGGGACATTGCCGCAATAGTGTCATCGTGAGACAACAAGTGTGTCATCCTGAGCACCACATTGCAATGTCATCCGGAGCGATAAAAACAAAGTTTTTTGTCGAAGGATCTCCACAATACATTATACGCTTTGAGGGATGTTTCGACTCCGGCTGCGCCTCCGCTCAACATGACAGGTGTACTTGTTCAGCATGACAAAGCGGTACACACACTGTGTTCGTTCCGCTCAACATGACAGGCACGCTGCAGACTGTGAACAGAAGCCTGAAATTGCGGACAAGGCAGAGCACAGTTTTGGAAATACATTCAAAGCAGTCCATTTTACTCAAAAACTTGACAGTCAGACTATGTAAGGTATTTTTGGGCTTACCGTAAAAAAAATGGCTATAATTTATAAAATATAGGAATAAATTTGACATTGCTGATTCTATATGCTATCATCATTAACAAGAGGTTGCAGATGACGTCAGTTCCTATTTTCGATGTAAAAAACAGGCTTCCGTATTTTATTCATCTTGTGGAAAGCGGAGAAACAGTTCAGATTACCCGTCACGGAAAACCGGTTGTCCGTCTTGTTTCGGAAGATGAAGTTGTTCAGAAACAGAAGACAGATGGGCTGATTTTTATGGAAAAGCTGATGGATTGGCGGAAAAATGCCAGCGACTGGTTAGGCACTGCAACTAATGAAGAAATTGATGAAATTTTCAATGTCAAGAGGACGGTGGAGCCTTCAATTCGTCATCCTGAAGATTTTGACTTTTGAGATGAATAATGAAGCCGATATATTTACTCGATACGAATATTGTTTCAGAAATAACCAAGCCTCAACCAAATCAGAACGTAGTAAAAAGAATTCAGGAAACTAAAAATATTTCTACAATTGCAACTGTCGCCTTTGAAGAAATGCTTTATGGAGTAAAAAGATTACCGGCTTCAAAAAAGCGGTCGGATCTTTTTTCATTTTATGTGGACTTTATTCAGGCAAATTACGAAATCATTCCTTTTGATATTCACGCCAGCTGGATTCATTCAGATATTCGTGAACGACTTGAGCAAAAAGGGAAAAAGGTTCCTTTGGCAGACTCCATGATTGCGGCAACAGCAATTGCAAATAATCTGGTGCTTGTTACCCGCAATGTAAAAGATTTTGAAGACATTAAAGAGTTTTCCTCTTTAATGGTGGAAAACTGGTTTGAAGAATAATGAAGGAGGAACTTAACACTTTAATATAAATTGTTAAAATCCAGTAGCAGCGGCTAATTGCAAAGACTGTGGCGAATATTTTTGATATATGTGTTAGTCTCTAAATGAAGTGCGGAAGAAATCTTAGAGACAAGAACGGATTATGAGCAAAATCATTCCAATTGACATTCCAAAAGCTCAGGTCTTATGAAAACTTCCCCAAAAGGAAGTTTTCACCGCTTTTTTTTCCATGTCCTACTCACCAAAGGCCTAGTCCTTTGGAAACCTAGGAATGAAAGGATACAATAAAAAGTGAAAGATACAGAAAAGCCAGACCCAGAATTACAGCGGGCATGCCATAATTTTGAATCTGGCTTCAAAACAGTCGGTCAGTCTTCCACAGTCCTGAAAGACTGTTCCAGACAAAATGACCGAAAAAGTGAAAATTTATTCATAAGTTTTTCTGTAAAATTTTCTTTATGACATACGCATATATTAGAGTCTCCACTGATAAACAAGACGGAGCAAATCAGAAACTTGGGATTGAGGATTTATGCAAACGAAAAGGTCTTTGCATAGATGAATATATTCACGACGAAGGTGTAAGCGGAACAAGCGAACCTGATAAAAGACAACTTGGAAAACTCCTTAATAACCTGCAAAAAGAAGATGTTCTTTTTGCAGGTGAACTTAGCCGTTTGGGAAGAAGTCTCTTTATGATTATGAGAATTCTAGAGCACTGTATGAATATTGGAGTAAAACTTTACACAGTGAAAGATAATTACGAACTTGGAGACAATATTCAAAGTAAAGTCCTTGCTTTCGCCTTTGGATTAAGTGCTGAAATCGAAAGAAATTTAATCAGTCAAAGAACAAAAGAGGCCTTGACCAGAAAAAAAACTGAGGGTGTTCAAATTGGCAGAATCAAAGGCTCTCATAATTCATATACAAAATTAACAGGTAAAGAAGACTATATTCTTCTACAATTATCAAATGGATATTCAAAAACTCAATTAGCGAAAGAATTCAACGTTAATAGAACTATTCTTTATAGATTTTTAAAACGATGGAATAAATCGGAGGGAGAAAAACACTAATAACGGTTTCGATATTGTAATAGGAAATCAATTTAGTATAGCGAGAACTTAACTGGAGATGAAATTGATATTATGTAACTATGCGGAAAACACAAGACATAAAAGTAAATTATTATTTTGATGAGGCTGGCGATACTCAAATTTTAGGACATAGAGGCGTAAACCTTCTTGAAAAAGGAACGGCCAGCAAGACTTTTATGGTAGGTTATCTCGAATGTAAGAATCCTAAGGAATTCACAAAAGCTTTAAATAATCTAAGAGCAGAGCTAGCAAGTGATGATTATCTGGCAGCAATACCATCTTTTCACCATAGTTTGGAAATGTTTCATGCAAACAAAGACTGTGCCGAAGTTCGTGAAAAGGTATATAAGCTTCTAAAACAACAGGATTTTACTTTTTATTGTGTAGTAGCAAGAAAGAAAGAAGATATATGGCGTAAAAAATTCAGCCACAGCCAGAAGCAGCTTTATAAATATCTAGTTTCAAAACTGCTTGAAAACAGACTGCATCTATACAAGAAAATCGACTTGTATTTTAGTGCTATGGGAAGTACCGTTCACCAATCATCAATGCAAGAAGCTGTAAATAATGCAATTTCAACATTCAATGAAAAGTGGAAAACAGAAAATACAAATCAGATTCGTATTTTTATACAGCAGAATTCGGAAATTCCACTTTTACAAGCGGCAGATTATGTTTTATGGACAATTCAAAGAGCTTATGAAAGAGGAGATTACAGATATTATAACTATATGAAGGATAAGATTTGTTTAGTCCATGATATCTTTGACTTCTCAAAGTATCCTAAGAACTACTATACACCAGAAAATCCGCTGGAGGCAAAAAAATAGACCCTGTATAAGACTAGGTTACTTTCGTAACGCATGGCACGACGCCCACTTTCATCTTAATAGGACCTATCTGCCCTTAATATATCTCATAATCTCTATTTCGACAAGTTTTCTGTTGCATTTTACCGGAGGTTTTATGATCAGCGTTATTGCAAAAGGATTATTAATTCCATTTTTAGGAACAGCCTTAGGTTCTGCCTGTGTTTTCTTCATGAAAAAAGAGATGAGCCCAAAACTGCAGAAAGCGCTTTCCGGATTTGCCGCGGGAGTTATGATTGCAGCTGGCGTCTGGAGTTTGTTGATTCCGTCAATGGAACAGGCAGCAGAACAAGGATTGGGCAAACTTGGATCCATTCCTGCTGTAGTCGGATTCTGTCTAGGTATGCTTTTCCTTCTTTTACTTGATGTTGTTACACCTCACATGCACATAAACGAAACTGTAGAAGGCCCAAAAAGCAAACTGAAGAAAACCACAATGATGGTGCTGGCAGTTACACTTCACAATATTCCGGAAGGAATGGCCGTCGGTTTTTTATACGCAGGCTGGTATACAGGCGCCGTTCAGGTTTCCTCTTCCGCAGCTTTGGCACTGGCAATTGGTATTGCAATTCAAAATTTCCCTGAAGGAGCAATTATTTCAATGCCTCTTCACGGTAAAGGGCTTTCAAAAGGAAAAGCCTGCTGGTACGGCGTTCTTACAGGAATAGTTGAGCCAGTTGCTGGTTTGGTTACAATTCTTCTTTCCAGATTTATAGTTCCAGTTTTGCCATACCTCTTAAGTTTTGCGGCAGGTGCAATGATTTACGTTGTAGTTGAAGAACTTGTACCTGAAATGGCTGCAGAAGAAGATAACCGCCATTCCAATTTAGGTACAATAATGTTTATGATTGGTTTTTCATTAATGATGGTTCTGGATGTGGCTTTAGGATAATACAATCCTTTTCTCACATTTATTATTTTCATTTTCCCTGCTTTTAAGTTCAAACTAAAAAAGCAGGGTGTGGCGGGCGCCAATTGAGACCTGCTGGAATGGAAGGAGAACAACCGTAACCCAAACGGTCATTCCCTTTTCTATGATTTTATTTCAAATCATTCCACTTGGTTGTATTGCCTGTGAAAATCTGTTCGACCTGAGCTTTTGTCATGTCTGCAATGGGATTCGCCTTGTTCACGATTACCGCAATTCCGTCGATGGCGATAGTGATTTCCTGAACACCTTTTGCTTTTTCACTGTCTTTAAGGGCACGGCTTGCCATTCCGATATCACAAGTTCCGTTGTTTATGTTGGCAACTGTAGCTTCTGCACCATCAATTTTTACAGCCTTTACAGAATCGTTCAAAGAACCCAAAGAAACATAACCGATTGCGTAATTGTCACCGGCAACACTCGTGAGCATTAGTGCTGTAGAGTTTGTGATAGCTGCTTCATCAGTTGTGTAGTCAACTTTTTTACCATTGGCATCTTTTTTTCAATGCCGAACAGTTCGATAAATGCGCCACGTGTTCCGGAACCGTCTTCCCGGCTCAAAACTGAAATTGATTTTTTGCTCTCAAAACGACCTGAAGCAAAAACACACATTGCAGCCCCTGCCAAAACAGCAACTGCAAAAATTTTCTTAAGACTGATTTTCATAATCACTCCTTTAGAAACACCGCGTTAGCGGCGAGCCATGTGAAAAAAAATACACGGAAGTAATTTTTTCCACGCCTCCTATATAAAAACACCGAATTTGCAGATTTGCACGCTGGGCAGGACAAGAAGCAGTTGTGACCGTGCAATGCTTGATTGGAAACAAAAATATAATCAGATTTTCGGGTGAAAGAAAGTGTGATTATTTCACTCAGGATTTTTTGTACAGCGGATTTTGCGGAAAAGCAGAGAAATTGCAGGAAAATTGCAGAGAATTTATAGGAAAGTTGTGGCTGCCGAATTCCTGATTCCGGGTTATAATCAGAATTCAGGGCGGTTTCTGAGGCCTGATAAAGTGAGGAATTATGATTACACGGGATACGATTACAAAAGACGCTTTTGCGCTGCCTGAGTTCAGGGAACTCAGAAGGTTCATGATTTATGACGGAAAAAATCAGGATTATGACAATCTGCCGCCGGACCATGAATACTATAAGCCTGTTTCTTACAAGGATTCTTTGGGCAATTCTGCGGATTCCATTGTTGAAGGATTGAATTTTCTTTCGGAATGCAGAAAAGCGGGCAGGGCGGATATCCACTTTGTTGCCCCTGGAAGCGACGCGAATTTTATCCGCATTACACCGGAAAAAATTGATCCGGAAAAGCCATACATAATTCTTTGCTCAGGCGGGGCATACTTTTGTGTCTGCACCTACATTGAATCGATTCCTACGGCAAAGCATTTTGTTGAAGCCGGCTATCAGGTTTTTGTAATGACTTATCGGGTTTCGGAGTCCGGAACTCTGCCTCTTGCTCTTGATGATATTGCTGCTGTGGTCCGTTACGCAAAGGCCCATGAGAAGGAATTCCAGCTGGACGGAGACAGTTACGCAATCGGCGGTTATTCTGCCGGTGCCAATCTGATTTCAAACTGGGGGCTTTCAACAGTGGGCTATAAGTCTTACGGTCTTCCCCGCCCTAAAGCAATGTTCCCGATTTATACGCTGGTAGATTTTTCTTACATCACTCAGGACTGTCAGGACGATTTTATCGTGATGAAAATGCTGGGCAAGGATTATACCCTGACTCTGCTCCACAAGTATGATGTGCTCCGTCATCTTGATGCAGATTATCCGCCCTGTTATCTGGTATGCGGCAAAGACGATTCTGTAGTTTCATGCAGAAACTCCGAGCTTTTTGACGAACTGCTGACCAGATTCAATGTGCCTCACGTTCTTGAAGAAGCGGAGCACGCGCCCCACGGCTTTGGAGACGGAACCGGTACCGATGTTGAAGGCTGGCCTGAAAGAGCATTGAAGTTTCTTGAAGCGCAGAAGTGAGATGCCGGAAGAAAAGCGGACAGGCGATGCAGCAGCTGACTCCCTCACATGGAGCGGAGCTGTTCAGCCAGTTCCTTTACATGTTCCAGAGGGAGATTTATACATCTTGCAACTTTTTCAACAGAGTCACCTTCTTTTAAAAAAGCAATGGCAATTTCATCGGCTTTCCGTTTTTCTGCCGCTTTTGCCGCATATGCCTTTTCTCTGATTAAGTCCATATAACCTTTCCTTACTAGAATGTTCTGTTTGGCTGACTTCACTTTTTCCAGAATCTTGGATGCACTACTTGGGTCAGTCTTAAAAAACTATTTTTCCAACTGTTCAGCCAGTTCCTTTACATGTTCCAGTGGAAGCTTTATACATCTTGCAACTTTTTCAACAGAGTCACCTTCTTTTAAAAAAGCAATGGCATCTTCATCGGCTTTTCGTTTTTCTGCCGCTTTTGCCGCATATGCCTTTTCTCTGATTAAGTCCATATAACCTTTCCTTACTAGAATGTTCTGTTTGGCTGATTTTACTTTTTCCAGAATCTTGGATGAAAGTTCATCAGTTTTTTCATTGTTCATTACAAGCTGGAGAAAATTTCTCTGTTTTTCGTTCCGGATTTTACCATACTTGCTGGAAATGAAAAAGTATTTATATGCCCGGTCATTAAGGCTGATGCTTGAGTCATCTGTGCATAGGTTTTCAAATCTGTAAATCGGAAGTCCTTTCCCAAAAATATCGGTAATACAGATGAAGATGATATAAGAGTCCTTCAGTTCGGAATACAGTTCCCCTGATTTTAATGTATCCACATCAATAATCCCCTGATAGTATCTTGCACGCTCGGGAAGTTCATGAGTGTCCAAGGCCTGAATCTCCAAATCAAAGGCTTGCGTTGCATTTTTTATATACACATCCATTCTTATGCTTTTGGCATTCATGTCCACTTTGATTACTTCTTCCTGTGCCATTTCGATATGGTCAATCTCAATCTGTAAAAGTCGTTCTACTACTTCCTTGCATATATCAGGATTTTCATGCATCACATAATAAAAAATGTAGTTGTTTGCGATAGTAGCTTTTTCCCACTGTTCTTCAGGCGTGAGCTTGTTGTAATCCGAAAAATAATCTGCCATTACGGTCTCCTGCAGTTAAAAATCTTTCCATTATAGTTATTGCTGCAGTTTACGAATTTATGAAAAAAATTGAAAAAATTTCTGGAAAAAAGATTTGTGACTGTTATTGTCAGACTTGCCCGGAGTTAAACATTACCCTAAGTACATACTATCCGGATGTTTTTTTATGGAGTATCCAATTTCTGTGATTTTACAGCAGCCCGTGTGCTTTGAGGCAGTTGAGCACACGCTTTTTGTCTGCGCTCCACTTCGGTTCAATCAGCAGGGCTTTGGGACCGTCGCCTGTAAGTCTGTGCACCACCGTCTGCGGGGACAGCAGAGAAACTGCCTGTTCCAGAAAAGATGTATATTCTTCCATTGTAAAGCACAGAAAATCTTCGGGGTGATCCGCAAACTCTTCTGCTGTTTTTGTGCCACGCAGAATCTGCAGGTTCGCGAATTTCACACCGTCCGGCGGTGGCTGAAGTTTTCCCAGAAACGCGGCGCTTTCAAGCATGTCTTCTTCTGTTTCCCCAGGCAGTCCGAAAATCAGATGTACAATACCGGCTAGTCCTGCGGCTTTGAGACGTTCCCATGTGTCAAGAAAAACTTCCAGCCGGTAACCGCGGTTTATGCGTTCTGCAGTTTTTTCATGAATTGTCTGAAGTCCCAGTTCCACCCACACAGGCTTTATCCGGTTCAGTTCGGCAAGCATCAGTATCATCCGGTCGTCCAGACAGTCCGGGCGGGTTCCTATTGAAAGGGCTACGATTTCCGGCTGTTCAATGGCGGTGCGGAACATTGCTTCCAGCGCGGAAAAACTGATGCCATTGCGGGCGGGTGGGGTGCCGGCCAAAGCTTTACCAGTGTCCGCCAAACTGCAACCAGTGCCGGACAAAGTTTCACCAGCGCCCGCCACACTGCAATCAGTGTCGGACAAAGCTTGACCCGCGCCCGCCACACTGCTGCCCGCGCCCGGCAAAGTGTGACCCGCGGCGCCCAAACTGTTACCCGCGCTGTTCACAGCGTGACCAACATTTGCCGGAGTGTGTGGCGCGCCCGCCACCGCGCTACCAGCCCCCGCAAAACTGCCGCCCGTGCCGCTCACACCGTTTCCCCCGTTACCAGCGTCCGAAAAATCATTGACGTAGGTGTTGGAAAAGGACTGAAAATATGCAATGTACTTCCGCTCAGTCCCCGGGGTTTTGGGAAATTTTCCTTCAACACGCAGTTTCGCTTTTGCAATCTGTTCCTGAATGTCCCCAGATTCAGCAAAATCACCGCTTCCTCCTGCAGAACAGAAAGTGCAGCCGCCAAAACCTGCGGTCCCGTCTCTGTTTGGACAGGTGCATCCTGTGGAAAGTGCCAGCCTGTAAACCTTGGATCCGAAAGTCAGCTTCAAATAATCAGAAAAAGTCATTGCTCCATACCGTTCGTTTTTGATAAAATCATACCATTATGTATGTAACTTGCCTTGATTTGGAAGGGGTTCTCGTCCCCGAAATTTGGATCGCATTTGCCGAAGAGACCGGAATCCCCGAACTGCGGCTTACCACACGTGACATCAGCGATTATGACGTGCTCATGAAAAAACGCATCGGCATTCTCAAGGAACACGGCCTTACACTGACAGACATTCAGAACACAATCGCAAAGGTTGATCCGCTGCCCGGTGCAAAAGAGTTCCTGGACAAACTGCGCCGCCTTACACAGGTGATCATTCTTTCAGACACCTTCACTCAGTTTGCCGCACCGCTTATGGAAAAACTGGGTCTTCCCACAATTTTCTGCAACGAACTGATCGTAGCTGAGGACGGAATGATCACCGATTACAGACTCCGTCAGAGCAACGGAAAATTCCACGCAGTGAAAGCCCTTCAGTCAATCGGTTTCAAGACAATTGCCTCAGGCGATTCCTTTAACGACCTTGCGATGATCAAACAGTCCGAGGCAGGTTTCCTGTTCCGCGCCCCTGAGCACATCATCAAAGACAACCCTGACGTAGGTGCCTTTACTGAATACGACCAGCTCTACGAAGCAGTCCGCAAGACTGTGATCGCTGGCTGACACTTTTTTCCAAGGGGGAAGTCTCCCCCTCGCTCCTGCCTTTGCCGCCTACGGAATTGCCTACCTATACCAGCGAAAATTTCCGGATTAACTCTGAGAAGTTTTTTACTTCTGCTTTTCTGTAGATGTTTGACAGATGTACCTCAACCGAATGTTTGGGAACGCCAGTGATGTCCGCAAGTTCACTGAGGGGTGCATCTGTAAAAATCAGAGCTGTCCTGAAAATCCGCAGTTCCTGCATTGACAGGCTTTCTTTGAATGAATTGATTTTTCTGATCAGTTCGCAGAAGCATGCGTCGTAATACAATCCGCCGTTTGCTATAGCCGCCACGCAGTCAGAAATGTTCTGGGCCGGGGAACTTTTGGAGACATAACCGCCGATCATCAGTTCCTGTGACTTAAGGAACAGTCCGGGAGATTTCATCCGGGAAATGATCATGCAGTTACAGGAAAATTCCTGCAGATTATTCAGAAAATCAAGAAACCCTCTGTTTATTGCTGTATCAATATCTACAATCAATAAAGTTTTTTTTGCAAGATAACTGTTTCTGCATCCAAGAAGATTCTCAAAGTTTTCTCCGAGAACAACAGGTTTCCGCACGGAAATCTGCATCGCATTAAGTCTGCTCTCCAGAATGAACTTGATGCCCACTCCTTCCATCTCATTGTTTGTGAAAATAACGACCTTTGAAATTTTTGCGCCCATGATGGCTGGTTATAGCATGAATAATGATGTTTGAGAATAACTCAAGAAAAATTGAAAAAACTCAGTGCAATTACTGATGCAATTACAGAAAAAATAATTGAAGAACGTCATCAACAGCTTGGTTTATAAAAAATATTCACAACAAAAAATGATGTCATTTCTGAGTGGTCTGATGAAGATTCAGGAACTGTGGCAGTTTGCAACAGAACAGAATTTTCATCCTATCAGAGAAGTGTCCAATCTGATGCTTGAAAACTGGTTCGTCAATTAAACCACTGCTATTCTTCGAACCAGTTTTCCACCATCAGGGAAGAAACCTCCGCAATAGCTGCAAAATCTTTGACATTGCGGGTAACGAGCACCAGATTGTTCGCAACCGCAGTCGCCGCGATCATGGAATCCGCAAGGGGTGCTCTTTTCCCTTTTTCCTCAAGCCGTTCACGGATATCCGAGTGGATCCAGCTGGCGTGAGTATTAAAAGGAATGATCTCGTAATCCGCCTGAATGATGTCTGCAAGAAAAGAAAAAAGATCTGACCGCTTTTTTGAGGAGGGCAATCTCTTTACCCCGTAAAGCATTTCTTCAAAACTGACTGCTGCAATCGTTGAGATATTCTTGGTTTCCTGTATTCTTTTAATTACAGCCGGATTTGGATGAGGCTTTGTGAGCTCAGAAAGAACATTTGTGTCGAGCAGATAGATCGGCTGCCTCATTCATCACCCCAGTCAAAATCCTCAGGATGGCGGACGTCCGGCTCTATTGACCTTTGAACATTAAAAATCTCATCGATTTCTTCATCAGTTGTTGCAGACAGCCAATCTTTGGCTTTTTCGCGCCATTCCATCAGTCTGTCCATGAAAACCTGTCCTCCAGTTAATCTTTAGTTTATAGCTATATTTAACTTTATCTTCATCCCTGTGGAAAGAAAATAAAATCATATTCCAAAGGATTTACAAAGCCCAGTTTTTCAGCCAGCTTTACGGAAGCCGCATTTTCCCTGTCGCAGACCCAGATTGGCTTTAGTCCACGCTTTGCAATTTCTTCCAGGGTACGCACTCAGGCCGCAAAAGCATAGCCTTTCCGCCCTTTCGGTTCCTCTCAAGAACACAGATTGCTTTTTTGGGCGCATCAGGATTGTCAACAAAGGTTTTTCCCGGCAATGTTCCATCAAAATATGTCCAAAGTGCAGACCTGTCAGGCTGGTATTTTTTGAACAGACCGGCAATCAGGTTTTTATTTTCCTCTTTTACAACCAGAGCCGCAATCAATAACCAGAACAGAATGATTTGAGACTGCAGTAAGGGCTGCAAGAATTTTTGCGTCTGCCGGAGTTTTATTTTGTTTTAAGCCGGCATGTTATTTTAAGGCCCCTTTCGGACACACTTTTGTACATTCCATGCAGGAGATGCATTCTGTTCCGTTCTTACGTTTTCTGGAATTGTCTGTCATATCCACATTCATAGGGCAGACTTTTTTACATGCACCGCAGGAAACACATTTTTCTTTGTTGCAGCGGATTCTGGAAAGTGAGAAAGTTGACATCGATATTAAAAACACAGTGATCGGACAGATGTATTTGCAGAAGGCACGGTTATCTTTAAACACAAAAGCAAGGATTGTTCCCAGGATATAATAAACCGCATTGCCGATTACAAAAGCCCAGAACAGAATATCCTCGATTTTTTCCGGATTAATATAAAGCAGGACCACAACAAAGGCGAAGGATGCAAGAAAAACAGCATAGCGGATCCATCCTATGTTTTTTCGCTCTGATTCTGGTGTTTTATGTGGAAGAAAATCTAAAACCATGGCAGTCCAGCAGGCATAGCCACACCAGCCACGGCCAAACAGTAATGGACCGAAGATTTTCGCCACTGCATAATGGATTACTGCTGCCTGGAATCCACCTGTGAACAGATAATACCAGAAGCCTTCAATCTGCATGTTTTCACCGCCCAGAAATCCTAAGCCAACAAGCATATAAGTTCCCACCAGGAGCTGGGTTACCCGCCGGGCATGTTTATAACCTCTGGCAAAAAGAATCAGACCTGTGAAAATTGAAAGCCCGATGTAAGAAAAATTCAGAAAGAAGAAAAAATTCCCTTTTGTAAGCCATAAAGTGACTGCAATGGCTTCAAACAGAACAAGCATTAAAACTGGGGTGACATACTTTTTCATAAGTGAATCCTAACATAAAAGGGATTGAAATTAAAGAATTTGTAAAACAGTCTGACATCTTGATATGAAAAGACGGCTGACTTTTGCTGAAAAGCATTATGTTGGGCGGAATGACAGTTTCAATGCCGCCTTGCGCGTGTAGCGACGCTATCTAGCGGTTTTGGCAGTTGCTGCCGCACTGGTAGTATTTTTATAATCTGATTAGATTTTGTCCGTGATGTGATAATCCCGTTATAGAATACATTATCCATTCTATTTTCCATATTTTTCCTCCCATGCCTCTGCCTTCCGTCTTGCTTCTTCTTCTTCACTTTCGGCTTCGATAATCACTTTAAGACGCTGCCCCTCTTTATAGGGCACGTCATAACCGACGAGGCGGATGGAGTTCCCTGTAAAATATGCATCGTAGGTTCGTCGTTCTTTATCCTGAGGTTCTTCAGACAAATTCAGATCTTCCGCCATCAGAGTGGAACTTTCTCTTGATCCATAGGCCGGAGCTGATGAAGCAACATTCAATATTCCGGAATCAGTTTTTATTCCATAGGTAGCTCCTTTTCGATTTTCCTGTTCCTTCTGCCCAGGTAATTTTGGAATCTTATTCTCTTCTATAAATGAGACATCAACCTTGTATAAATCAGCAAGTTTTTGCAGAACTTTACCAGATGGAACTACTGTTCCCGCTTCATATTTATTGTAGGACTGACGGGAAAGCCCAATCCGCTGAGCCACCTGCTCCTGAGAAAATCCGTTTACAGTCCGCAGATATTTTAAAATCTCTTTCATAAGTTTACACCTTGTAAATCTATTATAATGTATAGTTACAAATTGTCAAGTTAAAATTTACATTCTGTCAAGTTGTCAGGTTTGCAGACTGCAGGGATTTGAAAACATGGCGCATCCCGGAAAATCATGGTCTTGTGATTTGTGCCGGAACATGGATAAAATAAATCTTATGGAAACGCTCTTCACTTTGGACTACAGGAATTACAACCCGGAATGGCCTCATTCCAAGCGGGATTCTGCACGTGGAATCATTGTCTTTTCGGAAAAAGGGGAGCCGCCCTTTGCGCCGGCTGATAAAATCGCTCTGGTTTATGCGGAGAATGAGGGCTATTTCAAGTTTCCGGGTGGCGGAATCCATGAGGGAGAAGACAGGACTGAGGCCCTGATCCGCGAAGTTTCCGAGGAGACTGGACTTTCCGTAATACCGGAATCTGTTGTGGAATATGGAGTTGTGCCCCGGCTGCAGTGCTCAGATTTTCTGCCGGACACAGTTTTTGACCAGGAGTCTTTCTATTATTTCTGCAGAACAGGAGAGGGCACCCATCAGCAGAATCTGGACGCCTACGAAGCCGAAGCCGGTTTTAAGCTTCAGGTTGTCTCCTTTGAGGAAGCGGTAAGAAAAAACATGCAGTACAGAACAGACAATCCTTTTGATCTTGCCATGATCACACGGGACACAAATGTATTGCAGAAACTTTCCGGGCAGCCTGTGGAACCTTCCCGTGCAACAGCGGAGTTTCTGCTGGCCGAAGGCGAGAAACTGAATCCGGGCCCGTGGAAACTGCACAGTCAGGCAGTGGCGGCTGCTGCTGAAAAAATTGCGGAAGCGGTTGTGGCGGCCGGTGGACACATGGATCCTGACAGAGCTTACGTCTACGGACTTCTGCACGATATAGGACGCCGTGTCGGGTCCACTTATATTGCCCACGTGATTGACGGCTACGAATACCTGAGCCGCATGGGATTTGAGGAAGCTGGCCGGATCTGCATCACCCATTCCTTCAATCTTAAGACAGTTGATGATTACATCGGGAAAATTGATGTCTCTGATGACCGCTTTGCAGAGATCAAGGCTCTGCTTGCTGAAAGGGAATTCACAGACTATGACAGACTGATCCAGCTTCTGGACTCAACTTGCGGGGCTGACGGCACACAGAACCTTGAGGCCCGCATGAATGACGTGAAATCCCGCTACGGCTATTACCCGGAACCGAAATGGAACAGGAACTTTGAACTGAAGGCCCACTTTGAGAAACTGACGGGCCGGGATTTCTATGAAGTGATAAGGTGAAGGAAGATTCCATTGCGGACAGAAACCAGATTCAGGACGCGTAGTCAAATGAGTTTTTTCACTGTTTTTCTCCACATTTTTATATATTATATTTGGGAAGTTGAAGAGAGATTACCTTTTGGCCTTTCTCGTAAAAGGCAGGCTTCAACCAGGCGTTTTTTATAATGGATAGCAGGTTCTGATAAAATCAGGACGTATTTCCATAAACAGCTCTGCAAGAACAGGATCAAAATGAGTGCCGGATTCTCCCCTGATTATTTCATAAGCCTCATCTATTGAATATGCAGGCTTATAACATCTTTGTGATACCAGGGCATCAAATACATCGGCAATTGCAAGAATCCTTGCACTTACAGGAATCTCAGTTTCCCTAAGCCCTTCAGGATAACCTTTACCATCCCATCGTTCATGATGGCTGTAAGCAACCTCTTCGCCAATCCTTATATAATTCTCATCAGAAGAAATACCAATTATTTCCCGTACAATCTTTTTTCCTTCGGTGGTATGAGTCTTGATGATTTCAAACTCATCTACAGTAAGCCGGGCCGGCTTTTTCAGGATTGCATCGGCAATTACAATTTTTCCAATATCATGTAATGGAGCTGCACGCTTAAGATATTCTATGAACTCAGGTGTGATAATGTCAGGATAGATACTTCTTTTTGCAGCTTCAACTGCTATGTATTCAACACACAGACTGAGTTTCTGAATATGTTCCCCTGTATCGGAATCACGGCTCTCAACAAGATTTGCAAGACTGTTTACAGTATGTTTGTGAACCTCAAGAACTTCATTGGTTTTCTGATCAACCCTGCCAGTTAAAATCTTCTCTGAACTTGAAACAATAAAAGCATAAATCAAGGTAGATGTAAGTATTATCACTACAGCCAGAAAAATATTCGTAAAACTGAATGCAGAAAGAACAGCATCCGGCACCATATAAACCGGAGGAAAATTAGAACTTAATGCCTGGAGAAGCAGAAACCAGAATCCGCCGAAAAGAGTAAAACACATGGCAAGCGGGAACTTCTTCTGAAACGTGAACAACGGCAGCAATGCAAACGGTATAAAGAAATAATGATAACCGGATGCAATTCCAAGACAGTAAACTCCCAGAGTCTGATGTGCATATACTTCCAGACATGAAAACAGATATATCCCAATATAGCTTTTTCTTTTCGGAGAAATGAATACCAGCAATGTAAAGAATGGCACGCTGTAAAAATTCATAAATACCATCGGCCATACTTTATAGTGATAAAACAGTATTATAAACACTACATGATATATGACCGCAAAGACAGCAAAAAACATGGCAAAAAATCTTGCACGTTTGTATGAGTCAGTTAATAATGCCCGAAGATCTGGTTTAACCATGAAGTTGATTATATCATGAAATATAATTCTTGAGAAATTTCAATTTTCGTTCCGCGGAATCCAAGAATTTGAGAAACTGCAACAGACTTCTCTGTTTTGGAATACAGGAAGGAGACGTGAACAGAATATAGTGCCCACAGAAAGCAGGTCTACCTTTTCGGAAAGTTCATTAGCCTGAATTTCAATGCCATTTTCCTTTTCATTGATTTCAGTTGCAAATACAGTATTCTTCGCACATTTTAAAATGCACGGCAGAATGCCTCATTATTCCCAAAATAATTATTCACAATACTTTTTGTCAGCATATTTGGTTTATACACTGATTTAAAGAAAAATTCGATAGTTCCATAGTTAATTGATAAATTTCTTTTGATAATCTATAACTGGCTTTAAGTCATATATTTTACCAAGATAAAGCCAATTATAAAAAGCGCTCACACTGAAAAATTGACCTTGAGTGGTAGGGAATAAGGTCAAAAAGCAGCTTAAAAGAAAGGAGCCACGATTTCTAGTTTTATTAGAAATGTGGCTCTTTTTACTAGAATCGACCAATGTTAGTTTGCAGTACGACAAGCACGGAAACCAAAGTCGTCGGATTGCTGAACTTGTAAAATCAGCTCCTGCATCCAAGGTGAACCCGGAAATCGAGATGGAAGGCATAGTGATTCGCCCTGTCAAAGAGCTGAAGAAGGCAAGAAAACTGAAATAGGGTGTGCCGGCAGCAAGCTGCCGTCGGGCTTTTCAGGGTTCCGCTCTCGCTTCATTACCGGCTGCAATGCAGCCGGCAACGCCTTCGGCGCCCTTACAATCCCTCACACATTAGGCATCCAACCTTAAAGCACCATTCATCCAGCTCCAGTCTGAACGAAAATGTTGAGAAATTCAGACTGTATTCTGAAAAATCTATAAACCGCGGCAGCCTTCCGACTGTCTAGCCCAGGACAAATGTGATAACCGCAGTTTCCCCAGAACCACCAGTATTCGCCCCATATCAGCAGACACTCTTATCCGCCGCCGCAGGCCCAGTCTCTGACCACCCGTGAACCCTATCACGGTTTCCGTGTAGTACGCAAAGCCGACTGACAACGGCCATCACGAACGGCACAGACACAACCGGGTGATTCCCGGCCGAACCCTTGTCATTACACGGCAGGAGTTTTCTGTTTTTTCAGGCTTTCTGACCGCTGTTACCAGTGCACTGGTTGAGCCCGTCGAAACCACAATCTTATGCACCGGTGTCCCTTTTATCCGCGCTGTAATCTTGGAGCTTTTCCCCGTTAGTGATATACTTTTCCCGGTTTCTGTGCCCGGCTTTACGGCATCATCCACAAAGTTCCGGGTCGGCATACAGAAAAAAGGAAAACTGAATGAAATTCAATTGCGAACTTGTTAGAACTGTTGACGATTCATACGAAATCGAGATAGGAAGAAACCTTTCTGATAAACTGATCGAAGACCTTAAGAAAGGACTTTGCGGAAAAGCCTCAAAATATGCGGTGGTGACAGATTCAACTGTGGACAGTCTTTATGCTGAGGCAATCTGCGGAAAAATGACTGCGGAAGGTTTCTCAGTGGAAAAAATCGTTTTCCCCGCCGGTGAGGAATCCAAGACAAGAGCTGTAAAAGAATTCATTGAGGACAGAATGCTTGAGAAACAGTTCCACCGTGACAGTGCGATCATCGCTGTGGGCGGCGGAGTTGTCACTGACATTGCAGGCTTTACTGCAGGAACTTTCGCAAGAGGCATTCCTTTCGTAAACTATTCCACAACACTGCTTTCCGCGGCAGACGCTTCCATCGGTGGAAAGACAGCCGTTGACACACCACTTGCCACAAATCTTATCGGGCTTTTCAACCAGCCCAAGAAAGTCTATATCGACATTGAATCATGGAAAACTCTTCCCGAAAGAGAACTTGCAAGCGGTCTTGCGGAGACAATCAAGCACGCCTGCCTTGGAGACAGCGAGATGTTCGCCTTCCTTGAGAAGAACATCGAGAAAGTTTTCGACTTTGATGCAGAGACACTGGAATACATTTCCGAGCATAACTGCAGTGTCAAATATAATGTTGTAATGAAAGACGAGCGGGAATCCGGACTCCGGGAGACCCTCAACCTTGGTCACACTGTCGGCCGCGCCGCAGAGACACTCAGTGACTACAGACTGCTTCACGGAGAAGCCGTCGCAATCGGTATTGTGGCACAGGTGAAACTCGGCCAGAAACTTGGATACATTTCGGACGAGAATGCGGAGCGTGTCATCAGTCTCTGTAAGCGTGCCAGACTTCCGGTCTCAATTCCCGGTTATATGGACAGAGACGCCCTCGTAAAAAAACTTTACACGGACAAAAAAGTGCGCGTCGGAAAACTCCGTTTTGTGTTCCAGAAGGAAATCGGTGAGATGATGTGTTTCGGAGACAATGTCTATTCCCAGCCGGTTGAGGAAAGCGTAATCGCGGAAATCCTTCAACAGATGTAGACATGGCGGCTCTCTTTCTAGTTTCTCTCGGTGCGGTTTCGGTTCTTTATGATGTCCTTCTGATTGTCTCTTCTCCCGGAACTGCGCTGGACAACCTCACTTCTTTCACTCACATCTGGCTTGTTCTGGGACTGGTCCTGATTTTTCTCGGCATCTACAGAATCAGGAGAAAAGAATCCTTTCTGAAAAAACTCAGACCCTGGCAGAAGCGCGTCCTCTTCCTGATAATCGCCACCGGTCTGCTTGTCGGCATTGTGAATCTGCTTTTCATACTGAATCCGGACACTGCGGACATTGATTCCCCGGCTGACTATGTGATTCTTCTTGGCGGCGGAATTGATAAAAACGGTGTGCTTCCTGATTCCGTGATGCTTCGGGTTGAGAAGACCGCGGAATACATGAGCCGAAACAGAGAATGCATCTGCGTTGTTTCCGGCGGGACCCTGAAATGGCTTCCTTATCCTGAGGCACCTGAACTGAAAAGACAGCTTGTTCTCCGCGGAATTGATGAGAACCGTGTTTTTGTGGAAGACCAGGCTCTGGACACAATCCAGAATTTTCAGCTGAGTGTTGATCTGCTCTGCAGGGAAAAGAATCTGTCAAGAAAAGAAGTTATCTCTGGAAAATGGATGATCGTCACAAGCGATTTTCATCTGCGGCGGGCACAGCGTCTTGCGGCGCGTATGGGTTTCACTGATATAAAGGGAATTGCCTGCCGGACTCCCGCCTTCAAAAAACTGCATAACCTTGTCAGGGAAATAGGTGCATACATAAAACTGAACGCAAGAATCCTATTCACCGGAAAACCGGAACCGATTGTCTAGCCTGATTTTACTGTTCCCGAAAAACAATCTCGTCGCCCTGTAAGAACTTGGATCCGGTTTAAACAGTCAGCACAAGTCCGTCGTAGGCAGCCTCAACAGTCACTTCATCTGCCGCCAGAGATTTATAGCGCTTTTTTGCCTCTGCAAGATACCGGTTTATTTCCTCATGGCTTGCATCGTGATTGATGTGAGTAAGCCAGACATGTTTTGCGCCTATTCGGTCGGCAGCTTCCAGTGCCTGGTCAAAACTGAAGTGAGTTTCGTGGGACCGGTAGCGGAGCCCGTCAATAATCAGCTGTTCCGCGCCTTCCGCCAGTGCCAGTGATTCATCGCTTATAAAACTGCAGTCGGTAAGGTAGGCGAGAAACCTGTTCCTGTGCAGAGGCGCATCCCCGATCAGCCATCCGCATACATCAAGCTTTCCGTGCTTCATTGGCACCGGAACACAGGCAAGATTCTCCAGCGCTGCGTCAGGACTTTTTTCCGTGGAGAAATGCTGGCTCTCTATGATCAGCGGATTGTCCTTTGACCATTCAGCCGCATCCCTCAGTTCAAGACGCGGTTTGCCGCCGCCCTGCTGAGTCTGCTTGAACACGTATGCGAATCTTTCCCGTATGTCCCTGATGGCACTGCTGTTCGTGTAGACACACAGAGGCGGCCATTCACTGCCGTCTGTATGACGCGGCCTTACGGTGTTTGAAAAAATCCTTACGTCATCAAGTCCGTGCACATGGTCCGCATGGGCATGAGTCAGAAGAACCGCGTCCAGATAGGAAAGCCGGTGTCTCAGCGCCTGAATCCTGAATTCCGGGCCTGTGTCCACAATCAGCTGAGCCCGTGTGTGTGACACACTTTCAATAATCGTCCCGTGGCTCCGTACTGTCTCTGTCGGACTTACCTCATCGTCGCCATTTCCTGCCGTCACAAGAATGCTTGCTCTGTGTCTTCTGTCCTTTTCATCAGTGGACATGCAGACTCTGCATCTGCACCCGATGGTCGGGATTCCGGTGCTGGTTCCGCTTCCGAAAACTGTCACTTTCATCTGTCTTCCGCCTTGTCCTGCTTTTCTGCCCTGCTGCCAGAAGAATCAAATATGTCAAAAGAGAAGGGGATTTTTCCGGCACTGTCAATGCGTTTCTCGCTTTTCACAAGATGCCATTCACTGTCTGCAAGTTCCGGGAAAAATCTGTCGCCTTCAAAAGCACTGTCAATCTGTGTCAGGAAAATCCGTTCTGTCATTGGCATAAAAACCCTGTAAATGCTTTCTCCGCCTGCAACAAAAACGTCTCCGCCTTCAGAATGCTCCAGAGCCAGAGTCAGGGCTTCTTCCCAGGTTGCGGCAACCTTCACCAGTGCCGGGTCATAGAAGGGGAGTTTCTCAGGCCGGGCGGCAAAACCTGCGCTTACCACAACCGAGAAACGCTGCAGAAGCGGATGCTTCAGTCTACCGGCTATGCTTTCGTATGTCACACGCCCCATGATCAATGTATGTCCCAGTGTAAGTTCCTTGAAACGGGCCAGATCCTCCGGAATGTTCCAGGGAATGCCGCCCTCTTTCCCTATGACTCTGTTCCTGTCACAGGCCGCAATCATACAGAGCATGTTGCCTCCAGACTGTGCGTATGCAAAAAAAAACGCCCTGCATTAATTGTGCAAGGCGTTCTTTGAGTAGTGCTCCAAAAAGTGAAATCAATCAGACCTTTTTTGTTACAAAACCGCTTCTCAAGCAGCGTGTGCACATTTTGATGGTCATTGTTGTTCCGCCAATTTCAGTTTTTACTTCAACGATATTGGGTTTCCATGTGCGGCGCACGTGGTTTTTTGATTTAGAAACTGTATTTCCGCTTAATGAGCCTTTTCCGCAAATCTCGCATCTTCTAGACATATAAAAACCTTCCTGTAATTTGCTAGTGCGATATATTACCAATTCCATTCTGTTTAGTCAATGGTGGTATTCAGTTTTTGGAAACTGTTTTGAATCCTCTTTTTGCAAGATAGGAATAGTACACGATGAACAGAATGCTTGTAAGGATCCAGCTGATGGGATAAGAGGCGCAGACCATGCCCACCGTGTGGAAAACCGGAACGACTCCGCCAAGCCAGAGAATCCTGAAAAGACATACGCCTCCGCAGGTCATCATTGTGGGGATGAGAGCCTTGCCCGTTCCCCTGATTGCTCCGGAAAGGATTTCTATGGAAATGAATGTGATGAAAGTTGGCGCGATGTAATTGATCATCTTTACGCCTTCCTCAAGAACTGCCGCGTCATCGGTGAAGAGCAGCAGGATGTACCTGCCGAAAGCGACGAAAAGTCCCGAGATCACAATGGTGGAGACTGCGGCCATCTTGAAGCATGAGGCAACACCTTTACGGATTCTGTCCATTTTTCCGGCGCCATAATTCTGTCCTGCAAAGGTTGTGATCGCAATACCGAAGGAATTGATTGTCATCCAGTAAAGGGAATCGATTTTGCCGAAAGCGGCCCAGCCTGCGATTGTGTCTGTTCCGAAGGAATTTATGTTTGCCTGGATTATGAGATTTGAGATTGTATACATCGCAGACTGGATTCCTGCGGGGAAACCGATCTGTACAGTGCGCCTGAGCATGACAGGATGCATGCGCATCTCTTTCAGTATGAAACGGTATGGCTCCCGTGTCCTTGCAAGACAGGTAAGAACGCAGACCATTGACACAAGCTGGGATATGACTGTTGCCAGTGCGGCGCCTTCAACACCGGTTCTGAATACCGCGATGAAGAGAAAATCAAAAAGAATGTTTGTGATTGTGCTGACCACAAGAAAATAGAAAGGTCTTTTTGAATCCCCGACGGCTCTGAGAATTCCTGCGCCCATGTTGTACATGGTCAGGCTGATTGCGCCGGCAAAATAAATACGGAGATAGACTGTCGCCAGTTCCATGATCTCTGCTGGAGTTCCCAGAAGTGCAAGAAACAGCGGTGCCGTGAAATATCCCAGGATTCCGATGATGATTCCGCCAGCCGCACTCAATGCCAGCGCAGTATGGACGGCGGTCTGGAGATCCTTGTGGTTTCTGGCGCCGTAAAACTGCGAGATGATGACGGATGCCCCAGAGGAAAGCCCTGTGAAAAATCCCACCAGCAGATTGATGATTGTCCCTGATCCGCCGCCGACTGCAGACAGTGCCTCTTTGCCGAGAAAACGGCCGACTATGATCGCATCAACAGTGTTGTACAGCTGCTGAAAAAAAGTTCCGAACAGAATAGGAAAGAAAAATAATAGAAGCTGTTTCCAGATAACTCCTTCCGTGATGGAACCGGAGTTTTTCTCAATGGATTTCATTCTTCCGTTATACTGAAAATCCATGTAAAAAGCAATTTTTTACGAAAAACACTGTTTTTTTTATGCTCCTATGTTATAATTCAGTTATGCGCAAAATTAAAATATGTTTCAGTATTGTCATCCTGATGGTGCTTTGCTGTGCGGTGTATGCACAGAATGCTACCATAGTATCAGAGATGATCGAATCACCTGCGGTAACAGTTCATCAGGTTGCTTACCTGCTTTCGGTTTATACAGGTGTCGCTGATGAATCAGCTTCCGTGGAGGAAGCTCTCGCAGCCTCAATAGAATCCGGTCTCTGCAGAAAATCTGCAAAAGGGGATTCTCCCGTTGATTATACGACTCTGGCCGGTATCTGCATGCGTGCTTTCGGTTTCAGGGGCGGTCTTATGTATACAATTACCCATGCTGATCATTATGCTTTACGGGAACTCCAGTCAATGGGACTTCTTGCATCAACTGTTGTTCCACAGGCTAAGGTCGACGGCTTTTCGGCACTGCTGCTGATAAACGACTGTCTTGCCGCTGCGGAGGCCAAGTGATGAAAAAACTTTCCGCACTCCTGCTTGCCGCAGTTTTTCTTCTGGCTCCTCTGTGTGCCTTTGACTTCGGTGGTGTACTGAATCCGTCACTGTCATTTTCCTATAGCGCTGGTGTTCCCAGCCCGACTTCTTCTCTTTCAGATGTCGATTCTCTCTCTCTGTGGGCACGCCAGACTTTTGCCGGCGGCTGGTATCTTGTAGGTGAGGGTAATTACCGTTTCAACCTGCAGAAAAACCTTGACAGTTCCAAACTTCCTCCTGTTCTGTCCGATACATTGGATCTGACTCTTCTCAAAGGTGTATGGACTGTTTCCGGAGCAAAATCAAACCACAAGATTGAAGCCGGACGTTTCTCCTACTCTGATGTCTCAGGTATGATCATCAACCAGACAATGGACGGAATCTATTACACGAATACTGCTTCTCTTCTTGAGCTTTCTGCATATGCCGGTTATACGGGACTCCTGAATGCAAAGACATGCAACATCCAGGGAATTGATTTTACAATTGACAATCCCTCACTCCCTTATTCACTGGCTCCGAAATATCTTGCATTCAGTGGCCGGGCAACGCTTCCAAACCTGATGTTCGGACATTCTTTCGGTGCTGAACTGGTTGTGATCAAGAATCTGAATGATCAGGTGAAAGTTCCAGGCTCAAAAGACGTGGTCTATTACTCCATGACGGCAAACGGACCGATCAGCAACGGTATGTACTATTCCGCCCAGGCTGCCTTGAACGCCACATTCAATAATCTGGGTGATGTTGGCACAACTGATACAACCCGCGGTTTCCTTGGAAGAGCTTCTGTTTCCTGGTATCCCGGATATAAATCTTCTGCTCTTGTCGGAAATATCGTTTTTTCAACATCTGATTTTTCTCCGTTCACAGGAATAAGTGCGTCTCTTGACGGATCGATTTTTCACAACGGTCTGTTCAGCGTGGGATTCAGTGCTTCAATCAAACCCGTTTCTGTAATGGTTGTTTCTGTCAGTGCCGATTTCCTGGTGCCTGAGAAAGAAGGACAGTACAATGCCGGTGCCCTGCAGTATCAGGCATCTGCAAAGTATCAGCTTCTAAGCGACCTGATGCTTTCTGCCAGCTGGGGACATATGATTCCGTTGAATTCCGGTTATCGGACATTTATGACTGGAGCTGTCAGTCTGCAGCTTACTTTCTGAAAAAAGTTTTTGGAATATGGAGGTTTTTATGACTTCAAGAAAAATAATTGCTTTGTGTGCCTGTTTCCTGGTACTTGTTTCTTCCGCATTTGCGCTGACCGGAAAAATTGTGTCTGTGTCGGGAAAGGTTGAAGTTCAGAACGGAAGCCGCTGGATGGCTCTTTCCGCTGGTGACGAACTGGATGCCGGAGCTGTTATTTCCACCGGTTTCAAATCCGAGGCAATCCTGAAGATCGGAGAGTCTGTAATCACTGTCAAGGCTTTGACACGTCTTACACTTGAGACACTTTATGAACAGAACGGAGACAATGCCTCTTCTGTTTATCTGGATGCCGGTTCAATCAATGCAAGTGTCCGTTCTGAAGAAGACAAACGTGTTTCCTTCAAAGTAAAAACGCCGGCTGTAACCGCTTCTGTACGCGGTACTGACGGTGACATCACTGTAAATAAAGTTGTCGGTACTTCCGGTGTATGGCTTCTGACACCTCCGGAACCCAAGGCAATTGTCTATAACTCAGCAAATCCTCTTCTCAGTGTACAGTCTGTTATTGAAGAGACAAACGCTGCCGCTGCTGCAGAGGCTGCCATTTCTGATGAGAGTCAGGTGGAAGCGCCTGCAGAAAGCACAGACGGACAGCAGCCTGCTTCTGAGTCAGCAACTGTTGCCCCTGTTGAAACAGCAGTTCCAGTTACAGAGACTGCTGAAACTGATTCAGACCAGCCTGTTTCCTCTGAATCTGCAGCTGACAGTTCTGAAAGTACCGCAGCAGCAGAACCGGTTTCTTCTGCACCCGCTGCTTCCACCGAGACAGCTTCTTCTGCAGTTGAGACAGCACCTGCTGCTCCTTCCGCACCTGTAGCCGCTCCCGTTGAGGATCCCTTCCCTGCAAACAACAATACGCTGCCTTCTGTTGAGGAAATGTTCTCAACTCTGTACCAGCCGGGCGGTGTTATCGTAAAAGCCGGTGAGACAGCTGTTACCACGACAAACTTCACAAGCGGTATGAATACAATTTCAAACGCTCAGACAGTTGCTGCCTCCCAGTCAACTTCCACAAGTTCTGTTGCACTTCCCAGTACTTCAGAAGCTGTTAGTCCTACTGCTCCTGTGGATCCTGCTCCTGAATCCGCATCAAACGGAAACACAAAAGTCAATCTGGGCTTCAAATTCAACTGGAGATAAACTCAGGCGTTCGCATAGGCGGACATCTGATGAAAACTGCATTCTGCCTCAATGTGGAATGCAGTTTTTTTTTGCTTGCGAAATCCGGTGGGCCATTGTACAGTGGAATCATGGAAAATCAGGAAATATGTCAGAGAATTTTTGACATTGCATCAGAATATGCCCGCAGATCCGAATCTCCGGTTTCATTCGTGAATCTTTCTGTCAGCAGCAGCTGCCCTGTTTCTGATGAAGAGTTGTGGAATGGTTTCAACAGAATCCGCTGGGATACTGATCTTGCCTCTGCCGAACTTATGATAGTCCGTGAGAATCCGGACAAGGCTGCAGAAAAAGGTTACGAAATCAGAGTGGAAAGCCTTTCTCTGTTTGAGGAAGATGATCAGGTTGGGGCGGGGGAGCCGGTTCTTCCTGTTGAGGACGGAACAGTTCTGTAAACTGAAGGATATTTTGTGAAAAAGGGACTCAGAAGCGGGTCCCTTTGTTGTTTTTTGGTATTTGTGCCGATAATGAAAGGTAAAAAAGAAATTTTCATTGCGAGAGGGTACAATGTTCCGGACTGACCATACTGAATCACAATATAAGTTTTTTTTCCGCAGGGCTTTCATGCTTTTTCTGGTGCTGTCTGTGTGTGGCGGTGCCTGGGCTGATGCAACATGGAACGGATCTGAGGACACAGACTGGAGCAATCAGAACAACTGGACAGGAGCCTTAAGCGGAACAGTCACCATTCCGGCGGGCCGTGAGAACTATCCGGTTCTGACAGAATCAGTTTCTTACCCCGATGCCACGCTGGTGATTGAAAGCGGGGCTTCTCTGGGTCTTGACAGCAGTACTCTGTCGGTCTTACATGTGAAGAATGATGGTGCGATAAACCTGGGGGTTGGAACCCTTGCTCTCAGCGGGAAATGGACAAACTCCGGAACTTTGAGTGGAAACAGAGATGGAGCAGTTGAGTTTGTTGATCCAGATTCTGTCAGTACAGTTTCGGGAGATACCTACTGGATAAACTTCAAGTGTATAACTCCCGGAAAAAAAATTGTGATTGAAAGCGGCTCCTTTCAAAAAATCAGGTATGAGTTTGAAATTGAAGGTGAATCTGGAAATCCTGTTGAAATAAGTTCATCAGTCTCTTCCTCTTCTTTTTATCTGTATGTTCCCAGTCGAAACTCTTTTTATTGTTCTTATGCAAAGTTTTCTGATTGTAAATCTGCAAAGGAAAGTGATAAAAACACAATAAATGATTATTCAGGAGTCCTCGGTCCCGGATGCATTGACGCAGGAAACAATTCAGGTCTTTTTGCGACAGTTTATGTCTGGGGAGGGACAAATTCTGTCAGGTGGGAAGAGCGACTTAACTGGAAAGTTGAAAACGCCAGTGGTGGTACTAGCAGTACAAATGCGGCTCCGGATCTTGAGAACAGAGCTCTGACAATCAAGATTGCCAATAGAAGTAATAAGGCCATCAACCTTCCAGACACTGTTTCTGTCAAAGAACTGATAGTAGAGTCTGGCAGCAGTTTAGTGATTGGTACTCAGAAAGTCACTGTGGAAACAAAAGTTGAAAACAATGGCACTCTTGAAATAGGAACCGGCGGCTCTCTTACTGCCAGAGATTTTGACAACAAGGGCTCTCTGGTTCTGTCATCAGGGGCTTCGGCTTCTCTGTCTGTGACCGGTACAAAAACAAACGGACTGTTCAGTGAGGTCCGCTATAAAGGTTCTGTTGAAAAACTGGAGGACTTTGTCGGTTTATGGGGCAGAAAGTACGAGAAACTTACTTTTGATAGTCTGACATACTTTAAGGAACTTAAAGACACAGATGAATCAGATCCTGGTAAACTCTGGTATAAAAACATCAGTCCTGAACTTGCCTTTGAAGACATGACGATTTCCGGTTCTCTTACAGGATCTGAAGGTCTGTCATTGACCATAAAATCCAAAGGTTCTTCAGGAACTTCAGGATTGAAATTCAAAGAGCTTGAAATCAGTGGTCTGTCAGATAATGAATCTGTCTCCGGATCAGGAATTGTCGCATCCGGAACACCTGTCAATAAAATCACTTTTTCTTCTGCTCTTTCAACCCAGACTTTCATCCTGAAATCCAATGCTCTTCAGGGATCTGTTCTGAATCTGACATTCTCAATCCCCGGGATAGGAACTGTGGGAACTTTCGACAGCCGGGTTTTTACGGAATGGCTTGGAACCAAGGACAATAAGTGGAATGAGAATGAAAACTGGACCAGCGGAGCACCTGAAGCGATAACAACCTATGCAATCATCAAAGGCGGAAGAGACAATTATCCTGTTCTTAATTCTCCTCTCAATCTGACTGGCCTGAACCTGACAGTTGAGGCAGATGGAAAAATTGACTTCAACGGGCAGAATGTTTCGTTAAAGAGTATTGCAAACAGCGGAACTCTCTGTCTGTCTGGTACTGAAACAGTCACCGTGAGCGGATCAAGGACGAATAATCCCGGAAGTACTGTGGAATATAATACGGGAAATGATCCAGCCACGGTGCTGACCAGTCTGTGTCTGGGCTTTGACTATGAGAACCTGACATTGTCAGGCAGCGGAACAGTTAAAATTGCATCTCCTGATCCGGCAGATCCTGTTTCCTATGTTATAAGAAAAACTTTTTCTGTTGCAGAAAATACAAAGGTGAATATCGGGCTTACTACAGTAAAAGCAGAAAGAGTAAGCAACGCAGGAACAATTACAATTGCAGAAAGAAATGAGGGCCAGGAACTGAAAGCGATAGAAACCGGATTTCTTGACAATTCAGGGACTGTCAGTGTTGGAAAACTGGCGCAGGTTGTTTCTCCCTCTGTAAACAGCACTGTTCTGGAAAACAAAGGCCTGATTGAGATTGAGGCGGATGGTCAGCTGCATGGTTATTCTGCTGTAAAAAATCTGACAGGGGGATGCATCCATTTTAAGGCTGGCGGAACCTTCCATTGCACAACTTTTGAGAACAGAGGCAGTTTTCTGTCGGAAGGCCCCACTTCTTTCGGAAGTCTGACAAACGGAATAAGAAATTACGGATCCTTTGAACTCTGCGGAAAAGAGCTCTCTCTTAGGGGCGCCGGTAAACCAAAATATAACGAACCGGGCAGCAAAATCACCTACACTCAGAGAATAACTTCGCAGACAATGCTGACTTGGGGTGACAGTTACGAGAACCTTGCCCTGAATGCGGGAATAGAGTTTTTCTCTGGCTGGGACAGCATCAGATGTACCAATAGGGATCTTGATATCGGTTTTGCGCTTCCTTCAATGGAAAATCATACGGTAGAGAATCTTACAATCTGGAAAGACAAAAATTTTGATGTGACTGTGACAACAAACGCAGCGGATCAGTTTTTTGGGAAGCTGGTTCTCAAACTTGAGTCCGGAAGGGGAAAACTGTCTGATCTTGAGGTAGCCGGCATTGATTCTGATACTCTGACTTATAACAGTTCCACCGGTGAGATTGTGTTCTCTTCTTTTGCCTCAAGTCACAGTTTCAGACTGACTGTAAAGGATTCGACAGCCGACGACCTGAAAATGACTTTTTCAGTCAAAGGTTTCAAAGAAGACAAGAACAGAGTGATGTCAATCAATTATGGTCATGAGATGCCGACCATAACTCAGTGTCATGCAGTCGCGGGTTCTGACAAGCTTTCAGTTTTCTTCAGTATTCCTGTGAACGGAAGTCTTTCCGAAACTGTAAACTGGACAAAAGCTTTCATAATAAGGCGCGGTGATGCTGATTCTGAGCTGCAGATTGATGAATCGGTTCCAGCGTCGGCAATCAGACAGAAAAATGACAGAAACAAAGTCATGGGAATCACTTTTACTTTGAATGGACCGGTAACTTTTGAGGCACTTGAAAAAGACAAAGTCTGTGTAAATCCGTCTTTTCCAGAGGGAATCAAAAGTACAGCCGGGGTTCCGCTCATGCTTGATCAGAAGCATGTGTTAAGTGATTTTGCCTCCGGACTCGTGAAAGTGGAGACCGCCTATGCAAACCAGTCAATGACAGGTCCTGTCCGTGTCTTTGATGGGACTTCCGTGGACAAAGTTCCTGCAGGCTCTGACATTTCAATCAAGGTGGATAAAGACGGCAGTTTCGCATCCTGGGATTCCGGGCTGGAGCTGGTGATGGTCTTCGGGACATATTCCAGTGAATCATCTTCCTGGAGAAACCTTGTGAAAGGATTTTATGAAGAAGCTGACATTGATGATTCCTCAGACAGCCGGAGCCGTGGAAAATATGCTGAGATTATGAACGAATTAAAGCAGGCGGAAACTGATGGAAAAACTCTTGAAGCCGATGATGAGAACATGATTTTTGCGTCGCTGGCTTTCTGTCAGTCTGTGGGATGGACAGGCGGAAAGAAAACCCAGTTTGTCTTTGCCTGGAAAAAGTCTGACGGAAGCCTTGTTACAAATGCAGATGGAAAGCCGCTTTATTGTCTTGCGGTTTTCGGCCAGGAAGATGTGGCTGATCCTGTCTGTGATGTGTGGACCTTCGACATCGGACAGATGAAACAGCAGGATCAGGGTGTCACAATCCTGAACAATGTCCTTAATCTGAACCGGAGCGATGTGGCAACATTGAATCTGGAAGTGGAAACAGCTGGAATGGTTACGGTTCAGGTGATGACTATTGACGGGGATATTGTAAAGACTCTGCACCGTGGCAGACTTGGCAAAGGATCTTATGATTTTGACTGGGACGGGAAAAATGCGTCCGGAAGAACTGTTGCCCGGGGAATGTATTTTGTGCGCGTTGTGGGACCGGATATGGAACAGACAAGAAAAATAATGGTGGTGAAATAGACTGAACACAACCGGAGCGGAGACTATCGGTCTGATAGCGGAAAAATCCGGTTGATTGACGGCTGGCTTTTTTGCCTGCATACTGGAAATGGCCTGCCACTTCTGTGGTGGCTTTCAAGGAGAAATAATGATGAACAGAAAGATACTGGTTTCAGCGGCTGTGCTGCTTATTGTGACTGCAAGTGTTTTTGCGCTGGATTTTACACCCAGCTACTCTTTTGGCGTGGACGCAGCCTATTACCCTGAATCTGCGGCAGTTTCGGGAAAAAATCATTTTGCACCTTTGACAGGGGCTTTCAGCGGTGTGGAAGCCCGTATCGCGGGAAACGCGTCCTTCACGGCTCCAGTTCTTACAGGCGATGGTTCCAACGGACTGATCAGCGGCAACAATCTTACCATTGACACGTCTCTGGAACTGACACCTGTCTCCGTCATGTCATACGGAAGCATTTCTCTTACGCCGGTAGCTTTCCTCGTGTTTACAGCTGGTGGAAAAATCGGAACCGGCTGGGATTTCACTCCCATGGGAGCACAGGGTATCGCTGTCTATAATCCGGTCACCACAGGGTATGATTCCGTCTCTCCTTTCAGAAACTGGTTCTGCGAATTGTGGCTTGAAGGACTTTTCCAGTTTGATCTTGCGGCAGTAGTTCCCGGAGACTGGAACCACGTTGTCGCAATGGCAACATACAAACTTATGTACACAAAGAATACCGGTGCCAGAGACGGGGAACCCTGGCTGTGGCAGACTACCGGGGAAATGTTCAACGGTCTGAATTACTATTCAAGCGTGATTCTTGGCTACCAGCCTCAGCCTGTTCCTGTACTGGATACAGTCGGTGTCCAGTTTGAGTTCAGCGGCTATTACAGCAGAAATCAGGTTGATTCCAGATATGCGGCCTGGTACGGTGATTTTATGGCAGTTTCAGTCAATCCCGTTGCAATTCTTAAGCTGACTGCAAAAGACAGTCTCACTGTCCAGCTTGGTTTCTCAAGCCGGCGTTCCTTTGGCACACTCCGTGGAGCAGGTGACAGTTCTGACTTCAACTTGACATGTTGTGGACGTGAATGGTACTTTAACCGCGTAGCCTTTAGTTTTTCACATCAGTTTTAATATGAGTCAGTTACCGAATCAGATATCAAAGCATTACCAGACGGTATTGAGCCGTCTGGGCGCAAAGGCCGCTTCCAATGCAGAGGCGGCTTCTTTTTTTGCGGCACTCAACAGACAGTGTACATTTTCTCCTGCCGAGAACACAATTGCGGCCTGTGAACTGGATGATCCCCTGGGCGCTGCAAACTATATGGCAACTCCACGCCTTGTCCATCAGTACAAAAACCGCTGTCTGCTGCTGACAACAAGCACCTGTTTCGGTTACTGCAGATTCTGTTTCAGACGGAGTTTCGCGGGGCAGGGTGAAAGTTTCATAAGCGCTGAAGAACTGGCGGAAGTATGCAGTTATCTGGCGGCCCATGAAGAACTTTCGGAAATCCTTCTTTCAGGTGGTGATCCCCTTACCGCCAGTGACCGGGCACTTTCCCAGCTTTTTGAGGCAATCCGTGCTGCCCGCCCCGGCATACTGATCCGTCTTTGCACACGTGCTCCGGTTTTTGCGCCGGAACGCTTCACTCCCCAGCTTCTTGAACTGCTTAAGAAATCAAAACCTGTCTGGATCATTCCCCACATCAATCATCCGGCGGAAATTTCTGGACAGTGGGCTCCTGAAACCCGTGCATGCCTTGAATCAATTGTCGATTCCGGCATACCTGTCCAGTCACAGACTGTTCTTCTCCGCGGAATAAATGACAGCGTTGAGGTTCTTGCCCAACTCTTCAATGATCTTGTGCATATCGGTGTGAAACCCGGTTACCTTTTTCAGGGCGATCTTGCAAAAGGTACGGCACATTTCCGGGTTCCTCTGGACAAAGGTGTAAAGCTTGTGAAAGCACTTAAAAAAGAAGTGTCAGGACTTTCCATGCCTGTTTATGCAGTTGATCTGCCCGGCGGTGGCGGAAAAGTGAACATTCTGAACACACGTTTCGTCCGTGAGGGTGACAGCTGGAAAACCACAGACGAAAACGGAAAAGTCTGGTTCTATCCTCTTTAAATTCATAAATTGGTTTATACTATTTTATACAGGTATACAGTACAAAAAAGTATACACTGCACATGAACTGATTTATAAGAAATATTGTAAACTGTAATAATTCATTATAAGATAAAGAATTAAAAATCTTTTTCCGATTTGAGGAAGTTGGCACAGAATTTGCACATTGTCTCACGAAAAGATTTGCCAAAAGGAATTCTACTTCGGTAGAACCCTGCGGTTTAATCAGGAGACAAAAATGGAACATTCAGCATATAAAAGTTATGTAAATCAGATTTCCCGGTATCCTCTGCTTTCTTTTGAGCAGGAGGTTGAACTTTCAAAACGTGTTCAGCAGGGCGACAGTGCTGCAAAAATGAGACTTGTTCAAGCTAACCTCCGTCTGGTAGTAAGTATAGCGCAGAAATATAAAAATTCAGGGGTTTCCATAATGGATCTGATTCAGGAAGGAAATATCGGTCTCCTGAGTGCTGCATCAAAATATCATTATTCATTCAACACACGTTTTTCCACATATGCTTATGCATGGATTGCACAGGCGATTGTACGTTACATTCACAATAAGTGCGGTATCATCGCAATTCCTCATCGCAAAGAGGAACTTCTCAGAAAAATTTACAGAACACGTATTCTTCTCTGTCAGGAAAACGGATATGAACCCAGCATGGAAGAAATTGCTGAGAAAATGAATCTTTCTGTTGAAGAAATCCGCAGGGCAGAAATCTATTCTTTTGCAAGCATCAGTATTGAATCCGCAATTTCCAATGATTCTGACAAAACAGTTGCCGAATTTGTGCAGGATACAAGACTGACTCCTGAAATGAAACTGATGAAGGAAGTTGAGGACAGCAATGTTGAGGAACTGATTGACACATTGCCTGAGGCAGAACAGATTGTGATAAAGAACAGATACAACTTTTCATACGATCTTAAGGTGAAGACTCTGCGCCAGCTGGGTGTGGAACTGGGAGTTTCATCAGAGACTGTTCGCCAGATGGAAAAACGTGCGGTCAAAAAACTTAAAGTTTCTGCATCAAAACTCGGAATCACCCGGGCCTGCTGATCTTTTCTGCATAATTTTCCCGTCTGTCTTTACCCATCGTCTCCCTGTGATTCAGACGGGTTTTGCTTTTTTTGCTGATTAACAGTAAAATGTGGATGTTATGGGCACCAGTAAAAAAATCCAGATATCAAATAAAAAAATCATTCTTCTTTGTCTCTGCATTCTTCTTGCAGGAGTTGTGCTGCTTGCGGCAAGCATTATCCTTACTCCGGACGGACGCGATCCTGAGGCAGAAACAGCGGGACAGACTGAACAGACAGAACTGAAAGAGCCGGTCACTGCATCCGAGAAACCGGTTCAGGAATCAGCAAAGCCCGTGACAGAAACTGCTGCATCCCAGAGTAGTGGCAGAACGGAAGCAGCCGCAAAAACTGAAAGCCCTGCAAAACCTGAGACAGCATCAAAAACTGAATCAGCGCCGAAAACGGAACCGGCTTCAAAAACTGAAGATTCTTCCGGTGGGGCACAGTCTTCCTCTGCCACAAAGCCTGCATCTGCTGCACAGAGCGCCCAGAGCGGAAGCCCTGCAAAAACTGACAGCGCTTCTTCTGCTGTAAAACCTCAGAATACTGCAGGCACTTCGTCAAAGCCGGAACCGGTTCAGACAGCTCCTAAAAAATCAGGAAAAATCGCCCTTGTTCTGGATGATGGCGGACACAACACAAGTCAGCTTCAGCCATTTCTGCAGCTGGATTATCCTTTCGCAGTAGCTGTCCTGCCGAAACTTGCCCACTCCGCTGACTGCGCCAGGATGGTACGCAATGCAGGTAAAGTCCTGATGCTGCATCAGCCCATGCAGGCAGTCAGCCTTACCACAGATCCGGGACCGGGCGCAATTCTTCCACAGATGGAATACGGCCAGCTGCAGAGCACACTCAATGAGAACATCAACGAACTTGGTCAGATCGCGGGACTGAACAATCACGAAGGTTCGCTTATAACGGCAGACCAGGACCTTATAGGAGCGGTCCTTGACGTCTGTCTTGCAAGAGACATTTTCTTTCTGGATTCACGTACAAATTCCGAGACCAAGGCTCCCGCTGCAGCTGCTGAACGAAATATGGGAATTTATCAGCGGGATATTTTTCTGGACAATGTTCAGGAAGAATCAGAAATCAGAGCCTCTTTTTACAAAGGACTTGAAATAGCTGACAAAAAAGGTTATGCAGTAATGATAGGTCATGTCTGGTGTAAGAATCTCCCTGAGATTCTGAAAAAACTTTGTGATGAAGCATCAGCTGCCGGCTATCAGATTGTGCCTGTGACCAGTCTGCCCCTGAGTAAATGACGAAACCGGAGATCCGGTATTTTTTGGAGAATAGACAGAATGAAAGTTTTGGGAATTGAATCATCATGTGACGAAACCGCCTGTGCGATTGTTGAGGACGGAAAACAGATTCTGAGCAATGTTATTGCCACACAGATTCCTTTTCATCAGGTTTACAACGGTGTTGTACCTGAGATTGCCAGCCGTAAGCATGCTGAGTGGATTCTGCCCGTGGTCAGACAGGCTCTTGATCAGAGCGGCCTTTCTTTTGATGACATTGACGCAGTTGCCGCAACAAACCGGCCAGGTCTTATGGGTTCTCTGCTTGTAGGACTGACTTTCGGAAAAACTCTCGCATGGTCGCTGGACAAACCTTTTATCGCCGTCAACCATATGCTGGGCCATCTGTACGCTGCAAATCTTGTTCTTCCCGGCGGTACGGATCTGATGGCCGGTGTTGAGTATCCTTATCTGGGACTTCTTGTCTCCGGCGGGCACAGTATAATCTGCAAAGTGAATGATTTTGACGATATCGAAGTTCTCGGCACCACAATTGATGACGCTGTTGGAGAAGCCTTTGATAAAGTTGCCAAATTCTACAACCTTGGTTATCCGGGCGGTGTGATCATTGACAATCTGGCAAAGAATGGTGATGCAAAAGCCGCAAAATTTCCAATGCCTAACCTGAGTAAGGGTGAGGCAGGCGAGCACCGTTATGACGTGTCCTATTCCGGGCTTAAGACTGCTGTAATAAACCAGCTGGATCAGTTCTGGAACCCGGCTTACGAAAAGACAAACGAAAACATTTGTGCCGCTTTTCAGGAGACTGCGGTGAAAATCCTGCTTTCACGGCTTTTCCGGGCGGTGGATGACACAGGAATAAAAACTGTTGTTGCCGGTGGCGGTGTTGCGGCCAATTCCCGGCTCCGTTCAATGCTGGCGGAAAGAACTGACATCAGATGCATTTTCCCGCCTCTCAAACTGTGCACTGATAACGGTGCGATGATTGCCGGTGTTGGATACCGTTTCCTGGAACGGGGTGACCGCAGTCCATGGAATACAACCGCATGCGCCCGTGTCCAGAGTTTCAAGCGCGGACTGAAAAAGTAGGCAGATATGGCACAGAGCGAAATAATTCTGCATGCACTGAAACTGATTCTCGGCGGTGTGGCCGCTTTTGTTGCTGTTCTTCTGCTGTCCCGTACCCGCGATTCTGCGTGGATGCTGGTTGTTGCCGGGACACTGGTCCGTTATGTTGAAGTTGTGTTTGATCTTCTTGTGGATTTTGGCCTGATTCCGGAAGCCAGTTTCTGGACTATTCTGGGAACACCGGTTCCCAGACTGGTGTTTGCCGTTGTGCCGGTTCTGTTTTACATAGCGGGAATGGCTGTCATGGTGTGGCGTCTCAGGATCCGTCCCAACAGAAAGAATTCCCGCAGATAATCAATCAGAGAAAAATCAGTCCGAAAACAGCTCCAAGGACAATCACCAGAATCGGTGATATTTTTGTCTTCAGCAGTATTGCAAAAGCTGCCACAAGAAAGACAAGCCGAGGAATGGAAAAAACTGCTGCGGATGCCACTGAAATGCGGAGAACCTGCCAGGCGGCAACTGCAACAAGTCCTGCGGAAACCGGGCGGATCGCATAGAACATGTCGTCCACGATTCTGTTGCTGCGGTATTTCTGATAGAATTTTGCGATCACCATGATGATTATGAGTGACGGCAGCACTGTGGAAAGCGTTGTGATTATTCCGCCGACCACACCGAAAAGATTGCATCCGATGTAGGTTGCCATGTTGATTCCGATCGGTCCGGGAGTGGATTCTGATACTGCAACCATTGAGTAAAAATCTTCTGCGGTGATAAGTCCCCCTTCCACGAAAGGCTGATACATGAGTGTGATTGCAACCTGTCCGCCGCCGATGGTAAAAAGCCCGATGCAGAAAAACTGCCAGCTGAGTTCAAGTAGTGTCATTTCTGTTTACCTTCCTCTGATTTGAAGTTTTTCCGGGTTTTGTAGATATGGTAGACAAAGCCGGCTGCTATTCCGCAGATGACGACGATTGCCGTATTAACTTTGAGGAATACAACGGCCGCAAAGGTGGCAAGGCACATGATAAACGTAAAAACTGATTTTTTCACGTTTTTGCGGAGACCCCACACAACTTTGCACAGCAGGGCCGCCACTGCAACATTGATTCCGGACAGAGCTTTCCGCACGTAAGGATTCTCGGCGTAACCGGTCAGAAAAAGTGCGATCAGTGAGATAATCAGGATTGAAGGCGCGACCACACCAAGAGTGGCAATGATTCCCCCGATGATTCCGGCCCTGTTGTAACCGATGAAAGTGGCGACATTCACTGCAATGATTCCGGGTGTAGTCTGCCCGATGGCAAAATAATCAAGCAGTGTCTCTTTTGTGGTCCAATCACGTTTCTCGGTAAGTTCCCGTTCAAGAATCGGAAGCATGGCAAGTCCGCCGCCGAAAGTACAGGCTCCGATCTTGAAGAACAGTCCGAAAAGTCCCAATAGTTCTTTGATTTTCTTCATTCTGAAAGAATATCGTTCCTGCTGAAAACTGTATATACACAAACAAGCTTTTTTTCGCGATCGGAAGATGTTTCGACTTCGTTCGCGTTGCTCACTGCGCTCAACATGACAGGGAATATTGCAACCATGTCATCCTGAGCGTAGTCGAAGGATCTTTTCACTTTGATCAGCACGACAGCTCTTTTGCATTCGCGTTGCTCACTCCGCGCATTTTGGGCAACATTACATTTTTTTCCTGTTTTTGTTTCCTTAAAAAATAATTCCTGTTATATTTGTCTTCAGAGTTCGTTAAAAACTGCCGATAAACAGTATGGAGATTCTATGCCCCAGACACAGAGAGACAGAAAGCGCATTCAGGCTTTCAGAAACACCATTGATCAGTGCGAATCAAATAATGCACTAAGAAAATCGATAAAAAAATCAGTCAATGCACAGGAAGTTTTTCTTGAACACGACGAAATTGAGTTCGACCGTGATGATGAATATCCGGAATGTGCTGAGATTAAAGTCAGTGACCGCCGTACTCTTGAAGCAGCAAGTGAATATGTTGCCGCGGGACTGAAAACCTGTATCTTGAATTTTACATCTGCAACAAAACCTGGAAGTGCCATTCTTGCCGGAGGTCATGCTCAGGAAGAGACAATCTGCCGTTGCACCACGCTTTACTCATGCATTTCGGAAGAAGATACAAAACGTGCTTTTTATGACAGGCACAAACGGCGCCTTGAGAACCATAAAATGTCTTTTTACAACAATGATGACTGCATTTTTACACCTAATGTTGTTGTTTTCAAGAACGATTTTCCGCCCTACCAGACTCTGTCAGAAGAGGATTGGTTCAAGGTTGATGTCATTTCCTGCGCTGCTCCCAGACTTCCTGAGCCTGATGAGACAGGTCACCAGGAAGGACTTGATTCTGACAGACTTAAGAAAGTGATCAAACACCGTGCCAGACGCATTCTTGAAGTGGCTGCTTCCCACGATGCGGACGCTGTTATTCTTGGTGCTTTCGGCTGTGACACAGGTTGCCCTGAGGCAATTGTGTCGGAAGCTCTGAAGGAAGCACTGGAGGAATACCAGAATCTTTTCCGCGTTGTGGACTTTGCAGTTCCCATGTCGCCGAACAATACTGAGCGCTACGATATTTTCTGCCATACATTCTTTGCCGATGCGGATTTTGCTGAGGACGAAGGTTATGTGGAAGAATCTTCTGATGAACAGTTTTCTGAAGAGGATTCTGAAGATTTTGAATTCGAAGAATCTTTTGATGAGGAATATGAAGAGACTGAAGACTCAGAGGATGAATTTGATGATGAAGAATCAGAGTTCGAAACTGATGAGGAATTCTATGAGGATGAACCTGAAGAAAACGAAGATGATTCAGAGGACTCAGAAGACAGTTTCATGACTGATGAAGATCTTTCGGATGAAGAGTCAGAAGAAGATGATGAAGAGGATAACACCTCTGATTTGTATGAGGAACCGGAAGAGAATGTGCATGAGGAAAAAGCTGTTGTGTACACAAAGCATGCCCGCGCTGTTGAGACAGAACCGGATCCGGTTGTCGTTTCTGCTGTTCCTTCCTCTGTTGTGGGTTCCTCTCTGCCTGGAACAATCAGTAATGATGTGATAATTCAGGTTCTCAGCCGTCTTGCTGATTTTTCAGTGTTTTCATCCAGCAATATGGTAAGCAGAAATCTGCTTATGCAGGCAATGCTTTCAATAGGAACCAATCAGAGTGGCTCTGTTCTTCCTGCAAACCTGGCCGGAGGGACTCTGAATACTCAGCCTGATTCAATGGCTGCCTGCAGACGGCTTGCTTCCCGCGCGGAAAATCACAAGAACAGACATAATGCATTTTCTATTGCAGAAATAATGGAGATGAAAGACTATGGAAAAAAATAATCAGGTTCGCGCAAAAATGCGCCAGAAAACAGACACACCGCCTTCAGTTGTTTGCGATGCAACCTTTTTTGCGGCTTTTGCTATGGGTTCCGGAGAACCTTATGAACGTGCAAAAAACCGTATTTTCGACATAGTCAACCGCAACGGAACAATAAACGTTCCTTCACTTTTCTGGTATGAACTGGGCAACATTCTGCTCAAGGCAAGCACCAGCCAGAAGAATGGCGATAAGCCGCGCCTTCACCGCTCTGACGTGAATGACATAATGTTTGATCTTCGCAAACTGCCCATTGTAACAAACACTGAACAGGGCCCTGACATCTCAATGCGTATCAGCGAACTTGCAGTGGAAAACCGCCTGTCATTCTATCAGGCTTCCTACATGGAGCTGGCCCGCCGCCTGCAGATTTCCCTCTGCACCTGTGATCCGAAGCTTCAGGTTGTCATCCGCAACAGTTGAGTCCCTATTTCTGCGGCAGACCCTCAGAATCCCAGCATTTTGAGAAGTCCGCTGCAGCCTGCATAAATGTCATCGTAGGTTTCGTCAAAATTGTCGGTGTACCAGGGGTCTGCAACATCCCGGTTTGAGCCGCAGAATTCCAACATTTTGCAGAGACGCGGACTTGTCGCAGGAATTCCTGCGATCCGTGCCATGTTGCGGATATTGGCGCTGTCCATGCCGATAAGCAGGTCATTGTCCATGTAATCCTGTACCGTCATCTGGCGCGCTCTGTGTCCGCTGCATGAAATGTTGTAGCGGGCCAGTTTGTTGCGTGTCCCGTAATGCACACCGTTTCCAATCTCTTCGCGGCTTGTGGCGGCGGAATCAATCTGGAAAAGATGAGCTGCATTCAGTTTCTTAACCATATCCTGCATCAGATACTTTCCCATGGGCGAACGGCAGATGTTGCCGTGACACACGAAAAGAATATGCAGTTTTTCTCCCCGTTCAATTCTGTTTTTCAGTTCTTCTATGTAATTTCTGTCCATTTGTGTGCATTTTATCTTGCACAGTCAAAAAAAGCAAACTGAAGGAAAATCCGCCTGTCCTTTTAATTTCAGGATGTTCAATTTTTGCGCTCAATCTGTTATCATGGAAAGCATGAAATCGAAATCCTTCTCCAAAAAAACATTGCTCACATTCTGTCTCCTGCTCTGTGCCGGGTCACTTTTTGCAGAAATTCCTCTTTCTTTGGCCTGGAATGCAGGAACTGCGGCAATTTCTTATGGTGATGATATTGTCCGGAGCCGGAATTCAAATCTCCGTTCTGAGAAATATTTCCATCTTCTTCTGACTGGTGACATTGCCGCCAGATTGAAACTTGAAGATTTTCTTTCTGTAACCGGTGGTCTGACTGCATCCCTGGATTTCTATGGCAAAGGAAAATACGGTGTCCTTTATATGGATTATTCACCCTTTCTGGGGCTGCGGTTTTTTCCCGGTATAGGCGGACTTTATTTCGGAGTTGATTACACAATCGGTCAGCGTGGCGACATACTGTTTCTGGCCGATGACACTCAGAACCGTTTTTCTCAGTGGGGCAACGGATTCCGTTTTTCCGCAGAGTACGATTTTTCTGAGCACTTTTCAGGATTTGCGCCTCTGGTTTCTGTAAGTTACCGGTCAATGCCCCGTGGTGGCAGCCGTGACCATCTGTTTGCACTGGCTTTGAGTGCCAGATTCTAATCTGTTTGAGAAAGGGTAAGTGATGAAAACCGGTAATCCGAAAGTGTTGAGCTGTGGAAACGTTTCCGTTGACATTAAAGCATTCAGTTTTGAAGCCGATGAAGCCGAAGCATACCGTGACGGAACCATTGATCTTGTAAGCGGTGGAGTGGGGCGCGGAATGGCAATCAACCTGGCTCATCTTGGTCTTGAATCCGCGATCTGTTCCTGTGTCGGCACTGACATCTTCGGCGATTACCTGAGAAAGGAACTGGAAGCCGAAAACATAAACACCAGTCTGCTGCGGACTGTTCCCGGCGGACACACGGCTCTGTTCTCAGTCATGGCATCTGCGGGAAAACCTGCTTCCTGCGTTTACAGCACCGGAATTACCCAAGATATTGCTTTTGATGAAAATGTCCGGACTTTTCTGGACAAAGGTGGCGCAGACATTGTCTGTCTTGATTCAAACCTTAGCCGCGAGACTCTTGCTGATTTCTACGGATACAGGAAAAATCACGATATTTTTCTGTTCCAGAACGCGACTGCTCCTGACATTGCGAAAAAATCCCTGGAATTTGCTCCTTATGCGGATCTTTTTGCCTGCAATGAAGCGGAAGCCTCAGCAATCACCGGGAAAAAAGCATTTCCTGATGCAGATTTTGCCCGGGAATTTGCGTCTCTTGGATACAGACACTTTATAATCACTTTCGGAAGCCTTGGTGTGATGGTGTACAAAGACGGTGAAGTCTGGAACGAAAAGCCTTACGCAACGGATTCAATTGTTGACACAATCGGTGCCGGAGATGCATTTGCTTCCGGTTATATTTTCGGCTGCACTTCTTCCTCGCCCAGACCTGTCAGACGCTGTATTCAGTTCGGACTTGCCTGCGCCAAAGAAACACTGCGCACCCGCCAGACTGTGAGCAATCTGCTTACGGCACAGCTTGTGGAGAATTATCCTGATCACAGATAAGTGCTCAATTAAGGGGATTTATTTTTTTTTCCAGAATTGACGTCAGTAATGATTCCGTGCTTCCGGTATTCACTGGGAGTGATGCCTTTTATTCCTTTGAAGACACGGGTAAAGTAGTTCATGTCACTGAAACCGACAAAAATTGAGATGTCCTCGATGCTGGTATTGGTGGTCTCAAGAAGTTCAACGGCTTTCTCAATGCGGCAGCGGTTGATGTAGGTTGAGATTGACATCTCTACCTCACGGTTGAAGACTGCAGACAGATAGTTGGGACTGACATTGATGGCACTTGCAATCTCCGGAAGATGAATGTCGTTACTCATGTTCGTATTGATGTAGTTCAATGCCTGCCGAACCATGGGCGTGTATTTGATCAGTGAATGTTTGGTCACGAGTTTGCAGTATTCAAGGATGCTGTCTTCCTGCATTCTGTGAAGTTCTTCCACGCTGTTCGTGCTTTCTATGGCAGAAAGAATCTGATTTGAAAGGTTGTCAATGAAAAAAGGGTGGACATAAGAACGGGCAACAGCTTTTCGGAGGATTGTGTTCAGTACGATTCCGTTGTTTTTTGCATTCCGGAGAGGATCCTTCAGACGGCGGAGGTTTTCCATCTCAACCCGGAGAATGCGCCATGTCTGCAGAGCACCCACACTGGCACCCTGTGTAACATCAGCCTGCAGCTTTGATTCCAGTGAGTAGCGGCGTTCTGTCTGCGCCATGTAAATGCGCTCTTCTTCACCGTAGTAATCCTGCGGATCAACCTTTTTGTCCGTCCCGAAAGGATACACCGTTTTGCAGCGAGGCTCTCTTTCAGTGTTGTACAGGTGTGTGATCAGAATCCGCGCCAGTGTGATCACTTTGGTAAGTGAGCAGACCGGAACGGAATTGTAGAACATTTTGAGCGGTGTTGTGTAAGAAACCTGGATCCTGTTGCGGAGCAATGCACGCTGTGTAAGAAGATCCATCTGGGAAGTGGTCTGGGCTGAAGTGAAGAAAGGTCCGATTACCAGAAAATCTTTCTCTGTGTCAGGATTCTGAGGAAGTTTTATTGCAGTCCAATGGAGAAAGAAACAGTCCTCAACATCATAGATGATCTGCTCCTCAAGTTTGTTGAAGTAAGTGAGAAGGGTTTCTCCGTTGTAGGAAGTGCCTGCCATGGGAGGTGCAATAGTATCGCACAATGCTTTCGTGGATTCAACTTTATTTTGTACAATAGAAGCGTGAACAGATAAAAGAGTCTCTATATAGTCTTTTGTTAAATCAATTAATGAATTCATTCAGCACCAATCAGAAATAATTACTATGTGTATATTCTATTTCAATAGTATAAAAAATTCAAGAAATTTGTAAAAAAATCCAAAAACTCCAACCGTTAAAGTCAAACTGGTGGCTGAATGATAATCGATGCTGATTATAGGAAGTTTCTCAGGTTTTTCTTCTGTAAAGATTTGCCGTGTTCCTTTCCCAGAATACGCCTTCTGCATAGCCCTGTATTGCAGGATTTGATTCTGCCAGAATCAGTCGTTTTGCGGCATAACGACAGTAAGTTCTGTCCAGCTCGATTCCGCAATAGGAACGTCCCAGCTTCTTTGCAGTGACGCTGGCTGTGCCGCTGCCCAGAAAGGGATCAAAGACAAGGGCTCCCGGACGGGATGAAGCCAGAATCAGTTTGGCATAAAGTTTTTCGCTTTTCTGCGTGGGATGTTCTGTGTTTTCCGGCATGGACCAGAAAGGAACTGATATGTCATCCCAGAAGTTGGAAGGACATGTCAGCCGGAAATTACCATCATCCTCAGTCTGCCAGTCTTTTGCGGTTCCGTTTTCTCTGTACGGGGCAATCACTTTGCGCTTTATTTTTACAGAATCCAGATCAAAATAATAATCATCAGGATTTTTGACCGCAAACCAGATGTCTTCCATGCTGTTTTTCCAGTTTGCAGAAGCTCCCCGGCCTTTTTCACGCTGCCAGGTTATGCGGTTGAGAACTGTCAGCTGTTTTTCCAGTGCCCGCTGAAGAGCTGAGGTGCATTTCCAGTCACCGCACAGATAGAGGCTTCCGTCGGGTTTAAGCAGCCGGCAGACCTGTGGAAGCCATGAATCAAGATAGCTTTCATAAGAGTCGGAATCCATGGCTCTGAATTTTGATCCGTTGAAAGCCTTGTTAAGATTGTAGGGCGGATCAATGATTATCAGGTCTGCGAAAGCATCAGGAAGCCGTGGCAGAACTTCCAAAAGATCTGCGTTTATTGTCCGGTCACTAAGATAATTTGCAGAAATGTTATCCGGCAGATCAGAGCCGTCAGTAATCAGCCTGTCCAGTTTTTCAAATTCATCCGGCTCAAGACGCAGCGTTCTGTTTCTGCCGGAAATAGTTTTTTCTGTCATCATTTTTCCAGTATGAATTCCACACGGCGGTTTTTCCACCAGTTCTCTTTATCATCCCGCGGCACCACGGGAACCCGTCCGCCCATACCCACTGTTGAAAGTCTTGAAGCGGAAACTCCGTATTCAATCAGTTTGTCCTTTACATATTCTGCCCTGCTGCTGGAAAGGGGAACCAATGCGACGCCGTATTCCTCTGTATCCACAGTCTCCTCTTCCTCAGTGTCCGAAACATTGTTTGCGTGTCCTTCAACCGTGACTTTATAATCCTTGAATTTGTTCAGGATTTCTGCAACGCGCATCAGAACACGGTTGTTGTTGTCTATCTGCTCCTGACTGAGACCTTTGACAGGATCTTCATTCTGTCCCGCAAAGTCAGAGGCGTCACTGCGGAATATTATGGAAGGAATCTGCATCTTAAGCACATCTCCGTCCCGGATCACAAGAACATCAACAGAAATCAGTCCTTTTGCGACACTTGTCATTCCCAGTTCGTCAGTCACAGAGAATTCAAAGGGATAATCTGTCGCGGACTGGACAAGTTCGCCGGAATTGCTGCGTCCGTCCCAGATCATCCGTTCTGTGATAGCTGATTTTCCTGAAGTTTTCCAGAATGAGTTGCCGTTCTCAGGATCTTTCACCTCAAAATGCCAGTTTGTAAACGGAATTGCGCTGTTTGCAGAGAGAAGAATGTAAAGATCATCCTGGTAGCCGTCATTGTCAGGACTGAAATATTCCGGTGCTGTACGGACAAGAAGTGAAGGCGGTGTGACCCATGACGTGAATTTTCCTGTGGATGCGGTGATCTCGTCCCCTTTTGCGTAGCGGATCTCCAGGACTGCGGAAAATTCCCCTTCCTGCACAAAACCTTTCCTGTCCGTGCCGTTCCATGTGATTGTGGCCGGCAGTGAACTCTGGTCCGCTGTGGACCAGCTCATCACGCTGCTGTTCCACTGGTCGGTAATGTCAAACTTCCACCATTCAATGCCTTCTGCGGGGCTTGCAGTGATTGAGAAAGTTTCTGTGTCAAGGATTCCGTCTCCATTGGGTGAAAACTTCTCTTCCTGCACGGTGACAAAGGATTTTGCAGGCCGTGAGTCAACCTGAAGGTTTTCAAGTACGCACTCCGATCTGTTTCCGGCCTTGTCTTCGCAGCTTATGACGAATGAATACAATCCGTCCGGAACAAGATTGCTGTCTCTGTCGGTTCCGTCCCAGAAAAAAGATTCTGCCTTTCCTGTCCATGTGTAGGTCCGGATCCTGCTGCCCGAACTGTCTTTTATGACAGCGGTCCATTTGTCTTCCGTTCCTGTGCTGATGCTGAGCGGCAGCGTGTCTTTCCTGCCGTCTCCGTTTGGCGAAAAAAGCAGATAATCTGCGGAAACATTTACGGTCGGATAAAGGGTGTCCAGTTCAAAAGTCTGGGTACTGACTGTGTTTTCGCTGCCGTTGCTGCTTCTTACCGAGAGCCGTGCGGAATAAACTCCGTCAGGACATGCTTTCGGTCTGTCAGAAGTGTTTGACGATCCGTTCCACATAAAGGATTCCGGCAGGGATTTTTTCTCGGCCTGTGTCCAGACTTCTTTTCCGCTGCCGTCGAGAACTGAAAAACGGTATTCAGTGATTTTTGCACCGGTTCTTACCATGGGGTAAAAACTGATTGTGTCGTTCTTGCCGTCTTTGTTCGGTGAAAAAGCCATGTTTCTGGAACCGACTGACAGAAGAATGTCCGTGCGGCTTGTGTTCAGCTCAAAGGAACTGCTTTCCGTGCAGAAAAAGTTTCCCGCTGAGTCTGTTGAAAAAAGCCGGTAGGTGTAGATTCCGTCTGCAATTGTTCCGTCATCTCCTGTTCCGTCCCAGATCTGGACTGTTGGAACCTGGCTTCCGAAATCATAGGTTTTTACGACAGTTCCGTGGGAATCAACAATTTCCCCTGTCCAGGATTCCTCAACTGATGAATCCTGTGTGATTGTAAGAAAATCCAGTTTGCCGTCGCCGTCTGGAGAAAAAATCTGGTTGTCTGTCTGGATCAATGCGTAAGGTGCCGTGTTGTCCACAGAGAAATTGCGGGAAATCTCGGATTTCTGACCATTCTGGAAAAGGGCTGTGAAAATCATTCTGTAATCGCCATCGGGAAGGGGCAGACCTTCTGAGGTCATTCCATCATACAGGATGACTTCTTCCGGAAGATTTGTTCCACGGATTGTGTTGAATATTTTTCCACCGTTTTTTGACCAGATCTCAATTTTCCATTCCGAAAGCCCTGACAGATCTGAGAAAGTGGGCATAACAGAAAGCTCTTTTCTGCATGTTTCCGAAATTCCTCCGGGAGCGATAGGACTTCCTTTTACAAAAAGATTGATAGATCTTCTCATAGGATCAAAGCGGATGTTTGAAATCTGTGTCCTGTCTGAGACATTGCCCGCCCTGTCTTTGGACTGGATTCGGTATGTGTAGATGCCGCCGGGAAGCCAGTTGCCGAATTCATCTTTTCCGTCCCAGGTTACAGTCTGCGGGGCTGCGTTTTCCCATGTCCAGTGGAAAACTTCTTTTCCCTGTGCGTCAGTAATGAATGCGGTCCAGAGATCTTCTGAACTTCCGCTCTGCTCGATGGTGATGGAGCTTCTGCCGTTTCCTCCGAAGATTTTTTCTTCTTCAGGCAGTTGTCTTACTTCTACGTAAGGTTCTGTGTTGTCCACAGTGATTGTGTAGCTTTTTGTCTTTGCCCTGTTGCCTCTGTCATCGCTGGCAGTGACGTAATAATGATAGACTCCGTCGGGAGCAGTCTCGCCCGAATCAAGAATTCCGTTCCAGACCACTGAATCCGGAATTGTGACGCCTTCTTTCGGTGCAAAAAGCTGTGACAGGAAAGTGCTGAATGTAAGTTTCTCAGGCCTTTTTTCCTTGTTGCCGATTGTTCTGACTGTCTTTCCTGAATCATCGGTGATTATAAGAGCCCATTCTGAGATGTAGCTTCTGTCGGAGATTGAAAGCGGAATTACAAGTTCGTCCTGAACTCCGTCGTTGTTGGGCGAAATATACTGTGGACGCGGAGCTGTCTGTGCATGCAGGGAGAGAAGTGCGGAACACAGGATTGCGGAAAAAGCTGGGGTTGATTTATTCAGTCTCTTCATTCTTCGTAATCTCCTTCATCCCAGATAAGGATTTCCGGCGGAGCTGTGTCTTTCACTCCAAGATGAAATGCAGCGCCAGCGGAAACAGCCTGGACATTGCCGGACAGCGCCCTGTAAGCCAGTGCCGGTACAATCTCGCTCTGCTGCCAGCCATGTTCGCTCATGAAGGAATCATCCTTGCTTCTGATTGCGAAACGCGCATTTACAGAAAGGTAAAGATTCGGGCCGGCGGTTCCTGCGACTGTTTCCCTAAGGTTGAAAGTCCAGCCGGAACGGATGCAGATCATGTCAGCGACCAGACAGTGAAGTCCGGCATCAAAGACGATGTTCTGAAAACTGGGAAATGCAAGGCCTAAAGATGCACCTGCGGAAATTTTTTCTGACTCGTAGAAAACGCCGGAAATTGCCGCCTGTGGTGTGATGATTCCCGGAAAACCGGTAACTGCGGGACTGTTGCTGAAGGATTTTCCTATTGCCGTGATTGTGCCGGCATAGCGGATTTTTGTCAGGAATGGGATTTGCTCGAAGGTGTTCTGTTTGAACACAAAACCCAGATCAGCCGCCAGAGCCCATCCGTTTCCGATCGTTGTGTAAATATCAGCACCCACATTCAGTTTCTCATCGATCGCTTTTGCAAAACCGGCTCGGACTGTACCGCTGAATCCCAGGTCAAAAGTCCTGATGTTTGAGAAGACTCCCTGCAGGACTCCTGAAAACACGCCCAGCTTTGAGGGAATCAGAATCCCTGCGTCAAGGACGGTTCCGAAAACACTGGATCCTGCCGGTAATGTGGCGCGGGGAAAAAGTGCTGTGGCGTAAGCGCTTGCAACAATGCGCTGTTCATCGGCTGTGAGCGCCGGGTTTACTGCAATGTGTTCGGCGGAAAAACTTGTCGCGCTGTCACATGCCGTAGATGCACCGCTCAAAAGGTCGGGGGCGGAAAGTCTGTAAAAAAGTTCGCCACCTGCAGGCGGATTATAAGCGCTCAAAATGGCGGCAAATGCTGAAAAGCATAGAATTAGAAATGATTTTTTCATCAGCAGAACCTCCTGAAAAAGCTTCTGCCAAATATAACACACATAAGAAGAATATGTAACGAATCACTTGGCGGCAATGTGACGTTTCCGGCTTTCTTTAAGAACTTTCTGCTTTCTGTTTCTTTTTTTCCGTCTTTCTGATACGACCGGTTTGTCCTTGAGCAGAAGCTGGGCAAAAAGTGCGGAGAAAAGACAGAGTCCCGAGACGATGACTGTGCCGATGGGGCCGATGTCTGCAAATGGCAACGGTACGTTCATCCCGAAAAAACCGGTGATGAAAGTGGGAACCATCAGGACAAGGGAGATGACTGTAAGACGTTTCATGACCACGTTCAGGTTGTTGGAGATGATTGAGGCGAAGGAATCGGTGACACTGGAGATGATCTCCGAATAGGTGTCGGTCATCTCGATGGCTTGCCTGTGATCAATGGTCACGTCCTCAAGCCAGTCGCGGTCATCCTCATCCAGTGGGAGAAGCTTGGTTTTTCCCAAGCGGTCAATCAGTGATTTGTTGCTCTTCAGTGAAGTGGCGAAAAACAGCAGTGATTTCTCCAGATTGAGCAGATGCATCAGGTCAGCATTTTTTACGGACTGCTGCAGTTCATTCTGGATGGTTGTTGACCGGCGGTTGATCTCTTTTAGGTAACGGAGAAACAGTGTGTCAGACCGGGCAAGAACCCGCATGAGAAAGGCAGGAAAGTCTGACAGAGAGATGCCTTTTACGCGGTTTGATGAAATGTCTTTGAGAACTTCGCAGTCAGTCCAGCAGATTGTGATGAGAATATCGGGAAAAACAACAATGCCCAGAGGAACTGTCAGGTATGAAATATCGTTCTCAGGCACGAACAGGGGCAGACGCACGATGATCAGAATGTAGTCGTCATCTTTTTCAATTCGGGACAGCTCATCCTGGTCAAGGATATCAAGAATGTGTTCCTGGTCAATGTGGTATTCTTCCTCAAGAATCCGGATGTCTTCCCTGGTCACATTTCTGGCATCAACCCAGGTGTTTTTTCCTGCGGTCAGATCATCGGAAGTGTGATGCTGGAATTTACCGTCTTCCTGCTGCCAGTAGGTGATCATAAAACTCTCCTGAGACTGCACACGTATTATGGAAAAAATCAGTCATGAACTGCAGGTGCACAGTCAGCCGTTCCCCGAAACCTTAGGGATATTATCGCTTTTATGGGAATAATGCAATAAATTCAGGGAGGTGCGTTGTTGACATGAACTAACTGTTTCTATACTCTAAAGATGCATGACAAAGAAGCCGTGGACATCATCAGGTGTTCCCGGCTTTTTTTGTTTACACAGAATTTGCCAAAATCATTTTGATTTGGTAGAATGTATCTGTTTATAGAAACTCATTTTTTATAGGAGACAAAAAATGAAGAGAACACTTATGGTAGTTGCAGCACTTCTGCTGGCAACATGCTGCCTTTTTGCAGGCGGTTCAAAAGAGAACGTGGTAAAGATCGGTGTTTACGAACCCGCTTCCGGTGACAACGGTGCTGGTGGTAAACAGGAAACTCTGGGTATGCAGTATGCAAACTCAATTACTCCTACTGTTACAATCGGCGGAACAGAATACAAAGTGGAACTGGTTATCGTTGACAACGAATCATCAAACGATAAGGCAGTTTCTGCTGCAAGTGAACTGATCAACAAAGGTGTTTCTGTTGTTCTCGGTTCATACGGTTCCGGTGTTTCTATTGCTGCAAGCGATATTTTTGCAAATGCAGAAGTTCCTGCAATCGGTGTAACATGTACAAACCCTCAGGTAACACTGGGAAATGACCACTACTTCCGCATCTGCTTCCTTGATCCTTTCCAGGGAACAGTTCTTGCAAACTTCGCAAAAGACAGCTTCGGTGCAAAAAAAGCATACAGCCTTGCAAAACTTGGTGATGACTATTCAAGCGGTCTCTGCAATTACTTCAACAAAGCTTTCGAGGCTCTGGGCGGAGAAGTGATCTACGAGACATTCCCTGACGGAACAACAGACTTTGCTGCATATGTTGCAAACGCAAAAAACAACGGTGCAGACGTTTTCTTTGCTCCCACATCAATTGAAGCTGCTGCTCTCATCATTGAGCAGGCAAACACACAGGGTCTTTCAATTCCGCTTCTGGCCGGAGACACATGGGACTCCAACGTTATCCTGGCTGCTGCAGAAGGAACAGGAATCAACATTTTCGTTACAACATTCTTTGTTGAAGGTAGCACAGATGCAAAAGTTGTTAACTTTGTTGACGGATTCCGCAAATACCTGAACACAAATGCAACTGCAAAAACAAACAACGGTGGAAACGATGAGATCGCTGCTGTTTCTGCAATGGGATTCGATGCTTACTACACAGCTCTTGAAGCACTCAAAGCTGCCGGTTCCACAAAAGGTAAAGACCTGATCAAAGTTCTGCCTTCTGTAAAATACACAGGTGTTTCCGGTGCAATCGAATTTGATGCGACAGGTGATGCAAAACGTAACGTTGCATACGTAAAGAAAGTAAACAATGCAACAGGAAAATGGGACTTCGTTGCTGTTCAGAGCGTAAAATAAGTTCCTTATGATTGAGCCCCGGAGAAAATTCCAGACTCCGGGGTGATTTTGTTTTTTATCGGCATGTTGCCGCTGACACAGGTTTCCGATGTCAACGGTAATCTGCAGATAAAAAACTAATCTGGAGAATATAAATGAACGGCTTTCTGACAAACTTGCCCTATCTTCTGGCTGGTATCTCAACGGGCGGTCAGTACGCACTGATCGCCATTGGATACACAATGGTTTACGGCATTCTGCGTCTTATCAACTTTGCCCATGGTGACGTTTTCATGGCTGCAGGGTTGATAATGGTTTATACATCGGCCACTCTGCCTTTGTATGTTTCTATCCCGGTAACAATCATTGCAACGACTCTTATCGGTTTTGCCGTGGAACGCATTGCCTACAAGCCTCTGCGGACGGCACCGCGCATGTCTGTAATGATCAGTGCCATCGGTATGTCATACTTCATCCAGAATATGGCTCTGTATGTCACCGGCGGTCTTACAAAGTATTATCCGGCAATTCCGTGGATCAGCGATTCTGTAGAGATTTTCGGGGCCATGACAAAGCGTGTCACCCTTATCACTCCTTTCCTGACAATCGTTCTGGTTGTCGCCCTTGTCGCACTTATCAGGTACACAAAGATCGGTATGGCAATGCGTGCAGTTTCCAAAGACTTTGAGACAGCCCAGCTTATGGGAATCAAGATCAACTCTGTAATCAGTATGACCTTTGTAATCGGTTCTTTCCTGGCAGCTGTCGGTTCAATCCTGTTCTTCTCAAATTACACAGGTGTAACGCCGACTGTCGGTTCCATGCCGGGTCTCAAAGCGTTTGTCGCAGCCGTTTTCGGCGGTATCGGCTCCATTCCAGGTGCTGTGATCGGTGCCTTTGTAATCGGTATCTGCGAAAACATCATCAAAGGATTGGGTTGGACAACATTCAGTGATGCATTCACTTTTGTTCTGCTGATTGTGGTTCTCATGTTCATGCCCACAGGTATTTTCGGTGAGAAATCCACCGACAAGGTTTGATTGAGGGGTTTATGATGCAAAACAAAATAAAAACTGAAGCAGACAGAAAAAGAATTCATGAGGCTGTGGTCAGTGCCGTACTGATTGCCCTGATGTTTGCTGTTGTGGCCATTCTGGAACAGATTCTGCCGCGCACCCACATGATTTTTACAGTTCTGAAAAAGGGTGCCATCTATGCACTTGTTGCGGTCTCCATGAACCTGCTCAACGGATTCACGGGACTTTTCTCACTTGGTCAGGCAGGATTCATGCTGATCGGTGCATATGTCTACGGTATTTTCACGATTCCTGTTGCTTACCGTGCACAGGTTTATCAGTATTATGACGGCGGATTGATCCAGTTCACGCTTCCTGTGATTGTGGCAATGATTCTTGCCGGACTTGTTGCAGCACTTTTTGCCTTTCTGATCGGTCTTCCCATTCTTCACCTTAAGTCAGACTATCTTGCGATTGCAACTCTTGGATTTGCTGAGATTATCCGTGCCTTGTTCCAGTGGGACAAACTGGGTGTAATCACCAACGGTTCTAACCTGCTGAGAAAGTATGCGATCTTCAGAAGCACCGTGTTCCCCTTTGCGGTTTCAGGTGTATGTATCGCAGTTATTGTGCTGCTGATCAATTCAACATACGGACGCGCATTCAAGGCAATCCGTGATGATGAGGTTGCTGCCGAGGCAATGGGTATCAACCTTGCGCACCATAAACGCATGGCTTTTACAATCAGTTCATTCTTTGCCGGAATAAGCGGTGCCCTGCTTGCAATGTTCCAGACTACAATTCAGGCAAGTCAGTTCAAGAGCGCAATGACCTACGAAATCCTTCTGATTGTTGTTATCGGTGGTGTAGGAAGCGTTACAGGAAGCTGTATCTCTTCTTTCCTGTTCATTGCCTGTTCCGAATGGTGGCTCCGTTTCCTGGATGTTGAGACTACAATCGGAAGTTTCACAGTGCCGCTGCTGCGTCCCGGATTCCGAAAGGTTGTATTCTCAATCGTAATCATGTGTATCGTTCTGTTCTATCACCGCGGAATCATGGGTGAGAACGAATTCTCCGTCGCCGGCTTGCTACGCTGGATTGGACGCAAAAAAAAGAAAAGCCTTGAGAAAAAAGCTGCAAAAGCCGCAGCGAAAGAGGGAGGCGCAAAATGAGCGATCAGGTTCTTGCACTTGAGAATGTTACCATGCAGTTTGGCGGTGTTGTTGCCGTAAACTCCCTCAGTCTTGAAGTGAATAAAGGTGAGATTGTCTCACTGATCGGTCCGAACGGTGCCGGAAAAACCACTGCATTTAATGTTGTTACCGGTGTGTATGCGCCTACAAACGGTGCTGTCTATTTCAACGGGAACAAAATTGTAGAGAACTTTCCACGCGGAAAAATGAAGAAGATTTTTGCAGGCGCGGAACTGGGAAACTATACCAGACGCCTGGAACCAACTCCGGACAAAATCACGAAGCTTGGTATTGCACGAACTTTCCAGAATATCCGTCTGTGGAGAAGTCAGTCTGTCTTTGACAATGTTCTGATTGCAAAACATCTGCGCCGCACAAGCAATGTTTTTTCTGCGACTTTCCGCCTCAACTACAAGGAAGAGAAACGTCAGCGGGAAGAAACAATGGAACTGCTTCGTATTCTTGAGCTGGACAGCGTAAAAGATGAGAAATGTACATCACTGCCTTATGGCCAGCAGCGGCGACTTGAGATTGCCCGCGCCCTTGCCACAGAGCCGAGCCTGCTTCTGCTTGATGAGCCCGCCGCAGGTATGAATCCTCAGGAGACTGATGAACTTACAGCTTTCATTGACAGAATCCGTAAAGATTTTGATCTGACAATCTTCATGATTGAACATCACATGGATCTTGTTATGGATATTTCTGACCGCATTTATGTTCTTAACTTCGGTGCTCTTATTGCCCAGGGAACTCCGGAAGAAATCCAGAACAATCCGGTGGTTATTTCCGCTTATTTGGGAGAAGACTAATATGCTTAAAATTCAGGACCTTCATGTTGCTTATGGCGGAATCAAGGCTTTGCGAGGAATCAATGTCAATGTTCCCGATGGAAAGATTGTCACTCTGATCGGTGCGAACGGTGCCGGAAAATCCACTCTCCTGCGAACGATTTCCGGACTGGTAAAGGCAGAGAGCGGATCAATCACAATTGATTCTGGAGAAAATGCCGGTAAGGAAATAATCGGTCAGCCGATCAATAAAATCTGTCAGGATGGAATTGCCCTGGTTCCGGAAGGCCGCCGTGTTTTTACAGACCTTTCTGTCCAGGAGAATCTCCGCATTGGTGCTTATCTGCGTAATGACAAAAAAGCTGTTGAAGAAGATCTTCAGTGGGTTTATGAACTTTTCCCCCGTCTTAAGGAACGAAGCTGGCAGTACGCCGGTACTCTTTCCGGTGGTGAACAGCAGATGCTGGCAGTAGGCCGCGCCCTTATGAGTCGTCCGAAACTTCTTATGATGGATGAACCTTCTTTGGGTCTTGCACCGCTTATCGTTCAGCAGATTTTCAGCATCATCACTGAAATCAACAAAAAAGGCGTGACAATCCTGCTTATTGAGCAGAATGCGAACATGGCCCTTAAGATTGCAGACATGGCGTATGTAATCGAGACTGGTGAAATCGTTCTTGAAGGAAGCGGAAGTCAGCTTCTGGAGAATGAACGGGTTCGCGAGGCTTATCTGGGAAAGAAAGCCGCACGCTGAGGCTGGTTGTTCAGTTTGTCAAAAAAACAGGCTTCCATCGGGAACCTTGTCAAAAGCCACAGCGCATCAAGTTGCGATTGTGTTTTTACCAAGCCACCTCGATTCCGCCTGTTTTTTTTTACACTTACAGGCAGCTGCGTCGGTTCGGCGGGGTGGGCGCGGTTATGGTATGACGACTTTTTTTTCTGTTTTGATAGTCAGTTAAAAAACGATTTTACACAGACTTAACAAAAACTTCCCGATAGTTTCACATAACTCCTGTAGCTTCAAGCCACAAATAAAAAGCCTGAGAACAGGCTTGTAAACAGGAGATTCCGATTTTGTCCGTATAAGATTCATGCGGGATTCTTTCTACCATTATATAACTAACATAACTTTATATTACATAACTTTTTTTATACGGATACAGATAAGATTGCATTCGCAGCTTTGCCCCCTGCGTTAGTGCATGGGACCACGCCCGACGGCTGTGACATGACAAATGGTCGTGCCCTCATTCCAAAAATCAATTCTTCGCCGGCAAAATGTTTTGTGAACCTTTTCTTAGGATCAAATTATTGCTTTCCGTTGTAAATTTAGAGGAGGTAGTATAGAATGGACGGCATGGCAGTCTGAAATTCCTGGAGTGCCGTCAAAAACTCAAACTGGCTGAAGAGACTATGAAGAAAGCTAACTTACTTTTACGTTACGGGTCGGTGTCTTTTATTGGAACAATTATTGTATTCCTTATTGCCTTAAACCTGACAATGACATTCTCAAAAAAACCTGTTGATCTGGTTTATAACCAGTCTATGCAAGTAACAAACAACATTATTTCAAATAATGTCAAAGACTGGTTCAACGGCAAAATGAATGCAGTTGATATGTATCTTGGTTCCATTATGGACGAAGCAGGAGACAGTCAGGAACAGATTCTGTCTTACCTGATTTCAAAACCGATTCCGGAAGGTTTTGAATATATGATGATTGCCTGGGACAGAGAAGTGTCTCAGCATCCGGGTACGTACAACACTTTGTCCAATGGCAAAGAAAATGCTGTGGAACTGTGTTACAACTCAACATCTGACATTTCAGACAAAGAATATTATCTGGCACACCTCAAAGGTGAAGAATATTTTATCGAGGATCCCCGTAAATTGAATACAGGCGTATTCGCCATGCCCTTGATGACTTCATTCAGCTACAACGATATTGAAACCGGAAAAGAAGAAACGGGTGTACTCATCGGATTCCTTGCCATTGAAGCCCTTGATAACCTTAACATACCCTTGTTCAGTACAGGTTCAGTATTCATAACAGACTCTGCTTCAAAGAATGCGATTGTCGGTGAACCGGTTGAAGACCTGTCAAAATACAGATACTTCAAGAACACTGTGCAGATTAAGAATAAGGTTTATGAAATCACAACCGTTATTACTTACTCGGAAGTAAATAATCTTATCACATTGATAGCAAACATTCTCGCGGCAGTTCTGATTCCTACTGCAATTGTCCTGACAGCTCTGATTATCGTGATGCTTCGCAAACTGATCAGGTATGCAGGTACTGTAAAGAAGAATATGGACGACCTTGTCAACGGTGATAAGGACTTGACGAAGCGGCTGCCTGTAACGAGAAAAGACGACATCACGGATATCATGTCTTCCTGCAACGGTTTTATTGATGTAATTCATACAACTGTAAAATCCATAAATGATTCAAAAGACAAGGTTGCAGAAAACTATAAACTGCTGAGCGAAAATGTAAATCAAAGTAAAGAAATTCTTTCTTCTGTTGTTGAAGAAATGAACAGTGTAAAGAAAGCATCGGAAGCTCAGCAGAATTCAGTTGAATCAACATCTTCGGCAGCAACCCGGATTTCATCAAACATCGGTTCATTGAACAGAATGGTTGAAGCTCAGGGTACTGCCATCACTGAAGCATCTGCATCCATTGAAGAAATGATCGGAAACATCGGTGCAGTTACCAAGTCTGTGCAGCATATGGCTGAGGCATTCAACAATCTTTCTTCTACAACAAAACTTGGTATCAGCAAAAACGAAAATGTGAACAACCTTCTTGAGAATGTTGTTGACAGTTCTACAGCCCTTATGGAAGCAAATAAAATAATTCAGAACATTGCTACCCAGACAAACTTGCTTGCTATGAACGCAGCTATTGAAGCGGCTCATGCAGGTAATGCCGGAAAGGGCTTTGCAGTTGTTGCTGATGAAATCAGAAAGTTGGCGGAAGACTCAGCAGTTCAGTCCAAGAAAATCGGCGACGAGCTTAAAGATATTGCAACTCAGATTGATAATCTTGTACACGAAGCTTCTCTTTCAACTGAAGCATTCAATGTAGTGGGAAATGAAATTGATACGACTTACCAGCTGGTAGAAAACATTTCAAGCGCAATGAATGAACAGCAGGAAGGTTCAAAGCAGGTACTCGAAGCATTAAGCGATATGAACAACACGACTTCAGAAGTCCGCAATGCTTCAAATGAAATGAGCAAGGGTTCAAACGTCATTCTCCAGACTGTAAGTGCTTTGGAAGAAGCCAACCGTGTCATGAAGAATGAGTTTGAAGGCATCGGATTATGCGTTGAACAGATGAAAGCGTCTACTGAGGCTCTTGAAAGAAACAACGCAGAACTCAGCAACAATATCAAAGAGATTGAAGGAAACGTAGACAGCTTCAAGATATAAGCGCTGTTGATCTGCTGTCTATGTATACAGTTGCATGACGACCCGGAATTTTTGAAGGCCGTCATGCAGATCCTTAGCTCATCTGCACAATCCCGAACACGCAGTCACCGGCCTTTTTCCCATTTTTCGGACAAGGTCGCTGTAGTTCAGTTCAGTTTTCACATTACTGCCTTTTTTCATTCGCTTACGGGAAAGGCGGAGCAGTTCTTTTTTTTTGTCATCAATGGTCTGTTCAATGGCTTCTGTCTGTAGTCGTTCTTCAGCGGTGTGTGCGGGCCGGTTTGCATGCGGTACTGTCAAAACTTAAATTATATTAAAACTCTTGTATAAATACTTAAGTTATGTTATTCTGAACCTGCATTTATTGATGCGATGCAGGAAACGTGTTTTCTCCTGCCCGCAAAAAATTCCAAGATAGAGGATGGATACAATTATGAGTGAAAAGAACCGGATTGGTGAAAAGGTACGGACAATTCGCGAGAGCCGTAAGTTGACGATTGAAGATGTTTCAGAGCGCACAAATCTTAGTGCAGAAGGCATTGAACGCATTGAAAAAGGTGAACTAATCCCCGGTCTGACTCCTCTAATCAAAATTGCCAGGGTACTAGGCGTACGTCTTGGAACATTCATGGACGATCAGGAAGATCTTGGTCCCGTACTGGTGCGCTCAAAAGACAGCGAGAACCAGAACAGCGTGACACGTTTCAGCGAGCGCAACAATGCTGCCTCTTCTGACCTTGATTTCTACACACTGGCTCAGAACAAGGCTGACCGTCACATGGATCCTTTTGTTATTGAAGTTTTCCCTCCGTCACATGAAGAAGTAAAGCTTTCAACACATGAAGGTGAGGAATTCATTTACGTACTGGACGGAGAAATCGAAGTTATGTACGGAAAAGATGTCTACGAGCTTTCTTCAGGCGACAGCATTTACTATGATTCAATCGTTGCACACCACCTGCACGCCCGCGGTGACAAATCTGCAAAGATTCTGGCAGTAGTTTACACACCGGCATGAGGTTGAAAAATGATTGAACTTACATTAAATCAGCTTTTGCACGAAAAAGCAGCTGCGGATCCTGACCACGATTTCATGGTCTACAGCGACCGCGGACTCCGGTTTTCATACCGGGAATTCAACGAGCGCGTGGATAATCTTGCCTGCGGACTTTACTCACTGGGTGTCCGTAAAGGTGACAAAGTGGGTATCTGGGCCACAAACGTTCCGGACTGGCTTACATACATGTTCGCCTGTGCCCGCCTTGGTGCCATTGCCGTAACTGTCAACACAAGCTACAAACTTCATGAGCTGGAGTATCTGGTTGACCAGGCTGACCTCTGCACCCTCTGTCTTTCAAACGGTGTGAAAGACTCAAATTATGTTGAGATGATCAAGGAACTGGTTCCTGAACTTGACACTTATGAGCGCGGCTGCCTTAAAAGCAAACGTTTCCCTTATCTTAAGAACGTGGTCTTCATGGGCCCTGAGAAATTCCGCGGACTTTATTCAACTCCTGAGCTTCTGCTTCTAGGACAGCATGTTGATATCAACATCATCCGCAAAATGGAATCAGAAGTGACAAACGAAGACGTTGTGAATATGCAGTACACATCAGGAACGACAGGTTTCCCGAAAGGTGTCATGCTTACAAGCCGCAACATCATCAATGACGGATGGATTATCGGTGAGCGCATGCGCTATACAAGCGCGGAACGTGTCTGTCTGCCGGTTCCTCTGTTCCACTGTTTCGGAATCGTTCTGGGTGTTATGGCAGTTCTTACCCACGGTGCGACCCATGTTCTCCTTGAGAGCTTTGACCCGCTTATTGCCCTGGCAAGTATCCACAAGGAAAAATGTACGGCAATCTACGGTGTTCCCACAATGTTCATCGCTGAGCTGAACCACCCCATGTTCAACATGTTCGACATGTCATCACTCCGCACAGGTATCATGGCCGGTGCCGGTGTTCCTGTCGAGCTGATGAAACAGGTAATCGACAAGATGCACATGCCCGAAGTAACCTCAGTATACGGGCTTACTGAGACATCACCCGGTATGACACAGAGCCACTGGGATGATACTGTTGAAGTCAAAGCCACAACTGTCGGTGACGCTTTTGAGGGAATCGATGTAAAAGTTCTGGATCCTGAGACAAACGAAGAATGTCCCGTAGGTGTCCAGGGTGAGATGTGCTGCCGCGGCTGGAACGTTATGAAGGGGTATTACAAGATGCCCGAAGCGACTGCGGAGATCATTGATGCAAACGGTTACCTCCATTCCGGAGACCTGGGTGTAAAGGATGCGGACGGAAACTTCCGCATTACAGGACGAATCAAGGACATGATCATCCGTGGTGGTGAGAATATCTATCCCCGCGAGATTGAGGAATTCCTTATTCAGATGCCCCAGATCAAGGACATTCAGGTTGCTGCCGTAAAAGACAAGAAATACGGTGAGATCACAGGTGCATTCATCATTCTTCATGAAGGGGAGACCCTTAAGGAAGAGGATGTGATCGAGTTCTGCCGTGGAAAAATCAGTAAATACAAATGGCCCCAGCTGATCATGTTCCTGGATACCTTCCCCATGACAGGAAGCGGTAAAATCCAGAAATTCAAGCTTACAGAAATGGGTACAAAGTACCGGAAAGAAGTGCTTGGACTGGAGTAATCTCTTAAAAAATGCTATTTTATCCTCATGTGGGTCCGTCCTGCATGAGGAGTTTTTTTATGGAGCGGTACTTTCCCCTTTCAAAGAATCAGTTGGATGATATTGCAGAAAAATATCCCACCCCTTTTTATGTCTATGACGAAAAAGCCATCAATGAGAATGCGGCCCGCCTTACAAAGGCTTTCAGTGTTCTGCCCGGCTTCAAGGAACATTTTGCCGTAAAAGGTCTGCCTAATCCCTACATTCTGAAAGTACTTGCAAAACATGGCTTCGGCGGTGACTGTTCAAGTCTGCCGGAACTGATTCTCTGCGAGAAGAGCGGAATCTGCGGTGAGGACATCATGTTCACAAGTAACGAGACTCCTGCAAAAGAGTACGTTTATGCCTACGAACAGGGCGCAGTGATCAATCTTGATGATATCTCACACGTGGATTTTCTTTATGAGGCTCTGGGCGGAAAAATGCCTGAACTGATCAGTTTCCGTTACAATCCCGGACCACTCAAGGAAGGCAACGGAATCATCGGAAAACCGGAGGAAGCAAAATACGGACTTACCCGTGAGCAGCTTTTCGAGGCTTATGACAGATGCCGCAGCCTGGGTTCAAAACGTTTCGCTCTTCATACAATGGTTGCCTCAAACGAACTGGATCCTGATTATTTTGTGGAGACAGCCCGCATTCTGTATGAACTTGTGATTGAACTGAAGGAAAAAATCGACATTCAGATTGAATTCATCAATATTGGCGGCGGAATCGGTATTCCTTACAAACCCGGTCAGAAAGCCGTGGATTATGAGTATGTGGCTGAGGAAACACGCAAAGTGTATGACAGAATTATTCTTGAGGCTGCGAAAAACAATCCTGAGAAGTTCGGCTGCTTTGAGAAAGACGGCATCGGCTTCCATATGGAATGCAGCCGTGTGATTACCGGCCCTTACGGATATCTGGTCGCCCGTGCGATTCATGAGAAACACATTTACCGGGAATACATCGGACTTGATTCTTGCATGGCAGATCTTATGCGTCCCGGTATGTACGGTGCCTATCACCATGTAAGTGTGCCCGGAAAAGCTGACGTTACTGACGAAGCAGGAAATGTGAAAGCCGGTGTTGATTACCGGGTTTATGACGTGGTCGGTTCCCTCTGTGAGAACTGTGACAAGTTTGCAGTCCAGCGGCCGCTGCCTCCCATTGAGAAAGGGGATTTTGTGGTGATCCACGATGCAGGTGCCCATGGACGTGCAATGGGTTTCAACTACAATGGTAAACTCCGTGCCGGAGAACTGCTGCTCCGTGAGGATGGTTCAGTTGTTCAGATCCGCCGGCAGGAAACTGTTGAGGATTATTTCGCAACTCTTGATTTCGGTGCGCTGAAGGATTTCTGTTGAGAGAAACGGTCCCTTCCGTCAGTCGGGTCGGCTTGGCTCAAGTTGTGCTGTTGCACAAGTTCGCCCGCCGCCGCCGAACTGACTCCGGGACCGTTTCTCTCAGCTGGTGGGAGAAAAATGAAAACGGACACGGAGTAAATTCGGTGGCGGCTGTGTTCAAGTTGTGCTGGTGCACAAGTTCACACATCGCCACCGAATTTACTCCGTGTCCGTTTCTCTAACTTGTTGAAAAGAAGAAAAAGTCCCTTCCGTCAGCCTCTGCCTTCCTTTTAAGCATTCAAAAACATAGGTATTTTTTCCGTTGTACGAATCTGAAATTGGGATTTATAATCAATTATTCTGTTCATCAGAAAAATTCGATTGATTAAAGGAAGAGAAGATGGAAATCAAATCAGTGTTCAGCGATGATTTCGTAAAATATGGAAAAGTTCTGGAAGGTTATGATGTTAAGGAACTTCTTGCAAAACTTGATGCAACTACAGACAAACCTTCAGATGCTGTAATTTATGAACCCGGTGATGCGGGACTTGAAAGTCTCCCTGTCGCAAAAGAAATCTCAGACAATGCTTACGGTGGAATGCCGATTCAGATCGGTTACTGCAACGGTAACAATACAAAACTCAACTGTCTTGAATATCACAGAGGCAGTGAGCTGAACATTCCCTCTGGAGACATTGTTCTTCTGCTGGCAGCTCTTCAGGATGTGAAAGACGGAAAACTGGATACAAGCAAAGTTGAAGCTTTCTCCGTTCCAGCCGGAACAGTAGTCCAGGTCTATGAGACAACACTCCATTTTGCACCCTGTAACGGTGTCTCAAAAGACGGAGTTTCCAAGGACGGTTTCAGAGTAATCATTGTTCTTCCCAAAGACACAAACACAGAAAAACCTGCGATCACTCCCAAAAATATTGAGGACAAACTGCTTTGGGCAAAAAACAAATGGCTTATTGCTCACGCTGATGCCGCAGAAGCAAAAATGGGTGCTTTTGTAGGTCTCATGGGTGAGAATATCGACATCAGTAAATAAGCTGCCGGATATCTGACAGAATGCTGTAAAGCCGTGCTTTCAGAAGAGAGTGCGGCTTTTTTTAACTCATGGTCTGGTCAGAACAGGCCCGGACTTTATGTATCTGTCCTTATGTGGACGGGAAAAAGGAAAACTGAATGATTTATTATGTTGATTCAAAGGCTGCTGCCGGTGGAAAAGGAACAAAGGAAAGCCCTTTTGTAAAAATCCAGCAGGCCGCAGATATTGCCATCGCTGGAGATGAAGTTGTGGTTGCTCCCGGTGTGTACAGAGAGTATGTGAATCCCAGAAACCCGGGAACCGAAGGTAAGCCTGTTGTTTACCGCTCTGAGAAACCACTTGCGGCTCATATCACCGGTGCGGAGGAAGTTAAAAACTGGCAGCCTCTTGAAGGCGGAGTTTATACGGCCAGAGTGAAGAACAGCATCTTTACGGACAGAAACCCTTACACAACACTGGTTAGCGGAGACTGGTTCATTGCAACTTTTATCGCCCATACAGGTGATGTTTTCCTGAATGGAAAATCAATGTACGAGGTGCAGAGCCTTGAATCCGTGAAAAATCCTGAAATCTATAAGCCATCCTGGGACAGGGATTTCACAAAGTACGTATGGTACAGTGAACAGGATGAGTCTTTCGACGAGACAGTTTTCTATGCAAATTTCCAGGGAAAGGATCCAAATGCGGAAAATGTTGAGATCTCCGCAAGAAAGCATTGTTTCTATCCGGAGCAGGAAGGCATCGGTTATATAACTCTGTCCGGTTTTACGGTTTCCAAAGCTGCGACACAGTGGGCGCCTCCGACTGCATATCAGGAAGGAATGATCGGACCTCACTGGTCAAAGGGTTGGATTATTGAAGACTGTGAAATCTATGAGTCAAAATGTTCCGGTATTTCTTTGGGAAAATATCTCCAGCCTGAGAACGACAACAAATGGCTCAAATGGAAATACAAAGACGGAACCCAGACTGAAAGAGACTGTATTTGCCAGGCCCAGAGAGAAGGCTGGACAAAGGAGAACATCGGTTCTCATATTGTAAGACGCTGTCATATCCATCATTGCGGACAGACCGGTATTGTGGGACATCTGGGCGGAGTGTTCTCAGTCATCGAAGAGAATCATATCCACAACATCAACAACAAGCAGAATCTTGCCGGCGCTGAGATCGGTGGAATCAAGATGCATGCGGCAATTGACGTGATTTACCGCAGAAACCACATCCATCACTGTACAAGAGGTCTATGGCTGGACTGGCAGGCTCAGGGAACAAGGGTCACCGGAAACTACTTCCATGACAACTGTCTGCCGGAAGCCTACAACAGGAACAGGGAAAGTTCAGTGGGACTTGCAGAGGATCTGTTCATCGAAGTTTCCCACGGTCCGACTCTTGTGGACAACAATATTTTCCTCTCACCCTTTGCGGTGAAACTTGCGACCCAGGGTGTTGCTTTTGTCCACAATCTGATCTGCGGAAGTTTTGTTGCTGTGGGCCGCGGTGTGAACAACGGTGCGGACAAACGGAATTCAGTCCGGTATACGCCTTATCATGTTCCCCACAGAACGGAAGTTGCCGGCTTTATGTCAATTCTTCACGGAGACTGCAAAATCTTCAACAATGTTTTCGTGCAGCAGCCTGTGGATCCTTTCTTCAGACAGGAAATGGCCGGCAATGTGGACAATGAATGGGATGACAGAAATGTTGTGGTCGGTACTGTGCCTTATGAGAAATACAGGAGTTTTGAGGAATGGGACAGAATGTTTGATGGTTACTGCGGAATGGGTTCTCCCGCTTCTGACCGGTACTATGACGAACTGCCTGTCTGGGTAGGAGGAAACGCTTATTTCAACGGTGCTGTGCCGATGAGCCGAGAGAAGGGCGATGCTCTGGTCAATGCTGATGATAAAGTGACTGTGGAATATATGGAAAAAGACGGCCGGCCTTTCCTCCGGACTGACTTCTTTGAGTTCCTTGAGAAAAAATGCAGGATTATCAGTACTGAGGATATTCCGATGGCTTTTGAGCCTGAGGAAAAATACGAGAATCCTGATGGAAGCCCCATTGTGTTTGACAGGGACTACAACGGAAAGAGCAGGGAAGGACTTGTTCTGCCTGGACCCTTTGCGGATAAATCTTCTGCAGAAGCCCCGCTTTTCTGAGCGGACACAGTTTTTGCAAGTTTCTGCGGTATTAAAGTTTTTTGAATGAACTCCCAGAAAAAGCAGTCCGATTCGCCACGCTGAAGGATAAAGCTTAAAACCTTCAGAGCGGCTCGGTCGGCTCTGCTTTTCTGTCCGTTCATACAGCTGCAAAACCGCCAGATGACGTCGCTATACGCGCAGGGTGTTTTGCTTTGATCGTTTAACAAAAGGGCGAAAAATCAGTATAGTTGCCCCATGCTGGAAATTTTTGAGCTTGTTTTTACCGATCCCCATTTTCTTGGTGCTTTTCTGCAGACTTTGATCATCATTTTTCTGGGATTCATCTTCCGCAGGAAAAATCTGATAGGTCCTGAAGGAAAACCGGTTCTTACAACCCTGGTGTGGAAACTTTCGGTTCCCTGTTTTGCCTTCAATGCTTTTATGCAGGATTTTGATCCGGTAAGTTTTTCTGCCAGCATCAGACTGTTTTTCCTCGCAATCTTTTTCTACATTCTGCTGATTTCTGCAGGCCGCCTTATGTTTTTCCGTCTTGGAAAAGAAGGTGCTGTGATTGCAGGGCTTTTTGTGGCCATCGGACAGACCACCCTGTTTTCCATGCCAATACTGCAGTCCATTTACGAAAGTGACAGTCCTGAAGTCCTTCTTTACATAAGCACTGTCTCAATCGTATTCAGGATTTTTGTCTATATAATCAGTTTTTCCATCATCACCGGTGAAAAGATTGAAGTCAGGAACCTGGGTACTTCATTGAAAAAAATTTTTCTTACACCGATTATGATCGGAATGTTTCTTGGAATCGCAGTTTTTCTTCTGCAGAACAGATTTCCCTTCCTGCGGCTGGACAGATCTCTTCCGGTTCCTTACATGACAGTGAAATCTCTTGCCCAGCTGCTTTCGCCTCTGACAATGTTCCTGATCGGCCTGACAATCGGGGAAGCCCGTTTTGAGGAAAGCCTTAAAGACAGGACAGCCTGGATCATTGCCCTGTGCAGGAATTTTCTGGCACCGGTTATCCTTCTTCTGGTCTGCGCGCTGCTTCATAGGACAGGACTGTTCACTTTTTCCCTGCTGTCACTGATTTCAATAATAATCGGGTTTTCGGCGCCGATCAGTGTGACCCTCAGTGTGATGTGCCTTCAGGCAAAAAAGCAGGAAGTGCTTTCCAGCCGCGCCTGCCTTATCTCTACACTGCTGACAATCATCTCACTTCCGCTGATGTTCGTGCTTTGTCATGCTTTCTGGAGCTGGCTGTTCATTTAAGTCCGGTTAGGGACATTACAGCCAGTCACCGAAAAGAAGTTCCCTTGCAGACTTGAGCAGGATTTCGCGGGCTTCCGGATCAAGCTTTGTAAGTTTTCGGCCGATTGTGACCATTTTTGACAGCGAATTTGTCGTGATGTCTTCCGCATAACGGATGCCGGCTTCTTCAAGCAGGTCAAAAAGTGTGTTCACAAAGATTCTGCGTTCCTCAATGCTGATGCCCGCAAGCCAGCTTTGGACAACGCTGTCAGTTCGGACGCTCAGTCTGGAACGGTTTGGAGAGCGGACAAAATGGTCGCCCTGAATGTTCCATGTCATCGGATTGTGCTGTGCAATTCCCATGCCGTCACATTGAACCACTGTGTATGGCTCGTCATGGTCCAGAAGCATTCCTACGATGGAATCCTGGGGAACAAAAGTGTGCAGCATCCTTATGACCGGCGAGATGATTCCTTCACCCAGAAGAGCTTTCGCAAAACCCGGGCCGTCGTTGTTGTACACAGCAGTCAGGTTCTTTCGTGTCTTCTCATCGCAGAAGGCTGAAGCATACATGGCAAGGTTGCCACCTTTGGAATGGCCTCCAACAGTCACTTTTGTCTTTGAGAAAGGTCCGCAGAAATGTCTGCAGGCTTTCTGCAGGTAGTCGACGGCTTCGCTCTGTGCTGGAACCGGTGCCATGAAAGCCATGTTGAAATCCTCTTTCCAGCCCACAATTGTGTTGTCCGTTCCCCGGTAGGCGACAAAAATCTCTCTTCCCGGAAGAATGAATGTGACTGCGGAAAACTGGATCTCTGTTTCCACATCAGTCCGGTCAACAAAGCCGCAGAGTTTAAGATTGCCGAAACGCCGTGAATTTGCCGCGGTCTGCAGGAGATCGAAAATTGTCATGTCAACGGGTTTTCTGTCATCCCAGTTTCTGAAGGCTGCTTCACGTAAAGTTACAGCACTGTCAAAAGACTCAGGGACCAGTCCGTTGAAGTTCAGGTAAGTCAGGTTTGAAAAAATCAGGTTGTCCACTTCATTGAAGGATGCCTGGTCAAAGGTCAGGTCTCCGCGCCAGAGGATATAATCAATGATGCTGCTCAATCTTTACTCCGGGTAAAAATGTGTTTTCGGAGGATGAATGTGAAAAGGGCTGCTGTGACAAAGGCGATTCCTGCAAAAATCAGGAAAAGTGGTCTGTAGCCCAGAGAATCGATTATAACACCGCAGACTGCGTTTCCTATGATTGAGGAGACACCGGTTGCCATGATGGAATAAAAGGCCATGCTGAGTACTTTGCGGTTCTGCGGGGCATATTCGGTGCAGAAGAAAACTGCAGCCGGATGGAAAAGTCCGTAGGTAAATGAGTTGAACATCTGTCCGACAGCGGCACCGGCAACATTTGGGCATGCCACGTAAACAATCTGGCGCACTCCTACAGCGATGGTGCAGATGATCAGCAGTTTCAGGCTGCCATATTTCTTTATGAATTTATAGGAAAAGAACATGAATGGGATTTCTGAAGTCGCGGAAATTGCCCACATAAGTGAAGTTGTGTTGCTGTGGAGTTCTTCTGTCACATACATGGAGAAGAATTTCTGCACAGGAACAAAGGCAAAAAATCCCATGAAGATGAGTGCTATTCCGGCCCAGTAGACAGGTGGAAATTCCTTGAGAATGTTTCTGTCCGGTTTTTCTGCCTTTTCTTTTTCTGTCACGCCTTTTTCAGTCTTGTCTTTTCCAGCGGGAAGTGAAGGGTAGGACTTGAGGGCGCCCGGTGCAAGAAAAATGGTGACCGCGTAAACCACGGAAGGAACAATGATCCACCAGGCAAGGACTTTTGTGCCCTGTTCCTCCAGATTGAAGAAAAACTGCATGGCCAGATTTGTGACGACAAAGCCGATGGATCCCATGACACGCACCATACCGTACCGCTCAGTCCTGTCACCGAGCATGATGTTTGTGAGTGTGTCGCTTACCGGAACGGAGCCCTTGTAACCGACGGAAAAAACTGCAAGAAGCAGCGCTGTTACGAGGAAATTCGTGCTGCTCACCAGTGGAAAGGGAACAACCGCCATAAGAAGTGCAAAAATCAGAAGGAAGAAACCGTAACGGCCTGTTTTTTCTACAAGAGGACTCAGTACAAGGGGAATGATCAGACCGGCGAACTCAAAGACCGCCATCAGAAAACCGGTGGCAGTGGCGGAAAAACCCAGTGCCCGGATAATCAGCGGAAGATAGGAGCTGATGACACCATAAATCGAAAAAAGAACGAAAATAACTGCAGACATTTGCATGCCGTCAACTCTATAGCAAGCGGGTGTTTTGTGCAATTGCAGGGGGGCTGCTGCGCTCTCTTTAAAAATACTGAATTATCTTTAGTAAAAGTGAAAAAATTGGCCTTAAAACCTTGAATTCATTGACAGAATCATTATATAATTAGTCTGACAAAACTTGGGATTATGTCCGCATTGAACGGAGGTATCTGGAATGGCAGGTAAGCCTGTTATCGCTGTAGAAAAGTGTAAAGGTTGTTTTTTGTGCATCCGCGTGTGCCCCAAAAACATTTTGGAAAAATCAACTGCAATAAACGGTCAGGGTGTGAATTATCCTGTCTGCAATGACGAAAGCAAGTGCATTGCGTGCACCTTCTGTGCCACCATGTGTCCTGACGCTGCTATCGAAATCGAAAAATTCTAAAGGATTGACTATGAGCAAGAAAGTCTTGATTAAAGGAAACGAGGCAATCAGTGAAGCCGCAGTTCTTGCAGGATGCCGCTGTTACTTCGCCTATCCTATCACTCCCCAGAACGAGATCCCCGCTTACATGGCAAAACGTATGCCTCAGGTCGGCGGAACATTCCTTCAGGCAGAAAGCGAGATTGCTGCCATCAATATGGTTCTGGGCGCCGCCTCAACAGGTGCCCGCGTAATGACATCATCTTCCTCACCGGGAATCTCTCTCAAGCAGGAAGGTATTTCCTATCTTTCCGGTGCTCAGCTTCCCGCCGTTATCGTAAACATGATGCGTGGCGGTCCCGGTCTCGGAAACATTTCCGGTGCCCAGGGTGACTATTTTCAGGCAACCCGCGGCGGTGGTAACGGTGACTATCATGTTGTGGTCCTGGCTCCCGGCAATGTTCAGGAACTGGCTGACTACACTGTAAAAGCTTTTGAGATTGCTGACAGATACCGTGTTGTCTGCATGATTCTGGGTGACGGTTATCTGGGACAGATGGCAGAGCCTTGTGTCCTTCCCGATCCCGTTGAGAACCTTCCCGAAAAACCCTGGTGTCTTTCAGGGCGGACAGAAGACCGTGACAATCACATCATCGCTTCTCTCCGTCTCGGTTACGACAGCCAGCTTAACGAGCATAACAAAGTTCTTTTTGCAAACTACGCAGAGATTGCAAAGAACGAAGTCCAGTACGAAAACTTTATGTGCGACGATGCAGATTTTGTGATCTGCGCCTACGGAACCTGCGCCCGTGTCTGCAAGAAAGCCGTCAAGGCACTCCGCGACCAGGGAATCAAGGCAGGACTTTTCCGCCCCATCACTCTGTGGCCTTTCCCCGAGGATGCCATTGAAGCCGCATGTAAAAATGCAAAGAAAGTTCTGACTGTTGAAATGAGCATGGGTCAGATGTATCAGGATGTCCGCCTTTATTGCGGCAAAACACGCCATGAATGCGATTTTTACGGAGAGCCGGGCGGTGTAATTCCGAAAGTTGATGCAATCGTTGAGAAGGTAAAGAGCTATGTCTAAGATTTATTCATTTCCCAAATCCATGAAAGATGTAAAGACCCACTATTGTGCCGGTTGCGGTCATGGAATCGTACACAAACTGATTGCTCAGATCATGGATGAGATGGGCATTCAGGAAGATGTTCTTCTGGTCTGTCCCGTAGGCTGCGCTGTTTTTGCCTACAACTATCTTAACGTTGATTCTGTTGAGGCTGCCCACGGACGCGCTCCTGCAATTGCAACCGGTATGAAGCGCACACGTCCCGACAAGCTGGTGATCAGCTATCAGGGTGACGGTGACCTTCTTGCGATTGGTACCGCAGAGACAATCCATGCTGCAAACCGCGGTGAGAACATCACTGTTATCTTCATCAACAATGCGATCTACGGTATGACAGGCGGACAGATGGCTCCTACAACACTGGTCGGCCAGGTTACAAAAACTTCTCCCTACGGACGCAATGCGGATGACGTCGGTTATCCTATCCGCGCCGCCGAGCTGATCAACACACTGGTTGAGCCCAAATACATCGAGCGCTGTGCTGTCTATGACGTAAAACACATCAACAAGACAAAGGCTGCGATCAAAAAAGCCCTGACTTACCAGAAAGAAGGCAAAGGTTATTCTTTTGTAGAGATTCTTTCCATGTGTCCTACAAACTGGGGTGTGGATCCTGTCGTTGCTGCCGACTGGGTACGCGATGCAATGGAACCTTATTATCCTCTGGGCGTTCTGCGTGATGTTCCCGCAGGAATCATTCCCGAAGCAGCAGCACCACAGGCTGGCGTTGTGAACAAGGAGGCAAAATAATGACAAATGAGATTATTTTTGCAGGCTTCGGCGGACAGGGCGTTATTCTTGCCGGAAAAATTCTTGCTCTGGCCGGAATGAGCGAAGACAAATACGTTTCACACATTCCTTCCTACGGTGCTGAGATGCGCGGTGGAACAGCAAACTGTTCAGTAATCGTCTCTGATGAGGAAGTAGCTTCTCCCGTTATTGAGGAACCCGATGTTGTTGTTGCGCTGAACAAGCCTTCCATGACAAAGTTTGAGCAGTCCCTCAAACCGGGCGGACTTCTGATTTACAACTCATCACTTATTGATATTGAGCCTTCACGCAAAGACATCCGTACACTGGCTCTGCCTGCAAATGACATTGCTGCTGAGTGCCAGAACGCGCGCGGTGCAAACATGGTTGTGCTCGGATGCCTTGCGAAAGTCATTCCCGGAATGATCAGCGGCGTAAAACCCTTTGAATTCGCTCTTGATGAGGCAATCAGTGCCCGCAACAAGAAATTCAATCCTGTGAACATTGCGACCATTGAGACCGCTTTCTCAAAGGATTACGAGATCAAAGGCTGATAGCTTTCTATCTGTTAATTTGAGCGGGCAGGCTGCTGTGTTCGTTGAACTGTCTGTCCGTGAAAATATCTGGATGCTCTGCTCTGCACTCTGCGGAGTCTGACTCCTGTGGTATCCGAAGTTTTGGGTGCCGAGAACACCTGTTGGGTCGGTTTGTCCGGCTATTGACAGGTGTTTTTTTTTTTTATAATGAATCGCTTCTGAAAATCAGAATGAATTGGTGACGGGTCGGACAATTGGACTGCGTCCCTTTATCTACGCAAAACTGAATTGCGGGGCGGTCCAGACATCCCCCAATGCAATTTTTTTTAGGAGGTGGATGATGAAATCATCACGGTTTCTGCTTGCTGCACTTTTGATCTGTGCACTGGCTTTTGTTTCATGCGGTCAGATTGATGTGACCGGTGTTTGGGTAAATGTTGACGGTGACTATCTTATCATTACAGATACAGAATGGTCTGACGGAGACAATGCCGGTGATTATACCTATTCCGGAAAAAAACTGGTGCTTAATTCAAAGACAGCACTGAACTTTATGGGATTCCGTGAAGAAACTTCAGGTATGTCAGCTGAACTGGAAGTTACGAAAGAAGGGCTTAAAGTCGGTGGTCAGCTGTATGGAACAAGGGTAAAAACCGGAACAGTTCCTTCTGAAGGAATGTTTGTAAAAGACGATGACTGGATGTATCTGAATGGATCAGGCGCAACTTCCTCTAATGGTCTGTATTTTGAGGTAAAGGCTTCAAAAACAAAGGCAGGAATGGATTTTGCTGAACTTACACTCAAAGAAGGAATCTCTTCTAAGGGAACAGAACTGATTGCATTCCTTGAAGACGGTTCTCTTGTTTCTTACGGCAAGAAGATTGCAAAAGCAGCTGTTACTAATCCTGTAAGTGCCGGTACAGCCTTCTCTGACGGATACAGTCTTTATTTCTATTTCTCTTCTGCAACCGATTTTATCTGCAATGATTCCAATGAGGTTTACAAAGGAACATATTCAATCAATGGTCTGACAGCTGAACTTAAAGGAATCGGTGATAATCCTGTCACACTGTATTCAGTAGGCAAGGATGCTGTGGGAATGTTCGGTGACTATGGGGCAGATAAACTTACTGTCACAGGAACCGGACTGGATAATGTGGATCTGACTGGTGCCTATCTGACCGGGAATGATTATTTCCTTGCATTGATGGATGATACTTTCGTTTATGAAACATATTCTTCAGTTGTCGGTGAAGCTGTAAAAACTGACGGTTATATCACTCTGACTCCCAAATGCTCTTTTGATACATGGGACATGGAATATGAAGCCCTCTCATCATATTCTGCCTGGGATAATGATGGATTCATCATTCCGCTTTCTTCATCTTCTGTCCTTTTTGTTGACGGTGACGGTTGGGGATATGTCGCAGAAAAAATGCCCGCACTTGAAAACCCGGAACTCAAGGAAGTTTATTCTTCTGACTCTTTCGGATTGCAGTTTGCTGACGGAAAATCAATGTTTGCAAAAATCGGATGGTCATCTGTAACATCTCTGGTTGCTTATGAATCTGCTGCTGTTGATTCAAAAACACATCTTGTTGTATTCAAACCGGTTGAAAAAGTAACTGAATCTTCTGACTGGCGCGGTAATGTGACTACAACAAAAGAGGATGCTGCAATGACTCTTCCTCTGTATGTAATATATGGGGATGAAAACACTCTCAGTCTGGCAGGAAACGTTCTGGAAGCTGACTGAGCATAACAGGAAACTTTTTTAAGTATCTGATAAGCCTGCAGAATGAAATGCGTTTCCGCGCTGAATTCTGCAGGCTTTGTCATATTGAACGCCACACTGCACTGTCATCCTGAGGATCACATTACACAGTCATCCGGAGCATCACACTGCACTGTCATCCTGAGCGCAGTCGAAGGATCTCATCTCTCTTACAGAAAGGCAATATGAAAAAATTCCCCGTTGCTTTAGTTCAAGTTAGTTGCTAAAATAAACCAACCAGTTTTTTCGGGAGCATTTATGAGTAAATTTCAGGCAAAAGAACATCTTGAATCAGTGATTCTTCCTTATTGGAACAGTCTCGCTGATTTTGAGAACGGTGGATTCACAGGTTTCGTAGGCAATGATCTTGTACCGCAGAAAAAAGCGGACAAAGGTGTGGTTCTTCACAGTCGCATTCTGTGGTTTTATTCCAATGTTTACATGACACTGGGCGGAGACACAAACCGCCGCATGATGGATCATGTATACCAGTTTCTGAGCACAAAGTGTTTTGACAGAGAGAACGGCGGACTTTACTGGATGATGACTTATGACGGAAAGCCTTGTGACACGACAAAAAACTGTTACAATCAGGCTTTCGGAATGTATGCCCTGGCAAGTTACTATCGAGCGACCGGCTGTAAAGAAGCGCTCCGGCTTGCATATTCCCTTTTTGAAGCCATTGAGACCTGGTGTACCGATGAATACGGCTATCTTGAGGCATTTACCGCAGACTGGAAGAAACCTGTGGAAAGTGCGATCTGTGACCAGGGTGTGGTTGCTGACAAGACAATGAACACATTGCTCCATGTTCTTGAAGCTTATACTGAACTTTACAGAGCTGACCGGCATCCTATGGTCGGGAAAAAACTTATGCGCTGCCTTGAGATTGCGCGGGATTCTGTTTACTACTCGGATTTTGAGCGCCTTGAAGTTTTCTTTGATTCAAAAATGCAGCCACTTGGAGACATCCATTCCTACGGTCATGACATTGAGGCAACATGGCTTCTTGACCGGGCATGTGATGTGCTTGAGAATGCTGTTGCTGAGAAAGCTGATGCTCTTACTGACGAATGCCGCAGACGTCTGCCACGGCTCTGTGCGGACACACGCGCTTACACCAGCGTGATTGCCGAAAAGATTCTGGACTGCGCATACTGCTGCAACAGTCTTAACAACGAATCCCGCGGAGAGCGTGCCGGTGCTGAGCATGTGGACACTGACCGCATCTGGTGGGTGCAGGCAGAGACTGTTGTCGGTTTCTACAATGAATACCAGAAAAATAAGAACGGAAAGTTTCTGGACGCAGCGGAAGCTGTTTTCGGTTTTATCCAGGAATTTGTCACTGACAAGCGGCCAGGAAGCGAATGGTTCTGGTATGTCACAAAAGACGGCACGCCCAAAACTGACCACGGTATTACTGAGCCCTGGAAGTGTCCTTACCACAACGGACGCATGTGTCTTGAACTGATTGCACGGGGCGCATAAACGGAAGCCATGTTTGACTCAGTGATATTTGACGTTGACGGAACAATCTGGGACACAACTCCTGTGGTTGCGGAAGGCTGGAACATGGCTCTCCGCGAATCAGGAATTGAGGACATCACCATAACTGCAGAGCGGTTAAAAGGGTTGTTCGGTCTTCCTATGGATGCGATTATTGAAGACATACTGCCGGATGCCTCTGACGAACTGAAGAAACGGTTCGCGCCTCTCAGCTATAAATATGAGCATCAGTGTATTGAGGAAAAAAGCGGCATTCTGTATGAAGGACTGACGGATGCGGTGAAAACTCTGTCAGAGCGTTATCCGCTTTATGTGGTGAGCAACTGTCAGGCGGGATATATTGAACTGATGCTGGGCAAAACAGGAATGGTTCCCTATTTCAAGGACTTTACCTGCTATGGAGACAACGGTCTGTATAAAGCCCAGAACATAAGACTGATTATGGAACGGAACGGACTTAAGAATCCTGTTTACGTCGGCGACACCCAGATGGACGCGGATGCCTGCAGGGAAGCCGGTGTGCCGATTATTTACGCGGCGTACGGATTTGGGAAAGTTGCGGCACCTTATGCCACTGTAAATACGCCTGCAGAACTTCTGCAGGTTCTCTGATTTTTTTCCAGGGCAAAAAAAACTGTCCGTATCATGTTGAGCGGAATGAGCGCAGTGAATGCAAAGCCGTGTCATGTTGAGCGGAATGAGCATAGCGAATGCAGTCGAAACATCTGTCCAAACGTTGATAAAACTTTGTCAAGATCCTTCGACTGCGCTCAGGATGACAAGAGGATAGGCTCCGGATGGCCAAGTGACAGGCTCAGGATGACCAGGCGACAGGACCGGATGATCAGGAGCCTGCGCTCAGGGTGACCGGAGAACTGGCTCCGGAGACCAGACGATAACACTCGGGATGAGCGCAGTGAACTTCCTTTTTTCGGACAGTTTTTTTATCAGCGAAAAAATCAGATGTTGAACTTGATCTTCTTTCCGCTGTCTTTGTAGTAATCCTCGCGCAGCTGTTTTACCTGCTCATCTTTAAGATACTCATCAAAAGGCATCATGCGGTCGATCACACCACCGGGAGTAATCTCGATGATGCGGTTCGCGATTGAGCTGATGAACTCATGGTCGTGACTGTTGAAGAGAACGACACCGGGGAACTGGACAAGTCCATCGTTCAGACTGGTGATGGCTTCCAGGTCAAGGTGGTTGGTCGGCTCATCAAGGATTACAACGTTTGCGCCTGAAAGCATAAGTTTGCTGAGCATACAGCGGACTTTCTCACCACCGGAAAGAACTTTTACCGGCTTGAGTGATTCGTCACCGCTGAAAAGCATGCGTCCCAGGAATCCGCGCACGTAGGCATCGTCCTGTTCGGGAGAATACTGGCGCAACCAGTCGGTGATGTTCAGGTCATTGTTGAAGTAGGATGAATTGTCAATGCCCATGTATGTGTTGGTGACTGTCTGTCCCCAGTAAACATCGCCTGAAGTTGGTTTGAGCACTCCTGCGATAATGTCAAAGAAGGCAGACTTTGATTTGTGTTCCAGTCCGACAAAAGCGATCTTGTCAGTGCGGTTTACAGTCAGGCTGAAGTCCTTCAGCAGCTGCACACCTTCCGGAGTAGTGTAGTTCAGTTTCTCAACACGGAGAACATTGTTTCCGATTTCCCGGTCCGGCTTGAAGTTCACATAAGGGAACTTGCGGCTTGTGACAGGCAGTTCCTCAAGGGCCAGTTTGTCATAGATCTTCTTGCGGCTTGTAGCCTGCTTGCTTTTTGCAGCGTTTGACGCAAACCGCAGAATGAATTCCTTAAGGTCTTTCATTTTGTCTTCGCGTTTTTTCTGCTGGTCTTTTGCCTGACGCTGCATGATCTGGCTCATCTGATACCAGAAGTCATAGTTTCCGGTGAAGAGACTGATTTTTCCGTAGTCAATATCACAGATGTAAGTACAGACAGTGTTAAGGAAGTGACGGTCATGGCTTACGACAATGACTGTGTTGGGGAATTCCATCAGGAAGTCCTCAAGCCACTGGATTGATTCCAGGTCAAGACCGTTGGTAGGCTCGTCCAACAGCAGGATATCAGGAGTTCCGAAAAGAGCCTGTGCCAGAAGAACACGGACTTTGCGGCTTTCATCCAGCTCGTTCATCATGCTGTCATGGAATTCTTCCTCGAGTCCCAGACCGCTGAGCATCTGCTCAATCTGGTTTTCTGCTTCCCAGCCGCCAAGTTCAGAGAATTCACCTTCCAGTTCAGCTGATCTGATACCGTCTTCTTCGGTAAAATCCTCTTTTGCGTAGATTTCGTCACGGGCCTTGCTGCATTCGTAGAGTTTCGGGAAACCCATCATTACAGTATCTTTTACAGAGTATTCGTCAAAAGCAAAGTGATCCTGACGGAGAACGGCCATGCGTTCACCCGGTGTGATTGAAATCTGTCCGGAATCGTGTTCCTGCTCACCGTCAAGAACTTTGAGGAATGTTGATTTTCCAGCGCCGTTTGCTCCGATGATGCCGTAACAGTTGCCGGGAGTGAACTTAAGGTTTACGTCTTTAAAAAGTGTGCGTTCGCCGAATTTAAGGCTTACGTCTGATACTGAAATCATATAGCTCTTTTACCTGCCTTATTTTTTTTTGCCGAAGAGTTTCTGGATAATTCCAAGAATACCGGCACTGCCTTTTTTGGTTTCTGCAGTTTTTGGTGTCTGGACTGGAACCTTCTGAACCGGTTTTTCTGATCTTTCGGGTCTGTTTGAAGCGGCTTTTGCAGGGGCAGCTTTGTTTTCTGTTCTGCTGGCAGATTTTTTGCCGTCTGCTCCCTGTCTGGGTTTCTGATTTTTTCCGCCGTTCTTTCCATTATTGCGTTTTGCGTTGTCTTTTGCTTTTGGTGTCTGAGGATTTGCAGCTGTTGCACCAGCATTGCCTGCCGCAGAATCAAGAGCCGCTGTATTTGCCTTTGAAGCATATTTTTCTTTGTAGATCTTCATGCGCTCTTCGAAAGACATTGATGCAAGCTCTGCAGAAACTGTATCATTGCGCTCTGTTCTGTAATCTGTTCTGTCACGGCGGTCAGAACGACGCTCATTCCTGCCGTTTCTGTCCTTGCGGTCTTTGCCACGGCTGTCTCTGTCACCATAACTTCTTTCACCACGTCCACGGGATTCTCCGCGGCGGCCGTCTCTGTGTCCGTCACGTCTGCCGTGAGGACGGTCCTCATCATCGTCATAGCGGTCGGTCTTGATGTATACGCCTTCCGATGCGTCCTGTGCAAGCATGTCTTCTGTGGCCATGCTTGCCGGAATCGGTTTGTCAATGTAGCGTTCAATCGCAGGAAGGTTGTAGACGTCCTGTTCACTGCAGAAAGTGTAGGCTTTTCCTGATTTTCCGGCTCTTGCTGTGCGTCCGATGCGGTGGACATAATTCTCTGCTTCGTTCGGCAGGTCATAGTTTACGACCATTGCAAGGTCATCAACATCAATTCCACGGGCTGCAACGTCTGTTGCAACAAGGCAGGTGACCGCACCGCTCTTGAAGTCTTCCAGAACCTGAAGACGTTTTGCCTGGGGCAGGTCGCCGATGATGAACTGGGCATTGATTCCGTTCATCTGCAGCCGTTTTGCGATCACTTCGCAGGAACGTTTTGTATTGCAGAAAATAATAACGCTTTCGGGTTTCTCATTTTTGAGGATACCGATAAGCAGCTTTGTTTTTTCGTCACTGGAGACATGGATCAGAATCTGATCGATTTCTTCTATTGTAACGTGTTCCGGCTCAATGGTGATTTCTTTTGCGTCACAGGTGTATTCCCATGCCAGGTTTTTGACATAGGTGTTCAGTGTGGCACTGAAAAGCATTGTCTGGCGGTTTTCCTGAGAGGGAAGGACTTTGATCAGTGTGCGAAGGTCAGGATAAAATCCCATGTCGAACATGCGGTCTGCTTCGTCAACAACCAGGAAGGCAACGTCAGAAAGATCCAGGGCACCGGATTCCTGCAGGTCGATAAGGCGGCCCGGTGTTCCCACCATAATGTCGATGCCTTTCTTTATCATGTCCTTCTGTTTTTCATAGCCTACGCCGCCGTAAAAACTGAAGGATCTGAGACTTGTTCCTGAGGCAAGAGTCTTTGCTTCTTCTTCCACCTGAACTGCCAGTTCGCGGGTGGGAACCATGATAAGTGCTTTCTTGCCCTTAAGTTCCGGTTTTGAAAGCATCTGCTCCAGCATAAGGATAAGATATGCTGCTGTTTTTCCTGTACCAGTCTGTGACTGTACATACAGATCATCACCGGATCTTCCGGTGGTAAGAACCTGTTCCTGAACAGGTGTGCAGGTTGTGTAACCTGCGTTTTCAATGCCTTTCATCAGTGAAGCATTGAGTTGGAATTCTGTAAAGTTCATCTCTTCTCTTTGTCGCGGAAAACTCGATGTTCCGCATGTATATAATTTTGGGGCGTTTTACTGCTGTTCAAAAGCCCAATACATTTCATCTTTGTGCCGAAAACGGCTGTTTTGTGGTCTTGGAAACCACGGAAAAAGGTTGGAAAAGTTTACGAAATAGTGCTTTACTCTAGCATTTTTTGTATGAAGCCGCAAGACTGTGACTGTCATTCTGTGAAGAAAAGGGGCTGGAGCGACGCCGGCTGATAATTACGGAAGTCGCTCCCTGACAGACAGTATTTTACTCAGCAGAAAGCTGTTCGGAAATGCTGAATGCGTGGTCACCGATTTTTTCAATCTGGCGGACAATGTCAATGTACAGAAGCTCTGTCTTGACGTCAGCACCTTTTTCAAGACGCTTCCGGGCAAGTTTTTTCAGTTCCTTGCGGACTGCATCAATCTGATTCTCCAGATTTGCGGCATATGCAAGTTTTTCTTTGTCCAGATGCTGATTGATGTTGCTGCATACAAAAGAAAGGAAATCCCGGGCCATGTCCACGTAAGGAACAAGTTTCTCCATGTCGTCCTTTACGAATTCCATCTCTTTGTCAATGCTCCGCTTGATCAGCATGGTGACGCTGAGACATTCGTCAGTCATGGATTCCAGGTCTTCGGTGATCTGGATCATTCTTGCAAGGTGACTCCGCTGCTTTCCTGTTACAGGCAGCTTCTCGCAGTTCAGAATGTAGGACACAATCTGCTCATGCATCTGGTCGCAGTAATCTTCCTCGTGTTTTATCTGTTCAAACTCGGAGTCAATAAAAGCCTGATTCCGTTCGACAATGCCTTTCTTGATGCGGTTCACCATTGTTCCTGCGACGTTTGCCATGTCGGAAATCTCTTTTTCAAGGCGGACAATGTGTGCTGCAATATTGTCCTTGACACCTGCAGCCTCCTGAAAATCCAGACGGTAGGTGGAACTGTCTTTGCTGGTTCCGCTGTCTTTTACGAAAAGCCGTGCGAGAGCCATCACCTGGTTTGCGAAAGGCATGAAAAGCAGTGTTGTGATTGCCTTGAAAACTGTATGAAGCACGGAAATGCGGATTGCAATGTTTGCGCCGGCAGAGAGGAATGTGACCAGATTCAGCAGCGGTTTGAAGAAAATAAGTGCCACGATTGTACCGATGGTGTTGAAAAGCACGTGAACCACGGCGGAGCGCCTGGCGTCCGGGCTGGTTCCGATTGAGGCAAGCACCGCATCGATTGTGGAACCGATGTTGCTTCCTAATGTCATGGCGGCGGCTGTTTCCCAGGTGATGATGCTGTTGTATGCCATTGTGATAACGATGGCGCTGAAAGCACTGGATGAATGCATAAGGGCCGTGATTGCGATACCGATTGCAAAACTGATCAGGATGGAAAGAACTCCGTAGTCCTGGATCTGCTCAAGGAATCCCAGCTGACTGGGATCAAAGGAGAATACGTCGGAAAGCCAGCTGAGTCCCAGGAAAAGGGCTCCGAAACCCATGATTGCCTCACCGATGTTTTTTGTCTGGGGTTTTTTGGACATGGTGAGGAAAAATCCTACACCGAAAACAGGAATGGCAAAGTCCGCGATCTTGAAGTTGAAGCCGAAGAAAGAAACGATCCATGCGGTGATTGTGGTTCCGATGTTTGCACCGTAAATTACGCCGAGAGACTGTTTTAGGGTCAGGAGTCCGGCGTTCACGAAGGAGACAACCATTGCGGTTGTTGCGCCTGATGACTGGATGATCATTGTGACGGCCATACCGGTCAGAAGTCCATAAACACTGTTGCCTGTCAGATGCCCCAGTGTGCGCTGCAGTTTTTCGCCGGAGCTTTTCTGAACACCGTCGCTCATCATTCTCATGCCGTAAAGCAGAAATCCAAGACTGCCAACAAGCTGGCAGAGTGTGTTTATAACGGTCATATGGATCCTTCGAGTGGTTCCTGAAAAACTGTTATGTTGTTCCGGAATCCCTGAAATATGAATGAGTCATAATACCGCGTTGCAAGGTTTTTTGCAATTTGCTGATGGAAAGCAGAGGCTGTTTTGCTCAGGTTTTCCAAGGCAAAAAAAATGGCAGCCTTCCGTCAGGTCTCTGTTGAGAACTTGAGTTGTGCTGATGCACAAGCAAGTTCTCAACAAAGCCCCTGACTCCGGCTGCCATTTTTTTTACATTTCCTATCTCGCTCTCCAGTGCGAAAAAACATGTTGCCGGAGTCAGAGGGGGCGTTGCGTGCCTGCTTGTGCGAGGCACAACTCAGGTAAAGCAACGAACCTCTGACGAAAGACAACATGCTTTTTGTCAATTTTCAATCTCGCTTTCCAGCCAAAAAAACATGTTGCCGGAGTAGGAATTTATGTTGCGTCCTGCTTGTGCGAGGCACAACTCAGGTTAAGCAACAGAAATCCTGACGGAAGGCAGCATGTTTTTTCACATTTTCGTAACTTTTTTCATAAAACAATATATGCAGACATATTCCTGCACAGACTATTCCCTAAGGATTTTACACAAATGAACAGAAAAGAGATTGAGAAACTTCTTGACCCGGATCTTATCGCAGAAGCCAAGGAACGCATCGCCCACGGTGAAAGGATCAGCCTGAAAAGCGACGTCGGCTTCAAACTGTTCCTGGGCCGCGACACACCCGCATCCAGATACTGCCTGAAGGCATTTCTCACAGCCCTTCTCGGTAAGACCGTTACCGAGGCCACAGTGATCAACAGCGAGATACTCCCGGAGTACTTCCAGAACCGACAGTGCCGGCTTGACATAAACTGCGTCTACAACGGGACGGACAGGGCAAACCTTGAGATGCAGGTTGTGAAGAAGACTGCGTCCCAGGAGAAGCGTGCCATGTATTACGCATCAAAGCTGATGTCAGCAAGCCTGAGAAAGGGCGAGGATTACGGGACGATTCCCGAAGTCCACCAGGTCTTCCTCTGCGACTTCCGGATCATAGAGGACGGAGACTTTTACCACGTGTACAGTTTCCGTGACGTGAACAACAATGTCCTTTCAG
>JAZRVF010000020.1:0-212184 GCA_045599005.1 Treponemataceae bacterium
TGATGCTTTTTGGAAATTATCCGCAGATTGTTTCACCTAATCTTGATATTGTTGCGGTAAAAAATTCTGGAACCGAGTATGCAAAAGAAAATGATGATGGAATCTGGTTCATAGGTAATAAACGGCTTGACGGGACAATTCCTCAAATGTTGAATTCAGCATTACAGTTTGTTCAAAACAATATGAAGAAATCAACAATTGTAGATTCAAACGGACAAAGAAAAGATGTTACAGAATATCCTGTAAAGGCTCTTCGTGAAATTATCCTGAATGCTTTAATCCATCGTGATTACAGTTATCTTACAGAAAATGATCCAATCAGAATTGAAATGTATTCTGACAGAATCGAAATATCAAATCCAGGCGGTCTTTATGGCCGGTTAACTTTGGATGATCTTGGAAAAGCTAGGGCAGATGTTAGAAATCCGTTCATAGCGTCTGCCTTAGAGATTCTTGAAACAACAGAAAACAGATATTCGGGAATTCCAACAATTCGTTCCGAAATGAAAAAAGCCGGATTAATGCCACCTAGATTTGATGATGTTAGGGGAACTTTTAAGGTTACTCTTTATAATTCAAAGCAAAGTGACGTAATCAATTCTGATTTTGTGAATAAAATCAAAGAGTTTTGTAAAAAGCCACGAACAAAAGAAGTCCTTGCAAAAGAATTTGGTTATGATGAAAAGCATCCGGCATATTTCATGAATAATATGGTAAAGCCATTGATTGACCAAGGAATTCTCAGGTTTACAATTCCGGAAAAACCCAAGAGTAAAAATCAGCGAATTGTTACCACATAAGATTTGCTCATGACTCAGAAGCCCCTTACGGAAGCAGCGCGGTGCAGAAGCTAGCCCCGGCGGAAGCCCGCAAGAAAGGAAACTGCGGCAACCCCTGTCATGTCGCCCGCCGATGACGCACTGAACGCACACCCAACGGCCGTGTCGCCCGCAGCGAACAAAGTGAGCGCACACCCCCTGTCATGTTGAGCGCACACCCCCTGTCATGTTGAGCGAAGTCGAAACATCTTTCCAAATCACTGGGCGCAATAGGATTTGCTCAGAATCTCCGCTCTGTGAGGCTGTCAAACAGGCGGTCGCTTTCATGAAAAAACAGAACAGCCCCGAAAGAGATACTCCCGGGGCTGTTCAATTATTGGTTGATTTTAGGAATGGAATTACTTCTGTTTTGCCAAGGTTACAGTTGTAATTTCAGATTCTGGATTATCCGGGTCTTCAGGGAAACTGACACGAATGGAAGTTTTTGAAGAGTTGATGCTGAGTTTTGCTTTTGGGGGAAGATCCAATGCTTCTTGGAGCTTTTCCATTGTGGTCACATCGTTTTTTGGGGCTGATGTACGAATATAAGTAACCGCGACAGTTTTATCTTTGATGTCAATTTTGTAGCCAGGTGTTTCAGAGAGTGATTGGATGTATGCTTTTTCCTCGTCAGTAAATGCACTGCCGTCTAATTTTGAGATTATTGAATCAGATCCCTCTCCTTCAATGAATGTTCCATCTGCTTTAGAGTATGTAAATACAGTGAGCCCTTTGAAAACTGTCTTATAAACAGAATCCGATTCTTGGGTTTCTGTTAAAGCTGAATCAAAATCTTTTGCATAGCCAGTGTATTCTCCCATACTACCAACCCATGATCCGTCAAAGTCAGCGATGTTTGTTAATTCACCCCAAGTTTCCTTCATGTCAGGGCAGCCAGTAAAAAGTGTAAGTGCAGCAACGCACAAACACAAAACCACAAATAATCTGCTTTTTTTCATAAAAACTCCTTTTTGTTGACAGGCCATTGTTCATACTTTCGTCGCCAACGAAGTGGAGCGACGAAAGTATGGGCTAAGTCAACCCATACTACAGGGTACCCTGTAGTGGCCGCACGCGGGCGCAGTGTACGGCGGTGCAGAAGCTAGCCCCGGCGGAAGCCCGCAGGAAAGAAAACTGCGGCAACCCCTGTCATGTTGCCCGCAGTGAACAAAGTGAATGCACAACCAACGGCCGTGTCGCCCGCCGATGACGCACTGAACGCACAACCAACGGCCGTGTCGCCCGCAGTGAACACAGTAAATGCACACCCCTGTCATGTTGAGCGCAGTCGAAACATCTTTCCAAATCGCGGGCGCGATAGGATTTGCTCAGAATGCCCGCTTTGTGAAGTTGGTCCCGACGGTGCGCATTGTATTGACAAGGGGCTGAATGTCGGTTTTATTAGCATTCATTCATGGGTGCAAGGTTTGGGGCGGAAGCTGAAGAACCGCTGATTAAGGAGGAATCTGGGTGAAGAGGAAAGCAAAAACAGAATATCCTGTTTATTCAGGAAATGATCTGGGCTGGCACAAGGGAACTGCAAAAGTCTGGGCGCCTTCCGCTGAGAAAGTGGATGCTCTTCTGTTCCGCGACCAGTGCGCAGTGGATTCATGGGATGCTTTTCAGACAGTGCCTGCCTCTGCTGATCCGACTTCCGGTGTCTGGACGGCTCCGGTTCCGGCAGAAACGTTCTACTGCTGGCAGATTGACGGGCGCCATGTGTGCGACATCTATGCGGATGCCGCTTCAGTTGATTCTGTGGCAGCCTTTGCGGCAGAACTTCCGGACATTCCCTGGGAAGAGACCGAATACGTGAATCCTTTTGCTCCGGCTGATCCTTCAGTCCGCCGTTCTGCGACAGAAGCTTTTGTGTACGAGATCCATGTAAGGGACTGGAGCCGGGCATTCGTTCCGGATTCAACGGGACGGTTTTCTGACATTGCAGAATCCATGCCGCAGTTTGCAGAACATCTTCACAGACTTGGTGTAACACATGTGCAGCTGCTTCCTTCCTTTGACTATGCGGAGAAAAACGCTGATCCGTCCTACAACTGGGGTTACAATCCCTTCCATTATAATGTGCCAGAAGGCCGGTATGTTAAAGACGCTGATAAAAATCCACTGAAGGGGCCTGAACAGTTCCGCAGTATGGTCGCTGCTTTTCATAAAGCCGGCATCGCTGTTGTGATGGATGTGGTTTTCAATCACACTTCGGGAACAGGAAAGCATTCCCTTTTTGACCTTACGGAACCGGATTATTACTACAGACTGAAAGATGACGGCTCCCGTTACAATGGTTCCGGCTGCGGGAATGAGACTGACAGTTCTGCACCGATGTTCAGAAAATACATGATTGACTGCCTGAGACACTGGATGAGGGATTATCACATAAACGGATTCAGGTTCGATCTGATGGGTGTGCACGAAGTCTCCACAATGGCGGAGATTGTGCGTGAACTTGCAGAGATTGATCCTTCTGTGCTGATTTATGGTGAACCTTGGTGCGGCGGGGAATGCGGTGTTACAGACGGAGTTCATAAAGGCGTGATAGACCGCTGCGGAGGTGCCGGCTGTTTCAACGATGACTTCCGCAATGCAATCAAAGGTCCTGAATTCGGCGGTTTCGGGCTTGGTCAGGTGCAGGGCGTCTTTAATGATGACATGATCTGTCGCTGTCTCTGCGGCTCAAGTCATTTTACGCAGAATCCGGCCTGCTCAATAAATTATGTGGAATGTCATGACAATTATACTCTTGCAGACAAACTTTCCCTTTCTCTGGGCGGTCTGCAGAATGGTTTCAAAGCTTTTGAAGACTTCTCCCCCGATGAGCAGCAGCTTCTTAAGTCACAGAACATTCTGGCCGCGGCTTTTGTGTTTCTGGCACAGGGAATGCCTTTCATAAACGGTGGCCAGGAATTCATGCGCACAAAACTTGGTGATGAGAACAGTTACGCTTCCTCAGATGTGGTGAATCAGATTGACATGAGTTTTGCCCGGCGCCATGAAGATGTGTTCAGAGTTTATTGCGGCCTGTCAGCATTGCGCCGGAGCACTTCGGCCTTTACTGACGGACGCGGAGTTTTTGCCCGGACTGCATGCGCTCTCCCGGAGGCTCAGCCTGTGGCGGGCTTTGTTGAATACGGCACTTCCGATGCTGCGGAAAACGAATACCTGGTGTTTTTCAACGCCACCGCTTCTGCCATGGAACCGGCCCGCAGTCTGGAGGGCTTCTGCAGACTGGATGTGACTTCGGGCGAAGTAAAAGAGATGCCGGTGTCAGAAAGTCTCAGAGTGATTGAGGCACACAGTTTTGCCGTGTTTTTCAGGAAAAAATCAGCGTGATTTCATGCGGGTCTTTTTCTCGTACATGCGTCTGTCTGCAAGAGCAAACATTTCTTCCATTGTGGAGCAGCCTTCTTCTGAAGAGGCCATGCCGTATGCAAGAGAAAGCAGGACAGGATGATCTGCATCGGCAAATTCATCCCTGTTGCAGTGTTTCTCAAATTCCGTGATCAGAGGGAGTCTGTGCTCAAAATCGCGTCCCCAGAGAATCGTCGCAAATTCGTCGCCGCCGATACGGAAAACCGGGCTGTACAGAAAAGTGTTACAGATCAGTCTTGAGGCACTGATGATCAGCGCATCACCGGCTTCGTGGCCGTAAGTATCATTTGTAAATTTCAGGTTGTTCACGTCAAAGACAATCAGTGCGCAGGGAATGCCTCTCTGGATCTGTCGCACGGCTTTGTCAGCATATTCCATGTATGCGGCTTTGTTTTTAACGCCGGTCATTGCATCGGTTGTCGCTTTGTCATTCAGTATCTGGATATATCCGCGGGTCCGTTCCGCCATGATTCCGATGCTGTCTGCAAGTCTCTCAACCTCGTCATGGCTTCTGCATTGCGGAACAGCTTCCCAGTTTCCCTTTGCGTACTGGTCTGCAACCTTTGTAAGGTCAACAATCGGCTGGATGAATCTTTTCAGCTGCAGAAGAATGAAGATCATGGAGATGATTAGAATGCACAGAGCCAGGATCAGTCCCAGCCGTACCATCTGGACACGGTCTTTGCTCAGTTCTTTCTCAGGAGTAAAGAGCACAAAATCCATTCCGTTGGAAAGATTCATAAAAGAAACGATGCTGTCTGTATTGTTGTGATTCAGCACCGGCTGGCTGAGTGCGTTGTCGTTGTTCAGAAGAAAGTCGTTCAGGCTGCTGCTGATTTTTTCTGTGATCAGTTTTCTGTTCCATGAATACATTTCCTGTGTATTGATGTCAACCAGTGTGGCGTATGCACCGGGATAGAAGTCAATCTGATTGGCATGGGTAAGGAAAACGGAAAAATCAATGTCCATTCCGATGATTCCAACAAATATTTTGTTTTTGTAGATTGGTGCAACATAGGAAATAAGGTGACGGTCAATGTTCGCATTGTAGTAAAGGGGCATCCAGACTGAGGAATGAGCTTCTATGGGCGTGTACCACCAGCCTACATGGTTAAAATCGTTTCTGTCATAGGCATTGATGTCTGTAGGTTCTGAGATTTCAAAAGCCGAATCTTTCTGTGGACGCAGATACCAGAAACCGTCAGTTCCGGAACCTGTGATCGCTGGATTAAGACGCATGTACACGCTCATGCATCCCTGTGTATTGCGTGCCAGGTCAAGACTGAGCTGGCCGATGTATGCACTGTAGACACGGTTTGAACTGGGGTTTGAAAGCCAGTCGGCAGAAGTCAGCCGGACTTCGGCACATTCCAGAAGCGCGTCAACGGAGCGTTCCACAAGCTGGAGCTGTGAATCAAGGCTTATGGCCTGTGCCTTTGTGATCTCACGGATCATTGTCTGTGAATCCTGTGTGACGATTCTTGATGAGAAGAACCAGCTGACAGAACCGAGGGCAACAGTAAGGATCACCATGAAAAGAATGATCAGTGTTGCAATTCGTGTGCGGATTGAAGTGAATTTGATTCCTGATTCTGAAAAAACAGCCATAAGCAGATTACCATTATAATTAAGGGCGCCGGTGTTTTCAAGTATTCCGGGAAACTCCTGTTACCGTGCGACTTTCCTGCAGCAGCTGGATCTGCTATTATGAGAGTGGATGCCAGACCGCTTTTGCCGGAATGACAGACTTTGTTGCCCGGGACGGTATACCAATTGATTACACGGAAAAATGCGGGGCTTTTATGCTTCAGATAAATTACATTGATTTTGCTGATTTTCTGGAAGTTCAGCGTGATCGGTTCGGCGGAAAACTGGCGCTGGTTCCATTTTTTTATGAAGGCAGACCGCTTTCCGTCCCGGCAGAGGGAACCCTCTCCGATGCTGCTTCCGGTTGTGGTGCTGTTCCCCGCTGGGGCATGACCACACTGGCAGCCGGATCCATGCGGTTCAGCTGGGAGACACAGAATCCCAACCGTGCCCTGCTGGACCAGGTTTTCGGACCTGACCGGCTCTGTCCTGTAAAACTTATCCATTCCCACACTGTTTACCCGGTGAAAAACCCGGCTGACACTTCCGGCCTTGAAGGTGACGGCATCATCACCGCAGACTCCAGGATTGTTCCAAGCGTGACAGTTGCTGACTGTGTTCCCATTTTTCTCTATGACGTTGCCTCCGGTGCTTTCGGGGCGTTGCATTCAGGCTGGAAAGGCACGGGAATCTGTGTGGATGCACTTCGGAAAATGACAGAGCTCTACGGCACCAGACCGGAGAATGTCTGTGTTGCAATCGGACCGCACATAGAAAGCTGTTACTTTGTTGACAAAGCAAGAGCCCTCTGGTTTTCAGAGAATTTCGGACCTGAATGCGTGGAACTGCGGGCAGCGGAAGACAATGCTGCCGGAAGTTCTTCAGACACAGCACAGGATCTTCCTTACAGACTTTCTCTGCTCAAGGCAAATCTTCTTGCGCTGGAAAAAGCCGGTATCCGCGGAGACAATGTGGTTGCGGCAAGAGAATGCACTTTTTCCGCCCGCTACAGTGACGGCTTGCCCATATTCGGTTCCTGCCGCAGACAGACTGCAGGAGTTTCCGGCCTTCCACTTGAGGAATTCTGCAGACTTTTCACGGTTCAGGCAGCTTTTGTCTGCTTCTGAAAACCGGTGCACTGAATCTGCCGGTCCGGGCTGTCCAAATCAGAACATGTCCCAATCAGAATGTTGACAAATCCTATTTCGGACTTTAGAATGATTCTAAATCTTAAATAATTTAGAGGAGTCAATATGGCCAAATGGAAATGCTCTGTTTGCGGATATGAACACGAAGGCGATGTTCCTCCGGAAAAGTGCCCCAAATGCGGACAGCCCGCTGGAAAATTCCAGAAAATCGAGGAGTCAAAAAAGAATCCTTATGCTGGAACACAGACTGAGAAGAATCTGGAGGCAGCTTTTGCAGGCGAATCTCAGGCACGCAACAAGTACACTTATTTTGCCTCAAAAGCAAAGAAAGAAGGATTTGAACAGATTGCCGAAATTTTCCTGAAGACTGCGGACAATGAGAAAGAACACGCAAAAATGTGGTTCAAGGAACTGAACGGAATCGGAAACACTTCAGAAAACCTTGCAGCTGCCGCAGAGGGTGAGAATCATGAGTGGACAGACATGTACGAAGGTTTTGCAAAAACTGCGGAAGCAGAGGGATTTACAGAACTGGCTGCTAAATTCCGCCTTGTCGCTGCGATCGAAAAACGCCATGAAGAACGCTACCGCGCACTCCTGAACAATATCGAAACGAAACAGGTCTTTGAGAAATGCGAGGTTAAAGTCTGGGAATGCAGAAACTGCGGTCATATCGTGGTGGGAACAGAAGCTCCTGAAGTTTGTCCCGTATGTGCTCATCCTCAGAGCTATTTTGAAATCAACGCCGCCAACTACTGATCAGAAAACTGCGCTCAGATAGCGGCTGAAAAAACGGAAAAACAGAGCCGGTCGGATTGTTTCAAGGCTGGTTCTGTTTTTTTTTGATCATCTTACACCGGAATCTTCTGCGCTTTCGTCGGCCTTTGCAAGCGGATCGTATTCCAGAATGTCACCGGGCTGACAGTTCAAGGCCTCGCAGATTGCCTCCAGAGTGGAGAAGCGCACTGCACTTATTTTTCCTGTCTTCATTTTTGAAAGATTCACGTTTGTGACTCCAACTTTTTCTGACAGTTCGTTCAGACTGATTTTCCGGTCAGCCATAACCCGGTCAAGTCTCAGAATTATTTTTCCCATTCTGCACCGGCCTTACAGTGTCTCGTCATATTCCTGCTGGAGTTCTGCACCATGGCGGAAAATCCTTGCCAGCAGAAACAGAAGGAGTCCGAAAACAATGTAGGAAGCATTCAGTCTGAAATCAACCTTTATATCCTGAACCATGCCCGGCATGAAAACTGTGGAAAGATCCAGGCTGTTGATTTCTGCGAGACCGGAGAAGAACACAGCGAGGGAACTGATCACACCGAATACAATCACTGCCCATCCGAGTCTGGCAAGATTTTTTGGAGTGTCATCGGTAAAGGGTTTTCCGGCTTTTACAGGATCCAGAATCTTCCGGACAATTCCCAGTGAATACCAGATTACCGCTGCGCAGGCTGATGCAGAGACACAGAGTGCGATAAGCGGTGCAATAAGTCTGTCAAAATCAGGCTGCTGTTTCTGGGAAAGCAGAATCACAATCGAACCCATCTCCAGATTCAGGCTGCCGTCAATCGCCTTGTCCCTGAAGATGAACACTGCGGGAATCACCACCAGCGCAATGATTGCACCGGCCAGTGCAAAACCGCTTACGATCTTCATGATTGTATCAATCACTTTTGCCAGTCTGATCATTTTTTCGTCTTTCATAAAATCCTCCATAAAACTCCGCCTCAGTTTTTTTACCGGGCTGTTCCCGGCTGAAACAGTGTTCAATAAATCGTTAATTAATTATCGTTGAACGATAAATTGATAATAAAAGGGTTTTATATGTTTGTCAATAGAAAATTAACGTTTTTCGTTAAAAATTTTGTGCATGACGAAAAATTATCAGCGCATGCTGTTGTAAACTTCTTCGATTTTGGGCCGGGTCTCAAGAAAAATGTCTGCTATCTGCGGATCAAAGTCGGTTCCACGCCCTTTGCGGATAATGTCAAAACACTGTTCAAGAGGCATTGCGTCACGGTAGCATCTTTTTGCAGAGACCGCGTCAAAAACATCGGCAACAGCCATGATCCTTGCGCACAGAGGAATGTCTTCTCCGCTGAGTCCCTCTGGATATCCGCGGCCGTCCCATTTCTCATGGTGGAACATTGCCATCTTGTACACTTCCTGGGCAAAGTTTTTGTTTCCCCGCAGATGGGCAAAAGTCTCCATGATGATCTCACCGCCGCGCACCGTATGGGTTTTCATTATCTCAAACTCTTCGTCAGTAAGTTTGCCGGGTTTGCAGAGAATCGCGTCTTCTATTGCAATCTTTCCTATGTCATGCATAGGCGCCGCTTTTGCGATGCACTGGACATACTCCCGGTTCAGCTTTTTCCTGTTTATGCCTCTGTCCCTCATCTCCTGCATGATGATCTGCACATAGGCAGTCGTGCGCTTGATGTGGCCGCCCGTATTGTCATCCTTGTTCTCAACCAGAGTCGCAAATCCGGTGATCATCTCGTCGTGGTACAGTTCGATGCTTTTTACGGAAGGGTTTTCAGTATTCATGAAAATGCTGATGATCATCAGTGTCACCGCCAGACTGGAGCAGAGAATCTCAGGCTGGAAAACCTGAAGTATTGCGATGATGTTTGCGGTGACCACGCAGATCAGTATTGCGGAACGCTTGTTCCGGTCAATCTCACGGTATTGGGTGAGCAGCAGTATAAGAGAACCGAGACACAACACAAGCACAACAAGGAAAACCACATAAACCGGAAATCCCATTGAGTAATTGGTGTAAGTGCCCTGCCGGAACTCCACCCGGTTCATTGTCGCAATCACTGTGATCCATGCAAGGCCGATAGGAATCCATGGCAGTGTGTAATGCAATCTGTCTTTTGGAATTCCTACTGTTTTATGGAAGAAATAAATAAAAACCCCGTACAGCACAATATCCAGCAGCAGGAAAAAACAGAGATGGCAGATCATGTTGACAGCCGGTGGAACCGTTTCAGGATGATTGACAGTGTAGGCGGTTATGCCGTCAAAAAGAACCTCAAATTCTGCAAGTACAAGAAGCGCGTCAAAAAGTTTCGAGCATTCCTGTCCGCGTCCGTCACGGATCAGTATGAAACCAAGATAGAGCAGGATTACAAGACATGTAAGCTGCATTTTGCAAGAGATAAGTATTTCCATAGTCAGAACCTTTTGTGTGTGTTTAAAATCAGTCAATAATATAAGAAGATAAATGCAATTTCGGTTTTCTTCAATGCGGAAAAAATGTAAAAATGTTGATTGATGTAACCTGTCCGCCCCGATTTGGTTTGTAACGTAAACTGATTGAATGAACGGAAAAAAAACGGAACGTAGCCGGAACCCTGACAAAAAATGGCTTGCAACTTGTTGCACCGTGATTTTTTGCCAGGGTTCCGGCGATAGTGTAGTTTTTCCGTTCATTCAGTAAGGAGGCTTTTATGGCATTTGAAAAAAAACACAAACGCAAAGCAGCACTGATTCTTGTTCTGGCTGCATCCGCAATCATTGTTCTTGCCGCCGTATTGGCGCTGATCTTCGGATTCTCTGATCTTACAGGCTCAAAAGGTACAGTAACTTATCAGACAAACGGATATTCCGCACCGCGTCTTGCTTCTGCAAAGGCTGTCAGCACGGCAAATTATTCGGCGGACAGAATGTATGTGGAAGAGGCAGCCTTCGAGGCTCCGGCATCATTCTATGATGATTCTGATTCAGCCTACGGCTCGGGCTTTGAGAAAGAGGCGGTTCCCGATCCGGAGAAAAAGCTTATCAAGACAGGCGACTTAAGTCTTGAGGTGGACAGCCTTTCAGACACCATGGCCGCCATCGAGAAATGGATAGCATCATACGGCGGCTATGTGTCTTCGTCAAACCAGTACAGCACAAGTCTTAACATGGTCACCCACGTTCCCCGGGACAGGTTTGACGCTGCAATGGAAGAGGCAGGTGATTTCGGCAGGATTGTGTACAAGACAGTAAGCAGCCGTGACGTTACCGATGAATACTATGACCTTGAGACACGGCTTGCCACAAAGCGGATTCTTCTTGAGAAACTCCAGGGCTATCTGCTTGAGGCAAAAAACATCAGCGAGATTATGGAAGTGGAGAGCAAGATCTCAAATGTGACCGCTGAACTTGAAAGAATGCAGGGACAGATGAACCGGCTCTCAAAACAGGTTGATTACTCACAGATCTATATCTATGCATCGCTGCCTTCAAATTATAACGAAGACGGATTCATTCTGCCGGACACAAAGTCAGAGTTCCGGGACTTCGTATCAAATCTGATCAATTTCGGACTTCAGTATGTGATCTCCGCCCTGTACATCCTGCTCTGCGGCACACTCATCGTACTGCTGCTGATTTTCCTTTACTGGCTGTGTTTCGGAAAGCTTGGTCTTGTCCGCCGCCTGTTCAACAAAGTTAAATAATCTGCTCAGGTGACAAACTTCACTGTCACCCGAGCCGGCTGCATTGTCATCCTGACAAACTGCACTGTCATCCGGAGCAATAAAAACAAGTTTTTTAGTCGAAGAATCTCCCCATAGTATCATGCGCTTTGCGGGATGTTTCGACTTCGGCTGCGCCTCCGCTCAACATGACAAATCAGTGCACTCGCTGCGTTTCGGATGACAGTTGGTACAATGCAATGTTTTACTGAAAAAATAAAACTGGCAGTTTCATTGAAACAGGATTTATAATGAAAGAATGGAACCGTCAAAGGACTCTCTTGTTCCCTTTCTTCCGCATAACGGGCCGCTGTTCAGAAACATGGCCTCGTTTCTGGATGCAATCTGGGAAATAGACATTTACAAAAAGACTGTACGCATTCTTCTGGACAAACTGAGAACTGAACTCAACGGTAAAGATCTGTCCTTTTCCGAGCTGGCAGAAAACGCAATCCGGTATGAACACCCTGATGATGTGGACAGAATCCTGCATCTTATCGATTTTTCCTACCTGAACACACTTAAGGATGATTTCAGTTTTGAATCGAGAGTCATCAATCCTGACGGGCGCTATCATACGGTCCGGCGGGAAGTCACGCCCTATTTTGATGAAGAAGGCGATGTGACACATGTCTATGTTTCCTGCAAAGATATCCAGTCACTTATAGATGAACGGGCGGAAGCCAGACTTATTGAGCATCAGTCAAAAGAACTGAGTCGCATGAACGGAATCTTCCAGCAGATAACGGAACGTTTTCCTGTTGGAATTCTGAGCTATACAGTCTCAGACCACAAAATCCTTCTGATTAACGAAGAAGCCTGCCGTATTTTCACTTTCCCAAATGCGCGCCCTTCCCAGATCCAGGGAAATCAGCTGATGCAGTACGTTATTGAGGAAGATCTGCCCAACTTACGTGAAGCACTGAAAGGACTCAACAGCGTAGGGGACGAAATCCGCTATACTTTCCGAACGAGGCGCGAGAACGGAGCCACAATTTTTGTTGCATGCAATACAAAGCTCTGTCAGTTTTTCGACGGAACCAGATACATTCTTTCCGCATTGCGTGATGTAACCTATATAGAGAACCTGAACCGCAATCTTCGCCGGGAACGTACTGAATTCCGGGATGCGCTTACACACAATGCCAGGTACTGGACAAGCTTTGACGTTACCGACGGCTATTTCAGACAGGACATCGTGAACAGAGAAGGACAGTCCCTGTTCGACATTCTGGGACTTGAACTGCCCATCCATTATGATGTGCTGCACGGTATTCTCCGCGATTCTTATCATGCGGAATATCTTGATGATCTTTCAGAACGCACTTTCACATGCCGCGGACTTCTGGAACTTTTTGAGGAAGGCCATACAGAAATCAATGTGAACACACATCTTCCTGAAAGGGACGTTTTTCAGAACCAGCTTATGCTTCTGTCAAAGGATGAGGAGACAGGACACATCCACTGTTACATCATTTCCTACGATGTGTCCGAACAGCATTTCAAGGAACGCCAGCACCAGATGGAACTTCAGAATGCTCTCAAACTGGCGGAAGAATTAAATTTCAGGACAAAACTTATTGCAGGACAGTCTCAGGAGTTTCTGTCTCTGGTAAACGATCTTTCTGAAGAAGGAATATGGTACTTCTATTTTACAGAAGACGGACAGATTGAATCCGTGTCCTGGAGCGAAAAATGCCGCCAGATGATAGGCGTAAAAAACAAGAAGGAATTTCCTGACAGACTTGAGCCTTTCCTTAACCGGCTTCATCCCGAAGACAGAGACAGGGTCATTGAAAGAATGCGGGAGACTATTGCCGGCAAAAATGATTTTAATGTTGAATTCAGACTGCGTACCAATTCGGAAGGTTATGTGTGGTTCAAGGCACGGGGAAAATGTGCCCGTCATGCAAACGGAAAGCCCAGGCTTGTTTTCGGAACGAACGCAAACATCAACAACGCGAAGCATCAGGCTGAAGACATGAACAGCCGTATGGCCGCACTGATCGGTGGTGCAAACGGTGGTCTTGCGATAAACGAATTCAAGGGCCCCATGCGCTGCGAATTTGTTGATGAGCGTGTTGCGGCGATTCAGGGCTATACCGCTCAGGAATTCATGAATGTTGCCGGAAAAAGTTTCATGACAAATGTGTGGCGTGAGGACAAAAAGCGGATCAGAAATGAGACTGCCGCTGTGTTCAAAGCCGGTGGGGCATTCAGTCTTAAATACCGTGTAAGCCATAAAAACGGAAGCATAAAGTGGGTCAACGACTTCGGACACATCGTCACAATGCCGGACGGAAAGCAGAAAGTCTACCGCTTCATTCAGGACGTTACCGAACAGGAGGAACTGAACCAGAAGCTTTCTTCGGAACAGAAACAGTACCGGGAGGCACTCACAAAATCGGCTCTCTACAGTTTTTCTTTTGACGTCACCGAGGGTGTGATAAAGGATCCGATCTATACGGCAGACGGTGAGGACGTACTTGCAAGAATCGGTCTTTCGGCACCATGCCGTTATGATGATGAATGCAGGAGATTCATTGAGCAGATGGGCGTTGACTTCATCAGTCCCCGTGCGGAAAAGATTTTTTCCCAGAAAGGAATCCTCAGTCTTTATAAGGAAGGAATCACTTCTGACTACATGGAATATTACCTAAAAGCCCGTGATTCTTATGTGCGCACTCTGTTCCTGCTTTCAAAAGATGTAAAGAACGGACATGTGATGGCCACACTTATTGATTTTGATGCAACGGCTTCAATAAAGGCTGAGAAGGAACAGCAGCGGCTTCTTAAAGAAGCACTTATCCAGGCGGAGAATGCCAACAAAGCAAAGACAACTTTCCTCAGCAACATGAGTCATGACATACGAACGCCTATGAATGCCATCGTCGGTTACTCAATTCTGGCAAAAAATCGTTCCTCAGAGCAAGTAAAAGTCAATGAATACCTTGAGAAGATTCAGACTTCCAGCAAACAGCTGCTGAGCCTTATCAATGATGTGCTGGACATGAGCCGCATTGAATCGGGCAAGGTCGTGATCAACGAAAACCGACTCAGTCTGCCTGACCTGATGCAGGAAATAAAGACAATCGCTCTTGCCGATGTTCGAAGCAAATCCCTGAATCTTCACATGGAAACAACGGATCTGCAGAATGAGACAATCTGGTCTGACAGACTCCGTCTGAATCAGGTTCTGCTGAACTGTCTCAGCAATGCGATCAAATTCACGCCGGAATTCGGTTCGGTCGGACTGGTGGTTTCTCAGCTGCCCTGCGCAAAACAGGGATTCGGCAGATTCCAGTTCAAGGTGACGGACACAGGAATCGGAATGAGTCCGGAATTCCTGGAGCATATTTTTGAGCCTTTTGAACGTGAGGCCAATTCTACAGTCAGCGGAATTCCTGGAACCGGTCTGGGGCTGTCCATCTGTAAAAACATTGTTGATCTTATGGGCGGCAAAATCAAGGTCCGCAGTGAAAAGGGCAAAGGTACTGAAATTACAATCGATGTGCTTTTCCGCGTGGAGGAACACGGGTTCCAGAATCGGGATAATCCTCTGTTCGCTGGAAAATCAGTTCTTTACCTGGACAGAAATGTGGACACCTGCATTGCCGTAAACCGGATGCTGGATGACTTCGGACTCAAAAATGATTTTGGCGCTGATTATGATCAGTCAGTGAAGAAAAACCGGTTTTATGATGTTTGTATTGTGGGTTCGGATTCTGCAGATTCCGATGCGATGGAACTTGTGAAGAAAATACGGAGCCACAGGGAAACAGAAAAGGCATACATAATTCTTGCTTCCTATGACTGGACTGAATTTGATTCCGGTTCTGAAGATCAGGAATCAACGGGAGTAAATGCTTTCTGTCCTAAACCTCTGAGCCGCAGCAGTCTCTATCAGGTTCTGTCCCTGCTTTTTGAGAACAACGGAAAAATGCCGGTGCAGAAGAGGAAATCAGTCTTTACAAATGAAGCTGCTGGGTTGAAAGTGCTTCTTGCAGAGGATAATGAAATCAACAGAGATATTCTGAGCAGAATTCTTTCGGAGAACGGTGCGGATGTTCAGTGTGTCTTTGACGGTCAGGCTGCGGTGGAAAAAATCAGCGTAATGAAACCGAACGAGTTTGACGTTGTGTTAATGGATATCCAGATGCCTGTGATGAACGGATACACGGCGTCAAAACTGATCCGCGGGCTTTCCAGACCTTATCAGAGAAGCATTCCCATCATTGCAATGACGGCAAATGCTTTTGATGAAGACAAGAAGCAGGCCCTTGAGTGCGGAATGAATGCCCATGTGGCAAAACCCATAGACATTGACACATTCTTTTCCACAATCCATCAGGTTCTGGGCCGGTAGGAAGCGGGTTCCCTGTTTGGTGGCCCGCTTCCGGATGCCGGACTGTTGCTGCTGTGGCTGCTGTGACGCGGCCTTTTATACCTTGAAACGGAATACGTTCCAGGAAGCGGGTTTCAGAATCAGTGTGTAGACGCCTTTGTCTCCCTGGACAAGTTCCGCATTGCGGGGCTTCACCAGATCCGGGCTGTCGAAGGTGTTCACTGCATTCACGTCCGGGCCGGCAAGCTCTGTGCGCACTGTCATTGTGCTGTCACCGAAGGATGCCAGATTAAGCGTAACTTCCTCACTGTCTGCCGTGTCCGTATTCAGCAGGAAAGCTGTCACCATTCCTTCCTCTTCGTTATAGACAACGCTTGAAGCAACTACAGGTGCGTCCCCGTGTTTTGTCTCTTTTGTGTCAGTCCTGTTCACTGTTGTAAGGACAGTTCCTCTGCTCAGAAGTGACAGATCCTGGAAAGGATAATATGTGGCCTGCTTGATCGCTTTTCCGCCTTTTGTGGTGATGATCGGGGCAATCACGTTGATCAGCTGGGCAAGGCAGGAAATCTTTACCCTGTCAGCATGGTTCAGCAGTGTGATTCCAAGACCGCCGACAACCAGCGCGTCAAGCAGTGAATAGCGGTTGTCCAGAAGACGGGGTGCAACTTCCCAGTCATGATCTTCCTGCTGTGACTGATACCAGACGTTCCATTCGTCAAAAGACAGGTACATGGTCTTTTTGCTCCGTTTGAGTGCCTTAACATAATCGGCGGTTGCACAGACTGATCTGATGAAGTTGTCCATGTCCACAAAAGAAGCCAGAAAATCATCATTGTTGTTGAAATTCTCGTAATAGCGGTGGAGAGAAAGAAAATCCACTTTGTCGTAAGTGTGTTCCAGCACGATGCGGTCCCATTCCGGGTATGTGGGCATGTCGGAAGTTGCGCTTCCGCATACTACCAGTTCCACAGAATCGTCAATCCATTTCATCATCTTTGCGGTTTCAAGAGCTTTCTTTCCGTAGTCGTGGGCATCAAGGTGACAGATCTGCCAAGGACCGTCCATCTCGTTTCCGACACACCAGGTCTTGATGTTAAGCGGATCTTTGTGACCGTTTCTGATGCGTAGGTCACTCCAGTAAGTTCCGCCCTTGAAGTTGCAGTATTCAAGCATGTTTGCCGCATCCTGGGGAGTTCCTGTTCCCATGTTGACGGCTCCCATGATTCCGGTACCGGCTTTTTTTGTCCAGTCGTAGAATTCGTCAATTCCGATTGTGTTGGGCTCAATTGAGTGCCAGGCCAGGTCAAGCCGTGTGGGACGCTGGTCTCTCGGCCCGATTCCGTCAGTCCATCTGTATCCTGAAAGATAGTTTCCTCCGGGATAACGTACAAGCGGAATCCGCAGGTCTTTCACCAGCTGGATGACATCTTTTCTGAATCCCTGCTCATCTGCCTCAGGATGCCCGGGTTCGTAGATTCCATCGTAGACAGCGCGGCCAAGATGTTCGATGAACGAACTGAAAAGCCTTTCGTCCACAGGTGCAAGTGTAAAATCTTTCTCAACAGTGATTTTTGTCTTTTTCATATCAATTACTCCATTTGTTGTTTCCCGGATAGGGGCAAACCGCTTTTTTTACTCTGGAACGCATGGCAACATAACAGCCGCACCAGGAACACATCATTCCTTCTGCGAGGGATTCACACCCGGAACAGACGGAAAGCCGTTCCTGACGCAGGGCGCTGTCTGCAAGCATGGGATTGTCTCTTTCTGCCGCATCCAACTCCTGAATAAGGGAGGCGATGTATTCCTGTGTGAACAGTCCTGCCGCCTGAAGACGCTCGCAGCCGGGACAGTCTGAACTCATGGCCTGTCCTGTCAGCGTGCGCAGAAACTTACGCAGGCAACTGATTCCGGCGGCAGTGTGAAGGTGATTGTGCTGCCGTCCTCGGACTGTGCTGACAGAGTTTTTGCAGTGACTGTGTCCGGTTTGTCAAAAGTGTTGCAGGCATTGATTTCTCCGCCGGCAAGAACCTGTGCCTTTATGTCACAGATTTTTCCTTTGAGTCCTGCCGCAACCAGTCTTATGTCTTTGGAAGCTGAAAGATCATTGTTGCTCATTGTGACTGTGTATGTGCCCTCTTTTTCGCTGGCAGAGACACTCATTCCGGGCATTGTGTCCTTTTCGTTTCCGCAGACTGAGGCCGCACAGGAAGTCTCAAGCAGTGTGGCGTCCTGATGTGCCTTGAACATGTTGAGAACATGCCATGTAGGGGTAAGAACGATTCTGTCGCCTTCCGTAAGAACCGGTGACTGAAGGACGTTGACAGCCTGAGCCAGATTGGCCACCTGTACTCGGTCTGAGTGGTTGTTGAACACGTTGAGAGTGACGCCGGCAACAACTGCATCCCGCATTGTGTTCTGCTGATAGAGGAATCCGGGATTTGTACCGGGCTCAACGGAATGCCAGCAGCCCCATTCATCAACAACTAGACCGATTCTCTTGTCAGGATCGTATTTTGTCATTATCTCGTCGTGGCGGCGAACAAGTTCTTCCATATAATAGGCTTTTCGCACTGTCTCGTAATACATCGCATCGTCAAAGACCAGTGCCTGTGATTTCTGTTCCCAGGTTCCGCCGACGGTGTAGTAGTGAAGACTCATTCCGTCCATGAAACGGGCTGCCTCACGCATGAGCACCTCACTCCAGTGGTAATCACCCGCATTGGGTCCGCCTGCGATCTTGTAGATTCTGTCTTTGCCGTACTGCCGTACATAAGTCTGGTAGCGTCTGTAAAGATCCGCGTAGTATTCCGCACGCATGTTTCCGCCGCAGCCCCAGTTCTCGTTACCTACACCGAAAAAGTCCAGTTTCCATGCTTTGTCGTGGCCGTTCTGGGCGCGCAGGTTTGCCATGGGAGATTCGCCTTCAAAGGTGATGTATTCAACCCATTCTGACATTTCCTGAACTGTGCCGCTTCCCACGTTGCCGCAGATGTAAGGCTTGCAGTCCAATACCTCGCAGAGTCCCATGAATTCGTGGGTTCCGAAACTGTTGTCCTCAACAACTCCGCCCCAGTGTGTGTTGACCATGCGCTTGCGGTTCTCTTTCGGACCGATTCCGTCTTTCCAGTGGTATTCGTCTGCGAAACATCCGCCCGGCCAGCGGAGATTCGGGATTTTGATCTCCTTGAATGCTTCCACAACATCCTTGCGGTAACCGTCAATGTTTTCGATGGGTGAATTTTTGCCTACCCAGAATCCGCCGTAAATACAGCGGCCAAGGTGTTCTGCGAAATGTCCGTAAATATGTCGGCTGATGACCGACTTTTTTCTGTCTGTATTGATAAGAACAGTTTCCTGCACGACAGTGTCTCCTGTAAGTGGTTTCTGATCTGCACCAGTATTTTCAACTATGGCACCGGTATATAGCTTTGTCAAGTAAATATCAATTTTGCGCGTTTTGTATCAATAAAACATGATATAAAAGCGAGCGTACTGAGGCTTTGCCTGCGGGGCGAAAAAGTCTGAAGTGTTTATGGGGAAGAAAGCCTGCCCGGCGGAATGTTTCTTTTCTCAGTAATAAAGGCGCAGTATTATGCCCTGTCCGTAGTTTCCGAAGCCACGTCCGAAAATGTTCATTCCGCCCAGATGCCTTGCGTTGTCTTTGACTCCGACTTTCATACGGATTGAATGATGTTCCGCAAGGTGAAGATCTTCCAGTGTGACGTCAGAGACCTGGACTCCGTCAACAAAACTTCCGGTTTCTGTCACACTGAAGGACTTGAGCAGCCCGTACTGGGAACCTTCCAGTTTCCACCATGCGGGTGTGAATTTTCCTCTTTTGTCACCGAAATCTCCCGGACTTACCCATGTTCCGGTCTCAACATTGTTTATCCACATGGTTATGTCTGAAGGCCAGTCAGGATTTGTCCCCGGTGTCTCAGAAGAAAGCTCCATTGTAAACTCGATGCGTCTGAGGGGACGGGGATCGTATTTGGAATTGTTCGGAAATTTGTATTCAAAGGTTCCGCTTCCGCACCACAGAAGCCCTGCCTTCATCCGGTCGGGGTGCAGGAAAGAATCGGCTGTGTCAAGAAACCCGATCACGCCCTCAGGAGAACAGAGCCCGCAGGGTGCCGTAACGTGAAAATCATTGAAGATTCCTATAGGCATTTCCACCTGTACAAAATCTTCCGCAGTTTTTTTCTGTTCCGGGAACTGGATCAGTATCTCATCGAAAGAAGGCCGGCAAAGTTTCTGGCTTCCTTTTTTTGCTTTTGTGACCTCTGTTGAGATGAGCCCGGCTTTTTCAAGAATTCCCAGATGCGTCACTGCTGAGGACTGAGGAAGCCCCAGCTTTTCAGCAACTGTGTTAACATTGCATGGTTCCTGCCGCAGAAGATTCAGAATCTGCAGCCGAATGTCGGAAGCCAGCGCCTTGATTTTGTCAGTTTCTTCAAGAGGATTGACTGTAAGCAGAAAAACTTTGTCCATAATCAGACTGTATCATGTTTTCTTGATAAAGTCACTTTGCAGGGCACAAAAAACTGCAGTGAATTGTGACACAATGTAAATTGCGCTTGACATATGGCTTTGTCCGTTGTATGAGTTTGGGGCTGTCCGAATGGAAACCAGGAGAGGAATCATGATTGAATATATGGAAGAAAGATTGAGCCCTGAGGTTTATGTTGAGTTTCTGACAAGAACGGATTTAGGTTCCCAATATCCGAAGGAACGTTTTGCAGAAAGAATCGGAAAACTGGTGAAAAACGTATCGATCAGTCTTGTTGCAAGAGACGAAAATAAGATAGTCGGTGTTCTGTTCGGGCTTACTGATTTTGCATACTGGCTTTATGTTACGGATTTAGGTGTTGACAGGGATTATGAGGGAAGAGGAATCGGCCGGACGCTGATGAGAAAAGCCCACGAGATTGCAGGTGGCGAAAAAGACATTGCTGTTTATCTGATAGCAAATGATAATGCAATTCCGTTTTATGAAAAATTAGGAATGAAATTGGCTGATGATGTAATGCAGTACAACAAAATCGAATGGACTGAATTTACGGTAAAATGATTTTTTTGCGGCACAGTTTTGCGGTGCAACGGCTTCCGAAAGCAAAAAAAAGGCTGTCGGAGTCAGAGGCTCCGCAGCGTGCTTGCAATTTCCGCGTTTTGGCAAAAAAAACTGCCGCAGCCGGATTGGCGACGGCGTGTGAACTTGTGCACACGCACAACTTGAACAAAGCCGACCCAATCCGATGTAAGGCAGTTTTTTTTAGACTCAGTAGTCCATCAGGACAAAGTCACCGACCGTATCATCGTATGACCAGTAATTGTCATCGGTGTCAACCAGGTAATACCAGTCATATTCAGGATCGTAAAGCAGGCAGACTCCGGTTTTGAAATACTGATAATATTCTTCGTATTCAGAATCCCACTTCCAGTTGTTGCCTCTCCAGACATAATTGAATTTTCCGCCGGCAGTCTGATACTGATTGCTGTAATAATTACCATAGTAATCGTCATAATCATCATCGTCGTAATAGCCGTAGTAATCATCATAATCGTAGTCATAGTCGTAATCATAATCATAATAATTGCCGTAGCCGTAGTAATCATCGTAGTCGTCATCATCGTAATAACCGTAATAATTGCCGTAGCCGTAGTAATCATCATAGTCGTCATCGTCATAATAGCCGTAATAATCGCCGTAGCCGTAGTAATCATCATCGTCATCATAGTCACCGTAATAACCATAATAATCGTCGCCGAAGCCGAGAACTGTCATGACTGCAGTTTCTACCATGTCGTCGCTGGGATCAGTTCTTCCGTTCCAGCCCATCTGGAGCATTACATAATAAAGTTCGTTAAGGAAATCTTCGTCTTCAAAAAGTGCTTCCAGATCAAAGTCATCATCGTAGTAGCCGTAATCATCATAGTCATCATAATCGTCGTAGTTGTAGTAATCGTAGTCGTCATCGCCATAATAACTGTAATAATCATAGTCATCGTCGTCATAGTCGCCGTAGCCATAATCATCATAGTCGTAGTCATCATCGTCATAATCGCTGAAATAGCTGCTGCTTGGTGAAGGACTCGGTGTGTTTCCGGCGGGAGTCGGAGTCGGCAGTGTTATGTTCAGTGAGTTTACGTCCGGCAGAGTAATGTCTCCGAAGTCATACTGCGTGCTGTCAAAAGTAAAATGCGGCGTGTCTCCGCTGTCAATCTTGAAGTCATTTTCCCAGAAGTCTGACAGATCAGAATTCCAGTCAAAATCATCATAGTCGTGTGTCAGCTGGTTGATTGCGGCAACAGCGGGAGAGTTCTGGTTTGTGGGTTTGGGACCGTTGTCACCGTTGTTTGCGTTTGTCACAGGAGAAACAGCGCCGGTGGCAGTATTGAACTCACCTTTGTAGTTTTTGGGAGCAGCCGGCAGACGGGAAGAAACTTCTCCGCGGACATGAGGTGTTTCGCTGCTGAGCTGTTTGTCTGAAACCATGAGGTATGTGGTGTAGTAACTGCCTGACGGGTTTCCGATGGGATCGTCCCAGGTTACGTCAATGCCATAGTATGTGCCGTCCTCATTTTTTACGATGTTCCAAACGTGGGGACCGCCTGCATCACCTTCAATTACAGAACAGGGAATGCCCATCTGCTGCATGATGTAATGGAAAGCATGTGCATAACCGGAACAGACTGTCTCGCCTCTTACAAGTGCGCTGTAAGCAGACTGATTGTAGGGGCTGTCGGAAACGTAATCAATGTTGTCTGTAAGATAGTCGTGTACATATTTGATTTTTCCCGCAACAGAAGAGATTGTCTCAGCTTTTTCAATAATCTTGTTCGCGGCTTTCTCAAAATCCTGTTTTGTTTTCTCAAGATCGTTGAAAATGTCATAAACTTCAAAAGTAACGCTTGTAACTTCATCAGAATTATTGTAGCGGTAAGAAACCTGAGGTTCTACCCAGATCAGATCCGAGTTCTCGTCGTACATTGCTGACCATGCAACGAGGAAGTCATCCTGAGAGACGGAAACGCCCATCTTGAAGTCATAGTTTCCGGCAGCAAGTTGATTGTAGATAAAATCGTAGGCCTTCTGCTGGGCGTCTGTAAGTGCTGCTCTGTGGGGGAAGAATTCGTCACCGAGAACATTTCCGTAACGGTCATATTTTGTAAAGTTTCTTAATGCACGTTTGACCACGACTTTCTGGTCAGGATTGTCTGCAAGTTTTGCAGATGAACTTGGTGCAATGTAGTCGCCGGTTCCGTACTGAAGACTGGAGCCGTTGTTCTTGCTGCTGGAAGCTGATTTTTCTTCCTCATTGCATCCGGTGAGACACAATGCCGCTGATGTCAGGATCAGTACAAATCCGATTCCGGCAAACATTCTGCTGATTTTTTTCATGAGAACCTCTGTCTGAAACTGGAACCTGTGATTGACGTCTTCAGGTTCCGACTATAAACTTTTTCATATTCTAACACTTGGAAATTGCCTTTTCAATAACGGGAGCATCCCCTCACGGACAGAATTTTAATCAGATTAATCAGGAAGGCAGCAAGTGCCAAAACCGTCAGATGTCGTAGCTGCCTTCCTCTCCTTATTTTTTCCTATATATACGATTCCTGAATCAATCCTGATAGATCGGCATGTGGTATTGGGAATCTGTGTTTTTACGGAATTCGGAAGGAGAACTGTCACAGAATTTGCGGAATGTCCTGTTGAACTGGGAAAAACTTTCAAAGCCGCATTCATCGGCAATGTCCGTGACTTTTTTGTTGCTGTACAGAAGCAGCTGCTGGACGTTTCTGATCCGTGTCATCTGTATGTAGTTGACCAGCGTGAAGCCCGTGACCTGCTTGAACTGGTGTGACAGATAGTAGGGGCTCATATTGAACTGTTCCGCAATCTGCTCAAGAGTGATGCTGTTCCGGTAGTTTTCGTGGATCCATGCAGTTACCGCGTAGATACGGAAGTTTGAGGTGTCAGGAAGGGCTCCCGGTGCGTAGATGTTGTGACTGCTTTCCTGATAAAGCCTGTAAAGGAATTCCATGAATTTTGTATGGATTGTAAGGTCTCGGATCGGGTCCGGATTCTTGCCCTGTACAAAAATGTCGTTGATTATGTCAAAAAGCTGGCCCTGCACATTCTCTGAGAAGCGCATCACCGGAACCTGCGCATCAAAGATGGAAAGGATCCGTGAAAGAGAACGTTCCAGCGGAGTGTCTGAGACAGGAATCGCAAAATCAATTATAAGCCGGCGTTTTGCTTTTCCCTGTGGATAAACTGATTTATGCATTCGCGCAGGCTTCAGGAAGACCATGTCGTATTTTTTCAGCGGATAATAGTTTCCTTCGACAATGTGGGCCGCATCATCCTCCAGAAGAAGAAAAATCTCGTAGAAGGAATGAAAATGCTGGAATTCCATGTTGATTGCGTAGGACCGTTCATCGTAGTCAAAGAAATAGAAGAGACTGTCGTTTTCCCTGTTCACTCTGATTGCGTAGGCCTGTTCGTAAAGCAGCCCGCCTGTGTAGCTCATTACAGAAGTATAAATCGTTATTTTTTCCTATGCAATTCCCGCCAAAACTGATAAAATCGGAGTCATGACAACTATTGGGGCACTGACCCGCATCATCTGGTACCTGGTCGTAAGACAGAAAAAGAACCGGTACTGCAAGAGACTTGAGAAAGAAGGAAAGATCCAGGAACGGGATGAGCTCATAAAGACCGTGGTTCCTGAATGGGCCCGTTTCATCATTGACACGATGGGCTCTGGAAAATGCAATGTCACTGTGGAAGGTGTTGAGAACCTGCCTGCAGATTCTTCCGTGGTGTTTATCGGGAATCATCAGAGTTATCTGGATATTCCGCTTATTCTTGGTTATTCCGGAAAACCCACGGGATTCATTGCGAAGGCTGAGATTCTCAAAGTGCCCATGCTTTCAGACTGGATGAAACACATGGAATGCACTTTCCTTAAGCGCAACAGTCCGCGGCAGTCTGTGGAAGCAATGGCTGAAGCTGTGAGAACCGTCCAGAAAGGTTATTCGCTGGTTATTTTCCCTGAGGGACACCGCAGCAAATGTTCCGAGATGAAGGAATTCCATCCGGGCAGTTTCAAACTGGCATTCCGTTCCGAAGTGCCTATCGTTCCGGTTACTATTGACGGAACATATCATCTCTTTGAGGAAAAAGGCAGACCCGCCGCCGGAGATCTGAAAATCATATTTCATAAGCCGGTGCCCACAAAAGGCCTTGATAAAGAAGGCCAGGCAGCAGTGATCAGACAGACATACGAAACAATCAAGGCCGGTCTTCCTGCCTGAAAAAACACTGACAGGAATGACCTGACAAGGGAACTGCACAAAAAAGTCAGAACCTGTTCGGTAAAATCCCCTTGAGAAGTGTCAAAAAAAACTGTTGGGTGTGAAAAAACACGAAGTTTAGGGTAGGTTAGTTGAAGAAATCACCTAATCTGCCCGAATTTGTCTAAAATTTCCAAAATTTCCAATCAAAAAGGCAATGACGAAAAAGTGCTAAACCTTGCAGATTATGTTATGGTAATGTCAGGAAAGTCCCTGATATTATTACACTGTCTCAAGGTGCGTGGTCGTACACGCAGAAAGACACTGTGTTTCACACAGGCGCAGGAGGATTTTGGTGCAGTCACAGAAAGACGTAGTGGACATGAAGGCAATCAGAAAAAGAAGTTTTGCCAAATGTTTTCAGAGGGACTGGCAGTTGTATCTGCTTCTTGTGGTTCCGGTTTTGCTTGTAATAATCTTCAAATATGCCGCTTATCCCGGCCTCCGCATGGTTTTCATGAACTACAAACCTGCGAAGGGTTATGCCGGTTCAGAATGGGTCGGTCTCCAGACTTTCCAGAAGGTTTTCAAGGACAAGGATTTCATCCGCGCGCTCCGCAATTCTCTTGTGTTCAACTTCCTTGACCTGGCTCTGGGATTCCCCATGCCGATCATTCTTGCGCTGATTCTTAACGAGGTGCGCAATGTTCATTTCAAGAAAGTGACACAGACAATCCTTTATCTGCCTCACTTCCTTTCATGGGTAATTATTGCAAGTGTCGCACTCACACTTTTCAAGACAGAAACCGGTCTTGTGAACAACCTTCTGGTAAAATGGGGACTGATTGATCAGGGTATCCAGTTCCTTACTGAAAAATACCACTGGGCTGCCACTTATCTTCTGATCGGTGTATGGCAGGGAATGGGATGGGGTTCAATCATCTACCTTGCCGCAATCACAAGCATCAGTGACGAACTTTACGAAGCCGCGATGATTGACGGTGCAAACCGCTGGCAGCGCATGATCCACATCACACTGCCCGGAATCAAAGGTACTGCTGTCACAATGCTCATCATGCAGCTGGGCCGTGTCATGGGAAGTAACTACGAGCGCCTCTACGCATTGGGTAACATCAACGTTTCAGAATTCCAGTATCAGCTGGCAATCTACGTATATGAAAAAGGTCTTGCGGGCGGTAACTTCAGCCGCGCCACAGCTGTCGGTCTGTTCCAGTCCGTTGTAGGACTGCTGCTTGTATTGGTAACCGACTGGTTTGCAAAGAAACTGGGCGAAGACGGTCTTATCTGAGACTCGGACCTTACTTTTTACAGGAGAAAATAATGGCAGACGAAAATGCAAAACAGCAGCTTGGATATGGAAATAAAGCGGAACGCAGCACATTAGGAAATAAAATTGCAGATGTTATCATCAAGATTTTTCTGGTTCTCCTGTGCTGTACCTGTGTTCTTCCTTTTCTGCATCTGGCTTCAAAATCAATAAGCAGTGACAATGCGGTTCTTTCAAAAAGCGTATATCTTCTTCCGAAGGAAGTGACTTTTGCCGCATACCAGTCAGTATTCCGTGACGGACAGCTGGTCCGCTCAATGCTCTATTCTGTCCTGGTCACCGGTATTTTCACGCTTCTGGGACTGGCAACAACTGTAATGGCTGCTTGGCCTCTGTCACGCAAACGCCTGCGGGGACGCACATTCATCACATTTGTGATCATGTTCACAATGTATTTCAGCGCCGGTCTCATTCCGGAATACCTGCTGCTTCATGACCTGCACCTGCTCAACAGTATGTGGGTTCTGATCCTGCCGCTGATTTTCTCACCCTACAACTTTCTGATCATGAAGACAAATTTCCAGAATTCAATTCCGGACAGTCTTGAGGAATCAGCTTATCTTGACGGCGCTTCAAACTTCCAGATTCTGGTCAAGATCGTTCTGCCTCTGTCACAGGCTATTCTTGCAACAATCGCACTGTTCCTGGCTGTCGGCCGCTGGAATGCTTTCCAGGACAGCAAGTTCTACATTACCACAAAGTCAAAGCATATCATCCAGTATCTGCTGAGTCTTATGGTTCTGTCTTCCGGTGATACCGCAACTTCAATTTCTGAAGCCTCTGCCGTATCAATCACTCCCGAAGTTCTGCAGTCTGCGGCAGTAATGTTCGCAACACTGCCCATCATCTGTATCTATCCCTTTATCCAGAAATATTTCGTAAAGGGCGTGATGATCGGTGCCGTAAAAGGTTGATTTCCGGGCTGTTCTCTGTTCACAGTCGGTCAGGGCTCTGTCTTAAAGGTTTCTGACCGCATTAATATGCATCATTACGATTAGGAGGAAATGATGAAAAGATTTTTGGTTGTGCTCTGCGCTTTGATGTGCATTGCCGGTGTTATGTTTGCAGGTGGACGCAAAGAAGCTCCCAAAGCAGCTGATGTAATGGACCTTTCCGGTGCTGCCGGAATGGAAGGCTGGAAACCCTTCGAAAAGAATGTAACAATCACAGTTCCTGTTTATGACCGCGGTAAGGCCGGTTATCCTGCAGTTGATGACAACTACTGGACACAGTGGATTCAGAAAAACTTCGGTGACAAATACAATGTTACAGTAAAATATGTGGCAATTCCCCGTGGCGATGTAATGACAAAATATTCAATGCTCATTGCTGCCCAGGACACACCTACAATTCTGATGGAATATGACTACCCCAAAGTAACACAGTGGGCAAATGACGGTGCAATGCAGGTTATCGACCTGAACGAATTCAAACACGTTGCTCCTACTTACTACCAGTCAATGGTTGACCACAACCAGCTTGGTTACACAGATGTAAACGGTGAGACATACTTCATCCTTTCAGAGCGTCCTTACAACGACACACCCTATACATACGTAACATTCGTTCGTATGGATTGGCTGCGCAAAGTTGGTTATGACCACGTTCCCGCAACCTATGAGGAATACACAGACGCAATGGACAAAATCATTGCTGCAGGTCTTACAGACATTGCTCCTGTAAACTTCAACCTGCCTTCTGCTGCATACATTGCAAACTTCGCATTCCGCGATTTCCCTGCAAGCGAAGAAGAATGGGTAATGCACTCTTCTCTGGGAACACCCTGTTTCGCATGGGAACCCACAGAGCGCATGCTGAAGAAATACAATGAAGAATACCACAAAGGTTACTACTCAAAAGAATTCGACCTTGACCTTGCTTCAACAGCTGGTTCACAGGCTGAGACAGACTTCATCAACGGTAAACTCTATTCATTCGGCGGTTACATGAGCGCAAACGTACAGTGGCTCAACGCATTCTATGCAAACAACCCCGATGCAGAGCTGGCAATTGCTGACGGTTACACAGGAATTGACGGTGTATACCAGAAGACAGCTGCTCTCCGTGCTGACAACCCCTTCGGTATGATCATCGGTTTCTCTTCTCTGGCATCAAAAGAACAGCTTAAAGCTGCTTACATGCTCATGGAATGGATGATCCAGCCCGAAAACCTGTTCGTTCTTGAAAACGGTGAAGAAGGCGTGAACTTCAACTACAATGAAGACGGAATCGCTGTTCAGGTTAACCTGGAGAACACAGGTAACGTAAAAATGATGAACCACAACAGCAACATCGATATGACATGTCTGGTACGTGCTTCAAAGAAAGTCGGTGAGACAATCGAAGATGCAATCGCTGCTATTTCTCCCCGCGGACTTCCCCAGGACTTTACACAGGCTCTGATTGACAACTACTACCAGCAGAAAGAAATCGCTGCAAAAGGCTGGGCATATTCTGACCCGATCTTCGCAGTATCTATCGAAGCTGAAAGTGAATACAACGCATCACTGCTGCGCCTCTACCAGGAAAATTTTGCAAAACTGGTAAAATGTGCTCCTGCAGAATTCGATGCACTGTATGCAAAACTTGCAAAAGAATACCTTGCTGCAGGTTACCAGGAAATCATCGATGAGCGCCTGGCTGCTTACAAAGCTGGAAACACAACAAAACTTCCTGCCAACGTAAGAAAATAAGTCTGGTGAACAGAGTCAGTAAAAGCTGACGAAAAAAACGCTCCCGTAGCAACCTGAGGTGTGAAAAAGCACTTCAGATTCGGGAGCGTTTTTTTTTCGGAAACATCCCTTTACGGACAGTAGCCCTTAATAATTTAATTTAAATTCTGTCCGTAAGGAGATAATCCCGTTTTTTCTCAGTGGCTGCAGCTGTCTCTAAAGTTAGAAAGTCATTCTGTCATTCACGAAGAATTCCCATATGCAGTCATCGATTCCTGGCAGGTATTCGTGACCGAAGTCCGGGAGCAGAAGATGTTCCTTGCGGGATGTAATCCGGTTGTAAGCGGCAAACTGAGTTGATGGCGGACACATGTCGTCTGAAAGCGCGGTTGTAAAAAGAACGTCTGCTTTTATCCATTTGACCATGTTCTTTACGTCAAGGTAGCCCAGTTTTGTAAAAACTTCTTCTTCCCGTTTATGCATGGGATCCATTGTCCGAAAGTAATGGCGGATTTCGTCATAGGCTGAGGTACGTGGATCAATCTGCCATACGCGCTGGTAATCGCAGAGAAAAGGGTATACAGGTGCAGCTTTTCTGATGCGCGGTTCCAGTGAAGAACATGCAAGAGTCAGTCCGCCGCCCTGGGAAAATCCGCAGGCATAAACTCTGTCCTGATCAATGTAATCAAGTGAGAACACGATTTTTGCAAGTTCTGCAGTGTCCAGCATGATGTGCCGGTAAGTCATGTTCTGAGGATCGTCATCAATTCCGCGGATGTACTGACCTGTTGAGTTGAGTCCTTTGACAGCGCCGGTATCTTCTGACATTCCGCTCTGACCGCGGCAGTTCATTACGGCAACTGCAAAACCTGCGGCAACATAATTCAGCCGTGAGGAAAATTCACCGCTGGTACAGTTGTAGCCGTGAAACTGCAGGATGGCAGGAATCTTGCCGGAAATATTCTTAGGTTTGAGGAACTTTCCTGTTACGCGGGCACCACGCACACCGGTAAAAGAAAAATCATAGCAGTCTGCGAAAGGTGCTGAAAAATCAGCTTCTTTCAGTGTAAAATCCGGGTCAACTGCGTTCATTTCTTTAAGTGCAGTCTGCCAGTAGGCATCAAAATCAGCGGGACACGGATTGGTGCCCATATAAGTCTTCATCTGTTCGAGGGGAAAATCTGCTCCGTACATTACATTTCCTTCTATATAATTAGTTTTTGTCTAAGCCTGAATGTGCAGAAAGGAAAACAGTCAGCCGAATAGCCGCAGGGCTAAACGGAGTGTTTTTTTGGGAGTACATTCAGAAACTTGTTTTTCAATAGCCGAATACACCGGCCAGGGATTCATCGTCAGTCACCCAGTCCTGGGTATCGATCACGCGGAAATTTTCGGCATCGTCTCTGATGTATACAGTTTTTATGCCGGCATTGATCACCATCCGCTTGCACATTGAGCAGCAGGATCCGTTCTCAACGTATTTTCCTGTTGTCACCTCTGTTCCCACAAGATAAAGTGATGCACCGATCATCTGTTCCCGGCTGGCGGCAATGATCGCGTTTGCTTCCGCATGAACAGAGCGGCAGAGCTCATAACGCTCTCCGCGGGGAATCTTCAGTTTCTCACGGACGCAGGCTCCGTAATCACAACAGTTCTGTCTGCCGCGGGGGGCACCAACGTACCCTGTTGAAACAACCTGATCGTTGTTCACAATGACTGCTCCGTAACGGCGGCGAAGACAAGTGCCGCGTTTGGAAACAACTTCTGCAAGATCCAGATAGTAATTATGTTTGTCACGACGTTCCATAAAATCAATTATACGACTGGAACAACAGGCTTTCAAGCAAAAGAAGTCAGACAGTTGCTGCCTGTCTGGCAGTGGTTTCTTTGTGTGATTTAGGTTCCGCCGTGACAGGATAGCCGAAAAAATAACGTAAACATCCCCGCGGAAGAAAACGCTACAGACAGTAACTGGTTAAAGTTTATAAAACTACGGGAAGACAGGCAGCGGCTGACAGAAACACCCGCAAGTCGGAAAGATAGTTTCCTTGCCGACTTGCGCGTGTAGTGACGATATCTAGCGGTTCTGGCGGTTGCTGCCTGTCTGGCAGCGGTTTCTTTGTGTGATTTAGGTTCTGCCGTGACAGGATAACCGAAAAAAAATTCAAAGAACAGGTAAAATTTCTGACAAAGAAATTGTTATTTCAATAAATCATGTTATACTATTCGTTAGCAAATTGATGAATATACATGAGAATGTCCGATCGGTTTTTGGATGTCACCTTGAGCGGAGTCGAAAGGTCTGTAAAAACTTATGATATAAGTGATTATAGATTCCTCCACTTCGGTCGGAATGACAAATCCATTATTGTGAGACAGTCCTGTTTATGGAGAAATGACAAAAAGCACCGCTGAAATGGCGCGGCACTTTTTGTCTGTTCAAATCAGCAACGCTGATTTGAGGATTATACAAGTTCGCTCGCGCGAACGCTAAACAGTCAGTCCCGAATCTGAGGATTCACTCCTGACTGTTTATGGAGGAAAAAATGGTAGGAATCATCGTAATTGCTGTGGTAGTGCTCATTCTTCTCTGGGCATTGGCAACTTACAACAAACTGGTAAAAGGTAAAAACCTTTGTGAGGAAGGTTTTTCAACAATGGACGTTTATCTTAAGAAACGTTTTGACCTTATCCCCAACCTGGTTGCAACAGTAAAAGGTTATGCAAAACACGAGGCAGAGACACTGGAGAAAGTGATCGCAGCCCGCAACAACAACATGAATACTTCAACGGAAGTCCGTCTTGAGGACGAGAAACGCATTTCAGAAGCTGTGAAGAACATCAACATTGTTGCAGAACAGTATCCTGACCTTAAGGCAAACCAGAACTTCATCGACCTGCAGAAACAGCTTCAGGCACTTGAAGAGGACATCGCAAATTCACGCAAGTATTACAACGGCTGTGTCCGCGAGTTCAACAACTTGGTGATGATGGTTCCCTCAAACATTATTGCAGGAATCGGGAACTTCAAAAAACAGCCTCTGTATGAAGTTGATGATGCTTCAGAAAGAAAGAACGTGAAGGTTGAATTCTGAAATGGGATTCATGAACGACGCGACAAGCGGTTATAAAAAACTTAAAAACGAAAAAAACTTCACAAATGCATCTCTCTGTGAAATGCTTAAGGACACCGGACTTTCTTTCGGAGAACCTGCTCTAGGCGAAATCAAGGCTCTTCTGGGAAAGTCTTTTGAAGCAATCGTATTTCATTTTGATGCAAAATACGATGTTTATGTGAAAGTTTCAGAAGCAAACATCGAGATCGGAAAGACACTGGCTGCAGGACAGGGTGTAAAAGCTGTCCTTGCAATGGCCGGGAACATGGCTCTGTATGACGGTGTGGAAGATAAGTCAACAATGACTTCAGACCGCGCTGTGGACGAACTTTATGATGTGATCACACAGCTGATCTCAAAGGGAAGTGCCCAGAGCAGAGTGGTTTCCCAGGCAAACGGTGGAGAAAAAACAGTTTCCTACTACATGAAGCAGAGACTGCTGAGTATTCCTGTGAAATACGATATCTGCGATGGGGACGAGAAACCGGTTTATAACGTGAGAGGCGCTCTTACAGGTCTCAGTTATGATGTTTTCCGTGCAAACGGCGAGCAGGTTTTTACAATCAAAAAGAAGATTGCAATCATGCCTGAATACGTGCTTATGCAGGGAAAGGAAAAAATCGGCGAGCTTAAGAAAAAAATCAAGCTGTCTCGCCCTGAAATTGCAGGTGAAATCAACGGAAAAGAGGTTTCAATCAAGGGAAGCATGCTGGCTTACAGTTTTTCCATTGAACTGGATGGACGTGTTGTAGGTGCTGTGGACAAAAAGCAGATGATCTGGGGCGATGCTTTCGGAATTGATATCTACGATGAAAGCATTAAGGACATTGTTGTTGCAATTGCAGTGATCTGTGACAATGTTATTGACAGGGCTTCATCAACGGACTGATTGATCTTTCCTCTGCTGCAAAGGTCGCCGGTAAAAACCGGTGGCTTTTTTTTGTGATTATAGAAATGCAAAGGCTGCCGCTGGAATTATGCGGCACTTTTTGTGGGAGATAAAAAAAATAAATGAAACTTTTTAAGTTTTTGTTCAAAGCTCTTTTAGTTGTTTTTGCTCTTGTAGGTATTGTTGTTGTGGCTTCAATTTTTCTGGGCGATGACGAAGAGGAGCTTTTTGCTTCTGACAGCGGTTATTACATCAACGCTGATGATGAAGGCGAAGAGTATGCGGCCTCATGGGATTCTTTCCTGCCGGAAACAGATTTCAGTGACTATATTTCCTCACTTTTCGGTGGCGGTGACTGGAACGATGATTCGGCTTATGACTGGAGCGATTACGAATACACTGCTGACAACTATCAGTATGACGACTCTGATTTTGACAACTATGATTACTACAAACCAGTGTCAGTTTCCGGCAGCACAAACCTTACCTTTACACCCCAGACTTCCGGAAACACAAGCGTGCAGATGTCTGTTGATGCAGAGGGTAATCTGCAGATCAACCGTCAGCTGAGATCAGAAAACAAGGCGATGGGCGCTCCAGGAACCTGGACAATCTTTGTGTATCTCTGCGGTTCTGATCTTGAAAGCGGTTCCGGTCTTGCTTCCGGCGATATGGATGAGATGCTTAAGGCTGCGACAGGTTCCAATGTGCGCTTTGTTGTTGAGACAGGCGGTTCAAAGAAATGGTCCAACGGCTCAAGCAAAAACAAACTGCAGCGTTATGTGATCTGCAACGGTAAAAAAACACTTGTTAATGAGTCAAATCAGGCTTCAATGGCAAATCCGTCAACTCTGGCAAACTTCCTTAAGTGGGGCGTCTCAACCTATCCTGCTGAGAAAATGGGTCTGATTTTATGGAACCATGGTGGTGGAAGTGTAAGCGGTGTCTGTTTTGACGAGAACAATTCCTACGACAGTCTTTCTCTGCGCGATCTGGACGCAGCGCTTCTAAGTGTTTCCCAGACAATGACAGACAAATTCGAGTTCATCGGATTTGATGCCTGTCTTATGGGTACATTGGAGACTGCGAATATCTGTGCAACTTATGCACGTTACATGTATGGTTCTGAGGAAACAGAACCCGGTTACGGCTGGAACTACAAGGCAATCGGAAACTATCTGGGAAAAGCCAGTGATACAAACGGTGCCAAACTGGGAAAAATTGTCGCAGATTCCTTCTATTCAATGTGTAAGGAGATCGGAAGCGAAAGTGACGCCACATTCTCAATCATCAATCTTGGTTACATTGATGACCTGATGGTTTCCTTCAATAAATATGCACTGAATCTTTATAATTCAACCGCTGATTCTTCAATCCGTTCTTATGTTGCCCGTAACGTTAACAATGCGGACAATTTCGGTGGAAACAACAAATCAGAAGGTTACACAAACATGGTTGACCTTGCCGGTCTTGTTGACGCAGGTTCAAAATATGCGGACGGTGCATCGAAAGTCCTTGAGGCGATTGACAATGCTGTTATCTACAAAGTGAACGGTTCCGGACACAAAAAAGCCTGCGGTCTTGCATTGTATTATCCGCTTAAAATCCAGAGTTCCTCAGAACTCAAGACTTTCAGCGAAATTTCAGTAAGTCCTTACTATCTTGCCTATGTAGACCGTTCCGCGCAGAACAACGTTGCATCCCGCAGTGCACCGGGTTCCGCTGTTGCTTCAAATGTCTCCTATTCAAGCTCATCTGTAATCGACAGCTGGGGTTCGTACAGTTATGCAGGCGATTCAGGCGATGATTCCTACTACTATGATGACTACAGCGATTATTACGATTACTACGATGATTTTGAGGCAACAGGTGACAGTGACTACATTACTTTTGATGTGGAACCCTCTCTTGATGAGGACGGAAACTTCTGGTTTGTGCTTGACGAAGATGGTCTGACTTACACAGAAAGCGTTTCCGCAATTGTCTACCAGCTTTCTTATGATGAGGAAGACCTGATTGAGCTTGGTCAGGTTGCGGACCTGTACATGGATTGGGAAACCGGTGAGTTTGTGGACGGTTTTGACGGTTACTGGTTCTCACTTCCTGACGGACAGAATCTTGCGGTTTATATCGTGGAGGAAGGTGACGGTTACGATGTCTACACTTCTCCGGTCAGGGTAAACGGCAAGGACACAAACCTCCGCATACTGCACAATTATGAGAAGGACAAAATCGCGATCACAGGGCTTTGGGGCGGTATTGATGAAAACGGTATGGCTTCGAAAATCACCGGACATCTTAAGAAAGGTGACAGAATCGTTCCTCTGTACAACGCCTATGCGCTTGAAAGCGATGATGAATACGAATATTACGGTGAAGAATACGTTTTTGACGGAATCCCGCAGATCAATTATGAACTGCTTGAAGACGGAATATACTTCTACGGTTTTGAGATCGATGATATTTTCGGGGATTACTACACCAGTGATTTCGTAACTTTTGAAGTGGATGGTGATGAAGTATATTTTTATGAAGACTGATTTTCATAAAAGATAAGACAACAGCTCCGCTGATATGGCTCGCCGCAGAGGTGGAGTTTTTATAGGAGGCGTGATAAAAATTACCTCCCTGTAATTTTTATCACTTCAGTTTGTTCGTGCGTTGCACTCTCAAACTGATTATTCTCGCCATCCATGGCTCGCCGCTAACGCGGAGTTTTTACAGGAGAAAGTATGAAAAAAATGCTTTTCAGGACAGTCCTCTGTTCTCTGTTTCTGCTTGCAGTTTTTCTGCCGGCGTTCGCTGACGAGGGCGGGTTCTACATAAAAAACTACAATTCCCGTCTGTTCGTCAGAAACGACGCCAGTATTGATGTACAGATAGATCTGGATGTCAATTTCTACGAACACAGACACGGTATTTACTTTGCCCTGCCGACAACGGTTTCCATTGAGAAAGAAAACGAAGCCGGCGAAATGATGACCTATTGGTACAACCCAAAAGTTTCTGACATATGGGTTGAGGGCGACAAAAGCGAGATTGATGACGGTTCCGTAAAAATCGGTGATCCTGACAGAACGATAATCGGTGACAAACACTACACAATTGGATTTCATTACGTTTTCGGTGATGACAGAGTACGCACCTATGACGAATTCTATTATTCACTGATCGGAACGGGCTGGGACTGTGAAATTGAGAATTCCAGTTTCATCATTGAGTTTGAAGGCAGCCCCGACTTGAGCGGAATGCAGTTTTATTGCGGGAAAGCCGGTGAGAACGGCTCTGAGGATGTGCGCTGGCAGGCTGAGGGAAATACCGTTTACGGAATAACTTTACGCACTCTGGATCCCGGAGAAGCTCTGACAGGCTGGGTCCGGCTTCCGGAAGGTTTTTTCAGCGAGGTACGCAGGGCGAACAAATTCATGATGTACCTTTCTCTGCTGCTTTCAATCGCAGTGTTTGCCTTTACTGTGTTCCGCATGAACAAAGTGAATCTGGAGCGTGGAAAGATAGTCCCCACTGTTGAATTTCATCCCCCGGAAAACTTCAACAGCGCAGAAGTCGGTTACGTTATCGATGAAAGTGCAGATCAGGAAGATTTTATATCACTTATCGTATGGTATGCATGTCACAGGAATCTGAAAATCAACGAAGTAAAGAAGAATAAATTCGATCTTGAAAAAATTACGCCTCCCGAAGGAAGCGCTCCTTATCTGAAAACAGTGTACGATGCACTTTTTGTGGATGAAGCAAAACGGGGCGAATCTTTGTATAATGCAATCGACAAAGCTAAAAAGCAGGTAGCCGAAGGCTTTGTCGGTGAGCGGAGTCTTTCTGACGAAAAACTGAAGACCAGTAACTTTTTATGGGGACTTGCTTCTCTGGCTTGCATTGGTCTGACACTTTTCGGTGCTTCCTATAACTGTGATTTCGAATCACTGATTTATATAATCGGGGCACAGGCAGGTATTTCAGTTTTCTGGAGCATGATGATATCCTCACATCTTCAGCCGGTGAATGTCATTCCATTCAAGAAAAAACTCTGGCAGTACGTACTCTACGGACTTCTTCTGCTTGTGGTCTTAAGCCTGTCTGCTACAATGATCGGTGCTGATGTTTTCCCCTTCTTTGCAGTCTCAAACATTCTGGGCTCACTTGCACTTCTTGCAGTAAAACGCACTAGTTATGCAAGCCGCTATAAGATTGAAATCACCGGGAAACTGAAGGGATTCAAGAACTTCATCAAAACTGCGGAACTTGAGAAACTTAAAAGACTGTGTGATGAGAATCCCGAATACTTCTATAGTGTGCTTCCTTATGCCTACGTGTTCGGTCTTTCTGACAGATGGATCAAACAGTTTGAGAAACTTGTTGTTCCTCCTCTGGACAATTTCTCCAGTTACGATGTAACCCGTTCGTTCAATGTGGCGACCTTTGTAAAATCCTGCGATACTTCTGTAAAGAGTTACACTTCTTCTGTAAGTTCTTATTCCTCAAGCAAATCCGGCAGTAGCGGCGGTTCATCCGGCGGCGGATTCGGCGGTGGTGGCGGCGGTTCCTGGTAAACGGAATTTCTTCCCGGACAGAGGTTATTTAAATCAGGAAAGGAAGGCAGCGGCTGACAAAAACACTCGCAGGACGGAACCATAGTTTCCTTGCCGCCCTGCGCGTGTAGCGACGCTAGCTAGCGATTTTGGCAGTCGCTGCGTGACTGTTTTCATCATTTAAATTATTGCCTGTCCGTGATGGTATAATCCCTTTTTTATGCGCATTTTCTTATGATTCTTTAAACGATTTTAAAAAGATTGGACATTTTTGACTTTTTGGTTCTGAAATTCATGATTTTGTTGTATAATGAATAGAAATACTAGCGGCAGGTCAAGATGAAATCAATTTTTTCAATAATCACTCTGATTTTTACAGCAGCTCTTATTCTGCTTTACAACCAGATAAGCAGAAAGAAACATCCCCTTGCAAAGCCTGTGAAGCGGATTGTTTTCTGCGCGATCATAAGCGTGTCGGCCTATGTTCTTGAACTTTTGTCGACCAATGAGATCCTGACTCTGTTTTTCCATAGTGTGTACTGCGCAAACATGGATTTCATGCTTCTGGCACTTTTTTTCTTTGTCAAAGAATATTCAGACCAGAAACTCCTTATTCCTTCTGAAAGAGGATTCCTTATCGCGCTTTCCTGCATCGACGGAGTCAACGTTCTTCTGAACACCATTTTCCGTCATGCCTTTACTGCGGAACTGTCGGAGTTTTACGGCTCCACAATTTACATTTTCCATTCAAACACACTGGCATTCAACCTGCATCTGATCTATACCTATCTTCTTGTACTGTCAATCTTTATAATACTTTTCAGAAATCTGGTGCAGACTTCAAAATTCTACCGCCGACGTTATCTGTATCTGATTGTCATCCTTTTTGTGGTGATTGTCCTTGACGCGATTTATGTCTTTGCGAACATGAGGATTGACTTTTCCCTTGTTTTCTATCTTTTCGGTGCTCTTGCCATTGCCCATCTTTCTGTGGTTTTCATCCCGAAAGAGCTGATCAATCAGACTCTGCTCCGCGTAATGAATACCATGGCAAATCCTGTGGTATGTTTTGATGTTACAAAAACCTGCATCTATGCAAATGACCAGGCAAAAAAACTGTTCAAGGTTAGTGGTGACAGTTTTGAGCCGATCTCAAAGTTTTTCAATGACGAGATTCGGAAAAACAACGGGATTCCTGCGTCACATAACTGGTACAGCGTTCTTCTTGTAGACAGCGAGATCGCCAATTTTGACGTGCATTACACCGAACTGAAGGATACGAACGGAGAGGGACTGGGATACTTCTTCACAATGTACAACCGAACGGAAGATCTGAACAATTTTGCCCGTGAGCAGTACAGGGCAAATCATGACCAGCTGACAAAACTTTACAATCAGGATTTCTTCATTTCACGTGTCACGCAGATGATTGAGAACGATCCTGTTACAAAACGGCTGATTGTCTGCTGCGACATCAAAGATTTTATGATGATTACAGATCTGTTCGGTGTTGAAAAAAGCAATGACATTCTGCGCCGGCTTGCTGATCTGCTGCAGCAGTACTGTCGCTCCGGTTCCATTGTCGCACGCCTTGAAGGCGACCGGTTTGTGATGTGTATTCCGAAGAACCGCTTCAATGAGCAAGCTTTTGTAGACACAGTCCATGAAGTTAACGATCTGCTTTCCGGCGAGGGCTTCAAGGTTCATATTCACACCGGTGTCTATGAGGTGACAGATCCGAATCAGTCAGTAGCCAGCATGATCGCCTGTGCAATGCACGCAGTTTCCCAGGTGAAGAACGATTACTTCAACAAACTGGCCTGGTATGATGACGAACTGACAAAAAAAACACTGCGTGAGAACCGCATCATAAACAAACTTGACGAAAACATTCTGAACAACCGCTTTTTCCTGCTGCTGGACCCGCAGTTCTCAAGAGAAAAGGAGCTGCTTGGCTGTGAGGCGGAAATCTGTCTCCGTGAAGAGGACGGAACCGTTGTGCCCCATGAGGAACTTGTTCCGGTTCTTGAGCAGTACGGCCACATCCACCGTCTGGACATGCACATGTGGGAACTTGCCTGCAATGTCCTTAAAAACTGGCGTGATCTTGGAATTACGGACAAATACATCTCCATTCCGGTTTCTGCAAGGGACTTTTATTACATTGACGTTGAATCCCGGCTTCTGGAAATCCTTGATCATTATGGTCTGGATCAGACAATGCTCAAACTGAGTATCACGGAGACAAATCTTGCTTCTGCCGGCACACAGCCCTATGAAAAATCAATGGACACAATCAAGAGGCTGCAGAAAATGGGCTTTACCGTGGAGATAAACGAATTCGCTTCTCGGTTCTCTTCTTTCAAAGTCCTTATGGATCTGACCGCAGATTTTATATGCCTTACAATGTCATGGCCCAAGGATGAAGAGTCAAAACGAAAGAGTCCCATTATCCTGGATGGTTTTGTTGACATCGCGAACAAAATGAATATTACGGTTGCGGTGAAAAATGTGCCGACAGAATCAAAATTCCAGTTCCTCAAGGAACATGGTGTATCAGTTTTCCAGGGTGAATATTTCTCTCAGCCGCTTACAGGCGAAGAATTCCGTAAAAAGTATTTTTCGGATCTGTAATTTTTTGCCCCAAGCATTGAATTTTTTTGTATTATATACATAAACTGCATGAACAGTTTTTTTGAAGCCTGTGAAACAATTCCGGGCAATTTTGACAAACGCTGATTTTGGAGGCTTTCTTTATGTCAGATGAAGTACTTGATTTTACGGTTGAAACACTTGGACCGTGTAAAATCCCGTCACCTATCAAACTTTCCACAAAACATGGTGATTCTGTGGCAAATTATGTCACAGACAAAGAATATGTGCGTTACCAGCTTGATGTGGAAGAAGGCGGACCTGTGGCACCGGATGACAAAAGCAATCTGATTCAGAAAGCCGGTCCCCGTGAATATATCTATTTTAATCCGGCTCATGTGAACGCCGGTATCTGTACCTGCGGCGGTCTGTGTCCCGGTCTGAATGACGTTATCCGTGCAGTTGTGCGCTGTCTGTATAACCGTTATGGTGTCCGCCGCATCCGTGGAATCCGCTTCGGTTTCAAGGGCCTTCTTCCTGAAAACGGCTATGAGACTGTTGACCTTACTCCAGATATTGTTGATGACATTCACAAGACTGGCGGTTCTTTCCTGGGAACAAGCCGTGGCGGCGGAAAGTATGTGACAGAGATTGTGGATGCCATTGAATCACTCAACATGAACATGCTGTTCATCGTTGGCGGTGACGGAACACAGCGCGGTGCACTGGAGATTGCGAACGAGATTGAGAAACGTGGACTGAAGATTGCAGTTGTCGGTATTCCAAAGACAATCGACAATGACCTTATGTTCATTCAGAAGTCCTTCGGCTTTGACACAGCTGTTCAGAAAGCCACAGAAGCTGTTGCCGCAGCCCATATGGAAGCCCATTCACATATCAACGGTATCGGTCTGATCAAGCTGATGGGCCGTGAATCCGGTTTTATCGCCACACACACTGCTCTGGCAAGCCACGAGACAAACTTCTGTCTTATTCCTGAAGTCCCCTTTGATATTGAAGGCGAGGAAGGTTTCCTCAATGCATTGAAAAAACGCATTGAAAAACGTCATCATGCGGTTGTTATCGTTGCGGAAGGTGCATGTCAGGAACTGCTTGATACAAAAGGCGAGAAAGATGATTCTGGAAACGTGAAACTCGGTGACGTAGGTATGCTGCTTAAAGACCGCATCACTGAATTCTTTAAGGAAGAGGATATTCATATCAACCTTAAATACATTGACCCGAGTTATCAGATCCGCAGTGCGAAGGCAAATCCTGCCGACTCAATCTACTGTGAGCGTCTGGGTAACAATGCAGTTCATGCCGCGATGGCAGGAAAGACAAAAATCGTTATCGGTCTTGTAAATGACCGTTTCGTTCACCTGCCGACCAGAGAGGTTACGAAAACTCGCAATAAAGTAAATCCTGAAGGTTCTTTGTGGCGCGATGCAATTGATGCTACAGGACAGCCTGCAGATATGAGCAACAAACAGAAAAATTCTTCAAAATAACCTGAGAGAGGGTTGCCTGAAACGGGCAGCCCTTTTTTTGTGACCTGAAATATTTTTTTAATTTTATTCTTTCAGTTTTTCAGTTCTTCATGTATAATCAAGTAAAAGAATAATAGTTAAAAATAAAAGGTTTCGGGGGTTTTTTCGTATTGAATTCCGAGAAAATTGATTTGCGCTCAAAGTCCTTGATTGTGTCTGTAGGACTTGCCGTAATTTGTGTAATACTCCTTTTTTTCAGCATTTTTCACACAGCTCTTTTAAACAAAAGCCTTTCGGAAGACATTCAGAATTTTCTGGTGGATATAAACTACCGCACATCCCATTCTCTGGAAGAATATTTCAATCAGACAAGCGGATTGATCCAGTCCATGTCCAAATTCATGGGTTCAGAGGAAAATTTCATCTCTGAACATGCTCTCAGAACCATGGACGATTACATTGCTGACAGTGATATCCTGCGCATGTCCATCGCCCTGCCTGACGGAACATTGCACAATGTTTCCTATCATGACATAAACATCCGGGACAGGGATTACTTCCGTGCCGCAATGAACGGTCATACTGTAGTCTCTGAAATAATGATTTCACGGTTTTCCGGCGAGAAGCAGATTGCCATCGCTGCACCCATAAGTGATGACAGAGGATCGGTACAGGGAGTTCTGGTCGGCTATCTGGACACTGAGGTTTTCAGCAACATGTTCAGTTCATCAAGTTTTGACGGAACAAGTTTTTTCTATGTTACCAACGTAAGCGGATCTTTTGTGCTGTCTCTGGAGCAGGTAAGATTTTCACAGAAACAGACTCCCGCAGAAACAGTCTATCAGGATGTCTGCTCAGAGAATGCAGTTGTTTCAAAAGGTTCTCCTGTGAGGGAAATGCTTCCCTCACAGAATTTCCAGTTCAGCGAGATCAATGCGGGCGGAGCAACCTGGTACGTGTGCTCAAGTCCTATAGAAATCAATGACTGGCGGCTTGTCTCAGTTTTTTCTGTGGATAAGGTTGCCGGAAATTCTCAGGCCGCATCACAGAGGACTGTTACAATTGTAGCCATTCTGTGCATTTTTTTTGTGATGACAATGCTTATTGTCTGTCTTGTTCAGATAAACAACAGAAAGCATCTGTTCCGTCTTGCGTATATTGATCCGATAACCGGCGGTGGAAATGCAAACTGGTTCAAGGAGCAGTTCAGGAGCAAAGTTCCGGCGGCGGCAAGTTATACCTATGATCTGGTCCTGCTTAATCCGAAGAAATTCACTCTGTTCAACGATGTTTTCGGCCATGAAGCGGGAGATCTTCTGCTTCGCGATATTTACCGCTACATACAGAACATGCTTCTTCAGGATGAGATTGTTGCAAGAATCGGGAATGATCATTTCTGTTTCCTGATTCATCATGCAACTGAGGAAAACATTATCACAAAACTTGATTACTTTGCGGAAAACTTCAATCATTTCAATGACAACGCGACACACCGTTATATTGTGACTTTTTCGGCTGGAATCATTGCCATTGAGAATCCACGCATGGGATTCCTGCCGGCTTATGACAGGGCGTTGCTGGCTTCCTCAATTCCAGGCAAGACAAATACAAAGCATGTCCAGATCGGTTTCTTTGACGACAGGGACAGGAAACGGCTTCTTAATGAGCGCGAAATGGAAAGCCGCATGGCTGATGCACTTGCAGACGGTGAGTTTGTCGTGTACTTCCAGCCCAAATATTCACTTTCAGAGAACCGGATTGCGGGTGCTGAAGCTTTGGTAAGATGGATTGATCCGACTTATGGAATCAGGTCTCCCGGAGAGTTTATCCCGCTTTTTGAAAAAAACGGATTTCTGCTGAATATTGACACATATATTTTTGAGCAGGTCTGCCGTTACATGCACAAATGGATTGCTGTAGGCAAAGATCCCTTTGTAATTTCTGTAAACCTTTCCCGAACTTATATGGACAATCCGGTTTTTCTGGGCGTTTATTCAAACATTGTTTCCCATTACAACATTCCTCCGAAATTCATTGAATTTGAGATTACGGAAACGGTTGTGTACGAAGATACGGAGCGTCTGATCAATATTATCCAGGAGATTCATAATCTGGGATTCAGCTGTTCGATTGATGACTTCGGCTCAGGATATTCATCTTTGAACATGCTTAAGAGCATTCCCGTGGATGTAATCAAGCTGGATAAAGGTTTCTTCGATATGACAAGCGGTGTTCACGTTGGACATGAAACTGAGCGGGCCGACATTGTTGTGGAAACAATTGTCCAGCTTGCAAAACGTCTTTCCATGAAAACCGTCTGTGAAGGTGTGGAAACTCAGCAGCAGCTTTCTTTCCTGCGCAATCTGAACTGTGATCTTGTGCAGGGATATGTTTTCTCAAAACCGGTTCCGGCGGAAAAATTCGAGGAGATGGCTTTCGGTGCTGTTGTTCCTGAAGCATTCATCAAGAATCCGAAAACTGAAAGATAAATCCGCCCAGAATCATTACTTGCTCTCAGAAGGTTTTTTTCTGTAAGATAAAAACGGGTTAAAAAAATCAGCCCGTGTAATTTTATCATTTCAGCTTGTCATGGGTGGCGTTTACAAACTGATTATTTCCACCATCCGTGGCTTGCCGCTGATTCTGAGTTTTACAGGAGAAAATCATGATCTGTCAGAAAATCAATCTTCCGGTGCAGTACGCTGCAAAAGGTATAAAAAACAACGGTTTCCAGCCGACACTTACAACCTATATTCTTGATACACCCGAGTATTACGGAGAAAGAAAACGCCCTTTGATTCTGGTGTGTCCGGGTGGCGGTTATGCATATACTTCGGACAGAGAAGCGGAGCCAATTGCACTTAAGATGACGGGAATGGGATTCAATGCCTGCGTTCTCCGTTACAGCTGTGCGCCCATGGATTTTCCGGCAGCTCTTCTTGATGCCGCAGAGGCAATGTACTATATCCGCAGTCATGCAGATGAATGGAATGTGGACCCGGAGCAGATCTATGTTTGCGGTTTCTCTGCCGGTTCCCATCTTGCCGCAAGTTTCGGTGTGTACTGGAACAGCGGACTGATTCAGGATTATCTTCCTTATAAACCTCAGGAGATGCGGCCCGACGGACTTTTGCTCTGTTATCCGGTGATCACATCAGGTGAGAAGGCACACCGTGGCTCAATTGTGAATGTTCTGGGCAGTCAGGCGGAGGATCCGGAGATGGTCGCAAAGATGAGCCTTGAGAATCAGGTGACTTCTGATGTTCCGCCTGTGTTTATCTGGCACACTTTTGAAGACGGTGCCGTACCTGTGGAAAATTCCCTTCTGTTCGCATCTGCACTACGCAGACAGAACATTCCTTTTGAACTGCACATTTTTGAGCACGGCGCCCATGGACTGAGTCTTGCCAATGCAGAAACATCTCTGCCTGATATGTCACAGATAAACGATGCCTGTGCAGTGTGGCCCGAGCTTGCCGCCACATGGATCCGCGGACGGAAAAAATGATTACTTCTAAGCCAAAGAGAAAAATTGCGCTGATTCTGCTCTGTTTTTTCAGCATGTGTACCCTGTCTGCACAGTTTGCAGGATTGAGGCCGGTAAAAGAGCCTTTCTGGGCAGTCGGTGGTGGAGGAACCTTAAGCGCTTTTTCCATGGACAGAGACGGATTTCCTCTTTCACTTACTTTGCAGGGAATGGGCGCTACTGAGCGGTTTCTTGGTCAGGGCGGAATCCAGTTCAAGGCAGACAAATTTGCTTTTACGGGAAACGCAAAAAGTTTGTGGAATGTAGGCGAAACCAAGTCTCTGGGAGTGCAGGGGTTCCTTAACGGTGCATTTATCTATTCAACTGCCGATTCACTGGAAGCCGGTCTGATGGCCTCTTTTGATTATACAACAGCCGGTAAAAACTGGTTCCGTTTTTCTGCCAACATAGGGTTTGCCATGGTAGACACAGTTATTCTGTATAAAGACGGTAACAGAACCCGCCGCACTGATCCCGATATCTCATGGGCAGTTCTTTGTGAGATTGCGCTGGCAGGCTCTCCGGCAGACAGACTGGTTCTGTGGGCGTCATTCTCGACCTATGAACCCTTTGTGTGCAATTACGGAATTCCTGTGAACCTGGTTGCCGGCGGAAGTTTTGATGTTACGGAAAACCTGGCAGTTTACGGAAGGATCAAACTGGATTCGCCTGTGATGCTGACAAATTTCGGACGGCACAAAAGCGTGGATTTTGAACTGGGCGCGTCTTACTTTCTGCCGGCAGGAGGTGAAAAATGAAAAAGCTGATTTCTGCAATCGCAATAGTTTTTCTCTGTCTGTTTGCACTGAATCTTACGTCCTGTCCCTATGGACTGAACTTTGCATCTTTCGGGAAAGAGGATGTTGCCTCCCGGTTTGAGAGGGAAGCGGATGCTTATGAAGATCTGGGAACTCTCTACGAGCAGGCTGGCGATGAATACACTTTCCTGCTGTTCACCGACATTCACTTCGGCAAAATGAAATATGACTCAAAGGATTTATCTTCGTTTATCACTGATTACGGCCGGAACCACCCGGAATCTCCGCTGCGTTTCGTTCTGTTCTTAGGAGACGCGGCGGATCATGGGCAGGATGAAGAGTATGAACTGTATACCGGCTTTGAATCAGATGTAATGTCCGCAATCAGGAATGGGGATCCTTCCGTGACAGATGGTATCCGCGGACAGAATTTTCTTGCTGTTATGGGCAATCACGATCTGTACATGCACGGGTATTCCGGCTGGAAAAAAAGCTGCTTCCCTTTCAAGGAATCCTGGAAATTCACTGTGAAAACCGGCAGTGCAGAACGCAGTTTTTATTGCGGAGACACTTCTCTTGGTGTGCTCGGCTCAAACCAGCTGAACATGCTGAACACAAAACTCCGGGGAGATCCGAATCCTAAAGTGTTCCTGACCCATTCGCCAATGTCGCAGCTTGTATGGGACAGATCAATTGCGGCACTGTCTATTACCATTGATCAGGATGACCGGGTAAAACTGCAGAATCTTCTTTTTGAAACTGAAACAGATATGTACCTCTGCGGACACAATCATTTTGGCGGGGAAAAACTCTGGCCCGGAATGATGGAAGTGTGTTTCAGGAGTTATACGGCATGTCAGGGAAAACAGTGTTTTTACACGGTCACAATTAACGAAAGTGAAAAAAAAGCTGTAATCAATCAGTATGAGCTGGCAAACTGGAAGTCAGGCAATACAAAATCAATTACAGCTTCATTGCGGTAAGGCCGAGGTTCCGACTGGGCTCAACAGGACAGGGTAAGGACCATTGAGAGCCCATGTCCACCGGAACCGCGGACATCAGTATTCAGACTGAATAAAATCAGGACAGTTCCGGATTAAGCACACCGTCAGTCTCAACTGTAAAAGTGCTTCCGTCTTTGTAATGGATGACAATGGTGGGGTTTTTGATCACACCGTCAAAGTGGATCAGTGCAGGTGCATCGTTGTCGTAATTCAGTCCGATCGCAAAGTGACAGGTTCTGAAAGCTTTCTCATCCTCAAGCATGTTGCCGCGGATTTCTGCTGCCGGATTCAGTCCGATTCCCAGTTCCCCGATATTGCGTGCATTCTTTGCATAAAGGGCGGCTTTTTCCGCACTGAGTATTCCTTCCTGGCCCATTTTGACTGCGCGGGTCTCACCGTCAGTGACAGACTGAAGAAGTTTTCCGGCATCGCTTTCCGGTGCGGGCGGGTTGGATTTTGCATCAAAAATATCGGTTACATAACCGTCAACCACTTTGCAGAAAATCGGCTCATTGATGATAAGGTCTCCGCCTGTCAGACTGATGGATCCGTCAAAAACAATTGTTCCGCTGCTTTTACCGACAACGGGGCTTACGAAAACTTCACCGGCAGGGATGTTTCCACCGGCTCCAGGAAAAGAAAAATCGCCGTCATCACTCAGTCCCTTGCGTCCTTCAACGGGAACAATCATGTCTGTGCCGGCAGGAGCAGTAACGTGGACAAAAGAAGCGTCATCATATTTTCTGCAGAGTTTCTCACATCTTGTCTTGAGCAGGGCATAATCAATGTCTGTGGTGCGGGCAAACATGTCAACGGTGATTCCCGGTGTCCACACGGCTCGGATGTGTTTTACGCCGTCCATAAGGTAATTGAATGCGGAAGTGAACTCCTGTCCGTCGGGAGTTGTGTAGGGTTCTGCCATTCCTTCCTCATCTTTGCCAAGTTTATTTGCTGAGATTGAGAAAATCACCTGGGGTTCTGTTTTGATGGCAGCAACAATTGATCTGTCACAATAGTCCAGCAGTGTTTTTTCATTCTGGACAGCCAGTACGGGAACGCCTTCTGCCTCAACAGTGGCATCATACAAAGCCATACTGATCTTCAGCACATCTTCCTGCGGATTTGTCACAATAAGAACACGGTCGCCTTTTTTAACGCCGCAGACATCTTTAATAACTGTAAGTGCCCCTTTCACAAGGGATTCATCGTAAAACTGTTTCATGCAGTAAACATAACAAGAGGACACAGACTTTTCAAGACATGATTCTATCAGCGGATTAAATCATTCAGAAGAGGGTCTGATCATCAGGATGAAATATTCGACAGATGAATTTCCCGGTATCTGAAGTGTGAATTCTACACTGTTGTCTTTCTGAATCTGCAATCCGTCCATAAGGAATCCGTAAGGCCTGATTTCTTCTGTCGCAGGTTTCAGATAATAAGTTGGGGCTGCAAGGTACCGGGTCTCTTCGGATTCATATGCTTTCGGGGCTTCAATCCATAAGGAGACCGGATTCTGTGGAAAGGTGTAAATTCCTGTGGTTCCGTCCGCCCGGGTGTATTGTGCAGAAATGTCGTGACTGTCCGCGGCCTTAAGCAATGTTCTGCTTGTTGCACGTTTCTGTCCGAAAGAAAGAACGTATTCCTCAACAACGCCCTGAAAATTCTGGTTATACCCTGATTTATTAAGTGCATAATTGATGGCATCCTCATTGACTCTGCCCGACTTCGCCATTGTCTGGATCAGCTTTGCGCCACCGTAGTTCCGGGCAAGAAATGAACCGAAAGTATAAAGCTGCGCGTAGGAACAAATGCCCAGGTCAGAAGATTCGTCATCCGGCAGCAAAGGATCTCCGTCTCTCCATTCTCCGATTCCCACAAAAGGATACAGCAGGTCAATTAAGGGAATGCGGTTTTTCGGTGAATGAAGGGCTTCATCATACCCGGGAACCAGCTCTTTGAAATACTCGACAAGAAGGTCTTCTGCCTGCATGGACATCATTTCCTGATACCATACTTCAACCGCTTCATTTGTTTCCTGATGAACTGTGTTCAGAAGATGCTGGAATTCGTGGACAAGGGTAGAAACCAGCAGCTTCGGACTGCTGTTCAGAAAACTGGAATCAATATAGAACATGGCACGATTGTTGGAGATTCCCTGGGCACTGATATAATTCTTCAGGATATCAACAGGTCTGAAAAAACCGACTATTGTTGATTCAGGCTCTGAGAAATCGGAAAAACCGTAAAGAAGGAGGTCGATTCTGTCATCATCTTCCACAGTGATGAAGTTAGGATTGTTCTGTTTTGACACTGCCCAGTCTGAGGTTTTCTCAGTTCCGAAAATCTCTGTGACAAGCGGGTAAACGGATGCAAAAGCTTCTGCCAGCTGTTCTGCCTGTTTCTTTGTCACACTGCGGGATTTTTTCGCACTGTCCGCTGAAGCATAATCTCTGTCATCCAGAAAGTAATCGGTTACCACCATGATTCTGCAGTACCGGTTTTCCGCGGCACACAGCGCCTGTGTTAATCTGAAGAAGTTGTTCTTCTGGTCCTCTATCCAATACTGTTCGGTTTTGGGGCTGTCACTTCCTGAATCCGGATCAGCAACACTTCTTGCAGAATCATCAATAATTTTCGCGCACTCTGTAACTTTCGTACTCTGATTTATCTGCACAAGAATGGGAACGCAGTTTTCCCTGTCATCAATCCTGATGTTTGCAGTGGTTTTTGAGGCAAAAGATGGAAGTTTATAATAAAGATTCCCGCTGCCGTTATCAAAATCAGAAAAATCGGAAAATGAAAGATTTATTGCGTAAGATTTTGTGTCTCTGTCAAGAAAAAAATTTGGACATGCACAGAACATAAGACAAAGACTGATAATGCAGCAGGAGGCACTGATTTTTTTCAACATACTTAAGAATTATAGCGCAACAATGGAAAATGACAGAAGTAAAAATAACACACAATAAAGCAGATTTTTCGCATGTTCAGAGTTGAGATGTGTATATAGACTTAGGATATGGTTTTCAGCGGGGAAAAAACTGCAAAAATTTCTTTTTTCAACGTGAGCAGAAATGCTTTGTTCTGTAAACCGATAAAGAACCTGACTTTTGATGTTCCAGACAGACCGGTTTTTCAGCTGATGTCTGAGGAAGATCTGAATAAAAAAGCGGTTCTTGCTCTTATGCAGAAAACGACGGTACCTGAAAGCGGGCAGATCACAGTAAATACCGTCGTTTCTTCTGCACTTAAACCTCAGATTAAATTCCGGAGTAAATCAGTTCTTTATGCGCTGCAGAAAAATATCCGGCGGAAAAAAGCATTCCGCCCGGTTGCCAGCGAAACTGCGCGCATGTATTCAGCACTCAGCACAATTCTTCTGCAGCCCCGTGAGCTGGCACTTATCATCCGGGCAAACATAGGGCAGGGCGCGGAAAAAACTGTGAAAGCTCTGTCAGAGCGTTACGAAATCCCTTCTGATGTGGCAAAGATTGTGTTGTGCTGGAATATGCATGTTTTCAGAACTCGGGAAGAACTGGAAAATGCTGCTGAACTGAAACGTAAAGAGATGCAGCAGAAACTTCAGGACGAAACAGATTCTTTCAGACAGCAGGGACTTTCGCTGAACGAAAGTTTTCAGGTGGAGAAAGAGGGTGCTGTTCAGACTGAATTCCGTGCTTTGAGCAGCGAAGAAGCTGAGATTGCGGCATGGAAATTCATCAGGCTTCTCAATCTGTCCGCGGTATCTGAGAGAGCTTTTTCTTCCCTTGATGATCGCACCAGATTCCGGCTTGAACTCTGTCTGCTTCTGGCGGAAGAACCGGGCGTTATTGTTGTTGACAGGGCACAGACTGCCGCTGATGAGAAACTGGCTGAGGATTGGGAGCAGGTTTTTGCAGAAACAGGATGTACGCTTTTTGTGATGTGATTATTTGCCTACGCAGAAACGGCTGAAAATGTTTCCCAGAATATCGTCCGGACTGACTTCTCCTGTAATCTCACCCAAAGAGGCGATGGCATCTTCAATGTCCTGTACGGCGGCATCAAGGCCCAGTCCCACTTCCTGAACTGAAAGCGCATGTTTCACTGATTCCAGTGCATCGTCAACGGCATTTTTCTGCCGCTGGGAACCTAAGGCAACTGATGCGCGGCTTGTAGGCAGCTGACCTGAAAGTACAGTTTTTACACACTGCATCAGTTCCGGAATACCGGAGCCGGTTTTTGCGCTCACACGCACAGTTTCCTGAGCGCCCTGCAGAATGTCAGCGTCCAAAGCAGACTGAGTGCCCTGCATTCTGTCTCCGGCTTCACTGCACTGTGCACAGGCCTTTTCACCTGAAGAATCGCATTTATTGTATACAAGAATGACCGGTGTTTCCTGTGCGGCAAAATCCTTTATTGTTGAAAGATCCTCTTCCGCAATTCCTTTTACTGAATCCACAAGATAAAGCACAAGATCCGCTTCTTTTGCCAGATCGTAGGCGCGTTCAACACCGGTCTGCTCAATGGCATCCTCTGTTGTGCGGAGTCCGGCAGTGTCAAAAAGGCGTACAGGAATCCCTGCAAAAGAAACCCAGCATTCAAGATAATCACGGGTTGTTCCCTCTGTTGAGGAGACGATGGCACGTTCTTCCTTGAGCAATGTGTTGAAAAGACTTGATTTTCCTGCATTGGTTCTTCCGCAGAGCACAATACGGGCTCCGTCCTGATAAAGTTTCTCACTGGCCCAGGTGCTGCTGAGAGAAAGCAGTGCGTCATGTGCTTCCTGAAGTTCGGTTGCGTCAAAAGCATCTGCAATGGTTTCTTCGTCTTCAGGGTATTCTATCTCTGCTTCAATGGATGCGGTTGTCCTGATAAGAAGCTGTTTTATCCGCTCAATCTCGTCAAAAAGATTTCCGCTCAGACGGTCTGCAGCTCTTGAACGGCTCTCATCAGTGTGGGAATCTATTATCTCACGGATAGCTTCTGAACGCGTCAGATCTGTCTTGCCGTTTATGAAAGCCCTGAAGGAAAATTCACCCCGCTGAGCCTCGCGGAATCCGTTTTTAAGCAGCAGACGGAATACTGCGCTTACAGGTGCGGTTCCTCCGTGGCAGCAGATCTCAACCATTTCCTCACCTGTATAACTTTTGGGTGCACGGTACACAAGGACCATAACCTCATCCACAGGAGCCGAAGTCTCAGGTTCTGTGATCCATCCGTGAACCATTGTGTAGCCGGCCGCATTGTGAAGTGCTTTTGGACGGGAAAAAAGTCTCTCAATAAGCTCGACGCAGTTTTTGCCGCTGGTTCTTATGACTGCAAGTGCGGAAGGTGCAACGGCAGTGGCAATTGCAGCAATTGGTTCATCAGGTGTATAGCCGGCAACCAGACTCATTTTTTATTCCTTTTCAGACACCGCAGTTTCTTTGAATTCCGCAAGCTTAAGTCTTACAAGCAGAACAGGCACTGCAAAAGATGCTGTCAAAGTGCAGATTCCGTAACGCAGAAAGCGGAAAAGTCCATAAAGGCTGCTTTCCTCACCGGGAAACACTGCTTTAAGACCAAGATAAAGCACGCCGAAAACTGCAAGACCGATTACAACACGGAGGAGTTTCTGCATTGCGCTTCCCTTTGCGGAATCGAATTCTCCCTGTCTGTTCAGCAGAATGTATCCGCCGCAGAGACCGAACATTGCGCCCTGCATGGATGTGTCCTCAGGATTGATTGCATTGAATGCGAAACATATGACAAAGACAATAAGAAGATGGACAATTTCCGCCGCTTTTTTTGTCCTGCAGATTCTGTTGAACCAGACAGAAAAACTGCTGCCGAAAAGCAGGACTGTAAGTGAAATGACGTAACCGAACAGAAGGCCGCCCAGAACATCAGTAGGGTAGTGAACACCCATATATACCCGGGAAACTGCGATTACCAAAGGCAGAAAAAGTGCAAGAACAAGTCTCATTCCGATATATTTTCTGTCAGGGCCGTAAAGGATTTTTGCGCTTAAAGGCAGCACCGTCGCGGCGGCCTGGGAATGTCCCGATGGTGTTGAGAAACTGGTTTCCGTTGCCAAGCCGACGCTGGGATCCAGTGTGTAAGGCCTTGGTGTTCGAAGTATGTTTTTCACGGCAGAGTTTCCGGCAGCAGAAACAAAACAGGTGATTCCCACTGTGTAACCTGACTTCACGTCAACACAAAGATAGATGAACAGCACCAGAAGAACGTAAACCGGTGAATTGAAAGCCACATGAATAATCTGTCCTAAAACAGTAAGAGGTGCGCATTTGACGGTTTGGACTGCACGAATTACATTCAATCCCCATTGCCAGATTTCTTCCATAAATGATTCCTTATAAAGATTGCAGACTGTCACTCAGCCTGTTCAGTTGTGTCTTCCGGAACTGCATTCCTGAAAAGTCCGGTTTTTGTGATTCCGTCACCTTTCCAGGGATATGGCGCATCTCCGGGATCCGGTGAAATATAGTTGTATTTTCCGGAGTTGTTCCAGTACATGTATCCGCGGTTGATGGAATCCCTTGTTCCGAAAACCTGACGTCTTACATAATCCTCGTCATAATAGAGTTTGTCGTAGGAAACTGCCAGATAGAAGGCCTGCACCCAAGGACGGACAATCACCCTGTTGCGTGCGATCACGGAGTTACGGAAACAGCCGTAATAGTAGATGCGGTATGTACGCTCTTCCGCCGGACTGTATGCAAAGAAAGACTGCTCAAAATGACTCGGGTAGAACATGGGGCAGATAACGTCCACATATTCTGCAAGAAGTTCCACATCCTGACCGGTGCGTCCGCCATAGCGGTACCAGCCGTTTGCACCGTAAATATCGATTCCTATGGGAGCATCAATGTTTGCGCGGGCGTAAGACAGAAAAGACATCAAAGCGCTTTCTTTGTCCATGCCCTCATCCTTCCATTGGTACTGGGCGCGGGAAAGGTTCAGACCGTCAGTGGGAAAGCGGATGTAGTCAAACTGGATCTCATCAAAACCGCGTTCAATCAGTTCCTTACAGATGCTGACGTTGTATTCCCAGACTTCATGGCAATAAGGATCGCACCAGTATTCATCATAGTATTCTGTCTCAGAACCGGTTTTTACACCGTTTTCGTCAAGAATGTCGGAATACCCGCGGATTCCCTGCCATGATTTGCCTGTGGAACTGTCTTTAACAGCATATTTCCCGCCCGAATATCGCCACAGATTCCGGTCTTTGAACACAACAATTCGGGCAATCAGATAAAGATCCGCCTCTTTGCACTGTTTAACAAAGGCATCCAGATTGATTGCATAGGAGCTTTCTGTCGCTTTTTTCTTTACCTCATCACTGGTTGTATGATAACGCAGATACCCGTAGTCGTCTTTCATGTCCACGACAACCGCGTTGAGTCCGTTTTCTTTTGCTGTGTCAATGAATCCCTGCAGTGTCTTGCCGGGAGTAGTCTGTCCTGCGGGAATATAAAGTGCTTTGCGGTCACTTGCAGTTGCAACATAATCACCGGCAATGTCAGAAGTGTCCAGAAGCCACAGTTCGTTAAGCGAAATACTTTTTGAGTAACCGCTTGCTGATTCCGGAATGTACATGCACCGTGCCTGACCTTCAGCCTGTTTTACCGCAGCAAGCCAGGTTCCGCTTTCCTCAGGAGCCGCCTCAAAGGTATTTGTCTTCAGATTGAAGCTTCCGTAACCGTCCATTGTGATGAAAATCAGGTTCTCACCGGCAAGGAACAGACTGTCAATGGTCTGTGCCGGGTTTTCTGTTTTACCCAGAAGCTGGCCCTGTTTTTTCTTCCAGTCCAGACGGTAAATGCAGGGTTTGAAACTCTGTGAGATGTAGACTTCCGTGTAATAATTCCCCTTTTCGTCAATTCGGAGAACAGGCAGAATATCAGCGATCTCATCTGAAGAATCTGATGTGGGAATTCTTTCAAATCCGTAGTCCATGTCAATCCATGCGGGCTTTTTTGCATAAGGCTGATAATAGGCGATTCCATAGACTGAGTGGGACAGAAATACCGTCAGAACAGGATTTCCTGAGTCATCCGGCATATTGCATACGGCCACAGCTTTTGCACCGGAAGTTTTTGTTGATGAAAAACCGATGTTTTTCCAGGATTCACCACCGTTTTCCGTAAGATAAACTGCATTGTTGGATGTGGTCACCATAATGCTGCTGTCTTCGGGATGAACTCCCAGGTCTTTGAGAGAAGCCATGTCATCGGTAAAAGAAACCACTCCGTCTTCATAATGCTTTACCCGGTGAGTAGGCAGTCCGCTGTTGCAGTAATCATATGTAAGAAGATCTTTCGACTTTACAATGCCTTTGTCAGTGATCATGTAGTAGGCATCTGTGTGAATGATCGTCTGCACGGCTCCCTCTGTCCAAAGAGGATGCATCTGGCCGTCCCTCAGGAAGAAAAGTCCGTTTTCAGTACCTGCAAGAATCCCATCGGTTGAAACTGGATTGGAATCATCAAATTCAAGACTGTGTAAAGGTTCGGAAATATCTTCTTCTGCAGAACTTGTTGCGGAATTCTGGAAATAAAATGGAATTACAAATGCGCAGATAACGATTGCGATTAATACATAAAGACGGAATTTCATGGGTTGTTTATCGGCACATTTCTGCTGAAACTAAAGCACAAGTATGATATAGTAAGCTATGCTGAGTTACAGACACGCTTTTCATGCAGGAAACCATGCGGATGTGCTGAAACATGCCTCACTGATGCTGATTCTGGAAAGCTTACATAAAAAAGACAAACCTTTTTCATTGATTGACACCCATTCCGGGGGCGGAAAATATGACTTGGACGGGGAATGGGCGCAGAAAACTGCGGAAGCCTGGACAGGGATTCTGCGTCTTAGGGAATTTGCTTCCCAAAAACAGGGCAGTGCTGAAGTTCTGCCGCCGCTTCTTCAGAAATATCTGGATTTTACAGATGAATACCTTGTGAAGAACCAGTATCCGGGTTCACCGGAGATAATGCGCTGTTTTCTCCGCACTGAAGACAGGCTTTTCCTTACGGAACTGCATCCGAACGAGGCTGAGGTTCTGCGCGGCAACATGGCAGCCTATGTCCGGCAGGACAATATTGTGATCCAGCAGAGAGACGCTTATCAGGCGATCAAGGCAATAACGCCGCCCACACCGCGGCGGGGTCTGCTGCTCATGGATCCCAGTTATGAAGTTGACTCAGATTATGTGAATGTAGCGCAAAGTCTTACAGCTGCCCACAGACGGTGGCCGGTAGGAATTCTCTGTCTCTGGTATCCGCTTCTGAAACACCGCCGGAGCGAGACTGCAGAAATGCTCTGTTCGCTGCGTGATGCGGCTGGTGCTTCCGGTTCAAGTTTTCTTCAGACGGAACTGCTTGTGGATTCTCCGGAAAAAGAAATGGGACTTTATGGTTCAGGAATGGCTGTGATAAATCCGCCCTGGCAGACAGAAGAAGTTCTTGCAGAAGTGCTTCCTGTAATGGCGGAAGCTCTTGCGGGACCTGATGCTCCGGTTCCTGCCTTTGCCCTGGAGGTTGACCGCAGGTAAAACCCGGTTACTTTGCAGAGTGCGGCCTTCGCTTACTCCAGCGCCTGCAGTTCCATCGCGATTTCTTCCATCTGGCGGTCTGTGGTGGCAATGGTCTCGGCAACGTGAAACAGTTCCCGCCGGATGCTGTCAGAAACATTGGCCGAAGTTTTATATCGCAGCTGATGTTCAAGACTTGCCCAGAAATCCATGGCGATTGTCCTCAGCTGGACTTCAACTTTTACGTTGTGTTCTGTCTTTGAAAGATACACCGGCACCTGGATCACGATGTGAAGGCTTCTGTAACCGGACGCTTTCGGTGTCTGAATGTAATCGTTCTCTTCAAGAAGTGTGATGTCAGGCTGCTTCAGCAGAATGTCACGCACTGTGTAAATGTCTGAGATATAGGGACAGATGACCCGGATTCCTGCAACGTCATCCAGATTTTCAGTCAATGAAGAAAAAGTAACAGGAAAACCTTTCTTCTCAAGTTTCTTTGCAATGCTGTCCGGACTTTTGATCCGGGATTTTACTGTCTCAATGGGGCTCCGTCTGCGGGCAACCTTATGTTCTTTGTTCAGAATATCCAGTTTTGTCTCAACCTGTTTTATCGCACTTTCGTAAATCATCATGATGCGCTGAAACTGAAGCGCCATCCGGTAAAAATCACCGTCAGGTTCTGCAGGAAGAAAGCCATCGTCTGCTGCAACCGGAAGATTTGTTGATGTCTCTGATTCATTATTGTTTTTCATGGGGATAAATTTAAACATGAAAACTGCAAAAATCAAGTTAAAAAGAATGACTGAAATGGATGAGAAAACGGGATGACTTGGATGGAATTGTCGGGGCAAAAAGTGATCCGAGAATCAGACAAACGAAAAAAATCAGATTTGAAAAAATCTCTGTCTGTGATAGAATGCAGTTATGGTCACAAAAAATGTTTTGATTGTAGAAGATCATCCTCTTTTTAGCGAAGGGCTGGCACAGCTTATTGAGACTGTGCACGAGTATCATGTTGTCGGGACAACTCAGACTGCCAACGAAACATACGGGTTTCTGGAAAAACAGTTGCCTGATCTGATGATTGTTGATCTGAACCTGGGCGATGATGACGGACTTGAAGTTATCCGTTTTGTAAGAAAAACTTATCCCAAAGTACTGATGCTTGTGCTTTCCATGCATGACGAGCGTTTTTATTCAGAACGGGCTCTCAAGGCGGGTGCACACGGTTATATCATGAAAGGAGAAGCCGGAAGCAAGGTCCTTGAGGCAATCAAGACTGTTCTTTCAGGAAAAGTGTGGCTCAGCGAAAGCGAGAACCAGCGGATCAGTGAGTGCCTTACCGGAACAGGCGAAGATGTGTCTTCCGGCAATGACAATCTGGCAAACATTCAGAATCTTTCAGACCGCCAGCTTCAGATTTTTACATTTATCGGAAAAGGTCTCGGCACTCTGGAAATCAGCCAGAAACTGAATCTGAGCACAAAGACAATCGACACCCACAAAGAGCACCTGAAACAAAAGTTACACTGCAATTCATCGCTGGAGTTACGGCAGCTTGCAATAGAATGGGTAAGCCGCTGAACAGGGCGTAACCCGCCTCAAAAGAGATGTTCTGTTGAGCGGAAGAAAGGCAGCTTTATCAGTATCCGTTTTTCAGCCGTTCTTCAAAGGCATCGATTGACAGCGGTGTGTCGTAGACAAATCCCTGAACTTTGTTGCAACCTGCGTTTCGGACCGTCTCAAGCTGTTTTTCTGTCTCGACACCTTTTGCAACCGCATCCATATGCAGCCCTTTCATCATGTCGATGAGACTTTGCAGCACGAAAAGGTCATTCTGCTGATTCGGGTAATACTCATCACCAGGAATAAACGACCGCCCGATTTTTACGGAATTGACCTGCATGTTTTTGATCAGACTAAGAGAAGAGTATCCTGTTCCGAATCCGTCTATGGAAACACTGATGCCTGCGGAATTAATCTTGCGCACAAAGGAAGAAATCTGTTTGAAGTCAAGAAAATCATCGCTTTCTGTAAGTTCAATCTCAAACAGGTGATGGGGAACTGCATATTTGTCCAGAAGAGCAATAACCTGTCCTGCAAAATCCGGATTTGAAAGACTTTTTCTTGAGACATTGGACGAGATTTTCACAAGGGGCTTTTTCTCCTCAGTCCAGCGGCTTAAAAGACGGCAGACCTGTTCCACAACGAAAAGATCAAGTTTTGCGGGATTATCACTTTTTTCAAGAACCGGAATAAAATCTCTCGGCTGGAGCACAACTCCATCCCTGTTCCATCTTACCAAAGCTTCTGCAGCGCAGATTGATTTTGTAAAAACACCCACCACAGGCTGCAGGACAATGAAAAGTTCATTGCCGTTAAGCGCCGCCGGAAAACGGGACAGAATCTCTTTTGTGTGATTTGATGCCCTCAGAAGATCCTTGTTGAAGTATAGGATGGAACCGGCTCCGTTTTCGCGGGCTCCCTGATATGCCACACTGGTTTTAATCATGAACTCGCCAGGATTTGTGATTCCGACCAGATCTGCAATACCGGCAGTGACAGAAAAATTGAAATCTCTTCTTTTTTTGGGAGTATCGTATGTAATGCAGACACCCTGGAGATCCTGAATAATTTGCCCGACATGCTCCTTACGAATCAGTGCGACAAAATTGTCACCACCCAGACGTCCCAGGGCTTCATCCTTTGCAAGTTTTTTTGTCAGCATTCTGCAGTATGCAATAAGGATTTTATCGCCTTCAAAATAAGACAGTTCTTTATTTACAACGTTAAAATTATGAATATTGAAGAAAACACCCTGATATTCTCCGATTTTCTTCCGACGGATTGCCATCCAAAGCTGCCGGAAAAAACCGCTGGTATTCAAAACACCTGTCAGAGGATCTTTTGTATGAAATAACATTCGCAGATTTGCCATACTTATAATATTTTACAATGGCAAGGTCTATTTCGCAAGGAGAATCTGCATCAAAAAAAACAGGATTTATTGAGAATGGACTTGACTTATTTTCATTTTTTTTGTAGATTTGGGAAACGCTATGGAGCGGTGGCCGAGTGGTTTAAGGCGGCGGTCTTGAAAACCGTTGAGCTGAAAGGTTCCGGGGGTTCGAATCCCCCCTGCTCCGTTTGATTGGAGTGGTGACCGAGTTGGCCGAAGGTACCTCCCTGCTAAGGAGGCATACCCCTCAAGGGTATCGGGGGTTCAAATCCCCCCTGCTCCGTGAATATTGAGACTATAGCTCAGCTGGATAGAGCGTCAGATTGCGGATCTGAAGGCCGGAGGTTCGAATCCTCTTAGTCTCGCTTTTTTTGTTTTAAACACCTTGGAGAGATGCGAGAGCGGTCGAATCGGGCGGTCTCGAAAACCGTTGAGCTGAAAGGTTCCGGGGGTTCGAATCCCCCTCTCTCCGCGACGCGGTTTGGGGGTTCGAAAGAATCCTTTTTTTATGGGTGTTGGACAGAAAGAAACCTTGGAGAGATGTCCGAGTGGTCTATGGTACAATCTTGGAAAGGTTGCGTACCGAAAGGTACCGCGGGTTCGAATCCCGCTCTCTCCGCTAGTTATGAGACTCTTTTGATGAGTTCAGGTCCTATGCAAGTATCCGCTTTCAAACCCTGTCAGGTCCGGAAGGAAGCAGCAGTAGATTGTCGGAGCTGTGCCGTAGTGTACCTGGGCTCTTCTGAAGAGTCTTTTTTTTTGCTGTAATCAGAGGATTCCTTCCGCTCAGGCGGGTACAAATTCTCCCGGTTTCCGGCTGTAGACCATCTTTCCGTCATACCATGTGGCTTCAACACGTCCGGTCAGTTTCTGTCCGTCAAAAGGAGAATACCGTCCTTTTGAAAAAAACTGTGCTGAATCCACAGTCCATTCCAAATCGGGATCAACAAGCACAAAGTCTGCGGGGTAGCCTTCCTTTAGCAGTCCGCGTTTAAGGCCAAGAATCTGGGCTGGGCGTGCGGACATAAGTTCGGACAGTTTTTTCAGCGTGATTGTCCCGGGTTTTACCAGTGTGTCGCAGCAGACGGCAAAAGCGGTTTCTATGCCTGTAAAACCGCAAGCTCCATCAGCTTTGTCCTGCATTGTGTGCGGTGCGTGATCTGTTGAAATAACATCTGCAGTGCCGTCAAGAATTGCCTGTATGACAGCCTGCCGGTCTGATTCAGGGCGGAGCGGTGGATTGACCAGCTCGCAGGAAGTCCGCGGATCATCACAGGTGAGGCCAAGATGATGGGGTGTGACTTCGCAGGTCACCAGTTTTCTGCCGGCATCTGTTTTCTTTGCCTGCCGGACTGCATCCAGAGAAAGGGCAGTGCTGCAGTGACAGATGTGGATCCGGCAACCGGCTGATAACGCAAGATCAATGTTCCGTTCTGTGTAGGAATCTTCTGCTCTGGCAAGAACTTTTTCCGCACCGGCAAAATCGCGGGCGTTTCGGAGTGCGCGGGCTTCCGGTACGAGAGCCGGGTCTTCGCAGTGACAGGCAACAATGGTTCCAAGAGGGGCAACTTTCTTCATGGCGGAGAGCATCACACTGTCTTCAAGAACATCCTTTCCGTCTTCGGTGATCACAGGGAATTCTTTCGCATTGTCCTCTGTCAGACTGTCCAGGTGTGAAATGTCATTGCCGGAAAATCCCTTTGTAATGCTGATTGTCTGGAAAGAGTCAATCATTCCGTAACCTTTGATCTTGTCATTGGTCAGCCGTGCATCTTCCACGGAAGAAGTGACCGGTGTTGTATTCGGCATGAGGACCACTGCGGAATAACCACCTGCAACAGCGGCCTTTGTTCCTGAATACAAATCCTCTTTTTGTGTCTGTCCCGGATACCGGAAATGCACATGCATGTCGATAAAGGCAGGCATCAGGGTGAGTCCACGCCCATCAATTACCAGAGTTTCCTGCTGTGATATTTCCGGGTGGCTGGCAAAAAATGTCCCCAGCTTGCCGGTATCATCCGGACAGACTGCAAAAAGCCTGGAATCTCTGATAAGAACAAAGCCCTTTGAATCAGTGTTTCTGTCCACAAGGCGTACGTTTTTGATGAGCGTGTATTCATTCATTGCAGACCTTCTCCTGTTCCTGCGCGGTAAAGTTCATCGCAGAATTCGCAGCGGTATTCGGCATGCGCACGGTCAACCAGATGGAATGTGTGATGGACGTAAGTCTCAGTGCTTGTTATACAGCGCGGATTCTTACATTTGATGATGTTCTCAACTCTGTCAGGAAGGCTGAGGGTGATTTTTTTTGCAATGTGCTCATCTTTAACGATGTTCACTGTGATATTGGGATCGATGAAGCCCAGTACCGAATAATCGATGTTGATGATGTTGTCGATCTTGATGATGTCTTTGCGTCCCATGGTTTTTGAAGGCGCGTTCATGATAAGGGCAACACAGAAATCCGCTTTGTCCAGTTTGAGCCACTGGAAGATTCTGGGACCGGTGCCTGCACGGATATGGTCAATTACAAGTCCGTTCTTGATTGTGTCTACGTTCAGCATCAGAGAGCTCCTGTGATTTTGGCGATAAGTGCCATGCGGGCGAACATTCCGTAGCGGACCTGCTTGAAGTATGCGGCTCTGGGGTCATCGTCCACGTCTATGGCAATTTCATTGACACGTGGCAGCGGGTGCAGCACGATCATGCTGTCTTTTGCCATGTGCATTTTGTCTTTGTCCAGGATGTAGCTGTCTTTGAGGCGGATATAGTCTTCCTCGTTGAAGAAACGTTCTTTCTGCACGCGTGTCATGTACAGAATGTCCAGATCTCCTATCACGTCCTCAAGGCGGCTTGCGTGGACGTATTCAATTCCTGCACGTTTCAGGACTTCGTTCTCAAGGTAAGCAGGAAGACCCAGTTCGTCAGGGCTGATCAGCACAAAACGGTTGTTCGGATAGCGGCTGAGTGTCTTGAGCAGACTGTGTACCGTGCGTCCGAATTTAAGGTCCCCGCAGAAACCGACTGTATGGCCGGAAAATCCACCTTTGAGGGCACGGATTGTAACCATGTCGGTCAAAGTCTGTGTGGGGTGGTGATGCCCTCCGTCACCTGCATTGATGATCGGAACCCGGGAATAGCGGGATGCCAGGATCGCGGCACCTTCTTTCGGTGTGCGCATTGCGATGCAGTCAACATAAGAGGAAACGACGCGGATTGTATCTGCAAGTGTTTCTCCTTTTGTTGAAGAAGATGTGGACGCGTCTGCAAAACCCAGCGTTGTTCCGCCCAGATGCTGCATTGCGGCTTCAAAAGAAAGACGTGTGCGTGTGCTTGGCTCAAAGAAGAGCGTTGCAAGTACTTTTCCGTGGCATACGTCAACATAGGATTCGGGATCAACAATCATCTGTTCTGCAAGAGAACAGAGCTGATCAATGTCCGACAACTCAAAATCGCCTGGTTCCAGAATATGGCGGCCCTGTAACATTACATTCCCCCTGTGTTTCACGGCAGTTTGCCTCTGCTTTCCGCGTTGTATCTTACCGTGATTTTCTATATTATAGCGATATGAAAGTTCTTGTGATAGGTTCTGGCGGTCGTGAACACGCTATTTCTTGGAAATTGGCTCAGAGCAGCCTTGTTGATGAAGTGATTTGTGTGCCCGGAAACGGTGGCACTCAGCATGAACCCAAATGCCGCAATGTTGCAGGTGTCTCTGCTTTTGAAGACATTGCAGCCCTTGCAAAAAAAGAGCAGTGTTCTTTTGCAGTTGTCGGACCGGAAGATCCTCTTGCTGCAGGACTGGCAGATGTGCTGTGGCAGAACGGAATCCCTACGGTGGGTCCCAAGGCAAAAGGGGCAAATCTGGAGGCAAGTAAAGACGCTGCAAAAACCTTCATGGCAAAATACGGAGTTGCCTGTGCGGAAAGCGCATCTTTTACTGATGCAGCGGAAGCACATGCCTATATCGAAAGAAAAGGCGCTCCCATTGTGATCAAGGCGGACGGTCTTGCTGCGGGAAAAGGTGTTGTTGTTGCTGCCGATGCTGCAACTGCCCACAGTGCCATTGATGATTTCATGGGTGCGAAAACACTGGGCGACGCAGGAAACTGTGTGGTGATAGAAGAATATCTGCAGGGTGTGGAGATTTCCATTCTGGCCGCAGTTTCTGTGACAGAAGAAATGGCTGCGGAAGACAGATGCGCAATTGTGCCCTTTACGACAGCCCGTGACCACAAACGCCTTCTTGACGGTGCAAAAGGTCCGAACACCGGTGGAATGGGAGCTGTCTCTCCTGTTGCCGATGTTACGGAAGAGGATCTTGCCGCCTTCAGGAAAACGATTCTTGAACCGACTCTCCGCGGTCTGGTTGCTGAAGAAATGGATTACCGCGGATTTATTTTCTTCGGACTGATGCTTACCAAAAACGGCCCGAAACTTCTTGAATATAATGTACGTCTTGGCGATCCTGAGACTCAGGCAGTGCTGCCGCTTATGGACTTTGATTTTGCCGCCATGTGTCAGGCAGTTATTGACGGAAGCCTCAAAGACTTCAGTTTTGCATGGAAGCCCGGTTTTGTCTGCGCGCCTGTTGCAGTTTCCGGCGGTTATCCCAAGGCTTACGGCAAAGGTTACGAGATTACATACGACAGGGAAATGTTTGCGGAAAAAGATGCAAAACTTTTTGTGGCCGGTGCAAAGTGTGACGACAAAGGCACACTGCTTACAAGCGGCGGACGCGTCCTTGCTGCCTCTGCATACGGCGACACTTTCGAGAAAGCATGGCAGAACGCCTATGCCGTATTGGAAACGGTTTCCTTCAAGGATATTTTCTTCCGTAAGGATATCGGACTTCCGGGTGCTGCAGAATCCGGCGAACTGTAAAATCTGTCTTTGAGACATGTCAGGCCTGGTGTCTGGCATGATCAAGGGCGAAAAGCGGGGACAGAAAACTTTGAATCATCGTAACGAGGGCAAACCCGGAGCAGTCTCATCCTTTTTCCTGAAGCTGCTTTCAAGTTTTTTGCTTACCAGCGTAGGCCCGGTGCTTGTCATGGCACTCCTTACGACTGCGGGAATCAACCGCTTTGTTTCCCGCGCCTTTAACGAAAGTGTCCAGAATTCCGTAAGTTCGGCGGCAGGCTTTGCTCAGTACCTGCTGTCTGAAGCCGCACTGATTGCATCCTCAATTTCCGAAGATGAGAACGTGATCGCCTACACAACAGGCGCTCCGGATGCAGAATCGGAAAACCAGCTGAGCACTAAGATCAGACAGCGGATAAACCAGACTGCCAGAAGCGATTATTACGATGTTTTTGTGATCCCTTTGGACAGAACTTACGGAGCTGTCTACCGCTACACACTCCCCAAGCAGTATTCAAGCAGCGCGGGAAATTCCTGGGGAATCCTGGGAGCGCTCAACCGCACTTTCGGGAAATCCTCTGTGAGTGACGCGGATTCCGGTTCTCTGCAGGATTCCTACGTGCTTTTCGGACAGCCACATTCCGCTGACTCACGGTCTGTGCCCCTTGCCTTGGGAAGGCCCATTTACAACGGTTTTACCCTTACCGGATATGTTGTCGTTGATATTCAGCGAAAAGCTTTTGCAGACATTATCGGGCTCAATATAAGCCGGCAGGGTGCCCTTGCGGACCTGTTCATCCTTGACAGTGCGGACTGTGTTGTCTACAGCGTTATCGGTGAGGACAGAGAGGGTCTTTTTCTTGAGGAAGTGACAAAGGAGACCGGTCTTACAAATTCTTCCGTGATTTTTGAGCGCCGTCAGATAGAGAACGGACTTTCTGTGTTCGGTGTTTATCCTGAAAGCGCAGTTGAATCACTTGCATCAAACATCCGCGGAAATTCACGGCTGATGGCTGTCATAACAGTTATTGTCGCCCTGATCGCAACAATCCTGATCTCTCGTTCCATCTCAAATCCTGTTGCGTCACTTACCGGTGCCATGAGACAGGTTGAGCAGGGCAATCTGGATGTTCGCTGTCCTCTTCCGGTGCACACTTTCAGCCGCAGGGCTTCCAATGATGAGATGTCTTTCCTTGTGGAACGTTTCAATTCAATGGTCGGCCGTACAAAGAATCTTCTTGATGAGACAATCTACAAGCAGGAACTTCTGCGTACTGCGGAGATACAGTCTCTTCAGAGCCAGATAAATCCACATTTTCTTTACAATACACTGAGTTCCATAAGGTCAATGGCAAACCTTCAGGGTGCGAGAGACGCCGCGGAAATGGTGTCTGCACTGGCAAGAATCCTGAGAGAGGGACTTAAGCGCGGAACTGATTCCCAGACTCTGGAAAACGCGCTGAAACTTTCTAAAGATTATTTCCTGATTGAGTCCCACCGCTGGCCCGGACGTTTTACCCTTGTGGAGGACGTTCCGGAAGAACTGCTGAAAACCAGTATCCCATCCCTGGTGATTCAGCCTGTTGTGGAAAACGCCCTTGTCCACGGGCTTGAAAAAAAAGAGGGAGATGGTACACTTACGATAAGTGCACGGATTGAAGCGGAAAATCATGTGATCATCAGTGTAAAGGATGACGGTGACGGAATGGATGAAAAAACTCTGACACTGCTCCGTGAGAAAATGTATGCACCGGCAGACACTGCGGAACTTCCCGGCGTAAAACTGGATGTGTCCGCTGCAAAAGAAGGCGAACTGCTGGATGACGGACTGAGACTTTCTTCCTCTGGAATTGCCCTTGTAAACACACACAGAAGACTCCGGCTGCTTTTCGGGCGGAAGTCAGGGCTTTATGTGGAATCATTCGAAGGCTCGGGAACCTGTGTGGAAATTCATTACTATCTGGATACTGCTTCAAGAACTGACAAGGATTTCGTATGACAAAAGTACTGATTGTAGAAGATGAGCCGAACCTGCGCCGCGAGATGGCCCTGCTTACTCCCTGGGAAGAGATGGATCTGATTCTGGTGGGAGAGGCGGAGAACGGGCGGGAAGGTCTGGAGCAGATAAAGAAACTTGAACCCCATATCGTTGTGACAGACATCCGTATGCCGGTGATGGACGGTCTTGAGATGATTGCCGCCTGCAAGGAACATGTCCCGGAGATTGAGCCTGAATGGGTGATTCTCTCCGGTTACACAGAGTTTGAGTATGCGCGCAAAGCCATGAAACTTGGCGTCATGGAATATCTTCTTAAGCCGGTGGATTCCGGTGAACTTAAGGAAGTGCTGGACAAAGCAAAGGAAAAAGTCCAGCAGAAAAAGCGTCATAACAAACTGGAGTCTCTTGTGAACGAAAACGGCGAGAACTCCCAGGCTCTGGCACTTTTTCATGAATACTCGGCAACTTCCGGCAGTACAGCAAGTTATATTGCCCGTGCCGTGGAACTGATCCAGGCGCGTTATATCGGCGGCATCACTATAGAAGAAACTGCAGAAATCCTCGGAATCTCCACAGGATATCTGAGCCGTCTTTTTCATCAGGAAACCGGATATACTTTTGTTGACTATCTGATGTATACCAGGGTGAAAAAAGCGATCGAACTTCTGAAGGATCCCAATGTGCGCATTTATGAGATCGCGGATCTTGTGGGATATACCGATGCCCGTTACTTCAGCACTGTGTTCAAGCGGGTTACTGGATTCACGCCGAAAGAATTCAAAGAGGGAATAAAATAACATATGGATTACAGATGCGTCTTTGCAGACCTGGACAGGACTCTGCTGAACCGTGAAGGCGGAATATCTGATTATACGCGCAGTATTATTGAGCGGCTTCTGGCAAAGGGAATTGATTTTGTTCCATGTTCCGGACGGTCGCTTTTTTCTTTACCTGATTTTTTCTTCCATATTAATGGTCTGAAACATGCAGTCACATCAAACGGGGTTTCTGTGGATGATCTTCAGCTGAAAAAATCCCTCAGTGCTCTCTGCATTCCCGCAGAAATTCCGGAACAGATCATGGACTTCCTTAAAGATGAGTCTGTGATCTACGAATGTTTTGTGGACGGACAGGGCTACACTCTGAAATCTTATTATGATGATCCGCTGAGTTTCGGATGCAGGACTTTCAATATCCAGTACATAAAGACAAAGCGGATTCCTGTGGAGGACACTGCTGCCTTTGCCCTGCAGAACCGGGGAAGAATAGGGTCTTTTGACATAATAATCCATCCGGAAGACACGCTCCGCATTTTTGCCGCACTGAAAGAAAAGTTTCCGGGTGTGTACATGGTGAACAGTGAGACTTTTCTTGTGGAAGTTTCCAACAGGGACTGCGGCAAACACCGTGGACTTGCCCGCTATTGCGAACTGTTCGGAATCCGGCCTGAAGAAACTGTGGCTTTCGGTGACGGTCAGAACGATCTTGAAATGCTTGCTACGGCGGGCCTGGGTGTGGCGGTGGCAAATGCCTGTGAAGAATGCCTTGAGATTGCTGACCGTGTCTGCGAACCTTTTGACAATGATGGAGTTGCCAGAGAATGCGCGCGGATTTTCGGACTGGAACAGGCGGGAGATTGATCAGATGCTTGACCTTACCCAGGGATCTCCTCTTAAAGTCATACTGCGTTTTGCAGTGCCTCTCTATATAGGACAGGTTTTCCAGCTGGCTTACGGAATAATTGATTCCCGCATAATCGGGAGTTTTCTTGGCACTGAATCTCTTGCTGCGGTTGGTGCCGTAACAACACTTGTTGATTTTACGGTACTGTTCCTCAACGGATTCATCAACGGCTTCGGAATAATCATCGCGCTTTTTTTCGGTGCAAAAGACGTGAGACGCATGAAAAACTCCATAGCCTGGACAGTGATTCTGGGTTTTGCGATTGCCGTTGCAACTTCTTTGATCTGTCTTCTGTTCCATGATCCCATTCTTAAACTTCTGAACATTCAGGACCAGCTTCTTGCACCGGCAAAAAATTATTCCCGTGTGATAATCGCCGGACTTTCTGCGACGGCTGCATACAATATCTGCGCTTCCATACTGCGTTCTGCGGGTGATTCTGTCACGCCACTTATTTTTCTGGTTTTCTCCAATCTGCTTAACGGGATTCTGGATTATGTGCTCATAAAATACACAGCATGGGGTGTGGTGGGCGCTGCCTATGCAACAGTGGCGGCACAGACTGTGTCTGCGGTCGTCTGTTTTGTGTACATGCGGAGAAAACATCCTTCACTCAATGTGGGTGTTCCTGATTTTACTTTTTCTCCTGACATTTTCCGCCAGCTGGTTTCCACAGGTTTCTCAATGTCAGTCATGATGTCCTTTGTGCAGCTGGGAACAGTTGTGCTTCAGACTGCGATAAACACTTTCGGGCCGAATACAATTGTCGCCCATACTACTGCCCGGAAAATCGGTTTTGTGTTCATGACACCTTTTTCCGTATTCGGTTCGGCCCTGGCAACTTACTGCAGCCAGAATCTCGGGGCAGGCAGGAACAGCCGCATAAAATCAGGAATAAGTGCCTCCTACATTGCCTGTCTTGTCTGGTGGGGCTTCTCTCTTGCAGTGATCAATCTCTTTGCACCGCTTTTCGTCCGTCTTGTAAGCGCAACAGAAAATCAGGAGATTATCGCCACTGCCACAGCCTATCTGCGTGTGAACTCAGCCATGTACTTTGTCCCTGCCGCAATCAGTATTCTGCGCAACAGCATGCAGGGTTTCGGTGACAGAAAAACTCCGCTTTTCTCAAGTTTCATCGAACTTGCCCTCAAAGTGATCTTTGCCCTGATTTTTGCTCCGAAGATCGGCTATTGGGCAATCATAATCTGCGAACCCATACTCTGGTGTGTCATGGTCATTCCGCTGATCATCGGGACATTCCGGTCTCCGGCCCTGAAAAGTGCTGTAGATCAGCAGTCCTTGGCTTAAAAAACTGTGCAAAAGAAGATGACAATCGATAAAAAATGCACTATAATAACTTTCATAGACGCATCAGAAAGATGCTCACCGAAAAGGTGATCAATAAGGAGATTTATATGGCAAAAAATTATTTTGACATGAATGGACAGGTTGCAATCGTAACAGGTTGTTCAACAGGTCTGGGTGTTCAGATGGCTAAAGCACTGGCAAGTCAGGGTGCAAAAATTGTTGCAGTTGCACGCCGCCAGGAAATGATTGAGAAAGTTGCTGCAGAAATCGCTGCAGAATTCAAAGTAGAAACATATGCTGTTCCCTGTGACATCACAAGCACAGAAAAAGTTGAGGCAATGATTGACGCTGTTCTCGCAAAATTCGGACGCATTGACATTGTTATCAACAACGCAGGAACAGGTGCAGTTGCTCCCGCAGAAGACATCACTGACGATCAGTTCCAGCACGAGATGGACATTGACCTTTTCGGAACATTCAAAGTAGCACGCGCTGCTGCAAAGAAAGCAATGATTCCTGCAAAATACGGACGCATCATCAACATCGCTTCTATGTACGGTCTGGTTGGAAACAAAATCTGTGGATCAAGCCCTTACCATGCAGCAAAAGGTGGTGTTGTAAACCTGACACGCGCTTTGGCAGCTGAATGGGGTAAATACGGAATCACAGTTAACGCAATCTGCCCCGGTTACTTCTACACAGACCTTACAAGAGACACACTGAATTCTGACTTCTTCCAGCAGAATGCAAAAACAATGATTCCTGAAGAACGCTACGGAAACGAAGGCGAACTTGATACAGCAGCAATCTTCCTTGCAGCACCTGCATCAAGCTATGTAACAGGTATCATGGTACCGGTAGACGGCGGTTACACCTGTATGTAATTGCTGTTTCTGTGTAAACAGAAAAGCCTGTCTTTCTGTCAGAGAGAATCTTTGACGGGAGACGGGCTTTTTTTGTCTCTTGCTCCATTCTCTCCGAAAAAAACATACTGTACACACGTCTTCTTTTGTCTGATAATGAGCAGTTGATATGAGAGATTCAAATCTGAACATGACTGAAGGCAACACGACCAGCCTTCTGATCCGTTTTTCAATCCCCATGCTGATCGGAAACCTTTTTCAGCAGCTTTACAACATTGTGGATTCAGTTGTCGTCGGAAAACTTGTGGGTGCCAATGCACTTGCTGCAATCGGTGTGACAGGTCCCATGTCCTTTTTCTTTTTTGCACTGTGCAACGGAATCGGAAACGGCGGTGGAATCGTCACGTCCCAGTGTTTCGGAAGCAATGACACAAAGAATCTTAAAAAATGTATCACCAATGTCGGATACATAATGATTGTTTTCCCACTGATAATGGGAATGATCGCATATTTTTTATCAGGTCCTCTGCTTGTTCTTCTTGACACTCCCGAAGACATTTTTGAGGAAGCCCACACATATCTTAAGATTCTCTGTCTTGGGCTGGTCTTTGTCTCAATTTACAATTATGTATCCTCAATGCTCCGTGCTTTGGGCGATTCAAAGACACCTCTGTATTTCCTGATTTTTTCATGCATCCTCAACACGATTCTTGATATCATTTTCGTAAAATACCTGAACATGAGTGTTGCCGGAGCCGGTATCGCAACTCTGATCTCCCAGTTTGTGTCCGGAGCCGCCTGCTTTGTCTTTGCCCTCAAAACGAATCCTTATTTCAAGATCTCAAAGGCTGATCTCGCTCTGGACGGAGAGATCATACGCCGTTCAATCAAGATCGGAATTCCTCTTTCACTGCAGTTCTCACTGATTGCAGTCTCAACTATGGCTCTGCAGCGTGTGGTAAATGCTTTCGGACCGGTTGCAGTCGCGGCCTTCTCAGCCACAAGCCGTGTTGAACAGGTTATTCATCAGCCTTATCAGACACTGAGCGCCGCACTTTCTACCTACACAGGCCAGAACTACGGTGCTAAGAAGACGGACCGGGTGCTTCTCGGTTTCAGGAAGGGCATGAATCTGATGATTGTCTTCACGCTGCTGATGCTTGGTGTGATGCAGTTCTTCGGTGAGAACATCACAAGAATCTTCATCAACGAGCAGGAAGTAATCTACATGGGTGCCCAGGCTCTCAAGATCACCAGCTGGTTCTACTTCTTCCTTGGGCTGATCTATACAGTGCGCGGTGTCCTTACCGGAGTAGGCGACAGTTTCTTTGCACTGTTCAACGGAATTGTGGAAGTTATCGGCCGTTTTGCACTTCCTCTTCCCATGACAATGATTCCTTTCTTCGGAGTCTGGGGACTCTGGTGGTCGGTGGGATTTGTCTGGATCCTAAGCGGTGTAACAGCCTGGTTCCGCTACATCTGGTACCGGAAGAAGGCACTGTGACAGCAGGGTACAGCTGGAAAAACTGTACTGTCTTGCAAACAGAAGCTTTTCTGTATACTATTGACCCATGAATTTTACCCGGAACATGGCAGCCCTTATTCTGATCGGCTCAGTCTTATGTGCTGCTTTTTTCTGTACATCATGTAAAAAACAGACACCTTTACGAACTCCCGAAGAGATTCTGCAGGAATATGAGCAGACTGCCGACATGATTGTGGAAAACGCTCTTGATTCTGCAGGAACACCCTTTGAAAATCAGGATTTTTCAATTCCAAAGTGGATGCCTTCTGAAAACAAGCCCATAATTCTGCTTTTCGGTCACGGTTATTCAAAATGGGAAGGTGAAGAACAGCAGACTGCCCGGGAAAATCTGATGAGCACACTTCGGAAGGAAGTGGGACTTTATTCAGAAGGCGGTGTGATTGAGGAAATGGATTTTCTGCAGGAATACCTGACCGGAAAACGTATCCGCACGAATTTCCTTGCCACTGATCTGAAAGGGACACAGGCCCAGGCGCTGATCATTGTTTCTGCACCGGACCGTACCCATTATGCACTGGCTGCACTCCAGGAAGTGTCCAGTCTTCCGGTCTACTCAGTTTTTCCTCAGGATGATGTTCTCGGAACAGAAGCAGGTTCCACCTTTGTTCTGGATTATCAGGGGGATAAAGCAACTCAGAACGATGAGGAAGTCGCCTCTTTTGACGGAGATCTGAGCAGAGTCCTTATTCCCATGATCAAAGCGATAAAAAAAGAAAACAAAACTGATTTTATCAGCGAATTCCGGACAAAACTTTCTGATTTTTACACCGGTTTTTCTCTGATTCCTTATGTAGATCCGGAAACAGGCTTGAAGTCACAGAATCACTTTGTGCTTTCGGTTGAAAACGCAGGTGAGTCTGACTTGTGATTGTACTACTAATGAAATTTTTGGACTTGAAAGGAAAAAAATATGAACGCTCTTGTTCAGCAGGATAACGGACTGATCGGCAGCTCTGAAGACATAAAAGCACTTCAGGAAAAAGAGGAAGCCAGACTTCTTGTTGTCTCTGACACCCACGGAGAATCTGAGCTTCTGGAACAGATTCTTGAGAAATTCGGCTCTGAATGTGACGCACTGGTTTTCTGCGGTGACGGAGTCTGTGATGTGGAATTCTGTGTTGAGCGTGCTTTTTTTGACGAAGATTTCAGAAACTGTCTGCCGCCGGTAATTGCCTTTGCACGGGGAAACGGCGATGCCTCCAGTTATGTCCTGATGATTGATCCTGAAGATTTTGAGATCCCGCCGGCCATGCGGAGTATTGCCGTTCCAGACTGGATATGCCTTGAGGCTGCGGGGCGCACAGTTTATGCTGTGCACGGCCACCGGCACAATGTGGACTGGGGCACTGACACTCTTCAGGCGACCGCATACACAATGGATGCAGACATGGTGTTTTTCGGCCACACACACCGGCCTTTTTCTGAAGAAACTGAAGGCACACTGTTCCTGAATCCGGGAAGTGTGGCACGGCCCCGCGGCGGAAGCAGCCCTTCTTTTGCGGTTGTGTCTTTTCCCGGTACAACGGAGCGTTTCTCAATCCAGAAGTTTGCAGTACAGCGGTCAGTTTTCAACACAATCACTTTTCATGAAATCTGATCAGAAACAGAATTCTGCAGTGCAAATATCAAATTTCTCGAAATTTTGTAACATTTTTTTGTTTTGAATGAGTTTTTTTATGTAAGTTTTATTCCCGATATGGTATTATCGGAAAATCATGAACACAGAGCTCAGTGTACAAGACGGAAAGCCTCTTCCTCTGGGACCGTCACTTACAGCGGAAGGCGTCAATTTCAGTATTTTTTCACGCAACGCCACAAGCATCACAATCGATATTTTTGAAGATCAGAATTCCAATGTCCCTTATTTTTCATACACACTTCATAAACAGCTGAACCGGACCGGAGACATCTGGCATGTTTTCATCAAAGGCCTGAAAGCCGGCGCACTGTATCTGTTCCGTGCGGACGGACCTTTCGCACCTGAGAAAGGCTACAGGTTCAACAGGAACGCTTTCCTTTTTGACCCTTATGCCCGTTCTTACACTGCCCAGTCAATCTTTCTGAATCTGGACAGCAACTACACACCGGCGACGGATTCCATGGACATAATGATGGGTCACCTTCCCGACGCAAGAAACATGCCAAAGTGTGTCGTGATTGACAATGATTTTGACTGGCAGCATGACCGTCCGCTGAATTATCCGCTGAGAAAAAGCGTACTGTATGAGGCACACCTTAAAGGTCTTACGGCAAGTGAGACAAGCGGGGTGGCGCATCCGGGCACATACCGTGGCCTGATTGAGAAAATCCCCTATTTCAAGGAACTTGGGGTAACAAGCATAGAGCTGCAGCCGGTACAGGAATTTGACGAATGGGAAAATGCCAACGTGAATCCGCGGACAGGTGAGCGGCTTAAGAACTTCTGGGGTTACAGCACAATCGGTTTTTTTGCACCCAAGGCGACTTACGCTGCAGACAGGACTCCAGGTGGCGCAGTTGCTGAGTTCAAGGAAATGGTCCGCGAGATGCACAAGGCCGGTCTTGAAGTGATTCTGGACATTGTCTTCAATCATACGGCAGAAGGCAACGAGCACGGTGTCACCATGAATTTCCGCGGTCTGGACAACAGCATCTATTACATTCTTGACAGCAAGAAACAGTATTACGCAAACTATTCCGGCTGTGGAAACACCATGAACTGCAATCATCCGGTCCTGCGCTCATTCATCATTGACTGTCTTCGTTACTGGGTCTGCGAGATGCATGTTGACGGATTCCGTTTTGACCTGGGATCCATTCTGGGCCGTGACAAATCTGGGCATCTTATGGAAGATCCGCCGGTTCTGGAACGCATTGCCGAAGATCCTGTACTGCGCAACACAAAAATCATTGCAGAAGCCTGGGATGCAGGCGGTGCTTATCAGGTGGGCAGTTTCCCCGGCGGACGATGGGCTGAGTGGAACGACAGGTTCCGGGATGATGTGCGGAGATTCTGGCGCGGTGACGACGGACTCTGCAGTGCGATAGCAACTCGCCTGAGCGGTTCTTCTGACCTGTATCTCCGTGACGGAAGAAAACCTTTCCATTCTGTGAATTTCATCACCAGTCATGACGGTTTTACCTTGAACGACCTTCTTTCCTACAACGGAAAACACAACGAAGAGAACGGTGAGCACAACAATGACGGAAACAACAACAACAACAGCTATAATTACGGTTTCGAGGGCGACACAGAAAATCCGCAGATAGAAAGCATCCGTACTCGGCAGGCAAAAAACATTCTGCTTACGCTGCTGCTTTCCCAGGGAACGCCTATGCTGCTTGCAGGTGACGAGTTCCGGCGGACTCAGGGCGGTAACAACAATGCCTACTGTCAGGACAATGACATTTCCTGGATTGACTGGACATGTCTTGACCGGCATGCAGAAGTTCTGCGTTTTACCCGCATGCTGATTGACTTCCGTCTGAGTCATCCTGCTTTCCTTCGTCCTGAATTTTTCTCGGGCAAGGATTTCTCACTGAACAGCATGGAAGACATAAGCTGGTTTGACGAGGATGCACAGACTCCGGACTGGTCAAAACTGGATCACTTCGTGGCATTCCGTATGGACGGAAGCCGTGAGGAAATCCTTGCGGAACGTGATGACAATGACTTCTACATCATGTTCAATTCCTCAACCCGTGACAAAACAGTCAGACTGCCGGTGCCGCCGGAGGGCAAACAGTGGTACCGCTGCATAGATACTTCCGTTGCAGCTCCTGATGATTTTCTGGATGACGGAAACGAGGAACTGCTTCCTGTGCAGACACGTTATGTCCTGCCTGCCAGATCCTGTGCAGTGCTTCTGAGCAAATAAGGCAGCGTAGTGGTGCTGCAGGCATCTCTGAGGGATTCCGGGATGCATATATAGTTTTACAGGAATCAGTAAAACGGTTTACAAACTGTTTTCTGTATGTTACAGTAATTTTGAGATTCGATCACGACAGTGTTCTTTTTATTAGGAGGAATCACACATGAAATTTGATGCAGAATCATTCAAGGCCAATCTTTCCGCCAGACTGAAACGTCAGTACGGTAAAGAAATTTCTCAGGCAAACAAACACGACTTATTTGACGCAGTTTCAGCTTCTGCAATGGAACTGATCGTTGAGAACTGGATGAAAACACGCAGCGCCAACTATAAGAAACAGGGACGACGCGTATATTACCTTTCCGCAGAGTTCCTTATGGGACGCGCACTCAGCAACAACCTGATCAATGCGGGGATTATGGAAGGTGTCCGCGATGTTCTGAATGAACTGGGCGTTGACTACGACATGGTGGAAGATCAGGAACCGGACGCAGGTCTTGGTAACGGCGGTCTTGGCCGCCTGGCTGCATGTTTCCTTGATTCACTTGCCACACTGGATTATCCCGGACACGGTTACGGAATCCGCTACCAGTACGGAATGTTTGAGCAGCACATTGAGAACGGCTGCCAGGTTGAGTACCCGGACAACTGGCTGAAACACCGGGATCCCTGGGAAATCAAACGCAGTGATCTTGCCGTGACTGTAAAATTCGGCGGAAATGTTGCATGCCGCAAAGGTCCCAACGGAACAGACCAGTTCTATGTTGAGAATGCGGAGGAAATCCTTGCCACACCTTATGACATGCCTATCGTCGGTTATGACACCAACACAGTCAACACACTGCGTCTGTGGCAGGCTTCAAGCACTGACGGTTTTGACCTCCAGCTTTTCAACAACATGGAATACAACCGTGCTGTGGAGAAACAGAATTCTGCGGAAAACGTAAGCCGCGTTCTGTATCCTAACGACAACGGCCCTTCAGGAAAGGCTCTCCGTCTGAAACAGCAGTATTTCTTCTCAAGTGCTTCTCTGCAGGATCTGCTGAATCATTTTATTGCTGATCACGGAACTGATTTCCAGAAATTCCCTGATTATCAGGTGATCCAGCTGAATGATACCCACCCTGTAGTGGCAATTCCGGAACTGATGCGCCTTCTCATGGACGAACAGGGTCTTGGCTGGGACGAAGCCTGGTCAATCGTTGTGCGCACTTTTGCCTATACAAACCACACGATTCTTGCGGAAGCCCTTGAAAAATGGCCTATCGAGATCTTCCAGGGTCTGCTGCCCCGTATCTATCAGATTGTTGAGGAGATCAACCGCCGCTTCAATATTGAACTGCGCGAGAAATTCCCCAACGATTACGAGAAACAGAACCGCATGGGAATCATCCATAACGGCATGATCCATATGGCATGGCTTGCAATTCATGCCTGCTACAGTGTGAACGGTGTTGCCGCACTGCATACAGAACTGCTCAAGACTCAGGAACTGGCAGACTGGTACGGACTTTATCCTGAGAAATTCAACAACAAGACAAACGGTATCACTCAGCGCCGCTGGCTGCTCAGTGCAAACCCACGTCTTGCCGAATTCATCACAAAGAGAATCGGCCACGGTTGGGAAAAGGATCTGTCCAAACTGCGCGAACTGGAAAAATTTGCTGATGACGAGGCTTCTCTTAAGGAACTGCTTGAGATCAAGCAGCTGAACAAAGAGGCTCTGGCAAAATATCTCAAGACAAGTCAGAATGAATTCCTTGATCCGGATTCAATTTTTGATGTTCAGATCAAGCGTCTTCACGAATACAAACGTCAGCTGCTGAATGTGCTGCACATCATGTATCTGTACAACCGCCTGATTGAGGATCCTGACTTCAACCCGCCTGCACGCACATACATTTTCGGTGCCAAGGCCGCATCAGGTTACCGCCGTGCAAAATCAATCATCAAACTGATCAATTCTGTGGCTGAGCGTGTGAACAATGACCGCCGTGTCCGCGGAAAACTGCGTGTTGTGTTTGTTGAGAACTACCGTGTCTCTGTTGCGGAGAAACTTTTCCCCGCATCTGATGTCTCCGAGCAGATTTCTACAGCCGGTAAAGAGGCTTCCGGAACCGGAAACATGAAGTTCATGGTGAACGGTGCCCTTACCCTGGGAACTCTGGACGGTGCAAACATTGAGATTGTTGAGGAAGCCGGTGCAGAGAACGCATTCATCTTCGGTCTTACAGCTGATGACATCATCAAGATTGAAAGTGAGCACAGCTACAATCCCCAGAAGTATCTGGAACGCAATCCTGAACTGGCAAAGGTTATGAACCAGCTGGTTGACGGCACTTATGACAGTGACCACCAGATGTTCCGTGAACTGTACGATTCTCTGATTTACGGTGTTGAAGGTCAGCGCCCTGATGTTTACTACGTCCTTGCTGACTTTGATGCCTATGCCGCCGCTCAGGAGAAAGTTGCCGCCGCTTATACTGACCGTATGGGCTGGGCAAAGAAGGCTCTGCTGAACATTGCCCGCAGCGGAAAATTCTCTTCTGACCGCACGATTGAAGATTATGTAAAAGACATCTGGCATCTGGAGAAACTTCAGGTAAAATAAGCGGACATATCGGGAAAAATCTGCTGTAAAGAAGCCGTGACGGACTTACGGAAAAACGCCCAGCCTGATTTGAGCTGTGAATTCACAGTTCTACCGGCGCTGCTGATTCTGTTCTGTCTGCCGCGGCTTCTGCGTTTTAAAAGATTTAAGTTCGGTTGTCCTCTGTTTTCAGACAAACTGCTCCTTTAGCAGCCTGTTCCCCTTGTTTTCCAGATTCCGCCGGATCCCGCAGACTGGACAGCTGTGCCGCGGCAAAAAAAGTTTTCGGTGGTCTTATCTGTTTGAATCTGATATATTGAGTGCATCTTCATCCGGAGGTTCCTATGTCAAAAAAACTTGTTACCTTTCTGGCCTCAGCCGGTCTCCTTTTTATCACGGTAATCTGGGGTTTCGCCTTTGTTGTTGTCAAAAGTTCCCTTGATCTGATCCCGCCTGTATGGATGCTGGCGTTCCGTTTTTCAATCGCAGGAATTGCCCTTTCACTGATCTTCATAAAAAAACTGATACACATGACCAGAGCCGAGCTGATCCACGGGCTTCTGATCGGAGTGACTCTTTTTCTGGCATATCTTTTCCAGACAATCGGCTGCAATTACACTACTGCGGGTAAAAACGCCTTTCTTACCACGGTTTATGTGATCCTTGTGCCTTTCATAAACTGGGGACTGGTAAAAACCAGACCTGACGGCTATACAGTTGTGGCCGCTGTTCTTTCTCTCGTGGGAATCGGGTTTCTTTCACTGCGGGGCGACCTGACAATGAACATCGGTGACGTACTCACTCTTATCTGCGGTCTGTGTTATGCGCTTCAGATTATTGCCATTGCCCGCTATTCCCAGGGGGATGATCCCATAACCCTGTGTATCGTGCAGATTCTGTTCACTGCAGTCTGTTCCTGGGCAACTGCTCCGCTTTTTGACGGTGCCTTTCCGGTGGCCGGCGTGCAGAATCCGGAAATCATCGGCGGCATGCTTTATCTTGGACTTGGCAGCACGGCCTTTGCCTTCATTCTTCAGAATGTGTGCCAGAAATTTACTCCGCCTTCCACAGCAGCTCTTCTCATGTCATTTGAATCCGTGTTCGGCGCTCTTTCCGGTGTGCTCTTCCTTTCGGAGGTCATGGACGGACGTTCTCTCCTGGGCTGTGTGCTCATGTTCCTGGCAGTTGTGATCAGTGAGACAAAACTGGAGTTTCTCCGCCGGAAGAAAGCTTCGTAAGTGCATAAAATTGCAGAATTCGAATCAGTCTCAAAAAATAATAGCAAATTTATGCATTTTTTGTATTGATTTTGCATAAATATTCGTGATACTATCCTTCATCGGCCGAAAGCAAGCAGGAATCTGCTGAAGAAGCGGACCGGTGGTTTATGTGACCACTGATTGAAATCAGGCTTGTACGGCTAGGACAAACTTTTTAAGGATTTTTTTGGAGGACGTATGAAAAAAGCATTACTCGTTCTGGTTGCACTCCTCATGGTTGCAACATTGTTTGCAGGTGGCAAGAAAGAAGCCGTGACAATCAATTCTCCCGCAGATCTGGCCGGCAAAAAAATCGGTGTTCAGGCTGGAACTACCGGTGAAACCTTTGTTGAAGAAGAATACCCCACTGCAAAAGTTTCTTCATTCAAAAGCGGAATGGATGCTGCATTGGACCTTAAAAACGGAGCAATCGACCTGGTTGTTCTGGATGAGATGCCTGCAAAATCAATCGTAGCAGGAAACCCTGATCTTAAGATCATCGATTTTGACCTTGCGATCGAAGAATATGCAATCGCTGTAAAAAAAGGCAACAAAGAACTGCTGGATTCAATCAATGCAACAATCGCAAAAATGCGCAAAAACGGTGATTACGAAGCACTGATCAACGCATTCATGCCTGTTGACGGAAAAATCACAATCCCCGCAAGCAAAACACTCAGTGGAAGCAAAACACTCAAATTGGGAACAAACGCTGCATTCAAACCTTTTGAATATGTAGAAGGCGCAGAAATCGTCGGGTTCGATATCTCAATGGGACAGTACATTGCAGAAGATTTCGGAACAAAGCTTGAGATCGTTGACATTGACTTCGGTGCACTTATTGCAGCACTTCAGTCAGAAACAATCGACTTTATTGCAGCAGGAATGTCTGTGACAGAAGAACGCAAAAAGAACGTGGACTTCTCAGACGCATATTATGCATCAAAACAGGTGATTATCGTACGCAAATAAAAACCTGCCAGATGATTGCCGGTAAAAAGCGGTTCTCAGCGCCGGAATTCCCGGAGTGAGGGCCAGCATTACCGATCAGGAAGGACTGTCATTTAGAATTGACAGTCCTTTTTTTTCCCTTCGGAATATTTTTTTATGAACCGAAAAAAAGTTTATTGAAATTTTGGAATAAATGAAATAAAGTCAGTTAGTTTTTTTTGGTTGGATTTAGTATATGAAAAGAAGCCTTTTTCATATATATTTTTTCTTCTTTTTTTTGAGTCTTCTTTGTTCCGAAAAAATATATGCAAAAAATGAGTTTACCTTTACGAATATCGCTGGTGGAAATCAGGATACAATAAGCAGTAAAGATTTTTTTGACTCAAACTTTCTGACAAGCATTGGTTTTACTTTTGCAGACCGTCTGCAGCTGGATCTGGCAGGCGATAATTTCTCTGGCCGGGTCAGGCTCACCGCATTGCCTTATTATGCAAACGGAACATATTCGGATCTTGTTCTTAAAGGGTACGGATATTTCTATCCTGTAAAAAACTTTGGCTTTGCTTTCGGCAATTCTTTCTTCAACAAATTCGGAATGGATGAGTTTTATTATGCTTCCGAAGATGATTATCCTGATTATGGAAAGTTTTTCAAGAATGGTCTGGGCATCATAGGTTCTGTGCCGTTCCCTGATTTATTCAGTGTTCCTGTCAGCATGAAAGTCAGTGCCGGAATTGACATAGGCAGTGACAATCATCCTGTGACCGCCATCGGCTTCAATGCGGCGTGGGAGTTTATGTTCGGAAAACTCTTCGGAATAGGCGGAACAGTCTCAAACATTGCGGAAAAAGATCCTGTCAGTGTGGCAGTGGGAATCGGTTTTTTTGGCGTTGACAGACTGAAACTGAACGCCGGTTATGTTTATAACATGACAGAAACTGATTTCCTTCCCAAAAAAGCAAAAGATGTGATATTCCTGTCAGGCGGTTACTCATTTAAAAAACTGGATTTCAGCGTTTATGCAGACTTCATGACTTCTGTCAATGATAAATATGTTTCCGGAAAAGACAGGGTTGAAATCAGAGGTTACGCTCCCTATGCTTTTTCCGGAAGGTTCGATTATGTGGGATTTTCTGATATGACATTGACCCTTAAATTCAGAATGTCCAGTTATATCGGAAGAAAAAATCAGGGAACATATGAAATCTTCCCTTCAGTTGAGTACAAGATCAATAAAAATATGACGTTGGACGGAGGACTCAGAATAACTTTAAGAGAGAATTTCAAAGCCACACCGGAGTTTGTTATTCCTGAAATAATCAATCCTAATATCAGCATTCCGGTCACATTCAGATTTAAGTATGGCAATTGAGGTTTTTAATCGGCGGGAGATCAAATATCTGATTTCGCAGGCCCAGTTTGAAAAAATGTTCCAGGAAGCAAAAAAACATATGAATTCTGACAGGTTCAATCTTGATGACAGAACCTACAGCATCCACAATGTTTATTTTGACACTGACAATGATTTTTTTATCCGGACTTCTTTGGAAAAACCGGTGTACAAGCATAAAATCCGTTTGAGAAGTTATGGAAAAGTTGCGGATAATGGATCTGTTTTTCTGGAGATCAAGAAAAAATATAAAGGGATTGTGAACAAGCGGAGAGCATCTGTTTATCTGAATTCTGTCACAGAATATGTTGAGAAGGGAATTACTCCGGCGGATAAGAATCTGAACAGACAGGTCTTTAACGAGATTGACTATATATTTAAAACTTATCCGGGATTGAGACCGAAAGTTTTTATCTCTTATGACAGGTTTGCGTTTTTTGAAAAGGGAAACAAGGATTTCAGGCTGACATTTGACACGAATATCCGGACAAGACGGAAAGATCTGCGGCTTGATATTGATTCCTATGGAAATCTGTTGTTGGATGAAGGCTGCTGGATAATGGAAGCAAAGGCCTTTAACGCTTTTCCGCTCTGGTTTGCGAAATGCCTGTCGGAAAATAACATATACAGCACTTCTTTTTCCAAATACGGAAAAGAGTATTTAAAAATGATCGGAACAGACTGAATTTACAGAGGAGACGTGACAATGAACTTTTTGAACTTTGATGCAGATTTACTTGGCATCCTTATGAATATTGGTGTTTCAATCATTCTTGGAGCGGTGGTTTCTCTCAGCTATGTGCTCAGCAATACGGCAAAGTCTGTGTCCCGGAATTTTGCACTTACAGTTTTTACAGTGCCTGTGATTGTAAGTATCATAATTCCGCTGATCGGTTCAGACATTGCAAGGGCTCTTTCTTTAGGCGGAGTTTTTGCACTTGTAAGATTCAGGAGTATTCCGGGCGATTCAAAGGACATTCTGTATGTCTTCTTTGCAATGGCAGTAGGTCTTGCAGTTGGAATACACTTCTATGTTGTTTCCGCCCTTCTGACTCTTGTGGTCGCTGTGATTTTTGTGGTCGCGAAATTCCTGTTCAGAAAGGAGGATACAGGACGTAGATTCTCATTGAAGATAACGGTTCCTGAAGACATGAATTTCTACAATGCCTTTGATGACATTTTTCAGAAGTATTGCAATGCATATCAGATGAGAGGTGTAAAATCATCGAACATGGGAACAGTCTTTATCCTGAAATATTCTGTTGAGATTAAAGATCCGTCCCAGACAAAGGCATTTATTGACGAAATCAGATGCAGAAACGGAAATCTGAATATTATCTTTTCAATTGCAGAGGAAAGGAATGAAACTCTGTAAGAGGGTATCTGTCAATTCTGTACTTATTTTCATTCTGTCCTTCATCCTGTTTCTGCCGCTTTCATGTGTGAACAGTTTCGGTATCGGTGGTCCGCTGTTCTATTCCTCAGATGACATTAAAATTCCAAACAGAGTTTTTTCTCTGGCTGATGATCTTTCTGAATTTCTGAAGATTGATCTGGTGTTTGAGAATGTCAGCAGAGTCGGTGTTGAATGGTTCTGTATTCCTGCCGGCAAAACTGAGAAAAAACTTGTTGAAACTCATAATCATGATGTAAGCGGACTGAATTCCCTGAAAGATTCTCTGGACATTGGATTTTATGAAAATGGAGTTTATTTCTGCAGGGTAACTTTGAACAATGATTCATATTCCGAAGCTTTTACTTCAAACAGAGTGCCGGTGCTGGTGGACTTTGCCGGTACAGATCTGCCTGTAATTTCTCTGGAGACCAGCAAAGGACAGGAGATTCTTTCAAAAACAGACAGAATAACGGCGGATTTTCTGTTGCTGGACAGAGACTGCAGCAGACTTTCGCTCAAAGACATAAAAATCAAAGGCCGTGGAAATTCAACTTTATATCAGCGTAAACAGTCTTATACCCTGAATCTGAACGAAAGGAAATCTCTTCTGGGAATGCCTGAAAATGACTCCTGGGTGTTGAATGCGGCCTATCTGGATAAAGCTCTCATCAGAAACAATTATGCGTCCTATCTGGGCAATTCTGTGTTCAACAGCATGCTCTGGACCCCGAATTGCAAACCCTGCGTTCTTGTTCTGAACGGACATTATCAGGGAATTTATTATCTGTTTGAACATATTAAAATCGATGAGAACAGAGTGAATCTGTCTGCATCTTCTGACGGGGAACTTCCGTTTATATTTCAGATAGATTTCAGACGGAACGGAGATTTCAATTTTGAGACGGAAAGAGGCACGCCTGTAACGGTAAGCAACACAAACTTTGAGGAATTCACAAAGGATAAAAAAAGATACTGCGTTGATACTGTACAAAGAATTGAGGATGTCATATATGGCGAAAAATTTGCTGATCCGGATGAAGGGTATCCCAGTGTTCTTGACAGGGATTCTTTTGTTGACTGGTATCTGATCAATGAATTCACCAGAAACACCGATTCAAACTGGCATGCTTCCGTTTATCTGACATACAATCCTTCTGACAGGAAGATCTATATGGGCCCGATCTGGGATTTCGACCTTTCCTGCGGAAATTCCTCTGACAACAGCATTTCTGCAGTGGACGTGAAAAACAGCGGCTGGTTTGAAAGGCTGTTCATGGATCCTGCCTTTGTTGCAATGGTTAAAAACCGATGGAATGAAAAGAAAAGCCTTCTTTTCTCATCCTTTTCCAATAAAATTGATGAACTGATTTCTTCCATTGCTGAGGATGTTGATTCCAATTTTACAAAATGGCCGATTCTGGGATCTGGAATCTATCCTTTTACTCCGGGGTATGAATACCGTGGAGAATACACTGATGAGATTTCCTATTTAAAAAACTGGCTTCTGAAGCGATATGATTTCTTTGATTCTTTCATAAACTCCCTTTGATAGGAAAGTTCAGAAACTTAGCATTCGGGTACCTTTCCTATTGTCATTTTCTGTGTTTGTGGTAAATTAGCCACATGAACGGTGAATTTTCAGTTTTCGGTTATTTTCAGTCTGGTATGGTTCTGCAGCAGAACAAGACCACAGCAATCTGGGGAACTGCATCCGCAGGTTCTTCTGTAAAAATTCTTTTCCGCGGGCGCGAGTACAATACAACGGCAGCAGAAGAAAACAAGTGGCGGATTTCAGTTGATGCAGGTGAGGCCTGTACCGGACAGACTCTTGAAGTTTCCTGCGGTTCCCAGAAAATCACTCTGGAAAACATAAATGTGGGTGAAGTCTGGCTCTGCTCAGGACAGTCCAACATGCAGCTGACAATGGACCGTCTGCGTTATTCATATCCAAAGGAATTCCTTCTGCCAAGAAACGAGAATCTCCGTCTTTTTACAGTTCCCGTGGTTCCAAAGACCGAACCGGACTGCAGTTTTACCGGCGGAAGGTGGCAGACCGCATGTGCAGAGGAACTTGCAAGTTTTTCCGGAATCTCCTACTTTTTTGCAAAAAAACTGGCTGCCCGGCTTGATGTGCCTGTGGGCATAATTAATGCAAGTCAGGGCGGGTCACAGATCTGGTCATGGCTCTGTGCCGAAGACCTTGCGGATGATTCTGCCGCAGTTGAACGGATGGCTCTGTGCAGACAGCCCGGTTTTGTGCAGAATCTTGTTGACACAGCCAATAAATCAGCCATGGACTGGCGCGCTGAATGCTTTGAGAAGCAGACCGGCTCCGACAGTCCTGATCTTGACTGGCAGCCGGTGACCTTTCCCGGTTTCTTCGGACTTGTCCAGGAAAAAGGAGAACCTTGCGGCGGTGTGATCTGGTGCAGAAAGACATTTGAACTGACTCAGACCCAGGTTGACCAGCTTGAAAAAGGTACGGTACGCCTGTGGCTCAGCCGCATTACAGACTCGGATATTGTCCAGGTGAACGGAACCGAGGTGGGCCGCACGGAATACCAGTATCCGCCCCGCCGTTATGTTGTGCCGGAAGGTGTGCTTCATGCAGGCACAAACACGATTCTTGTACGCATTCTTCAGGACGGGCCTTCTGGTTTTGCGGAAATAAGCGAAAGCAAACCGATGGCGCTGTTCTCCTGTCCCATTGATTCGGACTGGCGTGAGATTTTTGCCGGACTGTTCAACAGTGGCTCTGAGCCAGTAAGCACTGATCCCTTTGAACTCCATGGTGGTCTCTGCATTGACCTGCGCGGTCAGTGGCTCTGCGCCGCGGGACTGAAACACCGGCTGTGTCCGCCCGGATACTTTGCCTATCTGGAACCGGCATCTCTTTACAACGGAATGCTGAATCCCATTAAAGGTGTGAGTGTTCGGGGTTTTGTCTGGTATCAGGGTGAAGCTGACGCAGACATCGGCACCGATTACACAAAAATGCTTACCCGCCTCATGGCCGCATACCGCCGCGATTTTGCTGACGACTCCGCTCCTTTTGTGGTTGCAGGTCTTCCCAACTGGCGTTTCCGAGAGAATCCTGCGGAACCGGTGTCTGTAAGCACTTGGGCAGATCTGCGTCAGATTCAGAAAACTGTTGCGGTGGAAGACAGAAACGGGGCTTATGCAAACCTTGTTGAACTTGGTGAATGGAACGATCTGCATCCCGAGAATAAAGCCACCGCGGCAGAACGGCTTGCAGATGAGGCCATGCGCATTGCTTTTGGGAAAACTGTTCCCCGTTGTCCCCGGTTTAAAAAAGCGGAAGTTTCCGGCAGCAAGATAATTGTTACTTTTGAGACTTTCGGAGGTAAGCTCAGGGCAAATCCGGCTTCTGATGCGGGTAAAGCAATGTCTGCAGGAAAACTTACAGGCTTTTCTGCACTTGTCCGCTCTGCAGAAGGTGAGAAAAAAGCTGTGGCATTGTGTGCGGAACTTTCCGGCCCTGATACAGTTGAACTTTCCCTTCCTTCAGGAACTGATGCCGAATCTCTGCTCGCAGTCCGTTTCATGTATGCAGACAGTCCCTGCGCTCCTTCAATCCTTGGGGAAAACAGTCTGCCCGCGGAACCTTTTGTGGTGGAAGAAATCTCCGGAAACTGATTTGTTCACTTCGGTGCCATTGCCTCCTTTAAGGTAATGAAACTTTTACAAAAACCGATTGTTATATATAATAGTAGAAAAAATCGGATTTTAATCAGCCGAAAAAAACAGAGAAGGTATCTATGAAAAAATCACTTTTTGCCGCAGTTGCCGCAGCATGTCTGCTTCTGGTTTCATGTGCTTCCACATCAGATGCGACCCTTGAAACTCATGAAGCTGATGAAAGCTTTCTGGGCGATTTTGCTCCTTTCCAGCTGGATTCCGCCATGTCGCTCAAAAAAAATATGGCCGGTGTTCTTTCTCCCTGTGAACTGGAACTTTTCTGTGTTCCACGCACAAACACAATTGAATGCTATTTCAGCACAACAATGAGCAGAAACTGTCTTATTCTGAATCATTCACAGCGTCAGACTCTCAAGCAGGGATTTGAAGCCTATCTTGCAGCTTACGAGGCAAAACAGCTGCCGAAAGAAAGCCCTTCAAAAAAGAACGCTTTCATCACAGGAGAATGTGGTTTTGCATGGGGACTTCTCAGTCCTTCAAGCTCAACGGACACAAAATTCCGTGTGAACTATGAATATGTGAACGATCTTCCCTACTGTCTTCTGTACATTGATTCCTCCACTGCTTCAAATGATTCCTCAAACTGGTCTCCTGTCACAAAAATGTATTTCTCTCCAAGTCAGATTGAAATTCTGTTTGACGCAACCGGTGAGGAAGCCATCCAGGAGTACATAGACCAGCTGGTTTCCCAGGCCTATACTTTCTGAAAAAAGTCCTACTAGACTTAATTACTGAAAATGTGTTAATTGTGAGGTTGCCGCGTGTTTCGCGGTGATGACTTCACAACAACGGGGCTGTGATTCCAGCTCCTACGAGGCTTTTCATGTATCGCTGGATATGGTCCTATATCCGAAAATACCGGGGCATCTACGCCCTGGGACTCTTTTTTTCTGTTCTGGTTGCAGCAGCAAGTGTCATTAACCCTTCCATCACAGGTCAGATTGTTGACCGGGTAATCACCGGCGGAGAGAATGATCTTCTTTTTAAGCTGGTCGGTGCGATGCTTCTTGTGACGGTGGTCAAATCAATTCTGCGTTTCTCCTATCAGAGCATTTTCGAGATTGTCTCCCAGAATGTAATCAAGAATGTCCGCATGGATCTGTACAATCACATTCAGACTCTGGACTTCTCCTGGTACGACAAAACCCCTTCCGGTAACATCATGACACTCATGACCAGCGACCTTGATGCTGTGCGTCATTTTGTGGCATGGGTTGTCTATCAGTTTCTGGAGAATGTGCTGACTTATGTGTTCTCAATCATTGTCCTTTCAATGATCAACATAAAACTTACCGCCGCCTTCCTTGTGATTGCTCCCTTCATGTTCTATCTGATCATGCAGTTCAGGAAGCACATCAAGAAATCCCATCTTGCAGTGCGTGACCAGTTTGCCGTGCTGAACACTCTTGTAGGCGAGAATATCGCGGGAAACCGTGTTGTAAAGGCTTTTGTGCGCGAAGATTACGAGATCAGCAATTTTGACAAAGAGAACGAGGAATTCCGCAACCGCAACATTGACAACGCAAATGTCCGCATAAAATACCTGCCTCTTATGGAATCAATCACAGGACTTCTGCCCATCATCCTGATTCTTTTCGGCGGTTATCTTGTAATCCAGGGGCACATGACACTGGGTGAGATTGTAACATTCAACGGTCTTCTGTGGACTTTCACACAGCCGCTCAACATGTTCGGCGGTATCATGAACGATGCTCAGCGTTTTTCAGCCTCAGCACAGCGGCTTTATGAGATTTATCAGCAGAAACCGAGCATCAAGAACTGCGAGAACCCGATCTGCAAGGCAGAAAACGGTGACAAGAAATCTGATGGGGCACCTGCTTTCCGTGCAAAAGGTAAGATTCAGTTCAACAACGTAAGTTTTGCCTACAAGGAGACTCCTGTTCTGCAGAATGTAAGTTTCACTGCGGAACCGGGCATGACAATCGGTATTCTTGGACCCACAGGTGCTGGAAAGTCAACCATCGCAAAACTTATGTGCCGGTATTATGACGTTACTGAAGGCGAGATTCTTCTTGACGGAGAGGATATCCGTAAATACGATCTGCAGACTCTGCGGCGCAATGTGGGAATAACCATGCAGGATGTGTTCCTGTTCTCTGACACGGTTGAGGGCAACATTGCCTTCGGTAAGCCGGATGCGCCGATGGAACTGGTTGAGAAAGCCGCTGACCGTGCCCACGTAACGGACTTTCTCAAAGACCTTACCGACGGTTATGACACAATAGTCGGTGAGCGTGGTGTCGGACTTTCCGGCGGTCAGAAACAGCGAATTGCTCTTGCACGGCTTTTCCTGATGGATCCTCCTGTAATGATTCTTGACGACACCACCAGTGCTGTGGACGTGGAGACAGAGCAGAAAATCCGCGCCTCAATCAGGGAACAGGCGGAAGGCCATACGGCTTTCATTATCAGTCACCGTGTGTCTTCCATCCAGGATGCAGACATGATTCTGGTAATAGAAGACGGAAGAATAACCCAGTGTGGAAAACACGCGGAACTTTCCGTTCAGAACGGTTATTACAAGCAGGTCTGGGATCACCAGGAAGGACGGGCATAATGGCACGCAACAGATTTGACACCGACGAACAGCTTGACGAACAGTTCAATCCCCACATTGTGAAACGGCTTTTTCAATGGGTGATTCCTTACAAAAGACAGATGATCACGGCATGTGCTTTCATGATGCTGTCTGCTCTGGCTTCGCTTTCAAGTCCATACCTTATCCGAATGGCAATAGACAAGGCGATTCCCGAAAAAAACATGACAATGCTTTTTTCACTGGCCGGCGCACTTCTGTGCTGTGTCCTCATTGTCCGGTTCTGTCTTTCCCAGCGTCTCAAGATCATGACAAAGCTGGCCCAGACAGTAATTGTTACAATACGAAGAGAAGTTTTTTCAAAACTGCAGAAACTTCCTTTCACTTATTTTGACTCAAGACCTCAGGGAAAGATTCAGATCCGTGTCGTAAACTACGTGAACAGTCTGAGTGATCTGCTTTCAAACGGAATAATCCAGCTGATCACCGACTTTTTCCGAATTATTGTGATCCTCTGCTTCATGTTTGCGATTGACCCCCGCCTTACGCTCATCTGTATGGCGAGCCTTCCGGTTCTTATCGTGATAATGTTCCTGCTGAAACGTCGTCAGCATGATGCCTGGATGACAATCAGCCATAAACAGGCAAACCTGAATGCGTATCTGAGCGAAAGTCTTAACGGTATGAAAATCACCCAGTCTTTTGCACGTGAAGAAAAAAACACGGCGATTTTCCTCGATCTCTGTAATGCCTGGAAATCCGCCTGGTACCGCGGTGTCACGATGAACAACATCATCTGGCCTGTAATCGACAACCTTACGACAATCGCAAACTCCCTGGTGATCATTACCGGTATCCGCTGGCTTGCAGGTGATTTTTCCGTGGGTACTCTTGTGGCCTTTACCGGTTACATATGGCAGTTCTGGGCACCGATCCAGAACATCGGTCAGTTCTATAACAGCATGATTACCACAGGTGCATATCTTGAAAGGATTTTTGAGCTGCTTGACGAACCTGTCCACATTGAGGACGCTCCCGGTGCAGTTGATCTTCCTCCGATCCGCGGACATGTGCATTTTGATCACGTGAACTTTGAATATGATGAAGGAAACCCGATCCTGAAAGATGTGGATTTTGACATAAAGCCCGGAACTTCTGTGGCGATTGTCGGCCCCACCGGTGCAGGCAAAACCACGATTGTCAATCTTCTGACACGGTTCTACAATCCTAAGGACGGCTGCATTCTGATTGACGGAATCGACCTGAAATCCGTGACGATTAAATCTGTCCGCGAACAGGTTGGTGTAATGCTGCAGGATTCTTTCCTTTTCAGCGGTACCATCATGGACAATATCCGCTACGGACGCCTGGATGCGACAGATGAAGAAGTGATTGCCGCCGCAAAAACTGTGCAGGCACACAGCTTTATCTCTGCCTTCCCGAATGGTTATCAGACAAAACTTACTGAAAACGGCGGCGGTCTCAGTGCCGGCCAGAAACAGCTTATCAGTTTTGCCCGTGTTCTGCTTTCTGATCCGCGCATCCTGATCCTGGACGAAGCGACTTCATCGGTAGACACAGAGACAGAGCTTCTGGTCCAGAAAGGTCTTCATGAACTGCTTAAAGGCCGCACATCCTTTATCATTGCTCACCGTCTTTCCACAATCCGTGACAGTGACATCATCTTCTTTGTCAATCACGGCCAGATAAAAGAGCGGGGAAATCATGAGGAACTGCATGCTCTTCGCGGCGAATACTGGGGAATGTACGACAAAATGTAAGATTCTTTACTGAATCACTTCCTTTTCAAAACAGGTTTCTGCATTATGTTTTTGCAGAACCTGTTTTTTTTTCGTGAATATTCCCGCGGAAGAAACCACTGTGACCAGCATGTGTTCGCAGTTAAAAAAAAGTACGGGAAAGAAGGCGGTTTTGGCAGTTGCCGCCTTCCTGGTAGTTTTTTTTTATTGTCCGGTTCAGATTCTGTCGTGAGGAAATAATCCAGTTTTTTTTCTTTCTTAAAGTTTGTTTTAAGGTTGCAATGTTAAATTGTTCTCATGAACAGAACATATATTAAGAAAACAGCTATTGCTGTTATTGCGGTTTCTTTGATGTCGGGCTTTGTGGGCTGTTCCAGTGCGTTTGCACGGGGTACAGGAGAAATGGGCGGTTTCGGTGGAAAAGGCGGACACTTCGGCGGTGAATCCGGCATAGTGTCTGTTAACAATGCGGCAGGCAATATCTCAACGCGCGATTTATCAGATTCTTCCTATGATGATCCTGATGAGGTTTTGTGGACAGAGGGATATTTATCAATTGATCTTTCAACTGGTAACACGGCTTCAGATGGCAGCGTAAACTCAGAAGAGTTTTCTTTGAAGCTAAAAGAAACAGGTTACGAACTTTTTTCTTCAGCTTCTTCTCCTGTTAAAATCAGACTTTCCGGAAATTACGAAGGCACTTTCACACTTAAATCTGCATCCGCTCCGGTTATGCTGGTGCTTGACGGTGTTTCAATCAGTGCCACAGACGGCCCTGCAGTCCAGCTCAGCACTTCAGAGACAGTGTACATTGCTTCCGCACCGGATTCAGTTAACATTCTGACAGATTCTGAGCAGCGTTCGGGAAACACAAAAAAAGCCGCGCTTTACAGCAAAGGTCCCCTGGTTTTCTGCAAAGATAAGGCCTTGGGCGGATTCAGCGGAACACTTACTGTGAACGGCGGATACAAACATGGTGTCTACTCAGGTGATTACATCCGCGTAACTGGTGCGAAACTTGCGGTGAATGTAAGTGCGAGAGACTGCGTGCGTTCTGTAAACGCCTTTATTATGGACAGTGGTGAACTTGCGCTGAAAGGAACTGGAACCACTGTTGACGAAGAAAGTAAAGGTATCAAAGTGGAGGGTGCCGAAAGCGAGGAATTTGCAGGAGAGGGTTTTGTCCTTATAAACGGCGGAACAATCACTGTAAAAACTGTCAGCAAAGGTATAACGGCTTCATGGAAAGAGGCGGAAGATGCGGAAACAGAGACTTATGCTGATGATCCGAATCCTAAAGTCACAATCAATGGTGGTACAATCTCTGTGGAAACCACAGGTACTCCTTATGAAAGGACTGTAAACGGAGTGGAAGTCAGCTGTTCTCCGGAAGGAATTGAGGCAAAATCTGATCTGGTGATCAACGGAGGATCGGTTTACATAAGAACTGCGGACGACTGCATCAATGCGGGGGTCTCAATCACCATCAACGGCGGAACAGTGGACTGTCGCAGCACACAGAATGACGGGATTGATTCAAACGGAAAAATGTATTTCAACGGCGGAACAATCCGTGCAACAGGCGGAAACGGAGCGGAATGCGCCTTCGACAATGACTTCTACGGTTTTGAGATGAACGGCGGTGATGTTGCGGGCGTAGGCGGGTCAAATCTTTCAACACCTGCGGATTCCTCAGCCCAGAACACAATCATCTGCTACGGATCTTTCAGCAGCGGTACGACAATCAATGTAAAGAATTCTGATGGAAAAGTGATCCAGTCTTACACACCTTCAGGAGCTGGCGAGGCAGCAGTGCTTTCAAGTCCTGAATACAAAGAGGGCTCAACTTACACAGTCTCCTACGGCTCAACTTCTGTGGAAGTAAGAATTTCCGGGTCTGTGACCACCTGTGGAAATCAGTCAGGACAATTCGGCGGAAAGGGTAGATCCGAATGGTTCGGTGGTCAGAATGGATTTGAAGGACCCGCTGAAAACTTTGAGAACTTTCCCGGAAAAGGAAACCGGAATCAGATGCCTCAGGGAGAGCGTCCCGGCAGATTCCTGTGGTGGTAATCAATATAAATAATCTCTGAAAACACCGGTGAGAATTCCGCCGGTGTTTTTTTGAACTTTTTTCCAAAAGTAAGTTTTTTTCGGAAAAAAACCTTATCCTGTTTACACATAAAGACTTTTATAATTTAAACATGATAACAAACGGATATGATCTGTGGCTGTCTTTTTCACCGGCACAAACTGAATTTTCACCAACTTATCCACAGTCGATCAAAAAAGTGATCTGTTCCAAAGGCTCTGACATTCTGAAAGTTGCTGCTGATGAACTTGACCGGGCCCTTTCCACGCTTTTTTCTGCAGAAGTTCCTGTTATCCCGAAAGACACTCTGGAATATCAGGAAAAAACTCTTTTTGCCGGCACAGAAGATTCTTTTGCGCCGGAACTGGCTTCTGCTGTGAACAGAAATCTTTCAGGAGACGGTTATCATATTTTTTCATACAAAAGTTCTTTTGTCATCGCAGGAAAAACTGACAGAGGCGTGCTTTACGGAATTTTCGCATTCCTACGCCTTATGCAGACCGGAAAATCCCTGACAAGTCTGGACATCTGTTCAAACCCCGCTTTCCAGAAACGCATGCTGGACCATTGGGACAATCTGGACGGTTCCATAGAACGGGGGTATGCGGGCAAAAGTCTCTGGAACTGGAGCGAACTGCCGGATCATGTGGACAGACGTTACACGGATTATGCCAGAGCCTGCGCTTCCATCGGGCTGAACTGCTCAGTGCTGAACAACGTGAATTCCCAGCCCTACATTCTTTCTGACGAATACATTGAGAAAACTGCTGCCATCGCCCGGGTTTTCAGACGTTACGGAATCACAGTCTATCTTTCTGTAAATTTTGCATCTCCTGTCTCTTTGGGCGGCCTGAAAACCGCTGATCCTCTGGATGAAGACGTGGCCAGATGGTGGCAGGAAAAATGTGCCTCAATTTACGCGCGCATTCCAGACTTCGGCGGTTTCCTTGTGAAAGCGGATTGTGAAGGACAGGCGGGACCTTTTGAGTACGGACGCAGTCATGCGGATGGTGCCAACATGCTGGCCAAAGCACTGGGACCTTACGGCGGAATGGTTATCTGGCGTGCATTTGTATACGGACATGGAGAAACTGACAGGGCAAAGAAAGCTTACGCAGACTTTAAGCCTCTTGACGGAACTTTTCTGCCCAATGTTGCGATCCAGGTGAAAAACGGTCCGATTGACTTCCAGCCCCGTGAGCCGGTGCATCCGCTTTTCGGCGGAATGAAAAGAACCACAATGTTCATGGAGATGCAGGCCGCCCAGGAATATCTGGGACAGGGCAACCATCTTGTGTTTCTGGCCCCCATGTGGAAAGAAATCCTTGATTTTGATACTAAAACCTGTGGAACCGGCTCAACAGTGGGAAACATTCTTACAAAAAGCAAAGAATACGGATTTTTTGGTTCCACAAGTGGAATTGCCGCAGTCTCCAACACCGGAAGCAACACGGACTGGTGCGGTTCGCTCTTCCATCCGGCAAACTGGTATGCTTTCGGGCGACTTGCATGGGACTGCAACCTTTCTCCTGAAGAAATCGCAGAGGAGTGGGCACGCTGTACCTGGGGCTGCAATGAGACTGTGCTGCAGTCTGTCATGTTCATCCTGCTCAATTCCTGGAACGCCTGCCTTGATTACATGACACCTCTGTGTCTGCATCACATAATGCGCTATGATCACCATTACGGGCCAGATCCGGGATGTGATCAGGGACTCCGAGAAGACTGGAAGCCGCCTTATTATCACCGTGCGGATAAAAAAGGTCTCGGTTTTGACAGGACGTCAACAGGCTCTGATGCCCTAAGCCAATATTCTCCTGAAGTTGCGGAAATGTTCGGCAATCTTGAGACCTGTCCTGAAAAATATCTGCTCTGGTTTCATCATGTGCCCTGGAATCACAGACTGTCTTCCGGCCGCACGCTGAAAGAGGAACTGTCTTTTGTGTACGGACGCGGTGTTAAGGAAGCGGTTGCCCTTCGCAGTGAATGGCTTAAAGTAAAGGGGCTTGTAAGTGACGAAGCTTTTGAGGCTGTCCTGAAAAAACTTGATATTCAGGTTGCAGACGCGGAGGAATGGCGCGATGTCTGCGTACCTTATTTCTTAAGTTTTTCGGAAACCTGATCTTTTTTTTGATTCAGCGGCAGAGTAATCGTAATTTTTGTTCCCGTTTTTGATGAGGAAGTCAGTTTATACTGTGCATCGATCTGGTCAGCCCTGTATTCCATTGACTTCATTCCCAGGCCTTTTGTCTTGCGGCCTGAACCTGCTTTCTCAGCCTGCTTGATTCCCCGCCCGTTGTCATGGACCGTCACCACAATGTGCTTGTTCTCTTCAGTTATCGACACAAGGCATTCAGTGGCTTTTGCATGCTTCACAATATTCTGCAGGGCCTCCTGAATGATGCGGAAAAGGGCGATCTGTGTTGTCTGGGGCAGGTCCTCAGCTTTTTCCGCATCCCAGAAGTATTTGCATTCAAGGCCTGTCTGCTTTGAGAAAGTATGACAAAGATTGTCCACGGCATGATTCATACCCAAAGAATCAACTTCCATAGGGAAAGAATCGTGGGCATACTGACGTGTCCGCTGCAGAGTTTCCTCAATCTGTCCGGAAAGGACGGCAAACTTTGCACGGCCTTCTTCTGTGGGATCAGTGGCAGCCAGTCCGCGGCACTTCATTGAAAGTCCTGCAAGACGCTGACATATGTCGTCATGCAGATCCATACTGAATCTCATGCGCTCAAGTTCACTGATCTTAAGGACTTCTGCCTCAACCTCAATGCGTTTCTGCGATTCACTTTTGATTTTTTTGTTTGCCTCAACAAGATCCGCTGTGCGGAGTGCAACCTCTTTCTCAAGCTGAAGTGCATGCCGTTTCTGCAGATCCATAAGGCGGAGACGCTGCAGTGCATTGGCGATGAAAGATGTTCCTGTGCACATGTAAGGATGATTCGTGACATCACTTTCATAGAGGATGAGACCGAAAATGTCATTACCGGCACGGAGATAGCGGAGATCCCGGCAGAATGTGGAATTGCTTGTCTTCATGACAGTCTGGGCAAAAAACTCGTTCAGATTGACTTTAACAGGATTGCCGAAAAGTGCCTGTTCTTTTTCCGGTGTCTTCTCGTAACCTATCCATGCATCCTCTGCCATGTATTCGCCAGGTTTTTCAAAAAGCAGAAGATAGAAGAAATTGATCTCCAGATTGCCCAGAAAAAACTTTAGCAGTGGTTCAATCTCCCAGAAATCAGAGATTGTGTTCAGTTTCTGACCGAAATAGCTTGTGTCGCGGATGATGCATGTCAGGCGCACTGTCTGAAACTGGGCGTGTTTCATTGCGGCATGGATTTCCGCCTCGGAAAGCCCTTTGCGTTCCCAGCCGGAACAGCCGCAGGAAGAGCGGATTGTCAGAGTGGAATCCATTTTTGAGCAGGGTTCAACGGGTCTCCGCTTTATCAGTGCATAAAGTTTCTCAACAGCAAGCTGGCCCATCTCTTCAAAAGGCTGTTTGATTGTTGTCAGCGGCGGCATGGACATCTGTGCGCGCCCTGTGTCATCGAATCCGGTGATCGCCACATGCTGCCAGTTTGCTTTTGTACTTGATTTGATCACTTTGAGCGCACCGATAGCCATCTCATCATTGGCGCAGACAACAACATCCGGCGGTTCGTCTCTGTGATTCTGGTAATAGGCATTGAGACATTCGGTACCTGATGACTCAATGAAGGTTCCTGCCATGATTGTAAAATCGATATCAGGATAAACGGCCCGGGCTTTTTCCAGTGTGGTACGGAAAATCGTCTCGCGGAGAATGTTGTCACGATGATTTTTCGGGCCGCTGATGTATACGAATTTTCTGTACTGATGATCAAAGATCAGGTGGGCCATAAGCTGTTCCATAGGAGTACGGCTTCTGATGATGATTGAAGGAACTCTGTCCACATTGTCACCGATTGAGACAACAGGGATTCCGTCAAAAATCGAGTGGAAACGCATGGCGCTGTCTGATGGCAGAAATTCCGTGATTGCCGGAGTAAGAATCAGCACTCCGTCAGGATGAATGAAGTTTCTGGAAGGGAAAAAACCCTCATTCTGTGAAAGAAGGGGAGAGATGTGTTCCTGCTGGATACAGAGCAGATCAATGCCCATCTCGTTACATCTTGTTTTTATGCTTTTATATATTGAAAGCTGGTAATCTTCGTCCAATGTGTTCAGGTAAAGAACAATCTGCATGAACAAAGTATATCATAGTTTCAGTCAGTTTGGGTAAAAAACTGATTATTTGCAGTTTTCTTTTGCCTGTCGGGCTTCCCGTTTCTTTGCGCGGATACTTCCTGCAGCCTGGTACCGGTCTGGAATGCCGGCTTTTATGCGGTCTTCCTGGGACTGAAGCTGAAACCTGACCATTCTGCGGAAAACATTCATAAGGCCCTCTATGTCCGTTCGGGCACAAAGTTCCGCCTGCTGCATTTCCCGAAGCAGGTAATAACAGGATTCAATCGTTGACAGATAATCTTCCTGGGGTTCTTTCTTGAACTGATATTCAGAGCGGTAACCGGCACTGAAAGAGATTTTCTGCAGCGCAGTGACATTTGGACTGAGCCGTAACATTTTTTTTGCGCAGGGCCAGGTTCCGTCAACAACAACCACAAGGAGTGTCTTCCGCTGTTCCCGGTCCTTAAGGTTTTCCCGGTTGTCCCCGCTTTCAGGGACTTTTTCTGTCGGTGTCAGAGCGGCTTTGATCGCGGCTGCACCTTCCGGTTCTGAGACGCACCAGGCATCTTCTCCCGGATAAAGCACTGCCGGAAAAAACTGCGGATCATTCAGAAGAGCCTTGAGTCTTCTGTTCTCTGTAAAATCTATTCCCACAAGGATTTCTGAATCCTCAAGGGAAAGATGGGCAAGCCGTCCTGTACCTGTACGCTGTTTGTAGGCTTCTTTGGGATGCATCAGAAAGACGAACTTTACTCCGCTTCTGATTGTGGTGATGTATCTGCAGTAACAGGTTTCCATCGGACGGAAACATCTGAGGCATTTTCCGCTCATTCAACACCCTGTTTCAGACAGAGATGGGCAATAAGACAGTCACTGCATTTCGGGGAGCGGGCAGTGCAGACATAACGGCCGTGAAGCACAAGCCAGTGATGTGCGTGATCCATGAATTCCGGAGGCACAATGCGTACCAGGTCTTCCTCAACCTGGACAGGCGTTGTTCCTGATGAAAGCCCGATTCTGGGCGCAATGCGGAGAATGTGTGTATCAACGGGCATTGTCTTCTGACCGAAGAGCACGTTAAGAATCACGTTTGCAGTTTTGCGCCCCACACCTGGAAGAGACTCCAGTTCGTCCCGTGTGTCAGGAACTCTTCCGCCGTACTGCTCTGAAAGAATTCTGCTTGTGGCAATGACGTTGCGGGCTTTTGAACGGTACAGGCCGATGCTTTTTATGTACGGTTCCAGACCTTCAGTGCCCAGAGCCTGCATTTTTTCTGCTGTGTCTGCGACCGCAAACAGAGCCTCTGTAGCTTTGTTAACACTTTTGTCAGTTGCCTGAGCCGAAAGCATCACCGCAACCAGAAGAGTAAACTGGCTGGAATAGTTCAGCTCTGTCTTCGGCTCGGGATTCTGATCCCGGAAGCATTCGAAAACTTTGCGGATCTGTGCAGGCTCAAGCAGTTTCTGACTCATTTTATCGCGGCAAGAAGGGCCTGGACTTTGTCAGTCTGTTCCCAGGTGAATTCATTGCGGCCGAAGTGTCCGTAGGCTGCGGTGGCGCTGTATACAGGTTTTTTCAGATCAAGAGTGCGGATGATTCCTGCAGGAGAACAGTCAAAGACTTCCTGAACTGCTTTTGCAATCTGATCCTCGGGAAGTTTTCCGGTACCGAAGGTGTCAATCATGATTGAAATAGGATGTGGAACACCGATTGCGTATGCCAGCTGAATCTCACAGCGGTCAGCCAGTTTCGCGGCAACAATGTTCTTGGCGATATAGCGTGCCATGTAAGCAGCTGAACGGTCAACCTTTGAAGGATCTTTACCGCTGAATGCACCGCCACCGTGACGTCCCATTCCACCGTATGTGTCAACAATGATTTTGCGGCCTGTAAGACCTGTGTCACCGACGGGACCTCCGATCACGAATTTTCCGGTAGGATTGATGTGGAACTTTGTGCTGTCATCAAGGAGTCCTGTTCCGCCCAATGTAGGCCGGATAATCTCCTCAATGACTGCTTCCTTGATCTGGCTGTATGTCACGTCCGGATCATGCTGGTGGGAAATGACGACCGTATCAATGTGAACAGGTCTGTAACCTTCGTACTCAATTGTTACCTGGCTTTTTGCATCGGGACGAAGAAAGGGCAGTTTCTTTGATTTACGGAGTTCCGCGGCACGGCGCAGAAGCTGATGACTGTACATGATCGGAGCCGGCATCAGTTCGGGAGTCTCGGAACATGCAAAACCGAACATCATTCCCTGGTCGCCTGCACCCTGCTGACCCTTGAACTCATCAAGCCCGCGTCCGACAACACCCTGATTGATGTCGGGTGACTGGGCATGGATCATATTGAGAACAGCCATGGAATCACAGTCCAGTCCGTAATCAGAGTCTGTGTATCCGATATTGCGGGCAACTTCTTTGGCGATGCTCTGAACATCAACATATGTATTTGTGGAAATCTCGCCACCTACAAGAACCAGAGCCGTAGAGGCAAAAGTCTCGCAGGCAACATGACTTTCAGGATCTTCTTTCAGACATGCATCCAGAACAGCGTCAGAAATCTGGTCGCACAGTTTGTCAGGATGTCCTTCCCCGACTGATTCTGATGTAAAAAGATGATTTTTTTCCGAAATCATAGTTTCTCCTAATTATTTAACCCGGAAAACCTAAGTCACCAGGGCATTTTGATTCGGTAATTTAATACGACAGCCTGTAAATACCAAAAACAGGCAAAAACTTTTAATTTTATGTAAAATTAAGGAAAATCCCCTATTTTTTTGACTTTTTCGACTAGAAAATATGTCATAAAATAATGTATACTTAATTCGCACAATTGACAATTAGTTATGGGAAACGAAGATGCTTTTGTGCAATCATTCCGTTCCATTTGAAAGACCATTTATATTTTTCTGTGTTTTTCCTGATTTTATGGAACGTTAATTACAATTTTTTGGGAGAGGTTATGGCTCTTAAGAAAACCTACACAAAGGACAAAAAGAACTGCAATGTGACTTTTGAACTGAACGCAGAAGCAGCAAAAGGCGCAGAACAGGTATGGCTGGCAGGAGATTTCAACAGCTGGAGCAGTGTTGATACTCCGATGAAAAAAGGAAAAGATGGCAGTTTTACAGTAAAAGTAAAACTTGAAGCCGGCCGTGAATATCAGTTCAGATACCTTCTTGACGGAAAACGCTGGGAGAATGACTGGGAAGCAGACAAATATGTTGCAGCTCCCTTTTCTTACACAGACAATTCTGTGGTAATCGTCTGAGACTGATTTTGCCTGAGAAGCCTGCCGTTTTCGGCAGGTTTTTTTTTGCTCTGAAAGTGCTGTTGATTTTCCATATGAGTGTTTTTGTGTTATAATCTTAATGGTCATTCTGATAAGAAATGTACATGAAAAACGGAGCTGATCATGAAAAAAATCCTTTGCGTATCAACCAATCCGGAATTGGCGGAAACAGTAAAATCTGCCTGTCAGAAATACTCAATCTATTTTGACCCGGTTATTTTTCAAGACACTGAAGCTGCCTTGAGTTACATTGACTACGAACTGCCCGAGATCAAGGTTCTGGATTTTGCCTCTCCTGAAATTGACAACAACCGGATCATTTCGACAATTGATGCCGATCCATGGCTTCACAACGGTGGAATAATTGCAGTGGTTGCTGATCAGGCCCAGCTGCAGGTTCTGGAAGATCGTAAAGACCCGAATATTCTGATTGTTCTGACAAAGCCTGTGTTCTGCGCGAACTTTGCGCGTCTTCTCAGGATTCTCTGGATCAATCAGCATCTGCTTTTCAACCGTGGTATGACAGAGCGGCTCGGCGGTCATGAGACAGGTTCTTTTGTGTGTGACAATGATCCGATGGATTTCAAGGTGTTCACCACTTTCCTGGTCGGTTACCTTTACAGCACGAACCGAATCACTGATGACGAACGCTATAATCTGCAGACAGTTTTCATGGAACTGCTGACAAACGCCCTTGAACATGGAAACTGCGAGATCACTTATGAAGAAAAAACTGAATGGCTTGCAAAGGGCGGGAACATTCTTTCGTTAATAGAAGAAAAGAACAAAAATCCTGTGATTGCAGCCCGAAAAATCAAGATTGCCTATGTTCTGGGCAAATCCAAGTCAAAGTTTGTAATCTGTGACGATGGAAACGGATTTGACTGGCGGTCACGTGTGAACCGGGATCCGGTGGAAGTTTTCTCAGAAGAGACACACGGTCGGGGAATCAGCCTTTCTGAAAACCTGGTTTCCAAACTGACTTACAATGAAAAGGGAAATGAAGTCTCTTTTGAGATTGACAACCTGAAGAACGCAGCCAACACTGTGCCCGGAATCATGGTTCCCTTTGCAACTGTTGAATATTCTGACAGGCAGATTGTCTGCCGCCAGAACGACCGTTCCAATGACCTGTACTTTATCGTAAGCGGACGTTATGCGGTTTATTCCGGCAAAAACCTGATCTCTGTGCTTTCTCCTGACGACATGTTCATCGGGGAGATGGCGTTCCTTCTCAATGACCGCCGTTCAGCCACTGTTCTTTCAATCGGTAACGGCCGTCTTATCCGTATACCGAAAAACTCTTTCCTCAATCTGATCCGGAAAAATCCGCATTACGGCATTTTCTTCTCAAAACTGCTGGCTCAGCGACTTGTCCAGCAGACACAGAAAAACGTTGCTCTTATGGCTGAAGTTGCTGAACTTAAGGCACACAGCGGAATTCCGACGGAGCTGCCGGAATAACCAGGGTTGTTTTATGAAAGGAGTAAAATCCTATCAGATGGATATGTGCTCAGGTCCTGTCCTGGGCAAGATGCTGATTTTTGCAGTTCCGCTGATTGCTTCCAGTGTTCTGCAGGTGCTTTTCAACGCTGTTGACGTTGTTGTCGTGGGCCGTTTTGTGGGTGACACGGCTCTGGCGGCTGTCGGATGCACTTCCTCGCTGACAAATCTGATAGTCAATCTGTTCATCGGGCTTTCTGTAGGTGCCAATGTTGTTGTGGCCCGGTATTATGGCGCAAAGGATAAAGACGGCGTTCAGGATTCTGTCCACACTTCCATCTCTCTGGGATTCATCAGCGGAATCATCCTGACGGGAATCGGAGCAATAGGTGCGCCCTGGTTCCTTAAGTGGATGGGAACACCTGATGAAGTGCTTCCCCAGGCAACAACTTATCTCCGTGTCTACTTTTTGGGCATCACCAGCACAATGGTATACAATTTCGGAAGCGCTGTACTGCGGGCTGTAGGCGATACACAGCGGCCTCTGTATTTTCTGCTGTTTTCCGGTCTTCTGAACGTGGGACTCAATATCGCTTTTGTAACGGTTGTGAAGCTGGGTGTCGCCGGTGTTGCCCTTGCCACGATCATCGCACAGACTGTCGCTGCTGCCCTTGTTCTCTGGTGCCTTGTGCGTGACACCTCTCTGATACACCTTTCCTTCAGAAAACTCCGCATCGCTTCCCATCAGTTCCGAGAAATCCTTAAAGTGGGACTTCCTGCAGGATTCCAAGGGATTGTCTTTGCACTTTCAAACACAGTCATCCAGTCTACAGTGAATTCCTTCGGAGCCGTTGTTGTGGCAGGAAACGCTGCCGGCGCAAATGTTGAAGGTTTTGCCTATTTCTCCATGAATGCCTTTTATCAGGCCACAATTTCCTTCGCAAGTCAGAATTACGGAGCCGGTAACTACAGGCGCATAAACAGGATTGTGATCACTGCCCAATGCTGTGCCATTGTTGCGGGGCTTTCCACAGGATTTGCAATGCTTTATTTCGGTCGTCCCCTTATGGGAATTTATTCTTCCAGTGCCCAGGTGATTGAAGCCGGCTACAGACGCCTTAAAGTGATCATGAGTTCCTACTTTCTCTGCGGAATGATGGACGTGATGGTGGGCGGACTGCGCGGAATCGGTTATTCAGTGGTTCCCATGATCGTGTCACTTGTTGGAGCCTGCGGAACACGGCTTCTCTGGATTGCAACTCTGTTCCGTCTGCCGGCGCTTCACAGTCCCACCGGTCTTTATCTGTCATACCCGCTTTCCTGGGCAATTACTTTTGCTGTGCATACAATCTGTTTCGTTGTCCTGAAGCGCAGACTGGACCGCAGTGTCCAAAATAAATCCTGCTCTGATTGCCCTCGGAACTGATAGAAGTTATACTCTGTTGAATTAAGGAGATTTTCGTATTATGAAAATAGCATTGCTTTACGGCGGAAAAACCGGCGAACATGAAGTTTCCGTGGTGTCTGCAACTTCTGTGGCCCGCGCTATAGATACAAAAAAACATCAGATTTCATTGATCAGCATCTCAAAAAAAGGTGAATGGTTTCTGCAGGATTCTTCGGAGCTGGACCGTATCAACGGAGACAGTTCTGCACTGCTCAGTGACGGAGCTACAGAAAGACGTGTCTGTGTTGTTCCCGGAGGCGGAACTGCCGGTGCTCTTCTGATAAATGAAGCTGGTTGTGCCGCTGTTCCTCTTGCTGTGGACATTGTCCTGCCGATTCTGCATGGAACTTTCGGTGAGGACGGACTTGTACAGGGACTTCTTGAAATGGCAGAGCTCCCTTATTGCGGCTGCGGTGTATGTGCAAGCGCAGTCAGCATGGACAAGGAAAAGACAAAACAGGTCTGGATTCAGGCAGGACTTCCGGTCGTTCCTTATATTGCCCTGCGCCGTATTGAGCGCACAGATTCCGCAGCTTTGGAAGAAATCATCGACCGTGCGGAAAAAGAATTCGGTTATCCTGTGTTTGTTAAGCCATGCCGTGCCGGCAGTTCAGTCGGTGCAGGAAAGGCAGCGGACAGGAACGCGCTTATGGCTTCAATTGACGAAGCCCTTCTCTGGGATGACAAAATCCTGATAGAGCCTTTTGTAAGTGCCCGTGAAATTGAATGTTCAGTTACCGGTGTGGGCGAAATCACTGCCTACACTCCCTGTGAAATCTGTCCGACTCACGAGTTCTACGATTATGAGGCAAAATATCTGGATCCGGAAGGAGCAAACTTCAAAGTTCCTGCCGCAGTTGATGCAGAAACTCTGGATTATGTGAAAGAAACAGCTGTAAAAGCATTCAAAGCGTTGGACGGAGACGGTTTCTCAAGAATCGATTTTTTCCTGGATAAAAAAACTGGAAAACTTATGCTCAATGAAATCAACACAATTCCCGGTTTCACAAGCATCAGCATGTTCCCGAAAATGTGTTCGGAATCAGGTCTTGCATACAGTGATCTGATTGAACTTCTGCTCAGTCTCGGTGCTAGACGCTTTGAAGAGAGCCGCAGACTGAAAACAAGCCGGGTGTGATCATGTACAGTTACAGCGCAGAATGTCCGTTCAGAAGCCTTTCTGACATTAAAGGTAAAAAAGTGACCGTCATGGGACTGGGACTTAATGGCGGCGGTGAGGCTTCCGTCCGTTTTTTTGCCCGCTATGGCGCAGAGGTCACTGTCACAGACATGAAGACAGCGGAACAGCTTGCCGCGACAATTGACAGACTGAACAATGATCCCTCTCTTGCGGATGCGAAAATCAGGTACGTCCTTGGACATCATGACGTTGCGGATTTTGAGAACGCGGATTGTGTGATCAAGAATCCGGGTGTAAAGATTGATGGAAACAGATTTCTTGCAGCCGCCCGTGCCATTGAATCTGACATCTCGATTTTCCTGCGCTTTTCACCGGCTCCTGTGATTGCGGTCACCGGAAGCAAAGGAAAATCCTCCACTGTAAGCGCAATTCATTTCGGGCTGCGGGAAGCTGGCTGGAATGCTTTTCTGGGCGGCAACATTACAGTAAGTCCCCTTACTTTTTTTGAGGAAACTTCAGCGGATACTCCCGTTGTTCTGGAACTTTCCAGCTGGCAGCTGGCAGATCTGCGGGGACGCGGTGTCCTGAAGCCGAAAGTCTGCGTGCTTACAAAAATTGTTCCCGACCATCAGAACTGGTACGGCAATATGGAAAGTTATGTTGCTGACAAAAAACTGATTTATGCCGACCAGACTGAGGAATGCTACACTGTATGTGCCGCTGATGAAGACTGGGGCCGACTGTTTGCATCTGAAACCCGCGGAACCGTGGCCTGGTACAGCAAGACAGAACCTTCCGCTGATGACTGCTGCGGCTCTGTCCGTGCATGGATTGGAGCAGACGGCAATGGTTATGTTTCTGCAGGTGGCAGCACTTATGCCGCTGTCAAAGAGACTATTGTGCCCGGTGCCCACATGAAGCAGAACATGCTGAATGCAGCCCTTGCGATCGCGCTTTTTTCAGAACCCGGTTCCCGTAAAAGCTGTGAATTCCTTGAGAATTCCGCGGATATTTTCGGACGTTTTCCCGGCATTGCCCATCGTCTGGAATTTTTCTGCAGGTATTCATGCGGTCCGGCTGAGTTCCGTTTCTACAATGACTCGGCGGCCACAGTTCCGGAAGCTGTTGCAGAAGCGGTATGTGCCTTTGATGCAGAACCGGTACTTCTCTGCGGGGGTACTGACAAAAACCTGGAGTTTGAACCTCTGGCAGCCGTTGCACATAAAGCCCGGGCCCGTTATATCCTGGCAGGAAGCGGCACTGACAAACTGATTCCTCTGCTCAGGGAGAAAGGTGTGGAGTTCTGCGGCCCCTTTGAAAGTCTTGACGCGCTTCTTGCCGCCCTGAAAGCGGATCTTCCGTCTCTGGCACAGAAAGCAGCAGACTCCGGTCTGGTTTCAGTGCCTGTAGTTTTTTCTCCGGGTGCAACTTCTTTCGGAATGTTTGCCAACGAGTTTGACCGGGGCAATCAGTTCAAGACAAAAGTCAGCGGGTTGTTCGTGTAAAAAAACGGAAATAACACTGTATATAGTGTTTTTTCCGCGTTAATTACCTATTGCTCCACCACAAAAAAGGATGTACAATGTGAGCGTGTCCAGTTTGTATATTGTCGCTACTCCCATAGGAAATCTGGGAGACATAACTTATCGTGCTGTGGAAACATTCAGGAATGTGGATGTGATTGCAGCGGAAGATACGCGGCATACTTTACAGCTGTTGAACCATCTGGAAATTCATAAACCGCTTGTTTCCTGCCGTGCACAGAACGAGGAAGAAGCCGCAAAGAAGATTATCGGACTGCTGAAAGAAGGAAAGAACATTGCTTTTGCAAGCGATGCAGGTACTCCAGGAATCAGTGATCCCGGTGCGGTTCTCTGCAGAATGGTGCGGGAAGCAGGATTCACCGTTGTTCCCATTCCAGGGGCATCGGCTTTTGCAACGCTGATCAGTGTGGCAGGACCCGGTGGAAAAACAATCGTGTTTGAGGGTTTCCTTTCTCCCAAAGCAGGGCGGCGCAGAGCACGGCTTCGGGAACTGCTTGCTACCGGCTGGGCCTTCGTTTTGTACGAATCGCCTTTCAGAATTGTTAAACTTTTAACAGATATTGCCGATATTGATAGTGAGCGTCATGTGGTGGTTGGTCGTGAGTTGACCAAACTGCATGAGGAAGTAGTGGAGGGCTCTGCTGTTCAGGTACGCGATGATTTTGCCGGACGATCAAAAGTTCTGGGTGAGTTCGCGGTATTTGTTTCAGGGAATAAAAACGCTCAACTTGTTTCAGAAGATACCGATAACTAGGTGAGGCAGGACAAAATGACAATTAATGGACTTAGAGGAATCAATCCTCTCGACAAACTTGACAACACTCAGAAAGCTACTCCCAAAAGCTCTGTTTCCATGGGTTCAGACAGCATTTCAATCTCAAGCGAAGCAAAAGAAATGGCTGAAGTTTACTACATGAACGAGGTGGCAAAAGAGACTCCCGATGTTCGCGCAGATCTGGTGGAGGCAGTCAAGGAAAAAATCAAGGATCCGTCTTATCTCAGTGCAGCTGTTATTCAGTCAACAGCAGACAAAATTCTTTCCAGTTTTGGTCTGTAAGCCGGATTTGATAATTAATTGATTATGCAACAGGGCGGAACAATGTTTCCGCCTTTTTTTTTCTGAAAAGAAAAAGGGCAAAAGGAAAAGGTCATGGCAGATTTGTATTTCAGAGTTTCTCCAAACATCATTCTGGGTTCTTACTCTTCAACCCGCCTGGGACAGTTGGTTAACGAATACGGTTCACGTTTTATGGTTGTTATGGATCCCATTCTTGGGGATTACGGAATTTCAAAAAAAATCACACAGACTCTTGATGACCGCAAGGTGAACTATTTTGTGTTTGACGACATTCCTTCCGCGCCGGATTCTTCTGTCATCAAGCAGGCACTGAATCTTGCAAGGGAAGGTCATGTCCACGGAGTGATTGCCTGCGGTGGAACCAAGGCCATGAACGTAGGTCGTGTAGTGGCCGCTTTGTGCAATGCTTCGAATGATCTGTATGCTTTTGTGGACGGCGCCGTTCCTGTGTGTGCTCCTCTGCCGCTGATCTGCTTGCCCACCACAATGCGTGACATGTTTCTTTTTGCAGACCGTGCACCCATTGTTGATGCCCGGAGCCGGCAGCTGAAACTGATGAAAGTGCAGCCGAGTCTGAACAGGCTCACGGTTTTTGACCCGAATCTTTCTGTGAGTCTTACCGAAAACCAGGTGGCCTCCATTTCTCTTCATGTTCTATGCATGGCACTTGAAAGCTACATTTCACAGAAATCAAACTTCTTCTCCGACATGATTGCGGAGAAAGCAATTGAGCTTGCAAGCAGTGCAATGGACGGCTCTCCCACCTTGACAACGGCTACACCGCCGGAACTTTTCCTGGCACAGAGCGGCTGCATGGCTTCACTGGCGGCGGGGGTAAGCTCAACAGGTGCCGGTTCCCTTCTTTCATGGACAATCAATGCCCGCTACAAAGTGGCAAGAGGTATCACTGCTGCCATAATGCTGCCTCACATCATTGAGGATGCGGCAAAATACAAATGCGACAAAATTGCCAAAGCGGCAAGAATTTTCCGTGTCGCAACAGAAACCACCAGTGACGAGGCAGCGGCATCTGCCTTTGCGGAGAATGTCCGCAACAGAATCGCAATGGCAAATCTTCCGGCCCGCCTGAAGGAACTTTCTGTATCAATGGAACAGCTTGCTCTTGCGGCAGAAGATGCGGGCGACCTGGAACTGATAAATGCAATGCCCTATTCAACAACCACAGACGATCTTTTCGATCTGATCAAAAAGGCTTTCTGACGTGATTACTCCTGATAAACTGTGGCAGCTGGAAGGCGGACAGCGGCGCCGCAAACTTGCTCTGACTTTCGGCGCTCTGGAACGTGATATTGCAGGCATCGCTGAGCCTGGAAACGAATACAGTTTCGGATCCATGGCCCGTGCTGAATACACCAGAAAACTGGCGGCTGTAGTCATGAAAGATCCGCTGCTTCCAGAGAATGCACGTGCTGAACTTCAGGCTCTTCTTGATTCCCCGGTCTTTGATGAGCGCAGACTGTGCAACTGTGCCCGGAATCATCTTCTTGCGATTATCGGGACTTTTCCTGCGGAATGGGATCTGGTGATCGCTCCACATTCTCAGACTGAGACAGCGGGGCAGGTGGAGAACAGACCCTTTTTCAAAGGTGTGAAAGTCTATGCCGAAGACATACGTTCGCCCTTCAATCTTGGTTCTATAATGCGCACTGCAGAAGCTTTCGGGGCGGAACAGCTCTATCTGTCACCTTTCTGCACCGATGAGAAACATCCCCGGGCGATCCGGTCTGCGATGGGCTGCAACGAAGTGCTTTCCGTAAGCCGCATCAGTCTTGACCAGATACCGGAAGAGGAAAATGTTTTTGTTCTGGAGACCGGCGGAACCGACATCCGGGATTTTAAGTTTCCGAAAACCGGCGTTGTGATCCTTGGTTCTGAAGAACTGGGTGTAAGTCCTGAAGCACTGGCGCGGGCAAACTGCGGCTGTGTCTCAATCCCTATGTACGGAATGAAGGCGTCTTTGAATGTGGGTGTTGCTTTCGGAATCCTGATGGAAAACTGGATCGCATCACTTACCCGGTGACAGGCTTGTGATTCAGTGACCTTTTGAATAACTTTTGCTCAGTTTTGCGGCAAGAACTTTAAGGTGTTCTTCGTTCCTGATATTGAAGGCTGCCAGAATCATCGGGTCAAACTGATAGAACTCAACTTCTCCGTCCTGGTAATGGCAGAGCATGTCAGCAAGGTATACGATGCTTGCAGTGTTGCGGAACTTCTGGGGTGCTTCCATAGGATCGTGATGGTAGCGGATTGTGCTTGTGATCACTTCCGGGAAGGACCATTTTTCCGCAATCCGTGCACCGATCTCGCTGTGGTTCATGCCGGCTGAGATTTTCTCGAAAAACAGTTTGTCAGTAGATTTTTCCCTGCATATACGCTGAAAATGTTCCAGCATGTTCGGATGGGCAGTCTGGAAGATGATTTTTCCCATGTCATGAAGAAGACCGCAGACGTATGAGTCTTCAATGACTTCCCGCTTGAAGGGGAAGAAGTTCCGGCTCAGGTTGTAGGCGTAGAAAGCCACTTTTGCCGAATGTGCCCAAAGAACTTTTGCATCTTCCTCATTTCCGCCAAGGCTGGAAATTGTCCCCACTGAATAAAGCAGGTTGCGGATGCCACGCAGCCCTACAAGTTTTACAGATTCTGCAATGCTTGTGCACTGTTTCTGCAGGGAAAAAGCGGCGGAGTTTACCAGTTTGAGCAGGTCTGCGGTCAGAGAGACATCATTGCTGATCTGCGCCGCAATTTCTGACAGCTTTACGTCAGGATTGTTGAGCATCGCATTAATTGTGGAAATGTTTTCCGGAAAAGGAGGAACTTCCTCAATCATTGGCAGAATCTGTTCCGCCAGATCTGAATAAGTCTGCACAGTGTTTTTGCTGAAAGGAAGAACAAGCCGGCAGATTGTCTCACCGTTTTCGCACAGAACCTGATAATTGTCATCTGTGAGTCCGATTTTTCTGAGCATCAGAATCATGATGATCAGTCCGAGACCGGCTCCTTCTGAGTCATCGATGATTTCCTCAAATGCCTGATCCATGGAAGTATATTCGTTGGCACGGACAACCTTGTCGTGAATGCGCTTGTATTCAAAAACTGTAAGTTCTGCGTTGTTGCGGACTTCAAGCTTCAGTTTGTCCGCCGAATTCTGCATGATGAATTTTATGTAGTAACCCGCATCTTTCTGCATTGAAAGATAATAGCGGATGTTTTCAAGAGTATCGGCTTTGAAGGTCTTGAGTCCTTCGTCGTAATCGTTCTTGTTGTGTATGTCCAGATGTTTGGCGGCAAAATATACACGCTTTGTGTTTGCTTTCTTTGCGTTTGTGATCAGCTCATTAAGACAGTAGACACAGTACTCAGTCATGTGCTCCTGATTGAGTTCCCGCAGAAATTCCGTAAGAACCTGAGCCATATACTCACTCATTTCGTGGGGAAGAGTGTATGTGGTGATTGAGAGTGGAATGTGAGACTGTACTGCCTTGCGGATTTTTGATGTGTCCACAAGTTTTGAAGCCAATTCAGACATACAGATTTATGATACCATATGTTAAAAAAAAAACATAGGACAAAAAATCGCTTTAAAGTGAATAAATAGTAAGGTTTTCTGACAAAATGTTTGAAAAAATGACCAACTGACTGTAAATCTTCGGCAGCCGCGCCTTCCTTCGCGCATTTTTATAAAGAGTTGGCTGGTAATTCAATCATAAAAACACTGCCAGTCAGTGCGCAACTGAAAAAAAAAGGCTGTCTGACCAGGAAAATCAGACAGCCGGACAGTCAGTCCACCAGGATGTACTGTCAGAGATTCAATCAGATAAAACCGGTTGGAGAAACTGTTTTATCTGGAAAGAAGTTCAAGAAGTTCACCGTCAGGATCGTGGCCATATTCCCAGATCATGTAACCTGCAAGGCCTTTTTCCTCAACGTAGTTTCTGATCACTGCGATCTCTTCAGCATCAGTGTAGCTTACGAAAGTGTCTCCGTTATAAAGCCATGCAGTCTGGGCAGTCTCATCCCAATAGCGTGTGTATTCACCGCTTTCAAGCAGCTGTTTTGCCAGAGGCCAGGAGACTCCGTCAGGATAGGCGCCACTTGCAAAGGGCTGGAAAAGTCCATGTGTGTCACCTGCAGAAACTCCCTTCCATGCACATCCATAGAATGCGACACCTACAACCATTTTTTCCGCAGGAACGCCGGCGGCAAGATACATGTCTACAGTCTGGGCCGTTGACCAGCCGCCCCATGCCGGATCCGCAGGATTTACGAAAATGTTGGAGTGATGGCCTGTGGTTGCGCTCCAGGAACCGTAGTAGTCGTATGTCATGAGTTTGAGCACGTCCACAATTTCTGACACTGCCGCAACATCGATTTTCTGGGGATACCAGGTTGAGGCTGGAACAGCGCAGGAAATGGAGTAAGTTTTTCCTGTCTCAGCGGAAAGTGTGTTGAATGCGCTCCGGATGTCTGACAGAAGTCTGATGAAGTTGTCAGCGTCAGCGGGACTTGAGGTTATCTCCTGTCCCCAGTCCGGTCCCACGGGATATTCCCAGTCAATGTCGATTCCGTCAAGATTTTTTCCACGGACAAGATCCACAATGTTTGCCACGAATCTGGCTCTGCGTCCGTCCTCTGCAGAAACCTGGCTGAATCCGTCTGCACCCCAGCCACCGATTGAGACAACCATTTTGAGGGATGGGAATTTTTTCTGGACTGCCGCGACTTCTTCCCAAAGATTAGGGAAGGGAGTGATCTCTGATTCAACGTCAGGGAATGAAATCTCTGCTGTTGTTCCGTCCACGCGGGCAAAAGAGATGATCAGCTGTGTAAGCAGATCGCCTTTGATGTCGTCTGCTGTCCAGTGTCTGTTTCCTGCCCGCTGTTCCTCTACTGTTGATCCGATCGGCCATGTGCGGATGTAGCTTTCAATGATTTTTCCGCCTGTCTGGGTCTGTGCCGGGCCCATGTCTTTTTCCGGAACTGATGAGCAGCCTGTGACGCCGGAGACAAGCCCCAGCCCGAGGAGCAGTGCGAGAACTGCATTCGTTTTTGTATTCATTATTCCTCCATGATAAAGTACTCCGCCTGAGCGCATCCTCAGGTACAGAACCGCAGTGCATGACTGCAGAGGAGCCGGGATGCGCATTTAAGCGGATTCGCGCTGCTTCTGTCTTCAATCCGGTGAACAGTGCCCGCTGCAGAAACGCAGGGTGTCAAGTCCGGAAGCGTGGTGAGTGAACAGGGTTCCGGACTCGGCATATTCAAGGGGTTATAAAAACTGAAGCTTCGGTCTTTACAAGGTTAGTTTACGTCTTCAACTGACTGAGGAAAAGTGGAAAGAGTTTCGGTTCCGGGTGAATTATTTCGGGTCAGTCATTCCCGGTTCCGTAGCTGCAGTTCCTGGGGGTTCTGCAGACTTCAGACAGAACTGAGTTCTCAGGATCAGCGTTTCAGAAAGAGACCGATCTCTTTCCAGGCTTCTCTGCTTTCGGGAATCAGGTTTCCGACCTGCTGGAAAACGTGGTACATTCCCTCATATTCCTGCAGTGTGGCATCCACACCTTTTGACAGGGCTTTCTGGCAGATTGTGCGGCTGTCACTGAGGAGCACTTCCCATGTTCCGACCTGTATCAGCATTGGCGGAAAATCTCTGTAATCACCGAAAACAGGTGAAAGATAGGGATCAAAAAGGTCCGCATCGCCTGCGTAAAGTGATGTCATTGATTTTCTCTCAGCGGTGCCGGATTCAGTTTTTTCGGAAACTGGCGCGGCTGCCACAGGCTGGGCTTTGTCTGCTTCCCTGAAGCTGTGGCGGGCAATGCCGAACATGGGATCCTTGTACAGGTTTGAGCGGTGGGTTTCTCCCGTTCCTGCAAGATCTCCCCAGGGGGACAGGCAGATTATCTTCTCCGGCAGTTCCCGTCCCTGATCCCGCAGTTTAAGACAGAGTGCAAGCACAAGATTTCCGCCGGCACTGTCCCCGATCATTGTTACGTCAGAAGCTTTCCATCCGTTCTCAAGAATCCAGTTCCATGCCGCCATGCCGTCTTCAAGGGCAGCGGGGTAAACGTACTCAGGGGCGATACGGTAATCAATGTTGATCACTGCGGCACCGTCAGCAAGTTTAGAAAGTGTCACCGCCTGGTTTCTGTAGGAATCCATCATTCCGATGACGTAGGCGCCGCCGTGGATCTGGAAAATCAGTTTCTCTGATGATGAATCTTCTTTTCTGAGCAGCTCAATCGGCACTCCGCAATCAATCTTTGTGTTTGTGTAACCTTTCGGTGCCTTCCACTCCGAACCTTTTGCAGAAAGGGCAGCGCCGGCGGAAAGCATTCCGTCTCCCTGCATCATGGGAAGATTTCTTGCCTCACGGATGAATTCCCTGACAAGTGTGCCCATGTAAGACACGTTTCTGTCCGGGCGGGAAAGGCGGCAGTTCACATCAAGGGCAAGGATGATCAGGACAAAGAGCCAGAGTTTCTTGAACCAGCCAAGTTTTCCGGAAAGGATTTTTTCCCAGAAGCGGGAGAATCTGCAGAAGACGAAGAGGCCCATCAGTATTACCAGGGCGATCCAGCCGGACACACCGGCATCAATGACAAAAAGGGTGAAACCTGCGCCGAGTGAGAGAATCAGGCAGAAAAGACAGAACAGAACAATGTTCTTTACGGGATTTTTTTTCATCAGGGTCTCCTTGTGTATGTTAATTCCGGGATTTTATCGCAGACATTCATTATCATTCCGCCTTGCTGGTGTTTTTGTCAGCGGCTTTCTTCCTTCACATGTTTTGACATAATCAGTTACTTACGAGAAAGTGATTATAGATTCTTCGACTGCGCTCAGAATGACATAACCCACTTTTAACTCAGAATGACAAAATCTGTTTTAAGCTCAGAATGACATAACCAACTTTTAACTCAGAATGACATCAGCAACTTAAAGCTCCGAATGACATAACCAGCTTTAAAATCAGAATGACAAAATCTGTTTTAAGCTCAGAATGACATAACCAACTTAAAGCTCAGAATGACGGTTGCGGGTCAGCAGCCGATCTCTTCGTGTTTTGTCCGCATGGCAAGAATGCAGTCCTGGATCACTTCGTTCAGTTCCACGCCCATAAGTCCGGCACCTTTGGCAATGATCTCGCGGTTGCAGTTTGCGGCAAAATTCAGTGTCTTGAATTTTTTTGTGACTGACTTAAGTTCCATGTCGCAGACGGATCTTGAGGGACGGGCCATGGCGCAGGCAAAAATCAGTCCTGTAAGTTCATCAACTGTGAAAAGGACTTTTTCCATCCTGTGCACCGGTTCAACATCGCTGCAGATTGTCCATCCGTGGCTCTGCACTGCGTGGACCAGCTGATCATCAATTTCTGGATAATCCACTTTTTCTGCGGCAAAAATATCTGTGCAGGCAGTACAGTGGGCTTCCGGGTGCTGTTCGTAGTCAATATCGTGAAGAATGCCCACGCTTTCCCAGTAATCCGGATCTTCTCCGTATTTTTCTGCAAAGTACCTCATTGCAATGCCGACTGTCCTGCAGTGGCGGAGCAAAGTTTCTCCTGATACGTATTTCTTGAGTAATTCCTGTGCGGTTTCTGGTTTCATGAGTCAATCCTAGCATGAAGAAAAAAAGTGGAATAGTAGAAAAATTTCGAGTTTGGAAAGATCCTTCGACTTCGCTCAGGATGACAGCGCGGGGTGTGTCAGGATGACAGTGGTGTTTGCGAATGAGCACAGCGAATGAAGTCGAAACATTCGCCCAAAGGGATATTACGCTTTTGGAGACCCTTCGACTTCACTCAGGGTGACAGATCGGTGTTGCGTTTGGATGACCGAACGGTGTGACGCTTTGGGGCGGGGCAGGAATCCGAAAAAAAACGATTGCTTTAAATGGGAAAAGGATTTAATATAATTTCAGTGTGACAAAAATTGCAAATTTGTCAATTTATTTGAAGAGGTGTTCAATGCTCACAGAAAAAGACTTGCAGTCAAAAACCTTCCCCGAATTCTGGAACCTGACAGTATCAAAGTTTGCGGACAACAATGCAGTGGGATTTGCCCTGGACATGGAAAAAGTCCTTACATACAGACAGCTTGATGAACTTCAGAACAATGTTGCGAAAATGCTTACAGCACTGGGACTTGAAAAAGGCGACAAGATTGCGGTCTGGTCCGTGGGCTGCCCGAACTGGGGCGCATCATATTTTGCCTGCGTGAATCACGGTTTTACGGCGGTGCCTCTTCTTCCTGATTTTTCTGCCAGCGAGCTGACAGCGATTTTCAGTCATGCGGAAGTAAAAGCACTTATTGTGGAAGAAGGTCTGCTTTCCCGCTTTGAGAAATGCCCTGAAAATCTGCCTGAACTGATAATCAATATCTCAGATTTTTCAGTGATCAAGGGAAACAAAGAGATTACTCTTGAATCAGCAAAAAATCTTGAGATTCCTGCGGCTTATGCAGCGGAAGAGGATATTGCTTCCATTATATACACTTCGGGCACAACAGGACGTTCAAAGGGTGTTGTGCTGACCCACAAAAACCTGATCTCAAATGTTCTCCAGGCCCAGACAATTTTCCCGATTACAGAACAGGATGTGACTCTTTCATTCCTGCCTCTGAGTCATGTCTATGAGTTTACCGCCGGATTCACCTACATTCTTTCCTATGGCGCATGTATTTATTACCTTGCAAAACCGCCGGCAGTTCCGGCTCTGCTCAAGGCTTTCTCCAATGTGCGCCCTACAGCGGGAATGTCTGTTCCTCTGGTGATGGAAAAAATCTACAAGAATGCAATCAAACCTCAGTTTGAGAAGAACGGGTTTGTGAAGGCACTTTACCGTGTTCCTGTCTTCAGAAAAATCCTGCATCTGATTGCGGGGAAAAAGCTGATGAAGACAATGGGCGGAAGATTCAAGTTTTTCGGTATCGGTGGTGCAAGACTGGACCCGGTTGTGGAGCGCTTTCTCAAAGAAGCGAAGTTTCCTTATGCGATCGGTTACGGTCTTACTGAAACATCGCCGCTCATTTCTGTCTCAAATCCTAGTCAGACAGTCTGCGGCACAATCGGACTGACTCTGCCCGGTGTTGACATGAAGATTCTGAATCCTAACGCAGAGGGAATCGGTGAAGTTGTTGTAAAGGGCGACAACGTTATGGCCGGTTACTACAAGGACGAGGAAAGGACAAAAGAGGCTTTCACAACTAGCGAAGACAGCTGCGGAGAAGGTTACTTCAAGACAGGCGATCTTGGCTGCTTCTCTGAAAGTAAGGGAATTGTTCGGCTCAGCCTTAAGGGAAGAAACAAAAACATGATTCTGGGGCCCAGCGGTGAGAACATTTATCCTGAAGACATTGAATTTGTCCTTAACCAGAACAATGATATCATGGAATCCCTTGTGGTGATGGGCAGAAAAGGGCTTAGGGCCATTGTGAAACTGCGGGACAATGTCCACACACGGCGTGAGGAACTGCAGAAACAGATCAAGACCTACATAAACGAAAGGGTAGGCCGTTCCAGCCGCATTGAGGAAATTGATTTTATCAGCGAATTCGAGAAGACCGCCACCCAGAAGATAAAACGCTTTCTGTACGAAGTGAACTGATGTGCGCAATGTGCGTAATAGGCGATGGACGAGGTGTGCAGGGCGCACAATGCCCGGTTTGTGGAATTGGGATAATCAGTTCGGGCTGCGGGCAAAAATGGGAATTTCTGTTTGAGAATTGAAATAGGGACTCCGTCAGTTTTTGGGACTGACGGAGTTTTTTTATCAGAAGTAGATTACAGGGTAAAATGGATAAACAGTAGTGGGTGTAATAATGGTGGAAGCAGTATCAATGGATGGGCTGTTGCTTGACGGAGTATTGGTAGTGGGATAATGGTATTTGTATGAGTAACTTAAACAAATTGAATTCGAAAATTTTACCCCATGACTAGTAACAACCTCAAATGTTCCTTTATAACCTAACAATATATTATGTGTGTTGTTTATGCTGAATTTCAGACCGGTGATACCGGACAAACCCAAACCTAAGACGGGAGATCCATCGAAATTAACAGGAAAATCCACGCCTAAAAAGGCAGAAGCCCCAAAATTCCAACCGATGCTGTGTTTCCCTGTATAAAAAGGAATTGTTCCGTCAATCTGATAGAAAGGACCGACAGGAACATAAGTTCTGTCTACCAAGGCACCACCGTAGGGGTAATTATAATCCGGATCGTATTCTTCTATCCTGAAATATGAAAGTGACAAACCAGCAGCCTGATTCAGTTTTCCACTACCCCAACAGATTCCTGTATCGACTCCAGTAATCGGACCCAAATACAAATTTGACATGAAGCCCGCAGCATATAAACTAAAACAGAGAAAAACTAATGTTATACAAGAGATCAGTTTCTTCATAATATACCCTCGATTAATCGATTTTGATTTTGATAGCCTGTGATACGACAGAAACCTTGTATTTGGTGATTGCATTGTCGTAGGCTGTTTCTACGCTCATTATGGGTTCGAGTACGGAATCTGCACCAAGTTCATATGCATTTTGAATTAAATTATAGTAGGCATTCAATTTTGCGATTTCAAATGCATCTGTTACTAAAAGATAGTTGCCTTCGCTATTCCGGTCCGATGATGAGGGAATCAAACCATAACATAAGGAATCGCCGACAAAAGTACCGTTTATATTGTCAAAATAAACATAATCAGATTCTCCTGTAACTTTTCCAATAAAATCGAAATCTTCTCGGTTGAATTCCGCATTAATTGACAACTTTGTTGTTTTGATTTCTGTCTGCTGTGTCGAGTAATGCGCCAGCTTTACTGTAGTTGTTGCACATGATGTTAATCCTGCAACAATCAGAAGAACCGCAAAAAAAATTGCTGTTTTTTTCATGATAATATCTCCTCGGTTTTTTTCATTTTATTGTCTCGTTCCGTCAGTTTCTGTGAGCCGAATTGCGAACCCTTTCAGTGTGTCTTCTTAACGAATTTATAACCTTCGACAAAGAGTACATCAGAAGCATACATTCCGAAGCCGTTTCTTGGAGCTAAAGGAATGTCTACTGTTATTTTGTTTTTATTGAATATTAAAGTGCCTGAAAAATCGTCACCTTCAATTACTCCTTCAAATGAACCGTCACTTTTTAACGTAATCTCTCCGTCTTCTCCTTCGTAAACACCTGCAATGCTAGAAACATTTACATCAAAAGAGGCACCTTCGCGCTCATACATTCTTGGAGATCTTTTGCCATTCTCGTACAACATGATGAAATGATCATTATCGATTTTTTCAAATGAAATTGTCTCATCCCCACTGTAGGAAGTGAAGTCATCGTCATCATAAGACTTGTATACATTATGATAACATTTGAGCGTTGTATCATTTACTTGGACTGCGGTTCCTCTCCAACCTGCATATCTTTCATCCTCACGAATTCTTAAGTTTTCATAAGTTCCATCAATCCTCAGTTCACAGGTTTCGTATGCCCTTTTGTAAATAAGTTTCCAATTCGAAGTAATTCCCACCAATTCCTGAAAATCATTAGAGTGCCATTTGCCTATAAAGAAAGGCTGATTATTTCCACCTCCGGTACTGCCCCCGTTTTTTCTGCCGAACATATCGGAACAGGCTGTAAAAAGTGTTAATGCACTAAGATACAGGCACAAAGCTAAGAAAACTCTCGTTTTTTTCATTTTTAAACTCCTGAGATTAATGTGAAATTTGCTACGCAGAAACAATAAAATGTCGTTTAAAATAATACGACAAGTCCTATTAAAATGCAACGAAAAATTGAAGTATAAATAACGAGTAATCGTATTGTTTGCCCTATGGATATTCTTCAAAAAATCAGTAAAATGCGGCTGGAAAATGGCTGGAGTGAATATGAACTGGCGGAAAGATCCGGTTTGCCGCAATCGACAATTTCTTCTTGGTACAGGAAAAAACTGATACCTTCGATTCCTTCCCTGGAGCGTATCTGTGATGCATTTGGAATGACCCTTTCGCAGTTTTTTCAGGACTGTGACCGTTTTTCAGAAAAAATAACAGATGAACAGACCGCCGTCTTAAAAAGATGGAACAGACTCTCAAAACCGCAGCAGCAGAAACTTGCGGATTTTCTGGACACACTTTGAGAAAGCCGTAATGTGCGTGGCGCGGTTTGTGCGTGGCGCTCAATGCCCACTGCGCGATGATGAATGCCGGGCGCACAATGCTCGGTTTGCGTAATGCCACAATCAGGGATGAAAAAATCAAAAAATGTGTAAAATTGAACTTAAAAATCCATAAAAATGTGTAAAGCACAGAAATTATCTGATTGCTTGGGAAATGCCATACTGTGTTTCTTCCCGGTACAAAAAAATCCTTCCGGCTGAAAAATTAGCACTTTCAGAAATCATCGTGTTCTTCTATAATCAATGCATAAAACAGGATATCAGAAGATATCTGTTTCAACGGAAGTTGAAGGTTTACAGATGAATATTTTGGTTATTGATGCTCAGGGTGGTGGAATCGGTAAGACAACTGTTGCTGCCCTGAAGAAAACTTTTCCGGAAGCAGAGATTACTGCGGTTGGTACAAACACTACGGCAACCTCTGCCATGCTGAAGGCTGGTGCGGATCATGCGGCTACCGGTGAGAATGCGGTTGTTGTGTGCTCAAGAGACGCTGACTTTATTGTGGGCCCCATCGGAATTGTCATTGCAGACTCCATGTTCGGTGAGATCACGCCAAAAATGGCAGTGGCAGTCGGTCAGAGTAAGGCAGACAGAATATTGATACCGATCTATCACTGTAAGAACACTGTGGTCGGAGTTCCGTCCTATCAGATTGACAGTCTTATCCAAGCTGCGATTGATGAGATCAGGTCCAGAACTGCCGGCTGAAAAATCAGTTTATCATTCCCGGAAGCTGAGATTCACTCCGGGATTCATTTTCCAAGGAATTATATATCAGGAAGGTATATTACCGTTCAGCAGAATGGGGATATACCTTTTTTTATGGAGTAATGTCTTATGCACATTCCAGAAAACTATCTGTCCCCGGTAACCTGCGCTGTCCTGACAGGCGCAATGGTTCCAGTATGGATTCACGCTGTGAAAAACGTGAAAAAAGAACTGCCGAAAGAGAAGATCGCAATGATCGGTGTCGGCGCTGCATTTTCATTCATCGGAATGATGTTCAACGTTCCCCTTCCAGGCGGAACAACCGGTCACGCTGTGGGCGGCACACTGATAGCCACTGTCTTGGGCCCGGATGCGGCCTGTCTTGCAGTGTCGGTGGCGCTGCTTATCCAGGCCCTTCTGTTCGGCGACGGAGGAATCCTTTCTTTCGGTGCAAACTGTTTCAACATGGCATTCGCAATGCCTTACATCGGTTACTTCCTTTTCCGGCTTATCACAAAGGCTCTGTCAAAGGGCAAAGAACCGGCTCTTTCCCACAGACTGATCGGTGCCGGTGTGGGTGCCTACGCTGGAATCAATCTTGCCGCATTCCTGGCCGCCATTGAATTCGGCATCCAGCCCTATCTGTTTCATGACGCAGCCGGTCAGGCACTGTACTGTCCCTACGGACTCAATATCGCCATTCCTGCGATGATGATCGGTCATCTTACAATTTTCGGACTGGCAGAAGTGATTTTCACAGTCGCTATCCTTGCCTTTATCCTGAAACTGTCTCCCTCATTGGTAAGTGCCGGAAGCGGAAACAGAGCCGGTAAAAAAGAACTGCTGCCTGTTGCCATTCTTCTTGCGGTGCTGGTTGCAGCTGTTCCGCTGGGTCTCATTGCGGAAGGAACCGCATGGGGTGAATGGGGCGCGGAAGAGATTTCCGAGGTTGAAAGCAATGGGATCGCACTTGGCTATACTCCCGCCGGACTTGAGAACGGCTGGGCTCTGGAAGCTCTGATTCCGGATTACAGCATGAACGGTGTGCCCGATGTTCCGGCCTACATTCTTTCTGCATTGATCGGAATTGCAATTCTTGTGATTCTGTTCCGTCTGGTCAGCAGTCTGAAAAAGGCTCCTGAAAAGAACTGATTTTTATGACACAGAAAACAGAGATTCTGATTCCTGAATGGATGATGACACAGAACAGTTATTCTCCAAGAAAGGACAGAGAGGGATTTCTTTCCAGGACTCTGCTCGGCATACTGAAACTTTTCAGGCATTTCCACGTGGAGAAAAACGAAAAGCTGAGTCAGGTGAGGGCAGGATTCAGGACACTGCTTGTTATCGGAATCATTGTCCTGACCTCTCTTTCCCGGAATCCTGTTTTCTGCGGTGCTGTTGCGGCAGGTTTTCTTCTGTACCTGAGTTCCTCAAAGATTGATGTTCTTAAACGGACTCTGGGAACAGCAGTTTCTGCCGCTTTCTTTACAGCCCTTATAATGCTGCCCGCTTTCCTGCTGTATAAATCAGATTCAATCATTACAATCACGGGAAAAGTTTTTCTATCAACGGGGATTGTCTCCCTTTATGCACAGATCACGCCCTGGAACAAGATCACAGGAGCATTGCGCTTTGTAAAAATCCCGGAGTTTATTATTTTCATCCTGGACCTGACAATTCATTACATCCTGATTCTTGGAAACTGTGCCTATGAAATGCTTTCCGCGCTTAAATTAAGAAGTGTGGGCAGAAATATGAACAAACAGGGCAGTTTTTCAGGAATCCTTGGCTCTGTATTCCTTAAGTCAATCGAGATAACAAAAGAAACCCAGGAAGCTATGGAATGCAGACTTTTTGACGGATCCTACAGATTCTCAGAAACCAGGATCCGCGGGACGGATTTTTTACCGCTTCTGATACTGGTTCTCTATCTTGGACTTTTTATAATATGCTGAATGTGGAATAAATACTGGAGAGTTTACAATTCCGAAAGAACTTCCAGAATTTGCAGTTGCACAGAAACTTCACATTCAGCCTTTAATTTAACCGGAGAAAATATGGCTTACATCAGACTTGAGAACATTTCCTACAGTTACGAAGATTCTGTCGCGCTGAAAGATGTTTCGCTGGAGATAAACAGAGGTGAATGTGTCGGCTTTGAAGGCGATAACGGCTCTGGAAAAACCACTCTGATCAAACTGCTTAACGGACTGATTTTTCCTTCTTCCGGCACTTTTTATTTTGAAGACAGAGAGATCTCACATAAAACAATGAAAAAGGAACTTTTTGCGAAAGAATTCCATCAGAAAATCGGGTATGTCTTTCAGAATCCGGAAAATCAGCTTTTCTGCGGCAGTGTTGCTGAGGAGATTGCCTTCGGTCCGCGGCAGATGGGTCTGCCTGAAGAGGAAGTGCAGAAAAGGACTTCCGATGTTATGGAACTTTTCGGAATCGGGCATCTGGAAAACCGGGCACCCTATCACTTAAGCGGCGGAGAGAAGAAGAAGACTGCTCTGGCCTGTGTGCTTTCTATGAATCCTGATGTGCTTGTCCTTGATGAACCGATGAACGGTCTGGACAGAAAATCACGGGAAAAACTTCTGCAGATTCTGCTTGCATTGAAGGCTGCAGGAAAAACACTGATCATTGCCACTCATGATGAGGTGCTTCTGAATCAGCTTTCTGACAGAATCATTGAATTTAACGAGGATCACACTATAAAGAGTTTTATGTAACAGGATGTTACAGGGAGCAGAAAATGAACAAGACAGAACTTCTGGCGTTACTGAAGGATTATAAGGAAGGGAAAATTTCAGAAGATGAGATTGTCCTTAAGATGAAAGCCGCTCCTTTTGAGGATTTAGGTTTTGCAAAGGTTGACCATCATAGGGCGATCCGGCAGGGAATTGCTGAGGTGATCTACGGCGCCGGAAAAACTCCTGAACAGATTTTAAAGATAACGGATTCTGCCAGAAATGCGGGGCAGAAAACAGTTTTAATCACAAGAATGAAGCCTGAGGCAGCGGATCTGATGAAGAAAAACTTTGGGGATGATTTTTCCTACGATGAGCTGAGTCGCATCGGTATCTGCGGGAAAATTCCCGTGCCTGACGGGCTGGGGAAAATTGCAGTTGTGACCGGGGGAACAAGCGACCTGTATGCGGCGGAAGAAGCGGCGAAAACCTGTGAGGCTTTTGGCAATGAGGTTGTGCGTGTCTATGATGCGGGAGTTGCGGGACTTCACCGTCTGCTCTCTAATCTTGACGTTCTGATGACAGCCCGGGTTGTGATTGCTGTGGCTGGCATGGAAGGTGCTCTTGCAAGTGTTGTGGGCGGGCTTGTTGACTGCCCGGTTATTGCAGTTCCTACCAGTGTGGGTTACGGCGCAAGTTTCGGCGGACTTTCAGCGCTGCTTTCAATGCTGAACAGCTGTGCCAGCGGTGTAAGTGTGGTGAACATTGACAACGGTTTTGGCGCTGCCTATCAGGCCAGTATGATCAACCACATGCGATAAAGCGGATCATTCTTTTCCGGTCAGATGCAGAACCTGATACGAGACCGGTTTATGACTTTTTGTCGTATATACTTGACATTTTGCTATCTGTGTATTACATTCAGACTGTCTTCAGCGGAAACTGTTTTCCGCAGTGATTCTCGTCATCCATGGCTCGCGCTTGCCGCGGGGGCTTTAAAGGAGAAGGATATGTCAGATATCAGGTTTTTTATTGTATTGGTCGCAGTTCTTGCAGCTGCTGCTGTGGGGCTTTTTGTGTTTGAGAAAAAGACAAAGACAGAAGGCGCGGATGAACGTCAGATTCTTGAAATGCTCAGATCCTACACAATGGGATTTTTTCTTCTGATCTGCTTCAATTTAATCAGTTTTCTGGGGATTTATTATCTCAAGCCATCTTTTCACACAGAAATACTGTTTCCGGTTGCAATCGCACTGGCAGTTACCTGCGCTTTTGAAAGAGAGATCATCAAAGGGAACTTTACCGCGGGAAAATTCATGTCGGCAAAAAATGCAGTCATAATCTTTACAGTGGCAGTTGCCGCCATAGACTTCAGGTTTATCACCGCTTACCGGAAAACTCATGGAATCGAGAACCTGATCATGGCTTCAACTTTTACACTCTGCTATTTCATCTGTATAATTACTGCAGTGATCAGAAAGTTCACGGCAAAACCGGACAGCGAGGAATAATGAAAAACCTGAAACTTAAAGCGGCCAGAGCGTTAAAAGATATGTCTCAGGATGAGCTGGCCAAAAAAGTGGATGTTTCCCGTCAGACAATAAATGCGATTGAAAACGGCGATTACAATCCCACGATAAACCTGTGCATTGCAATCTGCAGGGCGCTGGACGTCACCTTGAACGATCTGTTCTGGGGTGAGTAAACACCGGCATCGGATGAGCGGACAGTGTCAGTCCCGGAAACTGCGGGGCCGACACTGTTTTTCCAACCAGGCCAGTCAGTTCTGACCGGGATTTATAAAGTGAGATTATTATTCGCTATCAACTGAACCGGCGCCCCAGGGAGAACCGGTTGCGGAACCGCTGTAATAAACTGTGATTATACCGGAGAAAGCGCAGTTTCCGATGACAGTCACAGTGACTGGAACACTGATTTCTGTCAGTTTTATGCAGCCGGAGAAAGCTTTTTCCTCGATTGTTGTAAGACCATAATAGAGTGTTACCGTGGCAAGGTTGACACAGTTTTCAAAAGCTCCGTAACCGATTGTTTTCACAGATTCAGGGATTTCTACGGATGCAAGTTTTCCGCAGCTGCTGAACACATAGGAATCAATTTCCCTTAAACTGCAGTTATTTTCGCTGTCTGTAACTCCGGGATAATACTATCTGCTAAAGCAATTTCAGTTCAGGTTTTAGCGCTTGAATAAGTTTAAAATGATTATCATTTGTCCAGACAAAACAGTCATTTTTAATTGCCAGATAAGCAATCATTCCTATCTCACAGCTTGTGGACTACATGTACAGTGTCTGCAGACGTGAGAACTGGCGCATAAACTATTCAAACTGCCTCTGCGTGCTTTCACAGCTTGAATCGGATCTTTAGGTTATGGGCGCTTCAAGAATGCCCGGATGTTGTGCACTGACGGAAAAACTGTGTACAATAAGACGGAGAGGAAAAGAGGAAAATGGAAGAAATCCTGTATCATAAAAACATACCTGTTCTTTCGTTTGAGGTTGATGAAGATTTTTTCATTACCGGAATTAACGAGGTTTTTTCAGAATCCCATGTTCCCGTAGGAATCCTTGATTCTTATTCTGAGAAACCTCTCTCTGCTTTAAGATCATGGTGGGCAAACAGAGCAATACCGGCAAGCAGAAAATATCTGAGGGAAACTCTCGAAGTCCTTCATGTCAGAACATCCCAGGAACTTCTTTCAAAATGTCACGGTCTGAGTCTGAGTGATCATTACTGGGTTGGAAATTCCGGAACATCAGGAAGCGTAACCCTTGAATGGAAAGACATAAATTTCTTTGACAATGACTTCTCTGAGGAAATCGGAAAAATCCTTACCGGAAATTTTGGGCCTGTTGATATTGGAAGCATAAGTTTTGTATCTCCGGATGCATCTGTTGACGGCTGGCTCCCGAAAAAATGGATGATTGAGAACGGAGAGCGGTATCTGGTCAAAGGTGGATCCGAAACCTTCCAGCAGGAACCATTCAACGAAGTGCTTGCAAGCAGAATCTGTGACAGGCTGGGAATTCCCCATGTTGAATATACATTGGCGTCACATGACCGGAGGAACAGACTTGAGTTTTATTCAGTATGCAAAAATATGGTCACAAAAAATTCAGAGCTGATTCCTGCTTATTCACTTTTCAAAGTAGCAAAGCCGGATAACAATACCAATGCTCTTGCAAGACTTTTCAAGGCCTGTGAGACTGCAGGCATGAAAGATATGGAATCCATAAAAAAAAGTTTTGCACAGATGTCCATATTGGATTTTCTTATCGCAAACACAGACCGGCATCTTAACAATTTCGGTTTTTTAAGGAATCCTGATACTTTGGAATGGCAGGGAATGGCTCCTGTTTTTGATACGGGTACTTCGTTTTTCTGCAGGAATTCTGCCTTTGAACTCCGCAATCCTGTCTCAACAGATTCTGATTCTGTGGAGACAAAGCCCTTCGGAAAAACACTGACTGACCAGTTTGAGAAAATACGGAAAGTCTGCGGAACTGAAAAACTTGACTTAAGCACTCTGGATGAGATTGCAGGCAGTATTCCTCTTTTTCTGGCCCAGAATCCCCAGAATGAGGAAAGAAGTGAGCTGCTTGGCAGGATTTTTTCCCGGAGAATAATTGAGACAGAGCGGATTCTTGAAACACAGGAAATCCGCCATAGGAAACGGCGGCACATCGACCCATGGGAACGCTGATCTGAAACTCGCTGTCATCGCTGTCCCTTGTCATCCGGAGCACTGAAAACAATTTTTTTTGCGAAGAATCTTTCGCGCCGTAATGTCATCCTGAGCACTGAAAACAAGTTTTTTGGCGAAGAATCTTTCGCGCCGTAATGTCATCCTGAGCCTGGTCGAAGGATCTGTTCAAAGCAAAAAAAGAGTTTCGGCCGCTTCTCCGGCTGCAAAAAAACTGATTGTACACAAAGACGAAAAGGGGCTATAATTTTAATGTAAATTGCCGCGGATGCAGAAAAAAGCTGACGCGGAAGAAAATTAGGAGAAATGTATGAAGAACAAGTTGACAAAAGCTTTTGCGGTGCTGGTTGTTGCCGCGATGGTGCTGGCACTTACAGGCTGCCCTGACGGAATAAAAGATAAAGCAGGTACATATACAACACAGTCTTCTCTGGAGCAGATTCTGGCAGACGGAGAGCTCAAGGGAATTGATCTTGCAAAACTGACTTGGAAACCGGTGACAGAGGAATTCATTGCTGGTACTAAACAATCTTTGGGTTTGGTATTGGATCCTTCAGGAAAGCTTCTGGCGGTGGGAATGGTTTACAATTTTAATCCTGAGGAAGACAATGGTCCCATACCTGAAAGTGCAAAATATTGTATAGTCAATAATAAAGCGCACATAATGCTGGTAACATTTGTTACCGAAAGCGGAGAAGAAACTTTGGGCTTAATAAAAAAATAAGCCGAAGAAAATCTTTTGATACAACAAAGGGGCTACCAAATCAATGGCAGCCCCTTATTTTTAATCCCGCTTATTTAAATTTTCATAACAAGAAGTATAAACAGGAAACTGGATTTTCTGTTCCACACCTTTGTAACTGATTGTCACGGTAAGAATCCCGGTCTGCAGTCCGTAAAGATCCCGGCCGATATAATCAGGCTTGTAGGCTTCCTTTTTAGTGCAGTTCCCAGTATCAGTTTCCGGTGCTTTTCCAGTCCAATCTTCAATTCCAAATACATTCCAATTATCATGGAAATAATTATGTTCATAAAGATAAAACCAGGGAATCTCCTTGTAATCCTCTTTCTCAATGAACCTGTATTTCTCTGGAATCTCATTTCCCCTCAAGGTCTTGAGGCCATATGCCTGTACTTCACTCACGTTGGTTATTTCCATAATAGTGATGGTTTCTCCTTTCTCGAATGGTGAATTGTCGTCTCTCCAATAACCTAAATCGTAAACTCCTTCAACATTTGTTTTAGCAGGGGTTGAACGTCCTTTCCCTAAAGCCGATTCCCATTCTAGGTTTTTCCCGTTCTCTGTCTTAATGAAATATGGATTCGCTGTCAAAGCTGCTTCAACTTTTGTATAATTGATTGCCGGATACTGAGAATTCTTACTGTTGTAATTTTTATCCCAAACTGATGGTGTTGAAATTTTTCCATTGTACATTGCACCTACCTCAAGGAAATCATTCAGTTTGTAGTTAGTCGATGAAGTACTCTGTCGTTTTGCAAAAAATTTATCCCAGGAAATGTAATCCAAGAGGTTCACGTCCTGTTTCTGAGTGCTGATACGATATGCTTCCCAGGTATACTCTTCATTGTAATGACTCCCACCTTCATTATGTTGTCTTCCTCTCCTGTATTCGTAAGTACTTGCCTGAACATTGATAATCGGCACCTTGAGTTCCGTAATGTTCCAGTATTTTTTTGCCACGGCAAGGGGATTTGTCAGTGTAACGGTTTTTGCATCAGTGCTTTTGGAGACACTGTTTGCAATTGTGTAAGTATTTCCGTTGAGCGAAATCTGCGGGCTGGAAGCGGCCTGACCGTAGAGCTTCAGATCAGCACCCACAAGACTCCACTGGTTGTCCGGCACAAATTTTTCCTTCAGACCCACGTTCAGCGTAATGGCTTCTCCGTCACCCACATAAATGGCACCGGATGCCGCATCAAAACGGCTGTACCCGAAGGAATCGCTCATGCTGCCGAAGGAAAGAGTCGGAGTGATCTTATTGTACTGGAAACTACCGGAGATCTGAGCCTGCCCGAAAATCCTGTCATTGTCCCGGGGATTCGTAGCAGTTATGTAAAGCGTAACATCCTGCGTAAGGTTCTGCGGCGCCCAGATCTTGTAATGCCTGCTGCCGTCCGCATGTTCCGATACAGAATAAACCACACCGGGCTGGCCTTTCAGTTCGGATTCAGAGAGGGCAAGCGGATAGGGAGAAAGAGACAGCTCAATGACCGCATCCTCCGGCTTTGTCGTTACAGAGAAAGTGAATGCATCCTCATATGTTTCATCAGTCCGGAGACTGTTCCCCTGACCAGGAATCTTTGTGATACGGTTGCTTTCCTTTGTCAGTTTGAAACGGTAATCCCATTCACAGGTTATCGCACACTTGGCATAAACTCCACCCGGGTTAGTGAATGCGTAGATCTGGGCTGTTCCGGGTTTTATTCCCGTAACCATGATTTTTCCGCGGCCTTTGTCGTCATGTCCCTGGTCCGTAAAGATTACGGCACTCGTTTCCGCCGAGCGTGACAAGTCGAGGGAATCGGACGGAGGATTGATTGTATAGTCGATGAAGTAATTCTCGCCTGGAGCAACAGAGACATTTGTTGTGCTGAGCGTGATTGATTTTGGAGCCTGTACCTCAATATCACAGGTTACCCGCTGGTTTTCCCAGATTGCCGCCACAGCCTTGGCAAACAACCTGATTCTTGTAACCCGGAACACAAAAGACTTTGAACCTGTCTGTCAGGAATTCTCTCTCCATGTGGAAAACTGGTTTGAATAGATTTATTTTGCGTGGTGGCAGTTCATGGCAGATTCTGTGAGGGTAGGGATCCGGTTTAAAACAAATAAGGCCCGGTCATGAGATTTCTCACGCCAAGCCTTTCTTTGATTCGGTTTTTAGCAGGGGTTGGACTTGAACCAACGGCCTCCGGGTTATGAGCCCGACGAGCTGCCAACTGCTCTACCCTGCGTCGTACATGCAGAACCATACCACACAGAATCCGTTTTGTCAAGCAAATATTGATAAATGCAGAAATCAATGGTAAATTTGAAGAATGAGCAAATCAAAGAAAAAAACAGGTAGCGTAAAAAAGGCAGTGAATGCTGTCGGAAAAGCAGATAAAGCAAAAAATACAAAAAAACTGATTGTGGCCGCAGTTATTGTGGCTGTGGTGGCGGTTCTTGCAGTGGCCGGAATCCTGATTGCAAAAAAAGTGATTCAGAAAGCAGAGGATTCAAAACCGGCAGTAATCGCGTTCTACGGATTGGATCAGAAGTCTTCGGATGCACTCAAAAACGTGATTTCTTCCGCCTTTGATCCGGTCGGTTCCCGGAGTGAGTCCGGTGCAGAAACTGGTTCCGCTGATGCGGGCAGTTCACCGGCAGTGTCTGAATACACTTTTCTGGACCTTGACACATCGGTTCCGCTTCAGAAACACATTCAGCAGAATCCGCGCATAACACTTGTTTTCGCATGGAAAGGCGAGGGACTTAAGGCCGCTGCTAGAGACGCTGCTTCCGGCTGTGTCGCTGTGTCCGACACTGTTCTTGAGCGGCTTCCCATGTCTGTCCGGCTGGTTTCCGGCCCGGAAGTTCCGCTTCTTGCAAGTCATTTTGAGGCTGCTGTGCGCGCAGACACTTTTGACGCCGGCTCAATGAATGATCTTCTGGCTCTTGCTGAAAGAGAAGTGAAGAATAAGAGGTTCGCTTCGGATTATCCCATGGCAGTTGCCGGCGGTAACGATGACACCCTTCTGATGCTTGCAAGCGCTCTTTACGAAAGCCGTTTCGGTTCCAACAGTTACCGTGCTTTCTGCGCAGAACTTGCAGAACGTGCCGCAAAAGCAGAGACAGCAGAAAAAGGTGCGGAAATCTTTGAGGCCCTTAACATTGACAGGACTCCGGCAGAGGATTTTTTCGCTGTTCTTGATGAGCTTGTTTCCTGGCGTGACCAGGGTTTCCTAAATGAAAACTGGATCAATTTCTCGGCAAAAGTTGTGGAGACACTGATGGACGATGCCATTGCCGACATTGTGTTCATGAGTCTGCAGCAGCACAGGACCGTGCCCTATCAGTTCCTCAAATATTACACGGACAGTTTTGTGCCTTCCGGACTTCTTAACGATTCCCAGACAGACGGGCAGCGCTCTCTCATAATCCCGATGATTGAAGGACTTGGGCTTACAAACCGGATTGAAGGCCGCAACGCACTGACACAGCAGATTCTTGAGCATTTACTGCAGAATTCTGTCCAGACACGGCTCAGCGAACTGACAGGTCTTGCGCCTCTTGCTTCCAGGGCAGAATGTTTTGACGAACAGGCCTATCTTGTCAGATTCTATGCCGCGGCTTCAGAGGAACCCCTCTGTGATCTGGGAAAAATTTTCATGACAGATGGCGCAAAATCAGGCTTTGCCAAATCTCTCCGCACTTATTTGAGCAGATAAACTTTGTCACCGCAGTCGAAGAGCTTTGTGCGCCCGCAATATCGTTCTGCGCAAAAAGAATTGTCATCCTGAACAAAAAGTATTGTCATCCTGAGCGTAGTCGAAGGATCTTTTTTTCCGAAGGATCTTTCAAAAGCATTATGCTCCTTTGGGCAGATCCTTCGACTACATTCGCTACGCTCATTCCGCTCAGGATGACAGGCTGTTCACCACTTTCTTCCTTCCGTACCCCTCCGACTTGAAAAATCACACTTAAATTTATAAAATTGCAGTGGCTTCCGCAGGTTGTAACTGCGAGCCAAAGGAAGATTTTATGTCAGACAAAGAAAAACTGGCGGTCATTCGTCACAGTACCGCCCACGTGATGGCAGAAGCCGTGCTCAAATTGTTCCCCGGTGCAAAGTTTGCAATCGGCCCTTCAATTGACAACGGTTTCTATTATGATTTTGACCTGCCCCGTCCCATCAAAGACGAGGATCTGCCCGAAATCGAAAAAGAAATGCGCCGTATTGTAGGCGGCAATCATGATTTTGTGCGCACTGAGGTCACAAAAGCTGAAGCACTCAAGCAGTTTGCAGACCAGCCCTACAAAATCGAGCTGATCAACGACCTGCCCGATGATGCGACAATCACCACATATACTCAGGACGGTTACACGGATCTGTGCCGCGGACCCCATGTGGCAAACACAAAAGAAATCAATGCTCAGAGTTTCAAGCTGATGAAAGTTGCCGGTGCTTACTGGCGCGGCGATGTAAAACGCCCGATGCTTACCCGCATTTACGGAACAGCCTGGGAAAAACCTGCTGAGCTTAAAGAATACCTCAATATGCTTGCGGAAGCTGAGAAACGCGATCACCGCAGAATCGGCAAAGATCTGGATCTGTTCCATATTGATGACGAAAATCCCGGTGAGATTTTCTGGCATCCAAACGGATGGCTTATCTACTCAATCATCAAGGATTACGTCCGCGACAAAATCCGCAAAGACGGCTATGTTGAGGTAAACACACCATTTGTCATGCCCCGTACTCTCTGGGAGCGTTCCGGTCACTGGGCAAAATATCAGGAGAACATGTTCATCACAGAGAGTGAGAAACGCCTTTTTGCCCTTAAACCGATGAACTGTCCCGGTCATATCGAGATCTTCAAGAGCAGACTCCGTTCTTACAAGGATCTGCCTATGCGTTTTGCTGAATTCGGTTCATGTACACGCAACGAGGCAAGCGGTGCTCTCCACGGAATCATGCGTGTGCGCGGATTTGTCCAGGATGACGGACACATCATGTGTACAGAAGACCAGATCCCGGATGAAGTTGCAAAATTCTGTGCCCTGCTCAAGGACATGTACAAGGATTTCGGATTTACAGATGACAAGATTGTGGTCAAGTTCTCAACACGCCCGGAGAAACGCGTCGGTACTGACGAAGACTGGGACCGTGCGGAAGGTGCTCTTGCCGATGCTTGTAAGAAAGCCGGCCTTGACTATGAGATCCAGCCCGGTGAAGGTGCATTCTATGGTCCTAAACTGGAATTCACGCTGATTGACGCACTGGGACGTCCATGGCAGTGCGGAACCATCCAGGTTGACTATCAGCTGCCCAGCGCAGAACGCCTGAATGCAGAGTATGTTGGTGAAGACAATGCAAAACATCATCCTGTGATGCTGCACCGCGCCGTTCTCGGTTCTCTGGAGCGTTTCATCGGTATTCTGATTGAGAACTTTGCTGGCGCACTGCCCGCATGGCTTCAGTATCAGCAGGCAACAATCATTCCTGTTGCTCCTACAGTTGAGAAATACTGCGAAGATCTGTGCGCCAAACTGGCAGACGCGGGAATCCGTGTTAAGGCAGACTTCGGCAATGACCGCATGAACGCAAAGATCCGCACTGCACAGATGCAGAAGATTCCGTACATGCTGGTTATCGGTGAGCGTGAGATGAACGAAGGCACGATCGCAGTCCGTTTCCGTGACGGACGTCCCCAGCAGGTTATGAAAGTTGATGAATTCATCGCTTATGTCAAGGACAAAGTTGACTCACACTTTGTAGGTATCTGACAGCCGGTTTCTCCCTTCCCGTACAGCATGAACTTTTTTATGAAAATACGGGAAGGAAGGCTGCGACTGACTGATAAGATTTTTTTTGTTTGGAGCGGGGGTGCAGATTACGGGACAGTGGCAAACTGTTTTTTGATTGCCTCAATCTCATCCCGGACTGCAGCCGCCTGTTCGTATTCAAGCCGTTCCGCGTGTTCCATCATCTGTGCTTCCAGCGCTTTAAGCAGTTTTTTCCGTTCAGAGGGAACAAAAAGATTGCAGCTTTTCTTAAGCACGGAAAGTTCTGTCTCCACTGTTTCCTTTGCATCTTCTTTCTGACGTTCCAGAATGTCCTCAATGGCCTTTGAGATGGTCTTCGGTGTAATGCCGTGTTCCTGATTGTATGCTTCCTGAACCTGCCGCCGGTGCCGTGTCTCTTCAATGGATTCAGCCATGGCATCACTCATTCTGTCTGCGTACATCACCACCTTTCCAGAGGCGTTTCGTGCCGCACGGCCTATGATCTGGATAAGACTGGTGGCGGAACGCAGGAATCCGATCTTGTCCGCATCAAGGATTGCAATGAAAGAAACTTCCGGAAGATCAATTCCTTCGCGCAACAGGTTGATTCCCACAAGCACATCAAATTCGCCGGCACGGAGTCCTTTCAGTATTTCCACACGTTCGATGGTGTCAACTTCTGAGTGGATGTATTTAACTTTTAGGGACAGGCCCGAAAGATAATCAGTCAGATCCTCGGCCATTTTCTTTGTAAGTGTAAGAATCAGGCACCGTTCGTGGTTTTCAATCCGCTCCTTGACTTCCGCATAAATGTCTTCCATCTGTCCGGTGGTCGGACGCACTTCCACAATCGGGTCCAGGAGTCCTGTAGGACGGATCAATTGTTCCACAATACGTGTGCTTTTTTTCTTTTCTTCTTCCCGGGGAGTTGCAGAAACGTATACAACCTGATTCATCATGCTTTCAAACTCTGCGCCTTTAAGCGGCCGGTTGTCCAGAGCACTTGGAAGCCGGAATCCGAAGTCTATAAGGTTCTGCTTGCGGCTGCGGTCACCTTCGTACATGGCACCGACCTGGGAAACTGTAACATGGCTTTCGTCTATCATGCACAGAAAATCCTTGGGAAAATAGTGGAGCAGTGTTGCAGGCGGCTCACCGGATTTTCGCCCTGAAATTGGCCCGGAATAGTTTTCGATGCCGGAGCAGTAGCCCATTTCCTTAAGCATCTCTATATCGTAGGTTGTCCGGGTTTTAAGCCGCTCAGCTTCCAGAAGTTTTCCGCCTGCCAGAAGTGTCTCGTAACGCTCGTCCAGTTCCGCCTGGATCCGGTCAGTTGCAGTTTTCAGCATGTCCGGGCGCACGACAAAATGCTTTGCAGGATAGATCACTGTTTCGTCCAGCTGCTCAATCACTTTCCCGGTCATAACATTGAAGCGGCAGATTTTTGCGACTGTGTCAAAATCAAGATCGATGCGGTAAGCTTCGTCAGTCTCCATGTAGGCAGGGTACACTTCTATGCGTTCACCGTGGATGCGGAAATTTCCCCTGTCAAGGACCATGTCGTTACGTTTGTACTGAAGGGAAACCAGCTGGAGCGCAAAAGCGGTCATGTCAAAATCCTGACCCACTTCCAGATGAAGACGCATGTCTTTGTACAGTTCAGGCATTCCCAGTCCGTAAATGCAGGACACGGTTGCAACAACAATCACATCACGCCGTTCCATAAGGCTGTAGGTGGCGGAAAGACGCATTCTGTCAATCTCTTCATTGATGCTGGCGTCTTTTTCTATGTAAAGGTCACGGGCGGGAACGTAGGCTTCCGGCTGGTAATAATCGTAGTAAGAGACAAAGTATTCCACCGCATTGTTCGGGAAAAAGCTCTTGAACTCCCGGTAAAGCTGGGCGGAAAGAGTTTTGTTGTGACTGATGATCAGTGTGGGGCGCTGAACTTTCTCAATGATCTTTGCCATTGTGAAAGTTTTTCCGCTTCCCGTGACACCTTTAAGGGTCTGGTACTTGTCACCGGCAAGGATTCCGCGGGCAAGGGCTTCTATTGCTGCCGGCTGGTCACCGGAAGGCTCAAAGGGAGAAACAACTTCAAAAGGTCTCATTTCTTTTCATCCAGGATTATGGGTAATGTAAGCACTTCTTTGCCGCGCTGGACAGTGAGCGTTACTGTGTCACCCGGTTTTTTGCTTTCAAGGAGCGAGTTGAAATCTGCATAAGATGTGATTCCCACTCCGTCAACAGCGGTAATAACGTCACCGCCAAGATAGATAACTGTATAATTCCGGTAACTGCCGTACTGAACGGCTTCTGTTCCGGCTTCAAGGCCTGCTTCAAGAGCGTGGCTGTTCCTGTCCAGCGTGCTGACCAGAAGTCCCTGCCGAACACTCATGCGTCCGTAAGAAGCGATATTGTCAGTCAGTTCCACAAAACTGCCGTTGATTGTTCCGCGCTTTACAGAGCCGTACTGGATCAGGTCTGCCACAACACGTTTTGCCATGTTCACGGGCACTGCGAAACCTACGCCGGCGGAACTGCCCGATGTGGAATATATCATGGTGTTGATGCCGATCATGCGGCCCTGTGTATCAAGAAGAGGCCCGCCTGAATTGCCGGGATTGATGGCGGTATCTGTCTGGATCATTCCGCGGATGATCACACTGTCAGAATTCTGGATAGGGCGTCCAAGTCCTGAGATGATTCCGGAAGTAAGTGTGCGTTCAAAACCGAATGGGTTTCCGATTGCAAGCACTTTCTGACCCACTTTAAGGTCTGATGAGTCACCGAAGGGAATCGGCGTAAGAACCAGTCCGGCGGGCGGATCAAATTTGATTACCGCAATGTCCGAAGCGGAATCTGTTCCGATCACACGGCCCGGATACTGGGATCCGTCTGAAAGGGAAACGTAGATTTTGTAGGCACCTTCAATCACGTGGACGTTTGTGACAATGTAACCGTCAGTTGTGATGATTGAGCCTGAACCGGTACCGCCATCCTGTGGCACTGCCTGGAAGAACCAGTTGTAGGCCATGACCTCTGTGGTGATGTTGACTACAGAATTATTGTAATTCTCATAGACTGTTATGTTCTGGATTTCGTCCTGAGTATATTGGCCGGCTGTTGCCGCATTGAATGCATTTCCGCCGGCGGCTGAACCGGAATCACCAGAGATGAGCGGCAGGGCAACAACTGAATTGTCCGTTCCGGAGATCAATGTTTCCGACTGGGCGTATTCTTTTACAAGTTCCGCGATTTGCGCATTGTCAATCTCTGTCTGCTTTGGAAAAATGAACAGGACAACCGCACCAAGAAGAAGGGCAGTAAGAAGAGAACAGACTGCGCCTACGGCAACCAGATGATGTTTTGAATAAAGTCTCATTACAACAGCCTCTTAATTAATGTAGTGCAGTCAGTGTAAAAGTGTCAAATTGAAAAAGTCTTAAATCATTGCCAGCTCTGCCAGATTTCCGGACAGAATCCTGCTGTGGCGTCAGTCTTTCCGTTGCGTACCAGCGGCTGCACCAGAAGCAGGGGATTGTCCAGCAGCCTGTCGAATTTGTCCTCGTCTGCAAGGTAGGCAAAAGAAGCGTAATCCTTATGTTTTCTGTCCGCAAGGGAATCAATGGCATCAGTGCGGCTGCCCAGGCGTTTTGCCGTTGCGGAGACGACGCTTTCAAGCTCAGCCCGGGCAATGCCTTTTTCCTTAAGGTCGATTTTCTGGACTGCTATACGCCGCTCACTGAACCAGCGTTCCGCCTTCTTTGTGTCAAAACTTTTGCTGCTGCCGAAAATCTGTATGGCCATGAAAAATTACCGTTCCTCGCGAAAGTATGCGCTGCCAAGTGCAGCCGGTGCCTGATACTCTTTTTTCTTCTGCAGGCTTATGAACACAAGCACGATGATTGTCGCAATGTAGGGCAACATGTCAAGAATGATTGAGTTGAGCGTGATCTGAAGTCCGAAGAAGGGGAATGAGGTACCCTGGAATTTGAATCCAAGTCCCTGGAGCACACCGAAAAGATAAGCTGCGACAATTGCCTTTAATGGATTCCATGTGCAGAAGATGATGAATGCGACTGCAATCCATCCGGCTCCGGCGGTGATATTGTCCTGCCAGCTGGGAACAAACACCAGTGAAAGATAAGCGCCGCCCAGTCCGCAAAGAAAACCGCCGGAAAGAACGTTTGCATATTTGATCGCAGTTACAGGAAGTCCTGAAGCATCCGCTGCGGCCGGGTTTTCGCCGATGGCACGCATCGCAAGGCCTGCACGGGTTTTATTCATGTAGACGTAGATCAGTATTGCGAGAATCAGCGAAAGATAGACGTAGATGCTCTGGTCAAAAAGCATGGGACCGATTACGGGAATCCGGCTCAGAAGGGGGATTGCTTTCGGTGCGAAAAAACTGCGCACATTGTCAGAAAGAGCCTTTCCTGAAAGGAACTCGTTGAAAAGTCCCGCGACACCGGTACCGAAAGTTGTAAGCACAATACCGGTGACAGTCTGGTTTCCCTTGAGGGTGATGGCGATGAAAGCGTAGATTGCGCTTGCGGCCATACCAGCAAGTCCTGCGACAAGCATTGCAAGAACTGCGCTGTCTGTGGTGATCGCTGTTGCAAATCCTGCTGCGGCTCCAACAAGCATCATTCCTTCAATACCAAGGTTTGAATTTCCTACTTTCTCACAAAGAATACCGCCAAGAATTGCAAGGAGAATATGTGTTCCCATCTGGACCGAAGTCTGAAGAAAAAGTGAAAGTGACTCAAAAATCATTTTGCAGCTCCTGTTTTGCTTTCTGAGGCAGCAGATTTTGCTGTGCGCACGAATTTGTACTTAAGGAAGAACTCGCTTCCCAGCACAAAGAAAATGATGATTCCCTGGATAACCTGAGTCATTGTTGACGGGATGCCCATTGAAGCCTGAAGTCCCGAACCGCCCTGGATAAGCATTGAGAACAGGAAGGAGACAACGGTGATAAGAATGGGGTTCAGCTGACCGAGATAGGTTGTGATAACTGCTGTGAATCCCATGCCGCCTGAAAGGGAGTAGGTAAGGGATTTTTCCATTGCGGAAGCCTGCATCATTCCAGCGATTCCGCAGAGTGCGCCGGAGAGGAATACTGCGATGAAAGTGACTTTCTGCACGTTGATTCCTGCGTAACGGGCTGTTGTGCTGCTTTCTCCTATGACATCAATCTCGTAGCCAAGCTTTGTACGGCGGAAAAGCACATAAAGCAGCAGCATGCAGATCAGTGTGATTATCCAGCCGATGTGGATTCCGCCCAGTTTGGGAAGAATTGCCGCGTCAGGAAACCTTGGCATACGTGGAAAGCCGTCTGGGCGTTTCCAGGGACCGAACTGAAGATATGTTATCCATTTTGTGGCAATGTAGTTGAGCATCAGCGTCACAAGTGTCTCGCTGGCGCCGATTTTGTTCTTGAGCAATGAAGCGACTGTGGCCCAGATGCCGCCGCAGATTATTGACGCAATGAGCATGAGCGGAAGCATCACACCCATGGGAAGGTTGGGGCATTTAAAAGCGATGAAGGCGGCACCGAAAGCTCCCATGTAGAACTGGCCGTCAGCACCGATGTTCCAGAATTTCATGCGGAAGGACATTGCGATTCCCAGGGAAAGCATTGCAAGCGGAATGGCTTTGTGCACAGTCTGCTGGAAGTAATACTCTTTTCCGATGGATCCTGTGATGATGTTCCAGAAAACAACAAAAGGATTGTGTCCCATACATGCAATCACGATTCCTGAGGCCACAAGGGAAAGACCTACAGCAGAAAGCCGAAGCATGTTCTCCCTGAATTTGGAAGGCTCGTTTTTCGCAACTATGTGAATCATTCTGCACCTCCTGTTTCTCCGATCATCATAAGACCGATTTTTTCTTTGCCTGTAGTTTTCGGATCCACAATTCCCATAACTTTTCCGTCATGGATCACCATGAGTCTGTCGGACAGAGCCATGAGTACGTCCAGATCCTCACCGATGTACATTACGCCAACACCTTTCTTCTTCTGCTGGTTCAACATGTCGTAGACCGTGTAGCTGGCACCGATGTCAAGTCCGCGCACCGGATAGGCCGTTACAAGAACTTTCGGTTGCATCCCGATTTCGCGGCCAAGAAGAACTTTCTGGATGTTTCCGCCGGAAAGTTTCTTCACCACATGTTTTACTGATGGCGTGGAAATGTCGTATTCTCCCACGATTGTCTCAGCGCGGGCTTTTCCTGCCTCACGGTCAAGGAAGATACCCTTTGATTCGTCATAAGTCTTGAGCATTATGTTATCAATGATGTTCATTCCGGCCACAAGACCCATACCAAGTCTGTCCTCCGGGACAAAACTCATTCGCACACCTTTTTTCTTGATTGCAAGAGGAGTAAGGCCGATCAGTTCGTCTCCCATGAATTCAATGGAACCCTTCTGGGGGCGCATAAGTCCTGCGATTGATTCACAGATCTCCTTCTGGCCGCTGCCTGCAATTCCTGCAATTCCGAGAATCTCGCCGCCGTAAAGGTCAAAGGTCATGTCATCAAGCAGATTGCGGTGTTCTTCCTCGAAAGTGAGTGTTACATTCTTCATGCGGAGAAGCGGTTCTGCAGAAAGCTGCGGCTCCGGCCGGTCAATCTGCAGCGAAATCTGGCGACCCACCATAAGTGCCGTAAGTTCGTTGGGATCAGTTTCCTTTGTGATGACAGTACCAACATTCTCGCCTTTGCGCAGAACCGCAACACGGTCACTTATGTCCATTACTTCCTGAAGTTTGTGGGTGATGATGATGATTGTGCAGCCTTTTTTCTTCATAAGGCGCAGCACATCAAAAAGCGCTTCCGTCTCCTGAGGTGTAAGAACAGCGGTAGGTTCATCAAGAATCAGAATATTTGCATTGCGGTAAAGCAGTTTGAGAATTTCGACAGTCTGTTTTTCGCTTACGGACATCTCGTAAACTTTTTTGTCGGGATTTATTTTAAGACCATAAACTTCTTCAAGTTCCTTAAGTTTTGATCTGTTTTTTTTCTTCTGAAGAAACAGCCCTTTTGTTTTTTCGCCCATGGAAATGTTTTCCAGTGCTGTCATGACGTCTACAAGCAGAAAATGCTGGTGCACCATTCCGATGCCGGCAGCAATCGCATCTGCGGGCCGTGAAAAAGAACATTCTTTTCCGTCAATAAAAATGGCTCCTGAATCTGGAGCATAAAGGCCGGCAAGCATGTTGACAAGTGTGGTTTTGCCGGATCCGTTTTCGCCGAGAAGTGCCAGAATCTCGCCTTTTTCAACATCAAGGCAGACATTGCTGTTCGCTTTTACTTCTCCGAAAGTCTTGGAAATGTTCTGAAGGGATATGTAAGACATGTGTTAAATCCAAAAAGGGCCGCCCGGAAAAACTGAAACCTGTTCAGATTCCGGGCAGCCTTCTAACGTTTGCGGTCAGCGGTGATTATTTTGTGATAACACCTTTAACAAGCCAGGTCATGTTCCAGATTTCTGAATCTGACATCTGAACACCGGCTGCAACAACTTCTTTTCCGTTCTGGTCATAGAGAGGACCAACGAAAGGATCGAATTCGCCGGCCATCATTTTTTCCTGAACGGGAGCAACTGCCTCTGCTGTTCCGGGAGCACAGTTTGCTGTAAGTTCATCAAGTTTTACGATTCCTGTGGACATGGGCAGCCAGTATGCTTTTCCTTCCCAAGTTCCGTCGAGGATTGCCTGAACGTTTGATGTGTAGAATACAGGCCAGTCAAAGATAGGAGCTGTCAGGTAAGCTTTGGGAGCAGCGTTCGGTGTGGGAACGTTGTAACCGAGGCAGAGAGCACCTTTTTCCTGTGCTGCAACCTGGGGAGCTGTTGTGTCCTGGTGCTGCTCAATAACATCACAGCCACGGTTCAGCAGTTCAAGAGCGCCCTGTTTTTCGATCGCGGGATCATACCATGTGTTTGTCCATACAACTTCAACAGTGGCATCGGGGTTTACAGACTGAACACCCAGTGTGAATGCGTTGATCATGCGGATACATTCGGGAATTGCGAAAGCTGCGACATAACCGATTTTTCCGTTCTTTGTGTTTTTACCTGCAACAATACCTGCAAGGTAGCGTGCCTGATACATTTTACCGAAGTATGAGCAGAGGTTTGTGTAGGAAGCGTCACTTGAGCAGTGTCCGAAGTAAACTTTGGGGAATTCTTTGGCCATGTTCATTGTTGCCTCAAGGAATCCGTAACTGTTTGTGTAGATTACGTTACAGCCTTGGTCAATCAAGTCGTGGATTGCTTTTTCACATGCAGCTGTGTCCTGGTCGCTGATTGATTCAACAACAGCTGTCTTGATACCCATAGCTTCAACAGCCTGGCGTCCGCGTTCGTGTGCTTCTGAATAACCACCGTCATTTTTGACACCGATGTAAACAAAACCGACTTTCATAGTTTCTTTTGTCAGTTTTCCATTGTCTGCGGCAGCTTCTTTTTTTCCGCCTGCAAACACACATGCAAGAACAGCCAGAGCCATTACGATTGCAATAGTCTTTTTCATTTTCATACTCCTCAGTAATGAAAAAAATTGTATTCAGATCCCCGTTGCCGGAGAGTCAGTTCCTGAAAGTTACGCCTTCTTCGGGAGACATTGATTCTACGATTGCAAGGGACTCAATGCGCATTCCTTTCTCGCGGAGAAGCTTTCCGCCCGGCTGGCTGCCTTTCTCAATCGCGATTCCTGCTCCCACGCATACAGCACCTGCCGCGGATATAATGGAAGAAAGTCCTTCAAGTGCGGCACCGTTCGCAAGAAAATCGTCGATGATAAGCACACGGTCCCCGGGTTTTATGAAATCTTTTGAGACTTCCACATCGTAATCTGTGCCACGGGTGAATGAGTGGACAACAGCACTGTAGACTGCGCCGTCAAGATTTTTGGATTTGGTTTTCTTTGCAAAAACGAGAGGAACTTTAAGTTCTCGGGCAACAGGATAGGCAATGGCGATTCCTGAAGATTCAATGGTAAGCACTCTGGTGATTTTTTCGTCTGAGAAACGGCGGGCAAATTCAGCGCCCATGGAATCAAGCAGTTCAACATCAATCTGATGATTCAAAAAACTGTTGACCTTAAGAATGTCTGCAGAAAGGACTTTGCCTTCTGTGCGGATACGCTGCTTTAATTTTTCCATAAAGCATAGTACCTCAAAAAATCAGAAAAATTCAATATGTACACTGAATGAAGCGGCACCTTGACAGGATGTTTCGACTCCATTCGCTTCGCTCATTCTGCTCAACATGACATAGGGGCGTGAAAGTGCGGTCATCCTGCGCAAACAGCAATGTTACCCTGGGCAATCCACTGTGTCACCTTGACAGGATGTTTCGGCTTCACATACTTCCTTCGCTGCGCTCAACATGACAGGTCGTGTCATCCTGAGCAATAAAAAACGCAGTTTTTTTTGTCGAAGGATCTGTGCAAAGCATGACATGGGTGCAAATTCATCAGTCCTTGCGGTTAAGAAACCTCCTTGAACCTTTGTAAATCCACCAGCCGCAGATACAGGCAACTGTCTTGTCAAGAAGATTTATCGGAATGCGCCCAAGAATGCCGGACAGCAGGAAACCGAATCCCCTCAGGAAAAACGAATAGATAAAGTCGTTTGCAGAACTTTCTTCAATGTATGCAAAGTAATCAAAATTTATGGAGTAGATTATTCCGCCTTCAATGCTGATAAGCAGAGACATGCTTACGATCAGAATGAGAAACGAAAGTACAAAAGGCATCTTTTTGCGGTAACTTACAAAAGTGCGGACACAGAGTACAACGCTCAGAGAGCAGAGAATGTAGACAAGTGACAGCATGTTGTGGTCAAGCAGAAAAATCACCGGCAGATGATAAAGTGTTCCGCAGATAATGCCGCTTACGGGGCTGAAAAAAGATGCCGCCACAGTCCAGATGCAGTCCATGTAAAGGGGAATCTTGAAGACAAAGGCGTTCAGCACAATTGTGACAAATTCCATTACAGCACATACCAGACCGATGAGAATTTTCTTTGTCATACCTCTATCCTTATTTCAGTTCCTTCGTCAGAACTGCTTTTGATTGAAAATTGAGCATCTATAAGAGAAGCCCTCTGTCTCATGCCTGAAAGCCCGAAATTCGATTTTTCTTTTATCCGGATTTTGCTCACATCAAACCCTTTTCCGTCATCGTTGATGAAAAGCACGAATCCGCTTCCGCTGTCGTTTTTGCGTGCAAGAATGCTGCATTTTGAACATTCAGAATGAATGCGCGAATTGTTCAATGCTTCCTGAATGAGTCTGTAAAGATTAAGCCGCTTTTTCAGATCAAGAAAGTTGAAAATTTCCGGTTCCTGCAGATGGCAATAGCATGGAATTCCGCTGTTTTTCTCAAAATTTGTGCAAAGTCCCAGAATCACACTGTCAAAATCATCAAAAGCAATTCCCGGAGGATTAAGATCCGCACAGATTCCCCGAATCGAGTCCTGAATTTTTGCAAGTTCAGGAGCAATCTCCTTAAGTTCGGGCTTTTTTTCGCAGACCATTTCAAGAAGTCTGAGATCCTGGATGATCGTGTCATGAAGATCTCTTGCAACACGGCTCCGTTCTTTTTCTGTTTCTGCCATTGCGCCGGAAATGATTTCTTTGCCTTTGTGCTGAATGACGTAAATCGTGCTGAAAAGAAAAAGTGTAAAAATGAACACGGAAATAATCACTGTAAAAATGAATTCCATGTCTGCACTTCGGGAATTGAGCTGATTGAGCAGGTTGAAAATTTGCGAAAAATTTCTGTAGATTTCGGGAATGTTTCTGTCTGTGGCAGAAATCTCAAGCTTTTCAATAATTGTGTAAAGCTGAGGAAACTGAAGCCGGTAAACAGGAAAGGTCCGGCTCTGTCTAAAATCTTCTATATTTAGGCAAAGCTCTTCGCAATCCTGATTATGTTCGAAAATCCAGTATAAATCCTCTACAGGATTTTTTTCTTTTGCGCATCCGGACACTAAGACTGGTATTACGCATAAAAAGAAACAAAGTATAAATGCACGAATTTTACTATACATCTATACCCCCCCCCGTCAGAAAATTCGCGTTTGTTTCGTTTCCCTGCAGAAAGTTGATCAGATCTGTCCTGTAATGACAGCCGGTTTTGTCATAAAGCCGCACAAGATAATTTTCTACGGTACGCACATTCAGATTCATTTTTGCGGCGATCTCAGCATTTGACAGTCTTTGCATCAGAAGTTCCGCAACCTGCTGCTCTTTTTTTGTCATGCCTGCAAGAATCCCTGAAATTCTTGTGAAGGATGCGGAAATCTCCGGAGGAATGAAATAACCCGTTTTTACAAGAGTATTCAATGCGCTGATAAAATCTTCTTCAGAAAAACTCTTGAAAATGTAACCTCTTGCACCGTTATGGAAAGCATTTATTACAAAGGGAACTTCCGTGTACATGGAATAGACGGCGCACATAATCTGCTTTCTGCTGAGTTCTTTTATCAGATCAAAAGAATAATCATCGCCCAGCTGCAGATCAATCAGCGCGAGAAACTGTTCTTTTCTTTCACGGTCTTCATGTTCCGGCCAAAGAAAATCCTTCAGTTCTGTTTCTGAGGTGAAAGTACCGGCAATCTCAAAACCGGGAATGTTTTCTATTGTGTGACTGATGCTTTTAAGCATCATCGGGTGATCATCAAGAACAAGGATTTTCATAACCGAGGATTATACAATAAAAAACTCACGATTTCTTGTGGGTTTTTTACACAGTTTTTTTTCGGCTCAAACACTGAATACAAAGAATAATCCAAAAATAAAATAAATAAAACGCTGGATATAAAAGAATCGTCTGGCGGAAATTTTATTGCACGTTTCTGTGCAATCTAGGAGTTCATATGAAATCAATGAAGAATGTACTTGTTGTACTCATGATTGTTCTGGCTGCTTTTGCATTTGTTTCCTGCAGCAAGAGTAAAAGTTCTGATGCTGCTTCTGCTTCTGCAGCACCGACAGCAAAGACAGCTGCACCTGCTCTCAAAGAAGAAGTTCTTACAATGGATAACTTTACAGGTGACTGGGTTGTTGGTACCTGGGAAATGAACACTTTGGCAAATGGCGTAGCTGATCCTTCATTAACTGCAACTTTTGAAATTCAGGGTTCAAAAGATACAGACAATGTTGTTGCAGCAGATGGCACCAACTGTTCTTTCAAGGAATTTAAAGAACTTCTCATTGTTGAAACACCAAAACAGCTTGGTCTTCAGGATCTTAGAGATATGGGTGTAGAGATTGAAGGTGATGAGAACTTCCATGTTAATGCCGCAAGAAACGAAATCAAGTTTGAAGTGACAGGTAAAATGGGAACAGAAAAAATCGTAATGACTGTTGCTCTTTTGAAGAAATAAAACTTTTGATTTTGTGAGGAATAAATGAAAAACTCAAAACTTTTTGGCAAAATGGCCGGACTGCTCTGCTCTCTGGCTTTTGTGCTCTGTCTCTTCGGCTGTCCCGGTGAACCGGATATGCCGGGCTATCCGGGCTTACCGGACGGAAATTCGGATGGAGGTTCATCAACACTGAAAACTCTTTCTATTAGTTCTACCACTTCAACAATTGAGGGTGGAGCAAATGGAGTCGTGTTTACTGCAACTTACGAAAATGAACCGGGTTATTTTATTTCTACTTCTGATCAGGCAAGCTGGGTTTGGACTGTTACACCTTCCAACGCAGCAGAAATAACTTTCCCTGATGTAATGCCGGAAGTAAATTACGCAAATTATTCTAAAGCGCGTGTAACTCTTTCATCCACTTTCAGCGGATATCCCGGGGACACAATCACTGTTACCTGTGCTGCCGGTGGAAAAACGGCATCTTCAACACTGACAGTTGCAGGAAATACTGTAACTCTTGATCTGAACGGCGGAAGTACAGACAAAACCTCTCTGCACGGCGGTGGTGCATATGATGGAACTACATTTGCAGGGGATTCTGAAACAGAAACTTACACTGTTTTCAAAGCAATAAAACAGACTGGAAAAGATGTTTATCTGCCGACAAAATGGGACCTGATGGAAGAAGATTTCAACCCCGGTTACAAATTCAACGGATGGGGAACAACTGTTGATGCAACAACACCTGTTCCAAATTATTACCTTACTGACGAAAGTGTTACTCTGTATGCAATCTGGGAACCGAGTGACTATACGCCATACAGTTTCGTGATAAACAGAGAAAAACTTGACGGTTCATACGAAGAAAATAATCCCCGGACAGAACATGGAACAACAGGTACTGCAATTGATGTTCAGGGTCTCTATGAGGAAGCACTTGGCACAGGATTTGAATTTGAAAGTGTAACTCCTGCAAACCCTGTTATTGCGGCAGACGGAAGCACAAGTATAGAAATCAAACTCAAGAGAAAGATGTATACACTGACTTTTGATGCAAATGGCGGAACACTGGACGGAAACGGAACACTTAAAGTGAAATATGAAACTGATCCGTCAACTTTAACTTTCCCTTCTGTAACAAACGGAACAAAGGACTTGGAGAAATGGGATGACGTACCGGCAAAAATGACTGCTGATACAACAATCAAAGCTGTCTGGCTGGATATTGCTCCTTCAGAACCTGATGCAAACGGTTATGTAACATTCGGTTACTGGCCACAGACTGTAAAAGCAAGCACTGTAACTATTGGAGAACAGGTAACAAAAGGCTTCTGGACCGGATATTACAAAGGTTCTGACGGAGCGTACTATGTAAAAGTAAATGGTAATCCTTCTTCCACAAGTTTGGCAAATCCTGTGGAGTTTGCAAATGGAACTACTATTTCCAAAGGACAGGTTTATTACTTCAAAGTTGAGCCCATCAAATGGAAAAATATTGACGGAAGACTTGTTGCTGACAAGATTCTTGAAGCAGATATCGGATTTGATGATGTTGCAACATTCCTTTCCGGTGACTTCAAAGCAAAAGCTTTCGGACAAAGCGGTGCTGCAAAAATCAGCGGAGACATTACTCTGCTGAGCAAGGAAATGGTTACCAGCGTATTCACACAAGTTGGAAATGCTGCAAAAGCCGGAACCGACTATGCAAAAGCCCGCGGTGTAAACTGTGGCGGAACTGCAAATAGTCTTGCTTCATGGTTCCTCAGTGACGAAGCTGCAGAAGGTTCTGCAACAGTCGTAGCACCGAGTGGCGTTAACGGCAGTTTCGGTACAGAATTGAAGAATGCACAGTTTAAGGCAGGTATCGTACCTACACTTTGCATCAATAACTGATTAGCTGACTGAACATCATTCAGTTTATGAAGCCCCGCGGCATAGGGTTCACCCCGAAAAGCTGCGGGGCTTTTTTTTGCAAAGCGCTGCAATGTCATCCTGCGCCCACAACTTTGTCATCCGGAGTGCTAAAAACAAGTTTTTTGTCGAAGGATCTTTCAGAGCAGTTTTGTCATCCGGATCATACCAGTCTTGTCATCCTGAGCGGAGTCGAAGGATCTATACAAAGCGTATGTGAGTTTGGGCAGATGTTTCGACTACGCTCAACATGACACGTGGAGGACACTCTCTTTGTTCGCTCCGCTCAACATGACACGTGGAGGACACTCTCTTCGTTCATTCCGTTCAACATGACACGTGGAGGACACTCTCTTCGTTCATTCCGCTCAACATGACACGTGGAGGACATTCACTTCATGCTTTGCGCTGCAATGTCATCCTTTGCTCAACATGACAGGCTTTCCCGCTCATTGTTCTTAATCAACCATTTCCAAAGTGGAATTACTTCAATCCGGACTCCATCTATAGTCATTTCTTTTTCTTCTTTATAAGTAATGATTATAAATCTTTTTGATTCTTTTATAGTCTTGCTGGCTTCCACAAGAGTACGAGTTTCTCTGTCGTTAGAAATATTTGAAACAGAATAAGCAACCTGAATTACTTCGCCAGTTTCTTCAACAAAGAAATCAGCATCAATATTCTGACCTTTAAGATAATAAACATTGTCCTTGTATTTATTCCAAAGATTGATTGCTACAATATTTTCAAGCAATTTTGGTTCTTCTTTGTTCAGGAAAAGATTCAAAAGGCCGTTGTCGTTGAAGTAATATTTTGGAGTCGTTTCTTTCTCAACAAATTTTGAAAAATAATTCCTGATGGCAAAAATCAAAAATGATTGCCGGGCATAGCCAACGTAATCTATGACAATATCTTTGCTGATGCTCACACCTATTGTTTTTAGTGTGTTATGTAATTTTGAATAAGAAACTTCGTCCTTAACTGATTCAGCCATTTTTTTCATTAAGAGACGCAAACCGTTTGTATTCCGGATTCCGTTTCTTGCTGCAATATCTCCAAGAAGAATTTTCTGATAGATGCTTGATACATATTCCCGCTTATTTTGATATTCAATGCTCTCTGGAAAGCCACCAAAATAAAAGTAGTTTTCCATTTCTCTTTTGATTTTTCCGCTTTCCTTTGTTGCAAGAATTGTTTTATCTGAATAATCAATATTTTTTGCTTTTAAGAATTCCCTAAAATTGAATGGAGTAACATATTTTGTAAGATATCGGCCGCCCAAACGGTTTTCAATTTCTGCAGAAAGCATTTTTGCATTGCTTCCTGTGATGAATGTATGCTCTTTTGAATCTGCCATACGACGGGCAAATTTTTCCCATCCTTCAATGTTCTGTATTTCATCAAGAAAAAACCATCCTTTTTTATCACTCATTTCTGCCTGAACAGAAAGAATGTCGTTAAAATCATTTATGGAAAATTCAGAAAGACGTTCATCTTCAAAATTGATATAAATAATCTGATTCCACTCTGTTCCGGCTTTTACCAAATCCTGCACAATTTTATACAGCAAGGTTGATTTACCGGCTCTGCGTAGACCAATAACAACATAATTTGCGTTTATATCGAATTCATATTCACGTTCAACTATCTTAAAATTTTTTATGATTTCATGCTGATCGTAAATAACGGTTTTTAATAAATCATGATTCATATTGTGCCTTTTTCTGTCGATCATACTCGACAAATGTTATAGTATATTGTCGAGTGTATTCGACAATATACAGTGTGTCAATGTTTCGACTACGCTCACTTCGTCCGTTCCGCTCAACATGACAGGGGTGTGCATCACTTCGCGCATCCTGACAAAGTGCGTGTGTCATCCTGGCAAACTGGCACCTGTCATCCGGAGCGCTAAAAACAAGTTTTTTGTCGAAGGATCTATACAAAGCAGTTTTGTCATCCGGATCATACCAGCCTTGTCATCCGGAGCGCTAAAAACAAGTTTTTTTGTCGAAGGATCTATACAAAGCGTATGTGAGTTTGGGCAGATGTTTCGACTACGCTCACTTCGTCCGCTCCGCTCAACATGACAGGGGTGTGCATCACTTCATCCTTTGCGCAACATGACAGGGGTGTGCATCACTTCGTTCTTTGCGCAGCATGACACGGGTGTGCATCACTTCGCACATCCTGACAAAGAGAGCATGTCATCCGGAGCGCTAAAAACAAGTTTTTGTCGAAGGATCTATACAAAGCGTATGTGAGTTTGGTCAGATGTTTCGACTCCACTCACTTCGTCCGTTCCGCTCAACATGACAAGGGTGTGCATCACTTCGCGCATTCTGAAAAAGCGTATGTGAGTTTGGGCAGATGTTTCGACTCCACTCACTTCGTTCATTCCGCTCAACATGACACGTGGAGGACACTCACTTCGTCCGCTCCGCTCAACATGACAGGGGTGTGCATCACTTCGTTCTTTGCTCAACATGACACGGGTTCCCGTTGAATATGATTCAGATTATGAATGAACGGGAAGAAAGGCTGCGGCTGACAAAAACACTCACAAGGCGGAACGCTTCAGAGCTCCAAGTCTTCGATCTTCACTTTGCCGACTTGCGCGTGTAGCGACGCTAGCTTGCGGTTTTGGCAGTTGTTAATCTATCTCAGCAGACTGTTCAGTGCCAGAAAAGGCCGGATCACCTTGAAAATATTCTCTTCCATGATGCGGTAACCCTTTGCGTTGCAGTGTGTCATGTCAGCCTTGCAGTCATTGTGACCCCATGCGCCGCTCCACGCATCCCAGATGACAATCAGATTATAGTCTTTTTCAAGGCGTTTCAGCATCCTGTCAAAATCCCCGAAAATATCCAGAAACCGCATTTCATCATTGAAAAAGCGCATTATGTAAACCTGTGTCCTGGTAAAATCAATCTTGTCCAGCATTTTGCGTAAGTTTGACTCAATCTGGCTGTAAGTCTGGAAACGGCTGGGCATGAAGCGGTCATTTCCACCAAAGTCAAAAATCACCATAGCCGGGTCATGGGCAAGAACATCTGTGTCAAACCGCTTAAGTCCGTCTGCAGTGGTGTCGCTGTCAACACCGGCATTGATCACAGGAATGTTCACACGCTGCTGAAGAAGTGCAGGCCATGATTCAGTCTCCGGATCGGCTCCATGACCACGGGTAAGACTGTCCCCAAAGCATACTATCGTTGAGTTTTCTGTGATCGGAACCTTTGCAGGCTGTTTTTTCAGTTCCATCGCTTCCATATCCAAAGTGCTTGAGCAGCCGGAAAAAAACATGGCAGATCCTCCTGCCGCGGCAAATAAGGCGGCCCAGATAAATGAAGTCAGCGTTCTGCGGATTCTATTCAAGGAAAAACACCTCTTCAAATTTTTTTTCCAGCGCAATGCAGATGATAAGTGCCAGTTTTGCCGTAGGACAGAACTGCCCGGTCTCAATGGAGCTTATCGTGTTTCTTGAAACGCCCACCATCTGTGCCAGTTCTGACTGGGAAATCTTTTTTTCAGTGCGGAATTCTTTCAGCCTGTTCTTAAGAATCAATGAGTCGTCCACAATTATCCTCTTGTAAGCTGAAAAGCAAAGGCAACGGCCGCCAGAATGAACACAGCGGAGTATCCAAGAAACACGAAAAGTTCGTGTGCTTTGCGCATCTTTATGTACTTGTAGAGAAAAATCGCGGACTGGACTCCGAAAAAAATCATTCCGTAGCCGGAGTCGATTCTTTTTGTGAAAAGGAATTCAAGAACCATTGCAAGAAGGCATAAAAAAATCAGGAACAGATGCGAGATTCTGAAAGCCCTCTGCTGGATCTCCAGGTCGAACAGATCCCTGTTCTGATTTTCGCTGCGGCTTTTGGAAAGAATTTCTTCTTTTGTCATTGATGGCATATAATCCTCTCAGAAACTGATTTTGCAAAGTTTACTTGGCAATGGTGAGAATATAACTCTGCCAAGTAAACTTGTCAAGATTCCGGCGGATTTTTGCCGTTTTTTTTTCAGAGCGGATTTTCCCTGAAGGGAAGGGGCAATGGATCAGCCGACTTTCTCCACCTGCTCAGAAAGGAGCGGAATCAGCTGTTTTTTGCGGGAAACGATGTCTGCAAGAATGTAGACATCGTCCTCAAGTTTCGGAAAATCAAGAATCCGTTCTTTGGTTTTTGAAGTGGAGACAAGCAGCAGACTTGTAAGCCGTGTGATGTCCGTGACCATAAGTGCGCTGAACAGAGCTTTGTGGCTGCGTCTTTCAATCTCAAGTTCTGTAAGGAATTCTTCCTTACGTGCAAGAATCTCGTCACTGCGGCCGACCTCAATCTGACTTACGGTATATGTTGTCTTGCCTTCCGTGTATTCCTTCATGTCCTGATGAATCACTTCGGAGGCGCTTCTTCCGCTCAGGCGGCTTGCTGCGGTAAGAACTTCCTGACCGAGAGTCTCAATCTCAAGGTTGGTGATGTTTGAAAGATATTCCGCGGCTTCACGGTCTGTGTCAGTGGTTGTGGCTGACTGAAGCGCAAGTGTGTCCGCAAGGATTCCGCACAGAAGGATTGATGCGATCTCCCGGGGAATGGAGACGTGGTTTTCGCGGTAAAGACCCACCATGAGTGTGCAGGTTGCTCCCACCGGTTTGTTGATGAAGGTGATTGGCTGCCGTGTGGCAATGTTTCCAAGCCTGTGATGGTCAATGATCTCGCGGATCACATAGTTTTCAATGCCTTCCACGGCCTGGGTGCGTTCGTTGTGATCCACCAGGACAAGCTCAATGTTTGCTTCGTTAAGCAGATCGTTTTCCGCGATGATACCGATGGCTTTGTCATTTTCGTCCACAACCGGAAGACACCGGCTTGGCGATGCTGAAAGGGCGGGGCGGATTCTGTGCAGTGTGTCCATTGCGCGCACCGGCTGCACGGCTTTGTCTGCCATGGCAGAAACCGGTGTTGAGTACACTATGAGCATTGCTGTACTGCTTGTGTCATAAGGGCTTACAAGCACAGACACACCTTTTGCCTCTGCCTTTGCCCGGAGTTCGCGGCTCAGCATGAACCCCGCGGTGATGACAAGGGCGCGTACTCCTGACTCAATGCAGTATTCCTGCACGTCAGTCCGGTCACCGGCAATAACAATCAGGTTTTCGCTTATGTGGCTGTCCAGCATTTTCTTGAAGGATTCGAACTGGGCTGCGGCAACCAGAATGCTGCTTTTTGAAAGCTCGTTCTCATTTACCATGACGATGGGCTGTGCGTTCAGTGTGGTCTGCACAAGGCTCATGCTTGTAAGGACAGCGGTTTTCTTCTCAGGATTCATCACCCGCAGCACGTTCTGTGCAAAGGAGTTGTAGTGCAGCAGGGCTTTGTAAGTGCCGTCCTCCGCAGTGACAACAAGAACCTTTGTGCGGCATTCTTCCATCTTGGAGACTGCGCTCCACAGAGAAGTCAGCTCGTTCACAGTCTCCAGTTCTCCGCTCATGTAATAGGCGGTTTTGGGGATAAGATCGGGAATGTATGTGGGAACAGTCACTCCGAACCGGTTCATGATGTACTCAGTCTGTGGCGTGATTTTTCCGGCACGGGCGGCAACGTATTCAGTTTCTCCCAGTGCGTGTTTGAGTGCTGCGTAGGCTGCGGCGGAAACCACAGAATCTGTGTCCGGGTTTCTGTGACCCATTACGTAGACAGTTTTCTTGGAGGTTGTCTCTTTCATTTTCACTTCCATATTGTTTTCATTGCAAAGCAAGAATCAGGTAGGAATGGGGTGGCACCAGCAGAGAGAAATCTGCACCGGATGTATGCACTTTTCCGCTTCCGGCCACTTGTCTGCACTGTTCCGGTGAAAAACCGGTTCCCAGGTCTGCCGCTTCAAAAAGGGCCTTTGAATCAGCCTTTACTTCCCTGTCCGACAGATTAATTACGCCTGCAAAAGTCTTGCTTCTGCTGAAAATATAGTACACATCGCTTTCTGCCGCAATATTGCCGAATTCCTCATCTGCAAATTCCGAGTAAAGTTTTACGATCCGTTCTGTAAGCGGACCTTCTTTTTCCGGGTCAAAGGCGGCAGGATCGTCTGAATGCATTATCTGGGAACCGAAAAGAAAGTTCACCATCGCAAGCAGTTCTTTTTCCGTGTCAGAAAGGGAACAGTTTGCGGTGCGCAGAAAAACCACGTCCGGGTCATTCAGGTATACGGCTCTGTTCCAGAAAGCATGTCCGAGAGTGTCGCGCATGCTCAGGTGCGCGCTGGGACGCCCGCAGAAACGGAGCATCTTCAAATCAGTTCGGTCCCAATGTTCCAGTGTGTCTGTTCCAATCCTCGAAAGTGGAAAATTCATGAACGAAGTTTCAAAAGGCATTCCGCAGCCAAGATAAGCCACCGGTTCCCCTCTGTCATTGTGAGTTCGTTTTGTAAGCACTTTTACGGCTCTGTCATACCACTGATAGGCACTTCCGCTCTCTGCGAAAACTCCGTCCAGCATTCCGGCAAAAAGAAAATCCAGTTTCAGGTAACGGAATCCCCACTCATTTATTGCCCGGCCGATAATAAAGTCCAGATGGGCAATCACATCATCGCGGCTAAGATCCAGCGCAAAATAGGAGTGGGGCGGACCGGGCTGGAACTTTCCGCAGGGTGCACCCCATGAGGGATTGAATCCCGCCACTACCGGCCTGCCTTTTCTGTCACGGAGAATCCAGTCTCTGTGCTGCTGGATAAAATCAGTCCGCATGTCAAAGATGAAAGGTGCAAGCCAGAGTCCGGGAATGTAACCCTTTGCGGAAATTTCGTCAGTAACTGCCTTCAGTCCGCGGGGAAAGCGTTCGGTTCTTATCTCCCACTGTCCGGTTCCCTGCTGCCAGCCGTCATCAATCTGAAAAACTAAAGGTTTTTTCTTGTCTAAGTATTCCAGTTTAAGAAGATTGTCCGTTGTTCCCAGTGCGGAAAGGTCTTCCAGAATCAGTTTCTCATCAATCACATTGTAATGATTGTACCAGGATTCCCAGCCTGCGGGCCTTTCGCCCAGAAAGTCCAGTCTGTCAAAGCGGTCTGTGCGGAAAAGCTGTCGGATTGTGTCCTTAAGCTGGAAAAATCCGCGGGCAGCAAAGCAGGTGACTGTTGCAATGTGTTCATCCTGTTGCCACTGGTGACCGTCTGCGTAAACTTCAATCGCAATGGTGCGCTCTTTCCTGTTCAGTCCGAACTGCACCGGCGGAAGCACTTCCCCGGAAACACGGCCTGTGGAAGCCAGCACCACGTAGGTTCTGCCCCATCGCAGGTACACAATGAACTGTCCCAGCTGGTTTCCCGGAGACTGGATTGTGTTCGGCACCCGGATATAGTTCTGAAGCTGCGGAATGGGGAAGGGAATGTAAGCGGGCGCTTTCTCAGCGGACTGCAGTTCCCAGCCCGCATCCCAGCTCTGCCAGCCTGTGCGCTCAAAAGCGTAATCCTCACTGTTGAATGGTGCTGTTTCAGGATCAAGTCCCAGTTCCTCAAGCAGATCGTCAATGGGGAAAAAATCAATAAGTCTGTGTGCAGAATCCTTTGTGGAGACAATATCCTTCGAGCTGTCAAAAAAGTAACGGTGTTCAAAAAGTTCCACCCCGGAATCGGCTTTCCGTGCAATGCTGTTTTTCCTTGTCTGTACAATCTTCATGTTTTCTCCTCGAGCTGCTTCGGTCTCGCTTTTGTTATTTTCCCAGGAAGTAGTCAACGTTTTTCGGGATTATCCCATCGCAGACAGAATTTTAATCAGATTATAAAAATACTACCAGTCAGGCAGCCGCTGCCAAAATCGCTAGATATCGTCGCTACACGCGCAAGGCGGCATTGAAACTATCATTCCGCCTTGCGAGTGTTTTTGTCAGCCGCTGCCTTCCTTCCCGTATTATTATACATATACGAGGTTACTTTCCCAGGAAGTAGTCAGAGTTTATAAAAAACGTCGCTGGAGTCAGACCGAGGTCGGCGTGTGAACTTGTGCGTCAGCACAACTTGAGCAAAGTCGGCTCGTCTGACGGGAAGCGACGTTTTTTATGTCCTTCTCCTGTCAGTTTGGTCATAATCTGTAAAAAAAGTGAGTTCTGTGATAAAATCCATTTTACATCATGATCGGTTCAGTAGAAAGACGCTGATTTTTATGCTATCAGGATGATAGTGTCTCAGACGTCTGTGATCTGGAATTGAAGGACCTGTGTATGACCGGGAGGATTTATGGCTGATCAGCAGTGGTTTGAAAAAGAGAATTTCTGGCTTAATTACGGCCCCATAATGTTTGACACAAAACGTTGGGCAGAGGCGCCAAATGTTGCAGAAGCCGTGTGCAAGATTGCAGGCCTTGGCGAAGGTTCCTCCATTCTTGACGCAGGTTGCGGTCCGGGACGTATAAGCGTGGAACTGGCATTGCGCAAGCTTGCCGTAACCGGTGTGGATCTTATGAAGCCCTTTCTGGACGCTGCCGCAGAGTCAGCCCGTGACGAAGGTGTCGTTCTTGATCTTGTGCAGGCAGATCTGCGGACTTATGTGCCTCCGCGCCCTTTTGATGCGGCAATCAACCTTTACACTTCCTTCGGTTACTGCGACACCATCGAGGAAGACATACAGATTCTCAGACACATTGCAGGTGCGTTGAAAGATGGTGGCTGGTTCATTCTGGAATGTATCTCCCGGGAGACTGCAGTCCGCGATTTTACAGAAGGCGAGTGGTTTGAGAGGGCTGGCAAAACTGTGCTTACGGAATTCAGCGTGGAAGGCGCCTGGGAAGGATTGCGTTCAAAATGGATTCTGATAGACAACCAGACCGGAACACGGATAGAGCATGAATTTGTACAGCGTCTTTATTCCGCGGTTGAACTCAGACGGATCATGCTGGCATCGGGTTTCTCATCCTGCGAGATTTACGGTGACTTTGATTTTTCTCCTTACAACGAGAAAGCCCGCACAATGGTTCTTGTCGCAAGAAAATGATAGAATACGATCATGCTTAAGTATGTTATTGTGTGCCTTCTTGTAGGCGTTGCCGGTTTTGTTGATTCCATCGGTGGCGGTGGCGGACTGATTTCTCTGCCTGCCTATATCATGAGCGGAATTCCTGTGCATCAGGCGATTGCGACAAACAAACTTTCCTCATCACTGGGGACTTCGGTTGCGGCCTTCAATTACTGGCGGGCTGGTTACATGAAGTGGCAGCTCTGTGTGCCGGCAGTAGTCTGTTCTCTTGCAGGTGCTTTCTGCGGATCCAACGTAAGTCTGTCAATAAATGAGCAGGTTCTTTCAATAATACTGATCTGTATTCTGCCTCTGATAGCGGCTTACGTTATTTTCGGAAAAGGTCTCAAAGATTCCACCGAATCCCGTTTCTCCCTTTCAAAGACAATCGCGGTCTGTTCCGTAACTGCACTGGTGATCGGTTTTTACGACGGTTTTTACGGTCCCGGCACCGGCACTTTCCTGATGATTGTGTTCTCCGGATTGTGCCGCCTTTCACTCAACCAGTCAGCAGGTGTCACAAAAGCCGTGAACCTTACTTCCAACATTGTCTCCCTTGTGGTCTTCATCTATAACGGTCAGGTGCTTTTCCCGCTGGGTCTGTGTGCCGGTGCCTGCAACATGGCCGGATGCTGGCTTGGAAGCAGAAGTTTCAGCAGAAACGGCTCAAAGATTGCACGCCCGGTGATTCTTGTTGTACTTGCGGTTTTTCTTGTGAAAGTCATTGTGGAACTGATCGGAAACTGAGTTTTTTGCCAGACTTCTAGCACAAAAGTCCTGCAATCAATATTATGTTGTTATGATTGAAGCTACCGGTGCCCAAATAATAGTAAAACTTCTGCAGAATCAGGGGATTTCTCTGGTTTCCGGCATTCCAGGCGCCTCTGTGCTGCCTTTGTACAATGAACTGGCAACCAGTTCCATTACTCACGTTCTTGCCCGCCACGAACAGGGCGCAGGCTTTCTTGCACAGGGTATTGCCCGTTCCACCGGGCTGCCTGCGGTGTGTCTCACAACCAGCGGTGCCGGTGTGATGAATCTTCTTACAGCCGTTGCAGATGCCAAGGCAGATTCCATTCCCCTCATTGCAATTACCGGTCAGGTTGCCTCCAGTTTCATCGGTACTGACGCTTTCCAGGAAGCCGACACTTTCGGGCTTTCTCTTCCGATCACAAAACACAGCGTTCTTGTAAAAGATGCTTCCGAACTTCTTGAGGTGATTCCCAGGGCTTTTGCAATCGCTTCTTCCGGCCGTCCCGGGCCTGTTATCATTGATGTGCCTGTCGACGTGCAGACACAGAAAATCCGCTTTGAGGAATGGCCCGCCACAGGAAATCCCTTGAGAAAAGCGGCCCGTCTTGCAACCGCACAGAGCGAACTGTCCCAGCGCATGGAGTTTTTTGCGCGCACTCTGCTGGATGCGGAGCGGCCCATGCTTTTTGTCGGCGGCGGATGCAGGTCTCTGACAGCGGCCATGCAGATTGACCGGCTTCTTAAAACTTTCTCCATGCCCGTTGCCTCAAGTTTTATGGGCCTGGGAACAGTAAACGGCAATAATCCCGCTTTTTACGGCATGACAGGTATCTTCGGACACAAGGCCGCCAACAGCCTTCTGCAGAAAGCAGACGTTGTTCTTGTTGTGGGCGTGCGCTTTGACGAACGTGCCGTAGGTTATCCGCCCATGTTCAACAGAGATGCGGTTATTCTCCATATAGATATTGATGCTGCTGAGATCAACAAGATCGTTGCAGTGCAGTCTTCTGTCACTCAGGATGCGGAGACCGCGCTTCCTCTGCTTTCTGAGGCTCTTGCCGCACAGATGAAGGAACGGGGAATGACACCGGCCGAAAACAATGCTCCACTTCCGGAGAATGATGTCCAGCTTCCATCTGGGCTTCTTGCAAGGGCAGAAAGCGTTCTCCGCGGATCAGAACCGCTCCGGCATTCTCAACAGCCCGAACATAATCCAGTGCCTCAACTCTGGGCAGGTGCGGCGGAAAAAGACAGACCTGACTGCACAGGTGAGAAATTTGCGGCTCATGTTTCCGAAACTGCGAGAAAACTGGGCTTTGGCGGTGATAATCTGATTGTGACCACTGATGTTGGCCAGCATCAGATGTGGGTTGCCCGCCAGTTCCTCTTTGAAAAACCCCGTCAGTTTCTTTCAAGCGGTTCTCTTGGAACAATGGGATTCGGGCTTCCTGTGGCCATCGGTGCGGCTTTCGCCAATCCGGGTAAACGGGTGCTGTGTATGTCAGGAGACGGTTCGCTGCTGATGAACGTGCAGGAACTTGCGACACTTGCAGACTTTGACCTTGATGTCACAGTGATTGTCTTTGACAACAAAGCCCTTGGCATGGTCAAACAGCTGCAGGTCGCAAAACGTAAGAAACAGTTTGCGGTAACCTATCCGAAGTCCACCAATTATAAGAAACTGGCAGAAAGCTTCGGCATTTCCGCAATGCGCATAGACGGGCGCAAGGTAAAACCCGGTGACGAATGGGAAAACTTCGCATTCCCTCCTGCCGGTTCCGGCCCCCGTCTGATACAGGTTATGTGCTGAAAACTCAGTTTTTTCCTTTCAGCATGGGGCGTGCAACTTTAACATTGAAGAATTCAATGAGCGGTCCCATGAAGAAAGCTGTGATGATTGTGCCCACTCCGGCGATTGTAGGAACCTCGCTTATCTTGTGTCCGGCGATCACAAAAATCAGACATCCTGCGATAACACAGACAAGGTCAGTACAGATTCTGATGTACTTGAATTTCCAAAGATGCCATTTTTCCGCCATTGTGATGGCAACCGCATCGTAAGTTGATACACCAAGATCGGCCGTCATGTAGAAGGCGGAACCGAAGCAGATGACAACAACTGCGATGATGAGTGAGGCGAAACGGAAGACAAGGGAAGGCTCCGGAAACACTTTCATGAAGAACTCATAAGAGAACTGCGTGATGTATCCCAGAAGGAACATGTTGATGAAAGTCGCGAGTCCGATGTTCTTTCTGTAGAAAATCAGGCTGAAAAGCAGAAGGATGATGTTCACGATTGTGTAGAGAGTTCCGAAGGAGATCGGAATCAGTGCGTCCATACCTGCCATGAAAGACTGGAACGGATCAACGCCCAGGGCAGCCAGTTTGAAAAGACCTACGCTGATCGCGCAGATGATGACACCGAAAAGTGACATGAAGATGCGTTTTGCAAGAAGTGACTTGTTCATAGGAAAATTGTATTGCATTTTCCCTTTTTTATATAGACACTTTTTTTCAGATTGACCGGAATTAGGTGGCGAAAATGAATCGAAATCTGCCTTTTCCCTAAAAAGCTCGGAAGTGCAAAAAAAACCGTCAGACTGACTGAATCAGAATCTGACGGTTGACTGAATCACTGGAGGCAGGAGAATCAGAAAGTGATTTTTCTGTCCTCGGGTTTTTCGGCAGGACGGTACATGATCGCAACATTGCCGATGATGCGCACCAGAGTTGCGTTGCAGTCCTCTGCCAGCTGTGCGCTCAGCTCCTGTTTTTCTTCCTTGTATTCGTTGAATTTGATCTTGATGAGTTCATGGGCAGCCAGAGTGCTGTCCACCATGCCTGTCACCCCTTCAGTCACACCGTTTCCACCTACAATCACCACGGGAGAAAGGGGATGTGCGAGTTTTTCCAATGTTTTGCGTTGTCTGCTAGTTAATTCCATAAAATGATTGTACAAAAATGGCGGTGTTTGGTATAGTGTGGTCATTACCGGGGTGTAGAAAGTCAGGTCCAGAACCGCTTTCTTCTGAGATTATACCCGCAGAAGCTGCTTTTGGGCGGCTTAACCTGATCCGGATAATGCCGGCGGAGGGAAGTATGAGATCACGTCTTCTTTCTTTTTTAATCATTCTTTTTTTAATCAATGGTCTGTGTTTTGCAGGCGGTGCCAGAGAGGCAAAGAAAGCCGCAGCACAGGAAGTAACTGTCTATGCCTACGATTCTTTTACGGCTGACTGGGGACCCGGTCCTCTCGTATGCGAAGGTTTTGAGAAAGCCACAGGAATCAAAGTGAACATGATTTCTGTAGGTGACGGAGCACAGGTTCTCTCCCGTGCACTGCTGGAAAAAGACGCACCACAGGCTGATGTTCTCATCGGAATTGACAACCAGCTTGCAGACAAGGCGCTTGCCGCCGGAATCACCGCTGCATACAGACCCGCTGGTGCAGACAGACTGGAACCTGCGGCACTTTACGGCAGCTCATGGGATCTGGTTCCTTATGACTGGAGCAATTTCTCAATGATTTTTGATACTGCCTGGGATGTGCCTGCACCTGCAAGCCTTTCTGACCTGACAGATCCTGTCTACGAAAAAAAGATTATTCTTATGGATCCCCGCACAAGTACTCCTGGACTGGGTTTTGTAATGTGGACACTGGCAGAATTCGGAATTGACGGACTTGCTGATTTCTGGACAGCCCTTAAACCCAACATTCTTACAATGGCACCGGGATGGGATGCAGGTTACGGACTTTTCACAAGCGGTGAGGCTCCACTTGTGATCAGCTACACAACAAGCGCTGCCTATCACGTCTATGACGGAATTCCTGACCGCTATGTTGCCCTTGAATTTGCAGAAGGTCACCCGATGCAGGCTGAATATGCCGCAATGGTGAAAGGTGCAAAAAACGAAAGCGCTGCAAAGGCTTTCATTGACTACCTCGTAAGTGACGAAGCTCAGGGATTCCTTCCCGAGACTCAGTGGATGTATCCTGCAAACACAAACACAGTGATGCCTGAATGTTACGCAACAACACCGGTTCCGCAGAAGACAATCATTCTTACTTCTGATCAGACTGCTCTGCTTGATCAGGCTGTGGCGACTGTCCTGGAAGTCCTTTCAAAATGACCGGATCTGCAGAACGCCTTTTTTCTGTGCAGAGAGAGTCTCAGCTTTTCAGCGCAAAAACACGGCGTTCTGCAATGAATTCTTCATTCCTGCTGGTTGCGGCACTGGCTTTATGCGCCCTTGTGCTGACAACCGGCTTTTTTCTTGTTTCCACCGGCAGTGCTTTTTCTGCTGCCCGAAACACTGGCGCTTCATCTTCTGCCGGCTCTTCATCTGCAGTGTCGGCTGCGTCTGCTGCATCAGTTTTCAGCCCGCGCACAATGCAGGTTCTGCTTTTTACGATAAAGGAATCCCTCTGTTCCACGGCAATCGCATTGGTGATCGGGTTTGTGGCGGCTTTCTTCGCAGCAAACCGCCGTTTTTTCGGCAGGCGTTTCCTTCTGAGTCTTTCTGCGGTTCCACTCTGTATTCCTCCTCTTCTGATAGCCCTTGGCTTTGTTCGGGCATACGGCATGAACGGTGGAATAAACCGCCTTCTCATGCAGATAACCGGCACAAAAAAAGCACCCCTTACCTTTCTCTACAGTTTCTGGGGAATCATCATCGCCCAGGGATTCTACAACTTTCCGATAATCATGCGCACTGTAACCGATTCCTGGGAACGGCTGCCTCAGACCGAACATGACGCGGCTCTGCTTCTGGGTGCGGGCCGCCTGCGGGTTTTCAGGACAATAACACTGGTGCAGCTGATGCCGGCAATCGCTTCATCGGCTCTTATCGTGTTTCTGTACTGTTTTTTCAGCTTCATCATCATTCTTATTTTCGGTTCAGTGGGCTGCACAACTCTTGAAGTAGAGATTTATCAGGCGGCCCGCACCACACTGGATTTTTCCTATGCAGGCCGGCTGGCTCTTCTTGAAACTGGTACCGCCCTGATTTTTGCGTCACTTTATGCCGCAGTTTCTTCAAAAGGACTTTCTTCCAGCGGAATTAGGACGGAAGAAAACATTGAGAAACGTAAAAAAATCTCCGGTCCCGCAGAAATCATCCTGTTTTCACTTTCTGCAGTACTTGTCCTGCTGTTTTTTCTTCTGCCGCTGATACTTCTGGTTCTGAATGCTTTTCCCTCACTGAAAACACTTTTTTCAAGGCGTGGATTCTCTTCTGCCCTTAAAAACACCTGTCTAACTGCCTGCGCTTCCGCTTTTTTAAGCACTGTCACGGCTTTTTCCTTTTCCTACACAAACCGGCGTCTTGATCCGGACAAAAAAAGCAGGTTTTTCCGCATTGCAAGTTTTCTCCCTATGACAGTCTCTTCTGTTGTCCTCGGATTCGGAATAACACGGCTTAGCGGCGGTCTTGCAAAAAATCCTTTTCTTCTTGTCATCGCCCAGTCGTCTCTTCAGTGGCCTTTTGCTCTCCAGCAGATAAGCCGCCAGATGGACCGCATTCCCCAGAATGTTATTGATGCAGCGGATCTTCTGAGTCCCAGCCGCCTGAACACACTGTTTTCCGTGGTTCTTCCCCAGTGCAGGCGAAGCATCCTGAGTGCTTTCGCATTCTGTGCCGCAATCAGCGCAGGGGACGCCACACTTCCTCTGGTGCTGGCAATTCCGCGTTTTGAGACTCTTGCCCTTTTTACATACCGGCTTTCAGGAGCCTACCGTTTTGACGAAGCCTGCGCCTGTGGAACGGTACTCATGTTTTTAAGCGTCATACTGTTTTTTGCAGCAGACACAGGCAGAACAGGCACAGAAAAAGGAAGGATAAATATCTCCTGATGGACAGTGAGGGATTATTTTTATAAAAATATTTAATTCTGTCCGTGAGGAAATTGATCAGTCTATGGCAATAATTGTTGAAAACATAAGAAAAAACTGGGATCAGGTCTCTGTTGATTTTTCCTGCAGTGTTGAGAATGGGGAAATGCTTGCGGTTACAGGACATTCTGGAAGCGGCAAATCCACCGTGCTTAAAATGATTGCAGGTCTTCTTGACTGCGGAAAAGATGGGAGTATCCTTGTGGACGGGATTGACGTAAGCAAAAAAGCACCCGGAGAAAGAAACATAGGAATGGTTTTCCAGACACCGGCCCTTTTTGAGCACATGAATGTTGTTGACAATGTCTCCTACGCACTTGCAGCCCGTGGAATCAGCCGGAAAAACCGTCATGCAGCCGCTTCTGATTTTCTTGAGATGTTCGGACTCTCCGGCTTTGAGAAACGCATGCCCGCAACTCTTTCCGGCGGTGAGGCACAGCGGGTGAGTCTTGCCCGCACCCTGATAGCACGCCCCCAGGTTGTGCTTTTTGACGAGCCTTTTTCCGCCCTTGATCCGCCGCTCCGAAAAAAACTTGGTGCGGAACTTGTGGAAATGCAGAAAAAACTTGGTTTTGCGGGCATAATGGTAACCCATGACATGCAGGAAGCCGTTGCCCTGTCAGACTCCATTACTGTCATGAGCCGTGGAAGCATTGTATGGCACGGTCCCACCGGTGATTTTGACGAATCTTTCCTGACACAGCCGAATCCTGTTCCTGTGCCCTAGACACAAAACTTCAAAAATGTTACTATAAGTCTCCCGTATATCTGCTCCTTCTGGCATCGTTTTTAAGGGTTGCTCCCCCTTGTATGCACGGAAGGCAGGCCGGAAGTCAGATGCAAGACAGATGGCTTGAAAGATTTTTATACTGCAAGGTACAGACATGAAGACTATTTTTGTTAAAGAACAGGACGCCGTACGCAACTGGTACATTATTGACGCTGCCGGCAAACCCCTGGGACGTGTTGCTGCAAAAGCTGCAATGGTTTTGCGCGGCAAAAACAAACCCACTTTTGCTACAAATCAGGAGATGGGCGACTATGTTGTTATCATCAATGCTGACAAAGTCATTGTAACAGGCAACAAAACAACAGACAAAATCTACTATCACCACTCCGGCTATGTTGGCGGAATGAAGAAATTCTCATTCGAGAAAAAAATCGAACGCCATCCTGATGAACCTCTCATGCTTGCCATCAAGGGAATGCTCCCCAACGGACCCCTCGGAAGAAAACTTCTTGGCAATGTTAAGATTTATGCCGGTACTGAGAATCCCCACTCAGCACAGAATCCCCAGCCTTTGGAAGTGTAAGTAGGAGTTTATCGTGATTAAGAACATTGGTATTGGAACAGGAAGAAGAAAGACAGCTGTTGCACGCGTTTTCATCCGCGAAGGTAACGGAAAACTTACAGTAAACGGTAAAGCAATCGAAGATTACTTTGCAACTGCAGAACAGGTTCAGACTGTTAAACAGCCTCTGATGGTTACAGGCAGCGATGCAAAATACGACATTCTGATCAATGTAGTGGGCGGCGGTATGAACGGACAGGCTGGTGCTTGTCTCCATGGTATTGCACGTGCTCTTACACAGGTTGATCAGGCTAACTACGCATCACTCCATGCAAACGGATATCTTACACGTGATAGCCGCATGGTTGAGCGCAAGAAGTACGGTCAGCGCGGTGCTCGCCGCAGATTCCAGTTCAGCAAACGCTAATCTTTGCTTCCCTGGAAAAAAATGCACCTTTTTGTCAGACAGTTCTGCCGGACAAAGGGTGCTTTTTTTTTGCCACCCGGGCAAAGCCATGTCATCCTTGATGGCAGCAGTGGCTGTCACCTTGAGCAAAAAAACATTGTCATCCTGAGCAGTAAAAAACGATTTTTGTCGAAGGATCTGTTTCGAAGGATCCGTTATTAAGGAATCTGTCATTATGGAATACGAAATCATCAGTGCAAAAGCACTTTCTGCCACAAGTGCGGAATGCCGTTTCTCAAACAATGCCCTGTTTTATCTGCGCACTGATTATCTTGTGCATACACCGGCAGAGCTGATCTACGCAGGAAGCGTCCTGAACCAGGAACAGTTTGACGACTGTATGCAGGCGGGTCTAGCTTATGCCGCGGAACGTTGCGCAATGGAATATCTTAACCGCAGCGAACACAGCCGCAGCCAGCTCTATGCAAAGATGGCAAAGAAAGAGCATTCCCAGGAATCATGTAATCAGGCATTGGATTATCTTGAAAACTGCGGCTTTCTGGATGACGCCAGATTTGCCAGGGCTTTTCTGCGGAACCGTTCCATCGGCCACACGGAAGGACCTTCCCGGCTGCTTTCCGAACTGATGCAGCGTGGGGTGAAAAAAACGATCGCACAGGAAGCCGTTGACGAATTCTTTGAAGACAAGGACGAAGCTGAACTTTTGGATAGAGCTGCAAAAAAACTCATCCGCACCGGGAAAAAGCCGGAGTCAATGCAAGCCGCACTGATCCGTCTCGGATTCAGTTCCAGGGAAATATCAGAATATCTTAAGGAAAAAAGTTGAGATTTTTGAGATATTTAATTTTTTTGTGGTAATATAGTGCATAAAAACGTAAAGAATGCTATTATAAACTTGTTGATATTTACTTGAGGATTTTATGGCGAAAGACGACAAGACAAATGTATATTCTGCCCTGGAAGTAGCAAAGATCTGCGGTGTCGTGAATCAGACGGCAATCAACTGGATCCGTAACGGGTATCTGAAAGCTTTCAGTACACCGGGTGGACAGTACCGTGTTTATCTGGATGATCTTATTGATTTCATGAATCAGCGCAAAATGCGAATTCCTCAGGATCTTCTTAATCTGGCTTCCGGCTCAGGTACTTTTTCAATTCTTATTGTAGATGATGACCGTGTTCTGAACACAATTCTTGCAAGATTCATTGAGCGGAATGTGGACAACACGACAATTTATCAGGCTTTTGACGGTTTTGAAGCCGGAAGTCAGCTTACAGACAAAAAGCCCGATCTTGTTCTTCTTGACCTTGATCTGCCCGGAATTGACGGTTTCAGTCTGTGCTCAAAGATCTCCAGTTCTGACACTTTCGGGAATCCCACAATTTTCATCATTACCGGACTTAACGAAGAAGGTATTGAAGAACGGCTTAAATCCATGGGTGCCTCCGAGTTTTTCCAGAAACCTCTCAATATGGTTGAGATTGCAGAAGCAATCAACAGAATAAAAGGCGCAAAATAAAAGACAGTTCCATGATGGTGGTTTGAGGACCTCAGCCACCGCTATGCTTTGAAAGATCCTTCGACAAAAAAACTTCGTTTTTATTGCTCAGGATGACAAAGTAGCTGAGCGGAACGAGCTTAGCGAATGCTAAGGCTTTGTCATGTTGAGCGGAACGAGCTTAGCGAATGCAAAGGCTTTGTCATGTTGATCGGAACGAGCTTAGCGAATGCGAAGGCTTTGTCATGTTGAGCGAAATGAACGCAGTGAATGCAGTCGAAACATCCGTCAACCCACCCGAAGTGTTTCCCGAAAGGTTTCTTCGACAAAAAAAACTTCGTTTTTATTGCTCAGGATGACAAAGTGGTTGAGCGAAATGAACGTAGCGAATGCTAAGGCTTTGTCATGCTGAGCGGAACGATCTTAGCGAATGCTAAGGCTTTGTCATGTTGAGCGAAATGAACGCAGTGAATGCAGTCGAAACATCCGCTCAACCCCCGTAATGCTTGCCAAGGATTCTTTGCAGCCACCCGGAATGACAGACTTGCTTCACTCCGGATGTAAGGAAACGTTTTTACACTTCCACGGAGCCTGCGCTGCGGATTCCCATCTTGTATACCGGGCTCCGTTTGCCGCTTGACCTGTCATAACCCAGAAGTTTTTCCATCATTTCTGTGTATTCGGCAACCAGTTCGTCCGGGATGAAAGCCTGGATCACGCCTGCAAAACCGCCTCCATGCACACGACAGCCGCATGGTTTTGCTCCTGCTCCCGAATGCTTCCTGATAAAATGCTCAGTGGCGGCAAGACAGACTGCAATGGGCTGCTCGTCGGAAACTGAAGGCACGCAGATGTTCTGAAGCCACTTCCAGGATGAATTTCCGCTGTCTGTAAGCGCGTGGAGAAATCCTGCGAAGTCTCCGGATTCAAGGGCGGCAACTTCTGTATCAACGCGGTCGTTCTCTTCAAAGAAGTGGAAGGCACGCATCAAAGCCCTGTCTCCGCAGGCGGCCCGCACCTGAACTGCTTTTTCCGCAACCTGTTCAAAGGTGAGGCCGCGCAATGTTTCCTGACCGAAAAATTTAGCCACACTTTTCATTTCCGCTGGGATTGATGAGTATTCTGCACTCAGATCCGCGTGGCCTTTGCCGGTGTTCACAATCATCATGCTGTAACCGGATGCGGCAAAGTCAAAGCTGATTTTACGGGTGGCAGGGTTTACCGGGTCTGCGAAGTCGATTGTTGCCATTCCGCCGGTTGCACATGCTGTCTGGTCCAGAAGCCCGCTTGCCTTGTCCCAGTATCTGTTTTCCGCAAACTGACCGATTGTGGCCAGCACACTTACAGGAAGTTTTCCTTCATTATAGATACAGTTCATGATTGTGCAGATCATCATCTCAAAAGAAGCTGATGATGAGACACCGGCGGAAGAGATCACGTCGCTTGTAAAACAGGCTTTGAATCCGCCGGTTGCGTAACCTTTTTCTTTGAAGCCCTGGATCATTCCGCGTACCAGTGCGATGGAACCTGTCTCGCCCGGAATTCTTGCAGACTGGTCGATGGCGACTGAATAATCCTCGTTGTATGTGATGTCGTAAATGTGGACGGTATTGTCGTCTGTTGCTTCCACAGCACCTATGCAGTCAAGGTTGATGCTTGCGGCAAGGACTTTTCCAAGATTGTGGTCTGTGTGGTTTCCACCGATTTCTGTGCGACCCGGTGAAGAAAAAAGCCTGAGTCTGTCTGACGGTGTTCCAAAGCGTGCGCTGTAGGCGTCAATCAGTTTTGCAAATCGTTTTTTCTGTGCTGATATAACTGCCGGATCTGATCCGTAAACTTTTTCCAATCTTTTCTGTTCATCTGATAAATTCATTTTTCCCCCTGAGGCAAAGCCTGATTTCTTCAGTTTAATGGGATTTTTCTGCTGATGCAATTCAAGAATTTTGGATTTTTTATCCAGTTTTATTGATTGTTCCCGGCAAACAACTGTGTCATCCTGAGCAAACAAGTGCGTCATCCCGTGCAGACATGCCTGTCATCCTGAGCAGTAAAAAACGAGTTTTTTGTCGAAGGATCTCTGTCATGCCTGTCATCCTGAGCAAACAACTGTGTCATCCCGAGCAGACATGCCTGTCATCCTGAGCAGTAAAAAACGAGTTTTTTGTCGAAGGATCTCTGTCATGCCTGTCAACCCGAACAAACAACTGTGTCATCCTGAACAAACAAGTGTGTCATCCGGAGCGCTAAAAACAAGTTTTTTGTCGAAGGATCTTCTAATGCGGACAAAAAAAAGGGCCACCCCTTCAGGTGACCCTTATCAAGTATGCTTGTTAAATCAGCTTAGATTAGAAAGCGATTTTGCAAGTAAGGTCGATTTTACCTTTTACATTCTTGATGTCAGCTGTTTCATAGTCAACAAAGAATGTTGTGAAAGGAACGAATCCTGAGCATTCAACACCAGCTTTGACTGCTGTTGTATCAGCATCCAGATTGATCTGTGCACCAGCTTTAGGTGTAACTTTTCCTTCACCTACAGCAAGAGCGTATTTTGCTTCAGCAATTACTGTACCTTTTTTGTTCTTCAGGTCATCGTTTGCGTAAGAAGCACCGAATGTCAGGTTGTCAACCAGTGTTGCTGAGTCCCAGATACCTGCTGTCAGGTCAACTGTGTCTCCAACGATAAGAGCAGCTACAGAAGCACCGTTTGATACTTTTGGGTCGATGAAGTAGATCTTTGTATCCTGGTTTTCATTTTTGTTCCAGCCGAAAAGAAGAGCAGCCATGATTTTTGTTTCTGCTTTTGCTTTTGTCATGTCATAAGAAATACCAGCCTGGGGTTTGATGTAGAATACATCTGTCAGAGCCATTTCGTATGCAGCTTTTCCGAAAATTGCAACATCGTCTGTGTCTGTGTCTGTGTTGATATCCATTGCAACACCTGCATTCAGTGTCAGGTTATCAATTGCTTTAACGTCAGCCTGGAAAGCCATTGCATATTTGTTTTTATATCCCTGTGCTGAGCGGATGTCCAATTCGAAGTTTGCAATTCCGTCAAGGTCAAGACCGAGTGTTACACCGTCTGTAGCGTTGTCACCAACAGCAGCAATTTTGTAAACACCTTCGTCAGAGTGTACAGCCATTACAGGAGCAATGTCTCCAACCTGTGTATTGCCTGCGAGGATACCGATATATGCGGGACCAACGTGCAGTTTTGCAGTTTTTACATCAACAGAACTACTATCTCCAATACCTTCTTTGCCACCTTTGAGTTCGGCGCCTTCAATCTTGATTTCTCCCCAGATATCTGCGTCACTTGAAGTTGCTTTGTCACCTTTTGCAAACAAAGTAAACTCAAGGTCTTCTGTTGTACTGTTTGTAAAACCGGTTTTGTTTGTGTCAAGATCAACACCCCATTTTACAGATGCTGAACCAGAAAATGTTGCAACACCAACATTTGCTGCAGGTTCTGCAGCGAAAACACTTGTGATCAGTGCTGCTGCTGCCATAATTGCGAGAAATTTTTTCATTTAAGAAAATCCTCCCTTTTTTTTGTATACTTTTCGGGAGTTTCTGCCGATAAAATTTTCACCGTGAGGTGGATTGAAGGACAAATCAGATTGACATTATTGCAAAAAAAGTCATTTTGGTTTAAAATCAAAGAAGCCTTATGGAATATAGCATAAACGGATTTCTATCGTTATGGAATCTTAAGATAACCTTAAAATTTTGTTGACGAATGGAAATTTGCGTGTTATGCTTGTGCAAAAGAAAACGAATACCAGTTAAAAAAACCGTTGGTTTGGTATCGTTCAAAAGTTAAGGAGGATTCTTTTATTATGAAAAAGATTCTTGGAATTGTTTTGGCAATGGCTATGGTAGCATCTGTATTTGCTGCTGAACCCGTTGCAAATCTGAGCGTTACAGAATTCACAGGTAACGCAAGTGTAACATGGGGTGTTGATCTTGACGCAAGCAAGACTGGTTTCGAGAACGCTGCAACAGCTTCTTTGAAATTGAACATCATTGACGGTGGTTCAAAAGCAACAGCAAGCGATGCTGATGTTTGGGGCGAAATCGCAATCAAAACAGACGGTGATACTTTTGAAAAAGCAGAAAACGGTGCACTTCCTGCTTCACCTGCTGTAACTGTAAAAGTTGACTATGCAAAACTGCACGTTGGTCCTGCATATATCGGAATCACAAGTGGTAACACAAAAGTTGGCGGAATCAAGGTTGTTTCTGCAACAGCAAACGAATCAATCGCAGCAGATGAAGTAGCAGCTGTTGAAGACCACTCACAGGGTATTACACTGGGTCTGGATCTTGATGGTGTTGCAAACTTTACAGTTGATTTCCGCTCAGCAAAAGCTGGTGAGTCAAAATATTCTAACAACTATGGTCTGGCTGCAGAAGTTGACGTAAAAGCTGTTGAAAACCTGACACTGGTTGGTGGTGTTTCTGTAGACTTTGACAATATCTCCAAAATTGCTGCTGGTGTAAAAGCTGCTTACGAAATGGCTCTTACAGACGTATTCTATATCAAACCCCAGGTTGGTTACACATACAACGACGGTGCAAACGCAGTTGCCGGTGGACTTCTCTTCGGATGGAACAAAGCTGAAGCTCAGGACACAAACATCTACTTTATCAACAAGAAAGTAGCAAACGGTGCTTCTGCTGAAGTACTTTACGAAAATGACAAAGTAAAACTTAACGCAGGTATCTGGGACTCAGCAACACTGATCGACAACCTGACATTCGGTGCAGAATTCACTGCAGCTGATGTAAAAGCAGCAGACAAAGGAACAGTTATTGCTGAAGCAAAATATGTTGCTGCTGTAGGTGATGGAAAAGTTACACCTAAAGCTGGTGTAAAAGTTGATTTGGGTACAAAAGTTACAGCAGTCAAAGCTGGTGTTGAATGTGCAGGATTCGTTCCTTTCACAACATTCTCTGTTGACTATGCAACAGCTGACATCAAGAATGTAAAAGGTACAATCGACCTGACATGCCAAATCGCTTTCTAATCTAAGCTGATTTAACAAGCATACTTGATAAGGGTCACCTGAAGGGGTGACCCTTTTTTTTGTCCGCATTAGAAGATCCTTCGACAAAAAACTTGTTTTTAGCGCTCCGGATGACACACTTGTTTGCTCATGATGAGGCACTTGTTTGCTCGGGATGACATTGTGGGTGGCTCAGGGTTCACTCTTCGGGAGGTATTGCAGAAATGCGGCGTAGATGAGAATAAAGGGTGCCGGTGGAGCAGTGGAGGCGGCGGGCAATTTCCGCTTTTGAAAGTCCCTGGGAAAGCCAGCGTAGAATCTTTGCGGAATGCTGGTCAAGTTTGTAAACTCCGTTCGGTTTACCTTTCGGCCGGCCAAGTCTGACACCCTCCGCTTTCTTGCGGCTTAATGCGGACTTTGTGCGCTCACTTATTAGAGTCCGTTCAATTTCTGCGCTCAGTCCGAAAGAAAATGCCAGAACCTTGCTCAGAATATTGTCACCCAGACGGTAATTGTCTTTGATTGTCCAGACACGGACATCTTTGTCCATCAGCTGGTTAAGTATGCTCATGATCATGAACAGGTTGCGCCCAAGACGGGAAATCTCGGAGCAGATGATTGTGTCCCCGGGTCTGCTCCTGTCAAGAAGTCGTCCCAGTTTCCGCATTTTTGGTGATTTTGTGCCGCTGATTGTCTCTTCTACCCAGGAATCTACAATAATGTGCTCTGTGCGGCAGAATTCCTGGATCAGAAAACGCTGGTTCTCTACTGTCTGTTTGTCTGTGCTTACGCGAATGTAACCGTATATCATAATATGAAATAGTATTAAAAAGGGAGTTGTATAACACTGTCATTGAACGGGCGGAAATTCGTAAAGATGTTTCGACTTCGCTCAACATGACATAGGTGGACACATCACTTTGTTCGCTGCGCTCAACATGACAAGCAATCAGTGTTCACTTTGTTCACTTCGCTCAACATGACATGGGTGGACACATCACTTTGTTCGCTGCGCTCAACATGACATGTTGTTTTTTTTTGAGTAATGACTTTTTTGTGCTGAAATTCGTCGTAAAATATCCTTTTTTTTTCATTCAGTGATGATATAATCAGGAAACGAGGGAAAAATGAAAAAAATTGTAGTGTGTCTTTTATTGGTGATCTGTTCAGGGATGGTCTTTGCATCCGCTCTGCAGAATTCTCCCATGATTTCAATTGTTCCGGCTGGAGAGAAAATGCGTCTGAAAGATTTTGCCGGAATTGAAGGCACTTTTGTACTGGACGCCTACGAAATCGCAAAATTCGAAACAACTCAGGATCTGTACATAGAAGTGATGGGAGAAAATCCTTCCTATTTTAAGGGAGAAAATCACCCTGTAGAATCTGTTAACTGGTTTGAGGCTGTGATCTTCTGCAATGAGCTTACAAAAAAGACAATGACCGAGGCTGACTGCTGTTATACTTTGTCCGGGATTATCTATGACAAAAAGGGCCGGATTTTTTATGCGGATGTAGTCTGGGACAAGTCAAAAAAAGGATTCCGTCTTCCTACAGAGGCTGAGTGGGAATTTGCTGCCAGAGGCGGTCAGATGGGCGGGAAGAATTTTGTTTACGCTGGTTCAGACTTACTTGATGAAGTTGCCTGGTATGACCCTAATTCAGGAAGAAGTCATCATGAAGTCGGGTTGAAGATGGCAAATACTGCCAGATTGTTCGATATGAGCGGCAATGTCTGGGAATGGTGCTGGGATCTGTACAAGAACACTTCAATGCGTGTGGGACGCGGCGGCTGCTGGCATGATCTGGATTATCTGTGTGCCGTTGATTACCGCCGTTATTCAAATCCTGAGAATGCCGGAAACATGCTTGGCTTCCGGCTCGCAAGGAGTCTGTAAACGAATCCTTACTCTGTGAACACAAACTCGGCAAAGTGTTCCGGCTGATGAAACCTGGGCCAGTCAGTGTCTTCCAGAAGGGATGCAAGTCCTGGTCTCGGATTGTCTTTCTTCTGTCCGGGTTTTGTCCGCGGGGCATCAATACGGTTGAATGTGGCTTTCCAGATGTCACCGGATTTTGGCGGTTCTGAAAGTCCCAGACTGGTGTAGGGCACAAAAAGTTCCAGATACCAGAATTCATCATCAATGGACTGAACCCATTTTGCTTTTGGAATTCGGTCGTAATCAAAGAACAGGGGTTTTTCGGCCACAAAATCGTAAAGTCTGCCACGGACTGATTCCTGTCCGGTGTAAGTGCTTTTTGCCTTGAAGGCAGCGTGTTCTTCTTCTGTGGTTCCTGCAAGTGCTTCAACAGCTGGTCCGAAATCAACGCAATAATCAAGACATGCGCCATTGGGATTGATTTCCCAGCAGTAATATGTGTCTGAACCGGCGGGCTGGATAAAAACTTCCAGGCAGTCTTCGTCAAAAACCCGTGTGTGGGGTTCTGTGCGTTCTGCAATCACTTTGTTGTGGGGAATTTCTGCTGCAAAAGAAAAGCCAAGTCCGTCAGAACCGGCAGCGACAAAAACTCCGGTGAAGAGAGAGCGGCCGGCGTATTTTGGCCAGTGGTACTCAAGTTCAATACCATTGATCTCGGCTTCCGCAAGCACCTGGTCGGTGTTTTTATCAAGTTTTCTGGATATGATTGGAATGGAAAATGATTTCATGAAATCAGTATAAATGAATGTGGCGGCAAAAAACAGTATGCACTTGCATTTTAAGGGAAAATCTCAATAATTTTGAAAATTATTTGGTATAATAAGTAGAGAAACTTGAATATACGCCTCATTTTGTCATCCTGAGCGAAAAGAACTGTCATCCTGAGCGAAGTCGAAGGATCTCCAAAAAGGACGACACGCTTTGTGGGATGTTTCGACTGCATTCGCTCCGCTCATTTCGCTCAACATGACAGGTTTTTCATGCACTGCGCTAATTCCGGGCGGTGTAACAGGCGCGGGTGTTCGTTGCGTACGTTGGCGTGGTGTGACAAGTTTTTTATGCTTAGTTAGGCTGGAAATATATGGAAAAAATGCAGGAAAAAAAACTGGTGGATTCTTTACGCACACTTTTGAAGAAATATTTTGGTTATGAGGATTTCAGGTCTGGTCAATTGGAGATAATTCAGTCTGTCCTGGCTGGAAAAGACACACTTGCAGTAATGCCCACGGGCGGAGGAAAATCCCTGTGCTACCAGATTCCCGCGTTGGTGTTCAAAGGGCTGACTGTTGTTGTTTCTCCTCTGATTTCTCTGATGCAGGATCAGGTGGCTCAGCTTGAGAAACTGGGAATTCCTGCTCTGTTTCTTAACAGCAGTCTTGAATGGGATGAATACACAGCCAACATGGCCCAGATCCGGCGTGGCGAGATAAAACTGCTTTATTGTGCGCCGGAAACTCTGGTGACGGAACGCATGCAGAGCCTTTTTTCGGAAGTTGTGGTCTCATGCCTTACCATTGATGAAGCCCATTGTATAAGTGAATGGGGTCACGATTTCAGACCTGAATACAGACAGCTGAGTGATGTGCGGCGCATCTTTCCTTCGGCAGTGTGTCTTGCACTGACTGCGACCGCGACTGAAACCGTACAGCGCGACATTCAGCAGATGCTGGCTGAGGGAAAGCCTTTTGCGAGGTTCATTTCCAGCTTCAACAGGGAAAACATTTTTCTTGAAGTTGTTCCGAAAACCGGCAATGCCCGGGGGCTTTCTGACAGAGCGGCCGGAATGTTCCCTAAGGCGCGTAAGACAAAGCTGTCCAGAGCTGATGAACTTGTCCTTGAGTTTCTGGCGGATCATTCTTCTGAATCGGGGATTATCTATTGTTTTTCCCGGCAGCAGGTGGATGAGACAAGCGCAATGCTGGATCTGTGCGGAGTTGAGAATCTTCCTTATCATGCTGGTTTTGATGACAGAGTGCGTGCCGAAAATCAGCGTCTGTTTCTGGAAGACAGAGTAAAAATTGTTGTTGCAACTCTGGCTTTCGGCATGGGGATAAACAAACCCAACGTTCGTTTTGTGATTCATTACGATCTGCCCAGGTCGGTGGAACAGTATTATCAGGAAATAGGACGGGCCGGCCGTGACGGAAAACCTGCCCAGGCGCTTCTTCTGTACAGCTGGGCGGACTGCAGGAAAATTGATTTTTTCCTCAGGGACAAAAGTGGAAAAGAAAGAGCTTCTGCGGAAGTTCAGCTTAAAGGAATAACGGATTTTGCAACTTTGCATTCATGCAGGCGTCAGTATCTGCTGGGATATTTCGGTGAGCGTTTTGCCGGCTCTGACAGTCCGGAACAATGCTGTGATGTCTGCGCAATGCAGAAAAACGCGGTTCCTGTGGATATGACAGTTCCGGTGCAGAAAATACTGTCAGCTGTGATCCGTACCCGGGAACGATTCGGAACCGCATATGTGATTGATGTGCTTCTAGGGAAAAACTCACAGCGCATTGAAGACAACGGACATGATCTGCTGACAGTTTTCGGATGCGGAAAGGAATATGGAAAAGATGACTGGTTTGAGTTGACGCGGCTTCTGGTTGATGAAGGCTTTTTGAAGAAGTCTGCGGATTATGGTGTCCTGTCCCTGACTGCTAAAGCCCGGAATGTGCTGACAAACCGCAGTCCTGTATTCCTGCCCTTTATGCCCAGGACAGAAAGCAACCCTGCCGTAAAAAGTGCAGAAGCCGCAAAAAAGGTAAAAACCGGGAAGACCGGGAAAAGTGTGGACAGAGTGCCGGAAAATGAAGACCCTTTGACAGACGCAGAAAACGCTCTTATGAACGCGCTTAAAAAATGGCGGGCGGAAGAAGCAAAGAAAAACGGTGTGCCGGCTTTCTGCATTTTCAGCAACAAAGTGCTTGAAAACCTGGTGCGTGTAAAGCCGGAGACAGAAAATGCCCTTGTACGGGATGTAAGCGGAATCGGACCGCAGAAAGCGGAAAAGTTCGGGCCCGAAATTCTTGCGTTGATAGCTGACTTCCGGACCTGACACTGCACTAAAACCGGATCATTCCGTTATATCCGCTGTGAGAGTACGGAAGTTTTCCGGGTTCATATAATCTTTTGATTCACCGTCATCGCTGTAAAGCCGGTAAGTGACCGGGCCGGATGTGTTACCGGTGGCAGGGCATGAAAGCAGAGTGAGTTTCTGTCCTGACACAGTGGCTGTATTAATGGGACCTTGTCCGGGAAGTTCTGCAACAGGAACTCCGTGTCCGGGGCGAATGAAGAAAACGGCTCTGTCTTTTGGCACACTTATCCAGTGGTCACCGGCGGGCAGGTCTTTAAAAGCGAAGGCTTCTGCGGTGGAAGCACGGCTGGTTTCTGCGCCGCCGAAAGTGACCATACGCATCGGTTCAGGCAGGTAGACATAGCGGCCCGTTGCATTCTGTTCCACAACCGGCGCACACATGATGCTTTCTCCCACAAGAAGCTGATCCTCTGCTGCGGCCGCGCGTGTATCTGACGGATATGCAAAACACAGAGGTTTGAAGTACATGCCGTCATTAAGTGCGGCTTTCATGAATTCACTGTAAAGATATGGCAGAAGGCGGTAACGGGTTTCAATTACGGCGGCAAATTCTGCCGGTTTCTCAAAGCGGAATGCTTCCTGGGCGCGGGTGCCCATTGCGGAATGGTTCCGCATCAGAGGAGTGAATACCGCAAACTGCAGCCAGCGTAGCAGGAGTTCCCGGGAAACATCGCTTCCGAAGCCACCGATGTCTGCACCGGAATACAGAAAGCCGCACATGTTCAGTGAAGGCATCATGGAGACGTTCATTTTAAGGTGCTGCCACAGGGACTGGTTGTCGCCTGTCCAGATTCCGCCGTAACGGTGGGCACCGATGCAGCTTGCACGGCTGAAAAGCAGGATGCGTCTGTCCGGTCGGAGTTCTTCTATCGCTTCGGAAGCAGAACGGGTCATGTTGTAACCGTAAAGATTGTGCACGTCATTGTGGCAGACGTAGGTTCTGTCTCTGTCTTCCGGATCATTGCTCTTTATTCCGGGAGTTCCGACGGCAAAATCTCCGGAAGTCTCTTTGCTTACTTTGTGAAAAAAGCTTTTATAGTCAGAAACTCTGTTTGAAAGATTTGTTGTGCCTGTAAAACGGAAATACTCCGAAATACCCATGTTCACGTTTCTGAAACTGTCAATTTCATTGAATGCTTTCTGCAGTCCTTCTTCTGTATAAAAAAGTGCAGGCTCGTTCATGTCATTCCAGAATCCGTCAATTCCATAATCAAGAAGGATGCTGTAATTTTTCCCGAACCATTTTCCTGCATCTCGGTTGAGAAAATCAGGAAAGTGACAGACTCCCGGCCACACTGCTGCTGTAAAAGGTTTACCGGGATCACCGGATCTGTCGGCGCAGAAAAATCCCTGTCTAAGTCCTTCCTCATAAACAGGATAACCTGTGTTGATTTTCACTCCTGCATCAATAATTGGAACAAGATGAAGTCCGTCTGCTGTCATTTCTTCAACAAAGTTCCTGAAGTCAGGAAAAGCTTTTGAGTCAATTGTAAAATCCTGGAAGGAATCCATGTAATCAATGTCAAGGAAGAGAGCCTCAAGCGGGATGTTCGCACGGCGGTATTCATCGGCCACGGCACGGATTTCTGCGGCAGTTCTGTAACCCCATCGGCTCTGCATGTAACCGAAAGCCCATCGCGGAGGAATGTAGCTGGTGCCTGTAAGTTTTCGGAACTGAAAGCAGATGTCAGTGAAAAAGGATTCTGAAACTGTCTCTTCATCTGCGGTGATTATGTAGACTGAGATTGCGGATTTTGGTGCGGTGACAGAGATTGTGTCTGTCTGTGAAAAGCCCAGGTCAAAGACAAGCCGGCCGGGATAATCAAAGAAAATGCCGAATGGGGAAGCGGTTTCCGGTGCGATCAGCAGGAAATTGTGGGCGCCGTAGAGAGATCTGCAGTCTTCTGTGTGGTGCGGTTCATCACTGCAGTAAGATTCAAAAATGTTTCCACGTCTGTTCATTCCGCGGACGTTCTCGCCAAGTCCGTAAATCCGGTCTGAGTCCTGCATTATGTAGCGCCATAAAAAGGCGGCCGGTTCATCGCCACACATATACTGGGCTTTGTGGCTGCATTGTGAAAGTGGCGGCGTCTCGGAAACAGGATTTGCTTCAGAAAAACAGGTGAAGGAACCGAAATCCGGTGGGAGCTGTGTTTCCTGCGATGGAATCTGGAGAACTGTAGATTCTGTGTTGAAGGGATTTCCGAAGGTGTATTTAAAAATCATCTTTGACTCCTGTTCTGTCTGTAAACCGATTTACTTGTAGTATACACCCAAAATTCATTTTGTAAAGCTGGAAAATCAGGCTGAAAAAGGGCAGAAGTGGGGCAAGGGTTTTGTAAGTTTTGTTTCCGTTCAGTATAATGGAAGCCATGAAACTGATTTATGCCCCGATGGCTACACTTTCTCACGAACCTATGCGGCGTCTTGTGGAAAGGTTCGGCGGTTGTGACGAACATTATACAGAAATGATTCATGCGCCTTCACTCCTGCATGGAGGCCAGTTTGAGAAATATTACCTGCTTCACGAGGCGGCTCCTGAAAAGATTGTGTGGCAGCTTACGGGTACGGAACCGGTTTCTATGGCGGAAGCTGCGGCGATGGTGAGTCAGCTTGGCGGAATCGGGATTGACCTGAACATGGGCTGTTCTGCGCCGGACATTGCGCGTTTCGGTGCAGGAATCAGCTGGATGCTGAAAAGCCGGGAAGAGACGCGGACAATGGTGATGGCTGTGAAAAAAGTCATGCCTGAGAAACTGCGGCTAAGCGTGAAGATGCGTCTTGGCGATGAAGATTTCACGATGGATGGACTTTTTGATTTTACGGACATGCTGATTGACTGCGGTGTGTCTCAGCTGGTTCTCCATCCAAGGACAAAGAAAGAGAAATATACCCGCCCTCCAAAAATCAGTCTGCTTAAACCCTTTGTGGAACATGTGCGAAAAAAAAATCCGGATGTGAAAGTGATAGGAAACGGGGCGGTTCACGATGCGGCTTCTTTTGATGCCATGCTGCGTGCGTCACCGGATCTTGACGGTGTGATGATCGGCAGGGCTGCGGCACAGAAACCCTGGATCTTTGCAGAGATTGCAAGGACACGGGGATTGATGGCCAGTGAGAAGATGCAGATTCCTGTCGGTGAAATGCCGGTGGATCTGCTTGAGGTTGCGGAAGAGTTTACGGGCGATCTGCAGAAGTTCCAGCCACCGGAATTCTATGACTCGCGGGCACGGAGATTTTTCAGTTTCTTTCTGGACAATTTTATGTACTCCCATTTTCTGAAGACAAAGATTCTGAATACGAAAATCAGGGATGAGCAGCTGGCGACAATAAAAGAATATCTGGATAAAATGCCGGAAGAACGGTTCCGGAAAATCTGAAACGTAATTTCGGAGACTTGTGGACTGGCCCGCCAACCGGGCCTTTGCGGTTGTGGGCTGGCGGGGAAAGTTGCGGACTGGTCAGTCCATGTGGAAAACTTCTTTAAGGGGCAGACAGACCGGTGAATTGTCCGGGTTTACGTCCATGATGTCTGCCATGTAATCCCACCATTTGCGCATGATAGGTTCTGCGGGCAATGCGTCTGATTTTGCAGGATCATCCTGAAGCTGGACGGCAAAAAGTGTGAGTGTCTCTTCATCAAGGAAGATTGAGTAATCCCTGACACCGGCTTTGCTGAGAAGTTCCTTGAGTTCGGGCCAGATCTCGTCATGACGGCGTTTGTATTCGGCTTCAAAACCGGGTTTAAGTTTCATTTTGCTTGCAACACGAATCATAATGTCTCCTAAAAAAATGATTGTATGGTGCCGCCGGGTATCAGCAGCAGTTTTATTATAATGCGGCTTTATTCTGCGGACAGTTCATTATTCGGATTTTCATAGCAGAATTCCGTCATTATTCCGCTTCTTTAAGAAGCTCCGAGTAAAAGCGGTTTTCAATCAGTTCCGGGCTTACTCCGCAAAGCTGCAGTTCCTGAACCAGCCTGTCATGAAGGGCTTTCATCCGGGCGGGGGCGTTGCTGTCTGAGAAAGTCTCAATTTCAATAAAGTCCCCAAGACCGAGGATTGTACAGAGTTCAATGTGCATATCGCCGTGCATGAAACTGTATGCGGTTTTGTGTTTCTGCATGTGTTTCCTGAAGCCGGAGTCTTTCAGAATCAGGACAAAATCTTCTGCGCTGGACACGGAAAATTCGTGCTCTTCGTTGACTTCGTAACCGGAGCCGTCTTTCGCAATCCGCAGTTCCTTCTTTTTGTAAGTGACCCAGGTGGTTCTGAGGACGGATTCTGCTTTTTCAGAGGCCGGTGTTTCTTTTTCCTCCCGGATTCTTACGGTAATGTGTCCCTTTGCTTTTTTCAGCCGGTAGTAGGTGTCCTGTTTGTCCAGAAATCCCTGATATTCGGCAAAAGTTCCGACCAATGCTCTGGTTTTCTGCAGATCAGGCAGATGGGCTTTCAATTCAACTTCGTACATGCTCTGATTTTACTACCAATCGGGCAAGTTGTAAAAAGAATGATTCGGGAAAGAGCACTTTTGATAAAATAGATCCTTCGACAAAAAACTTGTTTTTAGCGCTCCGGATGACACACTTTATTGTTCCGGATGACAGTGCGGTACGTTGTCATGTTGAGCGGAGGCGCAGCCGAAGTCGAAACATCTCACAAAGCTTGTAATGTTTTTTTTGGATCCTTCGACAAAAAACTTGTTTTTATTGCTCAGGATGACAGGGCTGTAAAAAAAAAAACGCACCTGATTCTGCATCAAGTGCGTGTGTAAATCATGTGATTTGTAAATCAGCGTGCTGGCTTTTCAGAATCCTCAGCCGATGATGAAGAACACGCTGAAGAAGTGAAGAATGCTTCCTGCGATTACGAAAAGGTGCCAGATTGAGTGCATCCATTTTACTGTCTTGAGTGAGTAGAAGATTGCACCGATTGTGTAGACAACGCCACCAACGACCAGCATCACAAGGCTTGTTGTGGTGATTGCCTGGGCCATGGGTCTGATTGCGCAGATCACAATCCAGCCCATCAGCAGATAGGTGAAGGATGAGACCAGACGCATGCGGCTTCCGAAAATTGCATAGAAGGTCACACCGAGAACTGCAAGTGCCCAGATAAGTCCGAAAAGTACCCATCCCAATGAATTGTGAAGTCCTACAAGACAGAAAGGTGTGTAGGTTCCGGCAATCATCAGGTAGATTGATGTGTGGTCAAGGATTGCAAAAACTTTTTTTGCTCCGATGGGTGTAAGGGCGTGATACAAGGTTGACATCAGGTAAACCAGAATCATTGTTGTGCCGAAAACAGCGGAACTTGTCACGTAGAAGGGTTTGATTTCCGGAGCTGATGCAGTGACTGCCTTGACAATCATGAGGACTGTGGCTGCAATGGAGAGTCCCACGCCGACGCCATGTGTGATGGAGTTGAAGATCTCTTCACCCACAGTGTAGCGTTTCTTGCGGTTCAGGTACTCAGCGCGTTTTGCCTCGCGGTTCTGCATTCTGCGTGCAAGTTTTTCCTCTTTTGTGACGGGTTTTCCTTTGTCACGGAGTTTCTGCTCCTTAAGATTCCGTCTGACTTCGGCAATATCAGCCTTGGCCTGTTTCTTTATGGCTGCGATATCAACAGAAGCCTGCTGATCAGGAGTGCGTGCATAATCTACAAGTTTGTGTTCTTCAGACATTTTTTACCACCTTTTCGTGACGGAATCCTGCGCGTCAGTAAGAAATCCGCCAGTTATAAAGTTATTGGCGATTCTGCCGTGAGATTTCGTAAAGCAGAATTCCTGTAGCTACAGATACGTTCAGACTGTCCAGCCGGCCGCAGGTAGGAATCGAAAGGATTCCATCACAGGTGTTTTCAAGAAGTCTGCTGATTCCGGTGCCTTCGCTTCCCATTACGAGAGCGATTTTCCCGGTAAGCTTTGCTTTCTGGGCTGATTCTCCGCCTGCGTCTGCACCGTAAATCCAGTAACCGGCTGCTTTGAGCATTTCTGCCGCGCGTACCAGATTAGGCACAACGGAGGTAGGGACCCATGCAGAGGCACCAGCACTTGAACGCTGTATTATCTCGCTGTTTTTTGCTCCGCGGCGTTCCGGCAGAACAACAAGATCAACTCCGAACTGGTCACAGCTGCGGATTATGGCACCCACGTTGTGAGGATCCGTAACTGAATCCAACAATACCACAATTCTTGTGTTTTTGTCATCAGTATTTTGTTCCGCGGCAATGAAGGCGTCAAAATCAACTGAATTCTCTCTTGCGTTTTCCTGTGAGACAAGCACAATGCCACGGTGGTCGCGGGCTGTCTGGTCCAGGTCGGCGGTAAGGGAATCCAGATGGGAACTGTCGCAGCTGTTGCAGACAATTCCCGCTTTTTTTGCCTGTTCCAGGATTTTTTTTACACGGGGCCCGCTTTTGGCACAATAAATCTGGAGCCCCGCAACTTTTTCCGGTTGCTGCAGGGCTGCGCGGACTGCTTCCTCAATCGCATGAAATCCGGTGATGATCTGCATCAGGCAATTCCTTGCATCAGCGGCCGCAGCATTTTTTGTATTTAAGGCCGGATCCGCAGGGACATGGATCGTTGCGTCCGACTTTTTCACCTGTGCGCACGATTGTGGTAGGAATCAGTTCTCCGCTTTCGTACAGCCATTCGCCGTCTTTCTTGATGAAGTTCGCATGCTCAAGATGAACGTCTTTCATGCCTTTGCGCACGTAAGTCGCAGAGAATTCAACCATTCCTTTTGTGTCGGAGGCTTTTCCCTTTTCCGTGCGGATAATCTTGAGTCCCAGCCATTCGGATTCTTCGCTCCAACGGCGGGTTTCTTCCATATCAATCTGTGATTCTTCGTCATTGTTGACACAGCTTTTTGCGATGTAGTCAATCTCATGCTTCACATATGCTGTATAGCGGCTGCGCATCAATGCTTCTGCTGTTTCTGCTGCTGCAGTTCCTTTGATAATCGGTTCACAACACTGGTCGTAAGTTTTGCCCGAACCGCAGGGACAAAGATTTTCTTTTGTTTCGCTCATGTCCTTGAGTATACAGAGAACAGGGCGCCTTTGCCATACCCCCGGTGACTGTCCGGACCGGTGCTTATTGGATAAAAAAACTGATTTGTGGTAATATTTTCTTTATGGCGAATTACGAAGTTACTGCTACAAGACGCCGGCCGCAGAGATTTGATGATCTGGTGGGTCAGGATTTTGTTGCTTCCACATTGAAAAATTCAATTGCCCGCGGACAGATTGCGCATGCATATCTTTTTTCAGGACCGAGAGGCTGCGGAAAAACATCAACTGCACGTATTCTTGCAAAAGTCCTCAACTGTGAGAAAGGTGTTGAAGAAGCACCCTGCGGAGAATGTGCCGCCTGTCAGGAGATTGCACGGGGTTCATGCATGGACGTCATCGAGATTGACGGTGCGTCAAACACCAGTGTCAATGATGTGCGTCAGATCAAGGACGAAGTGCTTTTTCCGCCCAATTCATGCAAATACAAGATTTATATCATAGACGAAGTCCACATGCTTTCCACCAGTGCATTCAACGCGCTGCTGAAAACCATCGAGGAGCCGCCGCCATACGTCATCTTTATTTTTGCCACTACGGAACTCCACAAAGTGCCGGCTACGATCAAAAGCCGCTGCCAGCAGTTCCACTTCAGACTTGGTTCCATTGAACAGGTGAAGAATGTGCTGGCAGACGCGGCGGAAGAGATCGGTATCCAGGCTGACGAAGAGGCTCTGTACTGGATTGCCCGTGAATCCACCGGAAGTTTCCGTGATGCCTACACGCTTTTTGACCAGGTTGCCGCATTCTCAGGTGATCATATCACTTTTGAAGGAATCCGGGAAAAACTTGGTATTGTAGGCGTTGAGAAACTGAATGACATCTGTGAGGCCTGTGCCGCCGGTGAAGTGCAGAAAACCATTCTCATGCTGGATGAGTATATACAGTCCGGTGTAAGCGTTGAGCAGCTGATCACCAATACCACTGATTATCTCCGCAGTCTGCTGCTGATTCAGACAGGAGTCACCAAAGAAGCCCTTCTTGGCCAGAAAGCCGAACGGTATTCACGGAAGGTTCTTGATGCATGGGATGCGATACGGCTGGAAAGAGCCCTGTCCATGTTCCTGCAGCTGTACCGTGACATCCGCTATTCGCTGAGTCCGAGGACGGAACTGGAACTGGCTTTTACAAAACTGTGCTGGCTTTCTTCCTACGTTTCTGCCCGTGAAGTGAAAACGGCAATTGACAGTGCACGGAGTTTTCTTGCAGGAAATGCGGTTTCAGGTGCGGGGCAGCCGGTGCAGATGCAGCAGTCTGTGCGTCCTGTCCACAATCTTCCGCAGCTGACACTTGGTAACGCCACGGATGCAGCCGGTCATAGTGCTGCGAATGGTGCCGGCTCTGACAGTTCCATCAGCGGGGACAGTTCCCACAGTGCAGGGAATCCCCCGGTCACAGGTCACAGTTTTACGGAAAACGCGCCCATTGCAAAGCAGTTTGCGGCGATACGTTCCATAATCCAGACACAGGAGTCACAGCCAGACCCTTTTGACGGTGGCGACAGAGAATCCTTTGCAGAAAACAGTTTTCCTGCTGCTGCAAATCCTGATCTGTCGCCGGAAGAACTTCATGAGCGTCTGGTCAAGGAACTGCGGTTTTCCCAGGGATTGCTTTCCCAGTCATTGAATGATACGGAAGCCTGGTTTTTTGAAGGTGACAGGCTTGTTGTCACTGCAAAGCATCCTTTCCAGAAGCAGCAGCTGGAGAATTCACGCAGTATGCTTGCTGAGAAAATCCGGCAGATGCTAGGCAGGGCGGTGGAAATCAATGTGACTGTTCACCGTGAGGAAGAGAAGACTGCTGAGAAACTTGATCTTCCCGATTCTGTTGAGAAAGTCTGCGCCATGTTCAAAGGTACTGTGGTGGGCATAGAGGAAAACAGCACGGCGGAAGATGAGAAAACTCAGCAGGAAAGTGAAGAAAACAGTACTGAAGAAGAAAATGCAGCGGTTGCTGAATCCCCTGCAGAAGAATATGAGGGAGATGATGGAGATGAATATTAATCCTTTTGATCTGCTTAAAAATGCAAAAGCCATTCAGGAAGAGATGGGAAAAGTCCAGGAAGAACTCAAGGATATTTCTGCAACCGGGAGCAGCGGCGGCGGAATTGTAAAAGTGACTGTGAACGGTCAGTTTGAGGTGACAGACGTTCTGATTGATCCCATTGCTGTGGATCCCCGTGACGTGAAAATGCTTCAGGATCTTATTGTGGCCGCTGCCCATGACGCAGGTGAGCGCATCAAGGAGATCATAAAAGAGAAAGCCGGCCCAATGCTTGGCGGTCTGAACATTCCGGGTCTCTGATCAATGAACGCACTTGATGAACTTACCGACAGTTTTTCCCGCCTGCCGGGAATCGGTAAAAAAAGCGCATCCCGCATTTCTTATCACCTGCTGAAAACGGACCAGGTGTTTCTGGAGCGTTTTGCCCGGCAGCTTCTTACTCTGCACGACCGCATCAAAAGATGCAGCATCTGCGGCGCATACACTGAGAATGATCCCTGTGCGATCTGCAGCGATGTGACCCGGGATAGAAGTGTGATCTGCGTTGTGGAACAGCCCCAGGATGTGCAGATAATAGAAGCTTCCCGCGAATTCAAGGGCATGTTCCATGTTCTTGGCGGTGTGATTGCGCCCCTTGAGGGAATCGGGCCGGACAAACTTTCTGTGGCACAGCTGCAGAAACGGATCCAGTCTGACGGCGTGAAAGAAGTCATCATCGCGACAAATCCCACTGTGGAAGGCGACACAACGGCTCTTTACCTCCGGCGCATCCTTGAGAACACCGGTGTGACTGTCACCCGCCTTGCATCAGGACTTCCTGTGGGCGGCGATCTTGAGTACGCAGACAGGCTGACTCTGGCAAGAAGTTTCCGTGGACGTGTATCACTTTAAGGCAGCACTGTCCTGCATTGTGTTACCGTAAAAAAACATATTGTTTGTCGGACGCAAAAGCATTATCATTCCTGACTGAATATAGGACATGGATTTTTTGTCCTGGAAACGGCGGGCCGATGTTCTGATGGAACAGACTTTGCCCGTCGTATTTTCGATGACGGAGGCTTTGAATGAAAAAAAGCTTTTGTGCCCGGATGTTCCGGCTTGTGTGTGTCATTGCGCTTGCAGTTGTGTCTCTTGCGGGTTGTTCCAATGCTGGTTCAAAAAAACTGTATCTTTTCAACTGGACTTACTACACTCCTGACGAAGTCATCAAACAGTTTGAGAAAGAATTCGGAGTAACCATCAAAGTAGACAGTTATGCCTCAAACGAAGAGATGTATGCAAAACTTATGGCCGGTGCCACAGGTTATGACATCATCTTCCCGTCACAGGACTATGTCTCAATCCTTATGAAGCAGGGAAAACTTGCTGAGATCGATCATTCAAAATTCACAAACAAAGAAAACATCAGTGAGATGGTGCTTGCAAAGGCAACCTACGATCCTGAGATGAAATACAGCGTTCCTTATTACATGGGTGCCGCCGGAATCGCTGTCAACAAAGAAAGAGTCTCGGATTATGAAAAGAACTGGGATATTTTCTCACGGACTGACCTTCAGAACAGAATGAGCATGATGGATGATATGCGTGAAGTGATCGGTGATGCTCTTGCTTTCAAAGGTCATTCAGTCAATTCTCTGGATCCTGCTGAACTTGCGGAGGCAAAACAGCTGATCCTTACCGAGTGGAAACCGAATCTTACGAAATTCGATGCGGAAGGTTTCGGAAAAACTTTTGCCTCCGGTGATTTTTACGTTGTCCAGGGATATGCGGAAGCGGTATTCGGTGAAGTGCCGGAAGAAAAATGGGACACAGTGGATTTCTTCATTCCCGAGATTGGCGGTCCCATGTACATTGATTCTCTCTGTATACTCAAGAATTCAAAGAATTATGATCTTGCGATGGAATTCATCAATTTTATCCATCGGCCTGAGATTTATGCCCAGTTCCTTGATGCATTCCATTTTCCGGCAGGTGTAAACACAAAAGCAGCCCAGTATATGACGACTGTGCCTCATTACACAGCGGAAGACATGAAAAACTGCGAGATCAAGAATGATCTTGCGGAAGGAATTGACGTCTATAACGCAATCTGGCAAGAAATCCGTTTCGAGAACTGATTATTTGCCTGCTTGAGGATTTATGCTGAACAGTAAAGTTTACGAAGAAGCAATCATAAACGGTGCGGAGGCTGTGTGTTTTGCAGAACCTGTTTTTGCAGAAAGTGCAGACTCCGGACAGATTTCCGATTTCAGAATCATCTTTGCAAATGACGCATTGACCGGCTTTGTGGGGGATGGTGTACATGAGGGTGCTCTGTTCTCTTCTCTTGCAGACCTTCTGGACGATGACCACTGGATTGAAGTTCCACTGCAGGTTTATGGCGGAACTTTACGCTATGTTCAGAAAGAATACTTCGTGAAAAGGCTGTCCATGTGGATAAGCGTGGTTTTTACCCGGCTGCCCAGCAATCTTCTGTGCATTTCCGTGCAGGACGTGTCTGAGATCCACCGGCGTGAAGAAGACATTATTGACCAGAACAACCGCCTTGCCGAACTTTCTGACAAACTGAATGCCGCGCGCATGGAACTGAATGCCCGGCTTGAAAGCATCAAGGCACTCAACGAGTCTCTGGAACACCTGGCTTTTTACGACAAACTGACTTCTCTGCCCAACCGGGAAAAACTTGCCCATGATCTGCATGAGAACTGTCTGAATTGTGCCGGCACTGAAAAACAGATCTGCATCCTGCTGATGGACATAGACAATTTCAAGAATGTAAATGATGTGCGGGGCCGTGAAACCGGTGACGGCATCCTCTGTCATGTGGCATCAGTGCTGAGCGGCTTCAGGTCTGAGACTGTGGAAGCCTACCGTTTTGGCGGCGACGAGTTTGTGGTGACTGTTTCTGATGCAGACGCAGCGGAAAAAATGGACGCCCTTTCTGACAGCATAATGGAGAGACTTGCAGAAAGTCACATACATGTCTCCTGTGGAATTGCCACTTTCCCCGATGATTCCAACTACATTGAGCGTGTTCTTTCCTACGCGGACATCACTATGTACCATGTGAAGCGCAACGGCAGGAATTCAAAGATGGTGTTCCGCCACAAGATGCAGGAGACATTCTATCAGCGGGTACTTATGGAGTCCCAGCTTGAGGCCGCGGTCAGGGATAAGTCATTCATGCTGTTCTACCAGCCTCAGGTGGATATTGCAAAAAAGAAACTGCGCGGTTTTGAAGCTTTGCTGCGCTGGAATTCCCCTGACTTCGGCTGGGTAAGTCCCGAACTTTTCATTCCTCTTGCAGAAGAGACACGCATAATCATTCCTCTGGGCGAGTGGATCATGGAGACAGCCTGCCGAACCCTTGCAAAATGGCGCCGAGATTACGGTTTTGACGGAATAATGTCCATAAACATGTCACCCATCCAGCTGACCCAGGATGATTTTATCCCCAGACTTGAGGAAATCATCCGCGAGAACGGACTTCCGCCTGAAAGTGTTGAAGTGGAAGTTACAGAAGGAATTGCAATCACAAATCTGGATGAGACTGTCAGACTGCTTGACCGGATAAAGAAAATCGGTGTGGGCATTTCTCTTGACGATTTTGGAACAGGTTACTCATCTCTGAGTTATCTGCCCAAACTTCCTCTCTCAACCTTGAAGATTGACAAATCCTTTGTGCGGAACATTGCGCAGGATCAGAGCGCGGAATCAAACATTACGGAAGCGATTGTGTCCATGGTGTCGAAACTTGGAATTGATACGATTGCGGAAGGCGTTGAAAATACGGACCAGCTGGAAGTTCTTGAGAAACTTCACTGCAAGAATCTGCAGGGATATCTGACGGGAAAACCCATGCCCGAAGATGTATGCTGCCGGATGCTGGGCGGAGACAAATCCGCGATTGACAAACTTGGAGATGAGACAGTTGACTATCAGATTTGAGAGATTTCTGGCCGTTCTGTTGCTGGCCTTTGTTTTTTCAGGGATTTCCGGGGGACTTTACGCGGAAACTTTCAGATACAGGCATTCTGCAGGTGATAAATACCGCATTCTTTCTGTTGTAAGCGAAGATGTGCTGATCAACGGGGCTTTGAACAATCATTCTGAAATTGTGAACCGCATTTCTGTGGAAGTTACTGACGTTGTGGACGGAGCTGGAATAATCTCCGCGAATTTCATGACTTCGGAAGAGGCGGTTCTGGCGGGAGAAGTCAGCTCCAAACCGGCATTTGTCTGGTCCGATGAATATCTGAGTGTTTTTTCCCGTGACGAACTTGGTGTCTACGATATTTCCGATTCTTTTTTCATGCCTGTGGTGCGCAATGTGCCGGTTTTCCCGGAAGAGGACCTGCAGCCCGGTGACACCTGGTTTGCAGAAGGTGAGGAAGCCCATGATCTGAGACGGACTTTCGGCCTTATGTCTCCGATGCTGATTCCTTTTGTGGCTGAATACTGCTATGAGGGAACAGCAGAAGTGGACGGAAAGACACTGCATCTGATCACGGTTGAATACTCCATGTACGCTGACTATCCTGCAAAAGTCTCCACAGCGGGCAATGTTCCGGTTTCTGCAATGGGTTATGTGAGTCAGGAGATTTTCTGGGACAATGAGGCCGGCGCCATAGAGACTTATGACGAGACTTTCAGTATTGTGCTTTACACAAAAAGCGGCACACGCATTGAATACAGAGGAACTTCTTCCAGTGAGATCACTGAGCGGCAGACTGTGACCGCCCGGGACACGGTTGCAAGTGTCCAGAAACAGATTGAGGACCTGGACATTGAAGGTGCCGTTGTTATTGCGGACGAGCGTGGGCTTACTCTCAGCCTTGAGAACATTCAGTTTAAGGCAGATTCAAGCTATCTGCAGGAAAGCGAGAAAATCAAGCTGAAAAAAATTGCCGGAATTCTGGAATCTTTTCCTGACAACGACCTTCTTATAAGCGGACACACTGCAAGGGCCGGCAGCGAGGAATCCTGCCAGACACTGTCTGAAAAACGGGCTCAGGCAGTTGCTGACTTCCTGCAGTCCATCGGTGTGAAAGACAAATACCACATTTATACCCGGGGCTACGGTTCCTCCGTTCCTGTTGCTGACAATGGCACAGCAGAGGGCATGGCACGGAACCGCCGTGTGGAAATCACAATTATGGAGATGTGAAAAAAATTACGTCCCTGTAATTTTTTTCACTTCAGTTTGTTCGCACGTTGTGCTCTCAAACTGATTATTCTCGCCATCCATGGCTCGCCGCTAACGCGGTGTTTTTAAAGGAGAAAAGATGTATCAGGTTAGAGTAGAAGCGGATTTTGCCGCTGCCCATTTTTTGAAGGATTATCACGGAAAATGTGAGAATCTGCACGGACACAACTACCAGGTCTTTGCCCATGCGAAGGGCACGGAACTGGACGAAGGCGGAATGCTGCTGGACTTTGGTCAGCTGAAGGGCGCTCTCCGCGATGTGTGCAGAAAGATTGACCATACAAACCTGAACGACCTTTCAGAAAACGGGGTCTCTGTTTTTGCAGATAATCCCAGCGCCGAAAGAATTGCCCGGTGGATTTTTACGGAAGTGCAGAAGAAACTCCGGGAATCCTGCGGTGACAGATATGCGGATATGCTTTTTGCCGTTGACGTCTTTGAGACTCCCACATCCCGCGCAAGATACAGCGTAGATTGATTACGAAAAAATGGCACCAGCTTCAGCAGTCGTCAGAAAAACCTGTCAGGAACGGAAAGGTGAGGAACAGAAAATGGAAAACATTGCCAGACTGATTACCGAAGAGTGTAAAAAACACAGTGGAACAGATCCGGTTGAAATCTTCAATGAAGTAGCGAAAAAAGATTTTGTTCGGATCCACGGGCCTGAACATCATGTGCTTGACGGAGCATGTCTCCTGGTGGCTTACAGAAATGCAGGCGGGAACATTGATCTTGAAGAAGCGCTGGACTGGATGATAACCCAGGGACTTAAAATGCCCGGTGCACAGTGCGCGCACTGGGGTGTCTGCGGGGCAGCAACCTCAATCGGTGCGGCTCTTGCCTTCATCAGTAAGACAGGCCCTTTGTCAACAGACGGTTCCTGGGGACAGAAGATGCTTTTCACATCAGAGGCAATCCGGAGAATGGGTGAGATAAACGGCCCGCGCTGCTGCAAACGTGATGCCTACATCGCTTTTGAGGCAGCCATTGGTTTTGTCAACGAAAATTACGGTGTGAAACTTAAATCCCATGAGATAAGATGCAGTTTCTCAGGGAAAAATCAGCAGTGCATCGGGAAAAGATGCCCCTACAATAATCAGAACTGAACAGGTGTCAGAAACTGCCGCGGCGTGACCGGAATCATTCACTCGGAGGGAGCAGATGTCTCAGCCATGCCGTAGAGCAAGCGGGTTAAAGTCTGACCGGAATGGAAAGTCTGTCCAGTTCTTTCTTGATGCCACCTACAGTGTAATCACCGGAGTGAACCATGCTTGCAATAAGCGCAGCGTCTGCGTGACCGCCTTCAGGTGATCCTGAGAGAACGTCTGCCATGTGCTGGACAGTTCCGCCGCCACCGGAAGCAACAACGGGAACGCTTACTGCATCACTTATCATGCGTGTAAGATTCAGTTCGTAGCCGGCGCGGGTTCCGTCAGCGTCCATTGAATTGAGTACGATTTCGCCGGCGCCAAGTCTCACCGCTTCTTCCGCCCAGGCAAGGGCATCAAGCCCTGTGGCAACACGGCCTCCGTTTATGTAAACCTGATAGCCGCTCGGCATTGTCAGGTCTTTTTTTGCGTCCATTCCCAGCACAATGCACTGGTTCCCGAAAATCCGGGCGCCTTCTTTTATCAGTTCCGGGTGTTTCACAGCCTGTGAGTTAAGACTGACTTTTTCTGCGCCGGCAAGAATTGTGGAGCGGATGTCATCAATAGTGCCGATTCCGCCGCCGACACAGAAAGGAATGAAAACCTGACTTGCAACATTGCTGATCAGCTCAAGGATAGGGCCGCGTCCACGGGCTGATGCAATGATGTCATAGAAAACAAGTTCGTCAACGCCCTGACGGTAATATTCAGCCGCCATTTCCACCGGATCTCCGATGTCAACATTGTTAAGAAATTTCACACCTTTTGTAGTGCGTCCGTCCTTCACGTCCAGACAGATGATAACGCGTTTTTTCAGCATGATGCACCTCCGAAGGAATCAGCATTCAGTGTGGCAAAGTTCTGCAGAATGGTCAGCCCGTGGGATGCAGACTTCTCCGGATGGAACTGGGTCGCGAAAATGTTGTCCTTCCAGATCACGGAAGGAACCAGGACTCCGTAGTCCGCATTTCCTGCAATCACAGAGGAACTGTCAGGCTGGATGACATATGAATGGACAAAGTAGAAGTCTGTGCCGGAAGGAACACCTTTCAGAAGCGGGCATTCTGTGGCACCGTTCTGGGCTGCGAAAGTCACGGAACTCCATCCCATATGGGGAATCTTGAGTGACCCGGCTTTTTCTGAGGCTTCTGCAAATCCGGGCAGGTTTGAGAAATGTCTGATTTTTCCGGGAATAAGTCCCAGACAGTCTGTGTCGCTTTCTTCTGAAAAATCAAAAATAACCTGAGAACCGAGACAGATTCCGAAAAGCGGTTTTCCGGAGGCGGCAAAATCGCGGATAAAGGAATCAAAACCGGTTTTCTCCAGCTGTTCCATTGCGTATTTTGCTTCACCTACACCGGGAAAAATCACACGGTCGCAGTTCTTAAGATCAAGGGGATTTTTTGACAAGACGTAATCTTTTTTCAAAAACTCAAGGGCGCGCTGGACACTTTTGATGTTGCCGGCGTTGTAATCAATTATTCCAATCATAAGCAATTCTACAAAGCACAAGATTTGTGGTCAAGCAAGGATTTGTTCTTCCGATAAATAAGTTATGAGTTTTTCTGAAGTTTTTTCAGTATGTCTTTCCGTGCTTACAAATCTCAAAGTGATCGGCGCATGTATCGCTGTGATTCTTTATCTCAGTTTCATCAGTTATGTGACACATTACAGAAAACGTCCCGCACGGCCGAAACTTAAGACAAAGATGGTTCAGCAGGTTCCCGTTCAGGAGACACCGGCTCCAGAGGCTTCAGAGAGTGAATCCGTGGACTTATAGAGAGAACTGTTTCCTGCGGCCCACAGCTTTTTCTTCCAGAAATATTTTCCCGCTTTTATCCGCCCTTCTTTAAACAGCACCCTGATTATTTCCCCGTAGTCTTCTGCCTCATAACTTTCAAACTGGACTGTCTCTTCATTGTCGCGGTCTGCCGCCCTGAGGACAGAGGCCGCAAGATGGTCAGCCAGTTCTGCAGCCGTGTAAATCCGCGGGGCCCGCTTTATGGTCCTGAAGACAAACTCTTTGTCCGGTGCGGAATTCTGTGCAGTTTTAAGACAGATATCACAGCCTTCACAGGCAGCCTGTTCTGCACCCAGTTCGTCAAGAAGCACCTGTCGGCGACAGGTTGATGAAAGCGCAAAGCGCCCCATGACAGTGCTGCGTCCGGAGGGATTCTGTGCCATCCTGATCTGATGTTCAGCAGTGTCTTCCGGCCCCCATACAAGAAATGATTTTGCTATGGATCCGTCTCTTCCGCCACGTCCAGCTTCCTGAATGAAAGCTTCTGCGGTGGAAGGCACATCCAGGTGGATCACTGTGTGTATGTCCTTCTTGTCTGTGCCCATTCCGAATGCACAGGTTGAAGTCATTATTGCGTCCTCTTTCGGGTAAAACCACTGCTCAACAGAAGTTTTTTCCTCACGTTCAAGGCCTGCGTGATAAAAGCGGACAATATCCTGCTTCTCCGGGTGAATCTGTTTCTGGTGCTCCCGGATCAGACGGGCCATGTTCTCAGCCCGTTTTCTTGTGCCGCAGAAAACGAGAAGCGGTTTTTCTTCCCGCTCAACAAGCTGCAGAACCGCTTTTTCCTTACAGACTGCATAATGCACATAATAGTGGATGTTCGGTCTGTCTGCCTCACTTCGAAGGATGCGGGCCTCACCGTCAAAAAGCACCTGATTGATGCGGGCGAGAACCTGCGGTGATGCGGTGGCGGTAAATGCCGTGACCCGGGGAACGTCCAGTTTTTTTATTATGTTGCCCAATGTCAGGTAGGCCGGACGGAAAGAATCTCCCCATTCAGAGACACAATGGGCTTCGTCAATGGCAATCTGTGCAATTCCGCATTCTGCAAGGCGGGCCACAAGCGAATCGTTCTGCAGCACTTCCGGATTTGCGAGAATCACTTTTGCGCCCTTTTCAAGAGCATCAAAGTTTGCCTGTCGTTCTTCCGCACTTTGCCCGCCTTTGAAAACCACAGGCTGCATTCCGCCTTCAGTCAGCCGCCGTGCCTGATCGTTCATCAGTGCAAGAAGCGGATAAAGAATCAGTGTGGGGCCTTCAAGACAGATGGCAGGAACCATGAAACAGAGGGATTTACCGGCTCCGGTCGGAAGAAGCACAATCTGGCGGACAGGCTCCTCGGTCTCTTCAAGGATGTTGGCCATGACAATTCGTTGCCAGGGATATAGATACTTGATTCCGAAAGCTTTCTGTGCTGCCTCAAGAACATTGTCTTTCCCGAAATCAGAATCACTCAGTTCCTGCTCAAAATGAAAATCTTCCGGAAGAATCCCGTCATAGGAATCACTCCACTCATCGTAGAAATCCTTTGAATCAAATTCATCTGAATCACTCATATACTTTATTATTGAAGAAAACGCAAAAAAAAATAAAAAAACTGTGGCGAAAACTGAAAAAAACGTGATTATCCCATCACTGACAGAATATAAATCAAATTATAAAAATCCTACCAGTCAGGCAGCAACTGTCAAAACCGCTGGCTAGCGGCGCTACACGCGCAAGCCGGCAAGGAAACTATCATTCCGTCTTGCGAGTGTTTTTGCCAGTCACTGCCTTCCTTCTCGCATTTTTATACATATATGAGGTTGCTGCCCGTAACGGGATATTTCCGTAAAAATCCTACCAGTCAGGCAGCAGCTGTCAAAACCGCTGGCTAGCGTCGCTACACGCGCAAGCCGGCGAAGAAAGCCCTTTAGCAATCATTCGACAAAACATTTTGTATTAGGTAGAATAGGATCATGAGTACGAATCTGAATGAATTGCTGAACGGTCTTTCAAAGGCCGGAATTGAATATGAAATCATCGCCGGAGAGGCCCTGAATCCTGAGATTACAGATCTTGTGAACGATTCCCGAAAGGCAGGAAAGGGCAGCCTTTATTTTTCATGGCCGGGTGTTCATGTTCATGGAAACACTTTCATCGAAAAAGCTGTGGAAGCCGGTGCAGCCGCCGTTATTTTCCAGGATCAGCTTCCTGAAGGCACGGAAGATGTCTGCCGCAGGAATGGCACTGTCCTTGTGCGCGTTAAAGATTCCCGCATTGTGATGGCGCCTGTTTCCGCCGCATTCTACGATAATCCGTCCTCAAAAATGATTGTGATCGGTGTGACCGGCACGGAAGGCAAAAGCACCACAGTTTCCCTGATCTGGCAGCTTCTGCGTCTTTGCGGAAGAAAGGCCGGATTTTTCTCTACCGTCCAGTATTCTCTTGGCGGGGAAGCTCTTGCAAATCCTGAGCATCAGACAACTCCTGAAGCACCGGCAGTCCAGCAGAAACTTGCCATGATGGCAGAAAACGGCTGTGAATTTGCAGTTGTGGAATCTTCTTCCCATGGGCTTTCAAAAAAACTGAACCGGCTTGGATGCGTGGATTTTGATGCCGCCGTTTTCATGAATGTGACCCATGAACACCTGGAGTTTCACGGCACTTTTGAGCAGTACAGACATGACAAAGCGAATCTGTTCCGCGCATTGGGACAGGTCTGTCATGAAAAAACTGTGTGCGGAAAAAAAATCAGCATAAAACCTTTCGGTGTTGTGAATGTTGAGGATCCTTCCGCTCAATACTTTGTGGATGCGGCTCAGAGTCCGTCCATGAATCAGTCTCCTGTGGAAGTGATCGGCTTTACAACCGGCGGACAGGCTGGAAGCGGAAATCCATGCAGAGAAGTTCCGGCGATCCAGATTGAAAAAGGTTCCGAGATCCGGAGCGACAGCAAAGAGGTTTCCTTTGTGTGGAATGACAGCATCCCTGTGAGAATGCCTCTGCCCGGTGCTTTCAATGTGTACAATGTGATGGCGGCAATGATTGTTGTAAGCCGTCTTACAGGAATCAGTCTTCAGGAACTTGCTCCAGAAGCTGCCAGACTTATTCCTGTAAAAGGCCGGATGACAACAGTCAGCTGTGGCCAGCCCTTTGAAGTGATTGTGGATTATGCACACACACCTTCGTCTTTCATGACAGTTTTTCCGCCCTTAAGACAGCGGTGCAGGGGAAGAATCTTTGTGCTTTTCGGAAGCGGCGGAGAACGGGACACAAAAAAACGTCCTGAGCAGGGCCGTATCGCTTCCCAATGGTGCGACATGGTTTTTCTTACGGATGAAGATCCCCGCGGTGAAGACCCCATGGCACTTCTGGAGGACATCGCAGCCGGTGTGGACAAAAAAATGGTGCGTGGCGAAAACCTGTTCCTGATTCCGGACCGTCCCGCTGCAATACGCAAAGCTTTTTCTCTTGCAAAAGAAGATGACATTGTGCTGCTTCTGGGAAAAGCCCACGAGAATTCAATCATTTACAAGGATTTTGTCATGCCCTATGACGAAATCTCTGAGGCGGTGAAAGCATTGGGTGAACTCGGTTATAGAAGGGAAGGTCAGACATGAAAGACGTTTTTGGCGATTTTCACACGATAGAAGATTTTTTTGAGAACTTTCCCTCTTACAGAGAGGATCACAGGGACGAAATCTGCAGGGCATGGGATTTTCTCTGTGAACAGAGCAGATCCATGGTCCGTGAGAACGGTGAAAACTACACTGATCATCCCCTCCGCACAGCCGCGATCATTGCAGCAAACCGCATGGACTGGCAGAGCATTATCGGTGCTCTTCTGCACAACGCGCTGACTTTTGAGGGCATAACGGCCAAGACAATCGAGGAGAATTTCGGTAAAGAAGTTTCTGTGATCGTAAGCGGCACTTCAAGAATCGGCAGCCTCAAAATGCAGAACAAGACTCTGCAGCAGGCTGATTCCGTGCGCAAAATGCTTTTTGCAATGATTGACGACATACGGGTGATTCTTGTAAAACTTGCAGACCGGCTGGACATGCTCCGCAACATGAAGACCGAAACAGAAGAATATCAGCGTCAGATTGCACAGGAAACTTTTGACGTGTGGGCGCCTCTTGCAAACAGGCTCGGTATGTCCTCTCTCAAGGACGAACTGGAGGATCTGGCCCTCAAATATGCCAATCCTGACGCTTTTGCCCAGATAAAGCAGCTGGTCGCGCTTAAAAAAGACGAGCGCTCTGAATATCTGAACCGTGCCCAGCAGGCGATTCTTAAAGCGGCTGCAAAGGCCAACATAGAAATCACTCTGAGCAGCCGTGCCAAGCACTTTTATTCGATTTACCAGAAGATGAAGAAACGGGGCAAGGCTGCTGATGAGATTTATGACCTTCTGGCTCTGCGGATTCTCTGCAATGATACAAATGAATGTTATGCACTTGTAGGAATTGTGCATTCCATCTGGAAACCTCTTGACGGCCGCTTCAAGGATTATATTGCGATGCCCAAGGCCAACGGATATCAGAGTCTGCACACAACAGTGATCTGCGAGGGTATGCCTCTGGAAATCCAGATCCGTACCAATGAGATGCATTCTGTGGCGGAACATGGTGTTGCAAGTCACTGGCTGTACAAAAAAGGCACGAACCGGGACTCTGTATCTGTAGAGAACTTGTCAATCATCAACCAGCTTAAGGCATTGCGCGCGGAAAACGGAAATGATGCCGCCCTTTTTGAGGAAATCCGCAATGAGCTTCTTGGAGACTCAATTTTTGTGTTCACTCCCCAGGGGGATGTCCGGGAACTTCCTATGGGCGCCACGGCAGTTGATTTTGCCTACAGCATACATTCACATATCGGCGAGACAATTACGGGCGCCAAAGCGGACGGTCATATAATTCCGCTTTCAAGTCCTCTGAAAAACACTCAGATCATCGAGATTCTCACCAGCCCACAGGCCCATCCCACGGAAAACCAACTGGAATATGTCAAGACAGCCAGGGCTCGGAGCAAAATCAGGGCATGGCTGCTTCAGAACGGCATTTCGGAACCTGTACCGCAGAATTCTTCCGGAGGCTCTGAAAACGGATCCGGATCTGCTCAGGTGCGGCCTTCTCACGGTTCCCAGCAGGGCGGTGTTTCAGGCGGCGCGGCAAACGGGCAGGAAGGTGGAAGTGCAGACGGCGCAGTCCATATCCGCGTGGGCGATACGGCAAACTTTATGGTTCATGCCGCCAGATGCTGCAATCCGGCTTTCGGGGACAAGATCATCGGTTATGTTTCACGGGGCCGCGGACTGATCATTCACAGGGCGGACTGTTCCAGTTTCTCTCTGATCCCGAATGTGGACCAGCGTTCCGTTCCTGTTGTCTGGGACGAGAAACCTGTTGCCGTGCCAAGAAGCAGAAGCCGGAAAAAATAAAAAAAGCATGCCGGGTAACCTTTTCAAGGCCTTCCGGCATGCTTCAGTCAGAAAATCAGTTTTTCAGAACTCCCTTATTTCACGACAATGTTGACCAGTTTGTTTGGAACAACAATCACTTTTACAGGTGTCTTGCCTTCCAGGAATTTCTGTGCACCGGGAGTTGCAAGAGCGGTCTTTTCAACTTCCGCCTTGTCAGCACCGATTGCAGCCTCAAACTTGTCACGGATCTTGCCGTTAATCTGCACAACAATTGTACATGTGTTGTCAACGCAGAGTGCCTCGTCATAAGCAGGCCAGGGCTCGTAGGCAATGCTTTCTTCTGCACCCAGTTTCTCCCAGAGTTCCTCTCCGAGATGAGGTGCGTAGGGGCTCAGAATCTTTACAAAGTCAGCCCAGAGTGCTTTCGGCACTGAATCCAGTTTTGCCACATCATTGATGAAAATCATCATCTGGCTGATGGCTGTGTTGAATGCCAGGTTTGCTGTGTCCTCGGTGACTTTTTTGATTGTCTTATGCAGAAGTTTGTTCAGTTCGGCAGAAGGTGCATCATCTGTCAGCGGCTTCTCGCTTACCGCCCAGATTTTTTCCAGGAAGCGGCTTACACCGATGAGACCGTTTGTGTTCCAGGGCTTTGAAACTTCCAGAGGACCCATGAACATCTCGTACATGCGCACACTGTCAGCTCCGTAATCGCGGATAACGTCGTCAGGGTTGATAACGTTCTTGAGAGATTTTGACATCTTTGCAATGACCTGCTCAAGTTTCTCGCCTGTGGCTTTCTCAATCCATGCTCCGTCTTTCTCCTCCACTTCGTCTGTGGGAACCAGTGTCTTGTTTGCACGCTGGTAAGCAAAAGAAGTGATCAGACCCTGGTTGATAAGACGCTGGAAAGGTTCTTTTGTGTTTACGATTCCTGCATCAAAAAGGACTTTGTGCCAGAAGCGTGAGTACAGAAGGTGGAGAACCGCGTGTTCTGCACCACCAACATAAAGGTCGACGGGCATCCAGTAGTCCATGGCCTCTTTTGAGGCAAAGGCGTTATTGTTGTGCGGGTCAAGATAGCGCAGATAATACCAGCATGAACCGCCCCACTGAGGCATTGTGTTGGTCTCGCGCTTTGCGTCTTTTCCGCACTTCGGGCACTTGCAGTTTACCCAGGAATCAATTCCCGCAAGAGGGCTTTCTCCGGTTCCTGTGGGCTGATAGCTTTTTACCTGTGGCAGTTCCAGAGGCAGTTCCTCTTCCGGAACGGGAACGGTACCGCAGTCAGGACAGTGGATCAACGGGATCGGTTCTCCCCAATAACGCTGGCGGCTGAAAATCCAGTCACGAAGTTTGTAGTTTACAGTTGCGCGTCCGATTCCTTTTTCTTTCAGGAACTCGATCATTTTTGCAATAGCGTCTTTCTTGTTGAGTCCGTCAACAAATCCTGAATTCACGTGGATTCCATCCTGTGTCCAGGCCTGTGTCTGCACATCAACTTCTGATTTAAGAACCTCAATGATGGGAAGATCGAATTTCTTTGCAAATTCCCAGTCGCGGTCGTCATGGGCAGGAACAGCCATGATTGCACCGGTTCCGTAAGAAATCAGGACATAGTCAGCGATCCACACAGGAATCAGTTTGTTGTTCACCGGGTTGATCGCATAGCTTCCGCTGAAAACACCTGTCTTGTCTTTGTTCAGGTCAGTGCGCTGAAGATCAGATTTTTTCGCGGCCTCATCAACATAGGCTTCCACTGCTGCCTTCTGTGCGGGAGTAGTCAGTTTTGCAACCAGAGGATGCTCGGGACTTACAACCATGTATGTGGCACCGAAAAGTGTGTCACAGCGTGTTGTGTAGACAGTCAGTTTGTCGCCTGTTCCTTTGCCTTCCGGATCAGCGATCTCAAAATCCACTTCGGCTCCTTCTGAGCGTCCGATCCAGTTTTTCTGCATCAGTTTTACGCTTTCGGGCCAGTCAAGGTCATCAAGACCTTTGAGAAGCTCATCAGCATAATCTGTGATTTTCAGAATCCACTGGCGGATTGTCTTGTGGGTTACGATTGAACCGCAGCGTTCGCATTTGCCTTCTTTTACCTCTTCGTTGGCAAGACCTGTCATACATGAAGGGCACCAGTTGATGGGTGTCTCTGCTTCATAGGCAAGACCTTTCTTGTACAGCTGGAGGAAAATCCACTGGGTCCATTTGTAGTATTCAGAATCACATGTTGAGACACAGCGGTCCCAGTCATAGGAGAATCCCAGACTTTTGATCTGGCGTGTGAAAGTCTCAATGTTTTTGTTTGTTGTGATTGAAGGATGTGTGCCTGTTTTGATGGCATAGTTTTCTGCAGGCAGACCGAATGAGTCGAATCCCATCGGATGCAGAACATTGTAGCCGTTCATGCGTAGGTAACGGCAGTAAATATCAGTCGCTGTATATCCTTCCGGATGGCCTACATGAAGACCTGCTCCTGAGGGATAGGGAAACATGTCAAGAACGTAACGGCGTTTTGATTTGTCGAATTTGGGATCTTCGGTGACTTTGAAAGTCTTGTTTTTTTCCCAATAAGCCTGCCATTTGGGTTCAATGGAATCAAAAGGGTATTTTGCCATAAGTTGCCTCTTAAAACTCAATTTATATGGAAAGAATTATATCGAATTGCTTGTGTTTTGACTATGTACTGCGCCGATTATGTTCTCGGCAAGTCAGTTGTAACCATTTTCTCTGACAAGTGTTGATAATCTGTCAGCAATCTTGCGGTGTGTCCCTTATTCTCTGCGGATTTCGGGTACAGACAGGCGGTCATCGGACTTTGCCTGCCAGGGTCATTATATTTGGAGACTGATTGAATTGACTTTTGTTGAAAAAAGAACTGCTATACGCTATCGTAATGCGGTGAAAACATTCTCTTTGTTGCTTTCTGTGCTTTTCGGACTGATTTTTCTGCTTTGCCCGGTTTCTGCCGCAGCTCCATCAGGAAGTGCAGCCCGTTACCGCACAATCATGGATTTTTTCGAAAACGGTTCTGACGAACTTGTTGTCCAGACGGCAGAGGAATTCTACGCTTCTTTTCCAGATTCAAAATATTTTCCTGAAGTAAAAATGCTTGAGGCAAAATCATACAGCAGACTGGGCCGTTTCAGTCAGGCCGCCCTCTGTTTTGATGCGGTGCAGACTTTTGAAGCCCGGTATTACAGTGCTGTTTCCTGGAAACAGTATGGAGACCTGTATAAGTCTGCGGCAGCTTTCAGTAAAGCTTTTTCAATTTTCGGACCGGATGATGACGGTGTTCTGTACCGTAAGGCGCTTGTCTCCTGTGCGGATGTGCTGGTCAGACTTGGTGACGGAGCACAGGCTGCGAAACTTCTGGAACACGCTTTTGCCTGTTTCCCTATGGCTGAGGATCTGGAACCTGCTGCCGAAATGCTTTTTGCCTTGTACAGAGAATCCGGTGATGCTGACAGATTTGTCTCGCTTTATGAACAGCTTTCCAGAATAATCCCCGCCTTTGATCCGGCAAAAAAACAGGAGATAATGTTTGACTGTGCGGACTATTACCGTGCTTCAGGAGATTATGACAGAGCCTGGGATCTTTACGCTGCCCTGACCTGTGATCCTGATGCCGGGGACGTGGTGCCGCTGAAAGCTGTTGAAGCTGCTCTCTCCATGGCGGAAGAGACGCCCTCAGTCACACGGAGCATTGTTCTTGAGACTGCGGACAGGCTGCTTGGATCCTATCCTGCGTACAGGGCGAATGCGTGGGTTGTCACAGGGATTGAGCTGTGGCATCAGGAAAAAACTGAAGAAGCTGAAAACTGTTTTGCCCGTGCTGAGAAAGATTTTTCACGGCTGGATGCTGCAGACAGAACTGAACTGCAGGTTTATACAAGTGTTTACAGAAGCGAGACTGCTTTTTTAAGTGGTGATTATAAAGCTTGCAGAACACTGCTGGAATCTGTGCTTTCGATGGACAACCCTGACAAGCAGGTAACAAAATACGGCCGTGAGAATCTTTATGGTCTGGCAAATCTGCTTGCGGCCCGTGTTTACGCTCATCTGGAAGATTATGAAAACTGCAGGACCCATGCGGAAACTGCGGTTCAGAAAGGATTGGTCCACGGAAATTTCTGGATTGCCTTTGCCATTGCCCATGAAAAGGAATCTGACACTTCACGTGAATGGAAAACTGTCCGCAGTCTGATGGAAAAAATCCCTGAAAATCAGCGGACTCCGGCTGAGAATATGCTGTTTGCCGAAGCGCTTTTCTGCTCAGGGGACAAAACTCCGGGAACAGTTGAAAAAGTTCTGGCTCTGCTTCAGGGACAGGAGGAATCAGTTCTTGTAGACCGGGCACTGGTGCTTCTGGATTCTGGAAACTATGAGGCTGCCGAAAAACTCGCTCTGTCAGCAGATTTTGCCGATTCCGATTACATTGCGGGACTTGCGGCTGTGGCCCTCAACCATTGGGACATCGCCCTGGAACGTCTTGCAGCCGGTTCCGAGACAAGAAGTGCCTACGCTGATTATTATCTTGCATACGCATATTACCGGAGCGGCAGAGCGGAAGAGGCCTATGACCTGTTCTTCTCGTTCTGCAATGACCCGGGCCGTTATTCAAGAAGTATATATGACAGTCTGGCTCCTGAATGTTGGCTTATGGCTGCAAAAACAGCATGGCAGGCCGGCAAAACCACCGAAGCTCTTGAAGCGGCGGAAAAAAGCATAGATCTGGCAAAAGATGATGCAAAAAGAACGGAGGCCGTAAAACTTAAAGCGGATGTTCTGGTCTCTGAAGAAGATTACGAAAGTGCCGGGAAACTGCTGGAACCTTATGCGCAGAGAATAAGGAAAGATTATCTGCAGCTGTATTTCCTGCTTGCGGAAGTTTATGCACACCGGAACATGAGTACGGAAGCCGAGGAACTGCTTCAGAAGATTGAGGATAACATAAAGGAAGTTTCCGCGGATTATGCGGAGGAATCACGGTTCAGACTCGGTCAGCTTTATTATGAGGCACAGAATTATCAGTCTGCGGAGACAGCTTTCCGGAATCAGCTTAAGAATTATCCTGAGGGAAGTTTTTCCGAAAGCGCGCTTTATTACACGGCTCTTTCCTGTGAAAAAGCGGGCCGACCGGAGGATGCGATTCTTTCATACATGAAGATTGCGCAGAAAGAGGGGACTTATCAGTTTGCCGCACTTAACCGGCTTGCTCATCTTTACAGCGAGAAAGGTGATTACAAGGCAGCAATCCAGAAGATTGATGAAGCTCTTGCAAAGTTCCAGCGCCAGGCAAAATCAGCAGGACTGGATACTCTGAGAAAACAGATTGCCGAATACGCGGTTGATGAAGAAAATGAGATCAGAATTCTGGAAGAAGAATGGAAATCAGTTTCTGTTGAGGCAGGATTCAGGCTTGCACAGAAATATATGTCCAGATCTGACAGGTATGCAGAAGCTGAGAAAATCCTTCTCGCAATCATCCAGAATTTCTCTGTGACTGACGGATCTGTTGCTGCCTCGGCATACGAACAGCTTGGGTTGCTTTACGGCTACCAGCTTGAGTACAGCAAAGCCGGTGATGCATATCTGAGTGCGGCTGAAAAAAGTGCAGGAAACAAAGAAGTCCAGGTTGAATATCTTTATAAATCAATGGAATCCTTTTTTGAGGATAGAAACATAGATGACGCGCAGATGGTCTGTGACTCACTTCAGCGGATCGCGCCGCAGAGCGAGCAGGCCCGGAAAGCCCTGCTGCTTCTGAAATAGGGATTTTGTCCCGCCATCCGTGACTCGCCGCTAACGCGGGTTTTTTAAGGAGGCATGATAAAAATTACGTCCATGTAATTTTTATCATTCAAGTTTGCTCCTGCGTTGCATCCGCAAACTTGGATTCTCGCCATCCATGACTCGCCGCTAACGCGGGGTTTTTTAAGGAGGTAATGAATGAAAAAATTTTCTGCTGTTTTTGCAGTTTTTCTGCTCTGTTCTTCTGTTTTCTGTCAGGAAAGCAGTATTGTTCTGCCTGAATATGTGACGACAGTTTCTTCTGAAACTACAGAAGTCAGACCTGATGCAATCCCTGATTTTTCTCTTGTAATTGATTTCAGCTCTTATGCGCTGCCTGTGATCAGCGATATAAATGTGGAGCCTGCAGAGTTTGAGGCATTCAAGCCCGAACATGCTGATTCTTTTGAAAATTCACAGGGAAGGATTACGCTTGAAGGAACGATCAGCACCGGATATCCGGCATTTTTCGGTGGAAAATTCAAAGTTTTCCGCAGTTCAGACAGCGAAAAGGACGAAGTTCCGCTACCTTTCTCACTGTTCTTCAACCATGATTCAATCAACGGTTACGGATCCCATCACATGTCCCAGGGATTTTTCTCCACTGACACACAGATTTCTGGTGATATTACATTCAATCCGGTCTCTGACATAAGAATTTCCGCAGATGCTGAATATCACAATTTTTCCAACGGGCTGCAGGGAAAAAGTCCCTGGTATTACAATCTGACAACCCATGAATCCCGGGGCGGAACATCATTCGAATGGAAAGCAGGTGACAGACTTACACTGGATTTCTCAGCCTCTGTTCTGTACAACAGCCAGTTTGCCGGTTCTGCCGGTGATCTTTCTGGAATCCAGCCATCAGAGAAAGTGGAAATGATTAAAGGAATCTGGTTTTCTCCGGAATTGAAGGGAACTTACACTTTTGGCGGAGGATGGTCTGCGGAAGGTCAGTTATCTTATTCCGGCGGAACTGATAAAAACCGTTTCGGCGCAGGTCTCTCCATTGCAAAAACCTGGACGGAGGGAGAAAATAAGGAGATTATTGATTCATCTGTCTCTCTGGGCGGTCTGTGGTTTTCCGGTAATGGTCCTGGATTTGCCGTTCCTTTTGCGGTTGAAGTTTCTTCCGGTGCTGATCTGCCTGTCAGATTCAACCTGCGGGTCGGCCTTGCCTCTGACTCCGCTGATCTTGTCGCATTGCAGAAGTCATCGCTTTATGCCGTTACCGGTACTGAAGCACCGGAAGACACACGCTGGTTTGCTTCCCTTGAGTCAGACTACGAATTTGATGTAAAACTGGCGGGTGCTGAAAAAGGTCCTTCTGTGACATTGGACATGCTTTTCGAGAAATCCGCTTTCGGAGGCAGAAAAATCCGTGCAGACTTTGGTACTCTGCCGGCAAACGGAATATACAGGATGAAAGAAGTCCAGGTTACCGCGCTGTCTTCCTCACTTTCTGCCAGCCTTCCTGTTTCACTGGCAACCTTCGGTCTTGATTGGGCCGCGGAGTGGCTTGATTCCTCAAGTGAAAAACCGAAACAGACGATAACTTTTGCTGTAAAGGCTGAAGATCCTTCAGGAAACTGGGATGCAGAACTTGCTGTTTCCGAATTCCTGGCAGGTGCAGTACAGGATTTTGTGCCGAAACTTGATCTTTCAGGTTTTTACCGTATCAACCGGAATGTGACTCTGCAGACAAAGATTGAAGATGCAGTGAAACTTGTAATGGCTCAGGACCGGATTTTTGCCGGACAGTACATATTGCGTGGCGGTTATGCTTCGGTTTCCGCAAAACTGAATTTTTAGGCTCCCGTCATCCATGGTTTGCCGCTGATGCGGTGTTTTTAGGAGGAATGTTATGTTGAATGTGATTAAAAGCGGTGGATTACTTGAAATCCCGATTATTATCTGCGGTGTCATCGCAACTTTCATCATTATTGAGCGCTTTATTTACTACGCCCAGCTGAAAAAAAAGGATGTGGAACTGTATGACAGAATCATTCCGCTGATCAAAAAACAGGAATACAAGACAGCTCTCAAAATCTGTAAAAGCACTGACACTCCTTCCGGGCAGGTCTGTGCGAAAGCTCTTTCCTACCGGGAATTTGATGCAGAAGATATAAAAGATGCTGTGGCTACGGAAATCAACCGCCAGGTGCCCCAGCTGGAAAAATTCCTTACCACATTGGGAACAATCGCAAACATTTCAACACTTCTTGGACTTCTGGGAACTGTAACCGGAAATATCGGAGCCTTCGGTGTTCTCGGTGCCGGCGGATCCATGGGAAATCCTGCTGTTCTTGCGGGTTCAATTGCAGAAGCCCTGGTCACCACGGCAAGCGGACTTGTTGTTTCCATTCCTGCGGTGATTTTCCACAATGTGTTCGTCTCAAAGGCCAACAGAATCACTCTGGAAATAGACAGTTCCGTTTCAGACATCGTTCTTCGTCTTACTTCCGACCGGGACCGCGAGGACTGATATGAAATATGTGCGAAACCAGCGCCGGAGCGGAGCAACTGTGGACCTGATCCCGATGATCGATGTGGTTTTTCAGCTGATTCTGTTTTTTCTGGTGTCAACAACTTTTTCGGTTCTCCCCGGGATTTCTCTGAATCTGCCCTCGTCAACAACTGCCCAGTCAGAATCAGCGGGCAGCATTACAATCACTATGAAAGACGACGGATCCCTTTTTTACAACTCCGAGACTGTAGACATGGCTCTGCTTGACGAACGTCTTGCTGCCTTTGACGCAGTGGAATATGAAAAACGCCTTGAATATCCTGTGACTTTGCAGGCTGATTCTCTTGTGACCAACGGAGCCATTGTCGGGATTTTTGATGTTCTGCGTAAAAACGGTTTTTCTGCCGTGAATCTGCGTACCAACATAAACGAATAGTCAGGTGATTTATGTCATTTGTCAGACTGGATTCAGGTGATTCAAACAAAAAAGCCTCATTTTTCAAGCGGATCCGCGCTTCTGAATGGATAAGTCTTGCTGTCACCGTCCTGATCTGGCTTCTGGCATGTGCAGGCGTTGTATTTTTTGGTGATCTTCCTGAAAAAAAAGAGCCTGACTATGTGACTGTCCAGATCCGGCTGGATGTTCCTGAAACTCAGACTTCACCTGATTCCTCTGATGAGATGATGACACAATCTGCAGTGTCAGAAGAATCGGTTTCTGCTGATTCCGTGAAACCTGTCGCAGAAAAACCGGCAGTCCTGGAGAAACCTGCGGCAGTGGAGTCAACAGCGGTTGAAGCACCGGCACAGAAACCTGCGGCCCCTGTCCAGGAAAAACCTGTCACTGCTGAGGAAACTTCTGCAAAACCGGCCGTTCCTGAAGTCCCAGAAGTTTCCAGCCCGTCAGCTGCTGCAAACACTGTTCCAGTTGAGACAGCAGCTGAACCGGTCGTGACTCAGCAGGAAGCTGTTGTGCCGCCACCTGTGACTTCTGAAAACAGGCCTGCCGAACAGGTTGCTGTTGAAACTGCTGAATCCGCGGTTCTGGAACCGATTCCGTTTGCTTCCGAAACCCAGACACCGGCTGCGGAACCTGCTGAGGTCGTGACACAGCCTTCAGTTCCCGCTCAAACTGAAACACTGCGGGAGTCTGCCGCTGCAGAAGAACCGGTTCCCGTTACAGAGCCCGTTGTTCCCCTTCCGGAGCCTGCGGTTTCTGAAACAGAAAAACCGGTGGAGACTTTGGTGAAAGATGCGGCGGAAAAAGAGGATCTTGCGGCGACTGCTGAAAAAACCATGACAGAAGAAGAACCAGCGCAGAAACAGGAAACAGTTCAGACACAGCCGGCAGAATCTCAGGAGTCAGAAAAACCTGCAGAAACTGTGTCTGTTGCGCAGGAAGTGTCTGCAGCCCTTCAGCCGGAAGAGCCGGTTGCAGTTGCGGAACCTGCTGTGACAAGTCAGACACCGGCTGTGACAGAAGAACCGAAAAAGCAGGAACAGATTTCCGCAGAAGATATGTTTGCAATGATGATGAGCGGAGCAGTCGGAAACTCATCCAGTTCCGGCACAGGAAGTGGTTCAAGACAGCAGAACCCGCAACCCCAGACCTCATCTTTGGGAGGCAAGGCTGCTGACTCCGGAACCAGTTCACCAGGGGCAACAACCGCTGCCTCAGGAACTAAAACCGATCAGCAGAAGCCGAATACTCCGGATACGAACATTCAGGACCGTCTGAAAAATATTGAAAGTCAGAGCGTCCAGACTGAAAACATACCGGGAAATTCTGACAAGGAAAAATTGATCGGAAACAATGATTTTATACTGCAGGTAGGCAACAACCGCGGCCTTATAAAGCCTGAATATCCCAGAATAGAAATTCCCCAGGAATATCACAGCGGTGTTGAATCAACTGTCACAATCACAATCAGCTTTACTGTAGACAGTCTGGGGAATGTTATTCCTTCTTCCGTAAAACTCAGTAATGAAGTCGGTCTTTCCCCGAATGTTGTATCCTTCATCAAAAATGAAATAGGAAGATGGATCTTTGATGCCTCCAAGGACGACAGTTCCGCGGAAGGCTCTCTAAAATTCACAATTGTCAAATAAATCCCATTTGTGCTCCTGTCATCCGGTAATGGACACAGGCGGAATTTTTCGGGTATCATTGACCCATGATACAAGATACTGCACCAAACTCCGTACAGTCCGGCCCTGTGATCAAGGCCGTCGCTTTTGATATTGACGGAACTCTGTATCCTGATATCAGACTTTACGTCCGGATGGCGGGCTACTTTCTTCGTAACATCAGATTTTTCATCCAGTACAACAAAGTCCGCAAAATCCTTCACAGAACCGCTCCCTTGGGAGATTTCTACGAGTATCAGGCAAGACTTCTTGGTGAATACCTCCACGTTTCTCCACCGACCGCCCGCCGCATGATCCGTGAGAAAGTCTATGTAGGGCTTTGTCCCTTTTTCGAGAAAATCCGTCCCTATGCCCACGTTTATGAAACATTTTCCCTTCTCAAGCAGAAAGGCTACAGACTGGGAATCCTTTCCGATTTTCCCCCGTGGCAGAAAGGCAGCATCTGGGGTGTGGCCGATTTCTGCGATGTGATTCTCGGTTCAGAGGAGTGCGGGGCATTGAAGCCTTCTGTCTACACTTTCGGAACACTTGCCCAGAAACTGGGACTTCCGGCTGAAAACATACTCTATGTAGGAAACAGCATCCGTTCAGACATAAACGGCGGAAAAAACGCAGGAATGCTTACCGCATACATAATGCCGCTGTGGCGCAGGATCCTTAAAAAGCCCCTTCCCCAGGCAGACATTTCCTTTTCAAGCTATCGTCAATTACAGAAATTTGTGTTAAACTACAACGGGAATTCATCTGATTCTGAGTTGAATTGAAGGATATGCTGAAGGTCCGTATCTTCATAAATCCTTCAGATTATTTTCTATCGGGAATATCTCTTTACGGACAGTAAACAATTATGTTTATAAAATGCGGGAAGGAAGGCAGTTGCTGCCGGGCTGGTAGTATTTTTATAATCGGATTAAAAATCTGTCTGTGATGGGATAATCTCGTTTTCTAAAGACTATATCTGTTTGCATTGCAAAAATTTCGGGTGGAAAAATGATATACAATGTAATAACACTGGCACTGTGTATTGCTGTGGTCCTTGTAACACGCCAGATGGACAAAAAAGAAAGATCTCTTGAACTGGTCAAACGCTATATTGATAAAGTCCGGGCAGATTTTGAATCATATTTTCAGGAAAACGGAAAAAAACTTCAGGACAGACTTGCTGATCTTGAGACTGCACAGACGGATGCTGTGGCGGCTGTGAAACGGCTTGATCAGATCCGTACTGAAACTGATGAGAAAACACGGGGATTTGCTGAGCAGTCGGCGGAAATCAAAAAAATCGAAGAGAAAATCAACAGTTTCGGCTCTGCGATGAAAGATCTTGTTGAGATGGCTCAGAATGCGGAAGTCAATCTGCAGAGACTTCACGAAGAATCAAAGTTTCTTGACAGAACCGCCAGAAAAATCGATACCCAGAAAAAGCAGCTTGATGCAATCGAGACAAAGATTCCCGGAATCATCAGTGAGATTGAAACAAGCAATTCACAGAAAATTCAGTCAGAGGCCGCAGAACTCCGCGATTTTATCCACTCTCAGTCCGTGGCTCTGCAGGAAGGCACTCAGGAAGCCCTGCGCCAGAATGCGGAAATGCTCTCTGAAATGGAGCACCTGTACAGGACGGCGATTGAATCCGCTGAAAGCCGCGTAGGTGAGATTGAAGACCATGCATTTGCGGAGTTCCAGAAAGAAATTGCGGAAAGAGTGCAGCAGTGCAATACCGAACTTTCGGCGATCATTGAGAAATATCAGAATTCAGGTAACGAGAAAATCCAGAAGATGGAATCTGATGTGGAAGGCAGACTTTCTGAATGTCTTGGCACCGTGGAGTCTTCTCTGAATAAATGCGTGGGCAGGGCGGACAGTCTCCTGGACAAAGCGGCCGCTGATGCAGAAGAAATTGTCCAGTCCACAAGAAACCAGGCTGATCAGGTTCTTGCCGCAGTCCAGGAAGAGATTGAAAGTGCTGTAAACGACACTCGGGCGCAGACAGAATCAGTTCTGGACAACTGTACCCAGAATATTGCCCAGATGGCTGAAAAAGCAAAGGAACAGGCTCACGCTTCTCTCGAAGACTGCCTTGAGTCCGTGGCAAAAGCGATCTCAGCTACAGAAGCTGATTCAAAGGAAGCACTTGATCAGTCTGTCTCCGAGACCCGTGCAAAACTTGAGGAAGTCCGTGCTTCTGCAGAAAAAACCGCTGAGGAAACACGGCTTGCTGCTGAAAACGCGGCAGAGAATGCGCGCTCCGTGGCAGAAAAGATTCTTACCGAGAGCAGGGAATACGCGGAAGCCCGTGCAGCTGAGGCGACACAGAGAGCAGACGAAGTTTTTGTGCGTGCGGAAAGCCAGTCAGTGGAGATTGCGGAAAAGATAGAGAAAGCCCTTGACGAGGTGAAGAACAAGACAGGAGAGATTGAGCAACGAATTGCGGATGTGGAGAATCTGGCAAAGAGCAAGCTGGACAGCATGCTGACGGAATCCCAGGTGCGTGCTGATGCGGCAAAAGACGAAACCCGTGAGTATGTAGAGAAAGCAGTGGCTGAGATCAGGGAGAAATCAGATGAGACCCTGGGAAGCATGAGCCGGACAGCGGATGAGAAGTATGTTGAATGCAGACAGCAG
>JAZRVF010000021.1:0-2172 GCA_045599005.1 Treponemataceae bacterium
TTATGAGGACCTGGCGCGACAGAAAGGCTGCAAAGCGTTACGGCTCGACACGACACTTACAAATCTGCCTGCCCAAAGGCTGTACAAAAAAATCGGTTTTGAACTGACGGGGCGGTTTGAATGGGATCCCGACGGAATCGGCCGCAACATCATACTTTTGGGCTTGGAAAAACGGGTTTGGGGTCTTTTTCGGAAAGGGAATTTGCGAGACCGGCAAGCAGTTTCTGATCACTTGGTGTAAGTTTTGGATAAGCTTCTATTATACTGAGCAGATTTCCTGTGTATTCGGACTTTTTGAAATTCACATCAACACCGGTAACCAAATATTCTACAGAAGTATTCAAAGCTTTTGCTATTTTGCAAGCATAATCGGCAGGTGGAATTGATTCACGGGAATTCAGGTAATTTTCAATGGATCGATGGGAAATGCCTGTCAGATATGCTAATTCTTTCATTGTCATGTCCTGATATTCTAGCAATTCTTTTAGATTTTCTTTAAATGTCTTCCCCATAATCGGTATTGTACTTCAATTGACGTGTTGCTTTGCTTTACAACACGCAAAGTGGGTGTTATGATTCTTTAGGTATACGCAAAATGCGTGTTTTGGTTGAGTGTATAAATCTAAAAGTTATTTGATTAGGAAAAGTTTGTGGCTGTTCAGTGGAATTATATCCTTAAGAATTCAAGAAACACAAAGACAATATCTCGACTCATGGTTCAAAAAAGTTCGGAGGAATGAAATGAAAAGTTGTATTAAAAGACTTGCAGGTGTACTGATAGTAATAGCATCTGTGATGTGGATTATCTCTTGTCCGGCAGAACCTGAAATAAAGTATGTGGATAAAGCATATTGTGCATCAGTGACTTTTACATCAGAAGATTTAGGTGAAGGTAAGCTGCAGATAACAATGGAGACAGCAACAGAAGGGGCTGTAATTCATTTCACAACAGACGGCAGTACACCGACAACATCAAGCCCTCTTTATACAGTTCCTGTAACACTTATAAAGGACGCGATGCTGAAGGCAGTTGCTGTAAAACCCGGAATGGAAAACAGCCCTGTTTCATGGGCAATGGTTTCCATCGTTGAAAAGACTGTAGACAATCCGAATCCGCCGGAGGAAATTTGGGTTGAATTAACAGACATTTCTGACTTTGACGGAAACTGGGTTTGTGTGTTAGTTGAAATGACTATGTATTACGAGAGTCTTGAAGGGGAATATACTCTAGCACAGGAAGAGAATTCTGTTTACAAAGGGGGTATGAAAGAGATTGTTAAATATACATACTCCAGCGCAGAAAAAACACTCACCAAGGGATTTGAAGATGCGATCACACTCTCAAAAGTGGACGACAGTCCATTTGATGACAAAGAAAAAGCATACTTCAAAAAAATGCAAGAATTGGATGATGACTTCTATCGTGAGATTACGGATAAAACTTTCTTCATGAACACTGGTATTATTTGGTACGAACCTATTCCCGATATAACCACAATTTCACAGCTCAAAAAGGCATTGGATTTTTCAGATGAATCAAAACTCAGTATCAACTCTTCAAAAACTTCTATTCGTGTTACTTTCTCTGATGACCCAGAATCTGAAACAAAAACTTTTATCCTGACAAAACAAAATTAATATCATTTCTTCAAATTAACCAATAAAAGAACAGCCCCGGGAGTATGACTTTCGGGGCTGTTTTGTGTATTTTCAGGAACGACGGTCTGGGGAAACTCAGACGGCGGTTTTTTTTTGCGACTGGAGCAGGCGGCAGGTGCCCGGGGAGACTGAAAAAAGGAGTTTTGTCCGGGGCTGGCTTGTGCTGGTTGGCGCAGCGGTTGCGGGACGGAGTGGTGCGGGACCGGGAAGGAGTTTTGTCTGGGGCTGGTTGGAAAAGCGGTTACGGTTCGGAGTGGTGCGGGGCCGCTTGCATTTGACATCCCTAGGGACAATCTGTAGAATTCCTGACAGGTTGTGAGAATGAAAAAACATTTTTCTGAAAGTTTTCTTCTATTACTGGTGATGTTATTTACGATTTCAGGAATGTCTGCCCAGACATCAGATAAAAATATCCAGACTCAGGGGACCGCTGTGGTGAATTTTATTTCAGTTTCTATGAGCGAAGGTCTTGCACGCATGAAGAATGACAGCAATTTTGTTCTTCTTGATGTA
>JAZRVF010000022.1:0-179336 GCA_045599005.1 Treponemataceae bacterium
TACGGGCAGCATTGATGAAGTGATCCGGAATGCGAAGGAAGCGGCAGAGAAGATGCTTTCTGTATGCACTAAGGATGTGGAGGACATTGCCGCCCAGATCAAGGATAAAGCGGCAGCCACTCTTACCGAGAGCAGGGAATACGCAGAGGCCCGTGCTGCTGAGATTATAAAGAAAGCAGAAATCGTTCTTGCGGATTCAGAATCCATGGCGGAAGAAAACCGGACAAAGGCAGAGAATGCAGTCAGTGCCGGTCTTTCCGATATGAACAGCCGCCTTGAAGAAGCCAGAAAAATGGTTGACAGTGCGGTTGAGTCAACAGTTTCCGAGGCCCGTGCAAAACTTGAGGAAGTCCGTGCTTCCACAGAAAAAACTGCTGAGGAAACCCGGATTGCCGCTGAAATTTCGGCTGAAACTGCACGTTCCGCAAGCGAAAAACAGTTTGCAGATCTCCGTAAAGAAACTGAGGATGCTGTTTCCCAGAGCAGAAATTCCATCAGTGAAAAACTGGCTCAGTTCTGCGAGCGAACTCAGTCCGAAATCCAGGAATCAGTGCAGAATGTCTCCCGCACATCCCAGAGTCAGCTTGATGAGAACAATTCGAAACTTGAAGCACAGCTTGGCAGAAACAGTCAGCTTTATGACGATCTGAACCGGAAGAAGGAACAGATTGAGGCTCTTTTTGTCCAGCTGCTGGATTCAGTTACAGAACGCAGGAACCAGACGGAGACAGAACTTGCCGAACTTAAACAGAACGTGGAGCAGACTGTCAGAAACGTGCTTGCAGAAGTGAACGGAAAAGGTGATTCTCTTGCCGCGGATGCGGAAAAACTTCTTGCGGAGTACACACAGCGGATTGAATCCACTTTTGACCAGGCTTCAAAAGCTCTGGAAGAAAAATCCGGTGAAAAACTGCATGAGACGCAGACTGCCTTTGCGGAACTCAGCTCCAGGATTGCGGAGCATGCGGACACAACCCGCAGGATGCTTGATGAAGCCATTGAGAATTCCCGTAACCTTTACCAGCAGAAACAGACGGATTTCTTTGATTCCATTGACCGGCAGCTGGAGACCTATAAAGCCGATGCCAATTACCGCATGAACCGTCTTGATACGGTTGAAGGCGACATCAAACTGATGGAACAGAACCTTCGCACAGCAATGGAAGAAACTGAGAACCGGGTGGACGCTGAGTTCAGGAAGTATACAGAAGATCAGAAACAGAGCCAGAATGATTTCGAGAAATCTCTGGATGATCATTCCAGGACTCTGGATGAGAAAATGCAGAGCCTTGAAGGTGAACTCAACAGCCTTAAGGAAAAGGCCTATACCAATGTCTCTGACAAACTGAAAGGTTTTGAGGACGATTTTGTGGCGGACCTCTCAAAACGGGGAGATGCTCTGGACGAAAACCTTTCAAAGTGGCAGACAGCTTTCAATCAGCGGCTTGATGCGATTGGAAATCAGTATGAGGATTCCCGTCGTGAAGTGGAAGTCCATTACAGTGACGAACTGAAAGGCAGACTTGCCCAGATTCAGGAAAAATTCAAGGAACAGTCATCAAGGCTTGAGGAACTTATTGCAACTTCTGAGCAGACTCTGCAGGACCGGATTCAGGCAACTGATCTGAATGTCCGCACTTTTGTTGAGCAGCAGCGCAGTGAAATGGATGCGGCCAGAAACGATGCCACATCTTATCTTCAGAAAGAACTTGCTTCCTACAAAGAGACTTCAGAAGGTCTGCTGCAGCGTTTTGAGCGGGAAATCAATTCCCAGCTGGAGGCAATTTCCCAGAATGTGAACGGGGCACAGGACAAGACCAATTCTTCTCTGGAATCTGTTCTGGCAGACTTCAGCACTTGGCGTGACCGTATGAACAGCCAGTTTGACGAGGCAAAGGCGACTTTCCAGGACAAACTGAATTCCTTGGATTCCAACGCGGCGGATCTGATCAGTCAGGTTCAGCAGGAATTCAAAACTGATGTTGGTGAATTCAACCGCAAAAATGAAGAGACAACTGCTGCAATGTCGGAAAAGATGAACAGTCTCCGGCAGGAAATGCAGACTGCGATCACCGGTTACGAAGAACGGACTTCAAGAATTGTGAATGAACTGCAGCATGCCTATGACACAATGGTTGCAGACACACAGAGCCGTATTTCAGAAGGCAACACGGATGCGGAACAGAAACTCCGGACTCTCAAGACAATGATTCAGGAAAACCGTGAGCTGGTTGATGCAAACCGTGAGAAAGCGATGGGCAAGATCCAGTCTGAATCCAACGCCCTCAACCTGACTCTGGATGACATTTCCAAGCGGCTGAAAGAGTTTGTCTCACAGGCAAAAATCATTGAAAAGACTGAGGACCTTAAGAAAAAAATGGAAGACCAGATTTCTGTACTTAAGGCTGATATGTCAAAGTTTGACAACTTTAAGGCAATCGCTGCAGAAGTTGATCAGCAGCTGGGCAAAATCCGTAAAATGGAAGAGGATATTTCTGCAAAAGTCCAGAAGTTCTCTGCTGAGAAAAAACGCATTGACGTAATGGAAAATGATTTTGACACACTGATGAAACTTTCCAGTTCAATGGATCAGAAGATTACAGAACTTCAGAACAGTCACGACGATCTGCAGCTGATTCAGACTGATATCCGTAAATTCAAGGATGCAATTTCAGAAATCGGCGGTAAATACGAACGGCTTGAGAAGAAGACACCTGTCTTTGATCAGACATTACAGGGAATTGACCAGAGTTTCGAAAACCTTGCAGCTCTTGAGAAACGCCTTCTGGCCTGCAATCAGGAAGCAGAACAGCTTCCGCAGAAACTCAGCGGACTTCAGAGCAACGTCAACCTGCTTCTCGGTTCAAACAAACAGATCAGTGAAGCGGTGAACAAACTGAATTCTCTTGATGTGATTCTCAGCGAGACAGAGAACCGCATGGATACAATCAAAAAGAACAAAGACATGCTGGAACAGACAGAGCGCCGTCTGCAGGATATTTCCCAGGAAGCGCAGAAACAGGTTAAACTGCTTCACGACATAATCAAATCCGGTGACAGAAAACTTGAAAGCCGCAAAGGTGCTCCTGATATTGCAACACGTGACAATGTTCTGCAGCTTGCACACATGAAAGTACCGCCTGCGGAAATCGCACAGATGCTGAATATTTCTGTAAGTGAAGTGGAGCTTATTCTGGAATATCACGGAAAAGAAGACATGTAGCCCAGGCGGCTACGGCTTCTCCCCGTCCTATTTCACCAAGTTTTTCGCCGGTCTTTGCTTTTACAAAAACACTGTCCGGCGGGCATCCCAGTACAAGGGCTATGCTTTGCCGCACCTGTGTTCTGTATGGTAGAAACTTTGGTTTTTCAAGAGAAACAACACAGTCAATATTTCCGATCCGCCAGCCGTTGGCCTGAATCTTTGTCCAGGCTGTTCGGAGCAGTTTTTTTGAATCTGCGTCTTTAAAAGTTGGGTCGCTTGGCGGAAAAAGTTCACCGATGTCTCCCAATCCGGCGGCTCCCAGAAGACAGTCCGTTATTGCATGCAGAAGCGCATCTCCGTCGGAATGACCGGCTTCTCCTTTTTCAAAGGGAATCTCCACGCCTCCAAGCATAAGTTTTCTGCCCGGTACAAGGGGATGGAGATCGTAACCCAAACCAGTACGAATCATCATGAAAAGCCTCCAGATTAATCAGCAGGAAATGTCCTCTGCAAAAGTAATTTTCCGGTTTGCACTGCTGCCTTTGCAGAGATGCACAGGCTCGTAATAGGCGGCCCAGACTGTTGTGTCATCAGTGCAGTCAGTGCGGTTATCTTCACAAGACTTTTGGTGTGCCTGATAAAGCTTTAAAAAATCAAAGCCCTGTGGTGTCTGAAGACACATTATCTGACTGCGGTCAAGGTAGCGGGCGATAGTGCCTTCCGCTGTATAGAGCGCAAGAGTATCTACGGCAGGCACAGCTGGAACCGCGCTTCCGAAACGGGCCGCCGTGTCGCAGACATCACGGATCACAGTTTCAGAAACCCAAGGCCTTGCGCCGTCGTGAATCAGAACAAGCTGAGGAGTATTACCGGCCTGTTCCGTCACAGTTTTCAGGCCGTTGAAAACAGACTTCTGCCGCGAGTCTCCGCCCTGGGTAAAAAATACAGGAATGCCGGTCTGTTCCAGAATGCGCGAAACTTCAGAAGAGGCGAAAACTGCATTCCGTGCTTCTTCTTCCATTCCTTTGGAACATGTTATTACAATTATTGAAAGGGTATTGTCGTCTTTTGTGCGGGAAAAATAAGAAAGGAACTGTAAACAGACCTGTGATAAAACTGTGCCGTCTCCAAGGGGCAGGAATTCCTTTTTTGTGCCGGATCCCATTCTTGTTGAAGAACCGGCAGCAGTAATTATCAGTGCAGTCTGCAAGTTTGATTAATCCTCGTCGCCTTCGTCCTCGTCGTCACCGTCATCAATATCTTTGTCGTCAGTGGCGTCGTCCATGAATTCGTCAGCGTCTTCGTCAAAATCATCATCGTCTGTGATGCTGCTGGCTTTCTCATTGCGGATAATTCCCAGCGGTTCAAGACGTGCATGAATCATTGCCTCAATTTCTTTCGGGGTAAGATCAAGTGCAAGAGCAATCTCATCCTCAAGAAGTTTTGTTGCAGAATCGTAAAGTTTGCGCTCAAGAATAGGAAGTTCCTTGATTTTGGAACGATGATAAAGACAGCGAACGATTGTCGCAATATCAGAAACGGTTCCTTTCTTCAGCAGGTCCAGGTTTGCCTGATAGCGCTGTTTCCAGTCTGAAGTGACCGGTTCAAATTCCAGTCCCATCATGTCCAGGGCAGCCTGTGCCTCTTCCTTTGAAACAATTGCACGAACACCCAGTTCTTTGCAACGTTCAACAGGAATCATTACAGTCATGTCGGAAACATCAAGGTAAATTACATAATATAAAAGTGTCTGTTCTTTAAAGACACGCTCTTTGATCTCAACAATTTTGCCAACACCCTGGCTGGGATAAACAATCTTCTGATTAACTTTGAATTCGGGTTCTTCTTTAGCCATATGAATCGATTATACCATAAAATCAAAAATCGGTCAAAACTGAAGTAAAACTGGAGTTAAATCCATCCTTGAGCCGACGTATCCGGTCTGTAGAAAAACAGGTATTTAAAGGGATGAAAATCAAGGGAATTCGGGTACCAGCCTCCGATATGGTTCAGATCAATACAGTCAAAAACAATGGAGTAATCCAGCGGAATGATTTCACCTGAGTCCAGCAGAATCTGTTCCGCCTCGGCAAGCATTTCATAACGTTTTCCCCGGTTTGTGACTGAAGCAGATTCTTTCAGAAGTCTGTCATAATCATCGTTCTGCCAGAGACTGTTTGTAAGTGTGGTATCTCCGCGGAAAAGTTCCAGAAAACTGACAGGATCTGCAAAATCCCCGATCCAGTTGTACAGGTACAGGTCCCCTTCAGTTGCGATGCCTTCGCTGTAATAAGTGGCCGGAGCAACAGGCACCACATTAAGCGTGACACCGATTTTTTTCCAGGTCTTTTTAATCATGGCTGCGATTTTCAGCGTGCTTGAATAATTGGGGACAACAAAAGTAACAGTGATTTCCTCTCCGTTCACACCTGCATCCTTGAGGAGCCAGCGTGCTTCTTCAAGATCAGTGTCGCCTACGCCCAATACTTCAGGATAGCCTGGAAGTGAAGGCATGAGAGTGTCTGCGGGAATATTGTAAAGTTCATGGATCTCGTCCCAAGGGAATGCGTAAAGCAGTGCATTGCGGACATCCGGATTCTGTAACAGCGGCTGCCGGTTGCGGAAATAAAGGAAAGAGGTGCCGAAAATCCCGGAGATTGTGAAGCTGTCCTGATCATACAGTTTTGAAGATTCTACGATGTAGCCGTCAGTCCAGTCGATTTCACCTGCGTTGAACATCTGGGTGTTAAGAAGATCATCTTCTGAGTAAAGGACTTTCACTTCAGGAAGATAAACCCGGTTTCTGTCCCAGTAGGTCTCGCTCCGTTCCAGTGAGACTGATTCCTCATCAGCGGATTTAAGGTTGAAAGGCCCTGAATAGACGCCTTCCTCTTTGTAAACCGCAAAAGCTGGCATGCAGAGTACAGTGGGCAGGTATTCCATAGGCTGGGAAAGTCTTATCACAAGAGTATCGTCTTCTGTTGTGATTGCAACTTCGTCCGCGGTGCAGGCACCTGTCCTGAATTCTTTGACACCGCGTACGGAATCAAGAAATGAAGCAAAATCCGAGCCCTGTTCCGGACTGACACTTCTTAAAAGTGACTGGCGAACTGCTTCTGCGGTAATGGGTGTTCCGTCACTGAAAAGCGCGTCTTCCCTGATGGTGAAAGTCCATTTGCGGCGGTTTCTGGAGACTTTGTAAGATTCCGCAAGAGCCGGCATCGGTTCCAATGAGAAGGGGTTGTAGGTGAAAAGCCCTTCGTACAAGGCGGAAAGCACATGGTTATCTGAGGAATAGGAACTGGAATGAGGATCAAATGTTGTTACTGCATCGCTCTGTGCCACAACAAAGGTGTGCTGGAGTTCTGGAGCAACGGAATAAAAACCTGCACCGGTTTCCTGCGCAGAAAGCCCGGAAAGGAGAAAAATCAGAAAAAAAACTGCATAAAACTTTTTTTTATTACGGAACATGTCAGACATTCTTTATCCCAAGCCGTTTCATCTGCTGTGCTTCATCAACGTAAGAAGTGTATTCTGCCTTGCGCTGATTTGTTTTTACAATGGCATTTTTCAATGCGGTAAGTTCCATTTTAAGGCCTTTGACTTTCTGCCGGTTTTCCGGTTTCGGTGCAGACTTGAAGAAATCATCAAGAGCATTAAGGAGAATCAATGTCTTGTTGCACTCTGTAATCTGTTTTGCAAGGTATTCCTGAATCTCCGGCTCTTCCTGTGCCTCAAGTTTCTGGTATCCGCCCGCTTTTTTTACGGAAAAAGACAGATAAAGGCGACTTTTCTTTGTCATGTCTTCCACAAATTTCTGGTAAGCGATTGTTTCCTGCCTGTGTGTTTGTGTAAGAGGTTCTGTAACCGTGACCTTGTATTCCACAGGTTTTTCCGCAATATTAAAAGCCTTGCGGAAAGCACGCACAAGTTTGTTCCAGAAAGTCTGCTGTTCGCTTTCAAGAAGTTCGTGATTGTCTTCTACCTTTGAGATGATTGTGTCCAGAAGTGGCGAGATTGCTGACAGAGAACGGACGGCTTCCATAAGAAGTTCTTTTGTGTTGATGGAAGCTGTCTTTTTTTCTTTTGATGCATTCTGAATCTCAAATTTGGCCATCAAAGCTTTATGAAGCCCTTCGCTTGATGGTCCGAAATCTTCTTTTACAAGTTCTTCCGCAAGTTCAGGATAGAAGGTGCGGTGGTCAAAGGCCTGGGAAAATCCGCGTTTAATCTGCTGGAACGCATCGGACATGTCTGCAGAGGCACTTTCCATTGAAAAAGAAGCAAGTGGATAAACTTTTTTGCGTATATCCATCTTGAACACTTCTTTCTGGAAGTCAGTGACATCTTTCAGCAGGGAATTGATTGAGGAAGTAAGTTTTCCGCACTGGGAGACACTCTCGTTTGCGACACTGGCAGAGAGCGGATCATTGCTTGCCTTGAAGTCAGACACAATTTCGCCAAGTGCCCGGGTGTTGCTCCGCGGGGATGAGGGTGTAAGTGCGGTCCATGAGATAAAACTGTTGAGTGCGAGAAATTTTTTAATCCGGTCTACAGTAAGGTTCGCAAGGGAAAACTTGAACATGTTGCAGACAAAGTCCAGCATGCTCTCGTATTCAGAAAGCCGGGCACCCAGAACGGAAGCCCGCTCGGAGTCCAGAAAGTGTGCATCGGAAGGCACAGAAATGTCAGAGATTTTTGTCTCAAGTTTATATGGATCAGGCTGGATATAGCCTTTTTTTTGCAGAAGAGAAATCAGGTTCTGGACCACAGAAAGAAAGGATCTGTATTCGTCCAGAATTTTTGCCATAACTTCGGTTTCGTACCATTGGGCTTTGCTGTCAAAAGCTGAAATCAACTGCTGAAGAAAAGGATCGTCTTTAGTCATACCTCATATTATCGGTAATAATCGGAAAAATCACAAGTATAACGTAAAATCGTCAATATTATGGGAAATTTTGTGGTAAAATGATTGAAAAGTAATGAAATTCAGCAAAATTTGAAAGGAAAACTGCATATGCCATGTACTACAATTCTGGTCGGAAAAAGAGCCAGTTATGACGGTTCAACAATGATTGCCCGCAATGATGACGGACGTTTTGATGTTAAGAAAATGATTGTTGTAAAGCCTGAAGATCAGCCTCGGGTTTATAAAAATGTGCTGGGACATGTGGAGATTCCTCTGCCGGAAAATCCCCTCAGATACACTGCGACACCGAATGTTGACCTAAAGGACGGAATATGGGCGGCAAACGGGATAAATTCCGCGAATGTGGCAATGACAGCCACTGAGACAATCACAAGCAATGCACTGGTTCTTGGTGCGGATCCTTACGGTGTCTACACTGGTGATGACGGAGACCATAAGACCGGCCGGAGCAGCAAAGGCTTCGGCATTGGGGAGGAGGATTTTGTCGCGATCACTCTGCCTTATGTCACATCAGCTAGAGAAGGCGTGAAGCGTCTGGGAAGCCTCCTTGAGGAATACGGAACCTATGAGCCTAACGGGATTGCTTTTTCTGACAGAGATGAGATCTGGTGGATGGAAACCATCGGCGGTCACAACTGGATTGCAAAACGGGTGCCTGATGACAGTTATGTGATAATGCCCAACCAGTTCGGAACTGATAATTTTGACTTTGACGATGCCTATGGAAGCCAGGTAAATCATATGTGTTCTCCGAACCTGAAGGATCTGATGCGCAATCACCACATGTATCTTGGGAATAACGGTTACACGAGCCAGATAAACCCGAGACTGGCATTCGGAAGCCACAGGGATGCGGATCATGTGTACAATACGCCACGTGCTTGGTTCATGGCCCGCTACTTCAATCCGCGGACATATAAGTGGGACGGATACAATGCGGATTATACGCCGGAAAGCAATGACATTCCCTGGTCACTGGTTCCGGAGCACAAGATCACAGTGGAAGAAATCAAATACATTCTGTCTTCGTATTATCAGGGGACACCTTACAACATTTTCGGAAAAGGGGATTCGCCCAAAAAGGGAATGTACAGACCGATTGCTGTCTGCAATACAGGAGTCATGGCAGTTCTGCAGATCCGTCCATACATGCCTGATGAAATCGCCGCCCTTGAATGGGTCTGTTTCGGTGCAAATGCATTCAACACACTGGTTCCGGTCTACACCAACACCGATTCAGTGCCCGCTTACCTGAGCGGTACGGAACTTGATGTTTCCACTGACAGTCTTTACTGGACAAGTCGGCTGATTGCCACAATCGCGGATGCTCATTACGGGCCGTGCATCCAGCTGATCGAACGTTATCAGGAAAGCACAGCGGCAAAGGGACACCATCTTGTGAATGTGTATGATGAGAAGATGGAATCAAGCGATGATTACTCGCTCACTTCCGAAGCAAACGAAAAGATTGCGGAAATGGCACGGGAGGAGTCTCTGGCGGCACTGAAAAACGTGCTTGAAGGGGCCAGTGAGCACATGACCACCAGATTCCACCGGGCTGATAACTGAGCCGGATTTCTCACTCTGATCGCTTCAGAATGAGGTTGCCCGCCTGTTCAAGATTCTGCACTTCGGCATAAAGGGTGTTGCCTTCCCGGATAACTTCCGGCTGTGGTGCAGTGCGGACACGGTTCAGATAAATCACGTTCCAGCCAAGTTTTCTGGCAGGCTCAATGTCGTGGACAGGACTGTCACCGATGTACCAGAGCTGATCCGGTGGAAGACTGCCGGAAAGTTCCCTTGCTCTGTCAAAAATTCCCGGCTCCGGTTTTGAAACACCCACTTCCGCAGAAATCAGAATGGGATCAAAGAAACGGTCCAGCTTTGTCTTTGCCAGTTTTTTGTGCTGGTTTTCTGAGTCCCCGTTGGTGATCAGTCCAAGCGGGATTCCCGCTTCTTTAAGCCGGTCAAGCAAGGGCACAGAGTCTGCGAAAAGATCGTAGGCTTCTTCGTAGGAATCCCAGTAAAGATTGAAACGCTCTCTCACCTGGTCAGCATCAAGAACTGTATTGTTCAGTTCGAAGGATTTTGCCACGCGGGCCTGGCGCTGCTGGTCAAAGGTCAGTCTGCCTTCCGAATACTGGTCAAAGAAAATCTGTGCCCATTTTTTCCATGTTGCGCAGAATTCCGGAAAATCCATGAGAATCTGGGATCTGTAAGTGTCAAAGACTTTCTTAATGCCCACATTTTCGGCAGTCTCAAAGTCCATAAGTGTCCGGTCAAGATCAAAAAAAACGTACATGGAGAGATTCTAACCCAAACAGGCTTTCATGCAAAAGGGGCGGAAAAGGGAACTGTATAGTTTGATTGTGATTCCGCTGTGGGGGATAATCCCGAAAAAAAACTGCCCGGAATGTTTGAAGTGCACTTCATAATGTCCGGACAGCCTGTTAAACATCATATCAGATTCTGCTGAATCAGATTGCGTTATTGAAGTTGTTCTTCTCGATGTCGTTGAAGTATTTGAGTGTTCCCACCCGGAGCTCGTCAGTTGCGGCATCGTCACAGATGATCACTGCTTTGGGATGCATCTGCAGACTGCTGATTGTCCACATCTGGCTGATTCCTTCTTCAACAGCGTGTTTCACAGCCATTGCCTTGTTGTGTCCGGTTGCAAGAATCAGTACTTCTTCGCTGGAATTGATTGTTCCTACTCCTACAGTAAGTGCTGTGGTGGGCACTTTGGAAATGTCGCCGTCAAAGAAGCGTGAATTTACGATGATTGTGTCTGAAGTCAGTGTCTTGACGCGGGTTTTTGAGGAAAGTGATGAACCGGGTTCGTTGAAAGCAATGTGTCCGTCAACACCTACGCCGCCCAGAAAGAGTTTGATTCCGCCAGCTTTTGCGATAGCAGCCTCGTAGTCCGCACATTCTTTTGCAAGATCTTCTGCCATGCCGTTAAGGATGTGCACGTTTTCTTTTTTGATGTCAATGTGTGAGAAAAAATTGTCCCACATGAAGCGGTGATAGCTCTGAGGGTGGTTTTCATCCAGACCGACATATTCATCCATGTTGAAGGTGATTACGTTCTGAAAGGAAACTTTTCCGGCTTTGTTCAGCTCAATAAGAGCCTTGTAGGTTCCCAGCGGTGTGCTGCCTGTGGGAAGCCCCAGAACAAAGGGCTTTTCTGCTGTAGGTGCAAATTCGATGATGCGGCGTGCAATATGGTTCGCGGCCCATTTTGAACATTCGTCGTAACTAGGTCTGACAATGACTCTCATTTTCTTTTCCTTTATGTGGTACTGTATTTATTTCCGCCATGCGGATTTTTCTGTTACAGGATATTCTTTTTGATGACTCCGTCAACAAGGCACATAAGCACATTGAACTGGCGGTCAAAAACTGTGATGTCTGCAGTGTATCCGGGAATAATCATTCCCTGCTTGTGGTATCCCATGATTGCCGCAGGATTTGCCGCTGCACATTTTACAGCATCTCCAAGGGAGAAGCCGTAACTTGCTAGATTCTGGACTCCTTTGATCATTGTAAGGGCGGAACCGGCGATAACGTCGTCACTTGCCCGGTGGAAACAGCCGTCTTTGAAGACAACTTCCTCGCCGTTTGCAAGCATAGTTCCTGAAGTCTGTTCCGTGGGGGTAAGGGCATCGGTGACAAGAACGATTTTATCCAGAGCTTTGTCGCGCATCAGAAGTTTTATCAGATCAGGATGGACGTGGATTCCGTCAGCAACAATCTCACAGGACATTTCCGGGTGAATCAGGATTGCGCCCACTGCTCCCGGGTTTCGGTGATGCATCTGGCTCATTGCATTGAACAGGTGAGTCGAATGAAGGATACCTGCCTGCATGCCTTCCACCATGTTGCGGTACTCCGCATTGGTATGTCCGGCCTGAAGGACTATGCCTTTCTTGAGACAGTTGAGTGCAAGATAACGCATTCCCTTAAGTTCCGGGGCAACTGTCATGTTCACAATGTGTCCTTCTGATGCTTTCCAGAGGCGGTCCATCAGTTCCAGATCGACAGCACGGACTGTCTCGGGACGCTGGACACCAAGTTTGTCAGGAGAAATGAAAGGGCCTTCCAGATGAACACCCATGACCTTTGCGCCTTTTGCATGCTTAATCGCACTGGCGGCAGCCTTAAGACCTTTCTTCATGTTCTCTTCGCTTGAAGGATAAAAGGTAGGATTGAATGCTGTGACGCCATACTGTGCAAGATTCTCAGACATTGCAAGGATCGCGTCTTCTGAATACTCGTCAACACCACGGCCTTTGAAACCATGGATATGTGTGTCAATGAATCCGGGAGAGATATAAGCTCCTCCCACATCAATTATGCGGACATCGGCGTCAAAGTGTTTCTGTTCAAAACGCTTTTCGCTGAAGACATCTTCTATACGACCGTTTTCAATCAGAACGGCACAGTTTTCCATTACGGAAAATCCAGTAAGCAGTGTGCCGTTATGCAGACATAAGGATGAACTCATGGCTCTATGATAGCACAGTTAGGCGAGGGGTAAAAGTGGGATTTTTATGGCAAAGTATCTTTTTTTCAACTGAAAAGATTCGGACAAGTGGAAAAACATCAGTAAAAAAAGTAAAGTTTGCTTGACATTTTATTCTCATCGGATTATATTGAGCCATGTAAAGCGAACTTTACATCCTGCGAGACGTCAGCAGGATGAAGGTTTGCAGAATGCTCTTTCCTGCGCGCGGAAGATGCAGAAATAAAGGATTTGTTGTGAACAATACATTGGAACTGCTTCGAAAAGAAAGGGGACTGAATCAGCAGGCGCTGGCAGATATTCTTGAAGTATCGCGGCAGACAGTTATATCGCTGGAAAAAGGAAAATACAATCCGTCTATTGTTCTTGCCTTTAAGATTGCAAGATTTTTTGGCAAGAATATAGAAGAAATCTTTCTGTATGATCCTGAAACTGATGGAGAATGAATTATGAGTGGAAAATCAAATAAGAGAATTTCAATTGTGTGGCTGATTGCATTCAGCATGGTTATGGTCGGACTTCTGATGCATACGATTGTCCCGGATGTTCCTGAAGGGGAGATAAATGTCCTGCAGAGACTGGCAGGCTTTCTGTCCGGTGCCGGTTGCGGTCTTCTGGCTGTGGCTTCTGTTTTTGCCCTGATCAATATGCGCAAGTCTCCGGAAGAACGCCGCAGGGAAGAAGTTGCGGCAAAGGATGAGAGAAGCAGAAAAATCACTGCAAAGGCAGGTTCTGTTGCTTATTTTGTTTCCTGTCTGGTGTTCCTGGCAGAATCTCTTGCAGGGCTTCTTATGGACAATACGGGGCTGAGGCTTTTCGGAATCGGCGGGCTTTATTTTGTTGTGATTACTTTCTTTGTTACTAAGAAGATTATTGGAAACAGGGAATAAAAAAAAGTTCTGCGTCCTGCAGAACTTTTTTATCAAGTTTGCAGCGCAGAGGAATCTGCCCCGCAAACTTGGCTTTGATGCCGTCGTCCTGCCGGCATATTGGTTATGAATCAGACCAATCCCTGAGCCACAAGATAGTTTTGCGTCCTGCAAAACTATCTTATCAAGTTTGCTGCGCAAATTAATTGCTCCGCAAACTTGGCTTTGATGTCGGCGTCCTGCCGACACACTGGTTATGAATCAGACCAATCCCTGCGCAAAAAAAAAGTTCTGCGTCCTGCAGAACTTTTTTATCAAGTTTGCAGCGCAGAGGAATCTGCCCCGCAAACTTGGCTTTGCGCCGGCGTCCTGCCGGCACACTGGTTGGTAAATCAGACCAATCCCTGCGCGATCATTGCTTCGGCTACTTTTACGAAACCTGCAATGTTTGCACCGGCCTGGTAGTTAACGTAGTCGCCATCAACAAGACCGAAACGTTTTGCTGTGTTGAGACAGTTGTCATGAATGTTGCACATGATTCCGTCAAGTTTAGCATCAACTTCAGCAGCAGACCAGGAAAGGCGCTCTGAGTTCTGAGACATTTCGAGACCAGATGTTGCAACACCACCTGCGTTTGATGCTTTACCAGGAGCGTACATGATTTTTGCAGCCTGGAATTTAGCAACTGCAGCGTTGTCAGAAGGCATGTTAGCACCTTCAGCAACCAGTTTAACACCGTTTTTCAGGAGCATGTCTGCATCAGCCTCAAGAAGCTCGTTCTGTGTTGCACAAGGGAATGCACAGTCACATTTAACTTCCCAGACTTTCTTTCCTTCGAAGTATTTTGCAGAAGGGAACTGTTTAGCATATTCAGAAATGCGTCCGCGTTTAACGTTCTTAAGATCTTTAACCCAGTCGAGTTTTTCCTGTGTAATGCCGTCTGCATCGTAGATGTATCCGTTTGAGTCAGAAAGTGTAACAACTTTTCCACCCAGCTGGATGATCTTTTCAGCAGCGTACTGAGCAACGTTTCCAGATCCTGATACTACACAAGTCTTTCCTTTGAAATCCTGACCTTTAACTTTGAGCATCTCACGTGCATAGTAGATAAGACCGTAACCTGTGGCTTCCGGACGGATCAGAGAACCGCCGAATGCAAGACCCTTACCTGTAAGAACACCAGTGAATTCGTCACGGATGCGTTTGTACTGACCGAAGAGATAACCGATCTCGCGTCCACCGACGTTTTTGTCACCTGCAGGAACGTCAACGTCAGCACCGATGTGACGATAAAGCTCTGTCATGAATGACTGGCAGAAGCGCATAACTTCTTTGTCTGATTTTCCGTGGGGATCGAAGTCTGAACCACCTTTACCACCACCCATCGGGAGAGTTGTAAGAGAGTTCTTCAGAACCTGTTCAAATCCGAGGAACTTAAGAACTGAAAGGTTAACTTCTTTAGAGAAACGGAGTCCTCCTTTGTAAGGTCCGATAGCAGAGTTGAACTGTACACGGTATCCGCGGTTAACATGATAGTTACCAGCATCATCCATCCAAGGTACACGGAACATGATTACACGTTCTGGTTCTACCAGACGTTCAAGAATTGCATTAGGTTCCAACTCCGGCATCTGGTCAACAGCGGGTTCAAGAGTTGTGAGAACTTCCTCTACGGCCTGAAGAAATTCGGGCTCATTTGCATTTTTTGCCTTAACTTCTTCCCAAATACGTTTTACGTACTCGTTTTTCATGGTACCTCCAAAGACAACCTGTGTCAGGCGTCTGAGCTTTTGCAATAACGTCTTATTCTATCAAAAGAAAACTGATTTGCACAATCAGAATAATTGACTTTTTTTGTTGTTCAAATCAAAAAAATCCGATAATCTCATAGCGATGATGTACATACGGCGGTTTTTCTGCTTTTTTTAGGACTGCTGACCGCTGATGCAGATTTTTGACAGGAGGCTAATCTGAAATGGAAGAAATCTTAAATCTTTTACAAGAAAACGCGCGGCTTTCGGCGGAGGATATCGCCGCCATGACAAAAAAAACACCGGACGAAGTAAAAGCTATCATGACAAAGCTTGAAAAAGACGGTGTAATCCTCAAGTACGCGGCAATCGTCAATCCGGAAAAAGTTTCGGAGCCCAAAAAGGCAGTTCAGGCGGTAATCGAGATTCAGGTCGCTCCCGAACGCGAGCACGGATTTGATGCGATTGCAGAACGGATCTACCGTTTTCCCCAGGTAAAATCACTTTATCTTATGAGCGGCGGTTATGATCTTCAGGTGATCATTGAAGGCGAGTCACTGCAGGAAGTGGCTTTCTTTGTCTCAAGCAAACTCTCCACATTGAACGGTGTCCGCAGCACAAAAACTCACTTTGTGCTCAAGACATACAAAGAAAACGACATTCTTTACGTTGATGAGAAGAAGGATTCCCGCGAAGGAGTGACTGCATAATGAGTGACAGAGTTTACGAAAATACAAGAGCCGACAGGTTTTCCGAAAAAATGCTTGCAACTCCTCCGTCAGGGATCCGCAAGTTCTTCGACCTGATCATCGGCCGTGACGACATTATTTCCCTCGGTGTAGGAGAGCCTGACTTTGCCACACCCTGGTGCATCCGTGAAGAAGCCTACTACCATCTGGAAAAGGGACACACTTCATACACTTCCAACTGGGGACTTCTGGCCCTTCGTGAGGAAATCGCAAAATATCAGGCACGTTACGGAATGGATTACAATCCTGCTGATGAGATTCTGATTACAATCGGTGTCTCTGAGGCAGTTGACGCTGTTCTCCGCTCAATCCTTAATCCCGGTGATGAAATCATCGTATGTGAGCCCTGTTATGTCTCATATCAGCCGCTGGCATCTCTTTGTGACACAAAACTTGTCCACCTTGATACATCTGTCAACGGTTTCTATCCCACAGCCGAGCAGCTTGAGGCTGCGATCACTCCAAAGACAAAGGCAGTGATGATCTGTTCTCCAAGCAATCCTACCGGCCGCATGATTCCCAAAGACGAACTGGAAAAAATCGCTGAAGTCGTGAAAAAACATCAGATCTGGGTTTTGAGTGACGAGGTTTACTGCGAACTGGTTTACGATGACAACAAACACTGCTCCATCGGTGCTTTTGAGGGAATGAAGCCCTACTCAATCATTTTCAACGGTTTTTCAAAAGCCTTTGCAATGACCGGATGGCGTATCGGATTTGTATGTGCCCCGAAAGAACTGATGGAACAGGTTGTAAAACTGCACCAGTATTCAAGCATCTGTGCTCCGATCATGAGTCAGTATGGTGCCATTGAAGGACTCAGAAACGGTGCCGCTGAAGTGGAACGCATGCGTCTCTCTTACCAGCAGCGCCGCAATCTTATGCAGCATGCTTTCAAAGAGATGGGACTGCCCTGTGCTGAACCGGAAGGCGCTTTCTACATTTTCCCTGACATCCGGCAGACTGGCCTTTCCAGCGAGGAATTCGCCCAGAAACTGATTGAAGAGTATCAGGTTGCTGTTGTTCCCGGAAATGTTTTCGGTGCGGGTGGTGAAGGATTCATCCGCTGTTGTTACGCAACAGACATAAACAAGATCAAGATTGCGCTGGATCGGATCCGTGCAATGCTGGAAAAATACCGCAAATGATTTTCCACTATAGGAGATTGAATACAGATGATTAATTGGGAAAATGCGGATTCTCTGGAATCCTGGAAAAAACTGATGAGCCTGAAAGGTCAGGTTTCTCTTAAAGAAGTCATGAGTGCAGACCGTGTTGCTTCCTGTTCTGTCAAAGAGGCAGGCGGACTGACATATAACTATGCTGCGAAACAGGTGAACGCTCAGATTCTTGGCATTATGCAGGAGCTTGCTGATGAGGCAATGCTTACTGAGAAGTTTGCTGCACTTTACAACGGTGAGATCATCAACACCGGAGAGAACCGCAGAGTTCTGCACCATCTGCTGCGTGGTCAGCTGGGAAACGATGTTGTCTACGACGGCAAAAATGCCCGCAGTTTCTATGAATCACAGCAGAAGGCAATTGCTGATTTTGCCGCAAAAGTGCATGACGGTTCTGTAGCAAATGCAGACGGCGAGAAATTCACGACAGTTGTTCAGATCGGTATCGGCGGTTCTGATCTTGGTCCCCGTGCCATGTACATTGCTCTTGAAAACTGGGCAAAGAAGAACGGAAAACTCAAGATGAGCGCAAAGTTCATTTCAAATGTTGATCCTGATGACGGTGCTGCCGTATGCGCAAGTGTTGATCTTGCACACACTCTGTTCATTCTGGTCTCAAAATCAGGAACAACTCAGGAAACACTGGCAAACGAGCTTCTGGTAAAAGATTTTCTCAGAAAAGCCGGTCTCAATCCTGCAAAACACATGATTGCGGTCACCAGCGAGACAAGTCCTCTTGCAAACAATCCTGAATATCTTGCTTCTTTCTATATTGATGACTTCATCGGCGGTCGTTTCTCATCAACTTCTGCTGTCGGCGGTGCTGTGCTTTCTCTGGCATTTGGCGGTGATGTTTTTGCTGCTTTCCTGGAAGGCGCACATGCGGAGGATAAGCTTGCCTGCGAAAAAGACATTACAAAGAACGGTGCTCTTCTTGACGCACTGATCGGAGTTTATGAACGCAACGCACAGGGGTATCCTTCAACAGCGATTCTGCCTTACAGCCAGGCTCTCAGCAGATTCCCCGCCCATCTGCAGCAGGCAGATATGGAATCAAACGGAAAGAGTGTGAACCGTTTCGGAAAACCTGTTGATTACGTTACAGGTCCGGTGATTTTCGGTGAGCCCGGAACAAACGGACAGCATTCTTTCTATCAGCTTCTGCACCAGGGAACAGACATTGTTCCTCTGCAGTTCATCGGGTTCAACGACAGCCAGCTTGCAGAAGATGTTGTTGTTGACGGTTCAACAAGTCAGAAGAAACTCTGCGCAAACCTTGCGGCACAGATTGTTGCCTTCGCATGCGGAAAAACTGATGACAATCCCAACAAATGTTTTGCAGGTGAACGTCCCTCAAGCGTGATCTACGGAGCAACACTTACTCCTGAATCACTGGGTGCTCTTCTTGCTCACTTTGAGAATAAAATCATGTTCCAGGGATTTATCTGGAATCTGAACAGCTTTGACCAGGAAGGTGTACAGCTGGGTAAAAAACTTACAAAAAAAGTTCTTGCCGGCGATATGGGCGACACACTGGCTGCCTACGCAAAAATTCTGGGACTCTGATTCAGACCTGATTTTACAAAACTGACTGATGCCGCTGTTCTGATCTGGGACAGCGGTTTTTTTTACTCAAAAAACACTTCTGTCAGAATGGTGCGGGGCAGGTGAAGTGCATCGCCTCTCCGGTTGCAGGATGTGCAAAACTGATTGAATCGGAATGGAGCATAAGGCGCTGGTTTTCTTTTCTGGTTCCGTACAGTCTGTCGCCGACTATCGGGAATCCAAGGCCTTTCTCATGGGCGGAATGTACACGCAGCTGATGGGTTCTGCCTGTTTTAGGCTCAAAGCGGATTCTTGTGCAGATTTTCCCTTCAATGCGCTGTGTCTTCTCAGCGTGCCAGCTGGTGATTCCGATTTTCCCGTAAACCGGATCATAGATCTGCCGGGGTCTGTCATCCGGGTCAAGGCGGAATGGCAGTTCGATTGTTCCGCCGGTTCCGGGCTGGACAAAGCCGTCTACCAATGCAGTGTAGGTTTTACTGACTGTGCCGGCTTCAAACTGAAGACGCAGATTCCGGTGTGCCTCTTTTGTGAAAGCCATTACAAGAAGACCGGATGTGTCCATGTCCAGACGGTGTACGGCAGGCTGCTCAATGCAATGCGTGAAAAGACGGCGTACCCGGCTTTCCGCACAGTCCTTAAGTTCTTCGGTGCGGCCGGGAACAGAGGGCAGACCTGCCTGTTTGTTCACCACGATAATGTGATCATCCCGGTAAACAATGTCCAGACCGAGCATTTCCCTGATGACGGGCCCGCACTTCTGGAGGCAGGGCGGGTAAAAGTTTCTGTGGGCTTTGGTGCCGCTCCGGTTTGGCACACCGAAAAAAAACTCCGCGATGCTTATGGGCCGGATTCCCTGTGAGAAAGCCTGGTTCAGCAGTTTGGGGGCACAGCAGTCTCCTGTGCCAGTTGGCGGAAAACCGGTGCATATGCGTTCCATGCCGAAACTTCTGCCGTCTGCGCCCCGGAACCGGTACAGTGCTGTAAGGTTTGCAAGGCTTGTGTGAGAAAGTGCTCTGCGTGCCGCAAAAGCTTCTGCTGTGTCAATTTCTGTAAGACGGTGGATTTCAGCATCGTAAACCTGTTCCTGCCGGAAATATTCTGCGGCATCAAAACATGGCTCACTCCAGCCAGGTGCGGAATACATCCCGTTGTAACGGCAGGAGAAGGCTTTAAGAAAAACTGTGCTGCCTGTGGAGTCAATTCCGGCAAGAACACCGAACATCTGTCCCCGTGCAGGCCCGAAAAGCACATCCGTTGAAAATTCAGGACGGCGTTTCTCCAAGGGCATCTCAAAATCAATGCATCGGTGTGTCTCAAGGTTTGAGATCAGTTTAAGAGCTTCTGTTCTTGCCGGCTCTTCCGGGAAAGGTGGAAAAATATAGTCAGACTGCATGAGTCAGTTCTCCGGGAATTCATTCAAAAATATCAAAAAATTTACCTTGTCAAAGAAAGATGATTTTTATTATAATCGGTTAATTTGCAAATTTTTGCAAAAAAAATTCGGAGGACATTGAATAATGAGTTCACAGAATGAATTTTATGGACCTCATGACAAACCGCCGTTAAGCAAGTGGATTCCGCTCAGCTTTCAGCACGTTTTTGCCATGTTCGGAGCAACAATCCTTGTTCCACTTCTGACAGGATTAAGCACATCAACCGCTTTGTTTACAGCCGGAACCGGTACCCTGATCTATATTGCGATCACAGGTGCAAAAGTTCCGGCTTTTTTAGGCTCATCCTTTGCCTTTATTCCCGCACTGATTGCAATCGGCAGCCAGTATGGGGCTCCCTATGCAATGGGCGGCGCAATTTTTGCAGGTATCTTCTATGCAATCGTTGCGCTGATCATCAAATTTGCAGGAAAAAAATGGATTGACGTTGCACTGCCACCGGTTGTCATCGGATCAGTAATCATTGTCATCGGTCTTGGACTTGCTCCTACAGCAATCGGTGAGTTCTTCAACGACCCCGTGACAGGAAACTATTCTCTGATCGCAGCCTGTGTCGCAGCAGTGACACTTGCAATCGCAATCATCGCAACAATCTTCTTCAAGGGATTCTTCAACACACTGTCAATCCTGATCGGTCTTATCGGCGGATACATTTTCGCACTGATTATGGGTGCAATCATGCCGAACTCAGCATGGCACATGGTTGATTTCCAGGCTGTTGCAGATGCTCCCTGGTTCTGCGTGCCTTTCCTTCATTCAGATGAATCACTGGCCGCAACCGGATTCAAATGGATCGCTCCCAAATTCAATCTGGTTGCTATCCTGACATTTGTTATCGTCTCAATCTCAACAGTATGTGAACACCTGGGCGATACTCTTACAACATCAAAAGTTGTAGGAAAAGATTTCTACAAAGATCCCGGTCTTCACCGCACAATTCTCGGTGATGGTGTTGCCACTGCATGGGCTGCAGTATGGGGCGGACCGCCGAACACAACATACGGTGAGAACGTCGGTGTAATGGCAATCACAAAAGTTTACTCAGTATGGGTAATCGGTGGTGCTGCTGTGATCGCTGTAATCCTTTCATTCTGCGGAAAATTCGGTGCCCTGATTTCTACAATTCCTACACCTGTTCTGGGCGGTATCTGTACTCTGCTGTACGGACTCATCGCATCAAGCGGTCTCCGCACAATTGTTGACGCAGGTGTTGACTATCAGGACAAACGCAATCTTACAATTTCTTCTGTAATCCTGGTTATGGGAATCGGTGGAGCATCACTGAACTTTACAATCGGTTCAGACTTCAACTTTGCTCTTGGTGGAGTTGCACTTGCTACAATCGTAGGTGTTATCCTCAACCTGATCATTCCCCAGACAAAGGGTGCAAAGAAATAAACTGATTTTCCGGACTTTTACGTCCTGAAAGGAAAAATCAAAGAAAACCGCTGTACGGTGCAATGTGAATCCTGTTCATTTTGTGCTGAATGGCGGTTTTTTTTTGTTGAAAATCATGATAAAATTGCTGGAAACCAAAGTTGGGAGAAAATCGTGTTCCAATCTTTTTATGACACAATGATTGCCAACAGCCGCTGGATTCTGATTCTTCAGGGCTTGGGCAACACCATACTGATTGCGGTCTGCGCCATTCTGATAGGTACAGTCCTGGGCTGCATTTTTGCATTGATGAAAGTTTCCGGCAATAAAATCCTTGCCGGCATTGCAAATCTTTATACAACGGTTATCCGCGGTATTCCCCTTGCGACTCAGCTGATGATTTTTTATTTCGTGGTTTTTGCCCCGCTTGGACTGGACCGTCTGCTGGTAGCGATCATTGCCTATGGAATCAATTCAGGTGCTTACTGTACGGAGATTCTTCGTGCGGGAATCCAGGGTGTTGATGTGGGACAGTCTGAAGCCGGCCGGTCCCTCGGATTAAGCAAAAATCAGACTCTGTTCAAGATCATTCTGCCTCAGGCAATAAAAACCGCCCTTCCAACTTACGCCAGCGAATTCATTGTCCTGATCAAGGAAACTTCTGTTGCCAGTTTCATAGCCGTCATGGATCTTACAAAGGCCGGCGACATGATCCGCAATGCCACATACAATGCCTGGTATCCGCTGCTCTCCTGCGCTGTGATTTATCTGTGTCTCACACTTGGGCTTACAAAACTGTTCTCAACTCTGGAAAAAAGGATGGCAAAAAGTGATAGAAGTTAAAAATCTTAACAAATCATTCAAGGATCTTCAGGTTCTCAAGGGAATCACAACCACAATCAGAAAAGGTGAGAAAGTTGTAGTAATCGGCCCTTCCGGTTCCGGGAAAAGTACTTTTCTGCGCTGTCTTAACCGTCTTGAGGAGCCTACAGGCGGAACCATCCTGTTTGAGAACACTGATATAACTGATAAAAAATGCAATATCGACCTGCACCGGCAGAAGATGGGAATGGTGTTCCAGCACTTTAACCTTTTTCCGCATCTTACAGTGATGCAGAACATTACTCTTGCGCCTGTTACTCTGAAGCTGCAGACAAAGGAAGAAGCTGAGAAAAATGCGCTCAGGCTTCTTGAACGGGTAGGGCTGGCAGAAAAAGCCGGTGTGTATCCTTCAACCCTTTCCGGCGGTCAGAAGCAGCGCATTGCAATTGTCCGTGCACTGGCAATGAATCCGGAGGTGATGCTTTTTGACGAACCTACAAGCGCTCTGGATCCGGAAATGGTCGGAGAAGTTCTTGCTGTAATGAAACAGCTTGCGGAAGAAGGCATGACAATGGTCTGTGTCACTCACGAGATGGGGTTTGCCCGCGAGGTTGCAGACCGGGTGCTTTTTATGTATGACGGAATTATTCTGGAAGAAGGTTCGCCGGAAGAAATTTTCAGCAATCCTAAAAACGAACGCACAAAACAGTTCCTGCAGTCTGTGCTGTAAGAACTGTCATCGGATGCTGGCGGATTGGATGGGCTTAGAAACGGTACATTACACCGCCGGCAAAAAACAGATCCAGTCCTCCGTTTGAACTGGGGAAACGCAGCATGTAGCCCACTTTTACCGGAATGCTGAAGTGGTCAAAAAGAACGACTTCGTATCCGATTCCGAGACTGATCAGTGCGTCGGTCTCGAATGAAAGGATTTCGTCTCCTCCGCTTTCACCATCTTCCGGATCACTGCGGGTTCCTGCGGCAATCACGCCCGCGTCCGCAAAAACAAAGAGCGAAGAGGAAATCTTCGGATTGTGCTTCGCCTTGAACATCTGCAACTGGATTCCGATATTGGCGGCTGCAAGTGTGCTTTCATTTAAAAGGTAACTTTTTGATTCCTCGTAATGCAGATGGATTGAAGTGTCAATACCGATGCCGCCGAACCACTGCTGATAACTGAGCCCGATCAGCTGGGCCGGTTCTCCGAGAATGTATTTGAATCCCACCGACCTTGGGGAATCGTCAAAAGGTGTGTTCTCTGCATAGGCAGAAGAACCGGCCATAAAAAGTGCAATTGCTGCAATCAGAACCAGTGTTTTTCTTGAAAAAATTTTCATTGTGTCCTCTTATATAAAAAAAATCATTAGCGAATCAGAAGCGGTACAGAAGACCGCCGGAATATGAAAAGGAAACTGTGGTATCTTTCGGGAAAACCGCAGTGTAACCGATTTTTACCGGAACAGAAAAATGGTCAAAGCAGATTATCTCAAAACCGATTCCTGCTCCCGCCATACAGTTTGTCATTTCAGTCCCGCTGTCAGTTGTGATGTACAGACCTGCATCGGCCCAGACAAACAGCTCGGAGGAAAGGACCTCATTGTGTTTTGCCTGGTAGAATGACTTCTGGATTCCCCCAAGCACAGCAAACTCAGAATCAAATGTCATGTCCAGATCAACATGAAAACTGAAATCTCCGATCCACTGCTGATAAGTCAGTCCTCCTGAGACAAATGCCGGCCCAAGACAGTATGAGAATCCCAGTGCCTTTGTGTACTCACCTGATGACGTATTATCTTCTGCGGAAACAGAAGAAACTGAAAAAAACAGAGAAAAAACCGCAATCAAAAGAATGATTTTCTTTGAAGCAATTTTCATGAAAAACCTCCTGAATCAGTAAACCGAAGCCGCATCAGCAGCCTGCGGTTTACAACCTTTTTATTTGATGGATTCTGTCTGAACCTCAGGTCGGAATCAGAATCTGTATTGCAATCCGCTGCAGGTTGTGAACGCAATCTGTGTGTTAAGCGGAAAAATTGCTCTGTAGCCGATTTTAATCATCGCAGAAAGATGATCCATGAACACAATATCAAGTCCAAGACCTGTGCCCAGAATAAAACCGGAAGGTGTAATCTCCGGATAACCTGAATCCTCGAGGATAGTAACGTTGCGATATCCGCCTTCGTACCAGAAAAACAGCATTGAATCAACGTATTCATCGATTTTCTCGTTTTTCATATGAAAGGAGGCTTCTGCAATCGGATGTTCTGCTCCCGCTGTGAATTCCATTATTCCCCGGAATCTGTTTCCTGTATAAAGATTTAACGAAGCATTTAAACCGATATTTTCGAAAAGATGACGATAGAATAGCCCTTCTGTATACTGATCCGTTTCGTTGAATACAGTGTTGTAACCAAGTGTGGAAGGATATCTGCTGAAGACTGATTCTCTTCCTTCCTCGGCAGAAAGAGATGCTGACAGAACAGTCATGGTGACCAGAGCGCATGTAATCAGTTTTTTTAGGGAATTTGTCATAAATACCTCACGTATATTTTAACCCGCGGCATTGAAAAAAAGCCGTAAAAATTGGAGAAATGCTGGAAAACCTGTCAGAACCTGTATTGCAGCGACTGATTTACGGAAAGATTGAAACTGGGCGTGTTTGGAAATAAAAGGGTGTATCCTGCTTTCCAGACCCATGAGAAATGATCGTAAAAAACCATCTCAAAGCCCATTCCGATTCCTGTAATGACCTGGAAAGGAACGGAAGTCAGACCAAGGTCGGCATAAAGGAAAAGACCTGTGGAAAAATCGTTTCCATTTATAGCTGAATTGCAGAAACGGGATTTTGAGATCTGATACTGGAATGAAGAAAGAAATGTGGCCTGGGTATCAAGGTAAAAGGTGAATCCGAAGTCCCCGATCCACTGCTGAAAATTCAGTCCTAAGAAAAAATCATCAGACCATGACTGGGAATTGAATCCCACGGCTTTTGGGAAAAGTTCCATTGCAGTTTTGGGAGATTCTTGAGCAATGGAGAACGAACATGTGAAAGCAAAAACTAAAATTGCAAGAACTGAAACAAACTTCCTGGAAAACATTTCTATCTGATGTCAATTGTTAAAGATGTAACCGCAGATACATGAAAGCGTCCGCGGTTACATCTGTTCAGGCTGGAAAAAATCAGCCGTTGATTACTTTTGCAAGATTTGCAGCTGTGAAGCCCATTGCTTCGGCAACTTTTGCATAGGGTCCGGATTCACCGAAACGGTCAATGCAGAACAGGCAGTCTTCACCTGTTACAAAGCCTTCCCATCCCAGTTTTGTTCCGGCTTCTGTAGCAACAACGCGCTTTGCACCGCCGATCAACGCATCACGTGCGGCTTTGGGCTGTGCGGCAAAAAGTTCGCGGTTCATTACTGAGACAACACGTACTTTTTTGCCTTCGCAGAGTTTTGCGGCTTCAAGTGCCAGTGAGACTTCGGAACCTGCTGCAAGAACTGTCACATCAGGAGCATCACCACCTTTCTGTGCAATGTATGCACCGCCGCGGACTGTGTTTTTCCAGTCTGCATCGTCTTTGTGGTAAACTGTCAGCTTCTGGCGTGTGAATGCCATACATACAGGTCTGTCTGTAACTTCCATGGCCATTTTCCATGCTTCAACAGCTTCTTCAGCATCACCCGGGCGAAGGACGCATACATTGGGCATTGCGCGGAGAGCTGATACAGTTTCGATAGGCTCGTGTGTGGGGCCGTCCTCACCGACGTAGATTGAATCGTGTGTCAGTATGTAGATGACAGGCATCTTCATCAGTGCGGAAAGGCGGAGTGCAGGACGCAGGTAATCAGCGAATACCATGAAGGTTGCGCAGAAGGGGCGGAGACCACCATGGAGCGCCATACCGTTACAGATACATGCCATTGCGAATTCGCGGATTCCGAAACGTACATAGCGTCCGGCACGGTTTGCAGGTGAGTAGTCTGTTACATCGCTACTCATCTTTGTAACGTTGGGACCCTGCAGGTCAGCGGAACCACCGACCAGATTTGAGAACATTGCGGACATTGCCTTGAGGCTTTCACCGGAAGCATTGCGTGTTGCAAGACCGTCGCCTTCTTTGTATGAAGGAAGTTCAGCAGTGCCGGTGGCTTTGTTGCTGTACCATGCGTCCCACTGTGCTTTCTTCTCAGGATTTTCTTTTGCCCATGCGTCAAAAGTTGCCTGCCAGTCAGCCTGTGCCTTTGCAAAGTCAGCAGCTTTTGCGGCAAAGTATTCTGTTGCCTCGGGAGCGATATAGAATTCTGCACCCTCAGGGATTCCAAGGTTTTTCTTTGCTTCTGCAACACCGTCAACACCGATGGGAGCTCCGTGTGCTTTTGCAGTACCTTCTACGGAAGGAGCACCTTTACCGATGCTTGAGCGCAGGATAATCAGTGAAGGACGTTCATCTTTCTTTGCCTGTGCAACCAGAGAAGCGATTTCTTCCATGTTGTACATTGATCCGCGCAGAACCTGCCAGCCGTATGACTCGTAACGTTTCTCAACATCCTCTGTAAATGCGATGTCTGTTGAACCGTCGATTGTGATGTGATTCTCATCATAGAAAACAATCAGTTTGCCCAGTTTGTTTGTTCCTGCAAAACTTGATGCCTCTGATGAAACACCTTCCATAAGACAGCCCTCACCGACAAGAGCGTATGTGTAATGGTCAACAATTGTGTGTTTTTCTGTGTTGAACTGTGCAGCCATCATTGATTCTGCAAGTGCCATACCTACAGCCATTGAGACACCCTGTCCCAGAGGACCAGTTGTTGCCTCAACACCGGGTGTCACGCCTGCTTCAGGGTGACCGGGACAGATTGAACCGATCTGACGGAATGTTTTGATGTCATCAAGCGGGATTGCATAACCGCTAAGATGCAGAATTGAGTACAGAAGCATTGATCCGTGTCCTGCTGACAGAACGAAACGGTCACGGTTTTTCCATGCAGGATCTTTAGGATTGTGCTGCATGATCTCGCCGTAAAGTACGGCAGCAAGTTCGGCACATCCAAGAGGCAGACCCGGGTGTCCTGAGTTTGCTTTCTGGATTGCGTCCATAGAAAGGCTGCGGACAGAAAGCGCAACCTTGTCCAAAGCTTGTGTGTTCATTTTTATTCCCCTTAAAAACACCGCGTTAGCGGCGAGCCAAGGATGGCGAGAATCCAAGTCTGTGGATGCGACGCAGGAACAAACTTGAATGATAAAAATCACACGGAAGTAATTTTTATCATGCCTCCCTTATCTGGATTGTTATTTTTCTTCCGCAAAAAATCCGCTGATTTTTTCAAGCAGTTCTGATTTCTGCGGCACACTTTGCATAAGTGATTTGAACTCTTTTTTCTGAAACAGAAAGGCCAGGTTTGACAGTGCATCCATGTGGCTGCCGCTGTTTGCTGAAAGCAGAAGAAACAGCACTGAAACAGGTCTCATGTCCGGTGAATTCATTGCAAGCGGTTCTTTCAACCAAGCAACTATGATGCGCTCATCCTCCGAATTTTTCAATAAGGAATATCTCGGATGTGGAATCGCGAACCCGTTGCCGACTGCGGTACTGATCAGCTGTTCGCGCTGTTTCAGTTCGCTGAGGAGAGTCTCCCTGGTGATGTTTTCCGGAAGTGTGATCCTGGCGGTAAGATCCTCAAAAGCTTCCATAATTGTTGAACCCTGTACATCAAAAACAAGTTCACCTCTTTCAATCAGTTCAGATACTTTATTTTTCATCTTTTTTTCCTTTTCTGTTCAAATCCTGTTTTCAATCTGGATTATTCACGTCTGATCAATCAGATTCAGTCAATATTAAAACAATAACACTCATACTATATTAAAACGCCCTTTTTTCGCTTTTTCAATGGCAGCGGCAATCGGCGCACGGATTTCTACATAACTGTAATACATTCCTTCGATGGAAAGCCTTATTGATTCTATGTCCCGGTTGGGAAGATCTTCGTTTTCAAGCATTTCCATTATGCGGAGAAGATGCGTAAAAAGCTGTGCAAGAATAATCAGCTCGGATTGGGGCATGTTTTTGGTTGTGATTCCGTAAAGCCGGAGATCCCACATCAGTTTGACGATTTCCACATAAAGCTCAAGTGCTTTGTGACGTATCGGAGCGATTTCGTAATCTGCGAATTTGTTGTAATTTTCCTTGATTTTGCGGAACTGCTCGATAATGTCATCAGGAACTCTCATAAGTTTGGAAATATCAGTGCTGATTTCGAAAATTTCTTTGAAGCGGTTTTCAAAAAGGTGTTCAAAATCCTCGTGGCCCTGTGCAATTTCATCCAGAACCATGCATTTGAAAACTTGCGGGGAAAATTCCTGGCCCAAAGTTGAAAAAACTGAACCGTCAATGTGCTCAGGACATGATTCAGGATTGTTCAGTTCCAGCCCCTGAACAAGAGGTATCTCTTCGTTCTTTTTCCAGATGCGTGTTTCCACACCGAATTCCACAATGCCGATTTTGTCAGATTCCTCAAGGAATTCTTCGACAGAGCCGCAGCCGACTGTGCTCAGGTGCGGCATGTCGGTCATAAAAACGTACATCAGCTGTTCGTCAATGCTGCTGGAGGCACCGCTGAATTCAAAAGTCTTCAGGAACGAAGTTTCCAGTGCCTTGTACCACTGTGCCCGTTCAGTCTCTGCCTTTGTCTGGACAAAGGGATTCGGTTTGTTTTCACAGACCGGAATCATGTCGATGATTGATTCGCCCCAGTTCTGTACATGAAGCAGAAGCCGGTCACCATGAATAAAATGGTTTTCCCTGTAGAGGGACTCCATGTCAAAGCAGGTAAGTTTTACATGATGTGGAAGCTCAAAATCACAGTTTGAGAAATCAATTCCTTTATTCGCGGGATCAAAGGCAACAATCTGCGATGCATATTCTGATCCGTAAAGTGTGTAGTGTCTGAGTATTTCATGTACAGGAAGTTCTTTTACAGTTGTATTCACGAGGTCTCCGTAATAAAACAGCGTGATCTCGTGGGGAAGTGTTTCCGGATCAAGAAAGGGTACCGCACGGCTTCCCATTATCAGTATGTTGTTGTCAATCTCGAACTGTGTCGGCTTGATGCTGAAAAGAACACCTGTGAAAAATCCTGCACGGGAAAGATACTGGGTCTTTGAAATTGCAAATGCAAGGGGATGTGATTCCAGAATCTGTTTTGCCATTTTCTGTGTGATTTTTTTGTTGCCCATCCACTGGATCTGCTGTGCGAATTCTTTGGCTGTAAAGGGTTTTGTCATCTCACAAAGCAGATAATGTGCACAGAGTTCAATTTTGTCGCTTTCACTCATACAGAATTAATATATCACAAAATGGAACAAATTAACAACTTTCGGCATCATCTGCCATGAACTGTCCGGGCGGTTTATAGATGAAAAAACGCCGGCGGATTCTTCTGAAATTCGTCGGCGGGCTATTAAAAACTCAATTGTAAAAAAATCAGGTCATAGAAATGTCCGCCCACGCAGAAAAAGTGTGAAACTTTGAAAACTTATTTTTCTCCGGTTTCCAGTTTCTGCGTGGGAGGATGGATCAGTAAATGTCGCGGAGACTGGTTACTGAAAGCGCTTTTTTCAGCTGGTTCAGGCTCGGTTTTCTGTAGGTTCTGGATCCTGCGGAAAGAGGCTGTGCCTTGAAGTACACTGTTGCCGGTGCGTCAGGCATGACTGTGATCATGTTGTCGCTGAAGAGCCCGTGAAGGGAGCCAGCGTCCAGTGCAACGTAGAAAGCCGGTTTTTCTGCTGTAACAGTGATTTTATAGCCGTCCTCAGCTTCCTCAACTGTCCATGCCAGCCCAGGTTTTTTCAGTTCGCATTTTTTCTGCGGACAGAGGAACGCAGTCTGAGTTCCGTAGGAGACGCCGGTTTCCGCATTGACAAGAGTGCCCAGTGCGAAACATCTGTCCGCATCAAAGCCCAGGTCTGCAATGTCCAGTTCCAGTGCAGTCACGGCGCTGTCTTTTCCGCAGGATACTTCCGCAGTTTTTTCAGCGATTCTGCTGCCGTCAAAGTCGAAGAAAGAAACTTTTACAAGTGCTTTCATGTCTTTAGTGCTGTCATTGAGTACGTTGGCAAAAAGCGTGCCGTCTTTTCTGTACAGAGCCAGTGTTACCGGAGCAAAGAAGCGGCAGGCAGCGTAATGGAGCATTTTCCATTTGCCGGAATACTCGATGGAAGACCATGAGGCAATCGGCCAGACGTCGTTGAGCTGCCAGATGATGGAACCCATGCAGAGCGGGCGGAGACTGCGCCAGTAGGTGACAGCTGTCTGGATGGCAAGCGCCTGCTGGACCTGGCTCAGGTATGTCATGCCGGCAAAAGTTGTCGGTACACGGAAATAGCGTGAGAAGTTTGCAAAAATGATCTCGTTTCCACCCGGTGAACGCTGGTGGAATTCCATGACCGGAGCAGTGATGTTCAGCTGGTCTTTCTCTGCAAAACTCAGTGTTTCGGAGATTGAAGGCAGAGACTGATAGCCGAATTCTGAGACAAAGCGCGGTCTGATTGTGTGGTACGCCTCAAAAGGTTTCTTTTCGTGCCAGACAGACCAGTAGTGCATGTCTCCGCGGCCGTCTGAGTGCCAGTTGTCGGAATAATCCTCCGGACCGGCACAGGGTGAACTGGGCCACCATATCCGTGAAGGGTCGTTTTTCTTGATTTCGTCTCCGACCACGCCTTCGTTCAGGCGGTCATAGGCCACAAGGTAAGGATAGGGGTTTGCCCGTGTCTCCGGGTACCAGGTGAGTGCACCCAGATCCTCGTTGTTGCCGCACCAGAGCGCAATGGAGGCATGGTGGCTGAGACGGCGGATCTGGTGGCGGATCTCAAGGCGGACGTTGTCAAGAAACTCCTGGTTGGCCGGATACATTGAGCAGGCGAACATCATGTCGTGCCAGATCAGGATACCTTTGCGGTCACATAGTTCGTAGAAAATGTCCTTTTCGTACATGCCGCCGCCCCAGATGCGGATGCAGTTCTGGTTTGCCCGCACCAGTGAATCAAGAAGGTATTCGTATTTTTCGTCTGTCTGGCGGCTGGGAAGTGCGTCGCAGGGAATCCAGTTTGAACCTTTTGCGAAAACCGGACGGCCGTTGACCGAGAAGTAAAGGCATTTTCCGGCTTCGTCAGGCTCGGAGACTGTCTTGAGGTCGCGGAACGCAAGGTGCTGGGTTTTTGTCTCTTTGCCGGCTTTTACAGTAAAGTTATAAAGGTAATTTTCTGCAAGGGAAACATTTTGTCCTTCGGCAATCAGGCCATCGTCCTCTGGACGGCATCCGGAGGGATACCACAGCTGGGGATTTCTTACTGTCAGCTGATAGTGGATTATGTTTTCCCCTGTGCTGAGACGTACAGGAGTTCCTGTGATAACCGGCTCAAAAGTGCCGCTGTGATCCCGTTCGTCTGCTGCTACCGCAATGGAGACCGGAATGGAACAGTCTTTGACGGCATCAATGTAGATGGTTGCGTCAACAAGCCAGTCACCGTCGCCGCAGGGAGTTGTGACAGTCTGCACATAATTGATGAATCCTGTCTCAGTCTGTTCAAGCTGCAGACTGTTGTAGACACCCATCGCCATGATGCATGGTCCCCAGTCCCATCCTGAGTGACACTGGGTTTTGCGGACCAGGTTTCTGTTGGGACTTGTTACATCGTATTCGGAGCAGGGTACAGGGAAAGGAAGTTTCTCAGCTGCTTCCAGTGCATATTTTTCTGAAGGTTCAAAGCGCAGTGTGATTGTGTTGAGCCCTTCCACAAGAAATCCGCTCACATTGAAGCGCCACAGTCTGAAAAAGTTGCTGCAGAAGCCGACTTCCATTCCGTTTACAAAAACGCGCACATAAGTGTCGGCTCCGTCCAGAGTGATGAACTGCTGGCCTTTAAGGAATTTTCTGGTGACGCGCACTGTTTTTGTACATTCCCACGTGGCGCGGCCGACCCACTGGATATCCAGTTCGTTCTTGCCGTAGTAAGGATCAGGAATCACTTTCTGTGTAAAAAGCGCCGAGTGAATGTCTCCGGGAAAATTCACTGTAAGATTTCTGCTGATATCGGTTGAGCTGTCTGTCTGTGAAAGCTGCCATTTGCCATGAAGTGAAATGGGGTTCATTAAATCTCCTATGACCAGTCGGAGTGAATACTGGTCTGCCTAATAGGTATAGGGAAAATTCCGTAAAAACGCAAGTGCAGTGCAAGGAGAAAAGCATGAAACCACTTGTTTGACAATGATATTCATGTAAACTAAACTGAGAAAACACGAAGCAAAAATCAGGGGCATAATAATGAAAAAAATACTGGGTTTGATTCTGGTTCTGCTGATGACCGCAGGCTTTATGGCGGCACAGACAGATCTTTTCCTGGACATGCAGGAGATTGTTCCGGCTGGAGAAAATCTTGTTCTGACGGATTTTGCCGGTACGGCGGGAGACCAGACACTCGGCAGCTATGAGATGGGCAGTTATGAGGTGACTCAGGAACTTTTTGAAGCCGTAATGGGCTACAATCCGAGCAGTAACATCGGAGGACTGTGGCTTCCGGTGGAAAACCTGACTTTTTATGACGCGCTGTTTTTTTGCAACGAACTGACAAAACTGGAAATGACAGAGGATGACTGCTGTTACACCATTGAGAATATTGAGATTGAAGGCGAAGGCAGAATCATTTCGGCAGATGTGGAATGGGACAGGACAAAGAAAGGATACCGTCTCCCCACAGAAGCGGAATGGGAATATGCAGCCCGCGGATCAGCCGGTTTTATTTATTCCGGAAGCAGTTTCATTGATTCTGTCGCCTGGTACAGGGATAATTCAGGAACCGAGTCCGCACCCGTAGGTTTTCTTGATGCGAATGGCTTCGGACTTTATGACATGAGCGGAAACGTGTGGGAATGGTGCTGGGACGAATTTGACAGCACTTCCCGTGTTGACAGGGGCGGAAGTTTCCGTAACGAAGCCGCGAAATGTACGGTTTCTTTCCGTGACAATACAGAACCGGGGGCTTTTTTCAGAAACCTGGGATTCCGTGTCTGCCGTTCACTCAGCGCTGCTGGTTCTGCACAGGAACAGGCTCTTGACATCTATTCTTTTGAGGCTGAATTCATGAAAGATCAGTACGACGGTCTTTCAATCGGAAAATGTGAAGTTACACAGAGTCTGTATTCAAGAATCACAGGCAGCAATCCAAGTTATTCCGTGGGATATGAGAAGCCCGTTGAATCGGTGACATGGTATGACGCGGTCTATTTCTGCAATAAACTTACAGAGACCGTGCTTTCTGAGGATGAATGCTGCTACACAATAGAAAATATTGTAAGAGACGAGAAAGGGAACATAATCAGTGCTGATGTGGAATGGGATTCCTCAAAACACGGCTACAGGCTGATGACTTCTGCTGAATGGGAAAAAGCTGCAGACGGATATGGAACCGGTATTCCAGGCTTAAGGTATTCAGGAAGCGACAGGATTGATGATGTTGCCTGGTACAGTTCAAACTCCGGCAGAACGACCCATGTGGTGGGGACAAAAGCCCCGAATGCGGCGGAACTTTATGACATGAGCGGAAATGTCAGCGAATGGTGCTGGGACCAGTTTGACTCTGACGGAAATCGCATCTGCCGCGGCGGAAGCCAGTATGACAGCAGCAGTGTCTGTGCCGTAAGCTCCGTAATGCATTATCCGCCGGCAACAGCACGTTACGAAGTGGGCTTCCGTGTATGCCGCACTCTCCGTTCCTTTGAACTGGAATATGAACTGAACGGCGGAAAAAACAGCCCTGACAATTCTGACACTTTTGTTGAGAACACCACGGTCCTTCTTTCTGATCCCCAGCGCGAGAACTACACATTCCGCGGCTGGTACTGGAACAGAGACCTGACTGATCCTGTGACGGATTCATTGTTCAGTTCCAAACGAACTCCCGTGAAGGTCTATGCAAAGTGGACGTATTACGTCAACCAGGAAAAGTTTGAATCAATGAACATGCGCGATCCTGAGCCGGTTAAATCAGAGGCTGATACAGAAATCTCTGATTATTTTGCGCTTTCAGTTTTCGAGATTCCTCAGAACATGTTCGAGATGGCAATGAAATTCAATCCCAGTGTGAACAGAGGCTCAAACCTGCCGGTAGAAAACATCACCTGGTATGACGCGGTCTGCTTCTGTAACGAACTTACCAGAGCGGCAATGACTGAGGAAGACATGTGTTACACGGTAACAGACATTGTGCGTAACGCAAAAGGCAGCATAATAAGCGCAAAAGTGGAATGGGACCGTACCAAGAAAGGCTACCGTCTTCCGACTGAGCGGGAATGGGAGACTGCTGCCCGTGGTGGAAGCAAAGGCGGCTGGAACAATGAGTATTCCGGCAGCAGTAATGCGGAAGATGTGGCCTGGTATGACAGGAATTCCGGCGGAAAATCCCATCAGTCCATGGGGAAAGCCCCCAATGCGGCAGGTTTTTATGACATGAGCGGAAACGTAAGTGAATGGTGCTGGGATGTTTATGAAGACAGTGACCGTGTGAAACTGGGCGGAAGTTTCCTGAAAAAGGATTATCAGTGTTCCGTCTGGTTCCGCGATTATTCTGCCCCTTCTGCTGCCAGTCCGGACACAGGCCTCCGAGTCTGCCGCACTCTTGAGACTTATCATCTTGATTATGATCTTGCTGGCGGGGAGAACAGCCCTGAAAACCCTGCCGATTATTCCGCTTATGACACAGTCCTTCTTAAACCGGCAGTAAAGGCTGGATTCCGGTTTGTGGGCTGGTACTGGGATCCGGATCATGAAGTGAAAGTTGATAAGCAGGGAATTACACGCAGAAACGGAACTTTATACGCAGAATGGGAAAAAGAGTATTCTCTGCGCTACGAACTTAACGGTGGAATAAACAGTCCTGAAAATGTTTCTGTATACTACGGAAATCAGAGTGTAACACTTCAGGATCCTGTAAAAGGAAGTGAGACTTTCTTTGCCTGGTACTGGGACAGAAATTTTACTGAGAAAGTCATCGGACCGGAAATCACCTGCCGGAGCGGAACATTGTATGCAAGATGGGGAACTCCTGTTTCTTTGGAGAAACTTGGCGAATACAAAGTCCTTGATGAATCGGAACTTGCTTCCTTCGGTGTGACATCTGAAAGCGTTCCCTCAAAAATCAGCGGTGCCGAATATGTAAGATTCGGTGTCTATCCTCAGTCTGTTAAGGCAGTCAGCGTCTCTGTTGATGAGAACACAATATGTGCGGAAATCTCCGGTGCTGTTTATTACCTGGGCAGTGACGGAGAATGGTATGCAAAATCCGGGGATCAGTATTTCAAAGTGGAACCCATTGTATGGCGCAGACTTGGAAATAACGGCATGATGCTTTCTGAAAAGATTCTTGCCTCAGGAATGCCATATTCTGCAAAAGTTTCAGACCGTAAGAAAAACAGCAGTGTTTTCGGAAACAACTATAAACAGAGTAACATCCGGGCATGGCTCAACGGTTCGGCTGACAGCGCTGACTGGATGGGCAGAGGTTTCCTTCAGCAGGCCTTCACGGAAAAACAGATTTCAATGATAGCCGCGTCAGCTGTTGACAATTCAGTTTCCGGCACAACCGATTCGAAAGGTGTTATCAGAACCAGCAGAGATTATGTATGTGACAATACAAAAGACAAAGTTTTTCTTCTGAGTGAATACGAGGTTACATCCAGCGGGAACGGCTTTGACCCTTACGACATTTATGGTGATGAAAGTTCAAGAATAAAGCGCCCCACTGATTTTGCCCTTGCAGACAGCTGCAATCTTGATCCGGATTCTGAGAAAGGTTCCTGGTGGTGGCTCCGGTCTCCCTACAGCAACAGCAGTAACAGTGTCCTGACAGTTTCCGGGGAAGGAAATCCCTTTACGAACGAGGATGTCTCGGAATCCGCAGGAGGAATTGTCCCTGCTCTGGTGGTGAAATACTGAAGTTTTACTGATCACGGTCCTTCATTGTGTTGTGAATTCGTTTATGGAGTGTTATCATAAGAGAATACACAATGGAGGATTCTGTGAAAAAGTTGGATATTGATGCACTCCGTAAAGCAGTGCCCTGGTTCCACCGGGATTACCTGCTTGCGATCATCGTTGTTCTTGTGATCGGGCTTCTGACATTTTTCGGTGCTTTTGACACACTGGAACTGAAAGCCTACGACCTTCTGGTAAACCTGAAACCGGCAACGCCTGAACGCAGCGATGTTGTTATGGTTGCCATCGATGACGGTTCTATTGCCCGTATCGGTACTTTCCCCTGGCCACGTGACATCATGGCCGATATTCTTATCCGTATGCGCGAGCTTGGCGCAAAGTCGGCCACCTTCGATATTGAGTACTGCAGCCCTTCCACAGAAGGTATCAACCCGGAAGGAAGGAAACAGCTGCCGAACACTCTGAACAGCGCGATGGAATCCCTTTCTGAGGATATTGCCGCAATCGGGGAGGCCGCCTATGCAGGATATTTCGATAATGACGAGCTTGCAGAATACATGGCATCCATCGCCTATGAATCCATGCCGGTTACTTTTGAAGAACTGTACAACACCATCTCTTCTTCCCTGATCCGTGACAATGACGAATATTTTGCAGAAGCAATCCATTACTTTGGAAACAGCTGGATGGCTCTGAACATCAACGATCTGTCCATACAGATTCCGGATGAGCTGATGCAGCAGGTTTTTGACAGAGTACTGCTGTCTGTTGATGATAAAAACAATCTGATTCCGGGAGAAATCAACAACTGGCACTTGAATGAAGGATCCGACAGGGGACTTGTTCCTGCTCTGGACTCAATGGTCACTGCATCTGCGGGCTCAGGATTTACCAACGTTCTTCTTGACTCTGACGGTTCCCGCCGCCGTGTTAAACTTCTTGCAGACTGCACAAATCCGGAGACCGGAGAAGTGAAATATGTGGGTCAGCTTGTGTTCGCTCCAATGCTCAGCATCCTGAGACCTGAGGAGATTGTACGCGAACGGACTCAGCTGATTCTCAGAAATTCCCATGTCTCCACTGAAAATGGTGAGGTGACCAGAGATATTGTGATTCCTCTGGATTCTGAGGGAAACATGCTCATCAACTGGATTCCTGATGGTTTTGATGACAGCTTTATCAATGTCTCAGTTGCAGAAATCTATCTTCTGGATGACTGGGAAGAAGACATCATCGCAAATCTGGAAAAAATTTCCGAAATCAAGGTAATTGATTTTGATGAGACTTACGGGCTCGAAAAAGGTATGCTCTGGCATCAGTATTACGCCCTTCAGTTCCTTGACATTTACAATGAACTGAAGGAATACAAGGAATTCCTTCTTACCGAAAACGATCTGGACAGTCTGAATGATGAAGAAGGTTACTTTGCCGAGTATCTGGAACAGAGAAGGCTTTTCTTCACTGAGTATTGTCCTCTGCTCTGTGATCCCTCCCTGCTGGACGATATTGAAAGAAATCTTCCTTATCATGTCAACATGAACCGTGAAGGGGAATTCGAATATGTTCTGAATCAGTACAAGAACATGTTTGCTAATTTTGAGGTTTCCCTTAAGAACTATAATGACGCTGTCGCATCACTGCAGGAAAGGATGACTGATTCTTTCTGTATCATCGGTCATACCGCAACTGGTTCAACCGATCTTGGAACAACACCTTTTGCTTCCGGTTATGCAAACATCGGTACACACGCCAACGTCTACAACACCATCATGAGCGAAAACTTCATCACGCCTGTGCCCTGGTGGATGGGGCTCACTCTTTCAGGTCTTCTGCTGATGATCATCGCTGTCATTGCCCGCAACCTGCCTCTCATCTGGCAGAATGTGCTCAATGTTGTCGGCATTCTTATTGTTCTTGTGATCAGTTATCTGGAAATGCATCATTTCAGCATCTATGTTGAAGTGATCTGTCCTCTGCTTGTTATGGTTGTCGGCGCGATCGCAATGGTTGTTCTGCGCTTCGTCAACGCAGAAAAGCAGAAAGGTTTCCTCCGCCGTGCATTCAGTACCTATCTTTCAGGAGACGTTGTTGACCAGATTGTAAACGATCCTTCAAAACTCAGTCTTGGTGGTGAAGAGCGCTACATGACTGCAATGTTTACAGACGTCAAGGGATTCTCAACTTTCTCAGAGAAGGTCACTCCTACCCAGCTGGTAAGTTTCCTGAACAAGTATCTTACCCTGTTCTCCAATGTTATTCTTGAGAACCACGGAACAATCGATAAATACGAAGGTGACGCAATCATCGCCTTCTTCGGTGCTCCTATCAGTTTCGAGGATCACGCATGGAAAGCCTGTATTTCCGCAGTCCGCATGAAACAGGCGGAAGTACGCTTCAATGAGGAGATGCTTGCTTCCGGAGAGATTCCTTCTCCAATCAACACCCGTATCGGTATCAACACCGGACCGATGGTTGTCGGAAACATGGGTACAGATGCAAAGATGAACTACACGATGATGGGTAACGCTGTAAACCTTGCGGCCCGTCTCGAGGGTGTAAACAAACAGTATCATTCATGGATTCTTGTTTCTGAGGAAACCTGGAAAGGCGCTGACAGCGGTGAGCACAAGGATGTGCTTTTTGCACGCCGTTTTGACCGGGTCCGCGTTGTAGGTATCAGCACTCCTGTCCAGCTGTACAACATTCTTGGTGTGCGGGAAGAGCTGGATCCTGCTCTGATTGAATCTGTGGAACTGTTCCACAAAGGTCTGGATCTTTATTTCGCGAAGGACTTTGCAGGTGGCAAGAAGCTTTTTGATGAGGCAACCGCCAAATATCCTGCAGACGAGGCTGCAAGTGTTTTTGCAGATCGTTGTGTTAAGAACATGGAAAACGGCGTGCCCGATGATTGGGACGGCGTCGTCAACATGACCCAGAAATAATTTAAACTTTGTCGGGAGTCAATCAGGCTTCCGCCGGCGTTCGTCCGAATGCTGCGGGTTGAGTGAGCTCAAACTTGCATTCGGACGCTCGTCGTCTCCGCCTGTCTCCGCTCCCGGCATTTTAAATGACCGAGGCATGTTGCGCCTTTTTGCTTATTCAGTTCAGTAGGCCAGATTGAAGATGTCCAGCATTTCTTCGTAGCCCAGCTTCTTGTAACCGTTGAGAGTGCGGGTCTTGTCACGGCTGCAGTTCAATGCCAGTTTCTCAAGATCCTCTTTACGCACATCCAGTTCATGAAGACTGGTCGGCATATTCAGTTCTTTGTAATAACGTTCCTGAAGCTCAATTGCTTTAAGCACAGATACTTCCGGATTTTCCGGATCCACGTCAATATTCCAGACATTCTGAGCCCATTTGATGAAGCGGGGCATTGTATCCCTGTAGACGTAGCGTGCCCAGCTGCACCAGAGTGCTGCAAGACCTGCGCCGTGTGCAATCTGCGGGTACATTCCTGAGACTTCGTGCTCAAACTGGTGGACTGTAAGCTGGAAAGACCGGCCGCACTGAGTCAGTCCGTTGTGGGCAAGACTTGAAGCCCACATCATGTTTGCACGGGCTGTGTAATCAGTCGGATTCCTGTAGGAATCAATTCCGGCTTTGAGTGTTGTTTTCATCACAGCTTCTGCCACAGCATCAGTAAGATAGGTGTCTTCTCCAAGACAGAAATACCGTTCCATGGTGTGCATTGCAATATCTACGGCACCGCATGCTGTCTGGTACGGACTTACAGTGAATGTCAGTTCCGGGTTCTCAATTGCAAAATCCATGCGGTTCATGCTGCTGTTGTAACCGGCTTTACGTCCTGTCTCCGGATTTGTGATCACACAGGAATTTGACATTTCAGAACCTGCTGCAGCCAGGGTAAGAATCGCGCCTTTGTGCAGAGTTTTTGCAGGCTGTGCTTTTCCCATTGAAAAATCCCATACATCGATGTCTGGATTTGCGGCACCGTTTGCAATGTCTTTTGCTGAGTCCAGTACGGAACCGCCTCCCACAGCAAGAACAAAATCAACACCTTCTTCCCTGCAAAGAGCAATACCTTTGCGTACCAGAGGAAGTTCGGGGTTTGCCACCACACCGCCCAACTCAACATAAGAAATGTTTTCTGCCTCAATGCAGGCTTTCACTTTGTCCAGAAGTCCGCTTTTCTTTACGGAACCGCTTCCGTAATGTACCAGGACTTTTTTGGCACCATAACCGGCAATCAGTTTTCCGACTTTCTCTTCTTCACCACGACCGAAATAAACTTTTGTGGTCACATCATAAACAAAATTATCCATATGTATTCCCCTTATGTTCAAATTGCAGCACAAAATCAAAGTACTTGATTCTACAACGGATTTTCAGGATTTTCCATAACTTGTATAAATCGTTAAAATTTTATACATTGAGAAAAGTCCCTTCAGGAGGTTCCTATGCTGAACGTTAACAACAACGCGGCACAGATCAAGCGCGAAATTCTGGTGCGTATTTCAAAACTGATGTTTGAAGGACGTCTTGAAGAAGGCGTGCATTTTATTCCCAAAGAAATGGTCCCCCATGGCAAAGAGCCTATGGGATGCTGTATTTTTCATGACCGGGAGATCATCCGTCAGCGTGTGATTGCCAGGCTGGGGATTTCTGTTGAAGAATATGATGATGACCGCCGTCTGGCTGATTATGCACGGGAAGCGCTGGCCCGTGAGAAACCTACCGAACCTTTTCTGACAGTTCTTCATGATGCATGTAATGCATGTGTAAAAACTCATTTTATGGTGACAAACGCATGTCAGGCCTGTTTTGCACGCCCATGTACAATGAACTGTGCTAAAAAAGCTGTGAAAGTTTACAAAGGCCGTGCACACATTGACAGTGATCTCTGCGTAAACTGCGGACTCTGCATGAACAACTGTCCTTATCATGCGATCATAAAGATTCCCGTACCATGTGAGGAAGCATGTCCTGTCGGTGCGATCTCAAAAGATGAGAGCGGACGGGAACGGATTGACTACAGCAAATGTATTGCCTGCGGACACTGTATGAGTGAATGTCCTTTCGGTGCGATGATGGACAAAAGTCAGCTGGTTGACGTGATCAAACACATCATGGCAGGCAGAAAAGTTGTAGCCCTTTATGCACCGGCAATTGCAGCCCAGTTCAAGGCTCAAAGCGGCCAGTTTGAATCAGCCCTGCTGGAAGCGGGATTTTCCGAAGTGATGGAAGTTGCAGCCGGTGCTGATATCTGCGCACAGAAGGAAGCCGATGAATTTGAGAAACGCATGGACCGGGGTGACAAACTTATGACAACCTCCTGCTGTTCTGCTTATGTCATGGCTGTAAAAAAGCATGTTCCTTCTCTTTTGGCCTGTGTTTCTGAAACACGGAGTCCCATGCATTATATTGCGGAGGCCGCAAAGAAAGCGGATTCTGGATGTGTGACAGTGTTTATCGGTCCTTGTCTTGCAAAGCGAAAAGAGGGTATGGATGATGAATTTGTTGATTTTGTTCTGAGTGTTGAAGAAATTGCGGCGTTCTTTATTGCCAAGGAAATTGAAGTATCAAAGATGACCGCGCGGAGTGACGAGGGCCGTTATGTTCCCACTTCAACAGGGCGGGGATTTGCAGCAAGCGGTGGTGTTGCCGCTGCCGTTAAAGCAAGACTTGTGCATCCGGAAAGGCTGCGTTTCACAACCATCAACGGATTGGACAAGGCTGGTATGAAAAACTTAGCCTATTATGGAAAAATCCAGAGCGGAGAGGTTGCTCTGACGCCGGAGACTCCAAATCTTGTTGAAGTGATGTCCTGTGAGGGCGGCTGTATTGCGGGGCCGTCTGTAATATCGAATCCAAAAATTGCTGCCGTCCAGCTGAAAAAATACGTTGAGTCGGGCAGCAGCGAATAGTCCGGACTGACTCAGAATGTAACAGCGAAGGATATTGCTCCCGGCAGTAATGCGGCTGAGAAGCCTCTGTCTTTTCTGCGGAATATTTCTGTGTGGTTGTGAAGCCAGGGTACAATGAAGCCGCAGAAACTTCCAAGTGCGGCACCTGCAATAACGTCTGTTGCAAAATGGTTTCCGCTCATTACGCGGAGTACTGCGACGGCGGCAGCCGATCCGATTGTGGCGGCGACAACAGGGATTTTTGCCTTTGATTCAGGAAAAATGCCGCAGAATGTGGTTGCGGTAAATACTGCCGCGGCAAAACTTCTTGTTGCATGTCCTGACGGACTTGAACAGAGCCAGTCTCCGTCTGAAAGAGCCTCTGCAGGGGCTCCTGCAAAGTAGGTATATGGACGGGCCCGGCTTACAAGAAGTTTTCCGGCCCATGCAAGGCTTTGCGCCATCATCATTGTTTCTGCATACTGGAAGCCGATATCTGACCAGGAATCTGAAGGAGCAGCTGCAAAAACTGCGGGTGTCGCAAAAATGGCAAACTGCAGGACAGATGCTGTGGTGTCCAAGGATTTGGAATAGGGTTGCATTGTAAGCCGGTCAAAAGCATTCACTGTGGAAGGATCAAGAATATAAGGGGCTGGTGCAGCTGGTTTTTCAAACACTGTCTTTCCGGCGATGTATTCAAGAGCAAGTGTGCTGCCGAGTGTACCGGCAGCGATAAAATCTGCGGAAATGGCAAAGGCTGCTGAATGACATGCGGTTGCAAGACAGAGAATGATAAAAAGTTTTTTACAGTATTTCATCCGGGCAGTATATGGAATTTGAAGGAAAGTTTAAAGCAATGAGAGTCCCTGTGTTGTGAGCCCCTGCCTCCGGCAATATGTTTTTGTCTGGTATACGAGATCATTTTTCCGGGGCGTTGCGGGGGCGGAAAACTTGATCCGGTTCGGGCCCCCGCACGGTGGGTAGCGGAAGAGCGCGGAGCGTATGCTTCGCGGGCTGGAGCGCAGGGCGGTTGTCCGCCCTTCCTGATGATCCGGGTATGGTTATCGCATCGGCTGTCTGTGTGGTCTGGTCGGTTTTGTTTGGTCCAATGGCAGTGCTTTGTCCCTTTTTCCATAATTGACCTAAAACATGATATTTTATACCTTTATAATATGACTGTCGTAACTCTTGGAAATGATGTTCTGCGTCAGAAATGTGTTCCGGTTGAAAATGTTACCGAAGAACACGCAAAACTTGCAGAAGAAATGTTTGAACTGATGGATGCTTCCGACGGAGTTGGTCTTGCCGCTCCTCAGGTAGGACTTCCTATCCGTATGTTTGTGCTTATGTCCGACGATAATGTTCGCCGTGTATTTATAAATCCTCAGATTATTGCCACATCCACAGAGATTTGCGAGATGGAAGAAGGTTGTCTTTCAATCCCGGGGCTTTATGAAAAAATTCAGCGTCCTGCAAAGGTGACAGTGCAGGCTCTGAATGAAAAAGGAAAGCCTTTTGTTCTTGAGGCAGACGGACTTCTTGCCCGGATTATCCAGCATGAGAACGATCATCTGGACGGAATCCTTTATATTGACCGCGGTGATCCTCTCTTTAAGTTCAAGGCTGAGGAAAACGCAAAACGCCGTGAGGAGCGCCGTGAGAAAAAAGCGGCTGCAAAAGCTGCAAGGGCGGCAAAAATCGCTGCTAAAAAGGCGGCAAAAGAGTGAAGATTTTATATGCCGGCAGTCCTGAACAGTCTGCAGCAGTACTTAAAAACCTTGCCTCTTTTGATTCCTGTGGTTCGGATTCTCTTGAAATTGTCGGAGTTCTTACCAATCCGCCAAGCGCAAAAGGCCGTCATGGAAGTCTGACTCCTACACCGGTTGCTGCTGTTGCTGAAGAACTGGGCATTCCTGTTCTTACTCCTGAACATCTGGATTCCGCTGCCCGCGAACAGGTTGTCGCATTGAATCCTGACATTCTGGTGTGTTTTGCTTACGGAAGGATTTTCGGCCCCAAGTTCATGGCATTGTTTGAGAAGGGCGGAATCAATCTTCATCCGTCTCTTCTGCCCAGATACCGCGGCTGTGCGCCGGTTCAGGCGGCAATTCTTGCATGTGAGAAAGAAACAGGAATCACTGTGCAGAAGGTTGCCCAGGAAATGGATTCCGGTGACATACTGGTTCAGGAAAAACGTGTGCTTGACGGCACGGAGAATGCGGAAAGTTTTCTGAACCGGGTTGGCGATGAAGGAGCAGGGCTTCTTAAGCAGGCCCTGGACATGATCGCTTCCGGTAATGATGCCGGGGTTCCTCAGAAAAATGAGGATGCCACTTATTGCACTATGCTCAGAAAGGAAGACGGTGCTATTGACTGGACAAAGTCTGCCCGTCAGATTGACGCACAGATCAGGGCCTTTTATCCCTGGCCGCTGGCATTTACCCAAGGTGACTGCAACGGTACAATGACAACGCTCCGTATACATGAAGCCTGTGTTTATGACGGTAATGCGCCGGACTGCGCTTCTGGTGCTGAGCCGGGAACTGTGCTTGCCGCTGACAGAAAGCAGGGCATTCTGATTCAGACAGGAGATGGTGTGCTGGCTGTGAGAAAACTGCAGTGGCAGGCAAAAAAGGCAATGAATTCAACTGATTTTATGAACGGAACACGGAATTTCGTGGGAACCCGTTGTATAAAGGAATAGTTTTTTAAGGGAATATTCATATGGCAAAAAAAACAAAAAAAGAAACGAAAAATGAAGACAGAAGCAGAAGTGCAGAAGTGGTCCGGCCTGTTGATACGGCTGTTCCCGGGCCTGTAACTGATGCTGCACAGAATGCCGGGACTGAACAGGAGACAGTGAAGACTGAGGAACCGGCTGCTGAAGAGAAATCTGCTGCAGAAAGTGAGTCTTCAGCGGCTGCTGAATCTGCAGGAACCGGTGATAAAAAAGTCCGGAAACCCAGGAAAGAGAAGCCAGCAAAAGCAGAGACCCCGAAAGAGAAGAAAGGACTCGGTTTCCACTATCATAATTATCTGGAGAGACTTCAGCTGAGCGGCAGGACGTTGGCCTGGACCGTGCTTTTTATTGTCTGTCTGATGGGCGCTGCCAGTGTGGGCGTGTTTTTCTGGATGGTGAAAAGTCCGGAGGAAGTTCTTGTTGACAATTACGTGGGGCTCAGTCTGGAAGAAGCTCTGCTCAAAATGCAGGTAAAGGAACTGTATCCAAAAATCCAGCTCCGTTATTCTGATCTTCTGAACAACAAAGGTACCGTTCTTGAGCAGGATCCGCCTTCTGGAACTATCTCCAAAGCCGGCCGCCGCATAACGCTTACAGTAAGCCGCGGTATTGTTGTTGACCGTGTAGGCAGTTATATCGGACAGAAAGTTGATGATGTGCGTCTTGCACTGCAGACTCTCTTCTCCGGATCAACTCCGCTGATCAGAATGCCGGACAAACTGATGTATGTTGCTGATGAATCTGAGCCTGGAACAATTCTTGAGCAGGATCCGCCGGCCGACACACTGCTTTCTTCACCTGTGGAACTTTCTCTGGTTGTATCAAGCGGTCCCGGAGATGAAACCACAAAAGTGCCGTGGCTGGTAGGATACTCCCTCAATGATGCGCTGCTCATGATGAGCCGTTACAAGGTGATCTACACCTTTACACGCAGACTGCCCCGCGGTTCGGAAAAAGCCGGGACAATTGTCTCTCAGACATCGCCCGGAAACGGAGAGGAAGTCAGTGTCTATTCAAATGCACAGGCTGTGATCGCTCTGCCTGACGAAGTGGTCAACGGCACAGTCTACGGTATCTACGAAACCACTCTGCCTGCATATCCTTACGCACTTTCCGTAAGGCTTGATGTGATTCCTCCTGAAGGAGACTCTTACTCACTGGTCACATTGCGTCACACCGGAGGACTCCTGACAATCCCATATGCAGTTCCTCAGTTCAGCGAACTGGTTCTGTATGTCCAGGACTCAGAAATCGGCCGCACAATGGCTCAGTAAATCAGTAAGCATGAGTAAGTGGATCGGGTCCAGAAGTTTCTACAGTAATATCTGCCGCATTGCTGTCCCTATTGTTGTCCAGAATGCGATCTCAAACTTTGTGAATCTTCTGGACAACATAATGGTCGGGCAGACGGGCACCGATCCGATGAACGGTGTCTCCGTAGTCAATCAGCTGCTCTTTGTCTTCAACCTTTTTGTGTGGGGCGCACTCAGCGGGGCAAGCATCTTTACGGCCCAGTATTACGGTAAAGGCGATACGAAAGGCGTCCGTGACACTTTCCGCGCCAAAATACTGATGGTTGTCTGTGTCCTGGCTGTCAGTTCAGCTGCTCTGGTAATCTTCGGTGAAGACCTTATCTCCCTGTTCCTGCATCAGACTGACGGCATAGGAAATGCGGAGGCAACTCTGGCGTTCGGTCTGGACTATCTTCACATAATGCTGGTGGGACTTGTTCCGCTTTCAATAGCCATGGCTTATTCCAACACCCTGCGTGGAACCGGTGACACACGGCTTCCTATGATCGCGGGAATTGTTTCGGTTTTTGTAAACCTTGCCTTGAATTATGTACTGATTTTCGGACACTTCGGCGCTCCTGCAATGGGTGTAAGAGGAGCAGCTGTGGCTACGGTGGTCTCCCGTTTTGTGGAAGCATTCATAATCATCATTTATACCCATACCCACAAAGAAAGATGCGCTTTTATCGTAAATGCGTACAGATCTCTCAGGATTCCGGCTCCGCTGATAAAGCAGATCCTCATCAAAGGCACGCCTCTTGCCATGAACGAGGCACTATGGTCTCTGGGACTGACTTTCCTGACACAGTGCTATTCTCTGCGCGGGCTTTCTGTTGTGGCTGCATTGAACATCACTTCAACAATCTCAAATCTGTTCAACGTTGTTTTCTTTGCTCTGGGCGAATCAATCTCGATTATTGCAGGTCAGCTTCTCGGTGCGAAAAAAATGGAAGAGGCAAAAGACACTGTTCGCAAAACCCTTTTCATGTCGGTGGCGGTTTGTGTGGTTATCGGTGGAATCATGGCCAGTCTGAGCAGTGTGTTCCCGGCGATTTACAACACAGAGCAGCAGGTTAAAGATCTGGCTTCAAAATTCATTCTTGTATGTTCAGCAATGATGCCCTTCTGCGCCTGTATGCACGGCTGTTATTTCACAATCCGTACCGGCGGCCGCACAATGATCACTTTCCTGTTTGACAGCTGCTCTCTTTGGATTCTTGCGGTGCCGATGGCTTTCTGTCTTTCTCATTTCACCGGCCTGAACATTGTGATGATCTATCTGCTGGTTCAATCTGTTGATATTTTCAAGGCTGTTCTCGGCGTGGTTCTGGTAAAATCCGGAATCTGGATTCAGAACATAGTTGAAAAATAGTCTGTTTGCACAAAACTGAACAAATCGGCATAATTGACGCCATGAAAAAACTTGTAGGAATCCCCGCTCTTGTTCTCTGTGCCCTTCTCTGGAGCACCGGCGGCGTTCTTGTGAAACTGGTGCCCTGGAACGCTTTTGCAATTTCTGCAGTGCGCAGTATCATCGGCGGTGTGTTCATGTGTCTCTGGGTCAGAAGACTTCCGAACTTTGTGATCCGATCCGCAGATGGAAACAGGATTGACAGAAAAGCGACACTCAATCTGTGGCTTGGCGGTCTGATGTATGCCCTTACCATGATTTTCTACGTTCTTGGCAACAAACTGACTGCCGCGGTGAATGTTATTGTTCTTGAATATACAAGTCCGATTTATATAATTCTTTTTGCACCTCTTCTTACAAAGGAGAAGAACCGGCCATCAGACTATCTCACGGCTCTCGGAGTAATGGGTGGAATGGTGCTGTTTTTCTCTGAAGGCATGGAAACCGGAAACCTTGCGGGAAACATTCTGGGTATGCTTTCCGGTGTTACTTACGGTTTTGCAACGATTTTCATGCGCCGGCAGGGTTCCGAGGATTCGATCAATTCCTTTCTGATTTCTCACGTGATTGCGGCTGTTGTCTGTCTTCCTGTTGCAATATCTCTTGGATTCGCTGATCCGGTAGCGGCTTTATCAGGGGAATCAGTTTCTTCCGCGGGATATTCCCTCTGGATTGCAGTTGCAGGCATTGTGCTTCTGGGCATTTTTCAGGTGGGTTTTCCTTCAATTCTTTATTCCCGCGGACTTATCGGCGTGCGGGCACTTACTGCCTCTTTCGTGTCAATGATTGAGCCGCTTATGAACCCGGTCTGGGTGATGCTTCTTGTGGGGGAAGTGCCGTCTCTGAGAAGCATCGGAGGGAGTGTGATCATTCTGGGATGCATTCTTTTGCGGTCGGCAGTTCAGTCACGAGATTCGGAGGGATAAAAATCAGTGCTGCCTTACGTCATACGGGTCGGCTTTGTTCAAGTTGTGCTGACGCACAAGTTCACACGCCGGCGCCTGTCTGACTCCGGCAGCCCTGATTTTTTGCTGTAAGGACGAGATAGGGAATGGAAAAATCAGTGCTGCCTTACGTCGGAGTTTGTTGCTAAGCTTGAGTTGTGCTGGCGCACAAGCAAGCCCGCAACGAAAGCCCCGACTCCGGCAGTCATGTTTTTATGCTTGAAAAAAAAGGAAAGGAAAATATGACAGACAGACTTAATGAAGCTTATGAAAAAGTTGAAAACACGCTTAAAGAGATGGCCGTTTATGAGAATGCGGTTCATGTATTGAATTTTGACCTGGAGACAATCTGTCCAAAAGCCGCAATGGAGAATCAGGCTGAGACGATGGCCTTCCTTTCCAACAAGGCTTTCATCCTGTCAAAGGATCCGGCCTTTATTGAAGCGGCTGAACTGCTTTATGCTGAGGTTGCGGGTCTGGACAATGATTTTCAGAAGAAACTTGCAGAATCGCTTCATGAGAATTATCTGAAAACCAAAAATATTACTCCTGAGATGGACAGAGAATTCAGTGTGATTCTGAACAGCGCTTATATTGACTGGCTTGACGCAAAGGAAAAATCTGATTTTGACCGTTTTGCTCCCAGTCTGGAGAAAGTCAGGGATGTGCAGCTTAAACAGATTGAACTCCGTGAGGAAAAACTGCCGGTCCCTTATGACAATCTGCTGAATGATTACGAAAAAGGAATTACTCAGGAAGATCTGGACAGAATTTTCGGACAATGCAAAGAACGTCTTGTTCCACTGCTCAAAGAAATCACAGAATGCAGAAAAAATATCCGCACTGATTTTCTGTTCCGCACTGTGACTGACAGCCAGCAGAAAGAATTTGCCCGTTATCTTCTGGAGACAATCGGTTATGATTTTAACCGCGGAGCTTTCACCACAACAGAGCATCCTTTCACTGACGGACTTGCAAAGGATGACGTGCGCGTGACGACCCATTACCATCCCGATATGCTTCATTCAAGCATGTATTCGATCATTCACGAAGGTGGTCACGCACTTTTTGAGCTGCTGCAGCCGGAAGAAAACCATCAGTATTTCATCAATAATCTTAAGACAATGGGCCAGCACGAATCAGTTTCCCGTTTTTACGAAAACCGTATCGGCCGTTCCAGAGAATTTGTTCATCTGATTTTTCCCAAGGCGAAAGAGATTTTCCCGCAGGTGTTCAATGACGTTACCGAAGAGGAATTCTACCGGGCGATCAATGTTGTTGAACCAAGTCTTATCCGAACTGAAGCGGACGAATTCACATACACTTTCCACATCATAATCCGTTACGAGCTTGAGAAAGAGATTGTCGCGGGTACTGTGGACATAAAAGATCTGCCGGCTCTCTGGAACAGAAAATACAAAGAATATCTTGGAATTGAACCGGATTGCGACAGAAACGGAATCCTTCAGGATGTGCACTGGTCAAGCGGTTTCGGTTATTTCTGCACTTACGCTTTGGGCAATATGTACAATGCTATGTATTACAACAAAATGGCTGAGGAGATCGATCTGCCTGCCGCAGTCAGTTCCGGTGACTTTGCAAAAATCAACGGCTGGATGCAGGAAAAAGTGTTCAGAAAAGCGGACCGCCTTGCTCCGAAAGACTGGATAAAGGAAATTACAGGAAGGGATTTTACCGCAGCTGATTTTCTGGATTACCTGGAAGAAAAATACAAAGGCTTGTATTTTGGCGACTAGCATTCTATAATTTTCCCCATGATTGATTCGGCAGATTTTGTTGAAATTGGCGAAGAATCCCGGCAGCTTTACGAAAGTCTTCCCTGTGGATTAGTCCTGTTTGATGACAGCAGGGACGGAAAGCTGCTTTTCATGAACACTCAGGGCTGCCGTTTTTTCGGCTTCGATGATTGGAATGCAATGATTCAGAAAGGCAGGACAAATCTTGCTGATTACGTTCATATTGAAGACATTCCCTTTGTGCGCAAAATCAGCAGGAAAATGATTGCTGAAGGCGGTTCTGAAAAAGCGGAATTCCGCATTATCCGTGCGGACAATACTATACGCAATTTTGCCGCGAATTTCAGTCTGTCAGAAAACAGTGACGGTGCTTCACGTTTCACCATGTCTTTTGTTGACATTACCGAAGAAGTCCTTCATCCGAAAGAACAGGCTGAGACTGAACGGCTCTACAAAACTCTCATGGAGAACATGCCGGGTGGAATTGTTGTCTTTGAATACGACCGTTCAAGACAGAAACTCCATATCCGTTACTGCAGTGAGCAGGTTGCCTCCCTTTTCGGTTACTCATCCGATGCAATCCTTGAAAAAGCAAAAGATTCGCCTCTTGATCTGATTTATCATGATGACAAACCCCTTGTGAATTCAGCGATCAACAACATGATCAATTTCGGCACCAAGATTGATCTGACTTTCCGCATTCTTCATGCGGATAACGAACTGCATTATGTTTCCCTGAACTGTCTGGTTTCGGAAAACAGTGACGAGATTTATGCAATCTTCACTGATGCGGATTTCAAGAAAAGGGCGGAGAAGAATTTTTACGCCCAGCAGAAGAAAATCAATCTTCTTGTGGAAGAATCAGACATCAATTTCTGGGAATATGATGTGACCAACAATCTGGCAACGCCTCAGCCCCGTCATATGATCAGCACGGCATATCCGATTGTCTATGAAAACTTTCCGGAGTCATTTCTCAAGGCAGGATATGTCCACCCGGATTCGATTGAAAACTTCAGGAAACTCCATACAAGAATCAAGCGCGGAGCCAGATCTGCAGAAGCTGTCATCCAGTTCATCACAGGTCCGGACCAGACTGAGTGGCGCCGCATAAAATATGTTTCGCTGCCTGACGTGAACGGCAATGTTCACATTGCAGCCGGCAAATCGACGGATGTTACAGAGCAGAAAGAGATGGAAAGGCTTTTTTATGCGGAACTGGCCCATCAGCAGGCGCCAATGTCCCAGAATCTGGTCTCATCACTTCGGGCAAACATAACGCGCAATATCATCGGTTCAGTGAACAACGGTGCGCCTACCGGAATATACAGCGATCTTTCTTACGGCGGCTTCATTGAGACAGTTTCCAAAATGATTGTGGATGAGGACAGGCGTGCGGAATATGTACAGCTTTTCTCACCGGATTCGCTTCTTACCCGCTACAGGGCAGGTGACCGTCATTTCTCCATGGAATTTAGGCTGCTCATGCCCACATACAGAAACGAGATCCGCTGGATGGAGGCAAATCTCCGCCTTATAGAGGAACCTGTCTCCGGTGATGTCTCCGCTTTCATGTACCTTTATGACATTGATGGCGAAAAAACGCAGGAAGCCATTCTTAAGCGTATGTCAACGGTGAACTACGATTTTCTGGGCATTGTGGATCTTGAGAGCGAGACTTACCGCAGTCTGTGGCATAAAAAATCAGAGGACAGCATCAGTGTACAGACTGTGCCCTACAGCCCGGACACCATAAATGTACTTATGCGGCTTGTTCCTGAGGAATACAGGATTGATTTCAGGGAAAAAAGTTCGATCCAGACAATCAGAGAGAATCTTGAGCACAGTTCGGTCTATGCTTTTTCTTTCCCGGTGATTCTGCCCGATGGGACTGAACTGCAGAAAAAATGGCAGTTCCTGTATCTTGATGATTCAAAACGGCAGCTGATTGTCTACCGCAATGACATAACCGCGATCTATCAGGAGGAGCAGCGGCAGAAAGCGAATCTGCGTACGGCACTTGTCTCGGCAAATCAGGCCAGTGCGGCAAAGACAGACTTCCTTTCGCGGATGAGCCATGAGATTCGGACTCCGATGAACGCGATCCTTGGAATGACTTCCATTGCCACTGAACATATCTATGATATTGAGCAGGTGAAAGACTGTCTTTCAAAAGTGGAGCTTTCTGCCAATTATCTTCTTTCTCTGATCAATGACATTCTGGACATGAGCCGCATCGAAAGCGGAAAAGTAGTCATCACAAACGGAAGAACTGATTTCTCAAAGTTTCTGGAGGGAATATACACAATCATTCAGACACAGGCAGATCAGAGAGGTCTGACATTTCTTCATGAGATTGATCCGTCGGTGCAGAAGTTTTATTTATGTGATGAGACAAAACTTCAGCAGATTCTGATCAATCTTCTGGGTAATTCCATAAAATTTACACCTGCCGGTGGAACTGTCTCTCTGAAGATCCGGCAGAAATGGCAGGAAAATGATTCTGCAATGATGATCTTTCAAGTCTGTGACACTGGAATCGGTATAAGCGAAGAATCTTTGCCTCATATTTTTGAGCCTTTTGTTCAGGAGCACACAGAGACCACATCTGTTTACGGCGGAACCGGACTGGGACTGGCAATCTGCAGAAACCTTGTTACACTGATGGGCGGGTCAATACATGCGACCAGCGAGAAAGGCAAAGGTTCAGTCTTTACCATCTCCATGAAACTGGAAGTTGCAGCAGACCAGTCTGCCGGAAGATCTGGTGCTTACAGAATGAGCCGGGAAGGAAAAATCCTTTCCGGACTGAATATTATCTTTGTAGGCAATCGAGGTCTGTTCAGTTTTGCAAAACCCAGCCAGCTTGAACGGCTTGGCGCAAAGACCGGCAAAGTCGGTTCAGTTATTGACGCAGCCTACAGGTTCCGCAGACAGGACAGAAGTCTCTGTCATACGCTGATTATTCTTGATGGAACGGAACATACACTTGATGTACTGGAACAGGTCAAATTCATAAGAAGCGCGCTGGGAAAAGAATGTTATGTGGCACTGGTTGTGGATTCTGAGAAAAACAGGAAGTATCAGCCTGCAATCATTGCCGGTGCTGATTTTCTTGTGGATGCTGATTCTTCATGTGAGGATTTTGCGAAAAAAATCACGGAACGGATAACAGAGACTTCTTCTCTTAAGAAAGAGACTTACGAAGGAGCCAGAGAAAAAAAAGGAAAGGATTTTGACTTCACAGGAAAGCGTATTCTTCTGGCGGAAGATCATCCTCTGAACATTGAAGTTGGAAAACGTCTTCTGCAGGCGAAAAATGCCACAGTTGATGTTGCGGAGAACGGTCTGATCGCGGTGAACATGTTCTGCTCAAAGCCGGAGTTCTATTACGATGCAATTCTCATGGACATCCGCATGCCGGAGAAAGACGGTATTACCGCTGCCAGAGAGATACGGGCTATGTCACGGGCAGATTCGGGCACAGTTCCGATTCTTGCAATGACTGCAAACGCTTTTGACGAAGATGTTGCCATCACAAAGAATGCGGGAATGAATGCACATCTGGCAAAACCCATTGAACCCGCACTGCTGTTCAGAAAACTGTCGGAATTCCTTTCCTGAACCTGGTTTTTCTGTCAGCCAGCGTCATCTTCCGCAACAAGAAGGTCTCCATCCTCATCATCCAGTGCTGCAGCCGCAAGACTTGCCGCTACACTTCCTGTGCTGTACCCGCTTCCAGATCCGACTGGTACCGGTGCAAAGCGGTCTGCTCCCGCCGCGCGTTTTTCCTGAGCCTGCTGGAGTATCTCCTGTGCTTTTACCGCGCAGATTCCGATTTTATCCTTTGTCATACCAAGCCGCGCGGCAACAATCTCCGGGTCCTGGGCACAGGCTTCCGCAAAGGCTGCCAGATTCTTCCATGTCTCATAAATCACTTTTGCTTTTTTCGGACCGATTCCCGGCAGCTGCTCAAAACGGGATACAACATTCTCTTTAGTGCGGAGAGCCTGGTTCCGGCTTGTGGCAAAGCGGTGTGTCTCATCGCGGACACGCTGCAGAAGTCTCAGCGCATCACTTCTTTTCGGCAGTGAGATCGGCTCTGATTTCCCGGGCAGATAAAGTTCCTCATCCCGTTTTGCAAGACCGACTATGGGAATGTTAAGTTCCAGTGCATCAAGCACGCCCTGGACCGCATTTACCTGCCCGAGACCACCGTCGATCATTATCAGGTCAGGCAGAGGTTTCCTGTCATTCACAAGCCTTGTGTAACGGCGGGTGGCAGCTTCACGCATGGAGGCAAAGTCATCAATGTAGCCGTCTGTGGTCTTCAGGCGGAAATAGCGGTAATTCGCTTTGTCAGGGTTTCCGTTCAGGAAGGAGATGAGACTTGCGACAGGCATTTTTCCACCGATATGCGCAATATCAAAGCCTTCAATGCGGACAGGCATTGTCTTCAGTCCAAGAAGTTCCTGAAGTTCCTTCATTGCGGGAATGTCGCCCTGTTCACGCTGCCGGCGGATGATGTCTTCTTTTGCGTTCTGTCTTGCCATGTCCATCGCGGCTCTGTGTCTGCTGTCCTGGGCATCGATGGCACGTGTTCCCATGACTGTGAGTTTTGTCCTCACCTTGTAGGTTTCTTTGAGCCATTTGCGGAGAAGCTCGCCGTCTGTGTTCTGGGGAACGAAAATGTGCTGTGGAACTGTTTCTCTGCAGGTGTAATAGGCCGGGAAAAACTCCTGCACAAGTTCAGTTTCGTCCTGGAGGCTCCGGTAACGCAGGATGTCACGTCCTGTCATTATTCCGCCTCGCATTGAGATAACGGCCACACTTACAAGGCTGCCCTCCGCAAAGAATTCGATGTAATCCCGTGAATCGTCGTCAAAGTCGGAAACCGTGTTTCTGCTGTGCAGGTTTTTCATTGCGGTGATTCCGTCCCGGAGTCGTGCCGCTTTCTCAAACTGCAGATTCCTTGCAGCGGATTTCATCATTTCCTCAAGATTTTTGACAGTGTTTTCATAATTTCCGTCAAGTAAGGGTTCGATTTCTTCGATAAATTCACGGTAAGAGTCTTTGGAAATTTTTCCGCAGCAGGGAGCGGAACAACGTCCCATGTGAAAATAAAGACATGGCGAATCTTTTTTTACGAACTTTCGGCATTGTCGCAGCGGATACAAAGTTTTTATGGTGTCCAGAAAAGCGTCCAGTGAACCCAGATCAGGGTATGGTCCGAAATATCTGGAACCGTCTTTTACCATGGTCCGTGTCCTGAAAATCCTTGGAAAGGATTCGTTGGTTATGCGGATCATCGGATATGATTTGTCGTCCTTCAGGTTGATGTTGAAGAAGGGCTTGTATTTTTTGATCAGGTTGTTTTCCAGGATGAATGCTTCGTATTCATTCTCGGTAACAATATATTCGATGGAATGCGCTTTGTTGACCAGAGTCTGCGTTTTAATGTCTTTTTGTCCGGAAAAATAGGAGGACAGACGGTTTTTCAGGATTTTTGCCTTTCCTACATAAAGCACGGTTCCGTCCGTATCGCGCCAGAGATAGACGCCGCTTGAGGAAGGAGCTTTCAGTGCTGTTTCGTGCAGGATTTCACGCCTGGGATTGTCTGAATTCATAAGTAATGTCTGATAATACAACAAAACACCGAAAAATCACAGTACATGAGGCCGCATCATTTATTGCCCTGTTTATGCTTGTTCTCTGTGCACCGGCTTTCTGCGAGAAAGGGGAATATGTTCTTGGCGGCGCAGAAGGCTGGAACTGTCTTGATTATTCTGATGCCATAGAAATCGATTCCGGCCGTTACGGTTATGAAGCTTTGGAAATTGCGGACAGAACTTCCCGGAGTCCTGACACAACTGATCTTTTTCTTGATTTTGAAAACGGAAGGGCAGCGGATTCCATCGGGCGCTATGAGATCCTGAGAAACCAGGCTGAGATCATTACCGGAAGCAACACCGGAACCGATGCCGCACGTGGTAAAGGCGCCGCACTTTTCTGGGGCAACGGGGGAATAACTCTGAAGGGAACTGACAATGCGATGTTCGGCCGGGAAACTCTTGCAAATTCCTTTTCCGTGGAATTTTTCATGATGCCCATTGTCTGTGACAGCGGAGACACAATCCTTTCCTGGCATTCATCACGGAACCTGGACAGTTATTCACTGTATCAGATGCTCAGCGTCTATTTTGACAACAGCGTCCTTCACTGGGATCTGCGTAATGTTTTCGACAATTTTACAGAAGAGAACAACTCAGTCGAACTGAAGGGATCAACAAAACTTATCCCGAAAGAATGGTCTTTCCATCAGCTTTCCTACGAGGCGGAGACAGGACTTCTTGAGTACCGCGTGAACGGCCGGCTTGAGGACATGGTTTTTGTGACAGACTCAGCCCGACAGAACGGATCTGTTTTTCTGGCCCATTTCGGTGTTGCCGCAAATCTGGAACTTGCTCCTTCTTTCTGCGGCAAAATTGATGATTTCTGCATCTCATACTTGAGTACTGACGACAGCGCACTGGAAGCGACCCGTTATCCTGTGGAGGGCGGTTACTTTGAAAGCAGTATTTTCATGGTTGCGGAACACGGTGCCACTATGGAATCAATCCGGGTGGATGAATTCGTGCCCGCCCAGACAGCTACCGCTTATTATGTCCGCTGCGGAGACACGCCTTACAACTGGACTGACTCATATCCCGAATGGCATCTGGTTGATACTGAAGAAAACTGTGCTGTTGACGGAACTGTCCTTGAGGGCTGTTATTTCCAGGTGGCAGGATTTCTTTATCCTGACGGAAAAGGTGAGAAAACTCCCACTGTCACACAGATTGCCCTTGATTACAACGCAAAGGAACAGCCTTTTCCACCTTTTGGTCTGAAAGCTGAGGCCGGCAGCGGAAAGGTTCTGCTTTCATGGAAACCAGCTCCTGCCGGAAAAGACAGTCCCCTGGGCGGTTACCTTGTTTATTACGGAACACGGAGCGGCGAGTACATGGGTTCGGTTGCAATCCAGGGCGATTCCCCTGTGAATGCCGGAAATGTCTGCCAGCTGGAACTGTCCGGTCTGCGGAATGGGACCATTTATTATTTTGCCGTCGCTTCTTATCTGAAGGACGACATCTCGTGTCAAAGCGTTCTCTCTGATGAAGTTTATGCCCGTCCGGGGCTTGCAGGAAAATAGGAGTATATATGGCTGAATCAAACAATTTTACACTGGACAGAGCAAAAAACGCCCTGGTTTCTCACGATTTCGCACTGGCCGCACGTCTTTACAATTCTGCTCTTGCAAAAAATCCTGATGATGTTCAGATTCTTCTTGCCTTAGGTTCATGTTATGAGAAGGCTAAAATGGACAAGAAAGCCCAGGAGCCATATCTCCGTATCCTGAATATACAGCCTTTCAACTTTGAGGCTCTGAACGCACTGGGCGGTGTCTACCGTCGTCTCGGAAAATACAATGAATCGGTTGAAGTGCTTGAAAAAGCCCTCCGTACTCACCAGGACGACTGTTCTGTCTATTACAATCTTGGAAGCACCTACAAACTTATGGGAGATTATGATTCTGCAAGCGAATGCTTTGTGGAAGTCATGGACGTGAATCCCAATGATGTTCTTGCCTGCAATCACCTGGGAACAATCCAGGCCCTCAAAGGCAATCATACAAAGGCATTGCAGACTTATTGGCGCGCACTTCAGATTGACTCCAACCATCCCGTTCTGCATTACAATTCCGCATTGAGTTACATGGCCCTTGGAAAAATAGAGGAAGCGAAAAAATCCATGCAGAATGCCCTCAAGGCAAAACCGGGCTGGCCGGAAGCCCTTGCCGGATATGCCGATCTGCTGATTTCAGAACGCAGATTCAATGATGCGGAAGAAGTTCTTTCCAACGGTCTTAAAATCAATCCTGACAGTCACCTGATAAACACCGGAATGGGACGCCTCTGCCGCAAGACGGGCCGGTTCACTGATTCTGAAAAATATTACCGTCAGTCCCTTTCCCAGAAAGAAGGCGACATTACCGCGCTTACAGGTCTTGAGCTTCTTTATGAACGGCAGGGCAGATCAGAGGCCGCGCTTAAAATGCTTGATGACATCAGGAAAGCTTCTGAAGGACAGGAAACCTTTGAGAACACATTACGCCGCGCAAAACTGCTGATTGACCAGAACAATCTCCGTGAGGCTGGTGATGTGCTCCGTCCGCTGCAGGAATCCCACGGAACCGATGCCGAGTATCTGAACACTCTGGCCCAGTATTATACCCGGGCTGGCCGGACTGACAAAGCCAACGGCTGCTGCAAGAAAATCGCGGAGGTTTCTCCTGAAAACATCACCTATCTGCGGGATTGTGCCGCCCAGAACATCCGCAACGAAAACTACAATGATGCGGCAAAACAGCTTGAACTGTATCTCGATATGAATCCGGGTGACGCAAAGGCCATGGAACTGCTGGGCAATGTTTTTGAGAACCGGGGCAGTTACGACGAAGCTCTTGAAATGTGGAACAGGGCGTTGGAAATCGAGAAAAACAATCCGATCCTTCTGTCTTCTGTGACCAGAGTTGGCAACCGTATGAACAATTCACAGTCCACAATGGCACGTGTCTCCGAGATTCTGGACAGGGCTTCCGAAAATCTTTCGGCCGAGGACCTGAAGGAATCCCTGCGGATGTATGAGCAGGCCGTGGTTGTTTCTTCCGCCGAAATCCCGCTCGCAGAAGAAGATAAAATTGCCGACGAAACTTTGGGCGGTGATATCGATGAGATTGAAAGTCTTGATTATGACCGTCTGCTTCAGCTGGAAGTCTCTTCCGGTGATGTGCCCGACTATGATGACGAATACAGAGAAATGCTGGTTGAACCTGTGGAGAACATCCGTTCTGTAGATGACGAGCGTCTTCAGCGTTCCGCCATGAATGACATGCCTCTGCTTACTCCCGACATGCCCATGGAATTCAATCCTGCTCTTGCGCGGGCACAGAACTATGATCCCTTTGAAGGCGCTCCTGCAGGGAATTACTCCATCGGTGAAAAACAGGATTTCATGAGTGTGGACGGCATGGATTTTGAGGATGATGAAGATCAGATTCAGTACCAGAATTTGAAAGATGACAAGCCGGCTCCCCAACCGGAACCGTATATGCAGCCGATTCAGCCCCAACCAGTGCGGCAGGCTCCTCCCCAAATGCAGCCGGCCTGGGACAGTCAGCCTGTACCGGCGCCAGCTCCAGTTCCTGATCCTGCTGAAAAAACTGTGCCTCAGCCGGCACCGGCTCCAAAGGAAGCATCGGAATCACCCTCTTACGAAGAACCCATTGATGCAGAGGATCAGATTTCTGCGGAACCGGTTTCTGATTTTGCAGAAGATGCGCTGTTTGACCAGGACCTGACAGAAGATCTGCCTGAAGAAATCGTGCTGGCAAATGATGACTCGCTGGAAGATGATCCTGAAAACGAAGCTGAAAGTGATTCGTCTGATGAAAGCGTCTCAGCCGGAGATGAACTTTCTCCCTTTGAGCCGGCTGATGAAAGCGGGGAAAGCTATGGAGACACAGAGGAACTTTTCTCCGATGACAGCGAGACTGCAGAGGATGACGGGGAACCGATATTTGACGAGCCTGCCATGTTTGACGCTGACTCAGATCTGTCCGTGCTGCCGCAGTCAGAACCGGAACCTGTTGATTTTGAGGCTGTGACAGAAGATGCTCTGGACCTTCCTGAAGATTACAGCGAAGAAAAGGAGAGTGCTGCGGGGCAGAAAGATGAACCTCCGTACAAAACAGCCCCTGCAGAAGATGATCTGAGCCGTGTCCAGATCTCAAGCAATCCGGATGCGGAAAAGGCAACAATAGAAACTGTAAGCAATGTGGTGAAGCGGGTGATGTACATGCCTACCCGCAAATCATATAAAAACACAGCGGATATGTTCCAGGATCTGCGCAGTCTCTGTTCATGGCTGCCTCCTGAGGCAAAAGACAAATTCATGCACAGTCTGGCCCGCCTTAAACTTGATTATGTCATCTCACGGCTGAACGGTCGTCCCGGACTTCTTGCTGCCGCGCAGGCACTGCGGAAAACCGGTGGAATGACAAGTCCTGCTGGTGACGCAAAAACCGGCAGCCTTCTTAAGACCATGTCCTACATGCAGACTCTGACAGGTGCCCTGCCTGATAAAGTCCAGGGCGATCTTCTTGGAAGCGAAGTGTCCCGCATTGCAGAGGCTTTGGAAAAAGCGAATCCTGATTTGCCGCGCACTTGACGCGCTTTTCCTGAAACGATAGCATTGATTCCGCTGTGCGATGCGGAATCAGTGTTGCGCGGCGGCAGTTCGAAGTCCTTCCTGCCTTAACAAAACCAGGTCAATTCTTACAAACTCAAGGTATCATATGCCAAACGAAGTAGTTCTCATCATCTCACTGGCAGCATCATTCGGTCTGATGCTGGTCGCGTTCAAATTTTTCGGCAGGAAAGGTCTTTTCTGCTGGATATCAATCTGTACAATCCTTGCGAACATTGAAGTCTCAGGACTTGTTGATGCATTCGGCATGGAACAGACACTTGGCAACACACTTTTTGCATCAAGTTTCCTTGCAACTGATATCCTCAGTGAGCGTTACGGCCGCAAAGATGCAGGCAAAGCTGTCTGGGCAGGTATTTTCACCTCTCTTGTATTCATCATCTTCTCAACAATGTGGCAGTTCTACACACCCAACGCCAATGATTTTGCCCTCGGCGGAATCCAGACACTGTTTGCGAACACACCGCGCCTTCTTATCGCAAGTTTCCTTGGTTATGCAGTCTCAGAACTGATTGACGTAAGTCTTTATCATTTCTGGTGGAACCTTACCGAGAAAAAAACAGGCAGCAAAGAAAAATTCCTGTGGCTCCGCAACAACGGTTCAACACTTATTTCCCAGCTTGTGAACATCGTAATCTTCAATTTCGGTGCTTTTGCCGGAATCTACGATTTTCCCACACTGCTCTCAATCACCGGTGCATGTTACGTGATCTATGTGTTCACAAGTATTCTGGACACACCTTTCATGTATATTGCACGCAGACTCAAGGTGAATGACCAGGACTGATTCTCACTGCTGGGAAAAAGGGCTGGAAAATGTTCTTTTATGAAAGCTGCTGTTCTGCTAGCCGATAAGTTCAGTAATTGCTATACTGTTGCTATATTAATGAAAGAAAACGATTATCCGGAGTAATTCTATGAGTGAATGTGACCATAAATGTTCATCATGCGGAAGCAATTGCGCCCAGCGTACCCAGCCCCAGGATCTTCATGAAAAACCCCATGAAGGCACAAAAATCAAGAAAGTGATCGCAGTGGCAAGTGGCAAAGGCGGAGTAGGGAAGTCCTTTGTCACCTCAATGTGCGCTGTTCTCATGCAGCGTGCAGGCTACAGAGTGGGAATCCTTGACGCAGATATCACCGGTCCCAGTATTCCACGGGCTTTCGGAATCTCAGAGAAAGCCCTTGCTGATGATACGGGACTTTATCCTGCAGAAAGCCGGACTGGAATCCGTGTCATGTCACTGAATCTGCTCCTGCCCAACGATACGGATCCTGTCATCTGGCGCGGTCCCGTTATTGCCGGCGCAGTGAAACAGTTCTGGACAGACGTGCTCTGGGGCGAGCTTGATTATCTTTTTGTGGATATGCCTCCTGGAACAGGTGATGTTCCGCTCACTGTGTTCCAGTCGCTTCCTGTTGACGGTGTGATCATCGCGTCTTCTCCTCAGGAACTGGTCGGCATGATTGTTGAAAAAGCCGTGAACATGGCCGGAATGATGAATATTCCTGTCCTTGGGCTTGTTGAGAACATGAGTTATGTTGCCTGTCCTGACTGTGGAAGAAAAATCGAGGTTTTCGGAAAAAGCAGCATTGATTCCATCGCTCAGAAATGCGGCGTAAAAACTGTCTGCCGTGTTCCTCTTGATCCGGCAATCTCTGCCAGAACTGACGGCGGAGAAATCGAATCCCTGGAGTGCGACTGGTTCAACGCTCTGGCTGATGTGCTCAGATCAATGATGTAAGATTTCGGATCCTGTGATATAATCTGTTCCTATGAAAATTAAAGTCAAAGAAGCAGATTATTCACAGGCAATAAAAAAAGCCGGCAGAGAACGTTTTGTTCCTGCAAAGCAATCATTTCTCCTTAAAAAACTGGTGTCACTGATCTCTGCCTCAGATCTGAAAGACACCGGTTTTTCTTTTACTACCCAAGACATGGAAAAACTTGACAGGAAAGAACCTGCCCTCATACTGATGAATCATTCCAGTTTCATCGATCTGGAAATCGCCTTCAGGATTTTCAGCGACCGCCGCTTTTCCATTGTATGCACATCGGACGGATTTGTGGGAAAAAAATTCCTTATGAAGAAACTGGGCTGTATTCCGACCCAGAAGTTTGTCCCCGATGTCCAGCTTGTGCGGCACATGCTCTACGCAGCGAAAAAACTCAACCAGTCAATACTCATGTATCCTGAAGCAAGCTATACTTTTGACGGAACCGCCACAGATCTTCCGGAGACACTGGGCAGATTCCTTAAGGTGCTGGACATTCCAGTTATTGTGGTCACGACCCAGGGCGCATTCCACCGGGATCCGCTGTACAATAACCTGCAGAAACGCAAAGTCAGGGTTTCCGCAACCGTCAAATATCTGCTTTCCCGCGAGGACCTGAAAAACTTTTCACCCCAGGAAATCAACAGCATTCTGAAAAAAGAATTCTCTTTTGACAATTTCAGATGGCAGCAGGAGAACCATGTTATTGTCAATGAGCCTTTCCGTGCTGACTGCCTTAACCGTGTTCTGTACAAGTGTCCGGCCTGTAAAACCGAAGGTTCCATGGACGGCAGAGGCACCGGAATTAAATGCTGTTCCTGTGGAAAAACCTGGGAACTGACGGAACAGGGCTTTATGAAGGCTGGGGACGGCAATACTGAGTTTGCTCACGTGCCGGACTGGTACAGATGGGAACGTTCCTGTGTAAAGGAAGAGATCGCTGAGGAAAGGTACCGGCTGGAAGTCCCGGTTGATATATGTGTGCTGACTGATTCAGAATCAATCTACCGTGTAGGAGAAGGCACTCTTGTTCATGACAGGGAAGGATTCCATCTTACCGGCTGCGGGGGAAAACTTGAGTATAATCAGAAGCCTCTGGCCTCCTACAGTCTGTATTCAGATTATTTCTGGTATGAGCTGGGTGATGTGATCTGCATCGGCAACATGAAAGTGCTTTATTACTGCTTCCCAAAGACAGAGAAGGATATTGTCGCTAAAACCCGGCTTGCCACGGAAGAAATGTACAAACTGGTGAAAGAAAAACAATTTAGTCAAGACTAATTTTTTCAGTCATCAATATGATTTTTTATGCAAAAAAAACTCATTTTTATGCGTTTTTTTGTATTCAGTAATTTTCTATTCTGATATACTGGACAGTCAGAAAAGGTTTGGACTTTTCAAACAACATACGGAGGATCCTATGAAAAAACTTACTGTGGTTCTGGTGGCTCTGCTTCTGGCAACAACCATGATTTTTGCCGGCGGTAAAAAAGAAAACACCAACTTTATTCTTGCAACTGGCGGTACAAGCGGTACTTACTACTCATTCGGCGGTGCTCTTGCAAACATCTGGAACACAAAAATTGAGAACATGAACGTGACAGCACAGTCAACAGGTGCTTCTGCTGAAAACCTGCGCCTTATCAGCAAAGGTGAAGCAGAATTCGCTATCGTTCAGAACGATGTTATGGACTATGCATACAAAGGAATCGACCTTTTTGCAGGTGAAAAAGTTTCCGGACTGGCAACAATCGGAACACTGTATCCTGAAGTAGTCCAGATTGCCGCAACAAAAGAAAGCGGAATCAAATCAGTTGCTGACCTTAAAGGAAAACGCGTTTCTGTAGGTGACCTGGGAAGTGGTGTTGAGTTCAACGCAAAACAGATTCTCGAAGGTTATGGAATGACTTTTGATGACATCAAGAAATCAAACCTGTCATTCAAAGAATCCGGTGACGGACTTCAGAACGGACAGCTGGACGCATGTTTCGTAACTGCTGGTGTTCCTAACGCCGCACTTCAGGAACTGGCAATTTCCGCAGGTCTGGTACTTGTTCCTGTAACAGGTGCTGAAGCTGATGCAATCTGCGCAAAATACGGTTACTACACAAAAACAACAATCCCCGGCGGTACATACAAAGGTGCTGACGAGGATGTTCCCGCTCTGGCAATCAAAGCTACACTTGCTGTAAGCCAGTCACTGAGCGAGGATGTTGTTTACAACATCACAAAAGCTATGTTCGAGAATACTTCCGAACTGGCTCTTGCACACGCAAAAGGTAAAGAAATCAGTGCAGCTGCAGCAATCACAGGTGTTTCTGTTCCTTTCCATCCGGGTGCAGTCAAATATTACAAAGAAATCGGTCTTAACGTAAAATAAGTTCTGATACTTTTATGAAAAAAAACACGATACGGATTCTGACAGCAGTTTTTGTGACAGTTGTATGCTGTGTCGTGTTTTTTTGCCCGATCTTTTTCAGCCGGGTCTGTGTCACCGCAGTTAAACTCCCGGAGAACGGATCCGGTACGAAAAAAACGCTGGTTCTGCCTGAAGAGGCCGGCAGCGAGTTTGTCATTTCGTACACACATTCTGTAAACAAAGGCCGCGTCCGTGATTTTTATACTGTTCTGGACGACGGTTCACTGATGCTTTCAAAAAGCCGCTTCGGTTCTTATGGCGCTGGAATGCCGGAACCGGAAGATCTTGCTGGACAGGTTTTTGTGGTTACAGACAGTTACCTTGAAATGCAGCAGATCAATCAGAAAATGCCCGGGCTTTATCTGGCTGTGGGTGTAATTGCCGGTCATGCGCTGGAACTGCTTCCTGAAAGCGGCGAAAGTTCATTCTGGCCCCTGAACGAGTACTTTGCGCCTCAAACGAGGCTTTATATATCATACCGACGTGTTTCGGTCTGCCAATTGATTTTTTCTTCCCTGTAAAACGGAAAGAAAGTGAGGTAAATTATGGACATGTCTCCGACCACCAACGAAGCTGAAATCCAGGACATAATGAAGGATCTGGACAAGGAAGCTTCTTACAGACAGCATACCTGCTGGCGCCGCTACATCACTTATGCGGTGTCCATCGTGTTTGTGGCTTTCCAGCTGTATTCAACACTTACCGGTTCTATTCCGGCCCAGGTTCTCCGCGCAACTCACTTAGCTTTTGTCAACTTCCTGTGTTTCCTGCTTTTCCCTGCTGCAAAGAAACTGCCCAGAAACACATTGCCCTGGTATGATGTTGTGCTGGGCCTTGTCGGTGCTGCATGCTGGATGTACATCAGCTTCAACATCGAATCACTTGCCCGCCGTGTCGGTGCTTATCAGACCAAAGATATCATCATCGGTATCATCGGAATCCTGATTCTTTTTGAGGCATGCCGCCGCGTTGTCGGTCTCCCGATCATGATCATTGCGGCTGTGTTCATTCTGTACGCTTTTGCAGGACCATATCTTCCCGGCTTCCTGAATCACCGCGGATACAAACTGCAGCGTGTTGTCTCACACCTTTTCTACAATACTGAAGGAATTATGGGTACTCCTATCGGTGCCTGTTCAACTTTTATCTTTCTGTTCATCCTGTTCGGTGCACTGCTTGAGAAAACCGGAATCGGTCAGTTCTTCATCGACATCTGTAATGCCATTGCCGGTGGTGCTTCCGGTGGTCCCGCAAAAGTTGCAGTTCTTACAAGTGCTCTTATGGGAACAGTTTCAGGAAGTTCAGTTTCAAACACTGTAGGATCCGGAAGTTTCACAATCCCGATGATGAAATCCCTGGGTTACAAACCGGAGTTTGCCGGTGCCGTAGAAGCTTCTGCCTCAACCGGTGGACAGCTTATGCCGCCTATCATGGGTGCCGCGGCATTCCTTATGGCAGAAAGTCTTGGAATTCCCTATCTTCAGGTTGCGAAGGCGGCAGTCATTCCTGCACTGCTGTACTTTACCGGTATTTTCATCATGGTTCATCTGGAAGCAAAGAAACTGGGACTCAAGGGGCTTCCGAAAGAACAGCTTCCCAAGTTTCTGCCTCTTCTGCTGAAAAAAGGTTATCTTGTCCTGCCGCTTATCATAATCATTTACTTCCTGTGTTCCGGACGTACCGCAACTTATGCCGCTCTTATGGGACTCCTCTGCTGCGTGATTCTTGGTGTTGCAACTTCAGTTGTTGACGTGATCAAGGGACGCAAACCTACTTTCGGTTTCCACGAAGTTCTCGACATGATCTGTGCCGGTGCCCGCAACATCATCAGTGTAGCGATTGCATGTGGTATGGCCGGAATAATTATCGGTATCGTAACTCTTACAGGTCTGGGACTTAAACTTGGTGCAGGACTTATCTCGATCTCTCACGGTGTTGCTTTCGTCACTCTTTTCTTCACAATGATCTCTTCCATCATCCTGGGAATGGGTGCTCCTACAACCGCAAACTACCTGATCACTTCAACAATCACTGCAAGTGCAATCATCCAGCTGGGATTTGAACCTCTTGCAGCACATATGTTCGCTTTCTATTTCGGAATCATCGCTGACATCACACCGCCTGTTGCACTTGCGGCCATTGCCGGTGCTGCCATTGCAAAAGGAAAACCGATTAAGACTGCCTTGAATGCTACGAAGCTGGCTATTGCAGCTTTCATCATTCCTTACGTTTTTGTATATAATCCGCAGATGCTTCTTATCAATGCATCTCTGCCAAGCGTTCTTCTGATTGCTTCCACTGCAATTGTAGGTATGTTCGGACTGAGTATCGCACTGGAAGGCTACGGATTCGGAAAAGCTGCTGTTGTGGAACGGATTCTTTTCGGAGCAGCCGGTCTTGCTCTTATCATTCCCGGAAACCTGACTGACATAATCGGTTTTGTTTCAATTGTAATTCTCTGTGTGGAGCAGATTATCCGCCGCAGACTGACTGCAAAAAAAGCAGCCGCCTGAAAATAATTGATGTGGATTTGTGGAGCACTGCATGGTGTTCTGCAAATTCACAGTATTTTATGAAAAAATTCAAAAAGTTAAAAATCTCTAAAATCTCTTGCGAAAACATGCTATGAGTTGTAAACTTGAAATGCTATGGCAAAGAGCGAATTACGGTTCAGTAATAAAATAGACAGAAGACACGTTTATTCTCAGATGGGAGCAATTTTTCTCTGCTTCGTTCTTGTCATAATGTTTTTTTTCGTAATCAGCAGGAGTCTGTCCAACCGTGACTGCCTGGAGAAAGGCTGGACAATCCAGTTCAACAGTGATGTTCATTATGATGTAAGTCTGAAAAGATTCCGTTTCCCCTACGTCAACGAAGGCGATTACGTGATCATGACTTACACGGTCCAGGAATCTGACCTGAGGGATTATGCCGACCCGATGATCAGGTTTGCCTCGTCTTACAGCGTTGTTGATGTTTTTCTGAATTATGATCATGTGTACAGTTACGGTCACGAAAAACAGCATCAGGGAAAAAATGTCGGTATGGGAGGGCACCTTGCCCCTATATCCGGGTACAAAGCCGGTGATAAAATCAGGATTTTCTTCAAAGTTGTGGAACCCTGGGCTTTCAATGAGATTCAGCCGGTCTATCTGAGTGACGGCCGCGAAAATCCATGGAAAGTTTTTTTCAATCGTCCGCTTATTGTTGCTGAAAATTTTTTCCTGATTTTCTTTGCTCTGGTTCTCTGTGTGGCCAGCGTTGTCAGAATGACATTCAGGAAGGAAATCTGGTCCTTTCTGCTGATCGCCATGATTCTGTTCTGGACGACAATCATGATGCTGTATCACAACGGTGTTATCCTGCTGGTTTCTGATGTTTTCCCGCTTAACAGTTATATCCATTATTTTTCCGGCTGCAGTGTCTATCTTACAACAACCCTGCTTTTCATCGGAAGTCTGAAAGGAAAAGAGAGAAAGAGAGAAAGACATAATCTGATAGGGTTCTACTCTTTTTACGTAGTCTTTATATTGGTTTCCCTTATTCTGGACCTTACATCTGTTCTTCACATCGGAAAAGTCCGTATGGTGCTGCTTTATCTGACAATGCCTGAAATGGGTTACATAACATGGATTGTCTTTGCAAATATGAACCGCCGGAAAGGACAGAACCGGATCATGAGCATCGGATACCTTGTGATGAGTTTCTTCTTCCTGTTCGGAATGCTCCGCTATATGACCGTTCCCTTCTATATTCCCTCCAGTGTTTATAACAGTGCGACAACTCTTGGAACAGGTGCTCTGCTCTTCAGTCTGTTAGGAATTATCGACAGGCTTCTGGTGAATGACAAAAACGAATACATTGAGGAAATGCGGGAAACTTATGAGAAGCCTGAGGATGCGGATTATCTTACCGGAGTTTTCACGGAGAAAAAGTATAAGGAACGCATTACCCAGCTGGAAAAAGAACATGATCACGATTTCTGTGTCCTGCTTCTGAATTATGTGGGTGAATTCAAAGATGACAGAGTCCTTAAGTTTGCGACACTTATCAGCCGTGTCTTCGGCTATTATGGTTCTGTCTGCCGTGTGAAAAGTTCTCTTTTTGCCATTGTTGCCCCGGACATCTCTGAGATGAAGATTCAGCAGCTGCTGAACAGTTTCATGCAGAATGTGATTTATGAGAACAACAATTACAAAGGGGATCAGGATGGGCGTATTTCATATACTTTCGGCTATGCATTCCGGAACGAAGGTATTGAGACTTCCCAGATTCTGGATGAAGTTCTCCGGAGAATGAAACGTCCCAGCCGCCAGACTATTGTAAACGGACTTCTTGTCTCAATTCCCGATTTTTCTTCTTTGTCAAGACTGTAAGAGTCTCGCAAAAAAATCTTTGAACATTGTTTATTTTCTCTTTTTTTTTCTTGTATCAGAAAGAATTATTAACTAAAATATGTAGGTTGCTATATGTAGAATCATTTAGTTGTGCCTTAATGCAAAAATTCAGAGAGAAGCGGATTCGGAATTCTTGAGTTTGTGTTCCTGATCCCGATTGAAAAAACGGAGGATTTGTGGAAAGCGGCAGTATCTTTTTGCAGCAGGTGGTAAACGGATTATCACTGGGAAGCATTTATGCCCTGATAGCTCTGGGTTACACCATGGTTTACGGCATTGTAATGTTGATTAATTTTGCCCACGGTGACGTTCTGATGATCGGAGCTTATGTAGGGTATTTTGTTCTGTCATTCGTAGGAACTACTCCCCTGGGAATGGCGCTGGCTTTTCTGTGTGCAATGGTTATCTGCGCACTTCTGTCAATTCTGATTGAGCGTCTTGCGTACAGGCCTCTGCGTTCTGCCCCGCGTCTGAATTCACTGATCACTGCCATCGCGGTTTCTCTGATTCTTCAGAACGGAATGCGCGTTCTTCCTTTTGTGGGCCCGAATCCCCGCCAGTATCCTACAATGGAGACTGTCAACGTCAGTCTGGGTTTCGTATCAGTCTCAAACATCCAGCTGACAGTTATTATTCTTTCAGCAGTACTCATGGTGGTTCTGAACTATATCATCAATTATACGAAAACCGGAAAAGCCATGCGCGCTGTTTCCCATGATATGCAGGCCGCAAGTCTTATGGGTATTTCAGTGAACAGGACAATTGCTTTTACATTTGCAATCGGTGCTGTTCTTGCGGCGGCGGGCGGCGTGCTTTATGCCACAGCTTATCCGCAGATTGACCCGACAATGGGAACAATGCCCGGTCTCAAAGCCTTTGTTGCCGCAGTTCTCGGTGGAATCGGTTCTGTACCGGGAGCAATGCTCGGCGGATACATTCTGGGTATTGCCGAGACAATGACAAAAGGTTATCTGTCAAGTCAGTTCGCTGATGCAATCTCATTCGGAATCCTGATTTTTATTCTGCTCATCAAACCCACGGGAATTATGGGCAAAAAAATCAGAGTCAAGGTTTAAGGAGGAAGTCATGGCAAAAAAAATGTCTTTAACACTCCGGAACATGTTTATTCCTTTTGTGATTGCAGTCATTGCTCTGGTTGTTCCAGGTATTCTGATTAAATTCGGCGTGATCGATGCATATACGGCTCAGATTCTGACTCTGGGCGGCGTGAATGCGATCATGGCAATAAGCGTGAACATTGTATGCGGTATTACCGGTCAGCTTTCTCTGGGACAGGCCGGTCTTATGGCCGTAGGTGCCTATGCGTGTATCATTTTTTCTGAGAACGCCGCAATTCCTCTTGGATTCAGTATTATTCTCGCCGGCCTTCTTACTGCATTCGTCGGTTTCCTGATCGGTTTCCCCACACTTAAACTTACGGGAGACTATCTTGCGATTGTAACTCTTGGTTTCGGTGAGATCATCCGTGTTATTCTTGTGAACGCCCGCGGACTTACAGGCGGTGCAAACGGAAAGCGCTTTACAACCAATACTGCGGTGCTCATGTCCATTTTCCCGGAGATGCCCTGGTTCCTGGTGATCGGTGTGCTGATTGTTATAATCATCCTGCTGCAGAACTTCCTGCGTTCTTCATACGGACGTGCGATTCTTGCAGTCAGGGAAGATGAAATCGCAGCGAATTCAAACGGAATCAGTGTTTTCAAGTACAAGATGATCGGCTTTGTAATTGCATCTTTTGTGGCTGGAATCGGTGGTGCACTTTATGCCCCCTTCATCGGCTTCATAAAACCGGAGCTTGCTTCCTACAACCGCAGTATTGATTACCTTATTTTCGTGGTTCTTGGCGGAATGGGTTCCACAACGGGATCTGTCCTGGCGGCATTTGTTCTGACTGCTCTTCAGGAAATACTCCGCTTCCTCAAGGATTACCGCCTGCTGATTTATCCGCTGATGCTGATTCTGGTAATGCTTTTCAGACCTCAGGGACTTTTGGGACTTAAAGAAGTTTCTTTTGTCCGCGCCTGGGATGAGTCTGTGGCTTTTGTGCAGAAAAAATTCGGAAGAAAAAAAGACAGAGCTGATTCTGCCGACAGTGGCAGAAAGGAGGCTGGAAAATGAGTGAAAAAAAATCCCTGCTGTTGAAGGCTGACAATATTTCAATCGTTTTCGGTGGACTGCGTGCGGTAAGTGAGTTTTCCTGTGAACTTCACGAGGGTGAACTGGTGGGGCTCATCGGACCAAACGGTGCCGGTAAAACTACTGTGTTCAACATGCTGTCTGGTGTTTATACTCCTACTTCCGGTGACATCACGTTCTGGGACAGAAAAGGACGTGTTCATCTGGTGGGGAAACGTTCGCCTGCGCAGCTGAACCGTATCGGTATTTCCCGCACTTTCCAGAACATACGTCTGTTCAACCAGCTGTCTGTTGCTGACAATGTGCGCATTGCCCTGCATAACCAGCGCATCTCAAATCCTCTGGACGTGCTTTTCCGCACTCCAAGATTCCGGCGTGATGAGGAATCCATGACTCAGCGAGTGGAAGAACTGCTGGAACTGTTCAAAATTGATGATGTTAAAGATGAAATGGCAAAGAATCTGCCATACGGAAAACAGCGCAAACTGGAGATTGTCCGCGCTTTGGCCGCAAATCCCAGTCTTCTGCTTCTTGATGAGCCGGCTGCAGGTATGAATCCCCAGGAAACTGACGAACTTATGCAGCTTATTGCATTTATCCGCAAAAAATTCAACCTGACAATTCTGCTTATTGAGCATGACATGCATCTTGTTATGGGAATCTGTGAGCGGCTGATGGTCCTGGACTACGGGCGGCTTATTGCCCAGGGAACGCCTGACGAGATCAAGTCAAATCCGGACGTAATCAAAGCTTATCTGGGCGGGGAGGTTCAGCTGTGAGTGATTTGATGTTGAACGTAGAAAATCTTACGGTGCATTATGGTGCAATCCAGGCTCTGGACGGGATTTCTTTTGATGTAAAACAGGGTGAGATCATCACATTGATCGGGTCAAACGGTGCAGGAAAAACTACCACTCTGCATTCTTTGTCCAATATAATCAAGAAAACTTCAGGAACTGTGACTTTTGACGGGACTGACATTACGAATCTTAAGGCTGATTCTATTGTGAAGTCAGGACTTGTTCAGGTTCCGGAAGGACGCCGCATTTTTGCGAACATGACTGTAAAAGAAAACCTGGAAATGGGTGCTTTTCTGAGGACTGATAAAAACGGAATAAAAGATGACATGAACATGGTTTATGACATGTTCCCGCGTCTGAAGGAACGTATCAGGCAGGTTGCAGGAACTCTTTCCGGTGGCGAGCAGCAGATGCTTGCAATGGGCCGTGCTCTCATGTCAAAGCCAAGACTGCTTCTGCTGGATGAGCCTTCAATGGGGCTTGCGCCTATTCTTGTTGATGAGATTTTCTCAATCATTCAGAATATCAATGCTCAGGGTACAACGATTCTTCTTGTAGAACAGAATGCTTTCAAGGCACTGCTGATTGCGGACAGGGCTTACATTCTGGAAACTGGAAGGATTATCAAGAGCGGGGTTGCGGCGGATCTGATCGCGGACCCGGATGTGAAAAAAGCATATCTCGGCGCTTAACTCTGTACATTAAAAAAAAGGGTTCCGACCGGAACCCGAAAAAATCGCAGCTAGCGGATTCCCGCGTCGATTGCGATTTTTCGCGGAACCCGGTCTGCGCCCTTTTTTTTGTCCAGTGTTTGTGCCTTACGCGAAAAAGCGACTTTCAGCAGTCTTTCCGCTCTGCCCGCGGGGCTGCAGTGTTTTAAAACGTGAGAATTTGTGCCTCTCGCGAGAAAGTTCGCGTCGATTGCGATTTTTTGCGGAACCCGGTCTGCGCCCTTTTTTTTGTCCAGTGTTTGTGCCTTACGCGGGAAAGCGACTTTCAGCAGTCTTTCCGCTCTGCCCGCGGGGCTGCAGTGTTTTAAAACGTAAGAATTTGTGCCTCTCGCGAGAAAGTCCGCGTCGATTGCGATTTTTCGCGGAACCCGGTCTGCGTTTTTATTTTTTTCCGATTACTTCGTAGATGTCCATCTTTTCGGATATTCCGCGAAGTTCTGTTCTGTCAACAAAACGGCACAGGAAACGGTCTTTTACCTGTTCGTAAGTAAAACTGCTGACCATCAGCGAAGTACCGTAGGTTTTGTTCAGGGGCTCAAGGCGGGATGCAATGTTCACATGTCTTCCGATTGCAGTGTATTCCATCCTTTCATCGGAACCGATGTTGCCTACAATAACTTCTCCAGAATTGATACCGATTCTTGTATGCAGCGGGTGATCAATCAGTTTTTCATTCATCAGTTCCTGATTCAGTTCTTCTTCTGACTTCAGCATCTCAAGTGCCGCCTCGCAGCATTTTTCCGCATTGTTTTCCATCGGCAGAGTATCCCCAAAAAAGCTCATGATCGCATCGCCTTCAAATTTGTCAATCGTCCCGCCGAATTTACGGATAATCGGTGACATTTTGGAAAGATAACGGTTCAGAATCTTTACTAGAATCTCCGGGTCTGTGTGCTCGGTAAGCTGAGTAAAATCCTGTAAGTCTGTAAACATTATGGAAATGTTTTTGCGTTCTCCGTTCACACCGACTTTCTCAGGATGGGCAAGCAGATTCTGGACAACATTCTCAGACAGATATCTTGAAAAAGCATCGTGGATCTGAACGTCACGGTTACGGAACTGCATGATCTCAAAGAACATGATTGATTCCATTACAATTCTGGCAACTGGAACCATCAGTCTGATTTCTGCATTGGCGAAGAGCTCGTAAGAAGATTTCGAACATATATAAATGTAGCCGAAAAGTTCTCTTGATCTGAACAGAGGTACCGAGAAACCATGGACACCGTGGCTCATAAGAGCCTCAGCTTTCTGAGGTGCTATTTCCCGTTCTGCGATCATTGCCTTCAGGTGTTCCTGGTGAATCTTCTTGATGCCTGTTGAATGCTGGTAAATCACATGAGTCCGGTTTCCTTCTTTTTCGATGGCGCAGAAAGTTATGGAACCAGCACTGATGTTTTTCTCGATCCAGGAGCTTGTTCTTCTGAAAATTGTGGTGCTGTCCGGACATAGGAAAATATTGCGTTCCAGTTCATCAAGCTTGCTCTGCATCCTGTCAATCTTTGGACTCAGAAAATTGGAGATGACACGTTCCAGAAAAATGTACATCACTGGTGAAGCAGCTATCAGAATCCAGAAAACATTAGTGTTACCGGGATTTAAAAGGGAAACGATCAGTATAAGAAGAACATCAAGAACAACAGTTGATGCACCTGACTCAATCTTTATGCAGACTGCGTCAGAATGGAGCACAAACATCTGGATCAGTCCCAGGGAGACTGAAAGAGGAATCATCAGAAGCGGGATGATCGTGTAGAAAGTTTCCGTGTAACTGCCGACCCAGAGGCTTTCCGAAAGGCGGAGAATAAGGATTATTACAGTCGGAAGGACGCCGACGGAAAATCCCTGGATGAAGAATCGCAGCAGGATTGTGGATTGCTTCGGAGTTTTGAAAAGAAGAACTGTTACAGAGCAGGCAACCGCGAGAAAACACAGCATAAGGCTTGCATAAGCCATGAACATGAATGGTGAGCCGAAAATTGTATGGACACGGGTAAGAATCAGAAGATATTTGATCACAAAAAAGGCGATCGGAATGAAACTTGAAATCCTTACAAAAGAAATCAGTTTTCTTTTCTGTCCGGCGACTTTCATGAAGTAAAGAAGACTCCAGACTGATGAACTTGCGCAGACGACTCCTGCAAAGTCAAAGAGAACCGTGTTCAGAACCGTGTACCAGTATGTATTCTGGGCGAAAGTGTAGGAATTGAAGATTGTGACTGCACCGCTGTAGCAGAAAATCAGGAAAGGCTCAAAATAAAAAGTTTCTTTTGTGAAAATCTCTGCAATAAGACTGATGATTATGAAGAGGAAAGTAGTAAGGATGACAATCAGCTGGTCTCCGGTGACATAAGAGATCTTCGCGAAAAAATTCTGGTTCCGGGTTATGCGGAAAAAATGAGTTTCCCCGTCGGAAGTCCGGATTGTATAATCAGTGTTGTTGCTGAATAATTTTGAATACATCCGGTAGATGTTTTCTGTTGTCGAGTTGCTCCAGTCCGCGATGAATCTGACGGCATCAGTATCGTTGATTCCTGTGATGTACTGTCCGGGCCGGAGTCCTGACTTCTGAGCCGGTGAATTGGGATTGACCAGTTCGATCAGGAAGCCTTCATCCTGGGATGAGATGCGCATTCCTGTAAGGCTGTAGGGCTGGTTTATATAAAGGGCAAACTGTGCGAATGAGATAACAAGCACGACAATGCCGACTGTAAATGACAATTTGAAGTGGCGCATATTTAAGGATAATTTTAGTGGATTTTAATTTTTGTACAAGTGTAGAAATGGTAAAAAAAGTGTGTTTTTTTTTGATTTCTTTACATAAGATTTGTTACAAAAAAATATTTTTTCCGATAAAATTGGTGTATACTGAAAAGGGTTTTTATGGACTCTTTTGTTTAGGGTCTGATTACTTCGGGTATGTGTAAAAAATTACGGATTCGCTTAAAATATTGCAAATAAACCGATTTACTGCACTCGAAAAAAATTGACTTCTAGTCTAAACTGCAATAGAGTAAAGAAGGCTGAATAATTTTTTCAGTTTTTTCAAGTTTTTTATTGCAAAAAGGATTCAATCTTGGTGACAGATATAATATTGTGCGTAGTTATAGGAGTTTTGCTTACATCCCTCATCATCTTTGCAGTTCTTTTCAACCGCTGGAAGACAGACCTTAAAAACGAGAAAAAGGCATTGGAATACGATGCTCTTACCGGCCTTTATTCTGAACTTGGATTCACCAATCACGCAAAAGAAATCCTTAAGAAACACCCTGATGAAGATTACTTCATTCTTGATATGGACATTGACAACTTCAGCTTTTTCCGCAGCGCATACGGGTATGAGCGTTCTGACCAGCTTCTGCGCCATATCGGTGCATTGCTTTTTGACATGTGCGGACCCAACGAGATTGTTGCCCACCTGAGACACGACCATTTTGTCATGATGGTGCAGGGAATTGCTGATGAACAGAAAAGTGAGATTGAGGAGCGTTTCAAGACTTTTATGTCCACAATGGTGGACAAAGTTGTGCTTGCCCATTTCGGTGCCTATCAGATAACAGACCGTTCCGAAAATATCGAGGACATGTGCATAAAAGCCAGTCTCGCACGGCGCGAGATAAAGGGCAAACGTTTGGAGATCATGCGGCTTTACGATAATCCGCTTCTGGAACAGCATGATATGGAAGCCCAGCTTTCATCCCGCTTTGAGAATGCGCTTCGGAACAATGAATTCGAAGTTTTCTTCCAGCCCAAATATGATACAGTCACTGAAAAAATCGCAGGTGCGGAAGCTCTTGTGCGCTGGCGTCAGGAAGATGGTTCAATGCTTTCTCCGGCTGAATTCATTCCGGTTTTCGAACACAACGGACTGATTACTTTCCTTGATTTTTTTGTGTATGAAAAAGTCTGCAAAATCATTCATGACATGATTATCTGCAATGTGCCTGTTGTTCCGATCTCTGTGAATTTCTCACGGGTCAATCTGTATGACGCTTCTTTCAGTCGGCGCGTTCTGGACATTTCCCGAAAGTACGGTGTTCCCCAGTCCCTGATTGAGGTTGAACTGACAGAATCTGTAATGTTTGAGGACGAAAACCTGCTTATTGACATCACCAGACAGCTTCATCAGGAAGGTTTCCGCGTAAGTATCGATGATTTCGGAAAAGGTTATTCTTCCCTGAGTCTGATCCAGAAAAACAGTTTTGATGTGGTAAAGATTGATCAGGCTTTCCTTGAGCATACAGAAGACGGAAAGGGAACTTCTGCGGCAATTCTTAAAAGCATTTTCTCACTTGCAAAAGACCTGCACCTTGAGACTGTGGCGGAAGGTGTTGAAGACAAATCCCAGCTTCCATTCCTCCGGGATTCCGGCTGCAGTCTGATCCAGGGGTTCTGTTTCTCAAAACCTGTGGAGGATTCAACTTTCAGACGCATGCTTGTTGAGAACTGAGGCAACTGCCAGAGCTGATTTTTCTCCGTCCATTGCTGACGAAACGATTCCTCCTGCATAACCGGCGCCTTCTCCTGCCGGAAAAAGTCCTTTTATCGCATCACTCTCAAGGGTTTCCGGATTGCGCAGAATTCTTACCGGTGTTGAAGTGCGTGTCTCTGGCGCAATAAGAAGCGCGTCAGGGGAAATAAAGCCTTTCATCTGATTATTGAAAATTTTGAAAGCGGCCTTCAGCCGATCTGTGATGAAAGCAGGAAGAACTGTTCGCATGTCCACAGAGGCAAGGGGTGCAGTGTAGGAAGTGGGCGGAAGTGTGTCCGAAATGGTGTCATTCATGAAATCAGAAAGGCGCTGGGCTGGTGCAGTCTGGGGATTTGTCGCAGTGTCTCCTGTTGCTTCCGCGGCTGCCATTGCGGCCTGTCTCCTGGCTTTCTCTTCAATCTCCGTCCTGAAGTTAAGTCCGTCTATTCCTGCTGTTGCGCCATAATCTTCAGGCCGTGTCTCCACAACAATCGCAGCGTTTGAAAAGCGTCCTCCGCGGCTTGAAGGCGACATTCCGTTCACGACAATGCCGTCCTGCTCAGAAGCAGAAGGAACTACCAGCCCGCCTGGGCACATGCAGAAAGAGTAGACACCGCGTCCATCAACCTGTGCAGTCAGTCTGTATTCCGCCGCACCAAGACTGCCCTTGTTCTGCGCGCCATGGAGCTGGATGCTGTCAATCAGCTGGCGGGGATGTTCAACCCGGAGTCCTGCGGCGAAAGTTTTTGCCTCAAGGGCAGAGGGCTGGATATTATTGATGATGCGGTAAATTTCCTTTGAGGAATGGCCTGTTGCCAGAATCACCGCTTTTGCCCGGAATTCTGACACGGCACCGGAAACAGTGTCTCTGACCCGCACACCGGTCACAGTTTTTACACTCTGCTTTGCTGTTGAATCACATGTGTCTGTAATCAGGTCTGTGACGCAGGCATTGAAGTGAACCTCACCGCCAAAACCGGTGATTGTCCTGTTGATGGCATTGATTATTTCCGGGAGTCTGTCACTGCCTATATGGGGATGTGCATCAGTCATTATGCGCGGATCAGCACCGTGGCGCACAAGAATGGCAAGAATGCGGGGAATGTTGCCCCTTTTGTTGGAACGGGAATAAAGTTTGCCGTCGGAGAAAGTTCCGGCGCCGCCCTCACCGAAACAGTAATTGGAGTGAGGATTGACGATTCCTTTTGTGGAAATGGCGGCGATATCTCTTTTGCGGGTGTGTGCGTCCGGGCCCTGTTCAAGTACAACAGGCTTCAGTCCCTGTTCAAGAAGTGTGAGTGCAGCAAAAAGGCCTGCGGGACCGTTCCCCACAATTATGACCGGCTCTGCGTCAGAAACTTTCTTCCATGCGGGTTTGTAGGCATCGATGTTTTCGTCCGCCGGTGTGCCTTCCGTACAGAGATCGTAACGCAGATGAAGTTTCACCTGCTTTTTGCGTGCGTCCACGGATTTTTTGCGGAACACAAAAGCGGTTATATCCTGGACACGGATTTTTATATGCTGCCTGGCAAGTTCTGCTGTCGCACGTTTTTTCAGCTGTTCTTCAGAAAGGTTTTCATCGGGGAGGACTGTAATCAGGACGCTGTACTTCATGCCGTACTATATCATGTGAAAGGGCAGAAAGGCAAACATGAAGCGCAGAACTGAAGGATTAAAAAGACAGGGAATGACAATCAGTGTGCTTTGTTGTAATATGGAAGCATGAGTACTCACAAAATCCCGAAACGCAGCGAAGTTCCTGCTTCTGACAAATGGAACCTTTCATCATTGTATACAAGTGAAAAAGATTGGGAAATGGATCTTGAACTGATTCCTGATCTTGCAAAAGAAATAGCATCTTTCAAGGGCAGACTTGGTGAAAGCCCTGACTCTCTCCGTAACGCTTTGGACACATATTGCCGGATGGGCATGGTTTCCGAGACACTGGGCTCCTATGCTTTCCTTCTTACTGCAGGCGATGCGGAGGATTCTGCAAACCAGGATAAATACGGCCGTTATGTGATGACAGTCACACAGGCGGAAGCGGAAATCAGTTTTTTTGAGCCTGAGATCCAGACAATTCCTGATGAGACACTCAAACAGTGGCTGGAACGTCCCGATTTCGGTGTGTACAAAATCTATCTTCAGAAGCTGAGCCGGCTTAAGGCCCATATTCTGAGTGACAGGGAAGAGCGTCTTCTTGCGCTTGGAAGCGAAAGCGGCCAGACAGCGCACAATGCCTTCGGAATGCTTACCAATGTTGATCTTGATTACGGAAAAGTCCGCACAAAAGATGGTCTTGTTCCTCTGACACAGTCAACCTGGTCAAGTTTTATGGAATCAGAAGACAGGGAAGTCCGCAGAAATGCATACAGCAAATTCTACCGGACTTTTGATAAACACAAGAATACAATAGCAAGCCTTTATGCAGGAAGTGTGGCCCACGATGTTTTTGAAGCCCGTGCCCGCGGATATTCTTCAGCCCGTCAGATGGCTCTGTTTCCGGATCAGGTTGATGAATCGGTCTATGACAATCTGATTTCTACAGTCCGGGCAAATTTTGCGCCCCTGCATAAGTATTATTCAATCCGGAAAAAACTTCTTAAACTGGATGAGCTCCGTCACTACGACGTTTATGCACCTCTGGTCGCCGATTGTGCAAAGAACACAAGCTATGACCAGGCTGTTGAGATCTGCCGCAATGCACTTAAACCCCTGGGAACTGATTACACTGATGTTCTCTGTACCGGTCTGAGAAACGGATGGGTTGACCGCTATGAGAACAAGGGAAAACGTTCCGGAGCTTTTTCTGAGGGTGTCTATATCGGAGATCCCTACATCCTTCTGAACTACAAAGAGGACGTTATCCGTGACGTGTTCACAATGGCTCACGAAGGCGGCCACTCAATGCATTCATGGTACGCAGTCCGTTCAAATCCTTTCATGCATTACAATTACACCATTTTTGAGGCAGAAGTGGCATCCACGTTCAATGAGCAGCTGGTTTTTGAGTATCTGCTTAAGAACAGTGATTCCGAGAACATGCGCCGTTATCTGATCGCAACCCGTGCCAGCGATATTCTTTCCACTCTGTACCGTCAGACAATGTTTGCCGAGTTCGAGCACAAAGCCCATGTTCTTGTTGAGCAGGGTATGCCGCTGTCTGCTGACGTCCTCCGGAAGGAATACCGGGCTTTGCTTGAGGCATACTTCGGTCCTGAGATGCACTTTGAGAAGACAAGCGACCTTGAGGGACTGAGGATCCCGCATTTTTACAACGCTTATTATGTTTACAAATATGCAACGGGAATCTCCGCATCTCTGGCACTTGCAAAACGTGTCGTCACAGGCGGTGAGAAAGAAAAACAGGATTACTTCAAGTTCCTGCAGTCTGGCGGAAGCCGTTATCCCATTGACGCACTGAAAGTTGCCGGTGTTGATATGAGTTCCGCAAAGCCAGTTCAGGATGCATGTGATACTTTCGCAGCCCTTGTTGACCAGATGGAATCCTGGCTGTAAGCGGAAAACTTAAGTCTGTAATTTTTTTTGAAAAAATCCTAATGACAGGCATGTTTTCTGCCGATAATTGGGCTAGATTATTATTTGCATTGTACGACGGCGATTTGAGCACCGCTTTTCAGCAACGCTTTCTGGAGAAAAAAAATGAGTTCTGTAGCAGATTTTATTGCGCATCCTAAACTGGAAGCACATAACCACATGAATCTTGGTATGCGGTATGCAACCTATACTCCTTGGGCCGGTTTTACCATTCCTGACTTTCCGCGTAAACTGAACGGACTTGGAGAAATGCATGAGATCATCGGTCAGTACACACGTCCAAGGGCAAAAACGGCACAGGATGCAAGAGATCTGTTCACAATGGCTCTTGAAGACGCTGTGGCAGACGGTGTGACGATTCTTGAAGGAAGCATTGACACTCAGTTTGTCGGTCATTGCGGCGGAGTAGACGCTTTTATCAGGATGATTTCTGAGATCAGGGATGAATTCGCAGGCAGAATTGATTTCCGCCCTGAAATGGGAATGGGAAAAACTTTCCCTATGGAAAAAATCCAGGCTTGGGTTCCTGCATGTCTTGAAAGCGGTGTTTTCAAAAGCATCGATCTTTATGGCCCGGAAGTTTTTGAAGGACTTGAGGATTTCAAGAACATTTACGAACTTGCCGGAAAACTGGGAATCAAGCGCAAGGCTCATATCGGAGAGTTTTCCAGTGCGGAGACAGTGGCTCAGTTTGTTGATTTCTTTGAACTGGATGAGGTTCAGCATGGAATCGGTGCCGCAAAAGATGACAAAGTCCTGCAGATGCTGGCGGACAGAAAAATCCGCTGTAATGTGACCCCCTGCAGCAATGAGATGCTGGGCGCTGTTCCTTCCCTTAAAGAGCATCCCATGCGCAGAATGTGGGAAGCAGGAGTGCGCATCACAATCAACACAGATGACCTTCTGTTCTTCAACCGCTCAGTCAGCGAGCAGTGCTATGATCTTGTTGAGTGCGGCCTTTTCACACAGGAAGAGATGTTCGCCCTGTTGGATTCTGAACTGAACACATGAACTTTTGAATGAAGTTTTTAGAGAAGTCCGGTACGGTTTTGTGCCGGGCTTTTTTTTTGCGGTTTTACTGTCACTGCCGGAACCGTCAGCTGGCATCACTACAGGCGAAGGCATATTTTCATTGGTTTGTGGTTTTATGACTTGATTAATCTCAAAAATGAGAATAATATCGCTTTATTGCATTAGTCTTAAATTTGAGAATAATAATCAGCAGCTGAATTATTTCTGGGAGAAAAATAAAGATGAAAACTGAAACAAAATCAATGATTATCAAAGGACTGAAATTCGGTCTCTGTGTGCTGCCTTTTGCTTTGGCAGGGGCCTTTTTTACTGTCAGATACCAGTTGGATCAGTCTCCTGAACTGGCGGAAAGCGTTCTGGAACAGGGAATTCCTCTTTGGGCAGTTTTTGCGGCATCCATTGCCCAGATAGGATTTTTCACTGTGATTCTGGGAACGTTGGGTTACATTTTCTGCAGAAGAACAGGACTTCTGAAATCATTTGGAATTGAATCAAAAGTATTGCTCAGACTGCTTCCCTGGATTGCAGGTTTGGGAATTCTGTTTGTCTGTGATTATCCGGTTTTCGGAAGGCTGATTCCTGAAGTGGCTGAAAGTTACAGAGCCGGAATCAGTTTCTCTTACTTTGCGGCTTCCCTCCTGTACGGGGGAGTTGTTGAGGAAGTTATGATCCGCTGGTTTGTTATGTCACTGATTGTGTGGATTTATGCCTTTGCGACGAAAAAAGAAGCTTCTGACATTCCTGCATGGGTTTTTGCACTTGCAAATTTCCTTTCTGCAATGCTTTTTGCTGCGGGACATCTGCCGGCAACAGCCTTGCTTTTCGGAAATCTCACACCTCTGATTCTTTTGCGGTGTTTCCTGATGAACGGCGGATTCGGACTCTTTTTCGGTGTGGTCTTCAGAAAATACGGAATCCAGTATGCGATGATTTCTCATGCCGGTTTGCATTTTGTGAGTAAAGTGATACTTTTGTTACTGCAATGACAAAGGAAATAATTGAGGCATGTAACAATTCAAGCCGGCAGCGGATCATCCAGACCCTGCTCAAGAGGGGAGAATGCACTACATCGGAGATCGGTCGGATTCTTTCTGACATTCCGCGGGCTTCTTTATACAGGCACGTAAAAGTGCTGCTGGATGCGGGGATGATCAGGGTGACAAAGGAGAATCAGGGAAGGGGCTCTGTGGAAAAAACTTTTGCCCTTGCAAAGACTGAAGGATCGGCAGCGGAGGGTTCTCCTGAAGACCAGATCCGGATGGTGCAGACTGTTCTGAATGGAATCTCTGCTGATTTTTCCACTTATTTTTCAAAGCCGAATCCGGATCCTGTTAAGGACATGCTTTCTGTGGGCATGTGTTCTCTGATGCTTTCTGACGCGGAACTGATGGAGTTTTTCACCGAATACGGAAAACTGGTGGAACGCCTGATGGGGAATGAAAAAACTGAAGAGCGCAAAGTGCGGAAAATCGCGTTTTTTTCAATTCCTGATAACGGCTAGTCTTACGCCAGGAGTGGGACTCCGGGTTATGACCGGGAAGCGCTGTCATCAAGGGCGGTCTTTGTCCTCATGATCATTCTGTTTGTCAGGGGTGCGGAAGTGTACAGCAGATAATCGTGGTTGTGGCTTGTCCAGCTTCTGACGGTGCCGTTTTCCGGGTCAACGAAGATGAAGTCAGGGGCTTTTATTCCGAGGCATTCGGGGCCCACAAATTCCACGTCGGCACCGGCATCAATACGGTTCACCGGATGAATGCGGTACAGGTGTCCGCCTTCTGTTCTGTCAGGAGCATGGGGAACCTTGTAGGGATGCTCAGCATTGTCTTTTTCTTTTGCAGCTTTTGCTTCCGGGTGCATTGACTCAAGACGGGCATTGAAGTCTGAGACGGTTTTCTCACCAAGGTCAAAAACAGCCTGCTCTTCTTCTGCGGAAAGCCTTTCGTCCACAGTGGCTGCAAGTTCATATTCACTGAAAGATTCTCCCGCTGTTGTCTTATCCGCCTCAGCTCTGTCGTAGAAAAATCCTGTGGCAAATTCCCTGTGTGCGGCCTTGTAAAGTTCGTCAACAAAAGGCTGTGCCTCTTCCTGTGTGATCCTGCCCTCAAGAGCATCCAGGGCTTTGCGGTATGCGCGGGTTGTCATGGCAACGTAATACAGACTTTTCATGCGGCCTTCAATTTTAAGGGAATCAACTCCGGCAGCTTTCATGTCCGCAAGATGGTCAATCATGCACAAGTCTTTTGAAGAAAGAATCGCTGTGTAGTCATCGCCTTCAAAAACCGGGAAAAATTCTCCGGGCCGCTCTTTTTCGGTAAGCAGGAGTCTGCCGCTCTGTGCCAGAGTTTTTGCATCCTGGGCAGTCAGCTCTCCGGCTGTTCCCAGCTGATAATTCCAGCGGCATGTGTGGGAACAGAAACCGCCGTTCGCACTGCGGCCGGTAAGGTAAGCGCTCATAAGACAGCGGCCTGCATAGGCAATGCACATTGCGCCGTGGGCAAAACATTCCAGTTCCATGTCAGGAACTGCGTCTTTGATCTGACGCACTTCATCAAGACTTGCTTCACGGCCCAGAACAACACGGCTGAATCCGATGTTTCTGTACATTTTCACGGCCTCACGGTTTATGCAGCTTGCCTGGGTGCTCAGATGAAGTTCCGTGTCAGGAAAATATTTCTGCAGAATGGGGACAATTCCCAGATCCTGTACAATAAAAGCATCGATCGGATACTGCCTGAAATAGTCAATGTCGTTTATGAAATTGTCTAAGTCTTTGTTGTGAAAGGAAATATTCAGTGCGCAATGAAGACGTTTCCCCGGATATTTTGCTTTGAGTTCACGGATCTGCTCATACTCTTTCTCGTAGAAATTATCAGCCTTGATGCGGAGTGAATACTTTTTAAGACCGATATAAGCGGCATCGGCACCATATTCGTAGGCATAAGTCAGTTTTTCGTAATTTCCGGCGGGAGAAAGCAGTTCCATGGGGCACCTCTGTAAAAATCAGTCTTCTTCGTTTGCTTTTTTGATGTACTCACCGATTTTCTGTACGGCAAGATGTGATTCCTCAAGATATTCGTCGGCCATCTGGAAAAGATGCATCATGTCCGGCCAGACGTCCAGCGTATAGGGAATGTGTCCTGCCCGTAAAATCGTGCAGAAACGCTTTACTTCGTTGATGATGATCTCTTTCTCGCCCATCTGGATGTAAACAGGCGGAAACTGTTCAAGCATTTCCGGCTGTATGTATTGAGGTGACACAAGAGGATTGGTCAGGTTTGAGGCGAATGTGTACATTGCCGCAGTCCGTTTCATCGCGTCTGCTGAGATGACTTCATCTTTCAGTTTCTTGTTGTGATAGATCGGTGCCGCATCGGAAAAATCCAGCCAGGGTGAGAAAAGGATTATGTTCTCAAGTTTTGTGCGGGCCGCATCCTTCAGGTTAAGGACAAGAGCCAGTGCCTGTGAGGCGCCGGAACCGTCGGCTCCAAGGATGATGGACGGCTTCTGAGCGTAAAGTTCCTTGTAGACGCTTTTTATGTCTTCAAGGGCAACTGGAAAAGGAAACTGAGGTGCAAGGCGGATTTCCGGGACAATCACTTTTGTGGAGGAAGCGTTTGCAAGGGAGGCACAGAAACTGCGCCATGAGGAACGGCTTCCTCCGATGAAACTTCCTCCGTGTACGTACAGCATCACACGGTCTGATGCGTAAACTTCGGGAGTCAGTACATCGCAGACTACATTACCGATAACTTCTTCTGTGCATTCAACACGGTTGGGCAGAAAAACCTCTGCAAATTCCTCTTCAATTTTTCTTCTGAATTTTTCTATTTCTGCTTTCGGTGAAAAAACCAGCGTCTTCAGACGCTTCACTGCCGCCCTTCTGTTGTTTGCCATAAACGTAAGTATAGCAAACTTGCGCTTTATATGCTATATTTCGCCTATGCCAATAAAAATCCGTTCTGACTTGCCTGCACGTTCTGTGCTTGAAAATGAAAACATCTTTGTTATGACTGAGCAGCGTGCTTCTGTCCAGGATATCCGTCCCCTTCAGATTGCCATAGTTAATCTGATGCCTACAAAAATTGCAACGGAAACCCAGCTTCTGCGCCTTCTTGGGAACACACCTCTGCAGATTGAGATTTCCCTTGTGAGGATGGAATCCCATGTCTCAAAAAACACGGAAGAAGATCATCTTGAGAAATTCTATATCACTTCTTCCGAGGCTCTGGAGCGGAAATTCGACGGAATGATCATCACCGGGGCTCCGGTTGAGCAGATTCCCTTTGAGGAAGTGGATTACTGGGACGACCTGTGCAGAATCATGGATTATGCGAAGAAAAACGTTTTCTGCACCCTGTTCATCTGCTGGGGATCACAGGCCGGACTTTACCATCATTACGGTGTGCCGAAATATGTTCTGGACGAGAAAATCTCCGGAATCTTCAAAAACTACAAGACAACCCAGTCAGAGCCCCTGCTCCGCGGATTTGATGACCTTTTTCCGTCACCGCAGTCACGCCATACAGAGGTTCGCCGCTGCGACATTGATAAGATTCCAGAACTTACTGTGCTTGCGGAAAGTGAGGAATCCGGTGTTCTTCTGGTGAAATCCAATGACAACCGCCAGATTTTTATGACAGGGCACCTTGAGTACGATACGGACACTCTTGAGGGAGAATACCGGCGGGATCTGAAAAAAGGGCTTACCAATGTTGCCATGCCGAAACATTATTTTCCTGACGACAACCCCACCAACCGTCCCCAGTCAACATGGCGCAGCATTGCACACCTGTTCTATTCAAACTGGCTCAATTACTACGTTTATCAGGAAACTCCTTTTGAGATTGAAGGCATCAGCGAAAAATGATTGATATTACTTACACGGGATTCGGTGACAGTTTTGACGTTGCAGTTGTAGGCGGTGGTCATGCGGGAATTGAGGCTTCTCTTGCCTGTGCCCGCATGGGACTGAAGACAATTCTGATCACACAGACAGTTGATTCCATCGGGCGTATGTCCTGCAATCCGTCAATCGGCGGTATTGCAAAGGGAAACATTGTCTGCGAGATTGATGCCCTTGGCGGTGAGATGGGACACCTGATCGACAGGTCCATGATCCAGTTCCGGCTTCTGAACCGGAGCCGGGGACCCGCTGTCCAGGCACCCAGAAGTCAGGCTGACAAACTGCTTTATTCACGGCTTGCACGCCAGACAGTTGAACAGGCTGACAATCTTTACACGCTTCAGGACACGGTTGTGGATCTGGAGACTGTTGCCAGTGATGAACCCCTTCCTGCCGGCTGCGGCAGTTCTGCTGAAATCGGTACAATTCCCGGAGAACACAGAGTCAATGCGGAACAGGTTTCCCTTGCGGAAGACGGCACACCTGTGCGCCAGAAACTGGTCGCCCTTATTACGGAACGTGGCCGCCGTGTCCCTGTCCGCGCCGCAGTCCTTACAACTGGAACATTTCTTGGCGGGCGCATCTTTATCGGTGAGTACGATGCTCCATGCGGCCGTCTGGGCGAACAGGGCGCTTTCGGGCTTACTGCCGCACTGAACCGCATAGGTTTCACAACTGGCCGCCTGAAAACAGGAACACCGCCGAGAGTCCTCAGGAACACAATCGATTTTTCCGTGCTTGAAGAGCAGCCCGGTGATGAGGAAGTCATTCCTTTTTCTTTTGATGATGAGTCGATTGACCGCCCCATGGTGCCCTGTCATCTGGTTTATACAAATGAAGAAACTCATAGAATCATCCGGGACAACATCGGAAAGTCACCGCTTTATTCAGGAAAGATCAGCGGCGTAGGACCAAGATACTGTCCTTCAATTGAAGACAAGGTGATGCGCTTTAAGGAGCGCGAACGGCATCAGCTTTTTGTGGAACCGGAAGGGCTTGAGACAGAGGAGATGTACATAAACGGATTCTCTTCCTCACTGCCGGAAGAAGTGCAGGATCAGTTTCTGCGGACTCTGCCGGGCTTTGCCAATGCGGTTGTTTCCCGCCCCGGATATGCGGTTGAATACGATTATGTTGAGCCGACACAGCTTTATCCTTCTCTGGAGACAAAACTGGTTGCGGGGCTTTTCAACGCCGGCCAGATAAACGGAACTTCCGGTTACGAAGAGGCTGCCGGACAGGGGCTTGTTGCTGGAATCAATGCGGGACTTTATGCGCGGGCTCACGAAGCTTTGTGCGGACCGAGAACCCGGTGCAACGAATCTGACAGAATTCGCAGAATTCCTCATTTTGAGCCGATGGTTCTTTCAAGAAGTGAGTCTTACATCGGTGTGCTTATTGATGACCTGGTGACGCTGGGGACAAAAGAGCCTTACCGCATGTTCACAGCCCGTGCGGAATACCGTCTGAACCTGCGCTTTGACACAGCGGACGAGCGTCTGAGTGCAAAAGCTTATGCAGTCGGTCTTAAGACTGATGCTCAGATGGCACGGATTGCTGAGAAGGTTTCGGCAAAAGAGCAGATTCTTGCGCTGCTTCACAAGGATTTTCATGCGGAAAATCCCGGTTTTGCGGAGAAATACTGGAACGCCGCGCTGATTGACTACAAGTATGAGCACTACATCGAGAAACAGGACAAGCGTGTTGAGAAGATGCGCCGTATGGAGAACGCGAAGATTCCCTACGATTTTGATTACGGAAAAATTCCCGGACTGTCTGCGGAAAGCCGTCTGAAACTTGAGAAAGTGCGGCCGCTCACACTGGGACAGGCAAGCCGTATCAGCGGAATCCGCACTTCAGACATCATGCTTCTGATGGTCTACCTTCACTGAGCCTGATCGTTCCCGCTGAAAAGGCTTACAGCAGTTCCGGCTGCACAGGCGCATTGTTCATGCTGATTCCGTCGGCTTCTTTTGCGGCCAGACGGACACCCTGTGTCTTGACACCTTTCTCTTCATAATCACCGGCGTGGAATTCCTGACTGAGCTGTTTGAGTCTGGGTTTCGGTGTGTATTTAACGAAGAAGTTGAAGGCCTCGCGGGTATCGATGTGGCAGACTTCGGCAGTGTCAGGCACAATGGGGTAATCTCTGTTCAGGATGAACTGAGTGATCCGGCAGCGCTTGATGAACATGTAATGTGTTGTCTTGTCGCGGAAAAGCACCGTGAAAAGCACTTTGTTAAGTTCCTCTTTGTCCGAGAGGCCGCAGTACCACATGCCTTTGTCAACAAAAAGTTTCTCAGGAACATCGCACACTGTGTAGAGTCCGCTTTTACGGATGATGAGCACACGGTCATAGGGCGTGACTTTGCAGACTTCCACACCGGAAGAGACTGAAGTTCCAAGGTAACCGGTCTTGCCGTCGTAACGCAGACTGATATCCCGTTTCACAACTTCCTTCACATCAACAGCATCGATTTTCTTGACCGCTGTCTTGCGCTTCAATGCTGATTTTCCGAGGACAGCCTCCGCTTTCTCAAGAATCCCGTCCAGATAACTGATCGCATAATCTGTAAGATGCTTGAGCAGTTTTGCGATCTCTTTGAGCCGTGCATTGATCTCCTTGACTTCGGCACGGTTTTTGTTGATGTCGTAAAGGGAGATGCGGCGGATCGGGATTTTGAGCAGATGTTCCACATCATCATCGGTGACCGGGCGGATAAGTTCTGCCTCAAAGGGGACAAATCCGTCTTTAACCGCTTTATTGACTGTTTCTGCTGTCTTCATCTGCTCAATCTGTTTGTAGATCCGTTCCTCAATAAAAATCCGTTCCAGAGTTCGCAGGTGAAGTTTTTCGTTCAGCTTGGATTTCTCCAGTTCCAGTTCATCACGGAGAATCTCAAGCAGCTGGTTTGCATGATGGTTGATGATTTCTGTGGTTGTCATCACCACAGGCATGTTGTCTTTGATCAGCAGCATGTTGCAGGCAATGGTCTGCTCGCAGTTGGTATATGCGTAAAGTGCGTCAACCACGTCCTGTGCGTAAACGCCGCGCTGAAGCTTGATCTCAATCTCCACTTTGTCGGTGGTGAAGTCGTTGATGCTTGAGATCTTAAGTCTGCCGGCTTTTGCAGCCGCTTCAATTGAGGTTGTAAGAGTCTCGGTATTCTCACCGGCGGGAAGTTCAGTGATCAGAATGCGTTTCGGATCGCTTGTGTCAAGTTTTGCCCGTGTGATGATCTTTCCGTTTCCGTCTTTGTATTCGCTTACATCGATTATTCCACCGGTGGGAAAATCAGGGTAAAGTGTGAAAGGCTGTTTCTTCAGGGCGCATTTTTCGGCCTCGATGATTTCTTTAAGGTTGTGGGGCAGGATTTTTGTGGACATTCCTACGGCGATTCCTTCTGCACCCAGCGTAAGGGCAAGGGGAAGTTTTGCACGGAACACAACAGGTTCTTTGCCACGGCCGTCGTAGCTTGGGGCGTAGTTTGAGATTTCCGGATTGTAGAGGATGTCTTTTGCAAGGGGGCGGATGCGGCATTCAATGTAACGTGAAGCGGATGCACCGTCTCCTGTGTACATGTTTCCGAAGTTTCCCTGTCTGTCTATGAAGATTTCTTTGTTCGCAAGGTTTACGAGTGCTGCGTAGATTGAGGCGTCACCATGGGGATGATATTTCATGCACTGTCCGACAACGTTTGCAACTTTGTGGAATTTGCCGTCATCAATTTCGAAAAGTGTGTGAAGAATTCGGCGCTGAACGGGCTTGAGTCCGTCTTCCAGATCCGGGATTGCACGGTCGCGGATAACGTAACTTGCGTATTCGAGAAAGTTTTTGTCAAAAAGATTGTTTACATAAGCCATGAATTAAGTATACCGAAATCTGCCCATTTTGTCACAATTGGGGTTTGGCGGGGAGAGAGGGATTGATTGCGGGGCGTGGTTTTGGCAGAGAAGACTGTCATGCTGAGCGGAATGAACGGAGTGAATGAAAAAGGTCTGTCATGTTGAGCGGAATGAGCGGAGTGAATGAAGTCGAAACATCTTTTTTCACCGCAAAGGATGACAACAGTGTTTTGTGGCGATGGTTTTGGCCGGGTGAAGTTGTTGCAAGCAGAAGAACTCAGGAGTTGTGCTCTGAGATTCCTCTGCCTGCAACGGATGATTCAAACTATTTCAGTCAGTTTGTAACAGAAGGTTTTAGCCTTTGAATGTGATGACGCAACTTTCAGGAACGTTCTTATTCCAATCAGTTCCTTTGGAAATTGAATGCCACTTTTCTTCTGTACCGTAGAAGGTGATAGATGTAAGGCTTGTGCAATCTTCAAAAGCAGATTTTCTAATGTCTGCAAGCACTTTGTTAAAAATAGTAACTGATGCAAGGTTTGTACAACCTTTAAAAATAGATTCTGGTAAAATAGCATAGCTATCAGGAATAAATGCTGAAGTTAGGCTTGTACAACCTTCGAAAATAGCTGATCCTGAGAACATGGTATCAGAGCGAAATGCTGTTGATGTAAGGCTTGTACACCCTCTGAAGGCATAACTTCCAATGGAGCTAACAGGGGCATAAACTGATGAAAGGCTTTGACAGTTTTCAAAAGTACCTGTGCTAATGTAAGAAACAGATTGCGGAATTGTAATTGATGTAAGATTTGCACAATCTTGGAAAGCATAATTCCCGATAGAAGTAACTGAATCCGGAATGGTGATGCTTGCGATTTTTGAACCGGCAAAAGCGTAGGCACCGATTTCTCTTACTCCTTCCGGGACAGTGAATTCAGTAATAGCGGAAGACTTGAAGGCATTCTCTTTTATTTTAAACTGCGGGACCAGGGTTTTGGTGGTGCTGATTGAATCTTCGCCTTCATAGGTCAATGGATAATAGGCATTGTCAATTTTCCAGCCTAACAGTTCATAATACTGGAGTGTGGGATTGAAAGCCTCTGAAGAAATCACGTCTTTGATTTTTGAACCGTAATCTACGTCAACTGAGGCAGGGAATCCTTCCACTGAAGACTGAACAGTAAGTTTCAGTTGTTCCGGGCCCCACTGGGCAACGAGGGTTGTGTCTGCAATAATGACGTCTCCAACTTTACAGATTGTACGGCCGTTATCACTTGTCCAGCCGTTGTGCTGTATGTGCTGTCCGTCAGGGGCGGAAAGTGTGGGCAGCTGGGCGACGGTAAGCTGTGTGCCGTAATCAAGTGTGATTGGTGCGGGGGCGGTTCCGGTTGTGGTGATGTAGGTCACTGTAAAGCGCTGGATCTCCCATTTTGCGGTAAGTGTGATGTCGGCACTAACGGGTGTTGTGGAAGTGAATTCTGTTTCTCCTGCAAACCAGCCCTTGAAGTCATAGCCTGTAACATCAGCCGGAGCGGGAAGTGTGGCTGTTTCTCCATGGAGAACGGATACGGGATCTGTGTCCGGGTGTTTTTCATCAATCAATGTCACAGTCCGTTTTGTTTTATCCCATTGGGCTGTCAGAGTCAGGTTTTTGGTTACAGCGAAGTCGGCTTTAATCTCGATTCCGTCGGCAAACCAACCTGTAAAAGAGTGGGAATCATCCTGCAGGACGGGCAGCTGGGTAACAGAAAGCTGTGTGCCGTAATCAAGTGTGATGGAGTCAGGAGCGGCTCCGTATGGAGTGACGTAAGTAACCGTGAGACGCTGCGGTTCCCAGCGGGCAACTAGTGTTGTGTTCTTGGTGATTTTGTCACCCGGATTTGCGGGGATTGAAGAATCAATGAACCAGCCTTGGAAAACTTTGTGTGCATTGGTTGCGGCTTCGGAAGAAAGTGGGGCAAGGTCGGCCTGTGTAAGCGCGTAGTTTTCTTTGACCGTTTTTTGTTCGGGCGCCGGGCCGTATTCCGAAACATAGCTGACTTTGAATGTTTTGGTTTTGGGCTGTTTGGGTTCGCTGGGACATCCGAGCAATGCAAAGAGCACTGCTGCAAGAATCAGCAGAGGAACAAACTTTTTCATGGAATAACTCCTTACGAATTTGAAATAATCTCGCAATTCTATAAAATATAAGGAATTATACCCCCCCCGGAATGTGCTGTCAAGTATTTGTTGAATAAGTGATGCAAAAGACCCTTCGACAAGATTCTTCGACAAAAAAAATTTGTTTTTTAGCGCTCAGAATGACATGGTGAGGTGGTGCAGGGTGACACGGTGTTATTGGCTCAGGGTGTGGAGGAGTTTTGCGGGCATCAGGGAGAAGTTTTCTTCTGGGGAAACTGATTTGCGCGATGCCAGCCCATGGGCCAGGGAGCCTTGCAGTGCCGCATCGGGTGCAGTGTAGCCCTGTGCCAGAAGTGCGAGAATCAGGCCGGCAAGTGTGTCGCCGCTTCCGCCTTTTGCCAGAGCGCTTGTTCCCAATGGATTGATGAAGTGCTGCACTTTGCCGCCTGGTGTTTGGCAGAAACTGATGAGCGGATTGGCACCTTTCACCAGGAGCGCGGCACAGGGAAACTTGCTGCAGAATGAGGCGGAAAGTTCCATGCGGTTCTGCACAGCTTCCGGAACTGAATAAGTGCCGAGACCGCAGATCTCAAGAAGTGCGGCGAATTCTTTAGGGTGGGGCGTAAGCACAAGATTAATGCCAACCGATTCTGACCGTTTCTCAAGAAAAGAGGCAGTTTCTTCCATGTAGAAAAGATCCGCGTCAAGCAGCACCGGCAGGGAAGATTTTTCTGCGGCCAAAAAGTCCAGCAGAGTACGGGCGTTTTTCCGGGCCTGTCCACTCCGTCCGAAGCCCATGCCCAGAGCCACTGCGGTTGTGTTGTCAGGAAAAAGGGTGCTCTGCATCAGTTCCGGCGGGCAGTACACGGGAAGCTCACCTTCTTGAGTGACAGGGGCACTGTCTGCGGCAACAAGTGTGGCAAGGCCGGCGCCGAAACTGAGTGCGCTCATACCGGCCATGATTGCGGCTCCCGGTTTTTCACCGCGGACTGCAACTGCATGGCCGAAAGTTCCTTTGTGTACATTCTGTTTTGTGCGGACAGGAAGCCGCAGATCACTTTCTTCCAGAAGCATTGCCGCCGGTGTTACAGAATCTGAGGCGTTCTCAAAAAGACTCCGGCTGATTCCCAGATCGGCGCAGAGAATTTCGCCTGCATTGTCTTTTGCGGAATCAGTGTAAAGAGCGGTTTTCAGCGCGCCCATGGTCACTGTTTTATCCGCCGTAAAACCGGGAGAGGGCATGTCACAGGCAATGCGGTATGCGCCGGTTCTGCTGAGTGCGGCAATAAGCTCCTGAAGCTGCGGGGCAACCTGTCCGTGAAAGCCGCTTCCGAAAATGCATTCCACCAGGGTATCCGGGGCGGACACAGAAATGCCTTTGTCTGACATGGGGCTGTATGTGTCATTTGAAGGAAAAGTTTTTCCGCTTGCTGCAAGAATCAGTTGGGCGCTTTTCTCGCTTTCTAGAATTGTGACACCGGCTCGGAGTGCCCTGTCATGCTGAAGGCGGCACATGGGGGATTTTGGTGGAAGAACTGCAAGCACTGTAAGACGGCATTTACCTTTTCCTGAAAGCCGGCGGGCCAGCGCATAACCGTCTGCACCGTTGTTTCCACTGCCGCAGACAATCCACACATTCATGGAATCAGTCTCCCGCGAAACCACTTCTTTTTCCAGCGCAATGGCTGCGTTTTCCATCATGATGTCTTCTGAAAGCCCGTATTTAATCCGCGAAGCTTCGTCCAGAAGCCTTGTATCGTCAAAAAGTTTCTGCATGAATCAATTCCCCGGAAAAAATTATGCAGACAATCTTTGAAAAATTCAATTGAAATGAAGAAAATATGCGCATCAGGCAAAATTGATGTAGAATAAAGCCAGATGGCAGAAACAGCGCCGTTATGAACTGTTCGCCGGTGCGGACCGATCGAGATTTTTTTAAGGAAACTGAGCATGAAGAGAAAACCGCTTACCGCAGTACTCTGGGACGTGGAGAATGTTGCGCCCAAACAGACCGGATCAATCATCGAACAGATTGAGGAAGATTACAAGATTGCCTACGCTCTTGCTTTTGCCGACTGGACAATGCACAAGCCCAGGGAAAAATGCGAGGAATTCGCAAAACATAATTTTGAGATGATCCACACTCCGCACATCAGCGGCGTAAAAAACACGGCGGATATTTCAATGGTGACTCACGGACTTAACATTCTGAACCATTATCCGAACATTGAGCATTACACTCTTCTGACCGGTGACGCGGATTTCAGGCCTCTGCTCATGGAACTGACCCGTGCCGGAAAAAGCATACGGATAATCTGTGATGCGAAGAACGCTTCTGTTGATCTGGTTTCCATGGCTGATGAATACACTGATTACCGCGACATAATTGAGGATGCGATTCCTGCTGAATCCGGGGATGACACTGGCGCCGGAAGCACGGAACTGAGTTCGGAGGCGGCTTTTGCTCTGCTTGAGGAAACTGTCGCCACAATGACAAAAAGCGGCCGTTCCGAAGCAGCAAGTTCCGGAAGCGTGAAAACCCGCATAAAACTGCTGAATCCGGATTTTGACGAAGAGAAACTTGGATTCTCAAGCTGGAAGAATTTTGTGCGGGAAGCCGAGAAGCATACCGGCGTCCGTTTTGTTCCCGGTGACAACACAAAGCTGATGATTGAAGGAAACACGTCTGTGGAACTGCCGCCGGTGTTCAAGAAGCTGTGCGCTGTGATAAAGGATCTTGAGAAAAGCTGGGACGAGAAGGGCTACATTGATTTTTCCCAGGTGGCGCCTAAAGTGAATTCCCGGAGTTTCGGCTACACGCAGTTCAAGCGTCTTGCCTTGGAGGCTGAAAAGCGCGGCCTTGTGAAAGTGCACTCCGAGGATTCCGCCTGGCTGATAAAACTGCTGTAATAGCCAGTCACTCCGCGACTGCCAAAACCGCTAGATATCGTCGCTACACGCGCAAGGCGGAATAGAAACTTTAAAAAATGGACAGAGACCGAAGTCGGGGTTCTGGCAAAAACACAATCGCAACTTGTTGCGCTGTGGCTTTTGACAGGTTCACGGCGAAGGTTTCTGCCCATTTTTTTTTGTCAGAGTACGTAATCTTCTATAAAGCGGGCTACTCCGTCCTGATCATTGGTAAAGTCAGTGATGTGGGCGGCCTGTGTCTTTATCGCATCCAGTCCGTTGACCATTGCGACGCTGTGTCCTGCATAGCGGATCATGGATTCGTCGTTCATGCTGTCTCCGAAAGCCATTGCATTTTCGCGGGGAATTTTCAGACTGTCGCAGAGCCATTCCAGCGCCTCGCCTTTGCCGCTTTCGGGCGGGAGAATCTCCAGAAAATAGGGTTTGCTTGTAAAAACAACGCAGCGGTTTCCGAACTTGTTCCGCATGACCGGTTCCAGTGCTGAGATTTTTTCAGGTTCTCCCGGAATAATCATCTTGAAACTTTTGCGGGCCCGGAGAAAACTGTCATAATCGGTCGGGTTTTCTATTTTCAGTCCGCTCAGTTTCACATCCTGATGAACCCATTCGGTCGTCAAAGGCGTATAAATCGTGTCCACGCTGTAAACTTCACAGGTCAGTCCTTCTGCAAGGGAAACATGTGCCGCTTCCACAAGAATTTCCGGGTCAACAAAACGCTGATAAATGCACTGGTCTGCACTCATGTCGTAGATTGCGGCGCCGTTTTCCGCGATCATGAAGCGGCCTTCGGGACGGTTTTCCATGCCGATCCGCTTTACATGGGGAAAAATCGCTCTGTTTGTGCGCCCGGAACAGAGGACAATGTAAATCCCCCGGTCGGCAGCTTTCTGCAAGGTGTTCACAGTGTGATCAGATATTGACAGATCCGCTTTGAGCAGCGTGTCGTCAAGATCAAGTGCGATGATTTTCGTGTCGTATTTCATAATTCCAATTTCCAGTTCCTGAAAAAGTGTCCTCGCGGGGGTGCAGCGTAAAAGATCCTTCGACAGAAAAACTTGTTTTTCAATGCTCATGATGACAACGCCCTTGTGCTCAGGATGACATACTCAGGGTGACATCCTTGGCAAGTCTGGGGGTTATCGCTCTATGCGGTTGCGGCCTGAAGTCTTTGCCTTGTAGAGAAACTCGTCTGCCTTGTTGAACCATTCTTCGGCGGTAAAACCGGGTCTGTAGGAACAGATTCCCGCACTGAAAGTAAAACTGGCTTCCGGCGCAAAGTCAAACCGGGTTGCGGAATATTCGCGGAGAATTCCGGAGATTTTTTCGTGGACCGCATCTTCCGGACAGTTTTCAAAAAAGAGCACGAACTCTTCGCCGCCATAACGGAAGGCATTGCGGGAACTTCCCATACTGTTTCTGATGATGTCCGCAATTTTCACCAGAATCTGGTCTCCTGCAAGATGCCCGTAAGTGTCGTTCACATTCTTGAAGTGATCAAGGTCAATTATCGCAGCAACCGGACTGTTCTCGTTTTCGCTTGCTGATGCCCGCCGGCAGAGTTTCTCAACGGTTTCTTTATATGCGGCGCGGTTATAAAGATGGGTAAGCGGTTCAATCTTCAGTTCCTGGATCAGTTCTTCCTGTCGTTTATAGCTGTCCACAATGTGCCTTAGGTTCTCAGCTTGTCCTTTAACAAGCCTTTTGGAAAAAGAATAGGTTGTGAAGACAAAGACTATGGTACAGAAAATGTTGAGACCGACTTCTGCCTTGTTTACGGAAGATTTGTCCAGCCACATGGTGACAAAGGCTATCAGCATCAGCGGAACCATGGGCGCAATCAGTCTCTTCAGCAGTTTCGGGTCACCGAATATGCTGTTAAGGAGAAAGGGCAGGATGAATGAAACCATGAAAATGCGGAAATAATTGTGGAAAATTGCGGGAGTGGAACTTACTACCAGTGTGAGGACTGCGACCGCAATTTCTTTGTCCTTGAATGACCGGTTTTTGTCATTGACAATGTTCCTGACCGTGAAAAGGACGGAATAATTTATGACCATCGGAAGGACAATACGCAGAGCGATGTATTCCGTGTAAGATACATCAAGGGTTTCTGAGAAGAGGAATACGAAAAAAATCGCGATTTCGGACAGAAGCATCATTCCTGCGATCATGAAAAAAATGGAAAGGATTCGTTTCTGCCATTTGAGAGAATGTGACATCAGATAATTTTCAAAATCCATCAGAATGTATTTCCTTTGTCTTTTTCTGTCTGTGCACGGGTCTGTGAAATCAGCTGATCCATTGCATGCTGATTTGTGTTGCTTATGTATTCACGTATCACGTTTTTTATGGAAGTTGTCATTCCGCGCATGAAAAGCAGAACAAGTAAGAGCCGGTCTGCATCAACTTTGGTGGTGATTACGGCACCTCCGACAATCAGCTCGATTCCGTGGAGAAGCAGCGTGAAATCTTTGAGAAGTGTGTTCGGCGGAAAATCGTTGGCTGATGAAAGGGGCAGATAGCAGGAGACTCCCACTGTGCTGATGTTCTGCAGGTTGAAGAGGTATTTCTGGCCATTGAGTGTGCACCTTGCAAAAACGTTGGGATCTTTGGTGCAGTCTGCGCGGACGTAACGTCTCCGTCCCTTTGCCCCGAAACTTTCAAAAATCATCACGAAACGGTGGGTAAGGTCGTCCATGTCCGGTGAGTAATTCAGGTAACCGCCCTGAAAATCCGTGTTTACGGAAAGGCTTTCTTTCTCGGATTTGCGGAGACTTCTTGCCATTGCGCCGAAAATCACGTTTGAGAACCGTTCCTGGGACTTGATTTCGTGAACAAAATTCATCCATTCGCTGACGGATTTTTCGGCTTCTGCATTAATGAAACACATTGAAAGTGGGTAAAGTTCAAGAACGGCAGAGATTTCGGCAGCGGAGGTGAGGATGTATACTTCGTACTCAAGATCGGCAAGTCGCGGTACAAGCATTGAAGTGATGTTGTACGCCGGATCCACAAAAAAGATTTTGCGTCCGAACATTGAAAGTTGGCTTTCGTTCACTTTGCCATATTACTCCAGTTTTCCTGATTTGAAAACAGGAAATTGAATTTTCCGGCAATCACTTTTATACTCGGCTCATGAAGATTTTGACTTGGAATGTGAATGGAATCCGTGCGGTTCAGAGGAAAGGCTTCTGCGAGTGGCTGGCAGGGTGCGGGGCTGATGTGGTCTGCATTCAGGAGACGAAGGCCCGTCCGGAACAGCTGGATGAATCGCTGACTGCTCCTGGGGGCTACACCGCTTACTGGGCAAGTGCGGAAAAGGCAGGGTATTCAGGGACTGCGATCTATACGAAAACTGCTCCTGACAGGGTGGAAGTTTTGGGTGACCCGCGTTTTGACAGTGAAGGCCGTGTGCTTATGGCTTTTTTCGGCACTCTGGTGGTGATAAGCGCCTATTTTCCCAACAGTCAGGATGGGGGCGCGCGGCTTGACTATAAGCTTGCTTTCTGCGATGCGATGCTTGAGAAACTGGATGCTCTGGTTGCTGAGGGTTATGACATCGTGCTCTGCGGTGATTACAACATTGCCCACAGACCTATTGATCTGGCGAATCCTAAGACAAACGAGAAAAATCCCGGTTATCTGCCTGAAGAGCGTGCCTGGATGGACAGGTTCCTGGCGGCCGGTTATACGGATGTGTTCCGTCATTTCTGCACTGAGCCGGGGCAATACAGCTGGTGGAGTTACCGTTTCCATGCGCGGGAAAAGAATGTGGGCTGGCGGATTGATTACACAAATGTGAACAGCCGGCTTATGGAGCGGGTGGAAAGCTGCAGGATCTGCGGGGAGGTCTTAGGGAGTGATCACTGTCCTGTGGAAATTGTTGTTAAGTGTTGAAAAAAATGGGCAGAGGCTCTCACCAGGAACCTGCCCGGTGCCGAAGCTAGCGCTGCGCGCGTCGATTTCGGCAGCGGTCAGAACCCTGGCTGCGCCTCTGCCCATTTTTTACGCTGGTTGGTTGTGAATTTCCACAGGTACGCTTGGGGGGCGAGAGGCTTTCGCCGAAGTCTGTCAAAAGCCACAGCGCAGCAAGCTGCGATTGTGTTTTTGCCGAGACTTCAGCTGCGCCTCTGCCCATTTTTTGTGCACTGGTAGGTTGTGATTTCCACAGGTACGCTTGTGTGCGAGAGGCTCTCGCCAGGAACCTGCCCGGTTCCGAAGCTAGCGCTGCGCGCGCGATTTCGGCAGCGGTCAGAACCCTGGCTGCGCCTCTGCCCAATTTTTATGCTGGTTGGTTGTGAATTTCACAGGAACGCTTGGGGGCGGGAGGCTCTCGCCAGGAACCTGCCCGGTTCCGAAGCTAGCGCTGCGCGCGTCGATTTCGGCAGCGGTCAGGACCCTGGCTGCGCCTCTGCCCATTTTTTTGCACTGGTAGCAGATGGATTTCCACAGGTACGCTTTATGTGCGAGAGGCTTTCGCCGAAGTCTGTCAAAAGCCACAGCGCAGCAAGCCGCGATTGTGTTTTTGCCGGGACTTCAGCTGCGCCTCTGCCCATTTTTTTTGCACTGGTAACAGGTGGATTTCCACAGGAACGCTTGGGGGCGGGAGGCTCTCGCCAGGAACCTGCCCAGTGCCGAAGCTAGCGCTGCGCGCGTCGATTTCGGCAGCGGTCAGAACCCTGGCTGCGCCTCTGCCCATTTTTTTTGCACTGGTAGCAGGTGGATTTCCACAGATACGTTTGGGGGCGGGAAGATGTTTTTTGACAAATGTAAAAAAGTTGTAATGGTAAAATTTAAAAACCCATGTTACAATTATTTCAAATGTTGACAAAAGTTTTATCAAAAAGTAGTTTCGTTTGCTCGTTTGCTCGTTTGCTCGTTTGCTCGTCGGGATTTTGCTCTGCAAAGTCTCGCCGGATGATAACAGTTTTTTGTCAGGATTCATAAACAACGGAAATAATAAGGCATTTTGTCGCGCGTTTTAATGTGCGGCGGGATGCTTTTTTTGTTTTAAACCAAAACGTCGGTTGAGAAAATCTAAACCGGATTATTCAAAATGGAGGAATACAATGAAAAGTATTTTGAAAAAAGTTGCAGAAGTGCTGCTTGTGGGAGCTTTTGTATTGGGGATTGTCGGCTGCCCGAGTCCGCACAACAGGCACGAACACACATTCGCTGCCACTTACACCAGTAACCCAACCTGTCACTGGCATGAGGCAACATGCGGACACAGGGATCAGGTGAAGGACAAGGCGGAACATGTTTTTGGTGCGTGGACAGTCACAACTCAGCCGACAGAAGAGTCTGAAGGCTTAAGAGAAAAAGAGTGTTCAATCTGCCATTACAAGGTGACAGAAACACTTGTAAAACTTGATCATGTTCACGCAAAGGGCACATTCCATGCAGCTGTGGCCGGAACTTGCGTAACAAAAGGCACAATCGCATACTACGACTGCGCAAAATCAACCTGCGAAGTGAAACTTGATGAAGGTGGAAATCCAGTTGCCTCAATCGAAGGTGGATTGGATCCTTCTAATCATACAGGAACAGCTACAACCTGGACAAAGACAGCAACAACCCACAAAGAGACTTATGCTTGCTGTGGTGGGGTTAAAACTGCGGAAGCAGAACACAGCTGGGATGAATGGATTGTGACAAAAGTGCCGACAGCAATTGAAGAAGGTGTAGAAACGTTTACCTGTAATGTTTGTGGACAGACTAAGACAGAGGCAGTTGAAAAACTGTTTGTTCTTCTGTCGAGTTCGGAATTGAACGGGTATTTAGCAAGCCTTGCAGATAACACAGTTGGTAATCCTTACAAGATTAGTCTTACGGATTTAACTACTGATGTAAAAGAAGCGTTAACGGCAAACCCTAAGAAGTATGTTGAGCTTACGTTATCTGATTCTGTTACTTCAATTGGTGGCAATGCTTTCAGTGGTTGTACAAGTCTTACATCAGTAACAATCCCTGATTCTGTTACTTCAATTGGTAGCAGTGCTTTCGAAGATTGTGCAAGTCTTAGATCAGTAACAATACCTAATTCAGTTACTGTAATTTATGATTTTGCTTTCTATGGTTGTAGAAGTCTAACATCAGTAACAATTCCTGATTCTGTTACTACAATTGGAGACGGTGCTTTCAGTGATTGTACAAGTCTAACATCAGTAACAATCCCTGATTCTGTTACTTCAATTGGTATCAGTGCTTTCAATTATTGTACAAGTCTTACATCAGTGACAATTCCTGATTCCGTTACTTCAATTGGTAAGTATGCTTTCAAAAATTGTACAAGTCTTACATCAGTAACAATTCCTGATTCAGTTACTTCAATTGGTGACTATGCTTTCAGTTATTGTACAAGTCTAACATCAGTAACAATCCCTGATTCTATTACTTCAATTGGTAAAGAGGCTTTCCGTGATTGTTCAAGTCTTACATCAATCAACTACAAAGGAACATCAACACAGTGGGACGCAATTACAAAAGGTTCTAATTGGAACAAAGGAGTTCCAACTACTTGGGTAATTAACTACAACTACCAAGAATAAGAGCCTCAGTCGCAAGCTGATTAACGTAGTTTGAACTAGTTGTAGCAGGCAGAGGAATTTCAGGGCGTAAGCTCTGAGTTCTTCTGCTTGCAGCAGTTTTTTAGTAGAAACTTTAAGCGTCTTTGATGCTGATTAAAGATTCTTCGACAAAAAACTTCGTTTTTTATTGCTCAGGATTACATTGACGCGATTGGCTTTGTTTCGGCTGCACTCACTGCGTTTGTTCCGTTCAACATGACAAAAGGCGGTCCGGGGCGCACTTACAGCGTGTTCAGTTCGCTTTGAATTCCGCTTCTTTTTTCAGGATTTTCTGGTCGTATTCTTTTTCGGCCCGGAAAGCATGGATTCTGAGAAATCCGGATTTGGCTCGTACCAGGTGAACCGGCTGAAGACTGCGCGCAGATCCTCGCTTCTGAAAATGTATCCGTGGCGGGCATAGACAAGATTCCGCAGCAGCCGGTACTGGACATTTTCCGTGTCAAAAAAAGTGGGATCATCATTTATTCCTGCCCAGGAACAGAACATCGAGGTGATTCGGGTAGCCGAATCTGTAAAGTGCCCCGTAAAATCCTTGGTTCTCTTGATTTCTTCCTCAATGTCCACTGGAATGTAGGTTTAATCCCCGGCGGAATGAAGCATTGCGGAACTGATCAGGAGCAGTGCGGCAAAAACAGCGGAATACTTTTTTATTTTCACAATCTCTTTGATTTTTCTGTCTTAAAATGACAGCAGACTTACATTCCCATACATAATGAGTCTGAGAATACCGATTGCAGCAAGATGAAGGGGATAATAAACATAGAAGAACCACTTCATCCAGCCGAATTTTCCTTTTTCTCCGTTATATAGTTTCAGGAGCGGGTAAACAAGAACAACACCTGTCAGAATCAGTGCATAGACTCTGCTTACAAAGAAGTAGGAAACGATTCCATAAACTGCAACACAGGGGATCATCACCAGCATCTGAGCTTCGATATTTCCACGTCTCCTGTGCATTCCAAGGATTGCAAGAACAGCAATGCAGGACCAGTCCGCAAAGAATGCGCTCCAGACCAGAATAAAGATCAGGATTCTCTTGATCCAGTCACTAAGTTTCACCTCATCACTTTTAAGCCAGTGGACCAGAACCGCAATAAAAAGCGGATACATCACACTTGTCTGATTGAATATTCCGTTCCTGAAGGGAATGAAGGGAATTCCGAAGGCAAAGCAGTAGGCAAAATGTGAGATGACTGCAGAAATTCCCATCCGGAGCATGTATTTTTTTATACTGTGGGTATAAAACAGACCTTCACTGACAAAGAACCACATAATGGGAGCGGTGAGCCTTCCGATAACATGCATTGCCACTGCGTAAGGCTCCGGTGAAAAGTTCGGCGCTGCTAAATCAACTGCATGATCAATTGTCATTGCAATGATGGCTATCAGCTTCAGATGGTCTGCGTTTAATGAAAGTCTGCGATTCAAGGTGATTCTGTCTCAGTCTTTCAGATAACCCGGTTTTTTATACAGGAAGTCACGCTGAGGAATCACTTCTTTCTCAACAACATCCGAAGTCCAGTTTTCCGGAAGCACATCTTCAATGGCAACTGAAACGCTGGATTCCTTTGTGCCGAAAATCTCGACAATGTCCTGCGTGATTTTTTCGGCAAGCTGTTTTTTCTGTTCCTCTGAACGGCCCGGATAACATTTGATATTGATGTGTGGCATTGTGTTCTCCTTTTTCTGCGGCTTCCCCGCTGCGCAATGTCTTGAGCGGTGCGGGCTGCATTTTCAGTTCATAACGGGATCAATCGAAATCAGGTTTAATTCTGAAATCCGGTTAAAGCCTTTGTCAGCAGAAATCAAAGGCAAATTATTTACAATTGCGGTTGATGCTACAATGGCATCTGGGAGTTTTGTTTTATACTTTCTTCGGATTTCTATTGTCTTATTCTTGATTTCTTCTGTTATTTGAAATTCTGTACAATCTGTAAGTAATGTTTTTACACCAATTTCTTCTTCTTGTGTAATTCCTGAAAAAGATAAAAGTTCCATTTCAGAAATAATTGAATATCCCAGTAATTTTGTTGCATACGGCAACATACAGGAATTCCCTTCGAGAAAATAAATCAGTGCATTTGTGTCAGCAAGAAAATCAATTCCATTCATCCCGCATTTCCTTTTGTATTTCCATCGCGTCACGATGAAATTTTACAGAACCAAAATGCTTTGACAGATTATCATTCTCTTTTTTATAAGTCTGGTTATAACGATATAAGACATAATCAACATAATTCTGAACTTCAACCAGACATTCTTGAGGCATTGTGCGAATTTGTTCTACCAACATGTCTATTGCCATATTTACCTCCAGATTTTTCAGGACGATTATACACTATGTTTCAGTTCATTATATAAAAATCTTTTACTGTAGAAAAGTCAGGTATGAAAAATCATCAGCCCTTCACAAACATTTTGCACAAGGCTTCTGATCGTTTTCCCCGCTGCGCAATGTCTTGAGCGGTGCGGGCTGCATTTTCAGTTTCATTCTGCTACATATCGTAGGAGACATAATCAGTTCCGTCAACTTCCAGCTGTGCACAGGGATGTCCGGCGGATAAATGATAAAAGGCTGCCAGATTGGTGTTGAATGCCAGGTCAAATTCCCTGTACCGCAGATAGAAAGCGTTGAAACTTGCATTCCGCCTTGCGGGTGTTTTTGCCAGTCGCTGGCTAACTGGTAGTATTTTTATAAATTGATTTAGATTCTGTCCGAGAGGGGATAATCCCGATAAAAAATAACTGGCTTTTTTTCCCTGTTTTACTTCACAATGTACTTTCCGGAGCTGTCTCTTTCCATGAATCTGAAGGTATGGTAATTGGAGTACCAGGGGCCGTCAGCTAAGATTGAACCGTCCACAGTCAGACCGAGAAAATCCAGCTCATTGAAGAGAAAAGTCCGCATCACAAGACCCTGCTGATATTTGTAGAAGAATTCAACCATCATGTATTTAAATCCATCGGCATATTCTGATATACAATCCTGTAACAGAACTGAGCAGCCAAAATCACCGTTGAACTCAGCGGCCACATCCTCATTTCTGAAAACGCTGATGTAACTGGATGGAACCTCAAATCCTGCGATGTTGTTCAGACACATGTAAACCATCATTGCATACTGAAGTGAAAGATCGCTGTCATCTTTTTCGCAGTCTGTAAAAAGTGAGTAACGGACTTCTCCTGATATTCCTTTTTTATTGATCGTAAAAGTCTGTGTTATCCCCACATCGTTATTATCCGGATTATCAGCAATCTGCATGTCTTGGGTGAGATAATACATCACATCGAATTCTTTCACTGATTCAGTGATCTTGAATCTGCTTCCTGCAATATCCGCAAAACACTCTGCGCCTAAAACCAGAATAAACGTCACCAGCAGCAAAAACTTTTTCATATTTCTCCTATCAGGGACTCAGCGTCAGCAGCGATTCACGGATTGGGAGAATCCAGTCTGCGGATGCACTGCAGTGAGCCCATCAGCAGGATTATAGCGTTTAAATGTTAACAGATACAATAAGGTCTGGTTTTTTTGCAGGAAATGGGTGTGAACGGTAGCAAAATTTTTCTAATCAAGAAATATTATAATATTTTTCGAATATATTCAGGAAATATTATAATATTTCTTGATTAGACTGGGGGAAATCACTTATCATAAGGATATGAGTGAAATTAAACGGGATCTGCAGGGTATTCTTTCCCAGAAACTTGGAAAAGGAAAGGTCCTGATGTTGATCGGGCCCAGACAGGTTGGAAAAACTACACTTTTACGGAAACTTCTTTCTGAATCCGGGGCTGAGAATTCGGTTCAATATTGGAATTGTGACGAAGTTGATGTAAGAAATATTCTTGCCGAAGAATCTTCTGCACGTCTGAAATCTTTCGTTGGAAATTCAAAATTTATTGTCATTGATGAAGCTCAGCGTGTTCAGAATATAGGACTCAAATTAAAAATCCTGCATGACAGTTTTCCTGATGTCCAGTTTGCAGTAACTGGTTCTTCTGCTTTGGAACTGTCTGATACAATAAACGAATCGTTAACCGGACGAAAGTTTGAATATAATCTTTTCCCATTTTCCACAAATGAGCTTGTCCACAATTTTTCCATGCTGGAAGAAATGAAACTGCTGGAAAACAGACTGATTTTTGGTTTTTATCCTGATGTGGTGAATAATCCTGGTGAAGAAAAGGAAATACTTTCGAGCATTGTTTCAAGTTATCTTTATAAAGATGTCTTTGAATTTCAGGATATCAGGAAGCCGGCGATAATCGAAAAACTGATCCAGGCATTGGCATTGCAGATTGGAAGTGAAGTATCGTTTAATGAACTTGGAAATCTTCTGGGAATTGACAGTCTGACCGTTCAAAAATATGTGGATTTATTGGAAAAGGCTTATGTTATTTTTCACCTTCATTCTTACAGCCGCAATGTCCGCAATGAACTGAAAAAGAGCATTAAAATATATTTTTATGATAACGGTGTAAGAAATGCGGTGATCTCAAATTTTTCTTCCTATGATCTGCGGACAGATATCGGCATGATCTGGGAGAATTTTCTGATCAGTGAGCGGGTAAAAAACAATGCTTTTCATAACAGGAAGGCGAAATATTATTTCTGGCGTACAACTCAAAAACAGGAAGTTGATTTTATTGAAGAGATTGACGGAAAATTTTCAGCCTATGAATTCAAATATAATCCCAGAAAGACAAATGTAAAATGTCCGCTGACATTTTCCAATAATTATCCTGAAATTCCTTTCTCTGTAATTACCAGAGACAATTATCTTGATTTTGTTACAGAGGAATGAATGCACTTTTCCACCTTGCCAACAAGGCGGCGCGGGATTGTAAGGGCTGCGGAGCAGAAGCCGCGGTTTCTGCGGCTTTGGAGGCGCTTTGACGCCGGAACCCTGAAAAGCCCCCGTACTGCTGGCAGGTTCGCCTCATAAAAACCTGAGATCCCTGATGATTCCGGCTGTCCGTCGGATCCTGGAGTTTTTTCTGGGAAAGGTCGCGGTGTATTCCCTTTTCTGCCAGGCCGCTGTGATCATTCCGCGGGTTTCGGGTCCGGGTTCACTCTGGCGCAGGAATTACGGATGACAAGGGTCGGCTCCACTTTGACGGGCACCAGCTGGACGGCTTTTTTCTCGATGGCGTCAATGGCTGTGGTCACGATTTTTCTTCCGAAGTCTTCGTAATTGTAGTCCACGCTGGTGAGCAGCGGGGATGTGACCTGGGATATGAATGTGTTGTCGAAACTGATCACCGAGATGTCCTTTGGCACGGAAAGTCCTTTTTCCGTAAGGGCGCGCACAATTCCGGCAGCTGTAAAGTCGTTTATGGCAATAATCACGGATGGCAGTTTTTCCTGCTGGAAAATCTTCTGCATGCAGGCATAACCACCGTCCGCATCGTAATGGGATTCCTCCACAATGTAGTCGTCTTTGAAGGGAATGCCCGCTCTGTGCAGCATCTGCTTGAAGCGGAGACGTTTTTCCGCTGTTCCACGTACATCGCCCCGTCCGCCGGCAAGCACTATGTGGCGGTGTCCAAGTTCCAGAAGGTAATCCATGACCTGGGACATTGCCTTTGCCTGGTCAATGCGGACCGAAAGACAGTCCGTTCCTTCCATCTGGCCGGCCACAACAACGGGCATGCGGTCGCAGAGTCTGTTAACCCGGTCGGCAAAATCCTCGTTCACCATGATTGAGTCCACGCTGCCGCCGATGAGTATGACTGAATCCACCCGCTGCTGTTCAAGGCGGTTCAGCAGTTCCTGTTCCATGTCAAGTCTGCTGAAGGAATTACAGATGAGGAGCGAGTAGCCCCGTTCTGTGGCAACCTGCTCGCATTCAACGGCCACACGGGAATAGTAGGGGTTTCTGATGTCTGCCGTAAGAAAACCGATGGTGGATGTGCGGGTGCTGCTCAGGTTCCGCGCCATTGAGTTGGGCTGGAAATCGTATTTCCTGATCACTTCCTCAATACGCTGTTTCTTTTCCGCAGAAACTTTCGCTTTGCCTGTAAGAACTCTGGAAACTGTAGCCACTGAGACGCCAGCTTCCTGTGCAATGTCATATATCGTTATGTCGTAATTTGCTGCCATGGTTTTGCCTTGAAGACTCAATTGCGTTTTCTTTCCGTAAACCTGACCCTTGTGAAGGGCTGAAACTGGAATTTCAGGTTATAAAAGTGCTTACGGAAGAAACCGCTTTCACAAGACTTTATCAGACAAAACTGCAACCGTCAAGACTGATGATTTCGGCTTGATTTTCAGTGGTTTCTGAGAAATAGGTAAATTCTGGCTCACTTAGGTGATTCATGAAAAATCGAAAAATGAAAACGTTTTCAAAGATTTTGGAGGTTTTTTCACATTTTTAGCCGGTTTTTTGTGGAAAAGTTTGGCATGGTTGATTGACTTTTTCAACCAAGAGAAAATTTGAAGTGTTTGTAAATTGCAATATAGCAAGGAATTACAAAGTTTTGAAAAAATTTGTAAAATTTCGTTTGACAATTCTGAATTTGCGCCTTTATAATCAGGAATATGAAAACGGTTTCAAAAAATCAAACAAGTGAAACATCAGTCCAGCTTAACAGACCGCTGCGCAGAAACGGATTTTTCCAGAATCTGGTTCGCTATCGCACGCTGCTGCTGATGTGTCTTCCCGCAATTGTGTTTTTCATCGCATTCAGTTATGCACCGATGCCGGGAATTTATGTGGCTTTTGTAAAATACAATTACAGCAAGGGTATCTTCGGAAGCAAATTTGTGGGCTGGGACAACTTCAAGTTCCTGTTCACTTCCGGAAAACTGTGGATGCTTACCCGCAACACAGTTCTGTACAATTTTGCATTCATCATCACAGAAAACTTTGTGGCAATCTTCATGGCCATCCTGATCAACGAGATCCGGAACCACTGGTTCAAGAAGATCTCGCAGACAGTCATGTTCCTGCCTTACTTCATCTCAGCTGTTCTTGTCGGACTTCTTGTCTACAACATCTTCAACTACGACTACGGATTCCTGAACAGTCTGCTTACAAAGATGGGACTTGAGAAATGGGCTCCCTACTCAGAGACAAAATGCTGGCCCTGGCTTATTGTGCTGATCAACCTGTGGCAGAAAACCGGCTACAACTCAATCGTTTATTTCGCCGCGATCATGGGAATTGATTCCTCAATCTGTGAAGCCGCCGAGATAGACGGTGCAAACGGATTCCAGCGCATCCGCTACATCATCCTGCCGAGCCTCAAGCCTACAGTTGTTATTTTGCTTCTGTTCGCAATGGGTGGCATTGTCAAAGGTAATTTCGGACTTTTCTACAACATTGTCGGAAAGAACTCCCTGCTTTATCCGGTTACCGACATCATCGAGACATACGTTTACCGCGCAACCATGAACGACTTCAACTTCAGCACAGCAAGTGCCGTAGGTCTGTATCAGTCTGTCGTGGGATTCGTGCTGGTTATGGTCTGCAATTTCGTGGTCAAGCACATTGAGCCTGACTATTCATTGTTCTGATACGGAGATCTGTCATGAAAACAAAAACTACACCGAAAAAAGTGCGTGCGTCAGCATCAGATCTTTTCATCCGCCGTCTGGCATACGTCCTTGTCTCGATCTATGCGGTCCTCTGTGTTGTTCCTTTCCTGCTGATCATCGGAACTTCTTTCAGTACGGAGGCAGTTGTCCGCCAGACAGGTTTTACCCTTTTCCCGAAAGGCGCGACTCTTGAGGCATACAGAACGATTTTTGCCCACGGCTCAACAATTGGCGGCTCTTATGTGGTGACGATTCTTCTGACTGTGATCGGAACCTCAGCCGGACTTTTCATCATCGCAATGACAGGTTATGCGCTGCAGAGACGGGACTTCCCCTTCCGCAATGCAATCTCCTTCTTCATTTACTTTACAAGTCTGTTCTCTGCAGGTCTTGCTCCCTATTACCTGCTGATGACACAGAGCTATCACCTGAAAGACAGCTATCTTGCGGTTCTTCTTCCGCTGATGATGTCTCCCTGGCTGATAATCCTGATGAAGAACTTTGTGAAATCTGTTCCCCATGAGATCACCGAGTCAGGAAAAATTGACGGGGCAGGGGACTTCAGGATTTTTGCAGAGCTGATTCTGCCCATGCTCAAACCTGCTCTGGCAACAATCGGACTTTTCCTGGCATTGGGCTACTGGAACGAATGGTATCAGTCTTCATTGTTCCTGAGCAGCCGTGTCACTTACAAACCGCTGCAGTACAACCTGTACGAGGCTGTGAACCGTGTTGCCTTCCTGAAAAACTCCATCGCAAGTTCATACGTGACTTTCGAGGATTTTCCCCAGGAAACTCTGAAGATGGCAACCGCTGTTGTATCCACCGGCCCGATCATCCTTCTGTACCCCTTCGTACAGAAATACTTCATCAGCGGCATAACTGTAGGCGCTGTTAAAGGCTGATACAAATGTGCCGCCATGGACGGCGGCAACAAACGGAGTTTTGCCGCGCTGTTGCTACCCGCGCTTCTTCTTGGAAACAGTTGTGCGGCAAAACGGAAACATAATTGGAAAAAAGTCCCGGAAGGGCTTTTGATAATAAATGGAGTCTCTAAAAATCAAAGTTTATAGAGATAGTTATGAAACCAGGAGGATTCATATGAAAAAAACACTTACAGTGTTGTGCGCACTGCTCTGCATGGCAGGCGTAATGTTTGCAGGTGGTCGCAAGGATACTGCAAAAAAAGCTGACGATCTGTCACAGCATGTTGTCATCAAATACATGACAACAGGTGACAAACCCACAAATGGCGCAACAGAGAAAATGCTTGCAAAACTCAACGCCATCCTTACAGAAAAAGTAAATGCCGAACTGGAGATTTACTACATCGAATGGACAGACTACATGACCAAATACAATCTGACACTTGCTCAGATGGACGGAACTGTAGACCTGGTCGGAACAGCAACAGACTGGCTTGATGCATGGCCGAACAGCAAGAACGGTGCTTTCATGGCACTCAGCGAAGACATGCTGAAAAAATATGCTCCCAAAACATGGGAATCAGTTTCAAAAGAACACTGGGATATGTGTAAATATGACGGCGACATCTACTTCATGCCCGAAGACAACTACGCACAGTGGACAAACCACGGATTCATGTACCGCGGTGACTGGGCAAAAGAAGCAGGTCTTGCAGACGGCGTACACAGCTGGGATCAGCTTACAACTTACCTGAAATGGGTAAAAGCAAACAAACCCGGTGTTATTCCGTGGGACAGCGATGCAGCAAAATCACTGCAGAACCAGATGTCATTCGGATACATTGCATCACACACACCCTATGTTCAGCTTGACGGTGTAGGTGTTGACCTGTTCGGTGGTTCACGCAACGACCTGTACAAAATCTACTCACCTTACTACACAGGAAACGAACTTGTTGAGTTTGCAAAACTGATGAAAGACTGGGATTCAGCAGGTGTATGGAAGACAGACGTTCTCAACAACTCAAGCTCCAACCGCGATGAGTTCTATCTTGGTCAGACAGCCTGTGACCAGCACCACACAGAGACATGGTACGGAACAGTACGTCCCCGCATGGAAGAAGATCAGCCCGGTTCAGACGTCGGATTCTTCTGGTTCGGTGAGGAAATCGGCAACGTGACAGGACTTTCAATCTCTCACGGAGCAATGGCTCTGTCAGCAGCATCAAAGAACCCTGAACGCGCTCTTATGGTTTATGACCTTCTCCGCAACGATCCTGAATGCTACAACCTGTTCAACTACGGTATTGAAGGTGTTCAGTACGAAGTTCTCCCCAACGGAACACGCCAGAAACCCGCTTCTTACGACAACGATCTGGATGCAATCACAACAAACTACTGGTGGGGACGCAACGATGATCTTGAGATCCGTGACTCACAGCGTGCATGGGCTCAGTACGATGAGATCGTAAAAGCTTATGATGCTGCAAAGATCGACTATCCTTACGGACAGCTGGTTCTTGAGATTGATTCAATCCGTTCAGAAATCGACAACATGAACGACGTATTTGCAAACTACATGCCCCGTATCTGTTACGGAAAGTTTGACAACGCTGAAGCAATCGTAAAAGAATTCCGTGCAGCTCTCAAAGCAGCAGGTATTGAAAACGTAATTGCTGAAATCCAGCGCCAGATTGATTCTGTCTACAGATAATCTGAACAGGAATGACATGAATCCACTGCGGGTTCATGTCACTCTGGAGACAGTCAAGGGGGCGCTTTCGGTTCCTGAGACTGTCGAAACCACCATCTCAGGTGGCTGAAGAAAAGAAGCGTCACGGGGAACGTGATGACAAAGTGCAATGAAAGAGAGAAGTGTCACGGGGAACGTGATGACAAAGTGCAATGAAAGAGAGAAGTGTCATGTTGAGCGGAATGAACGAAGTGAATGAAGTCGAAACATCTTTATCCTGTCGTAATGTCCATAAAGTCCTGAACTCGACACTCTGCCTATAAATAGAAGAAAACTGATAAAAAAAAGTGATTCTGGCGGAAACTGATCTGTCCGCAACTCTTGAAAAACGAAAAAACAAAAAAGTAAAGACTGATGATTCGGAAGGTTGACCATGAATGATAAATCCATTGAATTGAAATCCTGGAAGTTTAAATATATTGACGGCTCCTGTTCTCTCGGCAAACCCGAAAACGGAAGCACTTTGTCCGTGCCTGTGGAAGGTCTTGTCACAGGAACCGGTGTCTATGACGCAGCCTGTAACCGTGGCTACGATGATTCTGTGTGGCAGACGGTTACAGTTCCCCACGACTGGGCGGTGGGCATGCCCTTTGACAGATCCTGCTCCAGCGGCACTGGTTATCTTGCCGGAGGAATTGCCTGGTACCGCTGCCACATTGAACTGACTGAAGAGCAGGCTGCCAAAAACGGATTGCTCTGCTTTGACGGCGTTTACAAACATGCGCAGGTCTGGTGCAACAGTTATTATCTTGGAAAGTGGGCAAACGGTTACACACCTTTCAGTTTTGACGTGACCGGGCTTCTTCATGCCGGACACAATGAAATCGCTGTAAAGGTAAACCACCCTGACATAGCAGACAGCCGCTGGTACACCGGAAGCGGTATGACACGCGGTGCCCGCCTTGAACTTAAGGAATCGCTGCATTTTGTAAAAGACGGCCTTGCTTTTGATACTCCCATTGTCTCAGAGAAAGAGGCTGTCATCAGCATCACTTCAGAAATCAGTGGCTCATGCGCTGATTCTGCCATGACAGGAGAAGTCCGTGTCTCTTACGAACTGATTTCTCCCGACGAAGAAACTGTATTTTCTCAGGAAACACCTGCTACTGCTGATTCTGCGGTTTCAGTTCAGGGCATCCTCGAATCTCCTTTGCTCTGGTCTCCTGAACACCCGGTTCTGTATACACTGCGTGCGTCCCTCTTCTCCTCAGAGGGCTTACAGGACAGCATCGAATACAAAGTTGGAATACGCAGCTTTGTATTCGATGCGGACAAAGGGTTTTTCATCAACGGAAAATCATGCAAACTCAAAGGCGTATGTCTGCATGAAGACGCAGGCTGTTTCGGCAACGCTGTTCCGGCTGTTGTCTGGGAACGGCGTCTTGCAAAACTTAAGGAATGCGGCTGTAACGCAATCCGCATGAGCCACAACCCCCATGAACCGGAACTTTATGATCTCTGCGATTCAATGGGATTTTTTGTGATTGATGAAGCTTTTGACGAATGGGAAGGCGTTAAAAACAAATGGTCAACGGGACACAATGTCTATCCGCCGGTCCATCAGGGATATTTTGAGGACTTCCATCAGTGGTATGACAAAGATATCGCGGCTTTTGTACGCCGTGACAGAAATCATCCAAGCATTATTCTCTGGAGTATCGGAAACGAAATTGACTATCCAAACGATCCTTACTGTCACCCGCTTTTTGAATCAATGACAGGAAACAATGACAAAAACAAGCCGGCTGCAGAAAAGATGTACAATCCCAACCGCCCGAACACGGAACGGCTTACAGTTCTTGCAAAGAAACTCAGTGCTGAAGTCAAGAAACATGATGAGACACGTCCGGTGACTCTGGCCTCCGCATTCCCGGAACTTACTTCTCAGACAGGACTTTTTGAGGCTGTGGATGTGATCGGCTACAATTACAAGGAACACTTGTACCATGAGGATCACAGACGTTTCCCCTCCCTGCCGATCATGGGAAGTGAGAACGGACATAACTACAGTCAGTGGAAGGCAGTCCGAGACAACGATTTTATCAGTTCCCAGTTCCTGTGGACAGGAATTGACTATCTTGGAGAAGCTTACGGATGGCCCGTTCACGGTTCCGCCGCCGGGCTTATGACACTTGCCGGTTTTGACAAAGCGGAATTCTGGTTCCGGAAATCCCTGTGGAATGATCAGCCGATGGTAAAGATTTTTACTGCGCTGGATTCCGGTGAAAAAACGAAACATGTTCAGGAAAACCAGCCCAGATGGAACGGTGAGTTTTCTCCTCTGTGGAATTACAACCCCGGTGAGACTGTTGAAGTCCGTGTATTTACCGGTCATAAAGAAGTGGAACTGCTTGTCAACGGAAAATCAGCGGGAGTTTTTGCCCGCAGTGAGGAAACAGGCTTTGTTACTGCATTCATTCCCTTTGAGGCAGGAAGTCTCTGTGCAAAAGCAGGAGATCTCTGTGACACACTGGTGACCACCGGTTGCGGTTGTGCCCTCAAAGCAGAAGTCTATGAATGCGCCTCTCAGAAATTACCGTCCGGAAACATAACCGGTTCAGAAAAACTGGTGCAGGTTGAAGTTGTGTGCGTTGATTCAGCAGGCAATCCTGTCTGCACCGATGACCGGCCGGTAACTGCCACAGTCAGCGGCGGCGCGGAACTTCTCGGCATTGAAAACGGTGACCTTGCAGACAACACTGCTTATTCAGAAAATTACCGCCGTCTGTATTGCGGCCGCCAGATTGTCTACGTTGCATGCAGAAAGGGAAACACTCCGTCAGCAGCACTCACACTGACCGCTCCAGGATGCGCTCCCGTGTCGGTCAGTCTGTAGAAGTCTTATACAGGTTCTCCAAAATCCGGGGTTCCGTCCTCTTTCCATGTGAAAACTTTGGCACGGAAATCCCGGTGAGGATCATAAAGCCCTTCATCAACCGGAACCTTGTGTTCGTCATCCCGGAAAAGTCCTTTGTAATTTCTTGCATGGTAACAGATTACATCATCATCACCCTCTTTCGTGAAAGAGCAGTGTCCGGGCCCGTAAATTCCGTTTGCTTCGGAAGTTGAAAAAACAGGCACGGGAGACTTTTTCCATGAAGCAGGATTCAGGAGATCAGCTTTCTCATCAGCAGTAAGGAGCCCCAGACAGTAGGATTCGTCACAGTCGCTGGCAGAATACACAATGAATACGCGGCCGTTCCGTTTCAGGATTGCGGGACCTTCGTTGACCCAGTGTTTTTTGTGTTCCCATTCAAGGGTTTTTCCGTCAGCAGGAGGATTTTCCGGCTGCAGGAAACCAGGCTCTGCAATGAGAACACGTTCTGACAGGAGTTTTACAAAATCACCTGCGGGATCAGTACGGGCAATGTAAAGGCTAGCTTTGTATTTCGGTTCGTAAGGTACCTGCTGATGCTGGTTCCACACATAGTACCAGTTTCCACCGCACTCAAAGACAGTGCCGTCCACAGAAAAAGCATCATTCTGATCAGGAGAAACCTGTCCGCACAGATTCCATTTTCCGGAAAGGGGATCCATGTCAGAACAGCAGGCAACCCACTGACGGATTGTCCACACATTTGTCTTCTGCGGACTTGCTGTAAAAAAAAGATACCATCTGTCCTGCAGATAATGCAGTTCCGGTGCCCAGACCTGAGGATAAAGCCCCCACTTGGCGAGGGCTTCCGGTGAAAGCACCGTTGTCTCCGGCGCATTGCCAAGAGACTGGATCGATCCGGCGTGACGCAGAACAATGCGGTCAAAAGATGGATAAGTTGCAGAAAAATAATATGTGCCGTCTGTGTGGCGGTAAACCCATGGATCGGCACGTTTTGGAATAATCGGATTGCAGTAAGTGTTCATGAGTTGAGTTTATCACCGGAAGGAAGGCAAGACAATACAATCCGTGTCATCTTGAGCGGAGTTCCCAAAAGCATGTCAGCACTTATCAGGCGGTGTAAAGGTAGCGTTTGATTTTCTGGCTTGCAGTTTTTTCAAACTCTTTGATTACCTGGACTTCTGAAATCCGTGAATTTCTGTTGATCTGACCGTTCACAAAGTTCTGGATTTCTTTAAGAATCAGGTCTTTCTGCTCTGTAATTGCACGCATGAATTCTTCCGCATATTCCTTGATGTCAGGGAATTTGAGCTGAGTCCGTTTCTTTGCTTCCAGTTCGAACTGTTCTTCGTTCACCTGGACAAGAGCTACAAGACCGTTATTGTTTTCCACAACAAGGGATTCATTTACCATCGGATGCTGATTCAGAACGAATTCGAGATCTTCGGGATAAATGTTCTCACCGTTGGGGCCAAGAATCATGTTTTTGCAGCGGCCTCTGAGACTGAGACGCATACCGTCTTTGCATTCTGTAAGGATTCCAAGGTCACCTGTTTTAAGATAGCCTTCACCGCAGGAATCAGCTTTTGTTGTGAAAACTTCCGCCGTAAGTTCGGGAGCCTTGTAATAACCTTTCATTACGTTAGGGCCTTTTACGACAATCTCTCCGATTCCTGTGTCAGGTCTTACATTGATCAGCTGGAGATCGACACCGGTGACAACACGACCGATAGTTCCGGGAATTCCTTTGTGACTGTCACATCCGGCAATAAGCGGAGAAGTTTCTGTAAGTCCGTAACCGATCGCATAGGGAAAATCAGCATCTTTCAGGAATGACTCAACCTCAGGATTCAGTTTTGCACCGCCGATTCCAAAGAATTCAATGTGACCGCCGAAAGTCTTCATCAGTTTCTGACCTGCGATTCTGTGGAGCAGCTTCCTGAGGAACTTGATCTTATAAAGTTTCATTGCGTTCAGAGATGGCTGGACCTTGTTCTTGTAGATTTTCTCCATAATCATGGGAACAGAGAGAACCAGTGTGGGTCTGATTTTCTGGAATGCGGGAAGCAGCGCACCGATTGCAGGCGGAGTACCAAGATAATAAACACTGGCTCCGTTCAGAATCATCATTGAGAAACCGATTGTAAACTCGTAGACGTGGCTGAGAGGCAGGAATGAGAGAGCTTTGTCAGTTTCCTTGATTTCATGGCAGCAGCGGTTTGCAACTGTATTCCAGACAAGGTTTTTGTGGGTAAGTTCAACACCTTTTGGGCGTCCTGTTGTTCCTGATGTATAAATGATGGAAGCTGTATCTTCTTCCTCAACTGTAACAGGCGCAAGGTTTTCCGGTGAAACGGAAACTGTCTGGGTTCCTGCGATAACTGAATAATCCTCCAGTCTGATGATCACCGGCGGAAGTTCCTCAGTCAGGTCCTTGATTTTGTCATAAAGTTTTCTGTCCACAATCATTGCATCAACACCGCAATGATTCAGGATTCCCTTGATGTCATTCTTTGAGAAGTCGGGAAGCAGCGGAACTGCAATCATTCTGCGGTTTACAATGCCAAGGTAGGCGGCACCCCATTCCGGCCGTCCGATTCCCCAGATTGCGACTTTGCTCAAGGGACCGAGTCCGAAACTTTCAAGAAGTGCGCTTACACCTTTTGATTTCTGTTCCAGCTGGGAATAAGTGATAGGCTCGCCGTTCACAAGGCTGAGTGCGGGTCTGTCTGAAAATTTGCGCACGCTGTTGGCCAGCATTGCGGGAAATGTATATGTTCCGAGATCTTCGATAGTCTGCATAGTTCAGATTCTCCTTATATTTGAATCTGAGCATAACAATAAACCCGCAAGGTTCAACCATGGTAAATTTCAGAAGCTATTTGTTTACCTTCAGTTTACTTTGGAGGTCAAAAGGCAGATTGAAAGTGAATTTGTTGTGTTCTTCAGGTTTAGGCTCATCTTTTTTGATGAGAACTCCTATCGGAAGAGTGATGATAAATTGACTTCCTTCTCCGATCTTGCTCTCAACAAAAATCTGACCATGAAAAAGTTCCACGATTCTGTGGGCAATGGAAAGGCCCAATCCCAGACCTTGCCTTGAATGACTGGAATCTCCCTGAAAATAAGGCCTGAAAAGATTTGTGAGTGTTGTGTCTGACATTCCTTCGCCTGTGTCTTTCACTGTGACAGTCACATTCCGCTTTTCCTGAACAAGCGTGACTGTGATCTCTCCGTCTTCAGGTGTGTATTTGCTTGCGTTTCCGATCAGGTTGAGCCAGAGATGCTGCAGAAGTTCCTTGTTCGCCTTGACTTTTACTTCTGGAAGGTCAGCTGAAAGAGTCTGATTCTTTGCAGACCATTGGGCCGAACAGATTATCGAACACTGCCGGAGCTGTTCATCAAGATTGTATTCTTCCACTTCTGAGACAATCTGCTGTGAGGAAAGTTTGGACAGAAGAATCGTGTTTTTCGCAAGGGCAGAAAGCCGGTTTGATTCATCACGGATAATCTCAAGAAACTGTGTCTGCTCTTCTTTTGAAAGATCCTTTTCCAGCAGAAGACTTGCGAAACCGCTTATGGAAGCAATCGGCGTCTTGAATTCATGGGAATAATTGTTGATGAAATCGTTCTGGAGAATCTGGGTGCTCGCAAGTTCGGCACACATTTTGTTGAAGTCCTCGTAGACAGGAGTGATAGGTTCTTTTCTGCTGGTGTCAATTCTGTATTCGTAATGACCGCAGGCAACCTTGCCTATCGCCTCTGACAGAGTCTCTATCTCTCTTGCACGTTTCCGGTAAGAGATCGTATTAAGCGGGACAAGAATAATTATCATCAGAATGACGGTTCCCAGAATCTCATAGAGTGTCTGGTAAACTGTGTCTGCCACTCCTGCGACACCGACTGTGATCCATGTCATGAAAGTGTAGGAGCCTATCAGTGTCACAATGATGATTATGCTCTGGAGCATGATGTAGGGAAGAACGCGTTTCAAAAAAAGTGCCACGTTGGGCGGTCTGATTTTCATTTTCATAAGTCAGTCCTTCGTTCAGTCAGGAAAAAAATCCGGAGAATGTCTTTCAGGATTCTTTCTTCGTGATTTCTGCTTTGTAACCGAGACCTTTTATGGTAACGATGGAAAAATCCGTTATGTCCTGCATTTTGTTGCGGATTCTGTTGATGTGGGTTTTGACTGTATCATCACCTGTTTCGGACAGAGGCCCCCAGATGCTGTCCCGGATCTGCTCCTTTGAGAAAATCTGGGAAGGATAGGAAAGCAGTTTGAAAAGCAGATCAAATTCTTTTTTGGGAAGCTCAATGAATTCAGAATCGTTGTAGACCGCATATTTTTCAGAATCAACAGTGGTTCTGCCAATAACGATTTTTTTGTTCTCGGTGATGTTTGCGCGTCTGAGAAGTGCAGCGACCCTCCACTGAAGTTCATCGCTGCTGAAGGGTTTCGTTATGTACTCATCGGTGCCCAGTTCGTAACCTTTTTCCATGGCACTGGAAGTCTCCATGGCCGTCAGCATCAGAAAAGGTGTGGTGTATCCTTCCTGACGGATGGTTTTCAGCAGTTCATAACCATCCATTCTCGGCATCATGATATCAGAAATGATCAGATCAACCACATTCCTGCGGATTATCTCCAGTGCCTCAACACCATCACAGGCGCAGAGAACATTGTATTTGTCCGACAGTCTTGCGGAAGTAAGCAGTCTCATGTTTCTGTCATCTTCTGCAATAAGGATACAAGCCATCAATATCTCCGGAAAAGAATTTCAATCATCACTCAGCACTGCTGGAGCAGTTCTTTGAACATACGCAGGCTGTTGGGCAGATCTTTCATGCCTTCAAAAACCAGCAGTGCGTCAGGAACCCGTGCCGCAATTTTGGGCAGCATTCTGTCCCAGCCCATTATGCCGTCTTTCATGCCCACTTCCACAAGTGTGCCGTCTGAAGCAACATTGAAATCCTTGATGTGGAAGACAGCGATCTTGTCTCCGAAACGGTCAAGGCATTCGTCCAGAATGTCAAAACGGGATTCGAAATTCTTTTCGTAAAGATAGTTGAAAATGTCAACAGTCACGCGGATATTGCCGTTGTCCAGTGCCTTGACCATGCGGTCCATCTGGGCAGGACTGTAAATGCAGTGTCCCCATGCGCCTTCCAGTGTAAGATAAGTTCCCGCTTCCTTTGCCACGTCTGCAAGAGGACGGAAGACGGAATAGACTTCCTCAAAACCTTCTTCAGTCTGGTTCCGGGGATTGTAGGTCCATGGCTCGTCATTGTAGCTTCCTGTTTCGCTTGCAACAAATTGCGCACCGAAAAGAGGGGCCTTCCGGAGATGGTCTGCAAACTTTGCGGCTCCGGCACGGACTTTTTCCTTGTTTGAATGAACAGGATTGAAGTAGGCACCAAGAAGAGGAACTTCCACTCCATGGGCGTTGAATCCGGCACGGATCTCTTTGCAGACTTCTTCTGTCATTGTGTCCGGTTCTCCATCCTGACCTGCAATCGCTTTCGCAACGGCAAGCTGCACGCCCTCAAATCCCAGGTCATGGATTTTCTGACCCAGGTCATCTGCTGTAGAAAGTCCCACGTCATGGGGACGGATACAAAGTTTCAAAACAACCTCCTGGTTATATACTCAATTGAAATTGCTGCCTATCCGGACAAGCAGATCATAGGCTGTCTGCATTTCTTCACGGGTAAGCCCGTTGCAGCAGCGCTGGTTAAGCAGTGCGGAGATATTCGCCGTTGCCGCTGTGTATTCCCGGCCTTTGTCCGAAAGTTCGATGAACGTTACCCGGTTGTCCGTATCGCTGGGAACCCGGCGCACATAACCTTCCTGTTCCAGTTTTTTTACCAGTACAGTGGCAGTGGATTTATCCCGGTTTATCTGACGTGCAAGTTCTCCCATGGAAAGCCTGTCGCATTTTGAAAGCCGGAAAAGAATATTCCCGTGAGAAGAAACCAGTTCCGGAAGCCCCTGTTTCTTGAGCTCCTCCCTCAGAAATGAGGAAGTTCCGGCATGAATCTGAGAAATCAGCGAAGTAATGTTGGAAACGTCATCTTTCACGCTTTAAGTATAACGGGACTGGGGAAAATATGCAATTTTCGTTTTGGATGGCGCTCAGAACTTCCATAGCACGGAAAGGTCTCCGCTGAAAACTGATTTTGCCGACAGAGCGGCTTTTGCTTTTATCTGCAGTCCTTTGTGGCTTACAGTAAGCTGGGCGGACAGAGCTGCTGATTCTGTTTTCTCTTCTGTGTCCCCTTTGAACAGCTTATGGATGAACCTGTCACAGTCCTTGAAGGACAGGGACAGATCCGTCCTGACAAGGGGAAAAGTTTTTCCCTCCGTTTTTCCGCCGCCGAAGTCATAGCCTGCATTCAAGGTAAGACTTCCTTTGTTCCAGACTGCAGAACCTTCAGCCTTTGTTTTGCCCGCCCATCCGTCCAGTTTCCATGATCTGGAAAAACCTGCCTTTGCATAAATGGGAATGCTCTTAACATCCTGAAGATCCTGGAGTGAAACGTCAGAAATTTTTGCAGTCAGAGAAAAATCCTGCTCTTTCTGTTCCAGTTCTGCGCACACCTGCACTGAATAAAGCCAGCTGTTCGGGGCGGCGATAGTGCTTCCAATCCGCAGATCAGCCCCGGCCGAAGCGCCAAAGACAAGACCTGTGCTTTCTGTGACCGGAATCCTAAATTCTGAGGCGAGTCCGGCTTTTACTAAACTGCGCACAAAAGATCCGTTTGCCTTGCAGAAATCCCGGTCTGATACAAAAAGCATTCCCTGGACGGCGGCGGAACTGTTCCTGAAAAATCCACGGCCTGTAAAACAGAACTGGGGACTGAAACCGGGCCTCCAGGAAAGGTCACCGCTCTGGAAAATCACTGCCTGTTTTCTGCCGCTTTTCCATTCACACTGCAGTGCGATTCCGCCGTTTGTAACCAATCCTTCCCGGGCACAGAACCGGCTTGCGTACCAGTTTCCTGAAGTTTTTGATTCCAGCGGTGCCACACCTAAAAAGCCGCTTCCTTTGTACGAAAGAATTCCTGAAGTTCCGGCGGCAGAAGCAGTTTTCCCTGAGAAACCTGTGATGATTCCGCAGAGTCCGGGCATATTATCAAAGGATTCCCAGTCGGAGCAGAACACTGCGGCATTAACTTCTGTTTTCCCGAAACCGATCTGGAACCCTGTTGCAGCCGAAAAGGGTTTTTCAGTTTCTCCAAGCGCGGGAACCGTGGCTGTAAATGCGGAAGAAAATGACGGTCCTGAATCACTTGGAGAAGGCAGGGAAGGTTCCGGGTTTCTGGCACGGGAAAAATTTCCTCCCAGTGAAAGACCGCCGGCTGCGGCGAAAAAATCCCTGTATTCCAATTTCAGGGCCCAGTTTTTCAGTTCCACTGAATTTAGATCAGCAGTGACGGCGAAATCCAGTTCTGCAGTCTCATTCACGGCAGAAAAGTCAGTTCCCGCAATTCCTGAAAGTGATGCAAGAATGCCCGCTGAAAGTAAAAATGTCCGAAAAAAATCCATACATATTTCTTTTATGTGTTTTTTCGTAAAAAAATCAAAAAATTAATCCGAAATCAGAAAAAATCGGGAAAAATCCCGAATTTGCCATGCTTATGGTTTTTTATGTAAAATCTTGAAAATATTTTTCATAAAGTTTGAATCTTATTTTTTTTGAATCATAATACAGAAACAACAGTAACACTTTCTGTCCGCCAGCGTGTTAAATAATTCGACAGGGTACAATAGAAGATGGAAAAAAACGCACAGACATTGACAATGGAAAACTTTTCCGCGGTGTATGAGAAATTCGGGCCTCTGGTCCTGCGCCGCTGCAGATACCTTCTGCATGACGAAGACAAAGCTCTTGATGCAATGCAGGATGTTTTCCTCCGGGTTCTCGAAGCCCGGACAAAACTGACCGAAGTCTGTTCAAGTTTCTTCTATACTACGGCAACTCGTGTGTGTCTCAATAAAATCCGATACGATTCAATCAGAGTTGGTCCTTCAATTGATGCCCTGACTGTAGAAATTGCAGACAATGCAAAAGCTTTTCACGAAGACATCACAGATGCTTCTCTTGTTCTTGATGTGATCTTTGACGGAGAAAAATCTGATACCCGTGAAATGGCAGTAATGCATTTTGTTGATGGCTACACTTACGATGAGGTGGCTGAGAAAATGCATTATTCAAAAAGTGGAGTCCGAAAGCGGCTTAAGGCTTTGCAGACTCGCGCACAAAAGGCAGGAAAATGATTATGGGACAGAAACAGCGGATTCTGGAAGAAGTTTGTGCCGGGGAGATTGAAAATCCCGGTTTTTCACAGAAAGAGATTCAGGCTGTAAAAGCTTCTGATGCTGAAATACTGAACAGATACCCGGCAGATGCAATAAAAGCGGCATTGACTGCAAAACTTGCGGAATCTGCAGCTGAAAAAACGCAGAAAACTCCTGAACGGAATAAGCCCCGCATTCTGCAGTTCGGTGTGGCACAGCGTCTGTTTGTGGCCGCCGCGGCTCTGGTACTGGCCTGCGTTTCACCTGTTCTGCTGAGAAACCGTGGTGGAAGCACAGTTACTGAAAATGCATCCGGTGCGGTTGTCCAGGAAGATGTTTCCGGTGTCCGCGTAAAAGGCGGTTCTTCTGCTGCAACACAGAATGCCCAGAAACTGCTGGGTATTCAGACTGGAAGCGGTCCCCACATGTATATCTATAAGAAAGACGGTTCCATTGCGACACGTCTTTCCAACCGGGAGACAGTTTCTGAAGGTGATGTTGTCCAGGTAAGCTACAATGCATCCGGAGCCCGTTATGGAGCAATTCTGTCAATTGACGGCAACGGTTGTGTAACTCAGCATTATCCTCAGTCAGGATCAAAATCAGTACAGCTTGTGCAGGGCGAGGAAATCGCTTTGCCCCAGGCCTATCAGTTTGATGATGCCCCTGATTTTGAGCGCTTTGTATTCATCACTTCTGATTCCTCTTTCACTGTGGACAGAATCTATTCTGCCGTTTCCCGTGACATTTCAAAAAATCAGCTGATGCTTGCAGATCTTTCTGTATATCTGCCGGCAGGAACCAGTGTCTCTGAACTGGTACTTCTTAAATCTGGAGACAGAAAATGAAAAGAATGATAAAAAAAATATTAAACAGTTTTTCTTCAAAAAATGTGGCTTTTGTCCTGCTGACTGCTGCAGCGCTTCTTGTGTTTCCCCAGCGTGTTTCCGCACAGTCCGGTGCTGTGGAACGCTATGCCCTTTATATTGCATCCAATGCCGGTGGAGAAGGCCGTGAGACTCTGCGTTATGCCGGCAGCGATGCGGAAAGACTTGCTTCCACAATGATTGAAGTCGGCGGTGTGAAAAAACAGAACAGCTTTGTGCTGATTGATTCCTCAAAAGAAGAAATCGACGGTGCACTTGAAAACATTTCTTCCATTATAGAGCACAATAAATCACGGGCCCGCCGCACGGAATTCCTGTTTTACTACAGCGGCCACTCAGATGAGAATGCCCTTCTTATGGGAGAAGAATCCTACAATTATTCAGAACTGAAACATGCGATCAGCGCGGTTCCAAGCGATGTTCATGTGGTGATGCTGGATTCATGTTTCTCTGGAAACTTTATCCGTGCGAAAGGCGGTACATTCCAGCCTTCTTTCCTTACTGATGATTCAACTGTGGTCCAGGGACACGCATACCTTTCCTCAAGTTCAGAAAGCGAGTCTTCCCAGGAATCAGATTCAATCGGAGCTTCTTTCTTCACTCATTCCGTGGTTAACGGACTCCGCGGTGCTGCAGACATTTCCGGAGACAATAAAGTTTCCCTCAACGAACTTTATTACTACGCTTTCAATGACACTCTTTCCCAGACGGAAACAAGCGCAGTGGGTCCCCAGCATCCTTCCTACAATATCACACTGGTCGGTTCTGGCGATCTGATTCTTTCTGACCTTACACAGGCTGATTCAATGCTGATTTTCCCTCCGGAAGCAGACGGACGTTTTTTTGTGCGCACAATCGAAGGAAAACTGGAGGCTGAGATCAACAAAGCCTACGGTAATCAGATGAGTCTGGCACTTCCCTGCGGATATTATTCCGTGACTGTGGTCGGGAAGGATTCAACAAGTCAGACTCTAGTGCGCCTTGACAAAGGGACCACCCAGGTCCTGAATCTTGTGAATCTGCGTCAGGTGCCGCTTACTGCAACTACGTCCCGCGGTTCATCTTCTGCGGATGCAAGTGCTGTGAACACTCAGAATGTAAACAGCAACCCGGTTCAGACAGTTGAGAACAATCCGAAAATCTCTGTTGAGCCGAACATCAATGTGAATATTGATATCGGAAAGACTTTCTCTGACGGCACTTCAATTTCCGCCGGAAAGCGCATCAGTTCCAGGACAGGAGAAACTCAGGATGTGGTCCGCATCAATGCCGACAATCCTTTCTTCGATCTGGAAATTGAAATGATGAACGATGCTGATATTATTCAGCTTGGTGATGAACTTGGATTTGAGGATGTGCATTTTACTCCGCTGATTTTCTCTCCTTTCCCCGGACTGTATTTCCCTGGCGGTGATTCTGCTTTCCTTTCTGTAAGCGATTTTATGGCCACTCAGGCAAACATTCTTGGTATCCAGGCATCAGGCTGGATGAATACTGTGCGGAACAGACTTGTTGGAATCCAGCTCAGTGGTTTCATGAACATTCTTCAGGGAACCGGTTCCGGTGCCCAGGTGACAGGCTTCATGAACATTGCGAAAGAGCAGTTTGACGGCATCCAGGGTTGCGGTTTCATGAACATTGCAAGTGGAAAGACAAAGGTAATGCGCGGTATTCAGGCATGTGGCTTCATGAACATTGCCGGTGCCGGTATAGCTGGTACTCAGGTTGCAGGTTTCATGAACATCAGTGGAAACAAAGCTTCCGGTGCCGGTGGATTCCAGGGAGCCGGTTTCATGAATATCGCAGGTGATTTTGGCGGTGTCCAGCTTGGAACAGTGAATATCGGTAAAAATGTGCGCGGTGCTCAGATCGGTATTGTGAACATTGCAAAAAGTGTTTCAGGCCCCACATTGGGTCTTGTAAACATTATTGAAGACGGCATCAAAAATTTCTCCATCTTTCGGGACGGTGATGATACTTTCTTCCAGTACCAGGGCGGAACTGAATATTTCTTTACGACTTTCATGATGGGAAATAAAGACGGTTTCGACAGTGACAATGTAGTTTTCGGTGCCGGTTTCGGTTTCCGCTTAGGATGGAATCTGATCAACTTTGATGTGGAATTCCTCGGAAAAACTTTGGTTGATCCGACAGTTGTCAGCAATAATTATAATTTTGGAGAACAGATTGTTCCTTCATTGCGTCTGTCTGCAAACTTGTGGGCTGCAAAACACTTCGGTGTTTTCTGGGCTGTGAATGCAGATCTTGCAAACATGAACTCAACCAACCGCTACAAAGATTACTGGAAGGAAAGTGACAGCTGTGTAAATCTTGATCTTGGCGGGGATCCATGGAAAGTCCGCTTCTCAACTTCCTTCGGAATCAATTTCTGATCTTCTGATCGGGATTTCAGTCATGAACCGTGAAAGTACAGCTCTGTATCTTTTACAGAACGGTACTTTCCGGTCTCAGTTTTCCGCCTGTGTCTCACACCGGACACATCAGGCGGAACGATTCATTCTTCAGCGAAAGATCCTGTATACAGTTTGTAATACTTACCTTTCTGGGCAATCAGCTGGTCGTGATTTCCACGTTCAATAATCTTTCCGTCTTCCAGAACAAGAATCATGTTTGCGTTGCGTACAGTTGAAAGCCTGTGGGCAATCACAAAAACCGTGCGACCCTGCATAAGGCTGTCCATACCTTTTTCAATCAGGGCTTCGGTTCTGGTATCAACGGAACTTGTGGCTTCATCAAGAATAAGTACAGGGGGATTCGCTACTGCAGCACGGGCAATGGCAAGAAGCTGACGCTGTCCCTGACTCAGGTTGCCTCCGTTTCCTGTGATTACAGTGTCATAGCCTTGGTTCAGGTGACGGATAAAATAATCCGCATTGGCAAGTTTTGCCGCATTCTCAACTTCAGCCATTGAGGCATCTTCTTTTCCGAAGCGGATGTTCTCCGCAATGGTTCCTGTGAACAGGTTTGTGTCCTGAAGAACAATACCCAAAGAACGCCGCAGATCATCTTTCCTGATCTTGTTGATGTTGATGCCGTCAAAACGGATTTTGCTTCCACCTTCCTCATCAGTTGATGCATCGTAGAAACGGTTGATAAGGTTTGTGATCGTTGTTTTTCCACTTCCTGTCGATCCTACAAGAGCAATCTTCTGTCCGGGTTCTGCCGTCATTGTAATCTCATGAAGAACTGTTTTTTCCGGGATGTAACCGAATGTGACATTTGAGAATTCCACATGACCTTTCAGCTGTGTGTAAGTGACTGTGCCGTCATGATGAGGATGTTTCCATGCCCATTCACCGGTGGGAAGAAAAGCTTCCGCAATACGGCCGTCTTTCAGAATGTTTGCATTGACCAGAGTTACATAACCTTCGTCAACTTCCGGATTCTCATCAATGATATTGAAAATCCGTTCGGCACCGGCCAGAGCATTCAGAACACTGTTGAAAAGCTGTGCAATCTGGGTGATCGGGTTGCGGAAAGTGCGTGAATATTCCAGGAAAGAAGCAATGCCTCCGATTGTCATTCTTCCGGCGATAATCATCATCACACCTGAGACTGCTGTAATCGCATAACTGATGTGACCCATGTTGTTCATCAGAGGTCCCATTATGTTTGCAAGTGTGTTTGCTCTTGTACCTGATTCCTGCAGTCTGTCGTTCAGTTCTCCGAATTCCTCGATGGCGATGTTCTCATGGCAGAAAACTTTTACAACTTTCTGACCTTCCATCATCTCCTCAATAAATCCGTTTACTTTACCGATATTCTCCTGCTGTGCCCTGAAAGCTTTTGCGGAATGCTTTGCCACAACTGCTGTAACCATAACCATTCCAACTGTGCATACCAGTACAAGCAGCGTAAGTGCCGGACTCAGGCGCAGCATCATCACAATACAGGCAACAATGGTAAGCATTGATGAGAAAAGCTGTGGCACAACCTGACTCAGCATGTCGCGGATTGTGTCCGTATCGTTTGTAAAACGGCTCATCAGCTCACCATGAGTGTGGGTGTCAAAATATCTGAGAGGAAGTTTCTCCAGATGATTGAACAGATCCGTGCGGATCCGGTATAGAGTTTTTGATGAAATGTGCAGCATTATGCGGATGAAAGCCCAGTTTGCAACGGCTCCCAGTACAAAAATGCACAGCATTGTAAGCAGCATGCTGATGAACCCTGACAGATCTGGATTTTCCTGACCGATAAAGGGGATAATGTAATTGTTCAGAATGGGCTGCAGAAAATATGAGCTTGCAATGCTTGCTCCTGAAGAGAGAATGATACAGAAGCAGACAAAAACAAGCAGAAGCTTGTACTGCGCAAGGTAGCCCAGAAGTCTTTTTATTGTTTTTCCTGCATTCTTTGGTTTCTGCATCGGGCCGCCCCGTCCTCTTCCTCGCGGTCCTGGTCCTGGTCCTGGCATCAGCGGGCCTCCTTTGTCTGGTTTTCTGCTTCTGCAGAATCTCCTGCGCCGTCAAAGTCACTTCCTTTCTGCTGTGACTCATAGACTTCGCGGTAAATAGCATTGTTCTCAAGCAGCTGTTCGTGTGTTCCGCAGCCTGAGATCTGACCTTCCTCCAGGACGAAAATCCTGTCCGCATCTTTTACTGATGTGATGCGCTGTGCAATGATGATTTTTGTCGTGTCAGGAAGAGTGTTCCTGAGTCCGGCACGGATTGACGCGTCCGTCGCTGTGTCAACTGCAGAAGTGCTGTCATCCAGAATCAGGATTTTCGGTTTTTTGAGCAGAGCTCGCGCAATACACAGGCGCTGTTTCTGTCCGCCTGAAAGGTTTACACCGCCCTGACCAAGTTCAGTATCGTAGCCCTGTGGAAGTGTCTCCACAAAACCGTGGGCACAGGCTGTACGGCATGCTTCCTCAATCTGGGCATCAGTCGCCTCCGAATTACCCCAGCGGAGATTGTCACGAATCGTTCCAGAGAAAAGAACGTTTTTCTGAAGAACCATCGCAACATCATTGCGCAGTGTCTCGGGCGCATAGTTTTTTACATCTTCACCGCCGACCTTCACTGTGCCCGAAAGGGCATCATAAAGGCGCGGAATCAATGATACAAGTGTTGTCTTGCTTGATCCGGTGCTTCCGACGATTCCGACTGTCTCGCCACTGTTTATATGGAAAGAAATGTTTCTGAGAACTGCAGTATCTGCCTGTCTGTTGTAACTGAAGGAAACGTTCTCAAAATCGATGGATCCGTCTTTCGGACCTGTTTCAGAGGGAGCGTCCGGTGCCTTGATGTCAATCTCTTCGTCCAGAACTTCAACAATACGGCCGATGCTGGCTCTTGAAAGCACGAACATTACGAACATCATGCTGAACATCATCAGCGACATGAGAATCTGTGTGCCGTAAGTAATGAAGCTGATCAGCTCGCCTGTCTTCATTGAGCCGATGATGATCTGGTTTCCGCCGAACCACAGAAGTGCGATCAGTGAAAGATACATGACCATTGTCATGACCGGGAAGTTGATGATCACAAGACGTTCAGCTTTTACCTGTGCATCACGGACCGCATCGGCGGCACGTTCAAATTTCCCGCGTTCATTGTCCTCGCGGACAAAAGCCTTTACAGCACGTATTCCGGTAAGGTTTTCCTGGACTTTTGAGTTCAGGTTGTCGTAGTTTTTCATCATCGCCTGGAAGCGGGGAAAAGCCTTTGACATGATGAGTGCTGCCGGAATTGCCAGAAGTGGAATCGCAACCAGATAGATCAGGGCAACTTTCGCATTTATGTGGATACTCATTGCGATTGCACTTATGAACATGAAGGGTGAACGCACACACATGCGGATCACTGCGGAATATGTGTTCTGGGTGTTTGTAACGTCGGAAGTCAGACGGGTGACCAGAGAGGCGGTGCTGAATCTGTCAACGTTGGCAAAAGAAAACTGCTGGACCTTTTCAAAAAGTTTTTTACGCAGATTGTGTGAAAAACCCTGTGATGCAACTGACGCAAAACGACCTGCAAGGACACCTGCAGTAAGTGACAGGAGTGAGGCCCCTATCATCAGGAGCCCGACTTTGATTACGTAACCGGCATCACTGTTTGCAATGCCTACATCGATGATTTTTGCCATGACAAGGGGAATAAGTACTTCAAGCACAACCTCGCCCATGACAGCAACAGGAGCAAGAATCGTGCTGACAATATAGCGCTTTTCAAGTCCTTGAGTGAGTTTTTTTAGTGTGGACATATTTATAATATGGAAAGAAAAAAATATAAATTCAAGAAAAAAAAGAAGGGAATTTGATGAATTCGGATTTGTGCTGTAAACTGTCGGGACATTTCTGATCGTTCCAGGCGAGATGCCTGACGGATTGAGGACTTTCTGCATTCCCGGGGGATTCTGATGAATGTTTTTCTGATTGTTTTTCTTGTGTTGATTTTAACTGTTGCCGCAGTTTTTGCATCTGTGTATTTCTGTCAGTTTGTACCCAGCATCCGGCGCAGACCCAGCGGGCCTCTTGTGGATGAATACCTTGAGAACCTGGGATTCAGGGATGCTGTGGAAGAAGGTGCTGCCTGGTTCAGATCTGAAAATCCGAAAGAAGTTCATGTAAAATCCTTTGACGGGCTGGATCTTGTGGCTGATTTTCTGCCCTGTCCGGAAGCGCGGGGATCCATTCTTCTGATGCACGGTTATCATGGTTTCGGGCTTAAGGATTTTTCCGCTGTCGTAAAATTTTTCCATGAACAGAAACTGAATATTCTTGTGCCTGATCAGCGCAGTCACGGCAGAAGTCAGGGGAAGAACATCACTTACGGAATCCGTGAGCGCAGGGATGTTCTGTCATGGCTTAATCTTCTGAATTCCGAACTGGTGCCGCCCTCCGCTGACGGAAAACTGCTGCCGGTGTTTATGGACGGAATTTCCATGGGATGCGCGACTGTAGTAATGTCTCTGGGGCTTGAGCTTCCGTCAAATGTAAAAGGCTGCATTGCCGACTGCGGTTTTACAAGCCCTTATGACATCATCTGTCATGTCCTGAAAAACGAGATGCACCTGCCTTATTTTCCGATTATTCCTGTTGCCCGTGTCATCTGCAAAGTTGCGGGCGGCTTCGGCATGAAAGAGTATTCCACCTTTTCTGCGCTCAGGAACAACACTGTGCCCGTGCTTTTTGTGCATGGCGGCGCCGATGATTTTGTCCCCGTTGAGATGAGCATCCGCAATTACGAAGCCTGTTCCGCACCGAAAAAACTTGTGATAGTGGAGGGCGCCACACACGCGATGAGCTATCTGACAGACACTCCCCGCTGTCAGCAGGAACTTGAGGCTTTCATCACTGCGAACTGCTGAGAGAACAGTTTCTGTTCATGTCATGCCCGGTCTGCACAGACTGCGGAAACCGGGCAGAAACTTTCGGATTCCTGCAGGATTATTTTACGGGAATATCCCTTTATGGACAGTAACCAATTATGTTTATAAAAATACGGGAAGGAAGGCAGCGACTGCCAAAAACACTCGCAAGGAGGAATGATAGTTTCCTTACCACCTTGCGCGTGTAGGGACGCTGGCTAGCGGTTTTGGCAGTTGCGGACTGACTGGTAGTGTTTTTTAGTTTGATTTAGATTCTGTCCGTGTGGGGATAATCCCGTTATTTTATATAGACATTGGGATCGTTCTCTGCTCCAAGTGTAAGTTTTGTCGCAATGTACCAGTCCGCTTTACCGGAACCTGCGGGGCGTACGGAATCAGAGTCTGCTCCTGCATAAGCGGCAGCCAGTTCCTGTATTCCTGCCCGGTTCAGGGCTTTTGCCGTAGTTACATTGTCAGCAAAAAATGCGCTTTCCACCGAAGACCCGTCATCCCATAGACCGCATTCCGCTGCCTCCTGCGCCGCTCCCGCAATCAGATCATTTTTCCACTCTGTCATATCGGATTTTGCGAAGACAAGAGCATCCTTCGGTTTTTCACCGGCACGGTCTTTCAGCAGAAGCACTCCATAATCCCCGATCAGTTTGTCATCCCCAGGATAATAAAGATCCCAGGCTTCAGCACAACTGTCAGGATAAGTACAGCCGGCTTTGTCATCACTTTCGTCAATGCAGGATTCCGCATCTTTTGTGCGGAGATGAAGCACCACGTAATCACCAGCTTTGACGTTCAGAGCCGGAAACACATACTCCGTGTCATGTCTGTCGTAACAGATGCGCAGTTCCATTCCCGCAAGGTTTCCGTCTGTCAGCGCAATCAGTTCAACGGCTTCAGAGCGGGTGTATTTCACTTTGTTCGCGGTGAGGGTTCCGGTTTTTGTAAGGACTTCGCTCAGAATCATTACGGGAACATCCGCATTGTAACCGGAGAAACCGGCCGAAAAACGCAGTGAGTTTCCTCTTTCGTCTGTTGCTGTTGCGCTGAGGACATAATCCGTTCCTGCAACTGTAGGCTCCTTCAGTGTGACTTCATAGACACTTTTGTTTTCTGAAGTCCTGCCGTCCTTTTCCGGAGTATTGTCCGCTGAGGCCGGCAGACAGCTTTCAACTGTGCTGGCAAGAAAATCCTCTTCTGTTGAAGTCGCGGGAGCAACATGAATCTCTGACAGAGAGACACTGCCGGAAAATTCCAGACGTACCGCGTCATCACCCTGGACTGTCAGACCAAGAAACTGTGGCGAGGAAAAATCCCCTCCGAGAGAAGCTGCTCCCTGTGAAGGCAGCGCACAGCCTGCATTAAGACATGGAAAACAGACCAGACATGTCAGAACCAGTGTGACAACTGATTTCTGAACGAAAAGTTTTGCAGTCAATTTCAAAATAAAACCTCCTGATTTGAAAATCACCACAAATTCTTTTATGTGAAAAATTAAAAAAAAATCAAAAAATTCCGGATAAAAAATAAAAAAAGTCGAAAAAAGATAGAAAAAGGTAAAATGAAAGCCTATTGCCGATGATCTGATATATTGGTATATTTTTTTATAGATTTCATTCAGGAATTTAAGGAGTTTTCCTATGATTAAGACAGTAAAAGACATTGATCTCAAAGGCAAACGCATCGTAATGCGTGTTGATTTTAACGTTCCCATGAAAGACGGCGTTGTTCAGGATGACACACGCATCATGGCAGCTCTTCCTACAATCAAATACATTGTTGAGCAGAATCCCCGTTCACTGGTTCTCATGAGCCATCTGGGAGATCCCAAAAAAGACGTGAAAAAAGCACAGGAAAAAGCAGAAAAAGCTGGAAAAACATGGACTGATGCAGATGCAGAGAAGTTCATCAACGGCAAAAACCGTCTTGAACCTGTTGTAAAATATTTTGCTGAGAAACTCGGTAAAGAAGTTGTTTTCCTTCCCGACGCACTTGGACAGAAAGCTGCAATTGACGCTCTGCCCGAAGGCGGAATCGCAATGCTTGAAAACACACGTTTTCACAAGGAAGAAACATCAAAAGACGGTGCAGAACGCGACGTGATGGCAAAAGAACTTGCCACATACGGTGACATTTTCGTAAACGACGCATTCGGAACAGCACACCGCGACCATGCTTCCACAGCTTCCATCTCAAAATTCCTCTCAACTTCAGTCGGTGGATTCCTGATGGAAAAAGAAGTTAAATACATTGAACCTATGGTTACTTCACCTGCAAAACCCATGACAGCAATCATCGGTGGCGCGAAAGTCTCTTCAAAGATCGCTGTTCTCGAAAGCCTGCTCAAAAACGCATCAACACTGATCATCGGTGGTGGTATGGCTTACACATTCCTGAAAGCTCAGGGACATTCAATCGGAAAATCACTGGTTGAAGACGATTTCATTGAGACAGCAACAAACCTGCTCAAGGCAGCTGATGAAAAAGGTGTGAAAATCCTTCTTCCTGTTGACCACGTTGCTGCTGCAGAATTTGCAGACAAAGATCCTGTTGCAGTTGATGCAATTGACCTGCCTGCAGATCTGATGGGTATGGATGTAGGTCCTAAGACTGTTGCACTCTATAAAGAAGCTATTCTTGCATCAAAATCAATCGTATGGAACGGACCCGTCGGTGTATTCGAATTTGAAAACTTCGCAAAGGGAACTTCTGAAGTCGCACACCTGGTTGCTGAAGCAACAGGAACAGGTGCAATGAGTGTTGTTGGTGGCGGTGACTCTGTTGCTGCTGTAAACAAGTTCAACCTTGCAAGTAAAATGAGCCATGTTTCAACAGGTGGTGGTGCATCACTTGAATTCCTGGAAGGAAAAACTTTGCCAGGTATCGCTTGTCTGGAGCAGAAATAAAACTGCAACAAGTGTGCGAGAATTGCGCTTGCCGCAATTCTCGTTAAGGTGGGCGGGTCAGCCCACCGACTATTGCTTGTTTGGAGCAGAAATAACAAACTGTGATAGTGCGCGGGTTTTGTGCAAGCAAAACCCGTTAAGGTGGGCGCAGAGCCCACCGACTATTGCTTGTTTGGAGCAGAAATAAAACTGCAACCAGTGTGCGAGAATTGCGCTTGCCGCAATTCTCGTTAAGGTGGGCTTTCCACCGCTGAAAGAGGGCTGTCCGATCGGAAACTTTCCGGACAGTCCTTTTTTTATCCCTAAAAGCTTTCTCCCTCTATCCTAGGATTTCCTTGCATGGTATGATTTCCTCAAATGACGACGCAACTTCCGCTTTTATTGTGCACAACACTGCTCATAGAAACTTCGCCACAGGCTCTGCCTCTTGGTGCCGCCTGCGTTGCAAGCGCCATAAAAAATGATGTCCGTTCCAGAGATCTTTTTGATGTCCGTCTTGTCCATATAAGCCGTGAAGAATCAGGTTTCCCTTCGCAGGACACTATCGAATCGGGTCGTTTTGTGGCGGAACGCATTGCCGAATACGTCCGGAACTGCGGTACTCCCTTTCTGTACTGCGCTTTCAGTGTGTACATGTGGAACCGGGCTGAACTGGAAGAAGCCGCCGCTGTCCTGAAAAAGCAGTTTCCCGGACTGATTACTGTTGCAGGCGGTCCTGAAGTGACTGCCAATCCTCATTCTTTTATCAACTTTGATTACACTGTTGCCGGAGAAGGCGAACTCTCCGTACCGGAACTTTTTGCCCTGCTTGAAAGACATTCTCATTCAGATCCGGTTGTGCCGTCTGATCTTCCTCAAGGTGTTTACAGAACCGGTTCTCCCGCATCCGGATCCGCAGAAAAAGTCCGATCGCTTTCCCCTGACCTGAATACACTTTCTTCACCTTATCTTGACGGCACCCTTGATGTGGCGGAATTCGGCGGCGCGCTCTGGGAACTGGCACGGGGCTGTCCTTTCAAATGTTCTTACTGCTATGAATCCCGTGGTGAGAAACGGGTCCGCTATTTCCCTATGGAACTGATTGAGAAAGAACTGGAACTGTTCAACCGCAAAAAGATCAGTCAGGTTTTTGTTCTTGATCCAACTTACAACGCAAGCAGAAAAAGGGCACTGGAACTTCTGCGGCTCATAGAGAAAAAAGCGCCGGGAATGTTCTTCTATTTCGAGGCACGTGCTGAATTTATCGACCGGGAACTTGCCGCCGCTTTCACCCGCATCCCCTGTGCCCTTCAGTTCGGCCTGCAGAGCGCGGATCCTGAAGTCCTGAAACTTGTGAACCGTACTCTGGACAGAAAACTTTTTGTGCGGAATGTGGGCTATCTGAACGAAGCAGGTGCGGTTTTCGGTTTTGACCTGATCTACGGGCTTCCGAAAGACAGTCTCGAAGGTTTCCGGCGGAGTGTGGATTTTGCCCTGAATCTTTACCCGAACAATCTTGAGACCTTCTGCCTGGCGGTACTTCCAGGGACCGCTCTTGATGAAAATGCCGCGGAACTTGGCCTTTTGTGGCAGCAGAACCCGCCGTACTTTGTCCAGTCATCAGATACTTTTTCTGCTTCTGATCTGGAAAAAGCCAGAAAAATCAGTGAGAACATCAATCTCTTTTACAATCAGGGCCGCGCGGTTCCATGGTTCAAGTCCGTGTGTGACGCATTGCATATACGGCCTGTCGTGCTGATTGAAGAATTCGCGGCGTGGAGGTCGCGACAGAAAATTTTCGCGGTGCAGACTCCCTCCCACGAGGCAGTTGAAAAGATGCAGCTTGATTTTCTCCAGCAGTTTTTTGATTCACGCAGTAAAAAAGCACTGTGGCCGGCAGCGGGCAGCATAATCAGGTTCAATGGTGCGCTTTCCCGTGTGGAGTCAGACGGGCGCGCCCAGACTGTGAAACTCCTTTTTCACCCCGATGACCTTGCAACGCCCTATGCCTCAGACATTCAGTTCTTTTCAAAAAACTGCCGTCAGTACCCCTGTTCCGTACAGTGTTTCGCAGGAAAAAACGGCCCTGACTGGAAAATAATCCCGGCGCACAGAAGCAGATGAGACAGCAGAAGCGGGTCAGTTATCAGAAACAGTCAGAGGTCTGAGAATCCTGTGAAAAAAACAGCCTGAAAAAACTTTTCAGGCTGTCAAAAGGAGAGGAGGAAAACAGAAAAAAAACTGTATTGCTCTGTCATAGCTATCCGGTAAACCATCCTGTATCAATCAGGTTACAGAAAAATATAAAAAAATGAAAAAAAATATATTGACAGCCTGAATGCACAGAATTCAGGTGAATTTTTTCCTCAAAAAATTTTAAACTTTGTCTTTGGTCTGACAGTTGAACTTATTGAATTTCTGCTTTTTTTTTATATATAATTACGTGATTGTGAACCGTAAATTTTTTTTATTGGGGAACGAAACTTTTTTTTGGAGGAAGCAATGAAAAAAGCTTTGACAATTCTGGTTGTGCTTCTTTGCGCAACCATGATGGTTTTTGCAGGCGGAAAAAAAGAAACCGTAAAAGCTGCAGAACCAATGGAACTTACACTCAACAATGGTGCAGAGCCTCAGTCTCTGGACCCTTCAAAAATTCAGGGTGTTCCTGAACACCGCATTTACATGGCTCTGTTTGAAGGTCTCGTATCATACGATCCTGAAACAAGCGAAGCTGTTCCCGGTGTTGCAGAAAGCTGGACAATCAGTGACGACGGATCCATCCTCACATTCAAACTCCGCGACTGCTCATGGAGCGACGGTGTAAAAATCACAGCCCAGACTTTTGTTGATTCATGGCTGTACTACATGGCACCCTCAACAGCTGCAGAATATGCTTACATGCCTGCTGCTGTAATCAAAGGTGCAGAAGCATACAATGCAGGACTCGCAGATGCTTCAACTGTAGGTCTCAAGGCAATTGATGAGAAAACACTGGAAGTAACACTGGTCGGACCTGTTGCTTACGCTGTAGACATGATGCCCCACTATTCATTTGCTCCGCTGCCAATGCACGCAATTGCAAAATACGGTGATGACTGGATCAAACCCGGAAAATTCGTTGGAAACGGACCTTTCGTACTTGATACATGGACACCTCAGGAAAAAGTTTCTGTAGTAAAGAACGAGAACTACTGGAACAAAGCAAACGTTTACCTTGACCGCGTAACATTCCTGCCTATCGAAGACACATCAACTTCTTACAATGCATTCAAAAACGGCGAGCTGGACTGGGATACCTCAGTGCCACTTGAGATGCTTGATGAGGCAAAACTTCGCGATGACTATCAGGTTGCTCCTCAGCTTTCCTCATACTACTACTACATCAACATGAACAACGAAATCCTGTCTGATGTTCGCGTACGCTATGCTCTCTCAATGGCTCTTGACCGCCAGGAACTGGTTGACAAAGTTACACGTGCAGGACAGATTGCTGCCGGTGGTTTTGTTCCTCCTATGCCCGGTTACACACCCGCTGAAGGAAACCTCTACGATGCAGAGACAGCTAAAGCTCTTCTTGCTGAAGCAGGATACCCCAACGGAAAAGGCTTCCCCAAAATGACAATCATTTACAACACAAATGATGCTCATAAAAAAATCGCTGAATGGGTACAGCAGGCATGGAAGAAAACTCTCAACATCGATGTTGAACTTGAGAACCTCGAATGGGCAACATTCCTTGACCGCCGCCAGAGCAACGACTTTGAAATTGCACGCGCAGGTTGGGTAGGTGACTACCAGGACGCATCAAACTTCCTCGAACTGGTTACAACAACAAGTGGTAACAACGATGGACGCTATGCAAATCCTGAATATGACGCACTGATCAAAAAAGCTGCAACAATGAAAGCCGGACAGGACCGCCTTGATGTTCTGATGGCTGCAGAAGACATCCTGATCAACAAAGACCAGGCTCTGATTCCTTTCTACTTCTATGTTTCTCAGAACATGATCGACCTTGACGTATGGGAAGGCTGGTATGTCAACACAATGGACATCCACCCCTACGTTGGTATGAAAAAGAAGAACTGATTTGAATTAGACTTCTGATTCAGACTGGGTCCGGCTTAGTTCCGGGCTCAGTTTTTTTTTGCAGAGCCTTTTTCCTTTGCAAATTCAAAAACATGCTATATAATAAAATGCTGACAAAAATGTTAAGATTTTAATCAAAGGATGCGCCGATGGGTCGTTTTGTTTTTCGCCGGTTTCTTAGTTTGATCCCGACGATGTTTCTTATCGTAACGTTAAGTTTCTTCCTTATACGTTTGGCACCAGGAGGTCCTTTTTCCAGCGAGAAAAAGGTGACTGAAGAGGTAATGCAGAACCTGCTCAAGAAGTATCACATGGATGAGCCGCTTGTAAAACAGTATCTGCGTTACATGAATGATGTGCTTCATGGTGATCTGGGTCCTTCTTTCAAGAACAAGGACTTTACAGTCAATGAACTGATTATGTCAAACCTGCCGAATTCAATCATGCTTGGTTGTATTTCTCTGGCAGCGGCTTTGATTCTGGGGCTGTCGGTCGGAATTGTCTCGGCATTAAAACAGAACACGTGGGTCGACTATCTTGTCATGTCACTGGCAGTAATCGGAATATCAGTTCCACTTTTTGTTGTCGGTCCCGTACTGCAGTATTTCTTTGCCATGAAACTGAAATGGCTGCCTACTTCCGGCTGGATAAACAGCAAGAATGGTCTCAAGACCATCATCATGCCGGCAATCACATTGTCATTCCCTTATTTCGCATATATCGCACGTCTTTCCCGTGCAAGTGTTCTCGAAGTTCTCCGCTCTGACTACATCCGTACAGCCAAAGCAAAAGGACTTTCCCAGACAAAAATCATGACCCGCCATGTGCTGAAAGGTGCAATGCTCCCGGTTGTCAGTTATCTGGGACCTGCTTTTGCGGGTATCATCACAGGTTCTGTTGTTGTTGAGCAGGTTTTCCTTGTTCCAGGACTCGGAAACTTCTTCACAAAGTCAGCACTTAACCGTGATTACACACTGATCATGGGAACTGTCATCGTTTATTCCACAATTCTTGTCATCATGAACTTTGTGGTTGATATTGTTTACGGACTTCTTGATCCGCGCATTTCCTACAAATAAGGAGGCCTGAGAATGTTGTTCAATAAAAAGGCCGAAGCTGCGGTCAACGAATTCAATCAGAATATGAAGCCTGTCTCTTTGTGGGAAGACGCATGGAAACGTCTCCGCAAGAACAAAATGGCTCTTATCGGACTTGTGGTTTCAGGAATTTATGTTGCCCTGGCTCTGTTCGCTCCGATCCTACCCCTGTATCCCTATGAAGAGCAGGTTCTTGACCACATCAATCTGCCGCCTTCATTCAAACCTGCCGGAGAAGTGATGATTCAGCAGCGTGAGGCTTATCTGGCAAAAGTCATGAAGAAAGAGAAACGCACTGAATACAATGCTGCAGAAAAGGCTGAGCTTGCTGCAATGCGTGAGGCTGCAGATAATGATCCGGTTCACAAACGTGTCTACATTCTTGGAACAGACAGTCTGGGCCGCGACATGCTTTCCCGCACAATTTACGGCGGGCGCATTTCAATTGCGATCGGTCTTATCGGTACTGTCACGGCTCTGCTTCTCGGTGTTGTGATCGGTGCGGTTGCCGGTTATGCAGGCGGCCGTGTGGATAACGTGATCATGCGCTTCGTCGACATCATGTACGGACTGCCTTATATGCTTATCGTCATCATTCTTATGGCGATCATGGGACGCAACGTGTTCATTCTGTTTGTCGCGATCGCACTGGTCTCTTGGCTCAGTATTGCCCGCGTTGTCCGTGGACAGATCATCAGTCTTAAAAACTCCGAATTCGTGCAGGCGGCGCGTTCAATGGGTGCCAGTTCCTGGCGCATCATCTGGAAACATCTGCTTCCAAACACAATCGGTATCATCATCGTTTATTCGTCTTTGTCACTGCCTTCATTCATCATGAACGAAAGCTTCCTTTCATTCCTGGGTCTGGGTGTTTCCGCACCGCTGGCTTCATGGGGATCTCTGGTTTCTGAAGGTGTAAGAGCCATGGAACTTTATCCTTGGCAGCTGCTGGTTCCGGCATTGGTCATGACGCTTTTCCTGTTTGCAATGAACTTTGTAGGCGACGGTATGCGTGATGCTTTTGACCCCCAGGGCAAGAACAAGGCTTAAGGAGGCGGACAATGTCAACAATGACAGATGAAGTAATTCTTCAGGTAAAAGATCTTCGTACATATTTCCACACTGATGAAGGTATTGTAAAAGCTGTTGACGGCATTACCTTTGATCTTCGTAAAGGTGAGACAGTCGGTATTGTAGGTGAATCCGGTTCCGGAAAAAGCGTCACAAACCTTTCAATCATGAATCTGGTTCAGTCACCGCCCGGAAAAATCGAAGGTGGAGAAGTTCTTTTCAACGGAAAAGATCTGCTCAAAATGGATGACAAGACAATCCGTGACATCCGCGGAAACAAGATCTCCATGATTTTCCAGGATCCTATGTCCAGTCTGAATCCTTTCCTCAAGATTTCTACACAGATGATTGAGACGATTCAGCTTCACCAGGGGCTGGACAAGAAAGCTGCCCGTGCAAAAGCAATTGAAATGCTGAAACTTGCCGGAATTCCAGCTGCCGAGGAACGCATTGACTGTTATCCTCATCAGTTTTCTGGCGGTATGCGTCAGCGCGTAATGATTGCAATGGGACTTTCCTGCAATCCTGAGATTCTGATTGCAGATGAACCGACCAGTGCTCTGGACGTTACAATCCAGGCACAGATTCTGGAACTGATGCAGGATCTGACACGCCGTCTTGGTACAGCCGTAATCATGATCACACACTCTCTCGGTGTTGTTGCCGGTATGTGTGACACGATTCTTGTTATGTACGCAGGCCGTGTTGTAGAGCGCGGTTTTACAAAAGACATTTTCAAAGAGCCAAAACATCCTTATACACAGGGACTCATTAAATCAGTTCCGCGTTTGGACAAAGAGAATGAGGAACGTCTGTTCTCAATCCAGGGTCAGCCGCCGAACGTGATTGATCTGCCGCCCTGCTGTCCGTTCTATCCCCGTTGTCACAAGGCTATGGATATCTGTAAGAAAAAATATCCGCCTCTTACGACTTTTGACAACGGTCACTGCACTTCCTGCTGGCAGTATGCACAGGAAGCAGCTGCTGCAGAATCAACAGGGGAGAAGGCATGATGGAAGAAACAAAGAAAAACGATATTCTGCTCGATGTAAAAGGGCTTAAAATGCATTTCCCCACGGGAACAAAAGGGCTTTTCAACCGTGAGAAGACATTTGTCTATGCAGTAGACGGTGTTGACTTCCAGATCCGCAGAGGTGAGACTCTGGGTCTGGTAGGCGAGTCCGGATGTGGAAAATCTACGGTGGCACGTGCAGTTGCCCAGCTTTACAAACCTACCGCAGGTGAAGTTCTTCTTGATGGTAAAGATCTTACAAAAATGAAGAAGAATGAGCTGCTGCTTGCCCGCAAAGATATGCAGATCGTGTTCCAGGATCCTTATGGTTCACTGAATCCGCGCATGACAACTGCCAATCTGATTGCTGAACCCATGCGCATTTTCAAACAGCGCGGCATTATTACCATGACAGACCAGGAAATTGATGCCAGAGTTGAGAAACTGATGGAAATGGTTGGCCTGTCCAAGTTCTTCAAGAATCGCTATCCCCATGAGTTTTCAGGTGGACAGCGCCAGAGAATCGGTATTGCACGTGCATTGGCTCTCCGTCCTCAGCTGATTCTGTGTGACGAACCGGTTTCTGCCCTTGACGTTTCGATCCAGGCGCAGATTCTGAACCTGTTCAAGGATGTCCAGAAGGAACTCGGTCTTACATATCTGTTCATTGCCCACGATCTTGCTGTAATCAAATACATCTCTGACAGAATTGCGGTCATGTATCTGGGAAAAATCGTGGAAATCAGTGATTATAAAGATCTGTATGACAATCCTATGCATCCTTACACAAAGGCTCTGCTTTCTGCCGCTCCGATTCCGGACCCGGAAATTGAGGCAAAACGCCAGCGCATCATTCTGAACGGAGATGTTCCGTCTCCTACAGTAAAGCGGCCCGGCTGTTACTTCTACGACCGTTGCCCCAACCGCATGGAGTGCTGCAAAAATGCCCAGCCTTCACTGAAAAAAACTGGAAACGGTGACCATCAGGTAGCCTGTTTCCTTTATGAACAGCATTAAAAGATGCACGAAAGCGGAGCACTTGTCAGGTGTTCCGCTTTTTTTTTCGCTTTTTTCATCCGGTTGCAAAAAAATATGTAAATTACTAAAATATTAACATATGCAGTCTGATAAAAGAAAAGACGAACGGTATGAAGATATCGGTCGTGTAGAAGCTCCGGAGTTGTGTGTATTTCCGGGTGTGCTTCAGGACATCAGTATGCTCGGATGTCGTGTCCGCTTTCCCATGGAGTTTGATCCTGATATGGAAATGGACATTGAACTGCGAGTGATTCCCGCTCATAAAAGAACTCTTCAGCCTATCAGTCTGATTGGTCATCCCATGTGGGTCCGCCATGATGACAATTCCACAGAGATTGGATTCAAACTTCTGCGTTCTCCGGATTCCCGCGAACTTCATCAGTATGTTCAGCGGCTTGCACTTGCCGAAGCTGAGTTTAAAGAAGAAGAAATGCTTGCTATATGTGCAGCAATATAAAAAAACTTGATGCCGTAGGATATCTGGCCTATCCTGAAATGCAGGCCTTTCTTCAGTCCGAGCTGACTGAACGTTTCCCAGCTTTTCTGGCGGACTGTGATAAACCCGCTTACTACGGTGATATTTCCCTTTACAGCAGAAAAACCAGTTCTGAAGGTGAAGTGCCTGTTCCCTATTGGGCAAGAACTGTGCTTCTGGAACCAATGCTCATCACTTTTGAGTCAATCGGAGAAGCTGCACGGACTCTTAAGGAAATCCAGCGCAACTGGGCTCCCTATCAATACACTCAGTTCCGCCGGGCAAGTCTGATTCAGGAAAAACTGCCTTACATCAATACAAAGGTAAGAAAGTTTCCCTTTTCTGTGCCACGTTCCCCGATAGGTGTTTACACTCTGATTGACGAGCATACCATGCTGGCATCTGCTGTCACAACTTCGCCACTTCCGGCGGGACAGCTTGTTCTTGAGGAGAACCACATTGACCCGCCGAGCCGTGCATATCTGAAAATTCAGGAAGCTCTGGTCCGGTTCAATTATTTTTTCGGAAAAGACGGAGAACCGCCCCTGATGCCGGGACCTGAAAGCAGATGCCTTGATGCGGGAGCCTGTCCGGGTGGCTGGACATGGGTTCTGCGGCAGCTTGGAGCAACAGTCACAGCCATTGACAGAGCACCTCTCTGCGATTCACTTATGGCAGATCCTCAGGTCACATTTAGGACACATGATGCTTTTACGCTCACTCCGGAAATGATCGGACCGATGGACTGGGTTTTTTCAGATGTGATCTGTTATCCGGAGCGGCTTCTTTCATGGGTACGCAGCTGGATTGAGAGCGGCCTTTGTCCGAATATGATCTGCACGATAAAAATGCAGGGCGGAGTAAACTGGGGTGCTGTCGCTGAATTTGCAGCAATTCCCGGAAGCAGGGTAGTGCATTTGTGCTACAACAAACACGAACTTACATGGATGTACCACAATGAGTCAGACTGAACGTATTCTGTATCTGGATAAGCGGATGCGGTTGAATGGAAGTGTGTCCGCACAGGTTGCTGCCGATCATTTTGAGATTTCTGTTCGTCAGATAAAGCGCGACATTGAGGCTCTGCGTGACCGTTTTTCCGCACCGATTGTTTACAGCCGTGAAAAAAAAGGTTACTGCTACGAAACCGCTTTTGACGAACTGGAAACAGCCGGACAGAGCATGGTGATGTTCTATGTGATGATAAAAGCTCTGGCCCAGAGTCAGAATGTAATCCCGGTCCTTTCCGAGGAAATACTAAAAAGTCTTGAAGTGAATGTTCCGAACGAATACAGGGAAATGTGCGAGCGGATTAATTATCAGATTCCGCAGTATCAGGAAATCAACTCAATGCATTTTGTTGCAATCTGTGATGCGCTCAAGGAACACACCTGTCTTGAGATTGAATACCTGAACGTAAGCGGAGACCTTTCAATCCGTCTTGTTGAGCCCCTTGAAGTGATAAATTATGGCGGAATCTGGTACATGGCATGTTTTGACCGGCTTAAGAAAGGGCTTCGGACATTCAATGTTTCCCGAATCAGAAAGGCAAAAGCCACAGATGAACCATGGGAAAAACATAAAGAGGGCTATCCGAATGTTCGGTTCAAAAGTTTTTCAGCGGAAGTGGAACAGTTCCTGTCAGGCGGTTTCGGTATCTTTCTGGGTGCCCAGCGACAGAACGTGAGAATTGAATTCAGCGGAACACCGGCTCACATTGTACGCAACCAGGTCTGGCATTCCGCCCAGAAAATGAAGAATCTGGAAGATGGCAAAGTGGAACTTCAGTTTCCGGCAGCGGATTTTACGGAAGTTCTTGCAAAGATTCTGTACTTCGGGAAAAACGCAAAGCCTCTTGAACCGCCTGAACTTGTTGAAAGATGGAAGGAAGAAGTCCGGGCTATGGCCAGTATGGCTGAATGACCGGCAGACCGGAAATCAGCGGCCCATCAGCTCCCTGAGTTTTTCCTTCTTTTCCATTACAAGATCATAAATAGGAAGAAGGGAAGTGCAGTCACAGGTGTCAAAGCGGAGTGGCTCCACAATCTTGACCACTTCATCAAGAATCGGGGTAAGTCCCATATTTGCAAGAACACCTTTGAGTGTGTGGGATGTATCGAAGGCTGTCTTAACGTTATTCTCCCGGAGAGCCTTTCCCAGATTTTCAAAATTCTCATCAGCGAGAACTGTATCCAGACAGGTCATGTAAAGAGTTTCATCATCCAGAAAACGCCTCATTGCGCCATCAATGTCGCAGCCCCAGGTGTAAAGATCCTGAATAACAGTGTTCATTTGTTTCCTCCAAAAAAAGTTCCGAAGAGTAGATGCTTGGAACCAAAACTGGCCGCATAATCCAGAACCAGTTTTACTGTTACGGAATATTCTGAATGTTTCAGTTTCCGTGTTATACAACATTCTGTCTGCTGCTTTGTAGCAGTGACTGTTTCAATTGCTCCGATCAGGTGATCCGCGTCATCACTTTTCTCAAGGTTTGAAAGAACAGTTTTTGCGGAATTGATTTCTTCAAAGCCGAACAGATCGATGAAGGTTTCGTTCATTCGGATGATCTCACATTTTCCTTCTGAATACTCAAAAATACAGGCAGCCTTCCGGTTCTTGAGAAAATCTTTGAACTGGTTTTCTGCAGTTACCAAGTCTATGTTTTTTCTTCTTGCAATCTCTCTTGAAGTGGCAAAATCTTCCTCTCGACCGGAATCTACAATCAGTTTCTCCAGCTCGGAATAAAACATGCCGGAAGGATTTTCCGGAGCTGATTTTTCCTGCTCCTCAATCATGGCTTCAAACTCCGGAACCGGAATCGGATGAGAAACAAAATATCCCTGGACATATTCACATCCGATGCTCCTGAGGAATTCCACCTGCTCACGGTTTTCCGCACCTTCTGCAATCACTGGGATTCCCAGGAGTTTTGCCATACGTATGACCGAAGCGATAATGCTTTCTCCTCGTCCGGGAATTCGGGCTTCGTTAAGGAATTTCATGTCGATCTTAAGCACATCAACATTCAGATCCTTCAGTGTGTTCAAGGAAGAATAACCAGAACCGAAGTCATCCATGAGGACTATGAATCCTTTTTCCTGAAGCCTCTGCATTGTCTCATTCATCATTTCGCTGGAATCAACAAAAGAACTTTCTGTAAGTTCAAGCTGCAGCAGTTTCGGTTCAATGCCATATTTGACAGTAAGATTGTAAATCAGATCCACAATCTTCGGGTTGTAAAGATTGACACGGGAAACATTTACGGAGATCGGCATGTCATTAATGCCACGCTTTACCCAGTCTGCAAGAAGTCTGCAGGCGCTTTCCCACATGTAATAGTCCAGCTGGGAAATAAAACCGTTGTGTTCAAAAATCGGGATGAATTCGCCGGGAGAAACCATGCCGTTGGTAGGATGTTTCCAGCGTACAAGTGCCTCAGCTCCGACAATTCTGTTGCTCTTAAGGTCTTTTTTAGGCTGAAGATACATTATGAACTGGCCTTCGTTAAGAGCCTTTTTCATTTCGTTGGTAATCAGCTGCTCTTTCTCAAGCTCCCTGTGCATTTCCTCAGTGTACCAGGCAGCCACCTGTACATAACTGCCTTTAGCAGTCTTTGCCGCAATGGTGGCTCTGTCGTACATGTCTGAAGGTGACATTGCCGGATCAATGACGGAGTAAAGTCCCATGGATGGCACAATGTCAAAATGATTGTTATAGGAGGCAAGAATTCCGCGTATCTGATTGATTTTGTCTTCCAGCTGTCTCTCGATTACTGAGCTGTCGCTGTCAACGGAGAAAAATGCGGCAAAAACGTCTGCTTCGATACGGCCGAAAGTATAGATTTCTGCGTCTTCCAGCAGGGTAGGAAACAGGGAAGAAATGAATACAAGAAGATCGTCGCCCTGCTTTTCCCCAAAAAATGCATTGATAAGAGAAAAACGGTCAATGTCAAAACGGAGAAAAATGAATCGCCGCTCCGGATTGTCCTGGATCTTTTTCTGTACGTCAGTAAAAAAAGCGGATTTGTTGTAAATGCCTGTAAGATCATCGTATTCTGCCATGTAACTGAGCTGTTTGAGCACTGCAAGTTCGCTGCGGGCTATGGCATTCTTGAGACGGAAATAAATGATCTCGGGGGTGTAGGGTTTGGGGATGAAGTCCCATGCTCCAAGGCTTAAAGAACGGACTTCGTTCTCTGTATCACTTTGGCCGGTCAGGACCAGCACGGGAATATTGTGGAATTTAACATTGTCGTGTAGCATTGAAAGAAACTGAAAGCCGTTCATTTCAGGCATGACGATGTCCAGAAGAATAGCGGAAATTTCATGTTTTCCGGAATTCAGAATGGACAGAGCCTCACTGCCGTTGGAAACTTCAAAGGTTGAGTACTGGACGGAAAGAATGTTTGACAGGATACGCCGGTTAACCTCACTGTCATCGACTATCAGAACGCACGGATTATTCGTCATATAATGTTTTCACCCCACAACTTTATGATTCATTCTATAGCAGAGAAAAAAAAACTATTAGAAATACTTTACGATTAATATGAAAAATTCTTAAAAACTGAAAAAGGACAGAGCAGTGTTTTTAGGTTCTGGGATTCATGGAATGAAAAAAACAGACTTTAAAAATATTAAAGTTATTGCAGTAAAATTAAAAACGTGATACATTGAGAACATGAATGAAGCAATCAAAGCGGTAGCAGACCGGCTTAAAGGTCTGCGTGAGGTGATGGACGTTTCGGTAGAAGATGCGGCAGCCGTTTGTGGAATTACACCGGAACAGTATTCAACATATGAATCCGGGGAAATTGATATTCCTGTTGGAGTCCTGCAGTGTCTTGCAAAAGAGTACAATATTGACTTGACCGTGCTCATTTCCGGCAGTGAACCCCATATGAAAAGCTATTTCCTGACAAAGAAAGGCAAGGGAATTTCTGTTGACCGCAGAAGTGATTATAAATATCAGTCTCTGGCTTTCGGATTTTCCCATCGCAGGGCAGATCCATTTATTGTTCAGGTTGATCCCAAAGAAGAAATGCATCTGAACAGCCACCCTGGCCACGAGCTGAACTATATGCTCGAAGGTTCAATGCTGGTTTCTGTTGACGGAAAGGAAATGCGTCTGGACGAAGGCGACTGTCTTTATTTTGATGCAACAAAACAGCATGGAATGAAGGCACTTGACGGTGCAAAAGCCAAATTTCTGGCAGTGATCATCTGATCTACAGAAAAAATCATTTTAAGGTTTAGATAATATGGAAGAAAAATATTTACCCCGGACAGAATTCAGTTCCTATGAGGACTTTTTTGCCAACTACAAAGTTGTGATTCCTGAGAATTTCAACTTTGCCTATGATGTAATGGATGCTCTTGCTGACAAGCGCGGAAATGACAGAGCCCTTGTATGGACCAATGACGAAGGACTCAGTCTGGAATTCACTTATGAAGAAATCCGGAAGCGCACCAACAAAGCAGCCCAGTTTTTCCAGAACTGCGGAATCGGCCGCGGTGACATGGTTATGCTGATTCTTCAGCGCCGCTATGAATTCTGGATTTCAATTCTGGCTCTGCACAAACTTGGTGCAAGTGTTATTCCTGCAACACACATGCTTACCAAAGACGACATCGTATACCGTAACAACGTTGCGGACATCAAGGCAATTGTTGCTGTAAACGATGGTGACATTCTTAAACACATTGATGACAGTGTGCCGGAAAGCCCTTCCCTTAAAGTCCGTATTGCGGCAAATGCCCATGGTTTGGATCTTGTAAACGGCCAGAGTTACACAAGCCCTGACGGAACAGTGTATGAATCAAAGGCACTGCCCGAAGGTTGGCTGGATTTTTCTGAAGGTGTTGCAGCGGCTGATGAACTCCGTGTTCCGACAGCAGAAGACCGCAAGAAAATCAACAGCAATGATGACATCATGCTCAGTTACTTTACAAGCGGTACAACAAGCCATCCGAAACTGGTCGCACATGACTTCACTTATCCGCTGGGACACATTCCCACTGCAAAATACTGGCAGCAGGTTCAGAACGGCGGTCTACATCTGACAGTTGCTGACACCGGCTGGGGAAAAGCAGTCTGGGGAAAACTTTATGGTCAGTGGCTCTGCGAATGTGCCGTATTTGTCTACGACTATCACGCAAGATTCAAGCCGGTTGACCTGATGGCAAAAATCGAAGCTTATCACATCACTTCTTTCTGTGCTCCGCCTACAATCTACCGCTTCCTTATTCAGGAAGACCTGAGCAAATACGACTTGAGCTCACTGAAGCACTGTTCAACCGCAGGTGAGGCTCTGAGTGATGAAGTCTACAACAAATGGCTTGAGATTACTGGTCTTGAGCTGCGCGAAGGTTTCGGACAGACCGAGACAACTCTTTCTCTGTTCAACTTCGGCAATGAGAAAGTAAAACCCGGTTCCATCGGAAAACCTGCTCCTTATTACAATGCGGTTCTTCTTGATGAAAATCTGCAGCCCTGTGAAGACGGTGAAGTGGGTGAGATTGCATTCCCGCTCAAAGACGGAAAATTCCCCGGTCTGTTCATTGATTACTACCGGGATCCTGAGAAAAAAGCTGAGGTGATCCACGACGGTTACTACTTTACAGGTGATACTGCATGGCGCGATGAGGACGGATTCTTCTGGTTTACAGGACGCAGTGACGATGTCATCAAATGTTCCGGTTACCGTATCGGAACTTTTGAGGTTGAAAGTGTTCTTATGCAGCATCCTGCTGTTGTTGAGTGCGCAATTACCGGTGCTCCCGACCCGATCCGCGGTCAGGTTGTAAAGGCTACCATTGTTCTTGCAAAGGGATACACAGCCAGTGACGAACTGGTGAAAGACATCCAGACTTTTGTGAAGAAGACAACAGCTCCTTACAAGTATCCGCGTATTGTTGAGTTTGTTGACGAACTGCCGAAAACAATCAGCGGAAAGATTAAACGCCGCGATCTGCGTAAAAAAGACGAGAAATAACACTCAGTCTGAGTAATAAAAGAGAGAACGCCTGTGCCGGATGAACGTGAACATTGATTCATCGGGTGCGGGCGTGTTTTTTCGGGGGCGTTGCGGGGGCCGGAAACTTGATCCGCTTCGGGCCCCCGCACGGTGGGTAGCTCCAGAGCGCGGAGCGTATGCTTCGCGCTCTGGAGCGCAGGGCGTTTGTCCGCCCTTCCGGGAAAGTTGGAATCAGACCCGGCATTCGTCCAGGCGGCGGAGGCGGGCTTCATCGATTGTTATGGACAGATTTTTTTCGTGGGTGGGCAGGACTTTTCCTTTGGGGCCGTCTTTTGCGCGGCGGAGGTATTTCACCTGGGTGACGTACAGGTCTGCGGCTTTGTTCTGGCGGGCTTTAGAGTAGTGCACTGCAAGGTTTCCTGCGTCAAGAAGGATTTCCAGCGGCACTGTTTTGCCGGACTGCGCCTTGATGAACACATACCCTCCCGGCCAGTCGCGGGTGTGAAGCCAGGTGTCTGCTCCGCGGACATGGTGCCGCAGCAGTTCGTCGTTTTCATCAGCTTCTCTGCCAACAAAAATTGTCCAGCCGTTCACCTGATAAGTGACTCCGGGATGTTTTTTCACAATCTGCTGTTTGGGTTTTGTCTCCCTGCGGATCATCTGCTGCATCCGGATGGGATTCGGTTCCTTGCAGACCATTTCGTAAGTGTATTCAAGATCCCGCAGTTCTTTTTTTGCCTTCTGGATGTCGTGCTCAAGATCTTCAAGGCCGGACACTGCTTTCTTGTATTTTTCGTAGTAGATCTGCGCGTTTTCCTGGACACGTTTTTTTGGATCAATCACGATGCGGACTTGGGCTCCGGTCTCATAATCTTCGCAGTCAAGGTAATTTGCTGTGCCGTCAATCAGGTGACCGTAGCTGAGGATCAGGTCTCCCTGGTGTTTCCACTGTTCAGCGGACAGGAAAGACTGTTTTTTGTTCTCAAGGCGGCTCAGTGCGGCTGTCATGCGCTCTTTGCGGGCTTTGTAAAGTTTTTCCGCCTGTTCCAGAAGGGCGGTGCGGGACAGTGTCTGTGCGTTTTCCGCATACCAACGGTCGATAAAGTCATTGAATTCCTGGCCTTCAGGAACAAAATGTGCTTCTTCTTCGTCAGCATTCCCGGCGTTCATGGAGCGCACCGGATATTTTTCAGCGGCTTCCGCAATCTGTGTTTCTGTAAGCGGTTCTGCTTCCGGAAGCTGGAAAACTCCGCCTGAAACTTCTCCTTTTTTGGGACGGCGGAAAAAAACGTCCAGAATGTTGTATTCTCTGTCTGTCACGATGATGTTTGCGGCGGAACTCCAGAGTCGGAGAAAAATCACGAATTCTTCCTGACTGTTGGAGATGTCCATGCGGACAATGCGGTCAAGGCCGATCTGGGTACAGGTGTTTATGCGGCAGCCTTTTATGCGGGACTTGAGGAATTCCATGAAGCGGAGCGGCTTGTCGTTTTTGGGGATCCTGCGCTGTGTGCTGTGAAGCCGTGTGGCACCGGGAGCAAGGCATATGTAAAGGGTTGTACTGCGGCCGTTTTTGTAGCAGTAAAGGGCAAGGGAGTCAAAACCGGGCTGCACAATCTGCTGGATAAAAGCACCGGACAGATCGAGTTCGTCAAGAATCAGGTTGATTTCGTTACAATTCAGGGACATGACTGCATTATAGCAAATCAGTCCGATGGGCGACAATGCGGGCTCAGCTGTCCGTGTGGGGATAATCCCGTCCGAAAATCTTTCACTTTTCGACTCTGAAAAAAATCATTATATTTTTTACGTGACAGAACGACTCATTTCCATTTTGACCGATTCATTCCTAAAAATCCTTGTTCCGGGAATCTGCGTTACCATTCCGCTCACCGTAATCTCGTTCTTCTTTGCCATGATCATCGCTGTGGCAGTTTCGCTTGTTCAATACGCCCGGGTGAAGGTTTTAAAGCAGATATGCCGTTTCTACATCTGGATCATCCGCGGGACACCGCTTCTTGTCCAGCTTTATGTGGTTTTCTTCGGATTGCCTTCTCTTGGCATAATGATTGATCCTCTTCCCTGTGCAATCCTGGTTTTTGCCATCAACGAAGGTGCCTACTGTGCGGAAACTCTGCGCGGTGCCCTGGAAAGTGTGCCTAAAGGACAGATTGAGGCAGGGCTGTGCTCCGGGCTTTCCTACATCCAGATTATGTGGCACATCGTGCTTCCCCAGGCTTTCAGGACAGCTTTTCCCGCTCTGTCAAACTCCCTTATCTCAATGGTGAAAGACACTTCGCTGGCGGCAAACATTACGGTTGCGGAAATGTTCATGGCGACACAGCGGATTGTTGCCCGCACTTATGAGCCGCTGGCACTTTATATTGAAGTCGCACTGATCTATCTGCTTTTTTCCACAGTGCTTACCCGCCTGCAGCATTTTGGAGAACGTAAACTTGATGTTACACGCAGAAAAACTCCTGACCAGCTGCAGAAATCTGACAGCAGAAGTGAGGCCAGAAAATGATTGAAATCCGTGATGTGAAAAAATCCTTCGGAAATCTTTCTGTTCTTGGCGGAATCAGCCTGAATATCCAGAAAGGTGATGTGGTTGCGCTTCTCGGGTCTTCCGGGTCTGGAAAAACAACTTTGCTCAGAATAATGAATTTTCTTGAGACAGCAGATTCGGGCACAATGATTTTCGGTGAAGACCGGCTGGATCTTGCTGCAGTCACAAAGAAGCAGGCCGCCATGATCAGAGGAAATACTTCTTTTGTGTTCCAGAACTACAATCTCTGGGCAAACAAGACAGCCCTGCAGAATGTTATGCTTGCTCTTACCGTGGCGCGTAAAGTGCCTGCGGAAAAAGCCCGGACTCTTGCAATGGCTGCCCTTGAGAAGGTGAACATGGACCGTTTTGCGGCCTATTATCCTCATCAGCTTTCAGGCGGCCAGCAGCAGCGTGTGGCAATTGCACGGGCAATTGTTACTGAACCGCAGATCATCTACTTTGACGAACCGACAAGCGCTCTGGACCCTGAGCTTACGGGCGAAGTTCTTGACGTAATCCGTAAACTGGCGGCCGACGGAATGACAATGCTGATTGTCACTCACGAGATGTCTTTTGCAAGGAGCGTTTCCACAAAGACTGTCATTCTGGACAAGGGCCAGATTGTGGAGCAGGGCGATACTGAAGAAGTCTTTGAAAACCCGAAGAACGAACGGACAAAACTGTTTGTAAGCGGACGCGGGGAATAATCATGAAAATGCGATACCCGGAATTACGCTGATTCAGCGGTTCTGGGCTCGTAAGTATATCGGAGGAACTGACCATGAAGAAATTGGTTCTTGCACTTTTGGTGCTTGTTCTGTGCAGTGCCGCAGTGTTTGCGGGTGGGAAGAAGGAATCTGGCGACCTTCTTGAAAACGTAAAAAACAAAGGCAAACTTATTGTGGCAATGGAAGGAACCTGGGCTCCCTGGACTTACCATGACGAAAGCGGTGCTTTGGTGGGATTTGATACCGAAGTTGCTGCTGCAATTGCCGCAAAACTCGGTGTTTCTGCTGAATATGCGGAAGGTGAATGGGACGGACTTTTTGCCGGTCTTGATGCCAAACGCTATGATCTGATTGTAAACGGTGTTGAGTACACTGAGGAACGTGCTCTCAAATATGACTTCTCTGAGCCCTACGGTTACATCCACACAGCTCTTATTGTCCGTGAGGACAATGATACAATCAGGACTTTTACAGACCTGGCAGGAACAACAACCACAAACTCAATCGGAAGCACATACATGGAACTGGCTGAGTCTTACGGCGCAAAGGTTCTTGGTGTGGATTCACTGGAGCAGACCCTGCAGATGGTGATCAGCGGACGTGCTGATGCCACACTCAATGCGGATGTTTCCTACTACGATTATCTGGCTGTCCATCCTGATGCACCTCTTAAAGTGGTTGCACTTACAGAAGAGGCCTCAAAAGTTGTAATCCCTGTACGCAAAGGTGCAGAAAACGCTGCGTTCAAAGCTGCCGTGGATTCAGCGATCAGAGAACTTCGTGCTGACGGTACACTGTCTGCAATCTCTGTAAAATATTTCGGAAGCGACATTACAAAATAAGCTGAACGTAGCCGAAGTTCTGTTTTATTTTGGAATTCAAGTTTTGAATGAACGTAAAGAAAAACAGCGCCAACCGAGCCGCTCTGAAGGTTTCTGCTTTTTTACCTTCAGCGTGGCGAATTGGCGTGTTTTTTCTGGGAGTTCATTCAAATTTTAAGTTCCCTGTAAACTCCCAACCTGTAATGCCGAATATATTATTGGAGGCAAAAAGTGTATTCGGCTGCAAGTTTTATGGGAGTTTCTTCATACAGTAGTGCTGTTTCAGGCGGCGTAGGTTCCGGCAAGGTTTTTGTACCAGTCCAGCCGGGCATGGTGATGTATTCTCATTTTGAACACGTTTCCGGTGTTGCAGCCGGGGCGGAACAGAAAGGCGTGGCCGTAAGCAAAGTCCAGATCCTGAACCGCATGATCGATCATCTCGTCTCCATGAAACAGAAACCGGAGCTGACAAAAGAACAGGTTTCCGGTCTGTCCGACCAGCAGAAAGACTCACTTATTCAGGAATACCAGGCAAAAATAGAACAGGCTGTGGCACAGACCCAGGCCAATCCTTATGCTTTAAGCGGAGCTCCTCTCCCTGTGAACGGTGATCTGGTAAACATTGCGGCTTGAATCAATCCTGCTGCCTAGATCTGCCGGGTTTTCCAGCCATCGTGTGTCAGATAATAAATCTCTTTGTAGCCGGCTTCTCTTGCACAGGCTTCGGCTATGTCAAAAGCCCATGTAAGGTGCTCTGTTGAATGGGCATCAGAATCAATCACTACAGGTACATCGAACTTCTTAAGCAGTCTGAGCATTTCAGCTGACGGGTAAGGTGATTCCAGTCCGACCCGTGCCATTCCGCCGGTATTTATCTCCACTGCGATTCCGCTTCTGTGTGCGGCTTCGGCGGTTGACTCAAGCTCCTTTCTGTACCATTCATCAGTTTCATCAAAGAAGTGAATCCTGCCGTTGTTTTTGCGCACAAGATCTATGTGTCCGATGATGTCAAAGCCTCCGTTCGCCATCATCTGTCTTTCAGCATCAAAATATTTTTGGACGACCTTTTTTCCGTCACCACCGAAAAGTGTGTCTATTCCCTGCTGGAGGATTTCCGCGCCTGCATCCACAGCAAGCCAGTTGTGTACAGGCCGGCTGTCATCGCATACATAGTGCACAGATCCGATCAGATAATCGGGAGCAAAGCCAGCATAACGTTTTTTATCCGGAGCAGAGACAGGTGGCAGCCAGTCAACTTCAAAGCCTAAAAAAATCTCAATCCTGTCCTTGAATTCTTCCTGAAGACTCCGGATCTCTGCCACATAAGCGGAATAATCACAGGGATGAATCTGGGATTCATCGCAGAAGGGCCAGCCGGCATGACTTGAAAAGCCCAGATGAGTCATTCCCGCTTCAATTGCAGCTTCAACCATTTCGCGGGGCGTATTGTTTCCGTCGCAGAAAACGCAATGTGTATGATAATTTGTAAGAAGTTTCATTTCTTCCATGTTTCCCTCTGTTCGTTGGCCAGGAATTCAAAACGTGAGAATTCGGCAGAAAACTCGTTCAGGTGTTTCACGGTTTCTTCCGCCAGAGAGGCTTTTGCCGCTTCTTCCATGGCTTTTCCGGCTTCTGCCAGTGTGTGGGCAGAAAGTGCTGCGGAACTGCCTTTCAGAGTGTGGCCGATTTTTGCCATTTCGTCAAAATTGTGGCTGTAAACTGCTTCTTTTGCCTTGATAAGCAGAGTTCTTGTTCTGTCGATGAACTGGTCCGTAAGTTGGACTGCAAGATCTTTGTCACCGCTTACAGTATCAAGAAAATCATCTTTGTCCCAAACCTGAATGATTTTGTTCTCTGCCAGGTTCACGTTTTCCTCAGACGGCAGTTCCTCAAGCTCGGATATTTCTTCCAGCTCTTCCACATCAGTTTTTTCTGTGACAGCCGGTTGGATTGAAGTGCTCCATTTGTCAAGAAGAGCTTTCAGGTTTGTCTTTTTGAAAGGTTTCACAAGAATGTCGTCCATGCCGCTTTTTCTGTAAAGCTGAAAGTCTGACTCATCAGAGTTTGCCGTGCATGCAACAATGATTCCGTCATAACCGGCGGCGCGGAGTGCTTCCGTGGCTTCAACACCGTTCATCTCCGGCATCTGTATGTCCATGAAGATCAGACGGATCTCAGGATGCTCTTTCACAGTCTGTACCGCTATTGCACCGTTGTCTGCAGTGAATACCGTGGTGACAAAAGTATTGAGGAAAGTTTTCACAAGTTTCTGGTTTATAGGATGATCTTCCGCCGCAAGAACTCCGAAAGTGTATTTCTCAGAATCAGAGGTTTGTTTAGTTTCTTTTGCCACATTTGAAGACACAGTTTCTTTTGCCTTCTGTGCCGCGATCTCCTCACCCTTTGCAACTTCCAGATCCAGAGTATCTTTGCATCCCGCATTGATGGTGTCCACAAGAAGATGCCGTTTGATCGGTTTATAAAGGTATCCGTTGAACCAGTCCAGCATTTTCATCTTTGCTTCGCTTCCCATCTGACCTTCCGGGACCATCATGTAAAGCCGTGTGCCATTGATGTCGCGGTCTGCGTTGATTTCCGCTGAAAGACGCCATCCGTCCATAACCGGCATTATCATATCGATAAGTGCCAGTGTATAAGGTAATCTGTTCCGGGCTGCGGTCCGCATTTTTTCCAATGCCTCTGCACCGCTGGAAACAGTATCCACGTTTTTTGCACCCAGAGCCGTAAGCTTAGCAAAGAGACTTTTCCGTGCCAGAGGCTGATCGTCAACAATCAGAATACGGGCTGTTTCGGGAATGTCGAGGGCTGCCACCGGTGTATGTGCTTCCGGTGTGTCAGAACAGATTTCCAGCGGAATCTCCAGCCAGAAAATGGAACCGCCCTCCGGATTGTCTTTAATGCCGATCTGTCCGTTCATCAGGGCAGTGATTGTTTTACAGATTGAAAGCCCCAGACCTGTTCCGCCGAATTTCCTTGTGGTGGATTCATCGGCCTGGACAAAATCCTTGAAAATCAGCTGCTTCTTGTCGTCTGGAACACCGATTCCGGAATCAATCACTTCATAACGGAGTTTTTCAGGTTCAGCGTCCTTTGCATCCACTTTTGAAAGCCGGACACAGACATAACCTTTTGATGTGAATTTAACTGCATTTTTGGTCAGATTCAGAAGAACTTGCTGAAGACGGGTCGGATCTCCATAAACTGACTGCGGGAGGGAATAGTCAATGTCTGTAACGATTTCGAGGCCTCTGTTGTGGGCCTCAATACTGATAAGATCCACTGTGGATTCAATGACTTCCGCAGGATTGACAGCAATGCGTTCGATCTTGAATTTTCCGGAGCGCAGTTTTGAAAAATCCAGCAGATCGTTGACGAGAGAAAGGAGAATGTCAGCACTGAATTTTGTCTGGCGGACGTACTCGGTCTGTTCCGGATCGAGGGGAGTTTCGTCCATCAGTTCCAATGTTCCGATGATTGTCTGGATAGGCGTACGCAGTTCATGAACTGCATTTGCGAAAAACGGACTTGAAAGCGCTGTATCATCTGCCATGACGCACCTCTACTGTGTGATAACTTCTATTGCTTTCTGTACGACTGCTTCGGGTTTGATTGGTTTAATAAGATAACTTTTTGCGCCGAGACTGAGAGCACGCATCACCGCTTCCCTCTGGCTGGCTCCTGAATAAACAATGACCGGGGTGGGGTACTGTTTTCGGCGCAGCTGCATAAGAATGTCAAAGCCTGAAACACCGGGCATGAAAACATCCATGATGACCACGCCAAACTGCCGGGAATTTGTGGCGGCAAGGAATTCGGCACCTGATTCAAAAAGCACTGTCTTTACATTACGGGCCGCAAAAGCTTTCTGAAGCAGCATCCGGACAACCATATCGCTGTCCACAACTGCAGCCGTAATTTCGGGCTTGAGATCTTCGTCATCAGTGCTGCCGCCTGTTTCGGACATGAACTGCATCTGGACAGAACCTTCGCTGGAATCCTCGGTTGCAGAAAGAATCCTGTCTGAGATTGTGTCTGAAACATCGCTTCCCAAAGGATTTGCGCCTACAAGAGAGGTAAGCACACTGGAAAGATTCTCTACGACTTCAATGCCCTGATATTCGCCGTGTCCCTGGACCAGATCCTTAAGAAATCCGCTCATTGAAAGGACTTTAACATTCCGGCGCATTATATGCGGGTTTGCGATGATGCTGTCCAGAAGAAACTCCAGATTTGCTCCGTCAACAAAAGTCAGGTCAAGATTTGTAAGCATGAGCACAATCTTTGGTGAAGTGATTTTGTTGCCTTCAATCATTTCTGTAATTTTGTACTTGAGCAGCGTCATCTTTTCGCGGTTAAGACCCTGTGCCACTTCGATAAAGATGATGTTGTTGTTAAGATGCATCTCCAGGATGCAGGGTGTTGTGTCGATTGTAAAAGCAGTACGAAGCAGGCGTCCCAGAGATTCAAAGAAGACATCGAATTTAACCGGTTTGTTGAAGTATTTTACAACATGATACTGAGGAAGTGTTTTTTTGATTTCGCTGTCAAGATTTGTGGCTGCAAAGAAAACCGGAGTTTTTGAGACGTTTGGATTTGCTTTTTTCTGTTCCAGGAATTCCAGGACAGCATCCAAATCGTTGTCTGCATCAATGAAAATAACATCTGGAATCATTGATACCATTTTTGTATAAGCGCCACGTGCAATTGTTGCAACTTCAACCTGAATATTCTCTGCGGTCATTTTGTCTTTGAAAAACTCGCGGAATAAAGGCGGTGCATCGACAATCAGGACTTGCTTCATAACGTACATGGTAGCTCATAACATGTAAACTTGCAAGCAGTGAGACTATCAAGTAAATTTGTGTTAATAATCGGGAAAAATTTATAGGATTTCTAAGAAATCAGGCTTTCCAGATGTGGAACAGCATCATCAAGTTTCTGAAGCCGCCATGTAACCTTCTCAAGAACTTCTGCAGGCGGTTCAATAAGATCCTTGATGAAGACATTGCGCATTCCTGCCGCCTGTGCTGCCATGAGTCCAGCCACTGAATCTTCGAATACAATGCATTTTTCCGGTGCCATATCAAGCTGTCGGGCTGCAAGAAGAAAAATGTCAGGAAGGGGTTTGCTGTGCTCAACCTGTTCACCGAAAGCCCATGCGTCAAAATATTCAGTAAGTCTGCTACGCTCGATCATGTTGCGGGCATGGGATTCTCCGTTGCTTGTTGCCAGTGCCATTGGAATCCGGTTTTTCTTCAGAAAGTCAAAGAGCGGGCGAATTCCAGGTTTTTCAGGCGGTCCGAAAGTCCCGAAGTATTTAAGCATTCTTTTACGGATTTCAGCATAAAGTGTCTGGATCGGGAAACCGTCTCCCAGGTTTGTGCGGAGAATCTCTTTAACATCGGTCTCGTTATGTCCTATGCAGGATGCATAAAGTTCGTCTGTAACCGTATAACCGATTTCCTGTGCATATTCCTGCCAGAGACGGCGGCAGAGAGTCTCCGTGTCGTACAGAAGACCGTCCATGTCAAAAATGCAGGCAAAAGGTGAATTGTCGGGATTCATGGCTTGAGTTTACTTCAGATGGAAAGAAAGAACAATTAAAAAGGTGTAAAAAAAGAGGAAAAGTGACCCAGAAGACCGGATTGAATCAGATTGTGTGTCAAAAAGAAACACTTTTGGAAAAAATGAAAACACTGAGTGTCAAAATAACTCAGTTATCAGAAATAAAAGTAATAATGAACGGGCAAAAAGTTAAGAAAAATCTTTCACAATTTAAAAGAAAATTTTGCTGATAAAGAAATGTGATTGTAAATCATTGTAATACAATAAATTAAAAATTCCTGTGAAAATTACAGGATTTTGTTTTCGGAGAAGTAAAAGTTGGCACGCTATTTGCAATATAAGAGATGTAAATCATTTGGTTGCAGTTGCAACAACGGAGGCTACAAAATGAAAAATGACGATGCAGTTCTGGCAATGTACCTTAAAGACATTAACCGCGTTCCTCTTCTTTCCCGTGAGGAAGAGACTGAACTTGCCATGCGCGCCAAGAATGGTGACAAGGCGGCCAAGGATAAAATCGTTGCTGCAAACCTGCGTTTTGTAGTCAATGTTGCAAAAAAATATCAGAACCGGGGTCTTGATCTTTCTGATCTGATCAGCGAAGGAAATATCGGACTTCTTACAGCCATTGACCGCTTTGATGTGGAAAAGGGCTATCACTTCATTTCATATGCCGTATGGTGGATCCGCCAGAGCATTCTTAAGGCCATCTGCGAAAAATCCCGTGCAATCCGCCTGCCTTTGAACCGTGCCAACGAACTGGTTCAGATTGAAAAAGCCCGCAAGGGTATCAGCGGTCACAAAACTGAGGAACAGGAGATCCGCGCGATTGCCGAATCTCTGGATATGGATGCCTCACATGTGCGTGATCTGCTGCGCATCTCAAAAGAAATGGTCTCCATTGATGCGGCTGTGCGTCCCGGAGAAGAGGACAGTGCCACAATGGGCGATTTCCTGGAAGATGACAAGAACTGCAATCCCGAAGAAGCCGCAATCTCTCAGAACATGGTGGAAGATATTGATACAGTGCTTGAGACATTGACCAGCAAGGAGGCAGAAGTTCTGCGCTACCGTTTCGGACTTGACGGAAAAGAAGCGATGTCTCTCAAGGAAGTTGGGGATGTCTTCTGCCTCACAAAAGAAAGAATCCGCCAGATTGAGAAAAAAGCCATCAAAAGACTGCAACAGCCCAGCCGTGCCCGCCGTCTTGAAGCTTACGTGGCATGATTCATACATTGCAAAAGGGCCCGCTAAAGGATATAATCGGTTTACTTTAGTTTTTTTTCAGAGGTAAATCATGGTTATTCTGACTTTGAACTGCGGAAGTTCTTCTGCAAAATACCAGGTATATGACTGGGACAACAAGGATGTTCTGGCTTCAGGCGTTGTAGAGCGCGTAACACAGCCTGGTTCTGTCATTACCCACAAAGCAAAAGGCAAGGATAAGTTTGTAAAAGAGAGTCCCTGTCCTACACACAAAGAAGCAATCGAACTGATTATTGAGTCCATCACAGATCCCAAAGTCGGTGTTATTTCCGACATGAGTGTTATCGGTGCTGTCGGTCACCGTGTTCTGCATGGCGGAGACAAGTTCACAAAATCTGTGCTGATCACTCCTGAGGTTCTGGACACATTCCGTTCTGTAATTGATCTTGGTCCTCTCCACATGCCTGCAAACATCATGGGTATTGAAGCAGCACAGAAAGTTCTTCCTAATGTTCCACACGCAGCAGTAATGGACACAGCATGGCACCAGACAATGCCTGCAACATCTTTCATGTATGCAATCCCTCATGAATGGTACGAGAAATTCGGTGCACGCCGCTATGGTTTCCACGGAACTTCTTTCCTGTATACTGCAAAACGTGCTTCTGTCCTTCTGCACAAAGAACCCAAAGATACAAACATCATCATTGCCCACATCGGAAACGGTGCATCAATGTGTGCTGTAAAAGACGGAAAATGTTTCGATACTTCAATGGGTATCACTCCTCTTGAAGGTCTTGTGATGGGTTCACGTTCCGGTGACATGGACTGTGCTCTTCCTTTCTATATCATGCGCAAAACCGGCATGACAGCTGATGAGATGGACACAGCGCTCAACAAGAAATCAGGTCTTCTTGGTATTACAGGTCAGTACACAGACCGCCGTGATGTTCTGAATGCAGCAAAAGAAGGCGATGAGAAATCACAGCTTGCAATTGACATGGAATGCTACCGCCTGAAAAAATATTTCGGTGCTTACATGGCTGCGATCGGTGGTGCAGAGGCAATCGTGTTTACTGCAGGTGTTGGTGAGCATGCTCCTCACATCCGCGCAAAATGTCTGGAAGGACTTGAATATCTTGGAATCAAACTGGATCCCAAGAAAAACCTGCTTGCAAACTCAAGCAATGCGGAAACATGCATCAGTGCTGATGATTCAAAAGTGAAGATTTTTGTTATTCCTACTGATGAAGAACTGGTAATGACTGAAGATGCTTATGCTCTTATGAAGGGCACATACGATGTTCATACAAACTTCACCTATTCTTTCCAGAGCCCTGACTACGTGAACAAAGCACGTGCCGCAGGTCTTAAGAAAGAACTGGAAGAAAACCCTGAACTTGCGACAATTCTGGCTAAATAATTAAGTTTGTGTGATGAACCTTTTCCGCGCTGACTGCGTTACCATCGCGATTTCGGTACTCAACGTCCGGAAAGGACGCCTCCGTTCTCAATCGCGATGTCGCCTTGTCATCACGAAAAATCTTCATCACAGCAGGTTTGCAAAAAAAATATTTTCCGCGCTGATTGCGTTGGTGCCGTGATTCAGATCTGGACAGTGGTTTGTTATTGCGGTTCAGGTGTATAATAAAAGCCGACAACATATTTGTTGCCGGCTTTTTTTTGCGGAACTTTAGGTTTTGGCGCGGAGACTGAGGAAAAGGATTGTTTTGTGAAGAATAAACTATGCATTTACGGAATCGGACGGGCTATGACAGACTGTTTTTTCATGGTCAAAGAAAACGCTGTTTTGCCGGCAGGAATGGAATGGAACGGATTTGCTCACAAGACAGGACCTGCTTTTGATGAGACTCTCGCTCTGCTGCGCTCTCTGTCTTACGATCATTGCTGTAAAACCGGTGGAACGGCGGCAAATATCCTGAAAACTGCGGCTCATTTCGGTGCAGAATGCTTTTTTACCGGGGCTGTAGGAAATGCGGCTCCAGGCGGAAATCAGCCGGGAAGCCGGGATGAGACTGCAATTTTTTTCCAGAAGTCAATGGCCCGGTCAAAAGTGAATGCCCGGCTTCTTCTGTGTCCAGGCAACTCCGGGCGTTTTGCAACTGTGATCGGTGCTGACGGACGGCGGAGCTGTCTTGCAGACCCGGATGCTGCGGCCAGGATTTCTTCCGCTTTTATAGAGGAATCCCGCATTGAACAGAGTGACTGCACTGTGATGGAAACTTTCGCCTTTCTGCCGCCGGAAAGGGATTCCGGTGAGGACAGCCGCACAACTTTGGGCGCCGAAATCAGTGAAATGTGCGCCCGTCATGGAAAGTCTCTTGTGATCAACGGATCTTCTGTGTCTGCTGCTTCTGTGTTTGCTCCTGAACTGGCGGAGATTTCCGGGCGGAACAGACTGTTTCTCTTTGCCAATGAATACGAAGATGCTGCAATGCGAAAGTTTGTGGCGCCGGAAGAGCATGCTTTTCTGTATGTCAAAACAATGGCTTCGAAAGGTGCAGAATGCTGGACAGAGGGTGTCCATTATCGTGTGGATGCGGTACCGCCGGCAGAAGGGACTTTGTGTGATGAAACCGGATGCGGTGACACCTTCTGCGGGGCTTTTATAGCAGCGTATTTTGCCGGCACAGAACTGGAAGAGTGTCTGCAGATTGCAGCAGAAACGGCAACCCGATCACTGTGCGGACCGGGCTGCGCTTTTTAGAATCAGAAGAGCCAGTCAGGAACCCATTTGCGCTGGTTTTCAAGCATTGTGCTGAAAAGTTCGCGGCATTGGGCTTCTGTAATCATTTTTACGGCAGGGTCGTTCCGGAATGCACGGAAAATCTCTTCCCTGTCCTGATTGAAGAATCCGTTGATGATTGTCTCGTGGTTATACACATGGCGCATCACAAGGCTTTCAACCGGGTATGGCAGACGGCCTGCCTGAACAGGAGAAATCTCTCCGTCACGGAACACAGCGTTTGTCTCAACAACAGCACCCAGCGGGATTCCTGCCATCTGACCTCTGTTCGGAAGGTTGACGTTGGTAACCATTGTATCAAGGCCAAGAAGAGTCTTCAGCATTTTTACGCCTTCTTCCCCTGATGGTTTGATCTCAACTTTTTCTTCGCCGGAGAAGAGTTTTTTGCTCCGTTCACGGACATTTTTATCGTTTTCTTTTCTCCAGCTTACAGGAGTCAGCTCAAAACCGAAACTCTTTGCCATTTCAGGTGACTGAAGGTACCACTGGGGAACAAATTCCGCAAGGTGGCGGTCACCGGCTGCAGCAATCAGACCGAAACGGTTGAAAAGATCCATTTTAACCTGCTGCTTTGATACAAAGAAATGGTTAAGATTTGTTTCCGGCACGGGACTTGTCCAACCGGTATTCACATATTTTTTGCAGAAATCCGCATACATGGGCATAAGATCCTGTCCATGGTAAACCGCAGAGTCCAGCCATGTGAAGTGATTGATACCCAGAACGTTTGTCTTGATATCTGAACGTTTGATATCTTTTTCACCTGTGTATTCCATCACCATTTCTGCAAGGATTTTCTGGGTTCCGAAAACTTCGTGGCAGCAACCGAATGCGCGAATCTCGGGGAAAACTTCGTACATTGTGCGCACACAGAGAGTCATTGGGTTTGTGTAGTTGATTACCCAGGCTTTAGGACAGCATTCCTTGATCTTTGCAGCAAGGTTCGCATAAATCGGCATTGTGCGCATTGCACGCATAAGTCCGCCAGGGCCAGCTGTGTCTCCTACAGACTGATAGATGCCGTATTTTTCCGGAGCATGAACATCGCTTTCCATCTCGTCAAAAGTGGCGGGAAGGATTGAGGCAATGACAAAATCCGCACCGGTAAGTGCTTCTTCAAGAGTTGCAACGGCTTTGTACTTCCATTTTCCCAGGGCTTCCGGACGGGCTGAAAGATCGTTACCGATTTTCTCGTTGATTTTTGCACGTTCAAAATCAATATCATAAAGATCGATGGATCCTGAAATCTGGGTTTCCGGAGCAAGGTCCGCCATCAGGCCCCAAGCCCAACCGCGGGATCCGCCGCCAACATAAGCAATTTTCAAGTCTGTGACTTTTCCGTCCTGATACTTCATCATCTACTCCTAAAAATAAACAGAAGGGAGCCCAAAAAAACTTAAGTTTCTTGGGATATCCAACAGTGTTTCAATATCTCTGTTTTAAAGCACTCATAACAGTTGGTCAAGCAGGAGAAATCAAGCAAATGACGCTTTTGTGCTAAGCCTGATTTCTGCCGGTAACTGTGATCAGGCGTTGAAAAACTCAGTCATCTGATTCAGTACAATCTGCATAAGATTTGTGCGTGCCTCAATGCTGGCCCATGCAATGTGAGGAGTAATCAGAAGCTTTTCACTGTCTTTGATGCAAAGAAGCGGATTTTCGGGGCTCATGGGTTCAACACAGAGAACATCAAGTCCGGCGGCTGCAATTTCACCTGAATTAAGTGCGTCTGTAAGATCCTGCTCCACAACGATGGGACCGCGCCCCACATTCAGGAAAATTGCAGAATTCTTCATTTTTCTGAAGGCGGCTGCATTCATCAGGTTTCGGGTCTCATCAGTGAGGGGCGCATGAACTGAGACAATGTCAGATTCTGCGAGCAGTGTGTCAAAATCAACGCGCTTCCAGTCAGGCTGGTTGTTTCTGCCGGAAGTTGAATAATACACAACTTTGCAGCCGAAACACTTTGCAATCTGTGCCACACGCTGGCCGATGGCGCCCATTCCGATGATTCCCCAGGTTTTTCCCGCCAGCTGATGGAATTTGTGGGCAAAATGGGTGAAAATCACGTCGTTCACATAGGATTCGTTTTTTACGTAACTGTCATAGTAAGCAAGTTTCTCAAGAAGGTAAAAAAGCATTGCAAATGTGTGCTGTGCAACACTTTCTGTGGAATAGCCGGAGACGTTCCGCCAGGCGATTCCGTTTTTCTCAAGCCAGGCTTTGTCAAGATTGTTTGTTCCTGTGGCGGTTACGCATACAATCTTCAGGTTTTTCGCTTTTCCTACAGTCCGCTCGCTGATCTCCACTTTATTTACGACAATCGCATCTGCATCAGCTGTACGTTCCAGAGTCTCTTCGGGAGAAGAAAAATCATATTTGGTGACTGTTCCCAGTCTGTCAAATCCGCTTAAGTCAATGTCACTTCCGATTGATTTTGCATCAAGAAAAACAATTTTCATAAAAACCTCCGCTATGGCTCCCGGTTAAAAAAATCCCCTGTGGTTCGGGTGCCTTACCAGAGGGGACTGTCAAAGAATATTATGTCTGATTTTTTCAGGAATGTGTGATTTCCCTGGCTTTTTCTTCAACTTTACGTGCAAGTTCTGAAGGATCCGCGGAATTTTCTGCAATAATCCGGACGAAAACGCTTCCGGCGACTACTGCTTCCACACTGCTTGCCAAAGCCTGGGACTGTTCTCCGTTACTGATCCCGAATCCGCCGTAAACTTTGCTTCCACCAGCGCTTACTTTCTGAAGAAAACTGATTGTCTTCTCATCGACAGTTGTGTTCACACCGGTGATTCCCGTGCGGAGAGCAGCATAGATGAAAGGAAATCCTGCATTTGCGAGTTTTGAAAGACGTTCGTCACTCATACTGGGAGCAGCGACCGGAATATTGATCATTCCGTTTGCCTTGCATGCAGCGGTAAGCCCTTCGTCATAATCAAAAGGCAGGTCAGGAATGATCATTCCCTTTACACCGCAGGCTGCAGCCTTTCTGCAGAAATTCTCCACACCCGGAGTATAGACCAGTGATCCATAGCTCATGATATAAATCGGGGTGTCAGGAAACTCCGCGTGGAGTCTTGCGATAAAATCCAGTCCGTCCTGTGTTCGGTACCGGCGTTCAAGAACAGTTGTACATGCAGCCTGAATTGCAGGGCCGTCCGCGCTAGGATCGCTGAAAGGAAGCTGGATCTCAAGAATGTCTGCACCACCGCGTACAAGGGCACGGGCTGCTTCCAGAGCAATATCATCTGTAGGATAACCTGCAACCAGGTGACTCATCAGTTTTATTTTGTTCATATGAGGGATCTCCTTCTTTTGTCTGCTTGATAAAGACAGGTCACTGAGGCTCTCGAAGTGACCTGATATCAATGCTTTTTTCTTTGTTCGATTCCAACCTTGAATTTGTTTTTCTCTTAAAAAAGCTTTCTCTATATTTTCATATTCTTCACAGTAAACAAATTTTACAGGAAGCTTTTTTTTTGTAAAATTTGCACCTTCTCCTTTGTTATGTTCTTCAAGCCGTTTTTCCAGATTGACTGTACTTCCTGTATAAAAACTGCCATCATTACATTCCAAAATATATGTATAATAGTGCATATTTCTCCTGCCCTTCGAGAGCCTCAGGGACCACCCTTCGAGAGCCTCAGGGACCACCCTCCACTGCTTACTTCATGATTTTTGAGCTGTGGATTTCTTTGTTGTCTTCCAGACGCTCAACTTCAGCCTTAAGGAATTCAATCCACTGTGATTTACGGAACTCAGGGCTTGTGATGAAAAGATCTTTGTCTCCACGGCCGCTCATGTTGATAATGACTGCTTTCTCGGGAGGAAGTTCTTTTGCGATTTTCATTGCTGCAGCACCGGCATGGGCACTTTCCATCGCAAAAAGCACGCCCTCGTTCTTTGCAAAGAAACCGACTGCCTCAAGTGCCTCTTTGTCCAGAACGGATGTGAATTCCACACGTCCGCTTTTTCCGAGGGCAGCAAGCTGGGGACCGATTCCCATGTAGTCAAGACCAGCAGAGATTGAACGGGTGGGAAGTGCCTGTCCGTCTTCGTCAAGGAGAAACCGAGATTTATACCCCTGTACAATTCCTTCACGGCTGGCATTTCCTGTCATGCGGCTTGCGTTCTCTCCGACTCCGGGTCCGATTCCGCCGGCTTCTGCTCCGATAAGGCGGGGTTCTGCCCTGTCAATGAAGGGCGCGAAAAAACCGATTGAGTTTGAGCCGCCACCAACACAGGCAACCATGGCACCGATATCAATATTGCGTTCTCTGCACTGGCGCTCCACTTCATAACCGATGACGCTCTGGAATTCGCGGACGATGTCCGGAAAGGGCGCAGGTCCGAGGGCACTTCCCAGTACGTAATGTGTTGTGTCAGGATTGGCGGCCCAGTCACGCATTGCTTCATTCACTGCATCTTTGAGAGTCCGGCTTCCGGATGTGACAGCCTGCACTTTTGCACCATAAAGTTCCATTGTCGCAACGTTGGGCTGCTGGCGCTTAACGTCAATCTCTCCCATGTAGACTGTGCATTCAAGTCCCAGTTTCGCACATGCGGCCGCTGTTGCAAGTCCGTGCTGTCCGGCACCGGTTTCCGCGATGATGCGCTTTTTGCCCATTTTTTTCGCAAGAAGACATTGTCCGATGGCATTGTTGATTTTGTGGGCACCTGTGTTTGCAAGACCTTCCAGCTTGATGTAGATCTGCGCGCCGCCCAGAAGTTTTGTAGCTGTGGGTGCGTAGTAAAGCGGTGTCTCACGCCCGATGTAGTCCCGGCGGATTGTATTCAGTTCCTCAAGGAATTCCGGGTCTTTCATATATCTGTGGAATGCAGTTTCAAGTTCATCCAGCGGACGACGCAGAACTTCTGCAACGTATTTACCGCCGTAGCTGTCAAAAAATCCGTCTGTGGAATATGCCATGTATTTCTCCTGTTTGCTTCGCGATTCTGCGTCAGCGGGTGCAGCTGACTTTTCTTATTTCGGAAAACAGCGCCTTTATTTTGCTGTGATCCTTTTTGCCGGGTGAAAGCTCAAGTCCGCTTGAAACGTCAATCAGTTCAGGCCTGAAGCGCCGGACAATTTCCGCCGCGTTTTCCGGATTGATTCCTCCGGCAAGCCAGAGCCGTGTTTTTGCGGCAATTTTCTCTACAAGAAGAGGATCGACACAGACTCCGGTTCCGCCGTCAATTCCCTCAACATAAGAATCGGCAAGGATTCTGACGCTTCCCTCTGCCAGTTTTGAATCCAGTTCTGCAATCTGCTCTTCTTTACCCAGCCGCATCGCTTCGTAACCGAGCGCAATGTCGCCCCGGCAACCATGTAACTGTATTGCATCAAGCACACCTTTGTCAAAAAGGTCGTAGGCTTTCTGCGCTTCCGGGCTTTGAGGCATTGTAATAACACCGACAAAAAGCGGAAAATCAGCTGAACCGTTTTCTGCACAGGCTTCAAGAACAGATTCCCTTATTGCGGGAATTTTTTCAATGTCTGCATGGCGTGCAAATTTTTCTTCCATAATGAAGCCAAGAATGTCCGCACCGTTTTCTGCCGCACAGAGCGCATCTTCTGTATTTGTGATTCCGCAGATCTTGACCATCGGACGATATGCGGATCTGTCTATTCTGTTCAGCTTTGCGGCAATTTTTTCCCAGAAGTTTCTGATGCTGTTCTGACTTCTGTCCGCTTTCTCCGCATTCTCAACAAATGCTTTCACATATCTGTCAGCGTTCTGCGGATCTTTTGCAACTGCCTCACCGATCAGTATGCCGTTGAAGCCAAGGTTTGCAGTGAGTGCCGCAGCCTGGGGATTGAGAATGCCGCTTTCTGAGATTACGCGGATTCTGTCAGGGCGCAATTCTTCGGGAACACTCTGGAATTTTTCCTCAATCATCTGCTTGATCCGAAGGGGAATCAGCATGTCAATTGTGAATGTCTTAAGATCACGGGCATTGATTCCAAGGACCACTTTATCTGTGGAATTCATTTTTACCGCAAGACTCAGAACTGCAAAAGCTTTCTCAACAGCCTCCTCATCCCGGAGTTCCAGCAGGACTGAAAGCCCCAGTTCAAAAGCTGTCTGTGCCATCTGGAGGAGTTTATCACTGTCCAGGATGCGTGCGATAAGAAGCACTGCATCAGCCCCGCATCTGTATGCAATCTGGATTTCTTCAGGTTCAAGAAGAAAGTCCTTCCTGAGTACAGCAACTCTGTCTCCGTTTTTATGGACGGTCTCTGCAACAGAAATAAGATCCTCTAGAGTCCCCTTGAAATAGTTTTCCTCTGTCAGAACAGAAATGGCGCCTGTTCCTGCTTTAACATAATCTTCTGCAGTTGCCGCAGGATCCAGGTCTGGAGCAATACTGCCCTTGCTCGGGCTTGCACGCTTCACTTCCAGGATTGTTCCGGCTTCTGCAAGAAAAGGCACCACAGGCCGGTTCCGTTTCTCCGGAATCTGATGCCCGTAGCTGAAGCCAAGTCTCTCAATGTCTGCAAGTCGTCTGTCGCAGATTTCTTTAAGAATATTCATTGTTATTCCGCTTTTGACACAGCAATAATCTCATTCAGTTTTGCAAGAGCTTTTCCTGAATCAATGGATTCAATCGCCATGTCGTAACCGTCTTTGATTGTTTTTGCCTTGCCGCTCAGGTAAAGAACAGCACCTGCATTAAGACCTACTGCGGCTTTGATTGTCCTGCGTCCGCCACCATTGAGAACTTCCATGGCAAGGGCTGCATTGTCTGCGCCAGTTCCGCCGTAAAGTTCGCTTTCATCAACATCGGTAATTCCGAATTTTACAGGATCAATTGTATATCTGTATTCTTTTCCGTCCTCATTGATCTGGAAACAGTGAGTGACAGCGCAGGGGCTGATCTCATCGTAACCGTCTTCGCTGGTGACCACAAGAACGCGTTTTGCACCAAGTTTCTTTGCGGAATGGGCATATGTTTCAAGCAGATCTTTGGAATAAACACCAAGAACTTCGTATTCTGCACCTGCCGGATTAAGAAGCGGTCCCATGATGTTCATGATTGTCTTGATTCCCAGGATTTTACGGACAGGAGCCGCAAAACGCATCGCACTGTGATAGACTGTGGCCATAAGGAATCCGAATCCGGTTTTCTGGATAAGTGCGCAGGTTTTTGCCGGGTCTGCCATGATGCTCAGTCCCAGGTTCTCGTAGAAATCAGCTGCACCTGATTTTGATGAGACGGCCCTGTTTCCGTGTTTTGTCACAGTCTGACCGCAGGCCGCGCAGATGATTGCAGAAAGGGAACTGATGTTGAAGGAACCTTTCCCGTCACCGCCGGTACCTACGATTTCAGCATGATTGTGGAATTCAACGGGAAGCGGTTTTTTGACTTTGAGAAGTCCCTGTGCAAAACCTACGATTTCGCTTACCGCAGGACCTTTTACTGCAAGGGCTGCAAGAACTGCTGCTGTAACCCGCTCATCCAATGTACCGTCTGCAAGGTTTTCCATGAAAAGACATGCCTGCTCCTCTGGAAGATCCTGTTTTGCAACGATAGAATTGAGAATCTGTGCAACAGGAAGATTTTCCCTGCGGTAATTCAGGAACGCCTTGAAAATGTCATCGCCCTGCTGGCTTGCAATTGATTCAGGATGGAACTGGACGCCTTCAATCATCAGTGTCTTGTGGCGCACACCCATGATGTCCCCGTCTTTTGCGCGGGCTGTGACTTCAAAATCCCCGGAAAGTGTGGATTCATCGATTACCAGTGAATGATAGCGTGTGAAGGAAGCTTTTTTCCCGATGATGCGGAAAAGCCCAAGTCCATCAAGGTCTATTTCCTCAACAACACCGTGACAGATCCTCTTTGCCTGGACAATTTTTGCTCCGAAGGCTTCACCGATCGCCTGATGGCCAAGGCAGACACCTAGAATCGGGATTTTTCCTGCAAAATACTTGATTGCTTCAATGCTGACTCCGGCTTCAGAGGGAGTTCCGGGACCGGGACTGATTACCAGACGTGAAGGATTCATCTCTTCAATTTCCTGGACTGTAATCTCTTTTGAGCGGACAACCTTAACTTCCTCTCCGCTGAGGCGCTGCAATGCCTGAACCACGTTGTATGTGAATGAATCGTAATTGTCGATGACTAAAATCATATTTTCCTCCGATATTTTATTTTTTTGTGCCTTCAAGAACGGCTCTTAATGCACCCAGTTTTTCGTTTGTCTCTTCCCATTCACGGTCAGGATTGCTGTCGTAAACGATTCCGCCTCCGGCCTGGAGTGTCCATGTTGATTCCTGTCTGAGAGCACAGCGGATGCCGATGCAGAAATCCAGGTCTCCTGAAGTCTGAAGATATCCGATTGCGCCTGCATAGAATCTGCGCCGAACTTTTTCCAGCCGGCTGAGGATTTCGATTGCACTGATTTTAGGTGAACCACTTACTGTTCCGGCGGGGAAGGCTGAGCGGAGAACCTGGATCTGCTTGAAATCACTGCGGACTTTTCCCTGTACGTCACTTACAAGATGCATGACGTGGCTGAAGTATTCACAGTCCATGAAACGTGTCACTTCAACGCTACCCGGTTCACACACGCGGCCCAGGTCATTGCGGGCAAGGTCAACAAGCATGAGATGTTCGCTGCGCTCTTTGGGATCGCCCAGAAGATTTGCCTTGAGTGCCTCATCTTCTGCGGAATCTTTTCCACGGCGGCGGGTCCCGGCAATAGGACGGATTGAGGCGATTCCTTCGCGGACACGGACGAGGCTCTCAGGAGAAGAGCCTACCAGCTGGCGGTCACCGAAATCGATGTACAGCAGGTATGGGGAGGGATTGACTGAGCGGAGACGACGGTAAACTTCCATTGCGCTTGTCTCGCTTTCCAGCTGGAGTCTGCGGCTGGGAACTGCCTGGAAAATGTTTCCCGCGACAATTTCCTTTTTGAGTGCAACAACTTTTTCCTTGTATTCACGCTCAGAAACTTCCAGGTCTGTGATTGTGCGGCAGGGCACAGGATCTTCCGGCGGTGCCAGGTAACTGAAGTCCAGGTCACTCAGGCGTTTTTTAAGATTGTCCACGGCTTTCTTTAGGTCAATCTGATGCTCTGTGTAGTTGAGGGCAAAGATGTGCAGTGTCTCGGTAAAATGGTCAAAAACGATGTAAATGTGGCCGGCGATGAATTCGCTTTCAGGAATTTTCAGTTCGTCAACCTGGGGTGCAAGAGTGATGGTATCGCAACGTGCGCAGAATTCGTAGCTCAGGTAACCGATTCCGCTGGCAGGCACCGGAATGTTCTTCACGGGCATTTCGTTCTCGCCTGCGACATACAGAAGTGCATCAAGAATGTCCGGTGAGTGGGGAACCTTGCTTCCGGGCGCGATAGGCTCGATTTTTCCGCCTGCGCTTTCTGCAGTCTGTGCAGTAAAAGGTACGCGGCGTCCGTCAATCATGAAAGCAATCCCCTCATCGTCCTGGAGGATACGGAATGCTTCTTCCATCATGAGGATTGAGAAGCGTTCTTTGCCCATGTTGAAGCGTGCGCTTTCAAGTATGGCTTTTGCTCCGATCTTGCGGGCTAGGCTGTAAGGTGTATAACGGTCACTGGGAAGTGAAAGATAAATGCTGTCTGTTCTTTTGATCATGTGTAAGCTCCAAAAATGTTACTATTAGCAGAAACGCAAGAATAATATAAAACTCCAACCCGTTTCTGTCAATAGTAACAATATCGAAAACTCCCATGTCTGAGAGAATTTGCGCAGCAAATTCTCGTGACTGATTGCGCAAGCAATCAGTACTGTCAATAGTAACAGTATTTAAAACTTATACAACCGAGAGAATTTGCGCAGCAAATTCTCGTGACTGATTGCGCAAGCAATCAGTACTGTCAATAGTAACAATATGTCAGGTTCAATTTTGAGTTTTGTGAAAATATTGGAAAAACTATGAAAAATAACGGAACGTAGCCGGAGTTCTGACAATAAATCGCTTGCAACTTGTTGCACTGCGATTTATTGTCAGGATTTCGGCGATAGTGCAGTTATTTTTACATGTGGAAAAACTGTATTGAAGGATTTTGCGCAAGCAAATAAATATTCTTTTGCGGATAGCGAATATGCCTTTGTACAATAACGGGAAGGAAGTGACTGTCAAAAACACTCGCAGGATGGTGCATAGTTTCCTTGCCGCCTGCGTGTGTAGCGACGCCAGCTAGCGGTTTTGACAGTCACGTACTGACTGGTAGTTTTTGTACATCTGTGAGAATTTGCGCCGCAATCAGTACCGGATCCATTCCTCTGCATCCTGAGACAGGACCGCATAAGTGTTGTCACAGAGATTCCTCAGTCTGAATGACACAGGAAGAAGATCTTCGATAGCAACGTTTCTGTCGATTCCGGTCTTGATCCACTGATAGATTCCGTCAATGTCTAAGACCGCATAAAGTTTTTCAGAAACTGTAACTGCCGTGACCATGGTGTTGCTGTTTCTCCACTTCCTGCTTACATCAGAATCCACCCAAAAACCGAAAGCACCGCTGTTGTTTGAGTCTGCAGGGCGATATTTCTTTATGTCATCAATAATTTCCTGACTGGAAAGATTTGAACTGATGAGAAAGAATGCCTGACGTCCGTAATCAACATCAGAAACATAGTATGGAGTCACACTGGAAAGATCAGCTGCTGAAACAGAATCTTTACCTGCTGCAAAAAAATCCACGGGAAGAACCGGTTCCTCAACTTCTGCGGAATAAAAGATCTGTGAGACTTTCACAAGTGTGAAGGATCTGTTCGGATCAGAATTGAGCCCCATGTTTGAAAGAATGATTCTGTTCCTGTCGAATCCCAGCCCGAGAGCAATGTTCAGATCAGAGTTTCCATAAATCGTTTTAAATTCATATTCAGTTCTTGGAACGATTGAGTAACCTGCGGATCTTGCCGCTTTCTGGACTGAAGTGAGTGCGGAATAAGAAGAAGCTGTGTCCTGAACTGTTCCTGAAGTCAGTTCCCTTCCATTGGATGAGAAACTGAAATCAACAGGATTCCGTTTTCCTGTTGTGAAAAGTGTGAATCTCTGGTTTGCGACTGACTGGCCGTCAATAATTGCACCGGGAAAGATTGAGCCTGTTGCCCCGCTTGTATAGGCATTCAGTCTGGAAGTTTTTGCAGAAACCCTGAGCCTGCTGTAGCCGTTGTCCATTTCTGTCAGTGTGCAGTCAAAAGAATCAGTTGGTTTTCTTTCCGTGGTGAGATAAACATCTGAATAGTTTGAATTCTTGAAAAGCGAATTCAGTTTGTTGTAGAAAGCATAGAGCACGGCTTCGTTTTCTGCGTCTTTATAGTTTCCGATTTCGGTAAAAAGTTTGCCGGCTTTTTCGTAAGAGTTTCTCGTATGGTCTGCCTTGTAAAGAAGTGCAAGCATGTATTTTGTGTCTGCAATCTGAATCCTGCTGTCCGCGTAGCCTTCCGCATTGTCAAAGTAAGAAATCACTTCTGAGAGGTCATCTTTTGTCCGTGCATCATTTTTCAGGATCATTGCAACTTCATAAGAAACACTCTGAATTTTTGTTTTGTCAGTGATTGAGTAGGAGTCATATTTACGGGCGTCGGAATAAAATGAAAGAATTTCCTTTTTCTGTGCCAATGTGTTTCCCGGATATTCAGCGTCTGCCAAAGAAACGTAGAAAGCTGCCATTTCTTTTTTTGCAATTTCATGCATCATTGAAAAATCATCAGTGTATTTTCTGACATTGACAAGAATTCCCTTTTTTGCATTTCCGACGGAAGCAGGCATGGGATAGACAGCGCGCTGAATTCTGCTGAGATCCGCAAGATTCTCAATAGCTCTTTCACATTCAGAAATGGTGCGGTAAATCAAAGAATGATTTTTAAGAGGTTTCCCATCAACTTCCGCTGCGCAGAGTCTGATTGCCTGATCAATGTTCCGGCTGTATGAAGAAAAATTCCTCGTGATTATTTCGGAGACCTGTTTTACAGGAAGTCTTTCTTCCACTGCTGACGGATAGACAGATGCAAAAAGCTCCGCAGATTCTGCATCCGTGCTTTTGCTGCAGAGACGTTCCGCAAGAAGTTCAATTGCCGCGACTTTGTCTCCGCTTGAAATCAGGTTTTTTGCACGGGATGTTACGCAGCCTGTGACAAGAAGTATCGAAAGTGCAATAACTGCCGTAAATGTTGTGCAAAAAAAGCTGAGTCTGTTCTTTTTCATTTTTCTACCTGCATGAATTAAATCTGGATTCGGGAAATCATGTTACTGAATAAAACCACCCTTTGTGAATGATAACGCAATTTTCTCTGATTTTGAATAGGGCTGAGAATTTATGGGTGAAGGTGAATAGAACGATTTACTTAAAAAAGTGAAAATGAAATGCTATAATAATGATATGAAAAAACCATAGAATCAGGAGAATTATACACAAATGATTACCGGCGAAGTAAAAAATAAAATTGACAATCTTTGGGATGCAATGTGGTCAAATCAGATGACAAACCCTTGGATTGATATTCAGCAGATTACATATCTTATCTTTATTAAAATGCTTGATGACAACCAGATTAAAATTGAACGGAAAATAAACAGCCTTGTTGCCGCAGGTATGGAAGTAAATCTTGAAGATTTCGACCTTCTTTTTAAAGACGGTTTTTACATTGACGAAGAAGATAAAATAAACTGTTCTTATGCAGACCTTCGCTGGAGTGTGTTCAGCACTTGGGGCGACAACGGTAAAAAGTTCGATAACCTTAAGAACAATGTTTTCCCATTCATCAAAAATCTTCATGGGGACAAAGTAACTTCATTTGCCAGATACATGGAAAAAGCAGAATTCACAGTTTCAAATCCATATATCTTGGGAAAAATGATTGATGTTCTCAGCGACCCAGATTTAGGCTTTAACAAAACAGACATGATGGGCGACTGCTACGAATACCTGCTTTCTAAAATGGCAACCAGCGGTGACAACGGCCAGTTCCGAACCCCACGCCATATCATCGACATGATGGTAGAAATAGCAAAGCCGACATTGCAGGACACAATCATTGACCCGGCAATGGGAACCTGTGGCTTCCTTTCAGAAAGTGCAAAATACATTCAGGAGCATTATTCAAAAGAACTTACAAACAAACAGAACAACCAGCATTTTCATAACCAGATGTTCACAGGTTACGACACCGATACAGACATGCTCCGTATCGGTTGTATGAACATGACCTTGCACGGAGTAGAAAACCCAACTGTAAAATATAACAACTCCCTTGGCGAAGATTACGAAGACAAAGAAAAATATAGCCTTATTCTTGCAAACCCACCATTCAGCGGAAGCCTTGATCCAAGTACAGTTGCAAAATCCCTTATCCAGATTAGTGGCGGAACAAAAAAGACAGAACTTCTGTTCCTAAGCCTTTTCCTCCGTCTCTTAAAAACTGGCGGACGTTGTGTAAGCATTGTTCCTGTTGGAGTAATGAACAACACAAACGACAAAGCCTACACAAAACTCCGCAAGGAACTTGTAGAAAATCAGAAACTTGAAGGCGTAATCTTTATGCCGGGCGGAGTCTTCTATCCATATTCCGGAGTTCAGACAGGCATCCTTATTTTTACAAAAACAAATGCCGGCGGAACAGATAAAGTCTGGATGTACAACATGGAGCAGGACGGTTACAGCCTTGACCAGAAGCGTGACCCAATCGAATCAAACGATATTCCTGACATCATCGCCCGCTGGAACAACTTTGCCGACGAAGCAGACCGTACAAAATATGAAAAGTCATTCCTCGTAGAAAAGCAGGAAATCGTGGACAACGACTATGTGTTCTCTTTCAATAAATACCAGAAAAAGCAGGTAGAAAAGAAAACTTATCGTGCCACAAAAGACATTCTGGCCTCCATCAACAACCTGGAAGTGCAGTTTAAGAAGATTATGGAAGAGTTGAATCAGTAGGAGTGGTTCAGTATGCAAACAGTAAATGTTAAAAATACACAAATCAGAACTCTAAAAATAAATGGTGAAGACTATATTTGTATAACTGATATTGCCCGGCAGAAAAATCCGATTGAGCCAAAAGATGTTGTAAAAAACTGGTTGCGTCTAAAAAATACAATTGAATATCTTGGTCTTTGGGAAAAACTGTACAATCCGGATTTCAAAGGGGTCGAATTCGACCCCATTTATCAGGAAGCAGGAAGTAATGCTTTTACAATGAGTCCTACAAGATGGGTTGAAACAACAAGTGCCATAGGATTGGTAACAAAAAGCGGAGCAAATGGTGGGACTTATGCTCAAAAAGATATTGCTTTTAAATTTGCAAGCTGGGTATCTGTTGAATTTGAATTATATCTCGTAAAAGAATTCCAAAGACTCAAGGAAGAAGAACAGAAACAACTTGGCTGGGAGCGGTTGGAAAAACTAAATAAAATTGCTATTCAGCAGATGAAAGTTCTGGAAAATGTTGAAGATAGAAACTTGTTGACTGATAAGTAGTGAAAAATGAATTGTAAGGGCGTTCCGGCAGCAAGCTGCCGTCGGGCTTTTCGGGGTTCCGTCCGCTTCGCTACCTCCAAACAACGCAAGCGTTGTTCGCCTACGGCGCCCCTACAATCCCTAACGTACGCAAACGCAAGCGTTTGCTATCGAGAATTACTTCGTAATTCTCGCGGAAAAAAGTCATGCTGATCTTGTTTCAGCATCTATGAATGAGGAATTAAGAAGTGGAAAATGAAATTTTAATTCAAAATGCAGAGCAGTTAAAAGACAAAATCTATGTAATCCGTGGTGTACAAGTCATGTTGGACAGCGATTTGGCAGACATCTACGGATATTCAACAAAAGCCTTTAATCAGCAGGTAAAGAATAACATAGAAAAATTTGATGAAGACTTTATGTTTCAGCTGACAAAGGAAGAATATGATTCAATTCTAAGGTCAAAATTTTTGACCTTAGAACAAGGAAAATATTCAAAATATCTTCCTTA
>JAZRVF010000023.1:0-75407 GCA_045599005.1 Treponemataceae bacterium
GGCAATGTACAAAAATTCTTCCTGCAAATAACAGGCATCTGTGTATGCTTCTTCAACCATGTTGTTGTCACAGAAATATCTTAAGCGTTTCCAGGTAAGACTCATTTCCTGATACCATTCAAGGAAAGCACCGTAATCAACTTCAGCTTTGGCATCACACTTTTCTGAAGGCTTTCTTGCAAGAATAAATTCCCGTGTAGTTTTAAGCAAAGCAAAAATTGCAGCCTTCAATTTTTCTACATCAATTGTTTCAAGCAAAACCCTGGCATAAGTAAAAAATCCATCTGGAACAATTTTCATTTCCGGGCAGTAATAAAGGCGGCCATCTTTTGAATCATTGTAAGCCTGAACCTCTGTAAAAATTGCTGACTCAGCATAAGTGTGATTCAAAAAAGCCACAGCCTTAGAAAGATACTCGTGAATGCAATTGATTTCAGAACGCACTCTGTAAATCTTTTCTTCAAAAATCACAGAGCGGTAGATTTCCAAAGCCTTGTCCATACATTCTAAAGCCTTACCGTAAACGTAAGAATCATCTTTCAAATGCTCCCACATTCGCCGTCGACAATCTTCAAAACGCTGAACCGCTTCATCATTTCTTGCCCACAAAACTGTAGCCTGATCCAAAAGCAGACACATATCATTAAGCGCAACCGAATTTTCCAGCCGTTCCCAACTGCGGGGATACAAATCGTGGCCAACTCCATCAATTATAAAAGTCTGGGCAAGTTCACAACCACGATCCGTTGCAGGAACAAAAAAATCGAAGCAAACACCGTGCTGATCCCCATCAATGGAATGCCCCTGAATACCAACCAGTAAATCAATATCATCCTTATAATCTTTTTCTATTTTATCAATTACCCACTGTGTAAGTTTATTTGTCATATTCACCTCGTTGTTCAAGTTTAAATAATTCAAGTTTTAAGACGTCTTATGATTTTAGTATACGCCGGTGGGCAGACTGCTCATAGTGTCATAATTGGTTTTAATTGATTTTTCCAATGCTAGGACTTAAGCAACAAATGGATTCACAACCTTTACACCTTCAATTTCCTGTCCATTGTTCAAATCTTCTGAATACAAAATGGAACAGCCCGTATCAATTGCCATAGCCAAAATCAATGAATCCCAATAAGTAAATTGTGTAGATTCGCTGATTTTCATGGCATGAAATACATTTTCGGTTGTGATTTCGTAGACAGGAAATGCGTTTGCTAATCGTTGAACCTCAATACTTGCATCACGTTTTGAGAAACGCAACTTTTTTACCGCAACATTAAAAAATTCTCCAAGAGTCTGAGTTGAGATAATTGGCACATAATTTTCATGAATAGTTTTCAAGAAATTTGCACATGCTGTTTGTTTTCCAGAATCTGATTCATCACAGGGATAAAGTAAAATATTCGTATCCAAAAAACATCTGTCTTTAGAATTATCTTTCATGCATTTCCTCCCTGGTCCACTTTTTTCCATTTGAAGTAAAATGATTTGAATTTGCATATTGCAAGAACTCAGCTAAATTCTCTTTGTGTTCCTCTTCCGTAGGAAAATACACATCTATCTGATTCACTTTCATTGGCTGGGATTTTCTTTCGCGAGATTCTTTTGTTTTAATTTCCACTTCTTCTGTCATACTTTCAGCAACCGCCGTCAGCAATCTGGATTTTTCGGACAAAAGTAAGTGTGGGAGAAGTTGTATAATCTGTGAATAATAGTTTTCAGTTCCGTATGCAACATGTGATGAAGCAACGGCCATTAGTCCATAGGAATTTTCTATTTTATAAAGTGATGTATCTTTTTCCGGTTCTTTTGCTTCAGTTTCATCTATTTTTGTAGAATCAATTGAATCCACAGAATCAATCAATTCTTCATAAGACACGGCATACAAAGTACACAAGGCTTTAATTGAACTTAATGAAGGTTTCGTATCGCCCCGTTCATACTTATTATACATTTGCCTTGAAATTCCAATTTCCTGTGCCACTTCGGCCTGTGATAATCCACGTTTTTCCCGCAATACTTTAAGTTTACTCTTCATACTTATAGTATAATTAACACCGGCTTTAAAGTCAAAGATTTTATCTTAATTTTGTGCAATTTTTTTTGACACTTTATATTTTTTCCAGCATCAGAAGGGGGAAGTCTCCCCCTCGCTCACACGATGTTGCTCGCTACCCCCTCTGCGGGCTTCAAGCGCCGGCCCGCAACGCCCGGCTAAACATTCCATCCGTCATAACGATGCTTTTTGAAATTTCTGGAAAACTTTGCAATCTGCATCATTTTTTCTTTTCCCCATTGATTTTCTGAGTGAAGCTTGCAGTAAGTTTCCCACCGCTCAGGATTCACACTGCCGTCTTCCAAAGCGGCAATTACTGCACAGCCAGGTTCATTTGTGTGAGAGCAATCGTTGAATCTGCATTTGTCAAAAAGATCCGTTATATCAGAAAAAGTTTCATCAATTCCTTCTTCCATATCAAGAACACCAATTTCTCGCAGGCCTGGAGTGTCCATAAGCCAGGTGCCGCTTTCCAACTGGAACATCTGACGGTAAGTAGTGGTGTGGCGACCTTTCCCATCTTCATCACGGATTGCGCTGGCTTTCATAAGTTCATCACCATTCAAAGTATTCAGTAAAGTGGATTTTCCAACTCCCGAAGAACCTACAATGGCAATGGTTTTATCTTTCTGCAGGTATTTACGAACTTCTTCCAGGCCAAAACCTGTTACCGAACTGATAGGAATTACATCGGCTTTATCACAAACAGCTTTTGTAATTTCTACCTTAAGATCTACGTCATCGCACAAATCAGCTTTGGAGAGGATTACTACAGGCTTTGCACCAGTTTGCAGTGTGATTGAAACATAACGGGCAATTCTGTTTTCGCTGTAATCCTGATTCAAGGATGTGACAATAAATACATAATCAAAGTTGGCAACAATGGTTTCTTCCAGAAGATTTTTAACATAGGCTTCCGAATGACCGCCGCGGTTTGGCCGTTTGAAAGCAGTTTTTCTTGGAAGCACTTCATCTATTAGGGCATCTCCATATTCGTTGGTAATAACTTTTACATAATCCCCAACAACTGGAGGCTCTAATCCTAAATTGTAAAATTTTCCTTTCAGTTTGCCGGTGATTTCTGAGGCTGTAGATACAACGGACAAAGAGGACCGCACCTCTTGTTCTCCAGTGATTTCAGCACTTGGCTGTTCACATGGCAAAAGGGTAAAAAGATTTTTCTGCACGCAAGTAACGCGAGCTGCAATAATATCATTTGTTTTCAATCTGATTTCCTAAAAAATAGAACCTGTCCACCGACAAACATTCCTACATGGCTAAGGTGCGCAGGAATTGGAGCAAAGTTTTCTGCAGTTCCTTATACCATCCGTTCATCACAGCCTGTTACTGCACCGCAATTAATCCATCTTTACTGGTAATAAGATAAATCCTTAAGCCGCCAATTTGAGGCAAAGTTACAATCGCTTCCTGTTTCGCAAAAAGATTTATTACAAGGATTTTGTCATAGTGAACTGCAATCACATTGGCAATATAATCATCCTTAGTCATCGGGTGGTAAAACTTCACAGAATATTGTCCGTCAAACTCCGAAATAATTGGAACATATTTCTTTTCATCACTTCGTCTGGCCTCAACTGCAATAAGTTTATTTCCACAACAGCTGATTTCAATTTCTTTTACACTGGTAACAAGATTTCCACAGGTTGGGCAGCGGTAGAATTTTACCCGGTTCATATTTCCTGCAATATCGGGGCTTTTTCCAAAGTCTCCCCTAAGAATACTTTGAATATCAATTTCCAGCACTTTGGAAAGCTGAGACAACAGCGTAATGTCCGGGCAGCCGTGGCCAGTTTCCCATTTGCAGACAGCTTTATCTGTTACCGAAATTGCATCCGCCAGCTGTTTCTGTGTCCATCCTTTTTTTATTCGGGCTGCTTTTATAATTGCGCCGGTTTTTTCCGGATTCACGAATTTACTCCCTGGATATAATCCTGTTTGGGAATCATCAGGCTTTGTAAATCTGTAATTGTTTCTGGTGTAAGAGAGAAAGATTTTCCATATTCTTCACCAGCTATTTCAAATCTTTCTCGTTTGATTTTTGTTACAGGTTCAGCTCCCGGAATATTCAGCAAAGGAGTTTCAGGAACATAAATTTGAGTAAGGTTTCCAAAACATAATTCACACTGCCGCTGTACAGCTTCAAAATTGTGCTCATAATTTGGAAATCCGCAGCCACAGATTACAACCGAATGAATTTTCGAAAAATCCACTGCCGAAACATGACGGGTTCCGTCCCCTGTATCTTCCATTTTTTTCTGAATCAATGGAATTGTTCTGTCCAGCACCGCCTTAAGATGACTAGGCATTCCATAACAATAAAGCGGAAAACTCCAGATAATCAGATCAGCATTTGGATAAAGCCGCAAAATTTCATTCTGATCGTCGTCAATAACGCATTGACCATTTTGAATCTGCCAGCAACCAAAACAACCTTTACAAGGCGCAATGTTCTTTTTTATAACATCAATTACAGTAATATTATGATCACCAGTTTTTTCCAGCCCCTTCAGAAAAGCCCGTGTTAAAATCATTGTGTCGCTTTTTTCTTTTGGACTGCCATTTAATACAAGAATATTCATCTTTCCTCCGATTTTCATTTCCTTTGCGCGCTGGGTTTTACTTATGAGGAAATTGTAATAAAGAATGATGAATCAGTAAATCTACGGGGAGTAGAGAAGAATCAATGCCCATGTATTCCAGCCCCTCAAGAGTGATTGACTGAATCAACAACAGTAAGTTCATCTTTCTGCCCGATGTAATCCGACGCTTTCTCATAGGCCGCCATAACATCCCGGTAAGTTTCATAATCCTTCCGGTACATGCCAATGTGAATGTGCCTCAACTTTGCAAGTACAAAATCCAGGTCAGCCTGCGCATCATGGGAAGAGACTTTCTGACAGGGATTCTCCACATAATATTGGGGATGAAGCTTATAGACTGTGCTTCCGGAATAATCTGATTATTCAGACTTTAACTCAAAAGGCAGAAAAAGAGGTATAATAAAAGAAGGGAAATATCCCGTTATGGACAGTAACCCCGCATATTTATGAAACCAGGAGAAGGAAGGCAGCGACTGACAAAAACACCCGCAAGGCGGAATGATAGTTTCCATGCCGCCTTGCGCGTGTAGCGACAATATCTAGCGGTTTTGGCAGTTGCTGCCTGACTGGAAGTATTTTTATAAACATGATTGTTTACTTTCCGTAAAGAGATAATTCCGTAAAAGAAAGACTGATTTAACAGTCACAGAACTTTTGAAGGCCGTGATAAAATGAAAAAACCAGCATTGATCATCGCAGCAGCAGTTTTATTTTCCGCGTCATGCAGGACCAACCAGTTTCCACAGGAAGATTACGAACTGGCATACGACCGGCTGATTGCAGGAGAATACACCCAGGCGACCGGACAGTTTGCAGAACTTTCATCAAAGTTTTCCCGCTACCCGGAAATCTGGTACCAGTACGGCTCCTGCTGCATGGAGACAGGAGATTATGACACAGCAATCGATGCATTCAACAGGGCGGCAGTTCTCTACGAAAACTCCGTCATGTACGATGACAGGCCCGGACTCCGTTACGATTCCCTTGTGACAATCGGCGAAGTCTATCTTTTGCAGCAGGATCTCCCGAAAGCGAAAAATCAGTTTGACCGCTGTCTTTCCCTGAAAAATGACCATGACATGCAGGTTGCCATTGCCGCAACCTATATCAGACTCGGTTTTACAGAAGAAATGGCAGCTTTCTTTGCAGAAAAGGGGATTGATCCCGCAGAACTTTGAGCATTACACTTTGCCCGTTTTTCTCAATTTTGAGAATCCCCAATATTATTCTGAAAGAATTCCGGGACTGAGAGGTGCAAACTCCAAAGCGAAAAAATTCACCATATACAGCCTGAATAATTTCTGTATAGAATGATAGGACTGCAGAAACAGAAGGAGAATTCATCATGAATGAGACAATCAACACATTAAAGACACGCCGCAGCTGCCGCAGATTCATTGCGGACAGAATGCCCACAGAAGCGGACCTGAATGAAATCATTGAGGCAGGCCTTTACGCACCAAGCGGAATGGGCAAACAGCCTGTAAAAGTCATTGCGGTGACCAACAAAGAAATGCGCGACAGAATCAGTGCCGAGAACGCAAAAATCATGGGAGCCTCAATTGATCCCTTCTACGGCGCACCCGTAATCCTGATTGTAATTGCCGACAAATCAAGCGGAACCTACCTTTATGACGGCTCACTTGTCATGGGCAACCTTCTGAACGCCGCAAAAAGCCTCGGCCTCGCATCCATCTGGATCCACCGGGCAAAAGAAGAGTTCTCATCAGACTTCGGAAAACAGATCCTGAAAGACCTGGGAATTGAAGGCGACTGGGAAGGAATCGGCCACGTGGCATTAGGTTACGCCGACACAGATGGCGAAAAACCGGCCGCAGAACGCAAACAGAGCGTACATTGGATCAAATAGCGGGCGCATTTGTAAAAAGCCTTTCCGGCTTTTTACAAACCAGGCTTTCCGCACTTCCGCGTCAGAGCGCTCCATTCCTCCGCATCGCTCCGGAACGCCTCCGGCGGTGCTCCAATCCTTTGCGCGGAAGAAACAATCATAAAGTTCATATTTATATACAAAACCCAAGAAACAAATATTTATAGACATTATGGGAAAAGATAACGTTAAACAGTGGAGGGCTGTTACCCAGAAACTGGGAATATCCCGTTCAAGCATTCTTAGAATGGAAAATTGTTTCCAAATTTAAAAAAGCAGATAAAACCCGATCCGGACAAAAAAAAGTACATAACTTCGTTTTTCAAAGCCATTTCTTTATTATACGTTTTTTTCCATCCTTAAATTTTCCAAACATTAATGTAAAGAAATCTAAAACAAGAAGTCCAAAGAATACTATGGCCAAAACATTAAATAGAGTATTTACAAATATGCTCGATGAAATTAAGAAAATGATATAAAACAGCCCTCTATGATATTTTCCTGCAAAAAAATCATGAATACCCAGAAAGCCAAAAAACAGACATAATACCAAGGCGAGAAGTCTTGATTTTTGAGAACACTCCTCTTCATCCCGAGAAATCATTAGTACAGGAGGCTTTTCGTTTTCTACAGGCGAGAGTTTGGCAGTCTCAACATTTTCCATTTGTTCTTGAGATTTATCCGTCAGATTCCGACCTAGCATTACTTTTTTAATTTCCGCATCGGAATGCATCTTTCCCAGAATTTGCAATATACTTTCATACTCCTCTGATTTCCCGAATTCTTTATGATAAATCTTTCCAGGAATCATTAGCTTGAATGAATAATATAAAAAATCCACATTGATATTGTTGCTTTTATGCCTGCGGTCAGGACTACAATCTTTGTTTGCATACTGATAATGCGTTGCATAAGAAGGAGAAGATTCATATGCAAATAGTAATAATTTTGAACCATCATCAAAACACAATTGGCTGTAACAATCTTCTTTCCAAATTTCTTTTTCAAATTTCTCAATCAGATTGTTAAGAATTTCGATATTTTATTCAGGAAAGTAATTGCTGGTTATCTTTACCTTAGGTTGCTGATAATGAAAATATACTTCTTGGTTTAGAAGCCCCATCAAACCAAGAACCCCCTTTATCATCAAATATAACCCTAATGGCGGAATGATACACAGTGGAAGTCCCCAAAGAATGGATTTTAAATTCTAAGAAGTAGTGGTTGTACTGATTTTGTAGGTAAAGTCAATTATTTGCTTTGCATAAAAGCTATGACCACCAACGAAAGATGTAAAAATAAAAAGCCAAAATAAAACACTCTTATTTTTCGATGAGTATTCATTAATTATATTGTTTTGTATGTTTGTTTTTTGAGTAGCATCTTCTGACTCCATAACCAGAATTATAAACAGTTGATTTACTTACATTCTAATGTTCAGCTGCTTCCGCAGCACCGTGACGTTCTGCATACCTATGAATATTTAATTTTTCAGAATTAGATAATTTCTTTGCCATTTTCCCCTCTATATGATTATTGTCCGATTTTGGTAAAGATTTTTACTGAAGATACTAATAAAAACTATGTACTTCACTAACAGATTTTACTGACAGAAATCATCTGTCTTTATTTTCCGTTAATGTTGTTATATTCCAGCACTGATTTTTTATTTTTGGTATCAAATGAAGATACCACGTAGGAAAAAACGTTCAGTTCTTCAGCCATATATTTCATGATCGATACCATTTCATTTTCTTTACCATCAGCTGCACCAAGGTACAGATCCTTATTTGCTTCTGAAACAACAAAAATGATAATCACGAATTTATATTTCAGTCGATACATAATGCTTTGACCGAAGGCCATTTTCACTCCGTCAAATGATGTATCCAGAAACTTGATTTCAATGGCAATACCATCTTCATTGATGGTTAAATCAGGCCGGTGATTTTTTCCAAAACAATACACACTTTGAACATGAACATCTTTGTCTACCTGAGAAATTACATCACCATTCAGTTTTTCTGAATTATCATTCAGTACACTGGCAAACGCAGTTTCAAAACCTCTCTCATCAGAATGACTCAGATTCCATTTAAACTTTTTAATCTTGTTGTCAATAAATCCAACATCATCCCAGACTTTACCAAACCGTTTACCTCTTTCAAAACCCATACCTATCTCCTTTACCTCCTGTTTTTTTCATCCATCTTTTTCTGAAGTTCTTCTATCTGTTTTGACAAACTTTCCAAAGTAACAGGGACAATACCGGAATCTTCAATCTCAACTTCAGCACGACTGGCATTTACTGAATTTACGATAACACCCACAATAACATTCATAATGATTGAAGCCTCAAAAAAGTCATAAGTCACAAAGTACAGCCATGCAAATTTAAATTGCGAGATGATTTCAGAAGCATCTATTGAAGTCATCTTAAAAAGTGAAAGGAAAGCCACACCTAAATCACCAAACCATGACGGAAAATCTGAACCAAAAAGGCTTATACCGATAATTGCATACACATATGCAAAAATAAGAAGCAGGCAGAATGTCCACAGCACACTGGGGATTGCTTTGAGAACAGCTTTCAGAATAACTCTAAGCTGATTGATTCCATTTACCAGCTTCAGTGTTTTGAATACACGGAATGATTTAATTCCTTTAACAATTTTGACAGACTTGAATAATCTCCAGACACGAAAAACGCCAAAAAACGGAAGGGACCCAATTCCTGAGATAATGATTATCAGTAAATCAAAAAGGTTCCATTTATTCAGATGAAAATATCGGATTCCTTCATCATCCCATCTGAATTCGCCAAAAAATTCTCTGTTATAAGCTATAGCTTTGAAGATAAGATCACCTACAAAAATCCAAAAACAAATCTGATCAATAACAAAAAGGGTGCGTCCATAGGCTGTGGCGATCTCTGGTACAGTTTCCAATCCTATGGTAATAGTGTTGACAATGATGATGAGAAGCAACAGATACTCGTAAACAGTATCAGCATCACCATCCACATACCGTTTTAATTTTTCTGTAAATGAAAGGGACTTTGATTTCATTGTTATATCCATATACGGCTGCCTTCTTAAACCGACAGCCGTTTTCTTTTCAGTTAACTGTACCAGTGAAAACCTGTAGGAGATTTATGACAGGAACCAGAACTTGCAGATGAAGATGAATGTCCACAATATGTGCATTCATATTTTCCGTCATGTTGTCCCATATAAACGTGATAGCCGGTCTCTGTATGTCTGCAGCTTCCTGCAGATGCAGAACTGGACTTATGCCCGCAGCCACGACAAATATACCCATCATCACATTCACCAATGTATTCATGCCGTCCACTTCGTGATTTATTACAACTTCCGTTAGACCCGGAACTTGACCGATGACCACAACTACAACAAATGTATCCCATAAAAACCTCCTGAATAGTGGTACTTTATATTGGTTATTACCAACTTATTGCCATATAATTTGGTAATAACCTAGTATACAACAAAATTACGGTAATTACCAATTATCTGTCGAAATAGTTGGGAATTTCCTAAAAAATTACTTCATGAGTAATTTTTGGGAACGCGTCGACGGAGAACTGGAATACCTTGGTATGAACAGAAAAACTTTAGCTCAGGAAGTAGGGTTTAATCTTGGGAATATCGGAAAGGGTATTCAACTAGGATCGTCTCCATCTGCCGATACAGCAGTAAAAATTGCTAAAACTCTAGGGGTTTCAGTCGAATATCTGGTTACAGGACATGATACTCAATTAAGTAACGAAAAGATTGATTTAAAAAAGTATCGGAAATACAAAACTATTATTGATACATTAGACAATCTTCCAGAAAATTACAAAAGTCTGGTAATCTCCGTACTCAAACAACTGGCAGATTTTTCAAACTGATTACATTCACACCTTCATTTTTCATTCTTACTCCTTCATACAGGAATTCTTTGCGTTCGCTCCGGGCTAAAAGAATCTTAGGATTGACCTCTTTCTAACCAATTCGTTGATATCCTTTTCTCAAAGCATTTTAACAGACCTAACTTCATTTCGCAAAATCAAACAATCCTGGATTTTGCGAAACAACCATCCAGCCGCTTCGCGCACGGGAGCAGCCCGGTTTTGTGCCTGCACAAAATGCGCCCTTATGCTTTCTTCCTTTCCTAAGCTTCTTTTCTCACCCCACAAATCCGATCCGCTTTTCCGTTTCCTCGTTCTCCGCTTTCCACTGGTTTTTCTTCTCCTTCTGCAGCTTCTTCAGTTCCTCCATGATGTAATCCGAGGACACATCATCCGGGTTCATGAAGCGGATGCGGCTTGCCAGTACACCAAAGTCACCCGGTGTCACGCTGGCTGAATCCTCCAGTTCCTCAATCTGGCTGTTGGAAAGATGATAGGCCGGGAAGTAACGGTCCGCCATGATTCTGATTCCGTCAAACTTCATGGGTTTGAACTCAACCATCATGTGAAAACGCCGCTGCATGGCAGGATCCATGATGTTCCGTAAGTTTGTCGTGCAGATCAGAATCCCTGTGAATTCCTCCATCTGCGTCAGGAATTCGTTCACTGTCGAACGTTCCCAGCTGCGCTGCGCATTGTTTCTGTCAGCAAAGAAGGAATCCGCCTCATCAAAAAGAAGGATTGAGCCGGAACTTTCGGCCTCGGCAAATGCACTCCGGATATTCTTTTCGTTCTGGCCCACATACATTCCAAAAATGTCACTGGCCCGTTTCAAGAGAATCGGTTTTCCAAGCTTTTCTGCAATGTGCCGCGCAAGTTCCGTCTTACCGGTTCCGCTGAGTCCGTAAAAAAGCATCCTGATTCCGCTTTCTGTCCCCCTGTTTTTTTCCGCAAACTTCTCCGCATTCAGAACCATCTCCACAATTTTCTGCGGGTTCATGCTTGCGTTCAGCACTTTCGGGTCATACTCAGCTTTCACAGTCTCCCGCATTTTTGCCTTCCCGTTCAGAAGCAGAGAATTTTCCCTCATCACAATCCCTGCCTTGTTCAGGAGCGTTTCTTCATCAGCGCATCTCATTCCCTCAACAGCTTTCACAATGTTTTCCACGCTGGAACCGGTCAGTCTGTAACGGTCAAGCATCTCAAGAAGACTGATTTTCGCAGACTCCGAAATCTTCAGCGCCTCAAGTTTTGTCTTTGCAATGGAACGGAGCATTGTCAGCGGCATCGACTCAAACTTAAGGCTGAAATTGAATCTCCGGAGAGTGGAATCGTCAATCTGATGCTGATGATTGATGATGTAGACAACTTTGTTCATGTTGTTCTCAAGCATTTTGTTCACGGTGCCTTTCGTGCCGGTAGGGACGGGTCCGAAGAAAGAGAATTCCAGAGTTTTAAGGACAGTGTCCGCCTCATCAACAACAAGGACAGAATCCGGCCGTTCCATGGAAAGAAGGCAGACAAGCCGGTTAAGGACATTGCAGTTTGAATTCTCTGCCTCATTCTTAAAGATGTAGACATTTTCACCTGATTCTTTTCCAAGTGATTTTGCCAGTTCCGTTTTGCCGCTGCCAGGTTTCCCGTAAAGCAGGATTGAGACCGGATTTTTTCCTTTAAGCAGATCAAGACAGATTCCCGAGGATTCTTCCTTCACGGAGAATGAATCAAGACTGTAGGCTCCGGAACAGTCCCAGGGTTTAAGCAGGTCGCTGAAGTAAGGATCTATGCTCTGTTCCTCAATGCATTCATTAAGTGAATCATCATAGTCACCATCATGGTCAATAAAACCGAAATTTCTGATCCTGCCGTCACTTCTGAGCATCATTCTCAGTTCTTTCTCATTTATTCCAAGAATGGTCGGCATGCAGTTCTTAAAATCGTTGTCACAGCTGTCTGCACTCCGGATAATGTCACGCAGATAGTCATTTGTCCGGAACCGGCATTTCATAAGGACAAAACGGGCCTCTTCCTCAGAAAGTTTCACCTGGTCAACAAGAAACCTGGTTTTCGAAATATCAAATACCGCGGACTCAATCTTCTTTGTCAGGGAAATATTGTCTGACAGCCTCACATCCGAACCGGACTTAAAGACTGCAGCATTCACCACCGCTGAGAAAACAGGTTTTTCCGAAGCGTAAAGCACACGGTGAAGATTGACCACATTCTCATCAACGACATCAAAGCGGTTAATGCTACGCTCAATCTTTTTATCCTGAACGTATCTGTATGGAATTTCCGAATTGTCAAAAACGTCCATCTCACCTGGATTCTGATCACTCAGCTTAAGCCGGTTCTGTCTCTCAAGATTCTGAATCTCCACATCAAGAACCTGAGCAAGACGCTCACTCAGATCAAGCCGATTCACACAGTCAAGAAAACATTTGATTGCCTCATCAAAATTCTCCACGATTCTTCCGTTCGCCATTCCCTGGAACATGTTGAAAAGGTAATAACTGATTGCATAGGGTTCCGATTCTGTGTAAGTGATTGCTCCACCTGCGTTTCCTGCCATTCTTCTTCTGACCCGATTCATTCCTTTGCCCATAATTTTCTCCTTGTAAAATCAGTTTACGGGTTTTATAATAACAATCATATTTCTCAAATTATGAGAAAAACTTACTCAGGAGCCGGAACATGAAAAAAAAATCCACATCAGAAATTGAGTCACTTGATCTTGATAAAGAAGATGAGCGGGATATAAGAAGACTGGTCAATCAATATAAATTCCGTTACAGACTCATCACCGGGCAGAATCCTGATGAGAAACTGCTGGAAAAGGAAAGGCAGAAAATAATCAGAAAGCTTTTCTCCAGGGAAAAAGACAGGATGCACCAGGTTGAAAAAGAAGATGGACAGATGAGATGTCTCCTGAATTTTCTACGCCACGAAAACAGGCACCTTTCAATTGAGGAAATGTCTGAAGAGCTGATAAAATCCGGTTTCACTGTCGGTTCAAGCGTCAAGACAATCTATCGCCGCATTCTTCCTCAGTTGATTGACCGTGGCGCAATAAAAGATGAAGAAAAGAAATATTACATTCCTGACTATAAACGAAATCCTGAATATGAAAGATCCGCTGCGGAAGATTTGACCAACCGTATGGAGACAGTCTCAATCATTTCCAATTTCCTTGATATCCTGAAAGATTCCCCTGTGTACGAAAAGGCAAAAAAATATATTGAGGATGAGTTTCATACCTGCAACCGTCACCTTCGCTTTAACACTGAAAAAGAATTGGATGAGGACACTCTTGTGTCCCGGGTAATCTTTATGGGCGCTCCCACAGCAAAGGTTCAGACTGGAATATGGGATAAAATTCATCTTGCAATGCAGGAGAACAATCACCTGGTCATCCAATACATCCCTGAAGACAGTAAGGAACCTGAGAAATACACAGTCCAGCCTTATCAGCTTATCTTTGACAACGGATTCTGGGATCTCTGGGGAAACTGCACAACTCCCGGACACAGGGGAACAAGATTATTCAATCTTTCCAGGATTCAGGAAGTGGAGATCAAAGAAAGCAGTGAAGGGTTCCGACTCCCTGAGAATTACGACTTCCGGTTCACTCTGGCAGGCAATTTCGGCTGCTACAATGATGATGTCGCAGAAGATTACAGCATAAAAATCAGAAAAGACAGCTATGCCTATCTTTACATCAAAGACAGGATATGGGGAGATTTTCAGGAAATAAAAGAAGTTGAAGACGGTTTTATCCTGGAATTTGAGGCAACCCAATATAAACCGATTCTCCGCTGGGTCTTAAGCTGGGGAGCAGAAGTCCAGCCCCTGGAACCCCAAAAACTTGTGGACGACTGGAAAGCCACCATAAAAAAAATGCAGCAATCCCTGTGAAGGTGACAGCCGGAATGTTCCCGGCGAACACCTGTCATCCCCTGCGAACACATGCCATCCCCTGCGAACACCTGTCATTCCGAGCGAAGTCGAGGAATCTTCCCAATCCCAAGGCCCTGAAGCCCCTTTGGCAAAACCCCCGACCCCTCGGAGAAAGAGTTTATTGCGCTTATTCTTCAGTCTTGAAAATGCTGATTATCTCCACAAGCCTGTCTGCATTGGCACTGAGCTCCTCAGCCATTGCCGCCAGCTCCTCGGAGGCACTTGCATTCTGCTGAGTGATTGAATCCAGCTGCATGACCGCAGAAGTAACCTGACTTGCGCCCGAATCCTGATCCTTACTTGCCACACTGATCTCATCAATAAGATTACCGGTCTGCTCAATCTTGGGAAGAACACCGTTGATTTTTTCACCAGCCTCTTCAGCTTTTGCAAGAGAAGCATTTGAAAGATCAACAATCTCTTTGGCAGTTTTCTGGCTCCGTTCCGCAAGTTTACGGACTTCTCCCGCTACAACAGCAAAACCTTTTCCCGCTTCACCGGCACGGGCAGCCTCAATTGCGGCATTCAGGGCAAGAAGGTTTGTCTGACTAGCAATTCCCTGGATTTCCTTGATTTTCCGTGAAATTTCCCTTACAGCATCAACAGCATCATTTACCACAGAAACAGACTGGATGCTTTCCGCAGAAGTCGCACTGGCAAGCTCAGTAGTTGTATAAGCATTGTTTGCGGTCTGCCGGATATTGGATGCCATTTCCTCAAGTGTAGCCCTCATTTCCTCTGTGGAAGCAGCCTGTTCGCTGGCACCTGCGGAAATCGACTGGCTTGAAATGCTAATCTGCTGACTTCCTGAAAGAACCTGTTCCGCAGTGTTCTTGATCCTCATGACAATCTCGGTAAGCAGATCAAGGAAGGAGTTGGTGTCGCCAGAAAGTTCCGCAAACTCATCCTTTCCTTTCACAGGCAGACGGTAAGTCAGGTCAGCATCACCGCTTGTCAGATTCTTGATCGCTCTCTGAACCTGTCTCAAAGGCCGAAGGAATTTGGCGGACAGTACAATACCCACAAGAATCATGAATACAACTGTAAGAATAATGATCTCAATGCTGAGGGGAGTAAAGATTCCTTTACGGAGAAGGGTGGAAACTTCAAGTGGTTTTCCAAGATAAAGTGTTGTGAGGAACTTACCGTCAAGATTGAACAGAGGGAAATAAGTGGCGATTCCCGAGATTCCGTTGATAACTGTCAGACCGGTAAAAGTCTCACCTTTCTCTGTCATCCGGATAGGCCCTGGATCTGCAATCTGAGTTCCCTGCATTCCTTCAAGAGTTGTAACGATACGGGTTTCACCATCAAAAATCGTAATGTCACAGTCAGTATATTCTTTTGCTTTCGCAATGAATTCAGGTGAAGTTAGAACTTCAATAATCGCAATTGCCCCGATTACGCGTCCGTCTTTTTCAATCGGGACAAGTGCAGTTCCGTAAAGGTTCTCGGCAATCTTCTCAAGATTAAGAGTTGACTTTCCATTAAGTGCGTCACGGACAATGTCGGGATTTTTTACAACTCCATAATCTTCGTCAGAAATCTGGATACCATCGGCATCACAGATTATAGCTTTGTCTGCACCAAGCAGCTCAACCGCATCCTTTGCAATCCTGTTAGCAATGTCCCCGTCAAGCCAGCTTTCCCGTACCATGTATTCACATACAGCACGAGAACTGTTTGCAATGCGGTTAACATTTTCAAGATCCTCCTGAATTTCCTCAAGAAGAATCTTCGATTTTGCGTGGATATCGTTGATAAAATAAGAATTAAGGCCAGAATCCAGTCCCTGAGAAACAGTAAAAGCAATCAGGCTTGCATAAAGAAGAATAAGAGCCGCAAAAACAACGATGACAAACCTGGCAACAGATGATTTTCTACCGTTTCCACCATGGACAGTTTTTTCCTGTCCAAAAGCTTTCTCCATCATAATAAAATCCCTTTAATAAAAATTTCCCTTCTATTATGACACATAATAGAAATAAGTCCATAATCTTGATAAATTCTTTACATTAAAAAAAGAGATTATCCCTTTACGGACAGAATTATTAACCAGATTATAAAAAAAACTACCAGTCAGGTAGCCAGTGTCAAAACCTCTAGCTAGCGTCGCTAAACGCGCAATGCGGCAAGGAAACTATCATTCCACCTTGCGAGTGTTTTTGTAAGTCGCTGCCTTCCTTCCCGTATTTTTATAAAATAATTGTTTACTGTTCTCAAAGGGATATTCCCGTTAAAAAAACAGGAAAAATCTAGAATTCCCGGGTTTCTGGATTACAAAAGAAAAATCACGACCTTGGAAACCGAAAAAAAAAGAATAAATTAGCCTGAAAAACTGAAAAAATCTTGGGCAAAAAAAAACCGTAGGACTGAATCCAACGGCTTCTCTCAATTACAATTAGGCATTTAAGCGGATGATGGGAATCGAACCCACGTCTCCAGCTTGGAAGGCTGGGGTAATAAGCCATTATACGACATCCGCAAGTTGTCTTATCGGCATTGCCAACTGACATATGTAATATACCTGAAATAAATATTTTTAGTCAATAGCAATAATAATTTTTTTTTATTTTTTTCAGAAAAATTTTCTGTTTTTATAGAAATCAAAGCGGACCGGTTTCCCATGAACATAAACTCCAAAACCGCAGGTGCTTTTTTCGGAATAGGGGCCCTGAATAAGTCCGACAGGATCTCCTGACTGCAGAAGCTGTCCTGTTTTAACAGCAATTCTGTCCAGACCGGAATAAACGGTAACCATTCCCGGCATGTGTGTTATGCAGACCATCCTGCTGTTCTCAGCATTCTCACCGGAATAAATCACTTTTCCCGCAAATCCCGCTTTAACAATGGGATTTCCGGTTTCAAACGGTTCACAGGCTCTGTTGTCGTAATAAACACCGGCTACAGTTTCATTCACACAGGCGGGCAGAGCACCCTCAATTGATGTGGAAGAAGATTTTCCCTCAACAGAAAGTGGCAGGGAAAATTTCTTGTCTTTCCGGTTGTGCATTGTGTAGTGAACTTCAAGTGAATAACCACCAAGATCCGCATCTTCTGAAACAGGAAGCTGCGCAAACCAGACGGGAGGATTCTGCCTTACCGTGAAAAGAGAGACTTTCTCAAGGACTGAATAATCATCAGAATGGATCAGGGAAACATAACCGGACTCTGGCTGCACAAAACCGCTGTCATTGTTTTCAATGAATGTTATGGCAATGTAAGCAGCTTCTCCGGTACGCACAGAATCTGAATAATCCACGTTGAAAGAATATTCGGTACCGATAAAGCGGCCTGATTTCACAGTTTCAGTTTTTTCCTGCTCCCCAGATTCTTTTTTCTGGCAGCCACATAGAGAAAATGCAAGCAGACAGAACAAACCAAATACAATGAAATAAGTCTGTCTTTTTCCCCAACACAATGATTCCATCAGCACGACCCTTAACGACCTGATTTTACCGCATCAGTAACCATCATCTGCGGAGTTTCTTTTCCATTGAAATAATTCCGGCTCAACTGGAAAACTACATCCAGACTGTCACCTTCGTCAAAATCCCTTTTCAGACGCTGAGAGGCTCCCCAGTACATGGCTGGCCACTTTGTCTGTCCAAAGGCAAGAAGGAGTTTCAGATGAGTGCGTTCCGTTTTTCCAAGAACATCAGCCTGAGCAATGCGGGTTCCGGTTACAAGAAAGTTCAGCTGAGGATTCAGCTCTCCGTATGGCTCAAGTCTGTCAACCAGCTCAAGAATCTCAGGCTTCATGTATTCATGGGGCAGTTCCGCATCAATACTGACCACATCTTCCTGAGGCTTGGGAAACTCAATAAGCGGAGCAAAGCGTTCCAGTTTTTCAAGCAGAACAGGCACATTCTCCTTTTTCAGGCTGAAACCTGCCGCAAAAGGATGTCCGCCGTGATTGTTGAACAGATCCCCGTTGCTGTCAAGAAAACCGGTGATGTCATAGCCCCGTGCCGAACGTACAGAACCTACCGCCGTATTGTCCGGAAGAAAGGTGATAACCATTGCGGGCACTTTAAAAACCTGGGCAAGCTGGTTTGCCACATGCCCCGTGACTCCGCGGTTTATCCGCTCATCAACGGCAACAACAAAATTGCTTGAGAAACGTTCCAGAGTTTTCCAGGCCGCATCTTTTGCCACAGCGAAACCGTCTGCGCTCATCTGGCGGCGCTGTCTGTTAAGTTCCAGAATCCTTTCCGCAATGGCAAGCCGGTCCTTGCTTTCTTTGGCCATGAGCAGTTCTATGGCAAGTTCAGGCTGTCCCAGACGTCCCGCAGCATTAAGAACGGGAATCACGTTCCATGACAGATCAGTGGAAGTGATGCGCCGCCCGATAAGGTTCTGTTTCAGAAGAATCTCCTGGATTCCCGGCCGCACGGATTCCCCGTTCATGGCGGCTATGCCCTGTCTGACGAGAATACGGTTTTCATTTACCAGAGGCATGATGTCAGCAAGAGCAGCCAGGGCAACAAGCTGAAGGTCCTCCGCATTCCGTTTCTGTTTTCCGGCAGAAGCCGTCTTTTTCTGGACAAAGGTAACAAAAAGATTGAAAAATGCATCGATTTCTTCAGAAGGCCCTTCCGTATAGCGGGAAATCTTTGACATTGCCTTAAGACGGAGCAGACTCATGCCGCCGATCCCAGGAAGAACCTTTGAGATCTCAGGTCTTATGTCCAGAAAATTGAATTCAATTCCGTTGCCAAAGACTTTTGAAAGCATTTTCTGCTGTGGTCCGCTGTCCCAGACAAAAATCTGCTGGCCCCGCAGAAAGGGCATAAGCCGTGTCTGCTCAATGGAGACAACCCCGGGAATCAGCACTTCTGTAAGCCGGTCTTTTTCAACAAGATTCTGGGTTTTGATGCACTCAATGCAATAACCTTCATTCATGGGCCGCACATTGAGGAGACAGATTTCATTCTTATAAAGCTCGGTTGCGGCAAAACGCAGTGCTGTCACAAGTTTGTAGGCAACAGCACAGCCTGAGATGTGCATGAAAGGGTAACCTTCGTCCTGCAGTTTCGGATTGATTATTATAGCAGGCTCCGGAATTTCTTCCTGTGGATTGTGATGATCAACCACAATCACGTCTATTCCTTTTTCCGCAGCCAGGGCGATTTCTTTCACATTGGAAATACCGCAGTCAACAGTTATGATCAGAGAACCGTAATCTTCCGCAAAGGAATTCACAGCTTCTTCTGAAAGACCGTAGGCTTCGTCACCGGTGGGAACCCTGTAGATAACATCCAGGCCGATTTCACAAAGATAAGTGTAGAGCAAAGTAGTGCTGGTAACACCGTCTACATCACGGTCACCAAAAATAAGCACTTTCTCGCCTTCTTCCTTGGCCTGGAGAATACGGTCAACAGCGTCTTCCATCTGGTTGAACAGAAAGGGATTGTGCAGAAAACGCTCATCGTCCTCAAGATAGAAGAGCAGATCTTCGCCTTTTGTAATTCCGCGTCTCACAAGAACAGAAGCGGTGAGCAGATCAACACCATATTTGCCAGTCAGTTCTTTGACAGCTTCTTTTGAGACTTTTTTCTTTTCCCATTGTGCCATAATCAGCAGATTTCCTTGTAAATAAGGGGATTTTTCTCCGGTTCATTATCTGAATAATCAATCGCACTGCGGAGAACCGGCAATGCATCCTCAAAGCAGGCATCATCTTTACCAAAGACTTCCATAATCTCTTCGCCCCGGCAGACTCTGTCACCCTGTTTTTTCAGCAGAATGAAACCTGCGTCAGGACAGACGGAATCTTCAGTTCTGTTACGGCCCACACCAAGAGATATTCCCGCGATACCTGATTTATAGGCATCAATAGACAGATATCCATCTTTTTCAGCAGTAATGACGGTCTTGTATTTTGAACGGCGTTTTCCGCACTGGTCAAGAAGTTTCACTGAATCACCGCCCTGAATGTCAACATTCTTAAGGAACAGTTCAAGGGCGCGCCCGCTTTTAACAGCATCTTCCGCAAGCCTGATTCCTTCAGCCCTGTCCTTTGCCTTTCCACCGAGAACAAGCATCTGCGCAGCCAGTGCGTATGTCAGCTGCCGTACATCTTCCGGCCCCAAACCTTTAAGAATGTCAATGGTCTCCTCAATTTCCAGGAAATTTCCGGTTTTCTCACCAAGAGGAGTGTTCATGTCAGTGATCAGCGCGGCAGCCTTTTTACCCATGGCCTGTGCAGTCCTTACAAGTGAATCTGCAAGAGTAAAAGCTGTCTCACGGGTTTTCATGAAAGCACCTGTTCCCCATTTCACGTCAAAGACAAGTGCGTCTGAACCTTCTGCAACTTTTTTTGAAAGGATGCTCGCTGTGATAAGCGGCACAGATTCCACAGTACCGGTCACATCGCGCAGTGCGTAAAGAAGTCTGTCAGCAGGAACGATCTCCTTTGTCTGGCCTGTCATCGCATAACCGCATTTTTCAATTATGGAGCAGAATTCCTTCTGCGAAAGCCCCACGCGGTATCCTTCAATTGATTCCAGTTTGTCAAGAGTTCCTCCGGTATGTCCCAAGGCACGGCCGCTCATCATCGGAACCTGGATCCCGCAGGCAGCCACAATCGGTGCAAGTGGAAGGGAAATCTTGTCACCCACGCCGCCGGTTGAATGTTTGTCAACAAAAGGCCCGCTCAGAGAAGAAAGATCCATCACAGCGCCGGAATGAAGCATTATGTCCGTAAGCCGGGCTGTTTCCTCAAAAGTCATTCCGTTGAAATAGACTGCCATAAGCCATGCGGAAACCTGATAATCAGGAATTGACCCGTCCACATATCCCTTCACGATGAATTCAATCTCTTCGCGGGAAAGCTCGCTGCCTGAAGGGTTCAGTATTGAACCCCGTTTTTTCATTATCACATCAGTCGCTCTCATATAGTCACCTCATAATTTACTTTGGGAAAGAGGATAAAATCTTTCTGACACCCCCACTGATATTATAGTTTCAAAATCAAAAAAATATCAAAGAATTCCTCGGGCAGCATCAAAAGTTTTAAGTTTCTGTCCCACCGCTTTCTCAATCAGAAAAAAAAGAAGATCCCTCAGCTGGGATACAGCACTTGCATGCAGAACCATTGACCTGGATTCTGAAGGTTTAAGGCTGTTCACACACTGAAGATAAATCAGTCCTTCTGCACACAGAGGTCTGTAAAGACTGCTCTCAGACTGGAGTATTCCGCTTCCAGAAATACAGTCTGAACATAAGAAGCACTCCTGGGCATCGTCATAGACAAGCGCTTCCTCTGGATTTCCGGGAATGGGTGACTCGCAGTTTCCGCAGCTGAACACATCCGGCTGGATTCCCGCCGTCCCCATGAAACGCCAGAGAAACCGGAGTAGAGCAAGCACTGAATCCTGTTCTCCGCACAGTTCCAGTCCGTCAAGAAATCCGTTCACAAGAACCCAGATGCTTTCAAGATCGTGGGTGCTGCCGCCGGCTTCCGTTTTTCCGATTATTTCCGCACAGAGAGATGCAGCGTAAGTTTTGTACAGGTTCTCACGCAGACCGGTCCTGAATGAAACAGGATCAAAGTCAACAATCTTTCTCAGATTTTTTGAAGGATCATCATAGAACCACAGTGTCCCTGAATGAAAAGGCGAGACAGCACTCCGCAGCTTGCTTTTCCGTCCGCCGTAAAGGACAGCGTCAAACACTCCGTGGTCGGATGAAAGAAAAGTGACAATCCTGTTGTCCTCTCCGAAAATCCGGCTCTGCAGGACAAGGGCTTTTGTGGAAAAACTGCGCTGCATACCAAAAGAATATAGAAGAAAAACAAAAAATGTTCAATTTTTGGCTGTCACATATTTTCTTGTGATGGGATTTTTTACCGGAAACATCCCTTTACGGACAGTAAATGATTAAATTTATAAAAATACGGGAAGGAAGGCAGTATTTTTATCGGCTAAATTCAGATTCTGTCCGTGAGGAGATAATCTCGTTTTTTATAGACATTTTTACAAAATCGTGTAAAATGTCATTATGTTTACACCCGATCCAAAAAGAGTTGACAAGACACTCGCAAAAACTGTTCCTCTCGTTGTAAAACAGAGAGCTGAAATGTATCCGAACATTACTGCACAGGCTGTAAAGAACACCCGCAGTAACTCATCAAATCCCGGTGAATTTGTACGTTATTCATTTTCCCAGGTATATGCCGATTTCTGTGGCCTTGCCCTTGCCCTTGAAGAACTGGGCATCAGACGGAATGACCACGTTGCAATTATTTCCGACAACCGCCGTGAATGGCTTCTGGCAGACCTTGCAGTCCTTACATTAGGCGCTGCTGACGTTCCCCGCGGAACAGACTCTTCCGGACAGGAGATCCGCTACATCATCTCCTGCGCAGAATGCGGATGCGGTTTCTTTGAGAACCCCAGACAGCTGTCAAAGGTTCTTGACGAAGTCCAGGAAGTGCCGATGCTCAAGACAGCAATTCTCTTTGAATATTCTGACGAGATTGCAGCCGAGGCAGAGAAGGCCGGAATCAAGGCCTGCAGGTTCCAGGACATTTTTGAACGCGGTCAGGAACTTTACAAAATCCCGGGCAACAAGGAAAAGATTGAAGCCGAGATGGAAAAGACCAGCGAATCTGATCTGGCGACAATCATCTTTACTTCAGGAACCACAGGCAAACCGAAAGGTGTAATGCTTACACACCGCAACTATGTTGCCCAGCTTGAGGTTGTACACACTGTCCTTGATGTTAAGCCCGGTGACATGTGGCTGTCAGTTCTTCCTGTATGGCACAGTTTTGAACGCACCATCACATACATCATCCTTACTTTCGGAAGCGGTATGGCTTACTCAAAGCCCATCGCCTCAGTAATGCTTCCTGACTTCGAGAAAATCCAGCCTCAGTGGATGAGCGGTGTTCCCCGTCTCTGGGAATCTCTCGCAAAAGGTGTTATCCGCGCGATGAAAAAAGCCGGCGGCGTAAAATACGGAATGTTCAAGTTCTTCATTTCTGTCGGTGGAAAATACGCATGGGCAAAAGACCATGTCTCAGGACGTGTCACACATTACACACCAAAATCCCGTTTCCTGGATTTCCTTGTGGGTGTGATTCCCTTCATCCTGCTTTTACTGCCTCATGCACTGGGAGAAGCACTGGTCTACAAGAAAGTCCGTCAGAAGCTGGGTGGAAAACTGATCTGTGCAATTTCCGGCGGTGGTGCGCTCCCCAAGGAAATCGATGATTTTTACCGTGCAATCGGACTTACACTCCTTGAAGGTTACGGCATCACAGAAGCAGGTCCTGTTCTTTCAGTACGCAATCAGTACAAACCCCGCCCGGGCTGCGTAGGAGAAGTTTTCCCCTCTGCAGAGATCAAGATTGTTGCAGAAAAAGACGGACAGCCTGTGAACGGCGATCCTCTGCCGCCCGGTCAGCTGGGACTTATTTTTGCCCGCGGTGACCAGATCATGAAAGGTTATTACAAGAATCCTGAACTGACAGCTTCTGTTGTTGACAAAGACGGATGGCTCAACACAGGTGACCTTGGAAAACTTTCTGTTGACTATGAGATCAAGATCACAGGTCGTGCAAAAGACACAATCGTCCTTGTCGGCGGAGAGAACATCGAGCCTCTTGCTGTAGAAAGCGGAATCAATGCAAGTGATTTTATCGATGCATCAGTCGTTCTCGGTCAGGATCAGAAATATCTGGGTGCCCTTATCGTGGTGAACAAAGACAATTCACTGGCATGGGCAAAAGAGAACCACATGGAGAATGAAACCATTGAAAGCCTCGTGAAAACCGACGAATTCAATGAATTCATCAAACATGAAATCGAGAGCCGCATCAACAGTTCACAGGGATACCGTCCATGTGAGCGCATTTACCGTTTTGAAATCCTTACAGAACCTTTCACAGTCGGTAAGGAACTGTCTGCAAAACAGGAAATGATCAGACCAAAAATCAATGAGATCTACAAAGACAGAATTGATTCACTTTTTGACTGACCATAAACTTCATAAACTCTGTCTCTGCGTTTTCACGGCACTGACTTTCTGCTTCGCTCTGCAGGCGGAAGGTCTTGTTGTGGAAAGCGGAGTTTACAGAAGTCTTCACAGTTTCATAACAGTCCGGACAGATCTGGCAGAAGACCCGGAAACAGGGCTTTCTGTCCAGACGTCCCCCACAGAACTGGTTTCCCGGACATTACAGACTTTCTACACTTATTATTATGATGGGGAATACACTCCCGAGCCTGACAGCCAGCCGTTTTTTGCCGCGCAGATCGGAGAAGGGCTTTATCTTGACTTCTGGTACCGTTCTGACACAGAAGAAAACCTCTGGCTCCCCGGTTCAAACATGACTTCAGCAACCCTCAGCCCGGCTAGACGGCGCACCCGTATTTTCGCCTGGTATGCTGACAGCAGGTCATCACAGCCGGCACTCCAGATTCCATATTGGACCACAGATGCTGACTTTTACAATGACTCAGTAAGCCTTGACCTTCCCGATGGCGAAACCTGCTCACTTCCACGTTTCATCCAGCTGGGGGACATGGTTTACACCTGTGTTCCCGGACGGGGCAGAATCATCCGTAATCCAATCCCGAAAAACTATGAGGACCAGGATTTTGTCTTCTCCAGTGACGGAAAAGTCATGGCATCCGGAACCCCCGATTACACAAAAACAGACATTTCTGACATGCCCCAACTGATCAGAGACCACAACAGCATTGTCTATCCCCCAAGATTCTCAAAAATCGACCTTAGGGAACCCTCAATATACAGGATGCTTGAAGATTGGGAATAAAAATCCCTTGTTTTTGAGCCTGAACTATGTTATTTTATCGGTGACGGTTTTTCCGTCCCAATGCATTTCATGCAAAACTCTATCGAGAGGTATTTGAATGGCCTACAAAATTTCAAGCGAATGTGTAAACTGTGGTGCTTGCGAAGGCGAATGTCCTGTAAGCGCAATTTCTGAATCAGGTGACGTACGCGTAATTGATGCAGAAGCATGTATCAGTTGTGGAAGTTGTGCTTCTGTTTGTCCTTCTGAAGCAATTTCTGAAGAATAACCGGAATTCACATTGATTCCTAAAAGGAGCTTGAGTAACTCGGCTCCTTTTTTTCTGTCCGAATCACAATCATGATTAAAAAGGTTCTGTATTTTTTAACAATAATCATCGCATTCTTTCTCCTTTCCTATGGCTTTGTCAGACTTTTCTGGCAGTTCTCACAGGATGCCCCCATACTTTACACAGTATTGATTTCTGTTATTTTTGCGATTCTGATCCTCTTTTACATAATCCGGAAGTTTCTTTCCGAATTAAAAAAACTCCCTACACAAAAAGAAAAAAATCACTTCATCAAAAAAACACTTTATGTGCTGCTGAGAATAATTCTTGTTCTTGCCGGAATCTTGCTGATGATACGTACTGTCTTTGACGGCAGAACTGTGACGGGACTTGTGATCCTGGTTATTTCACTGGCCGCAGCCTGGGCCGTAAGGTTTCTGCCGTGACAAAAAAATCCCTTCCATGCCTGGTTTTATGTTTTCTGCTTTTTTCCGCCACAGGCACCCTTCCGGCCCAGACACAGTCTGAATCTTATCCGCAACTTGAATCATTGCAGTCGGCAAGGGCAAACACAGTTTTTGCCCAGCTGATGAAAGATGTGGAACAATATTACATGGACACGGCGGCACACCGGAGTTTTTCCGTGAACATTTACCGCTATAAAGCGCAGAAGGGCGACACACTGATCAAAATAGCATCCCGCTGTTCAATACCGGCAGAAACTCTTGCAACAGCCAATTCCCTCGGCAGTTCCCAGACTGATATAGCTGGAAAAGATCTTTTCATTCCGGCTGCGGCAGGACTTTTCATCAACGAGGAGCCACAGTTTTTCCTGGAGTTTCTTGTTGTCAGCAGAATCGAAAATTTCCGAAGCCTTCCAAAATATGAAATAAACGGGAAAACTTTTTATTTTGCAGCAGGGGAACGTTTTTCCATGACGGAAAGACTTTATTTCTTCAATAATAACCTGGTGAATCCCCTCAAAGATTCAGTCCTCACATCAGAATTCGGTATGAGAATCAGTCCGATCACAGGAACTGAAAAAATGCACAACGGGATAGATCTGGCAGCCCAAGCAGGGAGCGAAGTCGTGTCCTGTCAGAACGGAATTGTCTCTTCAAGCACCTATGATGATGTCTACGGGAATTACGTCATCATAAACCATGACAGCGGTCTCCAGAGCGTTTATGCCCACCTTCAGAAAAGCGCGGTAAAAAAAGGGGACAGAATCGCCGCAGGCCAGCTGGTCGGATACGTAGGATCTACAGGAGCTTCCACCGGTCCCCATCTTCATTTTGAAGTCCGGCAGGGAAATGATTACCTGAACCCCGAAAACCTTCTTCCACGCTGAAAAACCTTACATTTATTCTTTTTTTTGCTGTTAAGTTTCAGAAGAATTTGCCGATATTAATAATGTCGGGCACACAAATCCCCTCCCACCCATTGTGTGTCCGAAATCGCCTTACTAGGCATTGGGCTGTCCAGAAGCGGACAGCCTTTTTTTTGTCTTTTTTTGTGTAAAATATTCCTTGCACAATGTTTTTCCACTGATATATTGTTAAATGACGTCCATGTCGCAAATTTCACGCATAAAAAAAATTATTCCCGGAGGTTCTATGAAACGTCTGCATTCAATACGGGCAATCATGCTCGTAGTTCTTGATGCTGTTCTTTTGGTTGCCTGTATTGGACTTACACTTATCGGACTGCAGTCTTCCCAGCAGCTGATTAAGACTGAAATCAAGAATGACCTTGTAAACAATGCGAAATACCTTTCCGATTCCATCTCAGAAAAAATTAACTCCATCTTCACCAGTCTGGAAGTGATTTCATTAAGTCATGAGCTTCAAGTACATCTTGAACTGTCTGCAGCAGGAATTACTGAAACAGAACAGCTTTCCTCTATGCTTTCAAATTACGTGAGGGGCGATACAATGCTCCTTGACATTGCTTACCTTGAAAAAGACGGTCTCCTGATCAACAGTGATGGAACAGCATATACTCTTCCAACCGACGGTGATTTCTACAGAATGATTTCTTCAGCCGGTAAAAACATTCTTGGACCCATTGCAACGGATCAGGATAACTCCCTCCGCCTGGTTTTCTGCGTTCCGGTGAAAGATCCTTCAGGAATTTCACAGGGAACACTGATCGGAACCACAGACGGATACATGGGTTGTGAAATCGTTGATTCGATCGATCTTGGAGAGCTTTCTTTCATCCTTGATTCAACAGGAAAAGTTGTTGGACATTCAGACAGACATGTGGTTGAGGCAGGATTCAACATGGTGTCTGATCCCAATTCAGACCAGGGGCTTGCAAAAGTCGCACAGCAGGCAATAATGGGCAATTCCGGTTTCACAGAAATTGACTACCAGGGCATTCATCTCTGGATAGGTTATTCTCCGGTAAAGGGCACTAACTGGAGTATCTCAATTCTCAGGGACAGGGATTCGTCCACCCGTTCACTCATCAAAATATCAGGAATTCTCGCAGCAATCAGTTTTGTTGTTCTTTTTATCGGCTCACTTCTTGTCTGGGTCATTTCCCGCACCGTTGCCCTCAGCATCGGAATCAACAACCAGGCCCTGGACAATCTTGCGTCAGGAAATCTTGCCTTTGGTGATAAACTTGTAGCCCAGATTGAATCAGTTGGCAGAACATCATTGGAATTCAATGCGATGAGCAAAGCGGTTCTGAATCTTCACTCAAAACTGACGGAAATTGTCGGTGAGATTTCAGATTCCGCCTCTGAGATTACTGCCGGTTCAGAGCAGATTGCGCAGACCAGTCAGATTGTTTCCTCTGGAGCCTCCGAACAGGCCGCTTCAACAGAAGAGATTTCCTCAACAATGGAAGAGATGGCTTCCAACATAAGGCAGAATGCAGACAACGCCAGCAAGACAGGAAGCATTGCGGAACAGACAAAGATTGACGGCATTGAAGCAGGGAGAGGTGTCTCTGATTCACTCCAGGCAATTCATGAGATTGCTGAGAAAATCACTGTGATTGAAGAGATTGCAAGTCAGACGGATCTGCTGGCACTGAATGCCGCAATTGAGGCAGCCCGTGCAGGGGAAGCAGGCCGCGGATTTGCTGTTGTTGCAAGCGAAGTCAGAAAACTAGCTGAACGCAGTAAAGTGGCTGCCCACGAAATCAGTGAGACTTCAAAGAAAACAGTGCAGACAGCGGAAACAGCAGGAGCGATGGTTGACAAGACAGTTCCCGCGATTGAACAGACAGCCCAGCTGGTGGAAGAGATTGCCGCAGCAAGTCACGAACAGGATATCGGAGCCCAACAGGTTACAAAAGCTATCGGACAGCTGGATTCAGTCGTGCAGCAGAATGCTTCGGCAGCGGAAGAACTTGCCTCAATGGCAGAGACACTGTCAGTCCATGCAAGCTCACTGCTTGATGTAATCAGTTTTTTCTCCACGGAAGAAATTGAGCAGGAAATGATTGATGCCAGGCCAAAAGCCCTGGAATATAAAGGTTAACTAAATTTAATCGGCTGATTATGTAAAAATCACAAACAAAAATGCATAAAAAGTATATTGTTTTTTGCATTTTTTTGTGCCATTATGGCATCAGTGAACTCTTAGCAGAATTTTTCTGCTATTAAAATTATTACGGAGGAACCAATGAAAAAACTTGGTATCGTTCTTATGGTACTGGTTCTTGCTTGCGGTGTTGTATTCGCAGGCGGAAAAAAAGAAGCAGCTCCCAAAACAGAAGGCGTGACAGTTCGTCTGCTTACAGATGCAACTGGTATTGATGACAAATCATTCAATGCTGCAGCATGGCGTGGAATTCTCGAATTCTACGGTGACACAGCTGACAACACAGCAAACCGCGGAAAACTGTATGATGTAGTTACAGCTCAGTCTTCAGATATGTACATTCCTAACCTTAAGAATGCTGCAGATGAAGGATTCGATCTGGTAATCGTTACAGGTTTCACATGGGCAGATGCTCTTGCAGAAGTTGCTCCTCTCTATCCTGACCAGAAATTCATGATCGTTGACGTAAACTGGATCGGACAGCCCAACGTACGTGAATATGTTTACAAAGAAGAGCAGGGTTCATACCTTGTCGGTCTTGCTGCTGCACTCCAGGCAAAAGCAGACGGAATTGCAAACCCCAAATTCGGATTCATCGGTGGTGTTCCTTCTTCAACAATCACAAAATTTGAAGTTGGTTATATCCAGGGTCTGAAGAGCGTTTACCCCGATGCAGAAGTAGTTGACTACTATGCAAACGACTGGGGTGCTCCTGAGAAAGCAAAACTTCAGGCTAAAAACTGGTATGACAACGGTGTTTACTGTATCTTCAGCGCAGCTGGTGGAACAGGAAACGGAACAATCAACCAGGCAAAAGAATACCGCATGGCTGGAAAGAACGTATGGGCAATCGGTGTTGACTCAGACCAGTACGAAGACGGTATCTACACAGGTACAAAATCTTCTGTTCTTACATCAATGCTGAAAGTTGTTGAAGCTTCAACACTGGATGCACTCAACCTGGTAAAAGCTGAGAAATTCTCAGCTGGTGTTGTTGAAATGACACTGACAGACGGTGGTGTAGGTTATTCAAAAGCCAACGCAGAACTGAAAGCTGACGTAATCGCTGCAGTTGATGAAGCTGCAAAGAAAATCGTTTCTGGAGAAATCTACGTAGTTCCTACATACAAAGATGCTCTGGCTGCTGGAAAAGTTCCTGCTGGTCTCGGCGCTCTGGATGACTGATTAATAATCATCTGATCGTTTGATTTTACGCCCCTTTTTTACAAGGGGCGTTTTGTTGTTTTTGGAGTTAAAGGTGAGTGAATACGCAATTCAAATGCTGGGCATAACTAAGACGTTCCCCGGAGTTATCGCTAATGATGATATAACGCTCGAAGTTAAAAAGAACGAAGTTCATGCATTGCTTGGTGAGAATGGAGCAGGAAAAAGCACACTTATGTCAGTGCTCTTTGGTGCTTACAGTGCCGACAGTGGCAAAATTCTTATAAACGGAAAAGAAGTTGCAATCAAAAATCCGAATGTTGCGACTGAACTTGGTATCGGAATGGTACATCAGCATTTCAAATTGGTTCACAATTACACCGTTACTGAAAATATTGTGCTGGGTCGAGAGCCCAGAAATGCTTTCGGAATGCTGAAACTGAAAGAAGCAGAGAATAAAGTTGCTGCTTTGAGCAAACAGTACGGTCTCTTTGTTGATCCGAAGGCAAAAATTGAAGACATTACAGTCGGACAGCAGCAGCGTGTTGAGATTCTTAAAACGCTTTATTCTGATTCCGACATTATTATATTTGACGAACCGACAGCAGTCCTTACACCTCAGGAAATTGACGAACTGATGGAAATCATCAGAAAGCTGAAGAAAGAAGGCAAGACAATTGTCCTGATCACCCACAAACTTAAGGAAATCAAAGCTGTTGCAGACAGATGCAGTGTTCTCCGCCGCGGAAAATATATCGGAACCGTTGACGTAGACAAAGTGTCTGAACAGGAACTGGCTGACATGATGGTCGGTCGTGCTGTCAAATTTGAAATTGACAGATCTCCTGCAAAACCCGGAAAAGTTGTCCTGGACATAAAAGGACTTAATATAAAAGATTCAAATGGAATAGCAAAAGTCAAAGATCTTTCACTGCAGGTCAGGGAAGGAGAGATTGTCGGTGTTGCCGGTGTGGACGGAAACGGACAGTCAGAACTTCTTCAGGGACTCTGCGGACTTCTGCCTGTTGACGGAGGTGAGATCTGGCTTGACGGCGAGAACATCACAAAAATGTCAGTGCGCGATAGAATCGAGAAAGGACTCGGTCATATTCCGGAAGACAGACAGAAACATGGAATGGTCAGCGATTTTACAATCAGCGAAAATACCGCTTTGAAAGACTATTATTCAAAGAGATATGCGGGAAAATTCGGAATGCTGAATTTCAGCGCGATGGATTCTGTTGCCGATGAACTTATCTCTCAGTTTGACGTCCGTGCAGGACAGGGGCATTCAACAAAGGCAGGATCCCTTTCAGGTGGAAACCAGCAGAAAGTTATCGTTGCAAGAGAGATCAGTCTTTCACCGAAGGTTCTTATGATTGCACAGCCGACACGTGGTCTTGACGTAGGAGCGATCGAATATATCCGAAAGCGAATTATTGAAGAAAGGGACAAAGGAAGAGCAATTCTTCTGGTTTCTTTTGAACTGGACGAGATTATGAACCTCTGTGACAGAATCGCCACAATCAGTAAAGGTCAGATTGTCGGAATCTTCAACGATGGTGAAGTTACAGAACGTGATATCGGTCTGATGATGGCATCAAGTGAGCATAAGGAGTAACTGATGGCAAACACAGAAAAAAAACAGAAAAAATCATTTTTTGACTGGTTTCTTTCGAGCAATGGCGCAATTTCAATCAGCGTAATTCTGCTTGGTTTTCTGGTCGGAACAGTTCTTCTGCTTATTGTTGGAAGAAATCCCGGAGGAATGTATAAAGCAATCCTGGATTCTCTGATCGGTGTAAAAAACAACAAGGGTGTCTGGAACTTCCGGAATGTTGGAGAAAGCCTGGCTTATTCAGTTCCATTCATTCTCTGCGGACTTTCAATGGCTTTTGCAGCCCGGGTTGGGCTTTTCAACATCGGTGCCGAAGGTCAGTACATCATGGGTCTGGCTGTTGCGCAGGTTGTTGCAGTCTGTATTCCGCCTTTTCCAGGCCAGTGGCTTGTTTGTCTTCTGGTTGCAACATTGACCGGAGCAATCTGGGGTGGCGTAGTCGGTATTCTTAAGGCGAAGTATCAGGTAAGTGAAGTTGTTGCAACAATCATGCTGAACTATACGGGACTCTGGGTTGCACGTCTCATCTGTCTTGCATGTCCGAATGCGACAACATTCAATATCGGTACAAATCTTCCTGCAACAGCACTGCTTAAAAAGTTTCTGATCACAAATTCAAACATGAACATCGGATTCTTCTTCATGGTGATCTCCGTAATTCTTTTCTGGTACATCATGGAAAAAACATCCCTCGGTTTCGGAATGCGTGCAACTGGCTTCAATAAAGAGGCTGCCCGCTGCTCAGGTATCTCGGTCGTAAAATCAATCGCACTGAGTATGGCAATTGCAGGAGCATTTGCCGGACTTGCAGGAGGAATCGTTCTTATCGGCGGTGCATATCCGAAAGGCCACGTTGTAAGCACAATGCATAACTACGGTTTCAACGGAATTGCGGTTGCTCTCGTAGGAAACAACACCGCACTGGGTACAATGCTTGCCGGAATCCTGTTCGGTGTCCTCAAGCAGGCACAGAGTATCATGCAGAACTACAACATACCAAAAGAGATCACTTTTATCATTCAGGGATTGATTGTTGTCTTTATCGCATTGCGGTCCGGTCTTGAACTGTACCGCCAGTATCGTGCAAAGAAAATGCTTCAGAAGGAGGTTCTTGCAAAATGATGTCTTTTTTCTCAATGCTTCCTACCGTCCTTATGATGGTAGCTCCTATTCTGATTGCTGCAATCGGAGGAATGGTCTGTGAAAGATCCGGTGTTGTGAACATCGCTATTGAAGGACTCATGGGAATCGGTGCATGTGCAGCAGCTTCATGTCATTATCTTATGGAAGCGGCAGGCTGCGGCCGTTACAGTCTCTGGGTTGCACTGCTGCTCGGATCTGTAATTTCAATGATTTTCTCAATGATCCATGCTTTCGCAGCAATTGACCTTAAAGCTGACCAGACAATTTCTGGAACAGGTATCAACCTTCTGGCGGACGGAATCACAATCTTCGCAGCCCAGATTCTTTTCAAGGCTGACAGAACAAAGGAATACAGAATCGGAATGCTTCCTGACAGTCTTGGAATGTATCCCACTGTCTACATTGCAGTTTTTGTCGTTGTCATTGCCTGGTATGTGCTTTATAAGACGCCTTTCGGAATGCATCTCCGTGCATGCGGTGAACATCCTTCAGCAGCAGACAGCGTTGGAATCAATGTACGCAGAATCCGTTACACAGGTGTCGGTGTGTCAGGTTTCCTCGCAGGACTTGCAGGCGGTTGTATCGTACTGACACAGACAATCCAGTACACATCAAACACAATCAACGGACGCGGATTTATTGCAATCGCTGCCGTAGCATTCGGACGCTGGACACCTATTGGAGTAACTGGGGCAGCATTGCTCTTCGGTGCATCTTCCGCAATGAGTGTTATCGCGACAAACTTCCAGGCACTTAAAGTGCTTCCGACAGAAATCTTCAATATTTTCCCCTACGTTCTTACTCTGCTTGCATTGATCATTTTCTCCGGACGGGATTACGCACCTCTTGCATCAGGAAAACCCTACGACAAGAGCGCAAGCTGATACAGCCAGCTGAATGAAGGACAGGACCATGCTTTCTAAAAAACTTGTTTTGAAACTTTTTGAAGCTTTTTCCATTGAACGCTGGAATGACCTTATACGGCCTTTCGAGCTTATTGAAATGGACAAAGCTGCGGAACGCATGGTTCTTGCCTACATAATCGGGAAGTTTGAGGAGCAGAACGGAAATTCAATTGACTGGAACTGGATGATTTATGCATCTTTTTTTGACCTGCTCAAAAAAATCTCTCTCTGCGACATAAAAAGTCCTGTTCAGCGGCTGATTAAAAAACAGTATCCGGAAGAGTACGAACGGCTTAATCAATGGGTCGTAAATCAGTATGAAGACATTATTGAAGACCCTGAACTTTTTCAGCAGTTCAAAGACTATATTCTGAACAATGAGAAAGCTCCTGATCCTGTTTCACAGAAAGTGATGAGAGCCGCCCACAAATATTCCGCAATGCGTGAGTTTGAGATGCTGGCGGTTGTAAACGAGCCTTTCAGAATCAGGGACATTGAAAAACAGCTGAACAGAGACATTGAGTCTTTCCTGGATCTCCGCGGACTCCAGCTTCTGATTACAAAACAGCGACCTTACGAATTTCTTATGGTCATTGAACAGCTCCGCTTCCAGACCAGATGGAACCAGACACCCCGTGTTCCCAAGACAAGTGTTCTCGGTCACTCTTATTTTGTGGCGATCCTTACAATGCTTCTGAGCCGCCAGTCCGGAGTGGAGATGTGCCAGAAACGCATGTACAACAACTTTTTTTCTGCACTTTTCCATGATCTTCCGGAAGCCGTAACAAGGGACATCATCTCACCGGTAAAGCAGGCGACACACGAACTGCCCGCTGTTGTAAAACGCATCGAAGACGAGATTGTGACCAAAGAGCTGCTTCCACTGATGGAACCTTTCTATCAGGATGAGCTGCTTTATTTTACCAATGATGAATTTGAAAACCGGATTGTCCTGCCTCACCTGGACAAAGAGCCTACCTTTGAATACACATTGGAACACGTAAGTTTCGAGGACCTTAACGAGAAATTCAACACGGACCAGTATTGTCCCATTGACGGAAAGCTGATCCGTTGTGCAGACCATATAAGCGCATTCCTTGAAGCGGATAATTCAATCAAATACGGAATCACATCAACACATCTGCAGGACGGGCGCACAAACATCCGCAAGATGTACAGTGACAAAACCAACATCAACGGATTCAACGCCCGTAAATTCTACGAACAGTTTGACTGAACAGACTGGAATCTGTTTTCAGTGTGAGATTTTGTCAATAACAATGCTGACTTCTTCAATCAGAATGCCTGTATATTTTTCAATATTGTCAATTGTATACTGCTGAAGACTGTGGATCTTGCCGGTAAGCTGAGTTCCGAAGGGAACATCTATCGTGATTATTATGCGGTATCCCTGTGCATTTGTCTTTATCGAGATTTTTTTTACACTTATCTGAGGATCAAACTCGCTTACACAATGCATCACCATCTGGGAAAGAGCCGCTTCTGAAATAATGATCCTGCCTTTTTTTGAGAACTCCGGCCGAACAACAGATTTCTCGAACTGCTTTGAATCCTTTTTGTTCTTTTTTTTCAGGAAAACTTTGACAGTATTGTAGAAAATCTGGGGATAATTGTGCTGAATCTCGATTGCAGGAACAGGAATGACATGTTTTCCCTCAATCCTTCGGGAACGGATCGCAAGATCAATTTCTTCCTGAGAAGCAATATCCTCGATTTTAATGATTTTTGAAGGTGCAGGAAGCTGTAATCTGATTGCAATTTTGTTGACCATCTTCTCGGAAGTTCCAAGAATCAGTATTTTCTTGAAATTCTTTATCTGTTTAAGAGCACGGGCAATCTCATCCCTGTGAAGTTTGTCATCAAATAGGGCAACGCGGACAGCACCCATATAAGTTTTTTCGCGTTTTGCAGAATGCCCCGCAATAATCTTGTCATCCTGAATCAGAAGCCCATCGTCAATAATCAGGTCAATTTTGTATTTCTGAGCCAGAAGTTTTGAACGGAAACTTTTTCCTGTGCCGCTTTCACCGACCAGAGCAAATACAGTAACCCCTTTAACCCACCATACCAAGTCATTGAAAAGTGTACCGATCGCTTCGTTTCCCATGCCTTAGATAATACGCTGATTCAGCAAAACTTACAAGCGAATATCCTGATCAAAACACTGGCGGACCATAACGGCAAAATCTTCGGGGAGAGGGGCGGAAACTGATTCTGGCAGACCGATTTTATTTTCGGGGAAAAGGATTTTTACAGCGTGAAGAAAAAAACTCCGTCCATATTTTCCAGAATCAAGTTTTTCATGAGACCCGTAGGCATTGTCGCCAAGAAGACAATGGCCGTGAAAAGCGCTCTGAGCCCTGATCTGATGAGTACGACCTGTTTCAATGGAAATATAAGCCAGAGTGACAGGTTTTCCGTCAAAAAAACCGTGGGCAAGGGGGCAGGGGCTGGTAACTGCATTTTTTGATCCGGGGACTTCTGAATCAAAAACTTTTACAGTGAAAAATCCAGTCTTCTCAGCACCTTTATCCTGCAGTATATAATCTGTCCAGGTACATTCTTTTTCAAGATTTCCTTCCAGCAGAGCTAGATAAAACTTTTTAATGCTATGATTCTGGATCATCTGCGAAAAAACATTTGCGCCCTCAAGATTCTGGGAAAAACACAAGACACCGGTAGTTTTTTTATCCAGACGGTGCAGAGGCCCCACAGAAAAAGACAGAGAATCCTTGGGAGCTGGGAACTGATTCTTTACAACAGCGTCCAAAGAGTCTTTTTTTCCTTGGACTGAATAATCATAAGGTTTATTGATTATCAACAGATACTGATTCGCGAAGAGAACCTGAAAATCAACTGCCGGAGGGAAAGATTCCTGTTCACGGTCAGCCACTTTTTTTGAAGCAGATTCAGATTTCTCAACAAGGAACCTGGCAATGGAAAGCTGATCCCCGAGAGAAAGTCTTGACTCCTGTCTGATTTTTTTTTCCTGGGACCGGACAAAACCTTTTCTGAAAGCACTGTAAATTTCGGCAAGGGAAAGTCCCGGAAGGAACTTGCGCAACACACGGTCAGCACGACGGTCTGCATCATTTGAATCAATCGTGTATTGCAAAAAATCCATAATCCATATACTATAAACCACATCATGCATGGTCAAGTGCCTTTTTCAATAAAAGATTTATTCAACAGTCCCGTATTTTTATCTATATTATACAGTTGGCTTTCCGCTCAGTTCATCAAGACAATTGTGGCCCTGTCTGCAGGGAAGGTAAAAAACCCGTCTGATTTTTTCTCCTTATTGTTCTGGCGCACAGGAGGAATGCCCTCCAGCCATTCAGCACTTGTAACAGCAATCTCAACATCCATCGGGTTCTCAAGCGGATTCACATCTGACGTTTTTATGCTCGCTCTGGCTTTTACTTTTGTTACAGTCCGTGACGCACTCGGAGTACGCCGTTCAACCGGAATTCAGGCAAAGGCAATCAATGATTTAGGAACAGAACTTCAGGAAAAAGGTCTGGCTAAATACAAAAAGATTAAAGAAGTGAACGGTCACAAACCTTTGGAAGTCATTATGGGTTGTCTTCTTGGGATTTTTATAGGAACTGCATTTTCAATTCTGTAGTTTTATGAAATATCTTAAGTCTGCCGCCGTAATAATAGTTTCTTTCTGTCTGCTCATCCCGATTTTTTTTCTACGGATTGTTCCATCCTTCCAGATCTGGAATAACTATCAGGTCGTATATTTTCCAAGGGCAGCAAAAGCACCCGTGGTAAACGCAATTCTTGCCATGCCGGAATTTAAGTCCATAATAACGGAAGATTCTGCGGACTATTCTCCCAAAAGTGAATTCCTTTCTTTCACACCGATTCTTCCGTCTTTTCAGCACAACGGAATGGATTCAAAAGCTATCAGAAAGCCCTATTTCTCTGACAGAGACAATAATTACGAGCTTTGTTACGTCCCCAATGATCTTTTCAAAAACTTTACAAAACTGCTGCAGCAAAACCGGGTGGAATACGGCACTGACAGCAAAGTCAAATATCCTTACGTGGGATTTTTCGGAGCCATGGCTTTCGCGCTGGTTTTTGCAGTTATTGCCCGGATTCCATTCCGCTTCTGGATCGCAATTGTCCCTTTTCTGGCGGCAGCATATTTTGCACCCTTCTATTCAACAGCGGCCTGTGTCTGTCCTGTTTTTTTTATTTTTTACATAATAAGCATTTATCAGACAAGAGCCCATTCTTTTATTCAGATTATAAAGTGTCCGGACTTCTGGATCAGTCTTGCAGCAGCAATAACCTGCCTTGTACTGAGTGGTCTTGAATCAGCTCTGATCATGATTCTCTGCTCACTGATTTCAGCGCTCATGATTTTTCTGCTTACCCTGATCAGGAAAAAAGCCGCAGCAAAAGGTCATTTTTCCTTTCTCAGGATTGTACCGGCCAGACAGATAAAAATTCCTACAGTTAAATCTTTGATTCTTTCCGGACTGCTTCTTGTTTTCTGCGTTTTTTTTCTGGTTATGCCTTTAATGTCACACAGTCAGCTTTTCAGCAGGACAAACAGAGACTTGTTATTGCCCGCGCCTTCGTTATATACTGACGCGCAGGATTTTTCGGCAGAGGCTTTTGACGGCATCAAGACAAAACGGCATACAGATAATTCAGCAGACTCAGCTTATTTTGTTGATGAACTCTGGTATTATTCGGTTTTTCCTTTTGTCCGTCTTTCAGAAGTAAAAAAAGAATATTATGCAGGGGACTGTGTTTCTGTTCTGGAATATTACGAAACAGAAACACAGATTCAAAGCAGAGAAAAAATTCTTTATTCATTGGATGAAGATTTTTTTGAGGAAAGCAGGAACAGATTCCTGAGATCTGATGGAATAGAACGGCTGCTTTTCAGTCAGGACGGCTTTCTTTCACTGGATTACATCAGTCCCGGCAATTCTACAGTAACTCCGAAAAATCTTCTGGCTGTAATAATTTCTACAGTGCTGATACTGCTGATGACAATTTTCAGAGCAATAAAAGCAAGGTTTGCAAATGATTCAAATTAATAAACTTGGTTTCAAAACAAAACTGATTAAAGAAATAACTGATGCCTACGTATCTTCTTCCGTATATATTCCTCTTTCTGATGATGAAGACACTGAAGGTTCCCCGCTGATTGAACCCAATACCCGTGTCACAGAGGGTCAGATTCTTTCCCACAAGTCGGTCATGGACGCGGCTGTTCATTGCTCAGTTCCGGGAATCCTTACTGAATATAAAAACGTTTCCACATCTGACGGCAAAGTCCGGAAAGCTGCAGTCATTCAGACAGGCGGTGTTTTTTCTTACATGGGAAAAAAAAGAACTGTCAAAGATTATTCAAACTTTACACCTGCTGAACTTTGTTCCGCGCTTTCCTCAAAAGGTGTTCTCAATACTTTTTCAAAGCCTTACTCACTTGGAAAAAAACTGTACAGAATGGTCGCTGAGAACCCGGAACCTTTTTCCGCACTGGCAGTCCGGCTTTTCAATGATGATCCTTCCTGCTGCTGCGATGCTTCTCTGACAAACAGTTTTCCAAAAGAGATTGCAGAAGGAAGCCAGATTCTCTCAAAAATACTGAGATGTGAGACAATCTTCTTTTTCTACGAGAAACATCAGGATATCTCCGCTCTCCAAAACTTCGAATTCAAAAAGAAAACGGTTTTCATTCCTGTAAATCTTTCTTTTTATCCCGCAGGAACAAAAGATATGCTTTCGGCAACTGCGGAAAAACAGAAGAAAACTGTTCCCGATTTTTTTGTGGATGCCTTCACGGCCTACAATGTTTACAGGGCAATTGCCAATGACGAACCGATTCTTTCAAGACTGGTGCAGGTTTCCGGCGATGCCATTAAAAAAACGCAGCTTTTCTGGGTCCGGCTTGGCACACCTTTGGATTCCCTTGTGAAAGAGTGCGGAGGACTGGTCGCCGCTCCCTATAAAATCGTAATCAACGGTCTTATCAACGGAATAGCTGTGTCAGATTCCAAAATCCCTGTGACACAGAATATTTTTTCCATTTCAGTACTTTCAAAGAAGAGTGTATCCGACCAGAGTCAGATAAACTGTATCCGCTGCGGACGCTGCCATCTGGCATGTCCAAAAGGCATACACCCGGACCGCCTGTTTTCTGCATACACTTATCACACTGCCATTTCCGAGACAACAAGGAAAACTATCGCACTCTGCAGCAACTGCGGTGCATGCAGTACAGTGTGTCCGTCACGGATTCCACTCCGCCAGACAATGAACCTTATGCTTCAGATGGATGAGGAGACTCTGGCAAAATGCCTTGCGCAGCCCTGGACTGGAAACACAATGATTGATGCCCGGAATTTCACCGATTCAGACATGGAGAATGATGACTTATGAAAAAGAACTACAAACTGCTTACGCTTTCTCCTTTCGCATTCAGCACACCCTCCGGTAGAGTAACGGCAAGGACAGAGATCCTGCTGTTTCTGCCCCATCTTGTGCTTCTGTTCCTTACAGAGAGTTACAGATCACTTATCCTTATCGGACTTTCTGTTGCAGCATCAGTCATTGCCGGAATAATCAATTCGCTGCTGAGAAACAAAACTCTGATTCCCCAGGTTTCCGCTGTTTTCCAGGGACTGATAATCGGGCTTTTTCTGCCACAGAATTATCCCTTTGTTTCAGCCTTCGTAATCGTTCTGACTGTTCTTCTTCTCGCAAAGTACACATTCGGTGGATTCGCGCAGTCCTGGGCAAATCCTACAGCACTTACCATAATCATGGTGTACTTTTTCGGAACACAGTATTTTCCTTCTTTCCAGCTTTCACTGGACATGCTGCAGGCTCCCAACGCACTGAATCTTCTTGTCCGCAACGGTACGATTCCTCTCTGCAAGTTTGACACCCAGATCACAGGTTTCATCAATGAACATCTGCTTTCTCCCATCGGAGCAACTCTCCCGGAAGGTTACGTGTCTCTTCTCTGGGATGCCGGCGGAGCAATTCCTGCGTTCCGTTTCAATCTCTTTACACTTGTTGCCACACTTGTTCTTTTTTCCTTCAATATGATTGAAGTCATCATTCCTGCGATTTTCTTTTCAGTCTATGCGCTCTGCGTAAGATGGTTCGCACTGCTTCCTTACGGTGGGATCCTTTGGAAGGGTGATATTCTTCTTGCAATGTGCACAAGCGGTACACTGATAACCGGTTTTTACCTGCTTCCATGGGCCGGAACAACGCCTTTAAGTATTCCCGGTAAAATTATTTATGCAATTTTCGCTGGAATCTTTGCCTTTGTGCTTAATGGAGCCGGAACTTCCCCGATCGGTTCAATGTTTACCATTCTGATTGTAAATGTCATTTCTCCCGCAATTCAGCTGATAGAAGAACTTATTTATCACCGGATAATGGACAGAAAACTGGAGGCTGTAAAATGACAAGAGAAGAAAAACTTTTATTGCATCGCTACGGCTGTTTCTGCACATTCCTGATAATTATGTTTTTTATTCTGTTCTTCTGTGAAAGATGCACACAGCCATCCAAAACAGAAGGACTTAAACTTCAGGTGGAGAGGATGCTCAGTTCTTCGCCAAAAACCGCATCTGAAGGCTACCGGATTGAGGATGAGATTTTCGTTGAGTCACCGCTGATGGCTTCATGTACTGTGTTTGCCTTGACAGATGATGAGAACAACAGAGGTTATGCTGCGATAATTAGGATATCAGGTGTCTCCGGCCCAAATGCAGCGGTTTTTGTCTCAAAGCCTGGAGTATCAAACCTTCCGGTTTTTATCGGGTTTGCCGATTCACAGACAAACGCAGGAAGTTTCAGCACTTCCCAGATTGAATATTGGGCAAAGAAAGTCCAGTTTCTTATGAGGGAGGTTACAATCTGATGAAAAAGCCGAACAGTGCCCATGTTTACCTTGCGGCCATGCTTTCAATCCTGGTGCCGGCACCTGCAAGATTCGGATATACCCTTATTCTGGTCCTGCTTACTGATGTGACAATGCTGATCGCTTCATCATTGCGTCTGGGGCTCAAGAAACTGCATATAAACGAACTTTCAAACTTTTTCCTACTGGCAACGATGGTTTTCCTTGCAGTTTTATGCAAAATCCTGATCTCTGCCTGGTCTCCGCTGATCGGAATGATTCTGGGCTTCATTCTGTACCTTGTTCCCAGTTCATCTTTCCTTGTCGGATATATTCTCTTTGAGAAGCAGGATACAAACGGTAAACCTCTGAACGAGAATCCTCTTGTCCTCAATATGGCAAGTGCCCTGATTTTTACAGTTTCTGGTCTTCTTTTTTCTTTTGTCCGGGAACTGATTTCTTTCGGAACCGTCTCTTTCCCTTCAAGAAACGGTCTTGTCATTTACAAATGGTTTAAAAACATGTCCAACGACTACACAAGTTTTTTTGCGACGATTCCAGGTGCCTTTGTTCTTCTGGCCCTGATTCTTGCGGTAATTACTTTTGTAGTCCGTAAAATCAACATTCAAAGGAGAAAACGCTGATGTTCTTTCATACTCTTTTCCATTATCTGTGTCTTTCTTCTGCTTTGTTTGTATACGGAATCGGACTTAAAAAGATTGTTGTCACACCAAACAGACCGGAACATTATTTTCTGGCACTGGCAAAAACAGCACTCACTGCGCTGGTTTCAACATTTTTTTGTTATCTGATCAACAGGATCTTTCTTGTTCCTTTCGCGCTTTACGATATCGCTCCCTTTTTCGCAATTCTCATCACAATGATCATTGCAATTCCTCTGAACATGGTCTGGGAAAAAATCTTTAAATGCAAAGTTTCTGAATTCCTTCTGACTTTCTGTGCAGTTCTTCTTGCAATAATTGAAGGAGTAAATCTGGCAGACAGCATAGCCATCACTCTGGCCTGTGTCTTCTCCTATTACCTGCTGATTCCTCTTATTTATTCAATCCGTTGGAGAATGCAATATTCCCACAGCAACATTGTTTTTGTAACAGGCGCCCTTCTGTTCATTACAATTGCAATCCTGCTGCTTATCCTTCTTGCATTCAATGTTTCCTGGCTTAATCTGGGAGTGCTGTGATGTTTATTACAATTCTGATAAGTATTGTCGTTCTTCTTGTAGTCGGTGGTCTCTCTTTCTTCATTTTTTCTGAAAGAGGTCTTACATGCAACAGTGTTTTCTCACAGGATGAAGTGGACTATGTTCCTTACATCATTCCCAAATTCGAAAAGAACTCCGAACTGAAAGCTGTTGTGAAGTGTTCCCCGAACAGAACATTTTCCCACAAACGTCTGGAATATGACGGAATGACCGACTGCCGCCTTTTTATTGAAACTTACGGTACGGAAGAATACTGCCAGTGGGGCTGTCCCGGTTATGGAACCTGTGTGTCTTACTGTCCCCAGGATGCGATCATCATAAAGAATGACACAGCGATCATCACAGAATCCTGCAATGGCTGCGGTCTGTGTCTTGATCACTGTCCGCAGAATCTGATTGATCTTGTTCCCCGCAACAAAGATTACTTCATCCAGTGTGCCGCGCCCATCTCAAGCACAACACAGTGTTCTGCGGGCTGTACACACTGCGGAAAATGTTCAGGTTACGGCTCACTTACTCTGGAGAACGCGGAGAACTGTCCGCAGCACTGTATCAAAAAGCTGTCAAAACCTTATGAAAAGAGGAATTCATTCATAAACATGATTGACACCATGGGACAGAAGCAATGAGCAATGTTCATTTCTGTCTTATATTAAAACTGAATTCAGAAACTCTTTTCGAAGATGACACACCGGAAGAAAATTACCAGAAATATTTTAAGCCGGTTCTTTCGTTCTTCTATTCACACGGAAATTTTGCTTTTTCCATTTATTCTTCCGGACTTGTACTTTCCTGGCTGGAAACAAATCATCCGGAAGTTTTTTCAATATTTTCCGAAATGGCCGCAAGAAAGCAGCTGGAATTTCTGGGCGGCGGTTTCTACGAACCGCTTTTTCCATTACTTCTGCCCGTTGACCGGGTGGGACAGACTGAACTTCTGACAACCGCACTCCGGAAAGCAACAGGAAAACGGCCTCGGGGAATCTGGCTTGAAAAAAGCGCATGGGATAATTCACTGGTTCCGGTGCTCAGATCAAGTGGAATGGATTATGTAATCCTTGAAAAAAATGATTTTTTGGGTACTGATCCTTATCAGTGTGCAGTTCTTGAAGATGGCGGAAAAAAGATTTCTGCTTTGTTCTGCGATAACAGATTATTTTCAGATGCCTCAGTTTCCCCGGAATCACTTACCAGGGAAATTTCAGTAGCTGACCAGAAAAATGTAAGTTCTTCAGTCTTCTGCGCCAGTATCACTCCTTTGCAGATGGGGCATTATATTGATTCCACATACTTTGATGAGTGCTCGGAAGTTTTTTCTGAAAAAGGAATCCAGTTTTCAACACCAAATAAGTTCCTCAAGTCTGCAACTGTTTTCAACAGGGCATATCTTCCAGCCTACACAGGAGACCTGAATCAGTCTGTAAAAGAAATGATTGTGCAGAATAATGATTCCTGGGATTTATATTCCAGAACCATGGTTGTAAGTCAGGGAATCAACCAGTTCAAAGGTGACAAACTCCGGAAGAATGCAGCCAGAAATGAATTGTGGCAGGCCCAGTTTTTCAAATGTTATCTGGAATCCGACAGGAAACGGGAATACCGGCGTAATGCCTACAGACATCTTCTGGAAGCAGAAAAAATCATGGCGGAGGTTGTCTCGAGTCCGACAAGCGACTGCATAGCTGATGACTACAATAATGACGGCTATCCGGAATACATCTTCAATTTTTCAATTTACAACGCGATTCTTTCTTCCCAGGGAGGGACTCTGGCAGAACTTGACGTCCGCAACAGCTGTCATCTTTACACTGACTGCAGCCCTGTGGATTCAGAGGCATACACCCGGAAAGTTTTTTCAGATTATCTTCTCTCTGAAGAAGATTTTGAGTCTGTCTACCGGTCCCAGAATCATCAGCTGCTGAATGTCCTGACACAGGATCACTATTCGGAGCTGACTTTCTCACGGGCAAAACGTGATTTACAGCTTTCGGAAACGGGTCTTTTTGCCCATAACCAGAAATTCTCCCTGAAAAAACGTTATGATCTCTCGGAAACCGGAATCCAGGTTCAATACATCATTAAAAACGAAAGCCCGCTTCCGATAAAGGGAATCTTTGCAGTGGAAAGCAATCTTGTGCTTACACAGAAAGGTCCGGAAGACAGATCCGTTGAAATCATCTCCAATGACACCCACGAATCCGTTGCCTTTGAGAGCGAGAATTTCCGCCCCAAAGACGTTTCCTGCATCCAGATCAGTGATGAATCCACAGAAACAGCTTTTATCTTTGAACCGAACGAGAATGCCGGTATACTGATTTCTCCGCTTTACGACAGGGAAGAGCCTGTCTCAACCTGTGCCACTCTGTTCTGGAATGTGGACATGCCGGCGGGATATGAAATCGAAAAAACTCTTTTCCTTGGAATCAGGGCTCCGGGCAAGAAATCCCTTGTGCAGAAAGGTTCCAGAAAAGGCAAGCACTAGACTTTTGAGCGATAAATAATTATCATTCTAAAGTTATGAATAGAAGACTTATTACCTCCGCTTTACCTTATGTAAACAATGTTCCTCATTTAGGAAACTGTATTCAGGTGCTTTCTGCCGATGTTTTTGCACGTTTCTGCAGAAGCCGCGGCTATGATACACTGTATGTTTGCGGTACTGACGAATATGGTACTGCTACTGAAACACGCGCTCTCCAGGAAAACAAGAAACCCCGTGAGCTCTGCAATTATTACCATGCAATTCACAAAGACATCTATGAATGGTTCGGTATCAATTTTGACTATTTCGGACGTACATCAACCCCTCAGCAGACAGAGATAGTCCAGGGACTGTTCAATGACCTTGACAGCCGCGGTTTCATCAAAGAGAACACAATTGAGCAGCTTTATTGCCCTCATTGCGAGCGTTTCCTTGCTGACCGTTATGTACGCGGCGTGTGCCCTCACTGCGGATATGAGGATGCCCGTGGTGACCAGTGCGAGAAGTGCGGTGCGCTCCTTGATCCCACAGAGCTTAAAGAGCCCAAATGTTCCACATGTGGCGCTACTCCTGAGCTCCGTTCAACAAAGCACCTTTATATTGACCTGCCGAAAATCCAGAAAGAATATGCTCCCTGGATGAAAGAAACATCCGAAAAGGGAAAGTGGGCAAAAAATGCAATCCAGATGACAGAAGCCTGGATCCGTGACGGACTTCAGGAACGTGCCATCACCAGAGACCTGAAATGGGGTATTCCTGTTCCGAAAGAAGGCTTTGAGGACAAAGTATTCTATGTCTGGTTTGATGCTCCCATCGGTTATATCTCAATTACAAAGGCTCTGGCTGACAAACTGGAGAAACTGGATTCGCCTGAGAAATTCGACTGGAAAACATGGTGGCTTCCTTCAGAAAGCACTGAAGAAAAAGCAAAGATTCCCGTTGATCTGTTCCAGTTCATCGGAAAAGACAACATTCCTTTCCATACTGTTATTTTCCCGTCAACACTGATCGGATCAGGAAAAGACTGGACAAAACTCCACCATATGTCTTCAACTGAATACCTGAACTATGAGAGCGGAAAATTCTCAAAATCAAAGGGAATCGGTGTTTTCGGAACAGACGCCCGTGAATCAGGAATCCCTGCGGATATGTGGCGTTTCTACATTTTCTATAACCGTCCCGAAAAATCAGACTTCCAGTTCACATGGAAAGATTTCCAGGAGAAAGTCAATTCAGAGCTGGTAGGAAATCTCTGTAATCTGGTCAACAGAACAACAACTTTCGTCTCCCGCTATTATGATGGTATCATTCCTGCCGGAACACCGGATTCAGCGCTCTGGAATCAGATAAAAGAAAAAGAAGCAAAAGTTGCAGAGTATCTTGAATGGGCAGACCTTAAAGACGCATTCCATGAGATTTTCGCAATCTCATCAATTGCAAACAAAGCTTTCCAGGACGGAGAACCCTGGAAGACACGGAATACTGATCCTGAAAAAGCCGCAGCACTCATCCGTGATCTGTGTTACGTAATCAAAGATCTTATGATTATGGCACATCCTTATATGCCTCATTATTGCGAAAAAGTTCTTTCTTTCTTCGGAAAATCAGGCTGCACAGGACGTATCGGAAAGGCCAGTGCAGAAGGCGCCCTTGACTGGAGCAATCTTGGTGTTACAGAAGGACTGGACAAAGTTTACAGAACTGAGATCATCATGACACCGCTGGACGCAAAACGTACTGAAGAATACCGCAGTCGCTATGACGGAAGTCAGGCTGAAAGAGCCGAAAAAGCAGAGAAAGCCGGCGGAGAGAAAACAAAAGATCAGAAACCCAAAAAAGAGGAAAAGAAAGCCAAACAGCAGCCTAAAAAGGAAGAAAAAGCTCCTGATCCTCTTACACCGGAACAGCAGATTGAGAACTTCAACAGGAATGTTGCTCTTAAAGTTGCAAAAATCGTGTCTGTAGAACGGAATCCTGATTCTGACAAACTTTATATAGAACATCTGGACGATGGATCCGGAACAGACCGTGTTATCCAGAGCGGACTGGTTCCTTACCTTAAGGAAGAGGAACTGCTCGGCCAGCATGTAATCATCGCAGACAATCTTAAGCCGAGAAAAATGCGCGGTGTAGAAAGCCGTGGTATGCTTCTTGCCGCAGATTACAAAGATGGTGACAAAGATTGCGTTGAACTGCTTACCGCTCCTTGGGCAGCACCGGGAACACCTGTTGTTCTTGAAGGAACTGATCCAGCCGCGGCAAAAACTGCAGAAATTGATGCAGACGTTTTCTTTGCAACAGACATTTCTGTTACCGATAAAGCAGTTAATATTCAGGGTAAAGCACTTCTTGCAGACGGAAAAGCTCTGACAACTGAAAAAACTGTAAACGGTTCAGCTCACTAATACACGATGCAGACAAACACACAATACATTTCCGGAATGGACCTTGTTGAGGACAAAGCCTCAGGTGTTTCCGTTCCGGAAAGTTTTCATTTTCTTCAAAGAGATTTTTGGGCGGATTTTAAATGCGCCCATGGTTGGAAAAAACTTAAGGTTCGCGGAACAGCAGAAGCGGAAAATTCCAAATATGATTTTTCTGTGAATATTCTTGTACGGACAGTGGGAAAGCTTTTTTCAATTGCTTATATTCCCATGGGGCTGGAGCTTACTCCGGAAAGTCCGTTTTCCCGGAACAATGATTTATACGCTGATCTTCTTTCTGAATTCTCTGTAAAGGCAAAGGCTTTGCTTCCGGCCAACACTTTCTGTCTGAGAATGGATCCGCCGGTGGAATTTGATGAACTTGCACAAAAGTGTACATGTTCAGAAAACTGGAGGAAGAAAAACGGCAGAACTCTGAAAAAATCCCTGAATGACATTCAGCCGCCGGACACGGTTCTTCTGGATCTGGAAAAAACCGAAGAGGAACTTCTTTCTGCGATGAAGCCGAAATGGCGTTACAACATAAAACTGGCGGAAAAGAAAGGTGTTGTCGTTTCAGCCTGTGGTGCTGACAAAATAGAAGAGTTTTATCATGTTTTTGAGGAGACGGCAAAAAGGGATGGAATTGCAATTCATGCAAAATCTTATTACAGAGATCTGCTTGAACGGGGTAATACAACTGAAGCCGGAGAATCAGGCATTAAAACAACATTGTATCTTGCAACACACGAAGAAGACGTTCTTGCCGGAATAATCACGCTTTTTACGGACACAGAGGCTGTCTATCTTTTTGGCGCCTCGTCAAACAACAAACGGAATCTTATGCCTGCATATCTTCTTCAGTGGCAGGCAATCTGTGATGCGAAAGTTTTCGGTGCGAAAGTCTACGATTTTTACGGCTGTCCACCGGATGACAATGAAAACCATCCGATGCACGGACTGTTCAGGTTCAAGACAGGATTCGGCGGCAGGTTGGTGCACAGAATCGGCAGCTTTGACACAGTATATAAGCCCTGTGTTTACGGGCTTTATATTTTTGCCGAAAAAGCGCGGGCGTTCTATCACAAGAAAATTAAGAAGCTGTTTATACATAAAGGAAAATAGGATTTTGTCATCCTGAGCCTGGTCGAAGGATCTCCGAAAAAAGACCACGCTTTAAAGGATGTTTCGACTCCGCTCAACATGACACAGGGGGCAAACTGCGCTTCGGCACAACATGACAAAGCGCAGTGCATTCACTGCGCTTTCCCCACAATGTCATCCCGCGCCACAACAAGTGTCATCCGGCGCCCAATAGGGTTGTCATCATTCGAAAACTTCATTTTGTCACCCGGAGCGATAAAAAACAAGTTTTTTTTGTCGAAGGGGCTGCTCAGAGCTTTATAAGAGTTTGAAAGATCCTTCGACTGCATTCGCTGTGCTCATTCCGCTCAGGATGACAGTGGTGTGTCATTCACTGGGACCTCTTTTGTCATCCGGAACAATGCGCCACCTGTCACCCGGAGCGATAAAAAACAAGTTTTTTTTGTCGAAGGATCTCCACAAAGCATTATGAAATTTCTCCGCATTCCTTGAAATATGGCTTTCTGTGCGTTAAAATCTAATGTAGGGTAATTTTAAAAACAGAGGGGTTTTCATGAAGTCATCACATAAAATTTCACGTTTTCTGATTCTTGCGGCATTTGTTGCGGTTTTTGTGTCCTGTAACGGATTCTTCAACAAGCCTGACAATCCTAAGCAAAACAAGGCTGAAGCCGGATTCACCTATGTGCGGATTCTTACAGAGTCTCAAAGCGCTGCACGTACAGTCATGCCGCAGGATTACAACCCCACTGCAGAAACTTTGACAAACTACAAACTGACCACAACTTTCAAAGCCGGTAATTCGGAAGTGGAAGATGCCGAAAACTCTTACAGCGGATTGACTTACGATGGATTGACCGGCATTCAGCTTAAACTGCGCAATGACAAAGAGTATGCATTCACACTTACAGCCGAGTACAAAGGTTCAAGCTGGTCCGGCACAGACACATGGTCTTTTGCGGCTCCCAAGGAAATGCTTGTATTTGTACTTAGCCAAAGCATGGAAGGAACCGGAACCCTCTCACTGAACGCCGATGTTTCAGCAGCAGGAATATCAACTTCTATAAAAACCGTAAAAATCTGGATTTCTGATGAACGGAGCATTGACAGAAATGTTCAGAGTCCTGCAAAAATTTTCAATTATTCAGAAGCAAATCCATGCCCGGAACACATTGAATACAGTGAGGATGTAAACCCCTGCGGAAAACGCTGGATGCTGATGGAGATTACCGATAACTACGATTTGACAACTGTTGTAGGCCCGGAACTTGCTTACGTGTATCCCAATGAAACAACTTCCTGGACACCGGTAATTGAAGTGCTGAACAAAAAGTACAAGATTACCTTCAGCCGGGAAGGTTTTGAAGTGAATAACAAAACCGGCAGAGCTGACAAAGATGTAAAAATAACTGCCGACCTTGTTCCCGGAGCAGAATTCCCCGAACCCTATGTACAGGGTATTTATGAAGCAACCCGGGATCTTCCTAATTACGATAACGAACTTGAGATTCAAGATCTCTTTTTGCCACCAACCGGATATATCTTCTACCGATGGTGGGATGGGGAAACATTGGCCCAAGGGGGAAATCCTAAAGGTTACGAAGGCGGTTTGCCCATAAATGGTGGAACATACACAGATGACATAACCTTGTATCCTCTTTGGATTAAAAATGGATATATATACAATTACTCAACCAAAGAAGAGATAGAAGCATACATCACTGCTCAAAGTCAGGATGAAACATATGATATTATATCCATCGATTTTCCTGAGGAATTCGAAAGTAGTGCAGTTTGGAATGCGACCATTTCTGCATTAAACAATTCTTCCCTCAATCAATCGGATAAAAAAGTTAGCTTGAATCTTTCACATCTTGACATAGACTGGTTAGAAGAAAATGTCTGGTTTGATCGGGAAAGCCCGGATGAATCTACAACCTTTGCCAGTATTGCAGGTACTGATGAAGAGCCAAATACCTGGCTTAGTGTGATTACATTGCCGCAAAGTCGCTCAAAAATCCCGGCTTATGCCTTCTATAACTGTACGGCATTGGAATCCATTTCTATACCAACTAATTATACTGAAATAGGTGCAAAAGCATTTTATAACTGCTCTGTCATGACTACGGTTAACTTTAACGAATCATCCACATTCAATCCTTCGAAAATTCAGGCAATTGGTGATTCAGCATTTATAGGTACCGCAATTACAGCAATATCCATTCCCAATAGCGTTACCACCATAGGAGCCAATGCATTTAATGGCTGTACTGCATTGGAAACAGTAACCCTTGCTAATGCTTCAGCCCTTGCCACAATCGGAGAATCTGCATTTGAAAACACTTCTATCACACAGATTTTTCTGCGTGCCAAGGTAGCCACTATAGGTGACAGTGCATTTAAAAACTGTACAAAACTTGCAAATGTTTCCATTAATTCGGCCGCACCTCTTACCTCGATCGGCGCAAATGCCTTTGAAGGCTGTGCATTCACCGAAGTTACAATTCCGAATAGCGTTACTACCATTGGAGACAGCGCATTCAGTGGCTGTACCAGCCTGGCAAAGGTTACTATTGATTCAACTGCTTCAAAGCTTAAAACAATCGGCCAATCTGCTTTTGAAGGCTGTGCATTCACCACCATTTCGCTTCCTTCCACAATTACTACACTCGGTGGAAGAGCTTTTGCCGGAAATTCCAACCTTCGTAATGACTTTTTTACTCAACTTGGAACAGATTGGTGGTACCACTACGATGACAGTAACAAAGAATTGTCTGCATATTCCCCTGGGGAAGTGAAATTTATACTGAATGGAGAATCATCCGAAATTCCATCTACATTGGTTAAAGCCGCCCCAGCAGAAGCAATTAAAGAATCAGATCTTGTATCTATGGTAGAACTCAAGACTATGGAATCCGGACACTTCAACCTTGCTTTCTCCGGCGAAATTGCTTCAGTTTCTGATCTGGCTCCATTGCAGAATCTGACAGTAGGCGCAGAAGGTGCCACCATCGGGCTGGATCTTTCGCAGGTTACAATTACTGGAACGGGTAGTGATCTTGAACTTCCAGAAAAATTCTTTGCAGGATATTCAGAGGGATCTTATTCGTCTAATTCAATCATTTATGATGATTCCAATAGTCTTAACCCAATTGGAAAAGTACTGAAAAGTATTTCATTACCAGAAGGTCTTGAAAGTCTTGGCTCTTATGCAATAGGGTGCTGTCCTAAACTTGAAACTGTTGTAATTCCAAAATCAGTGAAGTCTTTAGGAAGAAATAGTATAGGTTATAATAATTCATTGAAGTCAATATCTTTTGAAGAAAATTCTTGCCTCAAAAATCTTTATGCCCTAGCTTTGGCCTATACCCCCTCTCTTGAAAAAGTGGGTACCGGCACAACCAGTGTACTTCCAGAATCTCTAGAGAATGTTTATCAACAGGTATTCTTATATTCAGGTATTACCGAAATTACAATTCCGGACAATGCTGTTTTCACTTCCGACAAAGTTTTCCAGGAATGTTCCAAGCTTAAAACAGTTACGATTGGAGCAAAAGTTGACAAACTTGTACAGTGTTTCCAGGGCTGTACCAGTCTTGAAACAGTTACAATAAATGGAACAGAGAGCGATTGGTTCTGCGTTACAAAAGAAGAAGAATTACATGTATACAATCAGACTGTTGAACCCATATCTTCTGCAGATATGGAATCGAAGGTTAATAAAGAAAATGCAACATACCGCGATGGTAAGTATTACCGTAATTCCACATTAGAAGATGTTCTTTCAAAAACCGTAAGTACCATGAATTCCCTGAGTCAAACTCAATATAATAGTTCAACCAGATATACCACCATGAACCTGACCATCAGTGTTCCGTTCACCAGTTGGGAAACGGACCTTGTATCACTTAAAAATATCTCTTATGCAAACGGAAGCACATCTACTACAGCCATTGACTTAAGTGGCTCTACCGACAACAGCCCTGAAAAGAAGATTCCTGATGAATTTATGAAAGGTAAAGAATGGCTTTCTTCATTCAAAATGCCACAGGGAACCACTACCATTGGTAAGCAGGCGTTCTTTGGAAAAGACGACAACAGTAATCATGTTGACAGTTGTTTTACGGAATTCGTTTTCAACGATGATATTACTACCATTGAAGAAGAAGCATTCCTAGGTTCCTATCTGAAAGGACGACTGACTTTACCGCATACAATTACCGGAATAGGGGCAAAGGCCTTCTGCCGTACCATGACCCTGACCGTTACCTTTGAAGATTCAGAGGAGTGGAATCTGAGTTCAATACCTGATTACTGTTTCTTCAGAAGCGGAAACGATGCTTCATTACCACTTTATATTCCGGCATCCGTTAATTTAATTGGAAAGAATGCCTTTGTTGAATCACTGCTTGATGGGCGCGAAATCAGTTTGGGTGACGCTACTTCAAATTGGACCGAAACATTTACAAATTACGATGAAACCTCTGTGTCAACTGATATCTCTGCAGATGATTTGAAAAATAAACTGCGCCTTGTAAAACAGGATTTTGGAAATAACACCTCTGAAAATGACCACGCTGTTCTTTGGAATGACGTTTATTCTTCAGACCATGGTGGTGGTCTTGAAGGCAAAATCAAATCTTATCTTTGGACAAAAAAGAATTAATTTTCTTGAAATTTGCCGGCCTTTCTGTAGCTCATTTTCAATGATCAGGGTGACATGATGTTGTGCACAGGAGGGGGCGTTGCGGGGGCAAAAGGATCCTTCGACAAAGAAACTTTGTTTCTTATTGCTCAGGATGACAAAGGTTCGGCCCCCGCACGGTGGGTAGCGGAAGACAAGTCAAAGTGGAGCAAGAGACAAAGCTTGCTTTGGCTTTTGTGGAGCGACTCTTGGCTGGAGCGTAGGGCGGTTGTCCGCCCTTCCAGGAATTTGGCAAAAAAAACCGACCTTCAAAAGGCCGGCTGTTATTCATTGAATGAAAAATCAGAAGAAGACGTCTGTGGAAGCCATGAACTGCATGCCTTTTGACTTGTATTCATGGACAAAATCTTCACCGACACCTTCAAAACCGCTGACATTTGAAGTGCAGTCGGTGAGAAGGGTCATTCTGTAAACAGGCAGATAAACGGACAGGTCACGGATTGTATTTGCAACACAGTGAGAAAGTGCTTCGCCGGCAATGAAAATGCGGTCAGGCTGTTTGAGGCTGTCAATCAGGGAAAAGTTTGTTCTGGTTGCCGGGTCTGAGGGATCCGGAACTTCTGCCTGGACTGCGCTGTAATGCTCAGTAAAAGGATTTGTAGCTTTGTGGACAAAATCAACATTGGTGCCGCAACGGCCGATCTGCCACTTGAGCAGAGAATTCATTACGCCGTCTTCAACACATCCGCCCCAGGTACCGATAAGGCAATGAGGCGGCCAAATGGTAAGAACATAGCGACCGCGGTTTTCCAATGAAAGAAGATATTCCTCTGCAAGGCGGGTATACTTGGACTGTGCAGGCTGATATTTTTTGTCTGCAAAATCCTGATAAGTAATGATTGTATAAGGATCAGGATTTTTTCCCTCTGAATCAATCCAGAAATAGGGATGTGCAATATGAAAACAGGGATGGCTGTCTAAAGTAACATGAATCTCATCAATCTGATCACTGTGAGAATCGATAAAAGCGGCCAAACGGAGACAGTCTTCCTGAGCACCCGGCACAAACAAAGATCCCTTGGGGGAACAAAAATCATTCTGAGGATCAATAATCAACAGCACATTACTCATAATATTATTTTACCTATAATTAAAGTTACAAGTCAATAGAAACTGCATGACAGAAAAAATCAGGCTCTTCCGAAAAATCGTATCTTGAAACAAAGAAAAAAAACGTTATACTGACCTCATGGACAATAAAATTCAGACTGTTTTATCTACAATGATTTTGTCAGCTTCAGGCTGGCGCGGAATTTTTGCCGAATCAGGCACGGAAGAAGATCACAGCACACACATTGACGCGGCTCACAAGGAAATTTCGTTTCTTATGGGAAGTGTTTATGCTGAATTCATAAAAAAATCATCAGAAGAACCGCTGACTCTGGTTGTGGGTACTGACGCAAGACCTACAGGACCGGAAATTGCGGAAGAAATCATCAAAGCATTGCTTTCATTCGGGATTCAGGTTGAATATACAGGGATTACTGCAGCACCGGAAATCATGGCTTATGCACGCCAGAAAGACGGATTTGTTTATATTTCTGCAAGTCATAATCCCATAGGTTACAACGGAATAAAATTCGGAAGGAATGACGGAGGTGTTATTCCCGGAACAGACGCTGCAGAGCTTAAAGACATGCTTTTTGCATTGGCAAAAGACAATCAGGAACAGTTCATAAAAGAGCATGAAAAATCAGTTTCTGAAAGCGCTTTAAAATCAGTTTACGAAAATCAGGCTAAAGTGAAGAAACAGGCTTTGGATGCTTACAGAGTTTTTTCACGCCGGGTAATTGCAAATGAGACGGAGGAATCAAAACAGCAGGTTCTTTTTGATGAGATAAAAGCAAGCACTGCTGTGAAGCCCTTTGGCGTTGTCTGTGACATGAACGGAAGTGCAAGAGCAGATTCAATTGACAAAGATTTTTTCGCTTCTACAGGAATCAGTTTTTATGCAATCAACAACAAGGCCGGAAACATTGTGCACACAATCATTCCTGAACCGGAGAACCTTGTTTACTGTGCGGAAGAAATGGCGGCCCTTCACGAAGGCAAAGGTGTTTCTGCTTCCGGTGTGCAGTCTCATGTAACTTTGGGATATATGCCTGACTGTGACGGTGACCGTGGAAACATTGTCTACTGGAATGAGTCAGAGAAAAAAGCCCGTGTCCTTAAAGCCCAGGAAGTTTTTGCGCTGTCTGCAATGGCAGAACTTGCATTCCTGGATTACCAGGGAATTTCAAAGGACAATGCGAGACTTGCAATTGCAGTGAATGATCCTACTTCAATGCGTATTGAAGAAATTGCGGCCTGCTTTGGTGCAAAGGTTTTCAGAGCGGAAGTTGGTGAAGCAAATGTTGTAAACTGTGCTCGTGAAGCAAGAGAAAAGGGCTACACTGTGAGAATTCTTGGGGAAGGCTCCAACGGCGGAAACATCACTTATCCCGCTGCGGTAAGGGATCCGCTGAACAGTCTTTATGCGCTGATAAAACTTCTTGTTCTTCGTGACACATGCAACTGTGACGGTTCCATCGGAAAGAAGGGGCTTTTTCACCGCTGGTGTTCTTTGAGCGGAAATGAAGCGGCTTACAAAGACAGTTTCACACTGGACGATGTAATCAGCACTTTGCCGGTTTACACTACAACGGGAGTTTCCGAAGACAGGGCGATTCTTAAGATCAAGAGTACAAGTCACGCAGAACTGAAAGCAGGTTACCAGAAAGTTTTTGAGACGGAATGGGCAGCAAAGAAAGATTACCTGGCTGAGAAATACGGTTTTGCATCTTACAGAGCTGTCTGTAACAACGGAACAAAACAGTTTGATGACATTACCGATTTCTCTGTATCTGGAAAAGGCGGCCTGAAGATAATTTTCCTGGACAAAGACAGAAATCAGAATGCCTTCATCTGGATGCGTGGAAGCGGAACAGAACCTGTATTCCGCGTGATGTGTGACGTCAAGGGAGATAAACCCGAAGCAGAGAAAGAACTGCTTGCATGGCACACGGAGATGATCCGGAAAGCGGACAGCAAAACCGCTGACTGAAAAGTTTCCGTAAAAGCGGTTAACGGGCTAAAGACAGAAAAAACAGAATCAGTCCGATAAGGATTCCTGCCGTAAGAAGATAAATCCAGAGCGGCAGCGAATCCTCTTTTTTTACAGCTGAGGCGGACATAGCAGCCCCCTGAAAATACCTTACCGGCTGGCTTCTGGGAAAAAATCTTGAGAAAGCGATTTTCTTTTTGGGTTCTGGTGACGGAACTGTCTTAGGTTTCTGAGGACTGCCGCTGAATGCATAACCACAGGCTGGGCAGCCGTCTTTGAATTCTGACTGATCGCCGGTTTTTCCGCAGGCAGGGCATCTTACAGAAAGAAAGAAATGTCCGCATTTTCTGCAGAAGCGGGCATTCCTTGGCACTTCTGAATCACAATATTCACAGAAAAACTTTGCTTCTTTGTCACTCATTTTTATTCTGTTCCGATATTTGTAACTTCATAGCGGTAAATCTGCCAGATTCCGTCACGCTGTCTAAGATAGTAGACATACTGCTTGACCTGTTTAAAAGTGTCTTCATTGAACCATTCACGGACAGTGACTGAACCCTCTGTCTGGGTATATTCAGTTTTGTCGATGATAAAGGATTCCGGCAGCGAGACAATCTCGTTGTCAATGCGGTTCTGCATCAGATCAGATCTGTAGCTGGAAAGCATACGTTTTCTTTCATCAGCGGAAGCAGTGCGGTATTTGCGTTCACGGACATCATCATTCATCAGCATCTGTTCCAGATCCATGTAAAGGAAGAAATGATCCCACAGATTACGCTGGCGGGCAATGATTGTCTGCTCAATCACTTTGTCAGGAGATATGGCTTCCGGAATCAGGATTTCCGCAGTTGATACGGCAACAGGCAATACGGAAGATGTCACACCTGCATAAGGCCGAATATCAAGGCTCAGCTGATTGGAAGAAATTGCCAGAGATTTTGATTTGTACAGCTCAGGATAAAGTTTTACAGAAATGTAATAAACCCCAGAAGAATCAATCGAAAGATAATCCCTGATGTTTTCCACAAAAGAATATTCTTCGCCGCTTTCAAGAGCAATCTCACGGAAATAAACTGTTCTGCTTGTAGAGCGTTTCTCCGTCAGTTCTCTGTTGGCAGGCAGCGAAAGCCCTTTGACAGTTTTGCCGTTCACATCAATGCTGAACATTCTGTCATCAGACAGCTTGAACCGGAAAGTTGAAGTTGTGTTGTTGCTTATTGAAACTTTTACGAAAATCGGATTGTCATCAATATCGTCGGTATAATAAATCGTTTTGTCATAGAATTTGATCGATACATCAATTCCGTTATAATTTGTCTGGCCAAACAATGCCGACTGTGCAAAAAATGTTAAAATGGCTATAATACAGAAAATCGAACGTTTCACCATAAACTCCTTATCTTGATTATCGGACAATTGACATGAATACCTTAAAAACTTCTTCCCTAGATACAATGCTTGATTCCTGGCCGGCACTTCAGGATCTCTGCACACAGCTTGATCCTGAATCGGGAATTTTTCCGCGGGAAATCGAGGGAATTAAAAACGGACTGAACGGATTTTTCTTTAAAAAATTTGTTTCTGAACATCCGGGAGACATTGTTGTTGTTGTTCCTACAGAAAAAGACTGCACAGACCTGAGTCTTGACCTGGCCGGAGCAGGTTTTGAGGGGCAGATTCACATTCTTCCCTGGTGGGGAACAGTTCCTTACAGACCCGTTGCAAAGGGAAGCGTGACTTTCGGCGAACGTGCCGCATTTCTTTCCAAACTTGCCACCAGAAGCACAGAATCCAGGATTTTCATTGTCCATCAGCGTGCACTCCAGACACCGGTTCCTCCTGCAGATTATGAGAAATCACTGCTTTTTTCAATCAAGAAGGGGTCCGATTTTGATCCGGTGAAAATTTCGGAAATGCTTACCGCCACAGGTTACATAAGGGTTCCACGTGTCACTGTAAAAGGTGAGTTTGCGCTCCGCGGTGAAGTTCTTGACATTTTTATGCCCGGTGAAGAATCGCCGCACAGGGTTGTCTTTGATTTTGACACAATTGACCAGATAAAAACTTTTGACATTGAGACACAGGTTTCAAAGGAAAACCTTGACCAGCTGACTTTATATCCCATGAAGGAAGTGGTGTGGACTGAGGAACTGGTTTCTGCACTTGAGCCTAAACTGGAGCCGATTTTTTCACCGGTTCTTGGACAGGATGAGTCAGGTCAGATTCCAGTAAGAGATGTTGAGGACTTCAAAGACAGATGCACAACAATGATAACAGAGCTTTCTGTCAATGGAGAGACTGAGGGCGAGGAGCTTTTTTACCCCCTGGCCTTTGACAGGCAGAGCACAGTCCTTGATTACATTGATGAGAAGGTCCCGGTTTTTTTTCTGGACTATGACAGGCTGGACAATGCGGAGGAAAGCTTTGACCGTGAGTATCTGGGCCTTTACAGACAGGCAAGGCAGGAAAGACCGGTTCCGGCGCCGAATGTTGTCTTCATGCACTTCAAGGACGTTATTGAGAAACATGAGAAACGTGTTCTTTTCCGCACGATCTCAGGCTCTGACATAACCGGTGCGCCAAGAATCAGGATTGACTGTGATGCGCCCCACAGTTACTTCGGAAACATTGCCTACCTTAAGGAATCCCTTGGAGGCCTTGTCCGTAACAGCTGGAACATTTTTATTTTTGCAGAGTCTGAAAATCAGGCTTTGAGAATCAATGAGCTGCTCAGGAACCTGACTCATCCTACATGGGATGACGTAAAAGAACTTGAGGACGCAGGAAAAGAGTCTGACAGAGAAGACAAGAAAGAGAAAAACTGGCTGAAAAATGACGCACCTGTCTTTAAGGATTCAAAACAGGATCTTGAGGATCTAAAGACTTTCGGTACAGGAGTAAAGAGGAATCCCGGTCAGAACAGACCGAAAATCTCAAAAAACGCGGTCCTGAGCACAGGAAGTGCAGCAGTCAGAAAAGAGCCGCCTGTTCCTCATGTTTTTGTTCTTCCGAAAGCAATTTCAGGCGGTTTCGGAATCAGTGAGCTGAAAGTCCTTGTGATCCAGGAAAACGAGATTTTCGGCCGCCGTGTCCATACGCCTCAATCAGTAAAGAAAGCAAAAAGTTCGGTGATCGACACCTTTGTTGAACTGAATCCCGGGGACTATGTGGTCCATGTGAACCACGGAATAGGGCGCTTTTTAGGCATTGAGCGCGTAAGGGCAATGGGCAACGAAAGGGATTACATAAAGCTGGAATACGCTGATGAAGAAACAGTTTTTATTCCCATTGAGCAGGTGAACCTTGTCCAGCGTTACATCGGAAATGAAGGGGACGCGCCCCGTCTTGACCGGATCGGCAGCAAATCCTGGGAAAACCGCAAGAACAAAGTTAAGAAATCAGTGGAAGATCTTGCGGAAAAACTGATCGGCATTTATTCAAAAAGAAAAGCGGCAAGAGGTTTTGCTTTTCCAAAGGACACCGAATGGCAGACAGCTTTTGAAGCCGCTTTCCCGTATACAGAAACTGATGACCAGATCACGGTTGCCAACGAAATCAAGGCAGACATGGAGAAACCTGTTCCCATGGACCGGCTTGTCTGTGGTGATGTTGGTTACGGAAAGACAGAGATGGCAATGCGTGCGGCTTTTAAGGCGGTGATGGGCGGTAAACAGGTGGCTTTTCTTGCGCCGACAACGCTTCTTGCTGAACAGCATTACGAATCAATGAAAAACAGGTTTGAGAACTTCCCGGTTAAAGTTGCCCAGCTCTCACGTTTTGTGCCGCCGGCTGAACAGAAGAAAACCCTTGAGAAACTTTCACAGGGCGGAATAGACATTCTTGTGGGGACCCACAGGATCATTCAGAAAGATGTTAAGTTCAAGGATCTGGGTCTGATGATCATTGATGAGGAGCAGCGTTTCGGAGTAAAAGACAAGGAAAAACTAAAGGAAATGAAGACAAACATTGACTGTCTTGCAATGAGCGCAACACCGATTCCGCGCACTCTGCACATGAGCCTGCTGAAAATCCGTGACATGAGTCTGCTTACAACGCCTCCGCACAACCGCATTCCAATTGAGACTGTGATTGACAGTTATAACGATGACCGGATCGCGGCTGCCATACGCCGTGAGGTGGAGCGTGGGGGACAGGTTTTCTATCTGCATAACAGGGTTGAGAGTCTTGAGGAGATCCGGCTGAAACTGCAGAGTCTTGTTCCGGAGATGATCATTGAGACAGCCCACGGACAGATGACAAGCAATGAGCTTGATGACATTTTCCGCCGTTTCAAACTGGGCGGATTCCATGTTCTTGTGGCAACAACAATCATTGAGAACGGAATTGACATTCCCAACGTGAACACAATCATCATTGACCGGGCGGACATGTACGGAGTTTCCCAGCTTTATCAGCTCCGCGGACGTGTTGGAAGAAGCGACAGGAAAGCTTACGCATATCTGTTTTATCCGGAGAACAAGGCTCTTTCAGAGGTTGCAATGAAACGCCTTCAGGTTATCAGCGATTTTACAGAGCTTGGAAGCGGATTCAAGATTGCGATGAAAGACATGGAGATCCGCGGAGCAGGAAACCTGCTGGGACGTGACCAGTCCGGTGACGTTTACTCAGTTGGTTTTGACATGTACCTGCGTCTTCTGGAATCTGCAGTCCAGCGCCTGACAAACGAGAATTATCAGGCAGAGAATGAGACACTTCTTGAACTGGAATACACTGGATTCATTCCTGACACATATATCCTTAATCCGCAGACAAAGATGGAAGTTTATAAGAAAATTGCATCCATCAGCAACAAAACTGAATTTGACCAGGTTTACAACGAGCTTCAGGACAGATTCGGACCGCTTCCTGACGAAGTTTACAGTCTGATGGCTCTTGCGGAGATTCGCATTTTCTGCAAGAAACTCCAGATTTCAACACTTCAGGAACATGGCGGCCGGGCTCAGATTGAGTTTGCCCAGGTTTCCGCGATCAATGTTGACAAAGTGCTCAGACTTATAAAAGAGAGTTCCGGCCTTGTGAAACTGGATCCGCTGCGTCCCAATGTACTGATCCTGAACACGGGAAAAATCGGTCTCAAGGAAAAAAGCAGTTTCATCCGGGAAAAACTGGAAAGCATCGCCAGTTGAGGGTTTTGGACACACTGGGGCAGTTTTTTTGGGCGCGAATGGGCGGTGAGAAAACTGGTTCAGTGTGGTGGGCTCGATTTGGTGTGAGTCACACTGGTTCAGTTTGGTGGGCGCGATTTGGTGTGAGTCACATGGTAACAGTTTTGCGGCGCGTTGCTGGTGTGGGACAGAGCAGACAAGCGGACAGAAAACGGTATTTGCGGACAGAGCAGACAAGCGGACACAATGCGAAACTTGTGGGACAGAGCAAACAAGCGGACAGAAGGCGATATTTGCGGGACAGAGCAAACAAGCGGACAGAAACGGTATTTGCGGACAGAGCAGACAAGCGGACAGAAGGCGATATTTACGGGACAGAGCAAACAAGCGGACAGAAAACGGAATTTGCAGGACAGAGATATAAATGGACGGACTGAGCGACTGGCTCGGACACCGGGCGAACAAGCGGACAGAAACGGTATTTGCGGGACAGAGCAGACAAGCGGACAGAAACTTTATTTGCGGGACAGAGCAAACAAGGGGACAGAAACGTTATTTGCGGGACAGAGCAAACAAGCGTGCAGAAAACGGTATTTGCGGGACAGAGATATAAATGGACGGACAGAGCGACTGGCTCGGACACCGGGCGAAATTGCTTGGGACAGCCTGCCCAGACAGACTGCTTGACGGACCTGGCCCACGGACAGCAGCAAACAAGCGTGCAGAAAACGGTATTTGCGGGACATAGATATAAATGGAGGGACTGACCGACTGGCTCGGACACCGGGCAAAATTGCTTGGGACAGCAAGCCCAGACAGACTGCTTGACGGACTTGGCCCACGGACAAGCAGCAAAACTGATTTACTGAGGTAGTTGGTGTCAGAGGCCGGTCGGGTTTGGAAGGATAAGGGCTGGATAAATTTGGTAATTATCACAATTTACCGATAATGTACATTCTGTCTACTAGAACGGTAGAAATAGCATAAAAACCAGAAAAATTAACCAGGAATCAAGGCAAATGTTCAAATTCAATTTTAGTCTAAGAATTTTTTCTCTGGAATATTATCTCCCGTTTTATGATGGCAGTTCTGATAATTAAGAGATAAAGCATATGGGCGCATTTTGTGCCGGCACAAAACCGGGCTGCTCCAGGTTCCGCTATTCACTTCATTCGTCCACAACTAAAAGTTGCGGACAAACGCCTTCGACGCCTTACGTATCCCTTGCGCGGAATTCTCATTTTTTGAGAAACAGGTTTTATATCATAAACATATAAAACATTTGTAGGCCAATTATGAAACAAAACACAAACTTCAAAATCTATAACCTGTCCTCAGTAAATTCAGCTCCTCCTTATTTAATAACCGGCCATGAAGAACACCTCACAAAGGATATGTGCGTGTGGAAAAACGCAGAACCTCATTGGAAAAAAATTGGAACCGTTCCAACCCTTGAAATTGCAAGATTTATGGTCACTCAAAATCTGGCAGATTACGCAGACGAAAATCAGAACAAATATTCTCTCAAAACAGATCCTTCAGACGAATATTATTGCAGCTTTGTAAAAATTGAATCTGAAAACTTCATTGAATATTACGACATCTACAATCAAAGCCATAAATTTCAGTTAAGGAAGATGAATACCGTCATTTTAAATCATGATTTTTCAACAACCTTTGCATTTGAAACCCTGCGGACTCCTGTCTGGAATATTGAAAAGAATTTTGAACAATGGCGAAAAAGCCGGCAAAACTTTCCGACCATTTTTCAGCACAAAAGATTCTCAAAAACAGACCGAAAAGCACAGAAAAAATGTGCAGTCAAATTCAGAAAAATGCTGGATGATTTAATAAACACAACAGAGACTTCGATTACATTGCTAAAAAATTCCAAACAGCTGGAAAAATACGAAATCAACCACATCAACGAAGTTCTGGAATTATTCGCAACATCATTTTTGTTTATACAGCACGGCTACAATGAATCCCCATATAAAAACAAAAAAAATGTTTCAATCAAAAAATACATGCAAATTACAAATCAGCTTTTTAAAACTGTTGATAATTACAATTCCCGATATTCATCAAAATTAAAGAGCCAGGAGACAATCTTCAGCGGATTGACAGAACGATGGAATTTCCTTGCCAGCAGCGCAAATGAAAAAGGCATAAAAAATGCAAACCAGAAACTCGCAGAAAAAAATCTAAAAATCAAAGAACGATTCTCAGCGATAGAAAAATTATCACAAACCCTGATTTCAGACTTCTGGGAATGGAAAGAACTCCACTCCCCCGACGACTTCACATGGAACAACGAACTTCAACCGGAACAACAAAAACAGGAAGCCACCCAGTTCCAGAAAATCAACAAAACAATCACAGACATTCAGCAAAAATCGGAACAGATTCTCTCAACATCCATTTCCTTTGTGGTAATGAGCCCAGTCATCCGTAAAGAAATTGAAACATCATTTTCCATCATTACTCTGACTATCAAAACTTTCATCAGCTTGCATCGGAAAAATACTGAAAGATACCAGAAATTAAACGAAATCAATGTGAAGTTACTAAAGCAAGCAGAAAGTAAATTGCAGGTTGCGATAGATTATTACATTTGAGATTTTAATGATTGGGATAATTACACAAATCACCCGGAGGAAAACAAATGTTAGACGAAATTACAGAAAAAGAAATTACATCCAGACAAGGGCTTGAAAAAATCGATTATCTGCTTGATGAACTTTACTGGTGCCACAATCTATCGGATTTAGACTATAACAAAAAACAATATGTGATTGATTTCTTTAATCGCTTGTATGAGGAGCTCAAATCACTTACAAATGTCTCAGTTTTGCTTGAAACCTGTCTTTCCCCTGATGAGGTTAAAAATGATATTGAAGCAGTCCTTTTAACAATAAATGATCTCTACTATAACTCAGAAACTTTCGATCTTAATGACGGAGAAATCAACGAAACGAAACAACTGTTGAATCAGTTGCTGGATGATGTTTATGCAGAGATTGGGAATAGGATGAATGAAGAATAATTTTATCTGGCCGCATTTTTGGCCGTCACATTCGTGCCAGCCAAAAACCAGGCTTTTCGCCCTTCGCCGTCTACCGCGGCTCATCCCGCCGCAAAGTTCCTTTGCTCTGGGACTGCTTCGCAGGGGCTACAATCCTTTGCGGAGGGGAAAAAATCATAGATAATTTTGCAAAATAAATATATGAACCAGTTTTTAACCAATTATGGATGATTTTCACTCAATAGAAATTTATACTTGAAAGTGCTATAATACTCCTCATAACTAAAATATAAAAAAACAATTGAAGGAAAGAATGGAAAAGAAAGAACGAGCTGGGAATAACAGAACCTTAACACTAAAGCCTGAGGAGATTGAACCATTAAGGGCTAAATTGATTACAGCAACAAACATAGAATCTACAAAAGACCTTACAAACAAAACGATAAACGGTGATATGCTTGAATTGATTAAGTATGTGCCTGATGAATTTGCCGACTTAATCATTATTGACCCGCCATACAATCTTACAAAGAACTTTAACGGTATGAAGTTCAACTCACGTTCAGACAACAGCTACGATGAATATCTAGCTACTTGGTTCCCTGAGGTGTGCAAGAAGCTGAAGCCAAACGGAACTTTATATATGTGCGGTGACTGGAAATGCACGTCATCATTGCAGAGGGCAATTGAAAAAGAGCTTACAATCATCAACCGCATTACGTGGCAACGTGAAAAGGGTCGCGGTGCAAAGTCAAATTGGAAAAACGGTATGGAAGATATTTGGTTCGCCGTAAAGAATCCGAATGATTATTACTTTGATGTTGAAGCCGTGATGATGAAAAGAAGGGTTTTGGCACCATACAAGGTTGACGGTAAACCAAAGGATTGGAATGAAGGAGAGGACGGAAATTTCAGACTGACATATCCTTCAAATTTCTGGGATGACATATCAATTCCATTCTGGTCTATGCCTGAGAATACCGACCACCCAACACAGAAAAGCGAAAAGCTCTATGCAAAATTGGTTCTGGCATCATCAAAGGAAGGCGATGTAGTCTTTGACCCATTCCTAGGAAGCGGAACAGCCAGCGTTGTAGCCAAGAAACTCAACAGAAAATACTGTGGCATTGAGCTGAACGAAGAATACAGTATGTGGGCGGAAAAGCGTCTTGAAATGGCCGACACAGATAAGACAATACAGGGATACGCTGACGGTGTTTTCTGGGAAAGAAACACATTAAGTCTTCAGCAGAAATTGGCGAAAAAATCTACAGTGGAAGAAGTTTCAAAGCCTGTAAAACCAAAGAAATCATCTTCAGATGAAGATTCAATACCTTCACTTTTTGATTGAGGTAAAAAATGAACAAAATTGTGAATGAGTTTGTTAACTATGTAGTGTCTGCTAATTGTCCGCAGAATGACAAGGCAAAAGTGAAGAAGGCCATTCAGGATAAGTTCTCATTGATTCTTGATAGAAGTGTTTTCTACTGCGAGCATTTTGCTGTTCGCATCAGCTATACAAAGACAAAATCGTTCAGCAATACCGTCCTGTCTTTATCAAATCTTCAGAAATACGACCATATTCCGTTTATTGTTGTCTTGGTATCAGGTGTGGACAACAATAAAGTTTTCTTGGCGAACACTACTTTTCTTTCCAAGATAAGCCACAGTTCGCAACAACTTTCAATGACCAACATCAAGGGGAGTTTCAACGGAAGAGATATAATCAGGACATATCACAACTTGGAAAACAACGCTAAGAATCTTGAGAAACTGTTTGCATTTCATCAGGGATTTACTTGGGAAGATAATTTACAGCGTTTGGTGGATGCTACATCTGATATCGTTCCTACAGGCAAGAAGTTTGAAATCACATCTGAAATAAGAAAAAAAATCTACAAATCCGTAGAAAGAGCACAGAAGTTTATTGAATCTGATAATTTCTCGGTTCTTAACAAGAATTTGGACAGCCGTGTTAAAAAGTGTTCCGATTCAATTCTTGTTACTTCACGCATTGAGAATGTTAATATCCGTGGTCGTCTGATTGAAGCCTTGGTTACTTCTAGCGATGAAGAACGGAAAATCCTTATGCAGAAACTCGCTAGAGAAGAAAGCAACCTTCCTGTCTATGACACAAAAAATGGCCTAGGTGATTACCACGTTAAGTTTGGCAACGGCGATACTTATACGGATATCAAGACAAAGGTTGTCTATCTAGGTTCAAATCCAAAGGCATATAACATTGACAAATTCTTGGAAACTATGGCCGAGGACAATACGATTTTCTTTATCTATCTCATCGGAATTGATGAATCAGGAATCATGAATACCGTGTTATGTTCTGTATATCACGACGAACTTACGGAAACTACCGTAAAGCAATTCCATTGGGCTGGCAGAAACTCTAGGGGAGTTACTCAATTTGTTGGTGAAACTCTGGATATGATACTCAGACAGAAAAACTTCACGAATAAGATTACTGCTCAGAAGGCAAGAAATTTTATTGATAACCTAATTGATTAAATTTAAGTAATATCCCTTCAAAAACAATGCTAAAATCATATTAAGAGTAAATGCCATTTAATTTATTGAAGCACATCAACAAATTAAATGACTCAACTAGGTTGATATAAGGCTATTCCAAAATTTACTTACCCTCAAACCCGAAACGGTTCAAGAAATTTCACTTTATCCTTATATTCTGCATAATCATTAGGAAATAAATATTCTTCTGTAATTTTTTCAGTAGCTAAAAATTCCTTAATTTCACTTCGGAGATTTTTATCAATTATGATTTTCTTTCCTTCTGAAAACGGGTCGCATTTTTTGAGTTGATCATCAAAAGTTTCATACGGAGAATACCCAGGAAATAAAAACAATCCTTTTTGCCTTTTTATTCTTTCAAAATCGCTGTTTTCATATAAATAGATTCCAGATTTTAAATTTCTTAACAACCGTAGTACAAGATTATCAACAAACATTTCGGATACGACATCTTTATAAAAATAATCTTCATTATCCAATACGGAATCAATCGTTGGAATTTTACTTTTATCAAGACAATAAATTATCATATCGTTGTCTTTATTTTCATCAGCATTCTGAATGGCAAAATATAAAGCAATTCTCCAGTCAGTAGTCCAATCCAACAATCTTGTAGGAAATCCTAGTGTTGTGCTATGGCTAAAAGACTAAGAACTACATGAGGATTTCGATAATCCAAATTTTTCCCCTCGAATAAAAATGTTTCTGTAAGTTCTTTATTCAATAAAACATTAGACTCAATCAATAAATTTGACGTTGTTTCATACAATGCTGGATATTTAAATTCTTTACAGGCTTTATCTATTGCAACATTCATACTTGTCTGCAACTTCCACTCTGCATTACTCATTCCCCGATAAATATTAAATCGAGAATCCTCAAGTTCAATTAGTAATTGATTACTACAACTAACTTTTACTATACAACTCATAATAATCTCCTTGCCAAAATTGGCATATAAAATAGTTATACTTAAAATAGTTAAAAGAGAAATTCTCAAAAACTAAAAAACTTAACACCACCCGCGACACCACATAAAATTCAACATAAAATCCGAACCCACAAATCAAAATACGGAGGTTGAAAAATGAGAAGTCTTGATGAATACATGAAATTGCCATATAAGCTGGAAATTATGCCAGACCCTGATGAATCTGGTTTTGTTGCTTCTTATCCTGAACTTCCTGGGTGCATTACTTGCGGTGAAACTATTGCTGAAGCTGTAGTAAATGCTGAGGATGCGAAAAAAGAGGGCGTGAGCATGAATCAGTATTGCGTTTATCTCTTTCGAAAAATTCGGCTGAAAGACGTTTATACAAATGAATTCTATACACAACAATACTATACATATTTACAACTAATATAACTTGAAGTATACTTGCTTTATTGGAAATGTTCGATTCTAAGGCGGCGTCTCCCGAACTCAATCAGTTAGTTACAATATAACTAACTGAAATTTGAATAAGGAGGCTTGCTTATGACTATCTTAGAACTAATCATTGCATTTGCTACTTGCATTGCAACTATTGTTCTTGCAGTTATGGCAGTACTCTCCTACCTGAAAGATAGAAACGAGTAAAAAGTAAAGCCGCCCATTACGCTTCAAAACGTGGACGGCTTTTTGCTAATCACGTGGAGATGACCGACAGAATCGGACATTTCCTTTTTCAAATATACCATAATATTCCGATGTCGTCAAACATTTCCCCGGACAAGGGATTGTAAGGGCGGCGAAGCCGTTCCGGAGCGCAGCGCAGGAATGTAGCCGAAAGGCGGAACCCTGAAAAACCCGGTTTATGCAGCCGCCAGGATGCAAAAATGGCCCCATCAAAACTATCTTTTTACCACTTCCCAATAGCCGCCGTTATCTGCACAAACACGACGGATATATTTTTCTTTTTGCATTTCGGCAAGTATCAACATCAAATCCGCTCCGGCAAATCAAAGTACGGAGGTTGAAAAATGAGAAGTCTTGATGAATACATGAAATTGCCATATAAGCTGGAAATGATGCCAGACACTGATGAATCTGGTTTTGTTGCTTCTTATCCTGAACTTCCAGAATGCATTACTTACGGTGAAACTATTGCTGAAGCTGTAGGAAATGCTGAAGATGCGAAAAAGGAAAGGCTTCGTGCGGCGATCGGATCCAACATTCAGATTAACGAACTTGAAATACATTTGGCAGAATGAATTCTTACAATATAACATCACTATACTTATTTGCAGTAATCTCAATCTGAAGTACAATACAAATATTGGAAATGCCTGAACAGGCGGCGTCTCCCAAACTCAATCAGTCAGTTATAATGTAACTTTCTGAAATTCGACAACGGGAGGCTTTCTATGACTATTATAGAACTTATTGTTGCTATTATTTCTTGTATAGGAACTTTAGTTTGTGCAGTTATAGGAATTCTCGCTTACCTTAAAGATAAGAAAGAGTAAAAAATAAAGCCGCCCACTGATTCGACACTCTGGACGGCTTTTCGTTCATGTGGAGATGACCAAATGTTTAGGCATTTCCTTTCTCCAATATACCACAATGTACCTTTATCGTCAAACTTCTCCCCGCGCAAGGGATTGGAAGGGTGGCGTAGCCGTTCGCAAGTGGCGGTGGTTGAGCCTGTCGAAACTACCGCAAACAATAAAATGCGCCCATAAAACTATATCAATATCTTTCCACGTTTTTTCTTAATCTCAGACCGCTTTCCATGACTCTAGATCCATAAACTCTGGCAGGAATTACATACTCTTTATTACATTTATCACAGCAACGATATTTCTCACCGTCCTGCCTGAAATAAATAGGCCATGTAGAATTCCCCCTTCCGTCAAATTTTTCACCGCAAAAGCAACAGACACTTTTAGTTTTTCCTGGTTGCAAAACATCAAAATCATAAATGCAAAAATTGTAATTCCAGTCCAATTCCCTTTTCAATTTTTTATAAAAATCTTTCGCTTCCGCATAATCCATATCATCCATAGCAACAAAATATGTAGTTGGTATTGGAAAAGAATTCTCAACTGTGCCGTCCCAAAGAAAGAGCCGAACTTTATACTTTACCGGATGCTTTTCAGGCTCATTTCTAATCTTCAACGCATCTGAAAACCCAGCCGAATCAATAATTCCTGCATTATGCAAAACAATAATATCCCGATTCTCCCTCACAAATTTTTTCAGCACTTCAATCTGCTCATCCGAATAAATGCACTTTTCCCTTCCTTCAAGAATCTCCGGCCGGCTGCTGATTGTCATGCAAAGCAATTCCTTTTCATCCGCATCAGGCAGAGAATTTTCAAAACGGATTACATTTTCAAACTTCACTTCTCCATCCGCTGTAAGAACCGGTTCTTTCTGCCACCCGTCAGCACAACCACAAAAAATCCGACACGGAAGTTTCAATCCCTCAATATCATCAGGCCACACACTCGTTGAAAAGAATCCAAAAATTTCATAGAAATAAAGGTCTTCCATAATTTCAAACATCTCATCAAAAATCGCCTTAAGCTGAACTGCATTCCGGTCCTCTTTATCCGCAAAACGCTCCCATTTGAGAAGTGCAATTTTAATTTCGTTATTAACATCCAGAATCGTAAAAGAACTGAAGGAATCCACTACGGCAAACTTCTTAAGCTTCTTCAAAAGTTTTTCCGCCGCCTTTACACCCGGTATCCGTGGTTCCGGCTTTCGCCTTCATTCTTCCGTTTCACTCCAGAACGCTTCGCGCTGCTCCAATCCCTAAGCCGTTTTACTCACAAACCTTCTTCACCTTTATCCCAAAGTTCTCATCAATAACCACAGCTTCACCAACTGCAAGAACTTTTCCATCTTTTACAATTTTTAAACTTTCATCTGAATATTCATTCAATTCAAGGATTCTGCCTTCTTCAAACTTCTCGTCTGAATCCGTCATACACCCGCCCATAATTACTTTTGCATTGTAAAACTCATCAAGTTCAGGGGCTTCAAAAGTTTCAGAATCTGTTGTAATTCGAACTCCGTAATTGTCATAAATCAAGACAACTTCTCCCTGCCCCACAATTTTACAGTCCTTAAAAACATTTACAGGATATCCTGCAAGCTGATTCAGTTCAAAAATCATTTTTGGTGTAATCTTAAAATCATCTTCCAGACGGAATCTTCCAAGTTCAACCACAGTGTTCGGATCAGGCTTGGCAAGAGGAATTACATTGGAAACACCCATAAGTCCAAAAAATTTTGTTTCGACAAGCCTTTCAATGCATTCATAATTAAAGAAAATGTTCAGCATGCCTTCTGTTTTTCCGATTTTGACAACATAACTTACAAGAATCCCCATATCAGTAACATTACTGCCTTTTATGGCAAAAAAAGGTTCTGTCAGTAATTTCTGATTTTTCACAGGTTCGAATTTTTCTTTTGCGGTCTGTTCGATCTCTTCGGTAATGATTTTTTCAATTGGCTTATAAATCTGCTCAAAGAAAATCCTTTTCTCAAATCCACTCAAATCACGATTTTTCTTTGAATTGCTACCAAGAAATCCGTTAAGGAAAAGGGGCGGTTCCATCTGCAAAAAACCGTAACCGCCCAGCCACTCAAAACTGCAAGCTGGAGAAGGAATTTCCTGACTTCTTTCAAACTCTACAAAAGTCAGCTGGTCTACACTTGCAACATGAATATTAAACTGCTGATGAAGTTCCGGCATAAAAAAGTTCTTTATTGAACGGGCAATATTTTCAAAACTTATGCATAATTCCCGTATCTGAGCTTTAGAAAACTTGTCTGGCCGTTTAAAGTCATAAATTTTGATTTTTCTTGAATCCCGGACAGGCTTAAAATCTTCGTCACCACTTCCAATTGAATTAAGCAGTTCATCAATCTGTTCCTGAGTTAAAACTTCGCTCATACTTTTACCCCCGTTGTTTGAATTACAGGTTAAGTATACAAGGAGAGATTCTCATTTTTTGAGAATTATTCATTTTCATTCCTGAATCATCACTTAAAACACCTTCATAAACCGTAATCTTCGTTCCCTGCACCATTCCCTGTAAGCTTCCAAATCACTTCCCTGTAACGGCTGATTGCATGGTCCCAGAGCCTGGCGGATAGTAAGATTTGGAGCTACTTCAATGCAGATTCGGTATTTTCCCCTGTACTTTGCATAAACAATTGTTGCCCTTCGACTTCGGACAGAATGCTCATAGCCCCAGCCTACACAATTTTCATTTCTGAGCCGATTTCACCGGCTTTATATTCCAGATCAAGAAACGCCTGCTCAATTTTAAAAGGTTTCCGTCTTAAGTTCGGGAGATTTCTGAAAGAATGAACTGATCCAAGCTCAGTTCCCCGGCGGACAAGAAAATCGTGAGTATACACATTAAATCCTTCCCTCATTACTTCCTTTTTTTCCCGCTCTGTCAGATGGTCATGAACCTGGACATAAGTATTTATTCCGTCAGTTACAATTGATTCATCAATCTTATCTACGGTCAAAAAAGCAACAGTACGCTCAATTGAATTCCACACAGTCTTCTGACTGCTGATGGCAAGCATATCAGTTATAAAAGTTTTCAGTGCAAACTGAAGCGGATACGAAACTTCACCTCCTGTATAAGGATTCAGTCCCCAGTGCTGTGCGATACTGCTTTTCGCAGGCTGCTCCCATTTCTTTAAGAAAAACATCCGTTACGTCCTTGCTAACCTCTTCTGAAGATCATCGTTTTCAAAAACTGCCTTTCCTTCCTTATTGAGAATTACATTCTTATTCATCATATAGTTCAGATTTTATTTTACAGGAATGATTTTCCAGCAATTCAAGAATCTCCACAAATGACTTCCTGTAATGGGCATCAATTTTTATTATTGGTTAAAATTTCGATAAATAACTAATAGATAATCCAATCATGCTCAAAAGATAGATCAATTTTTCTTCCGAAAGAGCATTTTCAATATATGAAAATGAATCTCTTAATCTGATTTTGATTTTCACTAATTCTGAATTATAAACATGGATTTCTGATTCAAATGTACTCCTTTTAAAACTTTATAAATTGGTTCATTTTCACCAGGTAATGCAAATTCAAGATTTATGAGTAAAGGATGATTATGTGAAAAAAACTGCTTATTCTCTTTTTCATAATAATATTCAACTTTGCAGCTAACATCACTAAAATTGGAATCTTTCTTCACTTGCTCCAGAATTTGCTCAAACAACGCTAATCTTTCATCTACTAGCAATGCAGAATTATTCCATACCAGAGTTGCCTGTTCCCGTAAATCAAAATTGCGGCCTTCTTTTTCACACTGTTTTCTTACATCTTTTGAGGGGATTAGTTTTTCAAGTTCATCAATCATTTTTACACTTCCTCAGAAAAATCTTTCAACAGCCTCAAATCAGCACCGGTTTCGCTGGATTGTGCATGAAAAAAATCTGACTTTGCTTTCCAGATTGCAAAATCAATATCTTTTACTTCTTTACAGATACTTTCATATTCTCTTCCATTAACACGACCTTCCTTGAATTCCTTTTTCATTTCCCGCCGGATCTGCCTGAGTTCTTCTTTTTTCGCATTTAAAAATCCAAGCTGTTCATTCAATTCTTTCTTTTTTTCTTCAATGAAGTCTTTATTTTCAGACATTTTTTTTTCAAGCTTACGGAATTCTTCTGCTACTGATTTACAATGTCTTTCCCGAAGTGTTTTTTCAGTATAAGTCATGGGGCACATCAGCATCATGTGAAGAGAATATTTCATTTCTCCAAACGCAGAATCATAAGTAGCCACGAAATCTTTTGCCGAATACAAAAACTTAATTTCCATGTCCCCATCTTCGTAAATAAATTCCATATCTCACCTCCTCATTTGGTATAAGGAGATTATACACTTCTGTTTTCTCAATTATTGAGAAAAAAACAAACCGATAATCATTGGTCAGAATCATACCGTCACAGCTGATATTTAAGGAGTCTAAAAAAAAGAAACTCCTGCCTTGTTTGTTTAAGACAGGAGTATTTTACAAAATTATAATCGCATTTTTTATATCGGTGTTCCGACTTCAATCAAATTTCCATCAGGATCATAAAAGCGGACATCCTTCTGTCCCCAGCTGTGAGTTATAAGATGATTCACATAGACAGTTTCTGGATATAATCTCTCGAGTTTTTGAACAAAGCCTTCAATGTCTGCTTCCTCAAAATAAAGTTCCGTGCAGTTATTCTGTGAAATTATTTCTTTTTCAGTGAACTTTTCCCAGTATTTTGACTCCTGCAGAAACAGCCCGTTTGAAAGTTCCATATTGCCGTCATTGTCCTGGATGAGGTCAAATCCGAATAAATCATGATAGAACTTCAACGCTTCTTTACAGTCTTTTACAACAATTAATGTTCCTTTGTATTTCATAACACTACTTACTGGTCTTCCTTATAAACATCCGCCAACTGGTATGTATGGCCGTAATGCACAGCGGCGTAACGGAACCAGGTGTGATATTAGAGTGATTACAACATCTTTGGAATCTTCTTCTGAGAAAATTGCTTTGTGTTCCTAAAGATTGTATGGAATGTTCAGGTCGTTTAGTATTTGAAATATTTGATTTAAACCTTCAATTTTTAGTTACTTTAATTTTCTGCATTTAAATCCTTTCTCTATTTTCTCAGCAATTTCACCAGCCTGGGCAAAGCCTTTTTCTTCCAGCTCCCCTGCACTTGCCTTTAATGCTTCCGGCAATCCGTTCTGAACTTCATCAAAAATGTTCATGGCAATCTTTGTACCAAGACCAACTGATTTAGCCTCAAGTTCAAAGTCGGCCCGGGTAACTTCATCCATATTGAGTTTTCCGTTGATGCTGAGAGACATTTCATTTATATCATTTTTATAAACTCTGGTAGCAACAACATCATAACAAGGAGCAAGTCTTACTGTTCGTAAATCTTTACCATATATGAGTGAATAGTTT
>JAZRVF010000024.1:0-114838 GCA_045599005.1 Treponemataceae bacterium
AGTAATTGTTGTAAGTGCAGTGCAGTTTTCGAATGCGCTGTCACCAATGGTTTGAAGACCTCTTGCAAATGTAATTGAAGTGATTGCTGAACCACTGAATGCAGCCTCTCCAATTGTAATAAGGTATTCTTTACTGGTTAAATCCTGAGTAAAAGAGCTGCATTTAAAGAAGGAGTATGCACCGATTTCAGAAGGGGTGTCTATATTGGAGGAAACTGATTTTAATGCTGTACAGTAATAGAAGGCGTAGGCTGGAATTTTTGACATGTACGGCGGATTTATTGATTCCAACCAGTTATTAGGTTCAGCCTTAGTTCCGGCAATACGCGTAAAGGGTGTTGGATTTTCTGGATTTTCGGGATCCGGAAAGACATTTTCAATTAACCAATCTCTATCAAGATAATTAAGTTGTAAATCTACTTTTTTATTAGTCGTATTGACTGAAGAATCGGCTAATGCAGCAATAGTTGTATTCCAGGCGGTACGATTGTTTTCAGATTCTTCAAATCCCCGGTTAAAAGTAATGGTTATTGTTTCTTCTGCGCTATCCTGACTTTGAGCAGTGATGTAAGCTTCAATCTCCTCTTTGGTTGAGTAGCCATAGATGTTTCCACCCTTAATCCAAAGAGGATACAGGGTTATGTCATCTGTGTATGTTCCACCGGATATTGAATTTCCAGCGGAATAAGTTTGGGGAATAGTGGCATTCCATGATACCGTTGTTTTCCCATCCCACCAGGCGTAAAAGTAATATCCGGTAGGTGGCATAAAGAGATCTTGAATTTCAAGCTCGTTATCGTAATTAGGAAGATCCCGGGTTGGTTCATAAATACCCTGTACATAGGGTTCGGGGAATTCTGCTTCGGGAACAAGGTTGGCAGTAATTTTATTCCCGTTGTTCATATGTTCCATACCTTCCCGGCTGAAGGTAATCTTGTACTTCTTGTTCAGTACTTCAATCACCGGTTTCCAGACCGTCTCCTGAGTGGGGAAAACGTAGGCAAGTTCCGAGCCGACCACAGTTGTCAGGCCGTAGGTGTCTGTAATCTCCATCAGCATATATTGTTTTCCGTTTCCGCAGGAAACATCGGCACTGTAAGTGATAGTTTCCGGACAGGGATTTGCGTCTGAATAATTGAAAGTTTTCTCAGGTGTCTGCACATTCCTGTCAATTGCCGGCCCGTCAGAGAACCAGATCTTCACGGATTTGATGGAAGTTGAAACTCCGGTTGCGGAAACATCGGCGACAATGCTCAGTGTTCCGGTTCCATTCATGCTCTGCTCAAGCACAAAAACAATTTTTTCCTTGCTGTCATCCTGAGACCATGTGTCTGTGGCGGACCAGTTTGAACCTTTGTACTCGGCTGTAAGTGTAAAACTGTATTCCCTGTCATTGCTCAGTTTAAGCGAGACCTTTGACAGATCCTCGTAAGTCAAGCCGCTCAGGAAGGAGTTTTCTTCATCTGTCACGTCCGAATCCCCGGCTTTGTAAGTTGTGGTCAGCTTGTAGTTTTCCAGAGTCTCCACAGTTGGGTTGTAATCCTGGGGCATGACTGTTCGTGCTCCGCTGCCCCTGGAATCGGCAACAATGCCCACATAAGTGAATCCCGGTTCCGGAGTGTTTGCTTTCTGTCCGTCAACCGCCTTTTTTTGGTTGAAAAATCCGTTACAGGACGTAAAAAGGGCAAAAAGAAGTGTAAAAGTCAGAAAAAGAAAAGATTTGTGTGAAGATTTCACGGAGCCGCCTCCCAGTTTTTATAATTCTCTAAGGTTTATTTTAACGCACAAAAGCCCATGTTTCAAGAAACGGGACTTTTTAAAACTGATTTTTTTTCGCCCCCACAATGCGTTTCTGTCACGTTGAGCGGAATGAACGCACGATGTCCCCCATGTCATCCTGAGCGTTTCCTGTGTCATCCTGAGCGTAGTCGAAGGATCCTGTCATGATGAGCGGAATGAACGCAGCGAATGGAGTCGAAACATCCGCCCAAATTGACAGGTTTCTACGCCTGCTCACTGGCGTAGGCGTCGTAAAGCGCCTCCAGTTCCGTCCGGCACTTCAGAAACTCGCGGCAAAGGTCAGGATCAAAATGTGTCCCCGATGAATCCTCTATAATATGGAAGGCCGTGTCATAGCTGAAACTGTCCTTGTACACACGCTTGCTCACCAGTGCATCAAAAACGTCAGCCAGAGCCATCACCCGTGCCTCAAAAGGAATGCCAGTTCCCGCAAGCTTCTCCGGATAACCGGAGCCGTCCCATTTCTCATGATGATAATGGGCCACGTTCTCGGCAGTCTGCTTAAAATCCGGGTCATCGCTGTTTTTAAGAATTCTGGCTACAACAACCGCACCCTTTGCCGCATGTGTCTGCATGATGCTGTACTCTTCAGGAGTGAATTTTCCCGGTTTGTTCAGGATCACGTCAGGAACACCGATCTTTCCGAAATCGTGGAGCGGACTTGCCTTGATGATGTTGTTCCAGGACTGGAGCGGATAATCAGGGTTGAATTTAACCTTTTTCAGGTGTTTCACAAAAATGTTCACAACTTCACTGGTGCGCAGGATATGACCGCCTGTATTGCTGTCTCTGTCTTCAACAGTGCTTGCCATTCCAAGGATGATGTCGTTCTGCATTTTCCGGAGGATACGTGTTTTTTCTTCCACCGTGGACTCAAGCATCTGGTTGTAGGTCATGGACTCAGTCTCGTCCCGCATGAAGATCACATGCACTTTCTTGAACTGGTTTTCCTGTCTTACAGAATGCTCAAGAAGATAAAACTTGCCCTCGCGCTCAATAACCGCGGAAGATTCCGTGTCATGGCCGAGAATCCATTTCCATATCTGGGCGAAGAAATCAGAATCGTCCTTGTTGAATCCGCTGTCAATGTTCAGTCTGTGCACTTCGGGAAACCAGTCGTAGGCATCCGCATCGGCACCGAGAAAATGGCCTTTCGTGTCAAAACAGATGATTCCGCCGATGCTTGTCTCAAGGAGCACGTCAGAGGAAATTGCGGCCACGTCATACATGCTGATTCTTGAGAGGAGCACCAGAACAATGGTCTGTGAGATCATGTAACCGATGGGTATGAGCGGGATGTTGAGTCCTGAGAGTTTCTCAATCATGTAGAAAAGAACAGTGATTGACACAGCCAGCATGGTGAGGATCGAGTTCTTGTAGGAAACCACACGTCGCCTGAAGAAAGATTTTATGATCAGGAACAGACTGCCTGCGATGCCGAAGATCAGTTCCGCGATGTACAGTCCGTGGAGCGGTCCGTACTGCTTCATCAGAAGAGAGACTCCGTTGCTGTGCGCAAGGCTCAGTGACCGGTAATAAAGTTCGCCTGACGGGGCTGATGAGGCGAGAAAGAACACCATTGAGCCGAAGACAATCAGCAGTGTCCTCAGCCACACTGTCAGTTTTTCTTTTACAAGATCCGCAATGCAGAGGAAGAGGAAAATCGGCGTGAAACTGGATCCAAGATAAATGGTCTGATTTGCGTTAAGTGCCATCTTAAGGCTGTCGGAACCGGTCATCTGCAGATAGCCGAAGTTTGTGATCAGGATGCAGGCGAAAAGCATGTGGAAATACACGGAGATCCGGTTCCGGAAAACTGTGATCATTATATAAAGGTAGCAGAAAGACAATATAAAAGAAAAAGTATAGACACTGTTTAACATGATTTCATTCTACAGACTGCCCCGAAAAAAAGCAATGAAGACCGAATCCTGTGTGTCCGATAGTCGCGTCCTGTTTCGCTGTGGAAGGGCCTGCTCGCCCGGTGGCTGCATCCCAACCCGCTCCCTGTCATACAGCGCAAAGTCCCGCAGAAAATGCGCTCCGTATCCCGCGTTCCTGTCATGTTGAGCGGAATGAGCGTACGAATGCAGTCGAAACATCCGCCCAAACACCAGTAATGCTTTGATCAGATCCTTCGACAAAAAAAACTACTTTTTTTATTGCTCAGGATGACAGCCTTTTTCGTCCCCCACAATGCTTTTTGTCATGTTGAGCGGAACGAACGCACGATGTCACCCTGTCATGCAGTGCAAAGTCCCGCTGAAAATGCGCTCCGTATCCCGCGTTCCTGTCATGTTGAGCGAAATGAGCGTAGCGAATGAAGTCGAAACATCCTGCACAGGCTTTTTTTGCGCGGTTTGATTTTATGGTGTACAATTAAGCAGATTCTGAGCGGATCAGGATTTCTGTGTTCCCTGGAGGTTTTTTATGAGATTGGGCATTTCATCCGGACTGATTTATGACGATGCAGAGAAGTGGGCTGAAGCCCATAGCGCAATGGGACTTAAAAGCGTTGTTTTCCCGCTGGATTCCGGTGCAGACAGGGGCCTCATAAAAGAGTATGCGGATGCCGCCCGTGCCAATGACCTGACCATCGCAGAAGTGGGAGTCTGGCGCAACGTGAACAGCAGCAATCCCTCTGAACGGCAGGAAATGACCGCTTACGCAATCCGTCAGCTTGAGCTTGCGGAGGAGATCGGTGCCCGGTGCTGTGTAAATGTGGCCGGTGCCATTGCAGGATCCCGCTGGGACGGCGGCTGCAGGGAAAACTTTTCCGAAGAAGCCTGGAACCGCACTGTGGAAAGCGTGCAGACCATTGTTGATGCGGTACGTCCCGTCAAGACAAAATACTGCCTTGAACCGATGCCCTGGATGATTCCCTCCGGCCCCGATGATTATCTTGATCTTCTTGGCGACATAAACCGTGATTCAGTGGGCGTCCACATGGACATTGTGAACATGATCAACTGTCCGGAGCGGTTTTTCTTTCAGGACGTGTTCATGACCGAAGTGTTCACCAAACTGGACGGACTGATTCTCAGCTGCCATCTGAAGGATATCCGTCTTAAAGAGGAATATACCTGGCAGCTTGAAGAATGCGCCTGCGGTCAGGGCAGCCTGAACATTGAGCTTTACACAAATCTTGCAACAGCCCACACTTCCGGCATGCCCATGATAATTGAGCACCTGCATTCCGATGAGGAATACCGTCAGAGTGTGGTCTACGTGCAGAAAAGGCTCGGGCTCCTGTAAAAACCGGACTGATCGTGCATCCCTGTACTGGTGGACTTTTCCGCCCGGGTATATAATCACTTCCGGAGGCTTATGATGTGGATTCTTTTTGCTGCAGGTTCTGCTGTTTTTGCCGCATTGACAAGCATTCTTGCGAAAATCGGAATTGAGGGCGTAAACTCAACACTTGCGACGGCAATCCGGACTGTGGTTGTTGTCGGCATGTCATGGCTCATGGTGTTCATTACACAGGCTCAGCGTGGTCTGGGGCAGATATCAGTCAGAAGCTGGCTGTTCCTGATTCTGTCAGGTCTTGCAACCGGTGCAAGCTGGCTCTGTTACTACAAGGCCCTGCAGCTGGGGGAGGCGAGCAAAGTTGTCCCCATCGACAAAATGAGTGTTGTCCTCACCCTGATTCTTGCTTTTGTCTTTCTGCATGAGACTTTCACCTGGAAGACTGCGGTAGGTTGTGTTCTGATCACTTCCGGCACACTTTTCATGGTGCTGTAAAACTGTTTTAGGAGAATTTATGGAACTTAGCAGACAGGTGCTTCACATTCGCACAAACTGGGCAATCGGAGACGCAAAACGGGATGCGGGACTTACCACACCCGATGACATAATCCGCTTTGACGACATTTCATACGGACCTTACGGTAAGGAAAACCTGCTGGACGTGTACGTGCAGAAAGGCGTTTCCGAACCTCAGCCCACAATCGTCAACATTCACGGCGGCGGCTGGGTTTACGGTAGCAAGGAAATCTATCAGTTTTACTGCATGAGTCTTGCACAGCGCGGATTTACGGTTGTAAACTTCAATTACCGTCTTGCACCTGAAAGCCGTTTTCCTGCAGCCATCGAGGACGTGAACAGCGTACTGGCTTTCATCGCAGAAAATGGCGCACAATACTTTGCTGACAAAGACCGGCTTGTGCTTGTAGGCGATTCTGCCGGCGGCCAGCTTGCGAACCATTATGCCACCATTTACTCAAACCCTGATTTCGCATCGCTTTTTGACTTCAAGGTTCCCGACATAACAATAAAAGCAGTAGGTCTTAACTGCGGTGTCTATGATGTCTCAAAAATCACCGGTGACAACCCGGATTCTCTTTTCCTTGAATACATTGATGCTGTTGACAAACCCGCGGATCCTGAAGTCTTACGCCGCACCGATGCTGTGAACAACATCACTCCGGCATATCCTCCGGCTTTTGTGATGAGCTGTGTCAACGATTTTCTCGTGGACAATGCGGAGCCTATGTACCGTCTGCTCCAGGAAAAAGGTGTCACTGCAGAAAAGAAGATTTACGGAAGTAAAGAGGCGAAAGAAATTGCACACGTCTTTCATGTGAACATCCGCCTTGCAGAAGCCACAAAATGCAATGACGATGAGTGCGCTTTCTTCCGCCGCTTCGTCTGATTTTTTATACTAAGTCTTTCAGGTCTTTGTTGGTCATAGCGCAGACACAGGAATCGCTGTAAATGTTTACGGCGGTTTCAATCATGTCAATGACTGAGTAGATCGGCAGGATTATTCCCATTACACCGATCGGCATTCCCTTTCCGGCCATGAGTGAAAGTGTCAGGAAGAAGCATCCCATGGGAACGCCTGCGTTTCCGACAGCACTGATCACAGAGATCAGAATCCATGTGATAACGGTAATCAGGTTAAGGTCCACGCCGCCCTGTTTCATCACGAAGAGTGAAGTTACCAGAATGAATGCGGCACAACCGTTCATGTTGATTGTTGTACACATGGGCAGGATGAAGCGTGTGAATTTTTTGTCACATTTCACGCGGTTTTCAGCACAGTCCATTGTCACAGGCAGTGTTGCTGCGGAACTTTTTGTGAACAGTGCGGTAAGAATCGCAGGAATCATGTTCTTGAAGTGCTTTACGGGATTGATTCCGCGAACAAGCAGGAACAGTGAGAGCACAATGAAGAACTGGATCAGGTTTCCGCTCAGTACAACCGCTGTGTACTTACCGATTGATCCTGCCACGATTCCCGCTGACATTTCGGAGACAAGCTGGGCTGTAAAAGCAACGATACCCACCGGCAGGATTGCGATAATCCATCCGATGATCATGAAAACCAGTTCCTGAAATCCGTGGATCACGTTCAGGATTGCTGTTTTCTTTTCAGATTCCTTCATCCGTGAGATTGCAAAACCGAAGGCAAAAGAAACAATCAGAACAGAAAGCACGTTTCCTGTGACAAAAGGATTCACAATATTGTTTGGAATTGCGCTGATGAAATAATCCAGGTAGGAAGATGAATTCATGTTCTGGATCTTTTCTGTAGCTGCGCCTTCAAATGCGCTTGAAGACAGTGTCTCAGGATTGATTGCGAAGAACAGGATTGCGGCGATTATTGATGCTGCCAGAGTTGTGAGCAGTGTGTACATGATTGTCCGTCTGAAAATCTTTCCGGTTTCTTTGTTGCCTCCCAACATGGCCAGAGTAGTAAGTACAGAAACAGAAATTGCCGGCACAGCGGTAAACTGGAAAAGCCGGGTAAATACTGTGGCAACAAAATTGCAGACGCTGTCTACTGCACCGATATGCAGAGACCCGAGGATTGCGCCTGCGGCAAGGGCACCAACCCACAAAATCACTTGTTTGGTTTGTTTGGTCATAATTACTCCCAATTGAATTTATATTCAGATTATATTGAACAGAAGACTGATTAACAATAAGCACAAAAAAAACCGCGCCCATTTCTGAACGCGGCTTTCCGAAAGAAAACTTGTTAAAGTTCTATAAGTTTTATTCTTTTACACCACCGATTGTCATACCGGTTACGAAGTATTTCTGTACGAAGGGGTAGACAATCAGAATCGGAACAGTAGCAATCATTGTGATTGCTGCACGGATTGTAACAGGTGTTGCCTGTGCTGCAGTTGAACCGGATGCTGCAGAAAGGGCCAATGAGTTGGCATCTGCGGCTGAACGGCTCTGGTTCTGACTCTGCTGCAGGAAGCTCATCAATACGTACTGCAGTGAGTGCAGTTTGGGCTTTCCTGATGCATACAGGTATGTGTCAAACCAGCTGTTCCATGCACCTACTGCAACGAACAGACATGTCATTGCGATTGAAGGAACGATCAGCGGGAAAATAATCTGCAGGAAAATCCTGAACTCATTTGCACCGTCAATACGGGCTGATTCGATGAAGCTGTCCGAAAGTCCGCTGATGTATGTACGGACAAGGATGAAGTTGAATGTATCGATAAGACAGGGAACAATGTATACAGCATAGGAGTTCAGAAGTCCCAGATTCTTCATCAGCATGTAACCGGGGATGATACCTGCGTTTACATACATTGAGATAACCAGAATCGTAGTAAGTCCTCTGCGAAGAACGAATTCCTTGCGGCTGAGGGCGTATGCAAGCATACATGTACAGAAAACGTTCAATACGGTCTGAAGAACTGTTCTTGAGACTGAAATCTTGAATGCATTGAAAATACGGTCGTTTGTGAACAGTGATTTATAGTTCTGAAGTGACCAGATGCGCGGCCAGATCTTGATTCCGCCTTTCAGTGCGTCAAAACCGTCATTGAAAGAAACAGCGATTGTATTCAGGAACGGATAGACAGTTACAAGAACAACAAAACCAAGAATAAGAAAGTTGAAGATGTAGAAAACTGTGTCTGTAATCTTTGTGCGTCTTTTTGCGGCAAGATAATCTGTTGTTTTCATTATATTAACCTCTCTTCACCAGCTTTCTTTGCCAGCCAGTTGGCACCAAGCAGCAGAACGATGTTGACAGCGTTCTTGAAGATACCAGCAGCAGTAGCAAGCGAGAAGTTGAAAAGTTTGAAACCGTACTTAAGTACGTAAAGATCGATTGTTGAGGCAACATCCTGGATCATACCGTTCTGCAGGAAGAAGGGCATCTCGAAGTTTGCATCAAGAATGTGTCCCGCACTCATGATCATCATGATGATAATGGTTGAGCGGATTCCGGGAAGTGTGACATGCCAGATTTTTCTGAAACGTCCGCAACCGTCAATCTCAGCTGCCTCGTAAAGACAGGGGTCAATTGCAGTCATGGCACCAAGGTAAACAATTGTATTCCAACCGACTTCCTTCCAGACGTAGGTCCATCCGATGATGCTCCAGAAATAATTCGGTTTGGAAAGGAAGAGAATGGGAGTATCTATGAATCCCAGACTCATCAGCATATTATTCAAAATACCGTCTTCTGTTGAAAGAACATTTGCAACAAGACCGGTAACAATAACCCAAGACAGGAAGTGCGGAAGGTAAGAAACTGTCTGAACAAAGCGTTTGATGCCCAGGCTTCTTACTTCATTAAGCAGAATAGCAAGAACAATTGCTGTAATATAACCAAGAGCCGTAGAGATAAGGCTCATGCAGATAGTATTTCTTAATGATAATATGAATTCATTGTCATGAAATAATTTGGTAAACCATTTGAACCCTACCCAAATCTGGTCTGCGAAGGCCTTATTCGGTGCATAGTCCTGGAATGCCATTGTCCATCCCCAAAGCGGGACATATCTGAAGAGGAATACATAAAGTACAAATGGAACTGACATTACGATCAGAGCTTTCTGATTCATAAGAATCTGCCATTTGCTCTTATGGTTTACTATTCTGGCTTCAGAAAGTTTTACTTCTTCTTTTTTATTTTTCATAAAAAAACCCATTTCCAAAAAAACAACGAGTCACTGTCACCACAAGAGATCCGATAAACACGCTGAAATGAAGATTAGTAAGTAACCTTTAACGAAGATTCACAGAATGATTTCTGCGAGGCAAGATAAGGGCAGAGAAAGTGTTTCATTTCTCTGCCCAGGTCAGATCAATCTGAACTTTTCAGTTCAAATTATTCTGGAAGTCCACCGAAGTTCTTAACGCGAGCGTCAAGTTCTCCCTGCATGAACTTGTTGTAAACTGTTGTGAGGGGTTTCATGAGGCTAGAATATTCAGCCCATGTTGCATCGAAGTCTGCAGGTTTACCCATAATCATCATGGGGAGATATTTTCTCTGGATTGTTTCAAATCCTGTCATAGCTTCTGCTGCTTCGCGCTCGAATCCACCTTTCTCTGCAGAGGGGTTACACTGCCACATGGGGTACCAACCTGCGTTCTGGGGAGGATTCTTGTGAACGAGCTGTGCATAAGAACCGATGTCATATGCTTTGTAGAGCTCGATATCGATGTCGCGCTGTGAAAGAGCATATTCCCAAGGCAGGTTTCCGAGGTCTGTTGCGAGACCGTCTGAGTAAGAACCTTCCATTTTAGGAGCTTCTTCCTGGAAGAGAGTTGCCTTGTTCTTCTGGATCCAAGTAGGATTCTCCTGGTTGTCTCTCTGTTCCTGTGTTCTGTAAGGAGCACCGGGGATTCCTGTTACAGAACCGTCTGTGTCAACGATGTAATCTTCACCTGCAAATCCCCATTTGAGAACTTTCTGGTTTTCATCTTTTACCATTTCGTCAAGGAATTTCAGGATCTTGAGAGCTTTTTCTTCACCACAAACTGTTGTGAAACCATAACCTCTCTGGAGGTTAGGCAGTGTCAGGTCGCGGTAGTGGGGTTCGATTGATTCATCAAATACTACAGGCAGAGGAGCATATGTTCTTTCATATTTACCAGCTGCTCTAAGAGTATTTTCTGCTTCACCCTGGAATTCCCATCCCTGGATGAACATACCGAGAACACGGCCCTGTGCAACTTTTGCATAGTACTGGTCGCGGTTGTCTGTGAATGATGCGGGATCAATCAGGCCTCTCTGGAAGTATCCGTTAGCCAGTTTGAACCATTTGTATGCGTTTGCATCAGCGAAGTTGTCTTCGTATGTGTATGTTCCGTCTGCATTTGCAACAACGTGTCCGTTACCATCGTTAGGATAACCGGCGAGGAATGCAGGGGGGTTCCACAGGTTGAATGCTTCCCAGTCAGCTGTCATGATTGAGAAGGGGATTGTGGGCATACCATCGATTGTAGGATATTTTGTTGCATATGCTTCGAGAAGGTCGAAGTACTGGTCTACAGTTTTGATTGTAGGATATCCGAATTCTCTCAGAACGTCTTTCTGAATCCAGAATGCATTCTGGTTGTACAGTGTGTTCTGGTCAGCACCATCGATTACACCATAGTTAGGAAGGCTGTATACGTGTGCCTTTGTGATGTTTCCAGCAGCATCTTTCTCTGAATCCTGGTAAACAATCTGTTTCCATACTGAAGCATAGTGTTTCATCAGGTTGGGGCAGTTTTCTTCTACCATTGTTTTGATGTCGATCAGACATCCAGCACCCTGGAATTTTTCTGAGTCAACTTCAACCAGATCAGGAAGGTCACCTGATGCAATAAGAACACCAATTTTCTGGTCTTTGTCACCAACAAGAATATCCCAGTCAAATGTTACACCGAATTTTTCTTCGATCCATTTGTAAGTCTTGTTGTCTGCCGGTGGCTGGTCACGCTGCTGGATTGTGAATACAGAAATATTCATTTTTCCATCGTCAGCTTTTTTTGCTTCTTTTTTACCGCCAGCGAAAGCTACACTTGCAATCAATGCGAGAGCAAGAACTACTGATACAATTTTTTTCATGATTTTACTCCTCATCAAAAAAAAATTTGTTTTTTGTTTTACGGGAATCCATATCCCCGTACTTTGGAATATTTTTGTACGTAAATGCCCAACTGAGAATAAGGAAAATTTACTATATTATCCACATTGACGGAATTGTGCTATTAATTGTTCGGATTTTTAAAGAAATCGAAGATGTTTCGACTTCATTCACTGGGTTCATTCCGCTCAACATGACATGGCGGGTGTTTCCTGGGCGCACAGCAATGTCATCCTGGGCACTAAAAAAAAGTTTTTGTCGAAGGATCTGTAAAAACATTTCTGCCATTGTTTTTATTATATATATGGAAGGTTTTTCATGTTTTTCTCGCAGTATCGTAAAATCCGTGATACAATTCTGCATAGCGTGACCTGCAGAACAGGTCAATTATAAGGAAAGAGAATGAGCAGACCCAGAAGAGTTTATGACGGTGTTGAAGTTCCATGTACTGACCCGATTACATACATGATGCCATACATCATGCCCCGCAGATCAGACAGCCTGATTTTCTTCAATTTCAGACTTGGATTATCCCGGATGGAGGAATTCATAAGGGAACATCAGGAGGATATGCCGGGACTGGCTCTCTATCATGTGGTGTTTGCGATTATAGTCCGGTGCTGCGCTGAGATTCCCCAGGTGAACCGTTTTGTGTCCCGGGGCCGTGTCTATCAGCGTGACAGAGTCCGTCTCGCCATGACCATCAAGAAATCACTGAGTGTTGATGCGCCTGAAGGAATAATTACTCCGGTTTTTGAGAAGACTTCTTCCCTTAAGGACATTTTTGAGATCACAAAGAAAGAGCTTGATATGGCGATTGCAGAGCTGGACAATCCTCAGAATGATGTGGACAAACTCTGTTCCGTCCTGAAGAAGCTGCCGGGATTCCTGCTCCGTTTTATTGCAAGATGGCTGTTCCGCCTGGATGAAAGGGGACGCCTTCCCAAAGCGCTGGTAAACGCTCTGCCTTTCCATTCAAGCTTTTATGTGACAAATGTGGGCTCAATCGGACTTCCTGTCATCTATCATCATCTTTACGAATTCGGAACAGTCTCCGGGTTTGTCGCGATCGGAAAGAAAGAGACCGATACTTCCGCAGACCGTGACGGCCAGATTATCCGGAAAAAAGTGTTGCCCATGAAAATGGTGATGGATGAACGTATCTGTGACGGATACACTTTCGGAAAAGCTTACAAACTGATTCTGAAATGCTTTGAGCATCCGGAGATCCTTCTTGAGGGTTGGAAGCCGGATCCTGTGGAAAAAAGAGACTGATTCTTCCTCTTAAGTCGCTGCCTTCGCTCAGAAAAAGTCCGGTTCTTTTACCGGCAGTTTTCCGGGTGCCGCGGCTTTTCCTGTAAGTACGTCAAAAAGTGCCTGCTGGCTTATTCGTTCGTAGCCGTAGGAAATAAGCGCCTGTTTTACGCCGCTGATCCACGGGTCATAGGGATTTCGCAGTGCGACCACAAGAGGCGGGGTTTCCGGGGCAAGGGCACAGAGTGTCTGCAGGAGTTTTTTCTGTCCCGGATGTATAAGTGCATCTTCTGTAAAGATGACCAAGCGTTTCTGCGAAGCCACTGCTTTTTCTGCGGCGGCCACAGCTTCTGCCTGTTCTTCTTCTGTACAGTCCGCTGAGAAAGTGTAAAGAGGCGCGCCCGCCCGTGATGCGAAATCTTTTGCAACCTGAGGGATGTTGTTGTCCTCGGAACCTTCCTCAACTTCCACCTGCCGTGTAAGCCGCACTGAAAAAACCGCCGCCACATTCTCTGTAAAGTCTGCAGGTGCTTTTGCGGGGTCAGGTATCAGCGCCGGGTTCTGTCTGTGTGGACAGTCCTCTGCTATGCGGGATGTGATTCCTGCCGCTGTGATGCGCCTCATTGCGGAAATGTGTTCCGGTGATCCCACTGAGGAAACCGGTTCGGCTCTGCCGCTGTCTGCCCGCTCCATGAATGCGGAGACACGGGCAAAAGATTCTTCCGTGCGGCGGGCCAGAGTCTCGTCCTGTTCAACTGCTGCTGCCGTAGTTCGGAAAACCTGCATCTGTTCCTCCGAATTGTGGCAGAAAGAAAGAAAATCCATTCCGTTTGCCAGTGCGGCCAATGCGGCCTGTTCCGCTGAGAAGTTCTGTGTTACGCCGCCCATTCCCAATGCATCCGCAACAAGAATGCCCTTGTAGCCCAGTTCCCTGCGGGCAAGATCCACAAGGACTTCTTTTGAAAGACTGGCCGGTTCGTCAACAGACTGCAGTGCTGTGTAAAAGGCGTGGGACGGCATGAAGGCCTCTACATCCAGGTCAATGTAAGGCTTCAGTTCTTCCTTAAGCAGTTCTGCTTTTGAAAGTCTGACAACCGGCCTTCCCAGATGGGGATCAACATCAACGCGGCCAAGACCGGGAAAATGCTTGAGACAGCAGCACACATCAGCCTGGTGAAGGCCTCTGATGAACTGGCCGGCGTATTCAATCACACGTTCCGGTGTGTCTCCGTAACTCCGTACCCCTATACCCGGATTCTGCGGAAGACTGTTCACATCAACAACCGGTGCAAGATTCCATGTTACGCCCACAGACCGCATTTCTTTGCCGAGAATTAGTCCTGTCTCGTATGCGGCAGCAGGATCATCTGTGGCAGAGACTGCCATTGCTCCGGGCGCCACAGCGAAACCTTTTCTGAAACGGCTTACAATTCCGCCTTCCTGATCAATGCAGAAGACAGGTCTGTAGCCAAGAAATCGGTTTATTGAATCGGTATAGCGCGCAACCTGCTCAGGAGACTCGATGTTGCGCACAAAGAGTATGATTGCTCCTGGTCTGATTGTCTCAAGAACTGTTTTTGTCTCATCATCAAGACTTGTGGAAGGAAGCCCTATAAAAAAAAGCCGTCCTGTTTTTTCAGAAAGTGAAAGACTCATCCAGTATCTCCGGTCAAATCAGAAAATCAGCCCTTTACAGAGCCTACTGTCATTCCTTTTACGAAATATTTCTGCAGAAAAGGATAAAGCAGGATAATCGGAAGAGTGGATGTTATGATCACTGCGGATTTGATCGAAATTCCGATTGTTGATTTATCTGCGGCACCGGCACTGTCTCCCACTGTTGCAGTTCCGTTCACGATGTTGCGGAGGAAAAGCATCACCGGATATTGTTTTGAATTGAGGTAAATCAGTCCGTTGAACCAGTCATTCCAGAAAAAAACTGCGGTGTAGAGACCGATTGTTGCCAGTGAGGCGGTTGACAGAGGAATCAGGATTATCACAAGAATGCGGAAATAACCGAGCCCGTCGATAAGGGCTGCTTCCTCAATTTCCTTGGGGAAACTTCGGAAAAAGTTGATGAGGATTATCAGATTGAACTGATTGATCGCAAAAGGCAGAAGTATTGCCCAGCGTGTTCCTGTAAGTCCCAGGTTTGAGATCAGAAGATAGTTTGGAATCAGTCCACCGGCAAAATACATTGAGATGATCACAAGGCGGAGCACGATTTTCTGGCCTTTGAGGAAGGGTTTTGAGAGAGGGTAGGCGAACAGGACCATCACGCAGAGTGCGATGGCTGTTCCTGCAACCGTGTAGAAAACCGTGTTTCCGTAGGCTCTGAAGAAATTTGGATAGTTGAAGATCTGTCTGTAGGATTCAGTGTTGAAACCCACGGGCCAGAATGACACCTGGTTGTTTACGATTGCCTGCGGTGAGGAAAATGACAGGGCGATGATGTACACAAAGGGCAGAAGACAGCTGACAATAACAGTCAGCATCACGACGACAACTAACACATCAAGTATGGAACGTTCTCTTTTCATTTTCCGGCCCTCAATAAATACTTTCACCGGTCAGCTTCTTGCTGAGCCGGTTTGCGCCGATTACCAGGAATGCCCCGATCAGTCCGCTGAAAAGCCCGATCGCAGTCGCATAGGAGTAATTCTGGTTTGCAAGACCCGTGCGGTAAACAAGGGTGTCGATGATATCACTTACTGCCGAATTGTTCGGTGTGTACATAAGAAGCACTTTTTCAAAGCCAAGGCTCAGAAGACGACCGATGTTCAGGATCAGCATCACCATGATTGTGGGCATGATTGACGGGATTGTGATTGAGAAGACCTGCTGCATGCGGGATGCACCGTCAATGCGGGCCGCTTCGTAAAGTTCGGAATTGATGCCGGTAATGGCCGCAAGATAGATTATTGCCGTCCAGCCCATATATTGCCATGAGTCAGAAAGCACATAGATCAGACGGAAATATTTCGGATCGTTCATGTAATAGATGCTTTCACGTCCGAAGGCGTTCTTGAAGAAAGTGTTCAGAAGTCCTGTGGAGGGCGAAAGAATCTCTGCCAGTATAGCGATTACAACCACCGTGGAAACAAAGCGCGGCATATATGAGACAGTCTGTACGAATTTCTTGAATCTTTTGGAGCGCAGTTCATTGAGAAGGACTGCGAAAATTATGGGAAGTGGAAAGTTCACCACAAGGTTTATGAGTGAGATCACCAGCGTGTTGCGGAATGCCCGCCAGAATGCAGGGTCTTTCAGAAACATCTGGAAGTAGCGGAAACCGACCCAGTCAGTACCGAAGGGTCCCATTCCGGGGCGGTAACGGCGGAAGGCAAGGATGTTGCCGAACATGGGCACGTATTTGAAAAGCAGCAGAAAGACCAGCGGTATGGCCATCATCACGTAAAGCTGCCAATAGCGCCTGAAATGGAATTTGTTTGTTTCTTTTGATGAATTATGTGATGAATTATGTTTTTTTGACATGTTTGCTCCGCAGGGGAAAAGGTCTGAAACATGAACAGACCGGGGACTGCCCAATAAGTCTCCATTGGGACATTTCCTCGGTCGTCCGTGTTTTTGGATTACAGATTGTCGTTGTACATTTTACAGAATCTCTCGATTCCGAGAGTTTTCATTTCTGCAACGTAGGAGTTCCAGTCTGCTGAAAGGCTCTTGCTGCCTGTAAGGAATGCGTTTGTCCAGCGTTCGAAGGCGTCTGCAAGAGGAGTCTGCAGAAGACCGGCTTCTTCGGCTGTAAAATCATCAAAGAGCGGTGAGGGCGGAATTGCCTGGATTACGTTGCCCATTGCCTCAACTTCTGCATTGATGCGTGCATAGTTCTCATCGTATTTGGTCATTTCCCGTGAGTTTACCCAAACCATCTGTGTTCCGGCGGCACCACAGCCGTAGTCCAGCTGCATGTTCTTGTAGATTCCGTCCGCAGAACTGAGGATTCTGTCTGAATAAACCACAGTGTTTCCGTCCATTGTGTAAGTTGTGCCTTCAACTCCCAGACACCAGATTTTTGCGGCTTCCTCACTGAAGAACATTTTGTCCACAGCGCGTACGATTTTCTCAAAATCGGCCCGTTTTGCAGTTTTTGCCGGGAACATGATTCCGCTTCCTGTACGGTTTTTCTGCTGGTGGTGGGCACCGGCAGTTCCTTCCAGCGGCGGATACATCTGCAGTTTGAATCCTTCAATTGTGCTGTTTGCTTCTACACCGCCGATCTGGTCGTAATAGGCATAGGTGGCGATAGACTTTCCGGTTGCCATTTTCTGGTTCCATCTGTCACCGTCAATCGGGTCTGCCATTTCAGGATCCAGAAGTCCTTCTGCGTACAGTTTTGCGAAGAATGTCATGTAGTCTTTGTAGTTCTGGCTGATTGCGCCTGCAAAATACTCATTCCTGGTGTAATCCCAGCTGAGGACATTGCTTCCGCCGGCACCGTTCTTACCGAGACTGATTCCGAAAGAGGGCATGCTCATGCGGTAAAGGACACGGGGTCCTGCAAGAATTGTAAGCGGGTAAGAATCAGGATTGTCTTTCTTGTAGGCTTTGAGGATTGCATAAAGATCATCAAAGGTTCTGGGCTGTGCAAAGCCGTATCCTGCAAGGACATCTTCCCGGAGAATAAGACCGCCGTCATAGAAAGGCACGTCATAAATAGTAGGAAGATAATAGAGTTTTCCGTCTTTCAGTTTAAGACTGTTGATTTCCTCTTCAAGACCGAATTCTTTTACAAGTCTGTTGAAGTTAGGAGTCCATTCCGGATGGTCACTTACAGCAACAAGTGCACCGTTCAGTGCCAGAGAAGCGTTCTCTCCTGTGGTTGACTGATAAAGGATGACATCCGGCGCATTGTTCTGAGTATTCAGTGCGAGAGAAACCTTTGTTGAATAGTCTGCAATCGGAATCGGTTCGTATGTTACGTCTGCATCTGCCAGTTTTGCGGACTCTGTCACGGCCAGCCAGTCAGCTTTGAAAGGCAGTGTGGCATTGTCTGAATAATACATGGTGAAAGAAACTTTTCCGTCTGCAGAGGCGGGTTCCTTCTTTCCTCCTGCAAAAACCATTGCAGGCAGCAGCATGACCGCAAGAACAGTCAGCAGCAGTTCAGTCGTTTTTTTCATATAACTCCTCCATATGTTGTTTTAAGAATACTGTTTCAGAATGTTCCGTAATCACTTTTGTGCTCGCTCTGGGCACGGTCCGTGAACTGTACGGCTTTGTGTGTCTCGCTGATGTTGTTCAGGTAGAATTCCGCATTGCGTGACACGATTGTGGCATAAAGCACGTCAACAACCATCAGTTCGCTGAAACGTGACAGTGTGGCACCTGTTCTGAGCAGGGATTCATTGCTGGGAATAACCAGATTGTGCATGCAGACTTTCTGCAGCGGAGAAGGGCCTGCACGTGTGATTGAGATTGTAGGTGCATTGGCATTGGCTGCAAGTTTTGCACAATGGATCACTTCCCGTGTCTCACCGGAATATGAGAAACAGATGAGCACATCCTGATTTGAGATGATTGCCGCGCGGGTGATCTGAAGATGGGGATCCTCGTTGTAAGTGGATGCAATTCCCAGTCTTGAAAGTTTCTGGTGCAGATCCATTGCCACAACACCGGATGCTCCCAGTCCGCAGAGATGGACAGCCCTGGCTTTGATGATCGCATCGGCAGCGGCTTCAATCGCATCAGGATTCATGAGTTTCTCACAGTTCTCAAAGTTTTCAAGTGATGCCTTGATTATGTTATGCATGATCTCGGAAGTAGGCGTATCTTTTGTGAACTCAAAAGAAGGAAGAGGTTTCTCTTCTGAAATTGCATAGTAATCCCGTGCCAGCATCATCTTGAGGTTGTGGAAACCGCCCAGCTGCATGCGTTTGCAGAGACGGACCACCGCAGCGGTACTTGTGCCTGATTTCTGTGCCATTTCTGCGACACCGCATGTCATTGCGATTTCAGGTGAACGCAGGATAAAATCTGCGACACACCGTTCTGAAGGTGAGCAAGAATCAATTGAACTTCGGATCAGGTAAAAAATGTTTGCCATAATGTTTTTAACTCCTGTTGAAATCTTGTGGGTACAGAAAGATTGTTCCACTTTCGCCGTATCCCATTTTGATAATTTTTTGTGAAAAAAAACTGCTTTCCTGCAAAATTTCTTCCATAAAACAGTTTATACCATTTTTTCGAAGTGTTGTCGAACCCGTATGGTAGTCTACAGGCATTAATTTTTCATTTTTTTTTGCCGGAAGGAATTCAAAATCCCTGCTCCATGTTTCCATGATCACATCAAGCAGAATCAGAGACGCCTTCCAGACCGGACATTCCGCCGCTTTCTGCGGGGCAATGTGCATCTGGACACCGTGACAGACCTGTCCGGCATATTTTGATGCGCTGGGGACAAACTGGTGGGGCCTGAAAAACACAGAATCCCTCAGTTCCGGGTCAGCTGTAAGCCGTTTGCCTGCAATAGAAGCAAGCATGTTTTCATCAATCCAGGGTGCCCCGATGATTTCAAAGGGTCTTGCAGTACCGCGCCCTTCTGACACATTTGTGGCTTCGAAAATGCAGTTTCCTGCATAGGCAAAAACCGTCTGCGGGGTGGGCAGCGCCGGGCTGGGAAGAACCCATGGAAGACCTGTGTCCGCGAAAGTGAAGCTCCGTTTCCAGCCGGTAAGCGGTATCACGGTAAGGTCAGCATCCAGTCTGTATTCGCTGCAGACATAGCGGGCAAGCTCTCCCATTGTAAGTCCGTAACGCTGCACAAGTCCGTAACCGCCGATGAAACTTTCCTGCTCTCGGCGGACAATGTTCCCGCTGACCACACTGCCTCCAAGAGGATTGGGCCGGTCAAATATCACGAAAGGAATGTGGTTTTCCGCACAGAATTCCAGCGCGTAAATCATTGTGTAAATGTAAGTATAAAAACGGAGACCCGCGTCCTGGATGTCGAAGGCAATCAGATCAATTCCGGCGGTCATTTCTTCTGTAAGACGCCTTGTGGTGCCGTAAAGACTTGTCACTGGAATGCCAAGAACCGGATCAACAGTCTCTCCCGTCACTTTCTCACCTGCATCAGCGGTACCGAACATTCCGTGTTCCGGTGAAAAAAGGCGTCTGAGACAGACACATTCTGCAAGAATATCACAGGTCCGGTTGAAATGGCTGTCCACTGCGGAATAATTCGTAATGAGGGCAACGTTTCTGTTTTTGAAAATTTTACTGTAAGCAGAAAAATCCTTTTTAAATGTTTCTATTCCGCAATTTGTCATGAGTTAATTCTGTTTCACAAAAAAAGATTTGTCAATGAAAAATGATATTTTTTTTTATTAAATCAATGTAAAAAAATAAAAAAAAGTTTTAATGAATACTATGCAAGTATAATATCTTGTTTTATAATTTTAAGTGTGGATTGTATTTGAATCTCAAAAAAATTGATTCATAATCAACTGCAGACGACGGTAAATAAAAAACGGGGGCACAAATGGCCGGCATTCCAACCACAGAACAGCGCAATCCTGCGTCTTTTCAGATTGATACCAAGAGTACTGAAGAAATCCTCCGCATAATCAACAGTGAAGATAAATCCGTTCCGCTTGTGGTAGAGGCTGCCATTCCTCAGATTACAAAACTTGTTGACCGGCTTGTGGAATGCTTCAGTGAAGGTGGCAGGCTTTTTTACCTTGGTGCCGGGACTTCCGGAAGACTTGGTGTTCTTGATGCTTCCGAATGTCCTCCGACTTATGGCGTTTCACCTGAAATGGTGCAGGGATACATTGCCGGTGGTGATCAGGCTTTGCGCCGCAGTATTGAGGGTGCTGAAGACAATCGCGACGGAGGGATTGACCAGCTTAAGTCTGAAGGTTTCTGCTCAAAAGATATGCTTGTTGGAATTACTGCTTCCGGTTCTGCCCCTTATGTGATCGGTGCCATGGAATATGCCCGGATGCTTGGTTCTCCTGTGGGTGCGATCAGCTGTAATGAATCCTCTCTGACTTTCGGTTATGCAGATTACCCGATTTATCTGCCAGTGGGCCCGGAGATAATTGCCGGCTCAACGAGAATGAAGTCCGGCACCGCACAGAAACTTGTTCTCAATATGATAACAACTTCCGCAATGATAAGGCTTGGAAAAGTCTACAACAACTTTATGATTGATCTTATGCCCCTGAATGCGAAACTTGTGGACCGTTCACTCCGGCTGATTGCGGAAATAACCGGCTGCGGGGCTGAAAAAGCTGCCTTCGTGTTTGAGGAGTCTGGCCGTGTGATCCGTACTGCAATAATCATGGCCAGTCTTGATGTTGATAAAAATGCGGCTGAGAAACTTCTTGCCTCCGGTAACAACAACATTAACCGTGCACTGGAACTGTTCAGAAAATGAAGACATTCTTCGGAATTGACGGCGGTGGAACTCACTGTAAACTTTTTCTGATGACAGAAACAGGGGAAGCTCTTTTCTCTGTCTCCGGTGGTCCCACGAATATTTATGGATGTAAAAAAGAGACAGTCCTTCAGAATCTTGCGGATCTGTTCTCTGAACTTGAAAAAAAAAGTTCTTACTCGATTTTTGACTGCTGTGCCGGGTGTTTTGCCTCTGCAGGTCTGGAGACTGATGAGGAAAAACGGTTTTTTGCTGATTTTTTCTGTCAGATGATAAAAAAACGGGAAAACTCAACCGGTGAAAAATGTGTGTTACGTCCTGACACCGTGTATTTTCTTAATGATGCTTATGCTGCCCTGACAGGTGCCTTGGGCAAATCCCAGGGGTTTCTGCTGATAAGCGGAACCGGTTCCATTGCATGCGGCATGCAGCGTGACGGTAAGACTGTGCGCGCAGGCGGACTGGGACACTTTCTGAGTGACGGCGGCTCCGGTTTTGACATCGGTCTGCAGGGACTGCGTGCGGCGGCCTGCTTCGCTGACAGAATGCCTTTTTGCGGCGGTCCCGGTTCTGAAAAACTGCTTGAGGCCGCGTACTCATATTATGGAATATCAAATATCCGCCAGCTTTTTTCCTTTTTATACACTGATTTTGACAAAGCCCGGATCGCGTCCTTTGCGCCTCAGGTCTTTGATGCTGCAAGAGACACTTCCAGCCCTGATCCTGTTGCAGGAAAAATACTGGAAAGAGCCGCAGAAAGCCTTGCAGAACTGTGTCAGTGTGTTTATTCCAAAATGCCGGGAATCTTTTTCCCTGAACTGGCTTTTTCCGGCAGCATTCTTGAGAAGGATCTGGATTTCAGCAGATCTGTTGCCATCAGGATATCAGAGAAGGTGCCGGAACTGTCCATTGTCAGAAAAAAGTTCGGTTCCCCGGAAGGTGCCTGCATTTACGCGATAAACCGCTTCAAATGCTGATTTTCCCCATCACAACCCGATGTTCCGCACCGGTTGCACCCAGAGCCGTGTTTTCTATGCCCATTATCCGTTCATTTGCAAGGACGGCAAAAGCCACCGCTTCTTTTGAGTCACTGTTGCGACCAACGTCTTCATTCGTCAGAACCTGGATTCCTGTGCGTGATGAGATTTCCTGAAGCAGAACCTGATTTCTGCTGCCGCCACCACCTGCAATGAGTCTGTCAATTTTACAGGGTGCAAATTTTCTGAGCGCAACTGCAATAGTTTCCGCCGTAAATGCGGTTGCTGTACGCACTGTGTCTTCGGGGCAGAGTTCCAGTTTCTCCGCTTCAGCAAGCAGTTCAGCAACAAAAGCAGCCCCGTATTCTTCACGGCCTGTAGTTTTGGGCGGGCGCAGAACAAAATAGGGGTTCTTCATCAGCCAGCGCAGAAGTTCTTCGTTCACTGAACCGGCAGCTGCAAAACTTCCGTTGTTATCGTAAGTTTTTTCTCCTCCTGTAAAATGCGCCATCAGTGCATCTATCACCATGTTGCCGGGACCTGTGTCAAAAGCTGTTATGTCTTCAAGTTCTGCGCCCGCCGGAATCAGTGTAATGTTCCCGATGCCGCCGATGTTCTGGAGGGCCACGTTTTTCTCAGGATCGCTGTAAAGAAGGTATTCAGTGTATGGAACAAGGGGAGCTCCCTGTCCGCCGGCGGCCACATCCCGTACACGGAAGTCGCTTACAACCGGGCATCCGAGACGCTCAGCTATCATGGAAGCCTCACCGATCTGCAGAGTGCTTGAAACTCCGTATCCGCAGTACAGGACAGGATTCGGTTCGTGGTAAATCGTGTGTCCGTGGCTTCCGGCAAAAGCGATCCTGTCTTTGGAGATTCCTGCTTTTTCGCACAGAGTTTCCGCCGCATCGGCAAAAAGTTTCCCAAGAAGAAAATTCATCCGCGAAATTTCCTGGGTACTTCCACAGACACTGCCACCGTTTCCTCCGCCGGCAATTGCAAGAAGCCGTTCGCGCACCGGATCAGGGTAGGGCACTGTGATGAATTCAATTTCTTTTACGGAAGTGTTTTTTCCGCATCCTGAAATTTCCACAAGAACTGCATCAATCCCGTCAACGGAAGTACCGCTCATCAATCCGATTGCAAAAACTCTGCTGTCTGTCATATTTACCCCGTTTAAAAAACGCTTAGGATGGCGAGGATCCAAGTTTGTTCCTTGGAACGGGTACATAATAACAGAGTTTTCGTCTTCTGAAAAACAATCATGCTGAATGCAGCGAATGCGTGTTTTTTCAGCCATGTCATGCCGCTCAAAGTGAGTATTGCGAGCGCACTGTTTTGTTATGTTGAGCGAAGCGAACGCAGCGAGCGCAGTCGAAACATCTTTCAAAGCGACACAATGCGTTGTGGAGATCCTTCGACTTCGCTCAGGATGACAGGGGAAACGTTGGCTCAGGATGACAGGGGAAACGTTGTCTCTGGATGACATGGGTAGCGCGCTCAGGATTACAAAAACTGTTGCCGTTTTAAATTTTCCTTCGTATGTTAGGTGCATGAACTACGAAAACATGACGCTTAAAGTACAGGACGCACTTCAGAATGCAAGTGCTCTTGCACAACAGAATGACAACGGAGAAATCGGGCTGGAGCATGTTCTGCTTTCTTTTCTGGAACAGCAGGACGGAATTGTCCCTCCTGTGGTGGAGCGCATAGGCGTAGAACCTTCAGTATTGACTGACCGCGTCCGGGCGCTTTTGAAAACTTATCCCACTGTGCATGGAAATGTGCAGATGAGCTTTTCCGGCGAACTGCAGAAAGTTCTTGCAAAGGCAGAAAAAGAAATGAGCCGCTTCAAAGATGAATTTCTTTCTGCGGAACATATACTGCTGGCAATTACAAAATCCGAGACCAGATGCGGCCGGGAACTGGAGAATCTGGGAATAACTTACGACCGTGTGTTGGAGGCTCTCCGCGAAGTTCGCGGAAATCAGCGTGTGACCGGCCAGGACCCGGAAGCCACTTTACGGTCTCTTGATAAATACTGCCGGGATCTTACGGCATTGGCACATCAGGGTAAAATTGATCCTGTCATCGGACGTGATGAGGAGATCCGCCGGGTGATGCAGGTTCTGTCACGCCGCACAAAGAACAATCCTGTTCTGATCGGTGAGCCGGGTGTCGGAAAAACCGCGATTGTTGAAGGCCTTGCACGCCGCATTGTTTCCGGTGATGTACCGGAAAGCCTCAAAGGAAAAAGACTTCTCTCACTGGATCTGGGTGCACTTGTCGCCGGGGCAAAATTCCGCGGTGAATTTGAGGAACGACTGAAAGCCGTGATCAATGAAGTGCAGAAATCTGAAGGACATGTGATTCTTTTTATCGATGAACTTCATACGCTTGTCGGTGCCGGTGCTTCTGAAGGCAGTATGGATGCGTCCAACCTTCTGAAGCCTGCCCTGGCCAGAGGTGAACTGCGGGCAATCGGTGCCACCACACTGGATGAGTACCGGAAATACATTGAGAAAGATGCGGCTCTGGAACGGAGATTCCAGCAGGTTTACTGTGCAGAGCCCAATGTTGAGGACACAATCGCCATTCTGCGCGGCCTTAAGGAAAAGTACGAAGTTCATCACGGAGTCCGTATCCGGGATGATGCCCTTGTTGCCGCCGCCACTTTATCCGACCGCTACATAACCAACCGTTTCCTGCCGGATAAAGCGATTGACCTTGTTGATGAAGCCGCAAGTTCCCTTAAGATTGAGATTGAAAGCCAGCCTACGGAACTGGATCAGGTTGAGCGGAAAATTCTTCAGCTGGACATAGAAAAACTTTCGCTGTCAAAAGAAGATGACAAAGCCTCAATGGCACGGCTGGAAAAACTTGAGGGTGAACTGGCCGAACTCAAGTCAAGACGTGATGCCATGAAACTGAAATGGCAGAACGAAAAAGGCCGCATTGATGAGATCCGGAAACTTAAGGAAGAACTGGACCAGCTTCATAATGATGAACAGCATTTCACCAGGGAAGGAAATCTTGCCAAAGTGTCTGAAATCCGTTACGGGCTGATTCCTTCTGTGGAATCAAAACTTAAGGCTGCGGAAAAAGCTCAGTCTGAGAAAGCGGAACAGTCTTCTCCGGCGGAAGAATCTATGCTGCGGGAAGAAGTCTGTGCAGAGGACATTGCTGCGATTGTTGCCCGTTGGACAGGAATCCCGGTGAGCAAGATGCTTGCGGGTGAGAAGCAGAAATACCTGCAGCTGGAGGAAGTGCTTCATAAACGGGTGATCGGGCAGGATGCTGCAGTCAGCGCAGTTTCCGACGCAATACGCCGCAACAGGTCTGGTCTGTCAGACGAGAACCGGCCTTTGGGCAGCTTCCTGTTCATCGGGCCGACCGGTGTTGGAAAAACCGAGCTTGCAAAGACACTGGCAGATTTTCTTTTTAATGATGAAAAGGCTCTGACACGCATTGATATGAGTGAGTACATGGAGAAATACTCTGTGTCACGGCTGATCGGCGCTCCTCCGGGATATGTCGGTTATGACGAGGGCGGTCAGCTTACGGAGGCTGTGCGCCGCCGGCCCTACAGTGTGGTGCTTTTTGACGAAGTGGAAAAGGCTCATTCTGATGTGTTCAATGTTCTGCTGCAGGTTCTTGATGACGGCAGATTGACTGACGGACAGGGGCGGCTTGTTGACTTCAAGAATACAATCATCATCATGACCAGCAATCTGGGCAGCAGCCTGATTCAGTCTGCCGACACTGACGAAAAGCTGGCGGCTTTGAAACCGGCACTTGACGCAGCGCTTAAAGAGCATTTCCGTCCGGAGTTCCTGAACCGTATTGACGAGATAATCACTTTCAGCCGCCTGGATGCAGACCACATTTCGGCAATTGTCCGCAACCAGCTGGAAAAAGTGTGTGCACGGACCGGAAAACTTGGACTGAATCTGTCCATTACTGACAGTGCGGTTGAGTTCCTGGCTCAGGCCGGCTTTGATCCACAGTTCGGAGCCCGTCCCGTAAAGCGGGCAATCCAGACATGGCTGGAGAATCCTCTCGCAAAAGCCATACTGGCAGGAAATTATCCGGAAGGTTCGCTTATTACAGCCGATCTTTCAGAGGATGGAACTGCCATAACCTTCAGCTGACCTTTGTGACCGGCTTTTAAAAAATCGGCAGAGTCATGTTCTGTGGCTCTGTCTGTTCATTTTTAAATCAAGAAAATCTTTCTGGAAATGGCGAAAAATTACACAGATTCTTTGAAAATTGCTTTTTTCAATAAAGCACATTATACTCATGATGTTTTATCAGCCATTTTTGAGCAGTGTATTGTAATTTTTTGCGATTATCTTGATTCCGGAGGAAATAAATGAACGTTCATAACATAATGGAAGAAACAGTAAGCGAACGCGTAAGACAGATGTATGTCCAGGTTCAGAAAACAAAACCCAGATGGTTTACCTGTGCTTGCGAACAGTGTCAGCTTGATACAATTACATATGTCCTTAACCGTGTGCCGCCTCGTTATGTTGTTTCCGGCCGGGGTATGACACATAATTTTTCCATGGACAACAAACAGCTTATTGCTGATATTGACCTGCTGATTTATGAAGGAATGAAAGCTGTAAGCACTGTCCAGCGTCCTTATCATGACAATGCACCGGCAGCTCAGGAAGAAAACTATCCTGCATTCAATTTCCCCACAGTTTTCAGCAGCGTTCTTGACGGTGTCTCCTTCGTTCCTCTGTATGGCGCAAATGTTTCACTGCTTCTTGATGGAAAGCCTGTTGCGATGATTGATTACACATGGCAGAACCCTGTTGACACCAATGAAAAAAGCAAGGGTGTTTTCTCTTTCTGGCCGAAACCGGTTCAGGCGGAAAAAGCAGGAGAGCACAAAGTGTTCCATTTCACTGTCAAAGTTGAATGCCCTGAATATGACACGGTCTCCTGCAATGTGGACATCCCTCTTGTCAGTGAGGAAAAACCCCGCACAAGCATCAACACAACTTATTCCCTGAAGATTCAGGATCTGTTCCTGTTCCCCAACACTTACGAAGATCCTAATGATGAGGCATGACTGATTAAGTGATTCAGTAACGCCTTTAAGCAAAAAAAAGCTGCGGACTTTTATGAGCGGTTTTCACTTCATAAAAGCGCAGCTTTTTTTTATCATCATGGACTTGATCTGACTGCACCGGATCAAAGTCCGGCACAGCGTTTTTATTCAATCTGATCAGAGTGCGTCAAAAACGATTTTGATCACGAAGATTGCCGCAAGAATCCATGTGACAACTGAAATGTCTTTTGCTTTCTTTGCAGCCAGTTTGCAGATCACGTAAGAAATGATTCCCCATGAGATACCGTTTGCAATTGAATAAGAGAAAGGCATTACCATGATTGTGACAGCGGCAGGAATACCTTCAGAACCGTCTGCAAAATCAATCTGTCCGACAGACTGCATCATCAGATAACCTACGAAGATAAGTGCAGGTGCTGTTGCGGCAGAAGGAACCAGTGCAAAAAGCGGGCTGAGGAACAGGGCGAGCAGGAAGAGAATACCTGTAACAACTGAAGAAAGTCCTGTGCGTGCACCGGCTGCGACACCGGATGAACTTTCAACAAAACTTGTGACAGTTGAAGTTCCGAGACATGCACCGGCAACAGTTCCGACTGCGTCTGCCAGGAGAGCACCTTTTACCTGGGGAATGTTTCCTTTTTTATCAGTAAGTTTTGCCTGTTCAGCAACACCGACCAGAGTTCCGATTGTGTCGAACATGTCGACAAAAAGGAATGTGAAGAAGATTCCGAAGAATTTCAGTGTAAGTACGCTTGACCATTCAAACTTGAAGAGAAGGGGTGCGGCGGGAAGTGAGACGGGGCTGAATCCTTCGGGGATTGTTGTGACACCGAAAGGAATGCCGATGATTGTTGTTGCAACGATACCAAGCAGGATTGCTCCGGGAACTTTCAGCAGATAAAGAACAATGGTGATGATCAGACCGATGATTGCCACCAGTGCAGTTTTTTCGCTGAAGTTTACGAATCCGATGATTGTTCCTGTGTCAGGTGATGTGATTCCTGCGTTTGTGAAACCGATCAGTGCGATGAAAAGACCGATACCGACGGCAACAGCTTTGCGGAGATTTGCAGGAATTGACTTGATGATTGCTTCACGTACACCGACCATTGACAGTACGATGAAGAGAATACCTTCAAGAAGAACTGCTGTAAGAGCCAGCTGCCATGAACAGCCCATTCCGAAAACTACTGTGTAGGTGAAGAATGCGTTGAGTCCCATTCCGGGTGCAAGTGCAACAGGCAGGTTTGCGCAGAAAGCCATTACCAGTGTGGCGATTGCAGATGCAATGGCGGTAGCGGTGAAGACATTGCCGAATGTCATTCCGTTTCCGATTGCGCCAAGCATGCCCGGGTTGACTGCAAGAATGTAGGACATTGCAAGGAATGTGGTGATACCACCGATGATTTCGCGGCTTACAGTTGTTCCGCGTTCCTTAAGTTTAAAAAACTTTTCCATCTTGTTTCTCCTCAGTTTTGAAACATGAAATCTGGCATCCTGAAAAAACTTTCCGGATGTCTGTGTTTTTTTTCAGTAACCCCTGAAAATTGCAGTTTCATGTGTTACCATTGCTAACTTTATCACCAATCATGAAAAATTGTAAAGGTCGGAATTCATTGTATAAAATTGCGGGAAAAAGTGAAAAAACGCAAGTTTATGCAGTCAGTTTTTTATCGCAGAAAATACTACGATTTTAGGATAAAATTTAAAGGTTTTTATTTGCTTTCAAGTTGACACAAGGGAAACTCTATTTTATGTTAAGAAAGGTTTCGGAGCATGCACGCTTCAGCCGATTCTCGCAACAAGGAAGTGCTTACAATGTTCAATGATGGAGATTTGTTAGACTATTCGTCAATGACAGACTACGGTTTCGATTATGACGACGGCGACATAACAGATGACGGATTTGACGACGATTTCGAAGATGACGAAAGTTCGCTGGATGATTTTGAAGGTGATGATTATCTGGATGATGATTTTGATGACCTGGATGATGATTTCGGAGAAGACTACGATGAGGCCGATTACGATGTAGATGATGGGCTGGAGTATGACGATTTTGACAACTGAGTGTTAGAATCTATACAGAAAAAAATGACCGGACAGAAACTGGTTTCAGAACAGTTTCTCCCGGTCTTTTTTTTGCCCTGATTAACCCCAGGGCAGCGGTGTGCGGCCTCAGTCTCAGCGGAGTTTCTCGCCGGCGTGCCACAGTTTCTCAAGGTCATAGAAACTGCGTGCCTCTTCGCTCATCAGGTGCACGACAATGGGACCCAGGTCAATCAGGTTCCAGTCATCCCCATCAGGAGTCTTGCGGTTCGGCACATGGATCTCAAGTTCATTTTCCTTTGAGTAATCCTTGACATACTTGTACAGTCCCTGCCAGTGGGCGCTGCTGTTTACTGTCACGATTACAAAAAAATCGGTCCAGCTGTTGAGTTTTGAAACGTCAATGACTGTAACGTCTGCGCCTTTGTAATCTTCACAGAGCTGTGCAATTTCCAATGCTTTTTCTTGTGTTGTTTTCATCTTACGTACTTCCCGTTAAAGTCTGCACCCAGCACTACAGAAAAGTCGACCGGTGAGTCGGCTTCCAGGCGGCCGGATGTGCTTACTTTGTCTGTCTGAATGATCTCACAATGGATTACGTCTGCAAGTTTCTTTGCTTCAGAAGCGTTTCCAATGTGATCTATAATATATGTGTTCTGCAGATCGTCTGTTGCCGCGTTTATGCTCTGCAGAACATCATAACCGGCTTTTTTGAGCAGATTGCCGGTATTATATGCAAGTTTCGGTGTGGTTGTTCCGTTCTGGACTTCTATGACATAAACACGGTTTGACATCTGTCCGTCCCGTGTAAGAAGGGATGTCGTGGAACGCTTTACGGCTTCCTGCAGGTAATCTCCGTCTTCATAGGGGAATACAAGAGTCTGGCCGTCAACAATGCGTGAAGTGCCCAGCACTGACTGGGGAACAAGACCGTCAGTCCTGATGTTTACAAGTTCTGAAAGCAGTTTTTTCAGATTTGAGCCCTCAAGATTTGATCTGAAGAGCGGTGAATAATGTTCATAAGTTTTTGCGTCAAAAAAATCATTTTTGTTCCTGTTCATCGCTTCCAGGAATGCAATCATCGAACTTTCCTTGCGGTCCTGAACATCCTCCATTGAATCAGAGGGGAGCCTGTATTTAAGGTAAGTGCGGATTTTGTTTCCGTCCAGATTGACCGCACCAGAGGGCAGAAGATAATGGGTTCCCGTGTTTTCATCGATGTAATCAACTGCGGAAGGAATGAATACATTCTGTCCTCCGAGCATGTCCGTCAGTTTTGAGAAATTGTCCAGAGAGATCTCAATCGTAAAAGGAATTTCCGTGTCTGTAAGTTTCTCAATCTCCGCCAGATATGTTCCGATGCCTTTCTCCCTGTAGATTGCATCAATTCTGTCAACACGCCCGATGGAACTGTAAATTGCTCCCGTGTACCCCTGGATATCAAAAATTGCCGCGTTTTTGTATGCCGGATAATAGATCAGCACAGCAGTCCACACCACCTGACTGTCATCCTCAAGAACAACAAGAGTTTTTATCAGCTGGTCATTTTCAAGCATTTCGTCAATCGAATCAGTCTGCAGTACAAAAAACATTACAACAGCCGTAACCATCAGAACCATCAGGATGACAATGAGAAAAATATAACTTTTTGAAACGCTCCTTTTGGGAGCATTCATGGTCTGTGCCATTATATCTGTTCCTTAAAATTGTAAACCGAAGGGCGCCAATTCAGCCTTTCAGTTTTTTATCAGTGAATAAAGAAGTTCTTCCGTCTGCGGAATAATTTCGTAACCCATTTCGTTAAGATAGCGCAGATTATCCTCAAGTACGGAAATCATAAGCTGATCCAGTGAATCCTCCGCGTGGACAGTCCAGTAATTTTCCGGGATGTGAGACCTGCCGGGTTCAACTTTGTCCGCAACGAAGAGAATCTTTGAGAACTGACTCATTCCAGGCATTCCGGAAACATGGACGCGCACCGCCTCAAGCAGATCTTTGTCCGAAACTCCATAATCATTTGCAAGCATGACTGCAGCAGCACGTCCATGCAGAAGCGAAGGTTTGTCCAGCTCGATGTCCGTAATCGGATTACCGTCTTCTTTTGCAAGCTCAATCAGCTTTTTGGCATCAAGCTGTTTGCACATGTCATGAACAATTCCTGCAAAATAACCGCGGTTGACGTCAAAATCGAATTTCTCGCACATAAAGGCTGCAGTCTCTGCAACACGAACAGAATGTTCATAGCGGGAAGGCTTGACCATTCTGTGGACGATTTTCTTCATTTTGTCGATGCTGTCCGTGTAATTCATTTTTCCGCCTGAAAGGAATAAAGATTTCTTTCTATAATATACTCATAAACTGAAGGTGCTACAAGGGATTTGAAAGTCTCTCTGTTCTGAAGGCTTTCTCGCACCAGAGTTGATGATTCGGAAAAAAGCTGATTTTCCACACTGACATGGGGATAAATAAAATTCCTGTGGATCTGCTCTCTGTTTTCCACCGGCCGCTGTACGAGAATCAGATCTGATTCCCGGGCAAGATCATCCGCGTTTTTCCATTTTGGGAAACCTTCCACAAGATCGCTTCCCAGAATGAACCCTGGTTTCTCATCGGGTCCAAGAATCCCTTCTGTCCTGTATTTTTCAGTAAGATAACGGATTGTATCGATTGTGTAGCTGATGCCGCCCCTGAGAATTTCGCAGGTTTCAATCTGGGCCCAGTCACCGGCTTTCGCGTCCTGAACCGCAAGTTCCAGCATTCTGATACGGTCGCTGTCTCTTGCACCGCCAGGCAGTTCCTTGAATGGAGAATGAAAAGCCGGCACAAAAACTACTCTTTGGTATCCGGCCTGCTCATGTACACTGCGGGCGGCAGCCATATGCCCGTTATGCACCGGGTTGAAACTGCCTCCAAAAACTGCAATTTTCACAGGTCTTCCAGTCCGCTTCCGTTCTGGCTCTGACTTCCTGGATACTGTGTGTCATCATCGGAACACCAGGCCCTGTTCTGCATGAATGAGCTCTGTGTCGGCTTTGCTTCTTCCGCAGGTTTGTTCATTGAATCCACCAGATCGATGATTGCGGTTTTTACACGGGGCAATCCTTCGTGAGTTTCCAGTGACATAGGAATGATTCTCTCATCCGGATATTTCTGGGCAATCTCCGCTGCTGTCTCAGGAGCGCCTTCAACGTCCAGTTTATTGCAGAGGACGATATAGGGCTTTGCGGCAAGTTCTTCTGAATAGCTTGCCAGTTCTGCCTTCAGTGTGTCAAAAGCCGTAAGCGCATTGGGATCTGATGCGTCAATAATGAACACAAGTCCCGCTGTTCGTGAGATATGCTTAAGGAAGCGGGTTCCAAGACCGGCACCTTCCGCAGCTCCTTCAATGATACCGGGAATGTCAGCAATGATAATGTCTCTGTCATCGGAAACCCTCAGTACCCCAAGATTAGGAATCTTAGTGGTGAAAGGGTAGGGTGCGATCTTCGGGCGTGCATTGGTAAAGTAATCAAGCAGGGAAGATTTTCCTGCATTGGGGAATCCGACAAGACCTACGTCTGCCATGATTGAAAGTTCCACACGCAGGATACGGGATTCTCCCTCTTTTCCTTCGTTGGCATGACGCGGTGCCTGGTTTGTTGAACTTTTAAAGTGCACATTTCCCCAGCCACCTTTGCCGCCTGTCAGAAGCGTAATCTGTTCCTCTTCACTTTCCGTAGTGAATTCAAAGAGAATCTCATCTGTTTCGGCATCGCGGACAATTGTGCCCGGTGGCAGCGGAATGATCACATCCTCGCCGTCTTTTCCGTAACGGTTGGAACCGGATCCATCTCCACCATTTTTGGCTTTGTATTTTGTCTTGTGCCGCAGATGTGAAAGTGTGCGCAGGTTTTTCTTGACGCAGAAAATCACGTCCCCGCCTTTGCCGCCGTCACCACCGGAAGGACCTCCGTTCGGTATATATTTTTCACGTCTGAAGGCAATGCAGCCGTTTCCGCCTTTGCCCGACTGAACCTGAATTTTTGCTTCATCTGCAAATTGAATCATTTTTTTCTCCAATAATCAGCTAAAAAAAATACCCTAACATCCGGGACAGGGGTGTTAGGGTACTTACTAGAAAAGAAAATGCTTTTCGACAGACCTGAATTGGGGCAGATTATGCCTCAACGGGCTCGACAGAAGCAAACTTTCTGCCCATGCGCTCGTGGAAAATAACTTTTCCAGTTGCTGTTGCAAAAAGTGTATCGTCTTTTCCTTTGGAAACGTTGTTTCCGGGGTGGATTTTTGTACCACGCTGGCGAATGATGATTGATCCAGCAGTAATAAGTTCTCCACCGTAAGCTTTTACACCCAAGTATTTAGGATTTGAATCGCGACCGTTTTTTGCACCGCTACCGCCTCTTTTACGTGCCATTTCGTATGCCTCCGCAACAAATTATTCAGTTTTTACCCGCAATACAACGTGTGCCGGATATTCTGCAGCAATCTGACCTATGCCAGCCTGTATAAAATCAGCACAGTCGATCAAAAAAGCATCAACTGCCTTTTCGTTATCCGAAACCCTGAAAGCGAGTGTCCCGGGCTCCGGAGCGTCAGTCTGAACACTGACTCCGGTTTTGTTTTGCAGCAGGAAAACTACTGTGCGTAATACAGAGGAAACACCTGCACACACAACATCGCTGCCACTGCGGGCAAAACCGGCGTGACCCCATGTCTTACAGGAACTGAGTGCTCCGTCTCTGCGGCGGACAAGCTCTGTCTGAATCATGGGGCTGATTGTCAGCCAATAGTAATATCGGTTACCCGAATGTTTGTATACTGCTGGCGATGACCGATAGTGCGGTGATAGTCTTTCTTGCTTTTGTGCTTGAAAACGATCACTTTGTCATCTTTGAATGTGTCTTCTACAACGGCTGTAACTTTGGCACCTGCTACGTAAGGAGCACCAACGGTTACTTTTCCGTCGTCGTTCAGCATGAGAACGGTTTCGATATCAACTGTTTTTCCCTTTTCTTCATCAAGTTTGTCAACCTGAATGAGGGCATCTTTTTCAGCTTTGTACTGTTTACCCTTATAATCAATAAGTGCGTACATTTTACACCTCTAAAAAATTATTTCTGCATCTGCAGCTGGTACGGTCTCGGGAAAAACGGGGATTCTCCGAAACACACATATACGTTCTGTCATTTTAGAAAATTCGGTGTCCTTAGTCAAGGGAAAGGGATTTTTTGTCGAGATTGTAAAAAAGGGCAAATTTGATATGATAGAGCAGATGAACTCAAATCAGGATTCAACAGAACAGATAAAAGCCGCAATGCAGAAACAGGGACTTATTAAAGTTCCAGACATTCCTGCCGCTTCAGGAAAAGACAGCAATTACCGCCGTGTAGCAAAATTCCTTCTTCTGATCGGGGTTGATGAGGCAGCAAAAGTGATTCCTCATCTGGCACCGGAACAGATAGAACGGATCGTGCCCGAAATTGCTTCAATCCGCAGCGTGGACCCGGAAGAAGCTACGGTGATTCTTGCAGAATTCAAGGAACTCTTTGAGAAACAGAAGAATTCGGGCGGTGTTGATGTTGCCCGGTCGATTCTGACACGGGTTTACGGCGAGAAAAAAGCTGAGGAGATGCTTGCCAAGGCAGTGCCTTTTTCTGACGGCGCACCTTTTGAATACCTTGCTGATCTGGACAAAGACAAGATTTATCTTCTGCTTAAGGACGAAAGTGAATACATCCGTGCCCTGGTGCTTTCTTTCCTGAAACCTCAGCTCGCTGCCGATGTCATCAGATGCATGACGGCGGAAGAAAAAAGTCAGACAGTGCTCCGGCTTGCAAAACTGAAATCCGTGGATCAGGATGTGATCCGCCGGGTTGATCAGTCCCTGCGTGAAAAAATGGAGCAGATCAATACAGAAAAGGCTGAGTCTGTTGACGGACGGAATGCCCTTGCCCAGATTCTTAAGAAAATGTCTCCCGATGCGGAAGATTCAATTCTGGCAAACCTTGCTGACAATGATCCTGAACTTGCCGTAAACCTCCGTGAACGTCTCTTTACTATAGAAGATTTCATCAATTCCCAGGGTGTGTTCATACAGAATTACCTACGTGGCATGACAGACCGGGATGTGGCGCTGCTTCTTGCAGGAAAGTCATCTGCTTTCAAGGCAAAGATTTACGGCAACATTTCCCAGGGGCGTGGGGACAGGATTCTGGAGGAGTCAGAACTGATACAGCCTGTGAAACGTGCCGAGGCGGAAGAAGTTACCTCAAAGTTCTTTGCCGCGATGCGACGTGCCTGGGAGTCAGGAGAGATTTTTGTAAAAGGCCGCGACGAAGACGAATACGTTATGTGATGGTCAGATCTGCATTGTGACCACCAGCGCATTCTGTCCGCATGGAAAAAGGCTTTCCAGATGGGCTTTGTATCCGAACTGTTTCGGAAAAGCGTTTCGGAGTATTGAAGCACCTGTTGCCCGTATATAACCCGCTTTTGAAAGACCTCCTTTTCCGGCGATCTTTGCATAAGGATCTTCCGCTGCCACAGCGATTGCATTGCGGTCTGCCGGATTGTAGGGTTCAGCCTGCACTGTGACGGCCATCTGCTCAAAGAAACGGTCTGCGGACTGACGGACTGTCTGATAAGAACCGGAACCATCAAAAAAATCATTTGTATTTTTCATCCAGCTGTAGTGATCTGTTCCTACGACAACCATTGCAACCGGGTGTTCATTCCGTTTTTCATCCGCAAAAAATCTGATGAACATTTCTTCCGGTGTTTCATTTGCGGGATCAGGCTTAAGCTGTTTTTCCGCAGCGTCAAACAGAAAAACCCCTGTGTCATGGGCTGATGCGGAAAGTCCACCGCTGTTGTAAGCCGCAAAAAAATCAGTGTGATGAAAAGACCCGTAAACCCAGGAAAAAAGTGCGTAAGGTGCTATGGGTTCAAAAATTTTGCGGCAGAGACTCAGGAATCCTGCAAAAACTGCTTTCCGTCGGTCAAAAAGAGATGCGGCAAGCATTCCGTTGCGGTTTTCAATGGCAAGAAGAACCGGGCCGATGTGGGTAAGAAATGCGGATGTTTCTGCGCTGTCAATTTCTGCATCCGGTGAAATCAGTGTTTTTACCGGGTTTCGGAAGGGCTTTCTGATCCATCTGTAGGCGCTTGATGAATAATAAGTGCTGCCGGAAAGGGACTGCCAGCCTGCTGTTTCCGGTCTGGCGATTTTTCCAAGATAATTAAGCCGGCCTGTTTTTGAGATTGAAAAACCCCAGCAGATCTCTGAATCTTCTGTCGCCGCTGAAATAATAACATTGCATTTACCCTTCATCAGAATCACCTCCTTTGCGGCTTTTCTGGACTGCCGCCTTCTGTGATAGCAGAATAATCCATCAGGATGACAGAAAATGTCCCGCTGCAAAAAAAATGTTTTATTTGCTTTTTACAAGTAGTAGTTTGTATGGTATAATATTAGTATCGGAGTAAAGATGAGAAGGGCGGAAATTTTAATAGGAACCAGCGGATTTGATTATCCTGAATGGCGTGGCGTATTTTATCCCATGGAACTTAAAAGAAGCGAATTCCTTGAATATTACGCGACAAAATTCAATGCCCTTGAGATTAACAGCAGTTTTTACAGTATGCCTGATTCTTCTCATCTGGTAAGGTTTGCCGAACGTACTGAAGGGCGGATTAAATTCGCTGTAAAGGCAAACAGGACTCTGACCCACGAAATCGGTAAAGACTGGAAAAACCGGGCGGAAGAAATGCTGATAAATCTGCGTCCGCTTGCAAACCGTGGACTTTTAAGCGCTGTGCTGTTCCAGCTGCCTCAGAGTTTCCATTACACACCGGAAAACCGTTTTTATCTTGCGGACCTGATTTCTGAGTTCCAGGAGTTTGAACCGGTTGTGGAGTTCCGCCACAGGGAATGGCTCAGAAAAAGTGTTTATGAAGGGCTGGCGGCCAGAGGTGCAAGCATTGTGTTCTGCGACATGCCGCCTCTCCGCTTTCTGCCTGACGGTAAAGTCTGCAGGACGCCTTTTGTTGGGCCTAACGCCTATATCCGAATGCACGGGCGGAACTCCGGCTGCTGGTACGACCATTCTGCGGAAAACAATGGCAGCCAGCGCTATGATTACGAATACTCCCAGGATGAACTGGAAACCTTTGTGCCTGTGATCGGATCAGCGCTCAGGGAGGGCAGGAAAGTCCAGACATTTTTCAACAATCATCCCAAGGGAAGCGGGGCGCGCAATGCGGTTTCTCTTGCTGACATAATGAAAAAGCTGCAGGACAGGGCTGTGCATACCCGCACTATGCAGAACAGGCCGTGAAATGTGTTTTTTTGTCCTAATCAATTCATTTGCAATCTGATATAGTCATGCTATGAAGAAATTCCTTTTATTTTTCATAATCAGCTTCTGCGTCCTCTTTCCTGTTTTTTCCCAGAACCAGATACTGCTGACAGAAGAACGGACTGCAAAACTGCTGAACGCCCCTAAACTTTTGGACAGCAATGGCAGAAAAATAGATATTTACGGAATTTACAGATGCGGCAATGATTATGTCCCTGAAAATCTTAAAGGAACATACTTCTTTTTTTCAAATGATCAGAAATTGACAGACAGAACTTCTGGAAAATCATTTTCCGGTTCCGCTGTTTATGTGGAGAACAGCAGCGATGGCACACTTGTTGATTTTCTCCACCTTGAGAGAGACAGTTCCCTGCGTCCGCTCTGGAAGGCAGAAAATGCCGATGAAAACAGATTTCTGAAATTTGACAGTTATGGGAATGCTTATTGTCCAGTCATAGATACGAATACTCAGTATCATGGCGTGGCAGTTTTTTATCCCGGCTCCGGAGTCACACATTTTTTTGCCCTGCCAAACAAAGAATCTGTGATACTGGATTTTGAGATTTCAGATGATGGAAGATGGCTTCTTGTAAACGGCGGACTGTCAAACTCTATGAAAGATCAGAAACCTGAGCGGAAAAATCTTTACCTTTATGACACATTAACCTATTCGGTTCCTGAAACACTGTTCGAGTTCAAGAGAGACCACATTTCCCAGATTCAGTTCAACAGCAGGGACCGGTGTTTTTACTTTCTGTACTATTACAGGGATGATGTCCGGGAAACAGGAATCGGTGTGCTTCCTCCACAAAGCAGCGGAAGTTACTCGGTGGAAAACCTGATGACTTTTCCGGCTGTGGACTATGGTCTCAATTTCTTCGATTTCCAGAATTCCGTTCTAGTGAAGGATTACACAAATCAGAAACTTTATGCCTCAGACTGCCTCTCAGGAGAAGAAGCAGTCATATACGAGGTGACTCACGAGACTAGCCGAATTTCTTTTACAATTCCAACCAGCCTCAGCATGATGAAACTGAAAAAAAAGGCGCAGAATTCTGATGAACTTCTGATAGGCCAGAATGTTCTGGGAGTATTCTTCAGAAGCGGCGGAACGGTTCTCACATTCAGAGACGGGTACCTTACCACTTACAGAGATGAAGCAGAATACAAAGAGATTCTTGAGCAGGCAATGAGTGAAAAAAACGGAGTCAAAGTGACTCCGGAATACATAACAGGAAAAATGTTTGCTGTTCTTGCAGTTCTGATTGTGGTTCTTCTGGCTGCGATTGTTGTTTTTATTATTCTGCTCAGGGCAGTCAGAAAAAACAGGAAGGGATTTGAGCAGAAGCGGATTCTAAAAATCCAGGAGGAAGAGAAGGCAAGGATCAGCAGAGACATTCACGATACCGTGGTCCAGGATCTGAGGGCAATCCGTGTGCAGGCAGAGAGTCTTGCCACTACTGATCCAATGAACCGCGGACGGCTTGTTGAGGATATCACCAGCTGCATCGTAAAAATGCGCAACATCTGCTACAACCTTACACCTGCGGAACTTTCCACCGTAACTGAAGCCGATGGAAACAAAGTGGAACTGGTATACATAATTGATACACTTTGCCGCCAGTTTTACACAAAGACAAAAATTCCCTGCTCGATACAGACGGAAGAAAATTTTGTACCTCCGGTTTTTGACCGGGAAACCTGCACCAATGTGGTAAGGGTTTTCCAGGAGATTCTCAGCAACATAGAAAAGCATTCCTATGCCACAAAAGTGTCTGTGCTGATACGTATCAAGACGGAGAATGATAAGAAATACTGTGTGATTTTTGTGATAGATGACGGTGTGGGCTGCAATCTTAATGAACTGAGAACACGGAAAAAGCAGAATCATTTCGGAATGCAGAACATGAGAGACAGAATGAATCATATCGGTTCCTCAATCGAGTTTTTTTCCATGCCGGATGAGGGCATGAAAGTTAAACTTACGGTTGAGATCAAGTGATTCTGCAGCGGAATTGGCAGAGACGGAAGGTTCAGTATGGGAATAAAGAAAAATACGCTTTTTATTGTTGATGATCACAAGATGCTGCAGAACGGAATCAAAGGGTGGCTTGAGACAAACTCGGAGTTTACCGGAACCGGACTTTTCAACAGTTCTGCGGAATGCCTTGCCGCCCTTGAAGGCAGTGACGAACTTCCTGAAATAATCATCATTGATGTTCAGCTGGTAGGCGAAACCGGTTTTGATCTTCTGCAGAAACTGCAGGAAACTTATCCACAGATAAAGTGCATCATGTATTCCATGTATGACACAGTGGGTTACGTTCTGCAGGCACAGAACACGGGCGCAAAAGGTTACATCTCAAAAATTGCAAGCGAAGAAGAACTTCTTGAATGTATAAGAACCGTGCAGAAAGACCTGACATATCTTGAGCCACGTCTGGAATTTGAGAAAATACAGAAAAAACTGGAATCAATAACAGACGTACTTACAAAGCAGGAACTTGTGGTCTTTGAGAAAATGCTTCAGGGAAAAACAAATGATGAGATAACTGAAGAACTTTTTGTATCTCTTCACACAGTAAGAAATTATGTGACTTACATCTACAATCTTGCCGAAGTTCATAACCGTAAGGAATTCCTGAAGAAATTCCAGTGAAAGCAATACTTCCATAAAAACTCCAGAAGCTGTCATGCCGGGTGGAAGGGACTGAGCCCATGGACGGAGCGAAGGGACGAATTGGCAGCGAAAAAAAAATAAAATGTGACAAAAAATCACAATTTGTTGAATTGATAATCAGATACAATCCTTGCATAGGTTGCCGAAAATTTATGTTTTTGAGTGGCCTTCAGTTTACTTGTAGCGAGGATTCTTATGAAAAAAATCAAAACTTTGGCTGCCGCTGCTCTGGCACTGGCAATTATTATGACTCTTACTTCCTGTCCGGATAAACCTGCAGAAAAACATGTTGCAAAGGTTGTGGACTTGAGAAATAAACTGGGCGGACAGGTTTCATTCCGCTCTACAAATCCGAATGTGGATTTCAGTTATGAACTCCTTCATAGTGTACCAAGATTTATCGGAGAGAATGGAGTTGAGAAAGATGTTCCTTCTTTCTGGAGCAATGGAAATGGAGCTGATTCAGTACGCTATACCTCTGCTGATGCCAAGTTTGCAGCCATTGAAAATGCTGTAATAATTGAAGACCATCCCGATGGAATCAAATTCACATTCAATCGTCCTGCAGGATACGAGACAGCAAAATTCACATGGATCAATATCCAGTATCTGGATGAAGTCGGCCACAAATCAACAGGTATAAGCCTGAGTGGTGAACAACTTACAGATACAGATGAGGACCCCAAAGTTGAACTGATTTATCCTCTGGTAGACCCTGAAAGAGAGCTGACAAGATTCTGGATTCAGATTAGTACAGACGGTGATGATGTAGCCTTTGAAAACGCTCATTATGCACAGCTTATGTACAAAGTTGTGCCTGTACATGGTCACGGTTGTGTTTGGGCTGTTCAGCCTGACTATCAGATCAGGGATTACCTCGGACTTTCTGAAGAAGGTGTGATGACTCTTAAACTGACTATTCCTCCGGTTGCAAAAACAGGTACTTTGAAACACAGCGTAGGACTTCATATGCAGTCTGGTCCCGCTCCGGCTTATTCAGAAAATGCAGGACAGCCTTCTGACATCTGGGAGTTGACTTTTGAGGAACCTGCGACAGAAGAAGAAATTGAAGCTGCAACAGAGGACCACGAAGCTGAATTCACAGTGGACTTCAAGGCAGAATTTGAGAAGCTGAATGACGAAGAAAAAGCAGCTGTACGTGCTGGACTGAAAGATAAACCCTTCATCTGGGCATCTCTGATTTACCATTACGAAGTGAATGTTGAGGGTCTTGAAGGTTACGTATTTGACACACCTTGGGTAATCTCAAATGTAGTTGCCAATCCCTTTCCTGCTGAATAATCCCAGTTAAGGACAGACCAACGGTTAAGCACCGTCTGAAAGGAGTTAGTTCCTTTTGGACGGTGTTTTTTTTTGCATTGAGACTTGGAGCCGGTCTTGCCGGTGGGTTATTTGAAAGCGAAAAATGTGATCATTCCAGTTCTGTGGGGAAAGGGTAGGAATCAAGAGGAAGTGAAGTCGGTTCACATTTTACAACACTGACAGAGACGTAACCTTTTTCTACGGCCTCAACATCGCAGACAGAGGGGATCAGTTTTCCTGCCGGCGACGCAAAGGTAGGCTTTGCCGCGTAATCTGTCTCTACCGGGCCGCCGGAAAAGAAACTGTAGACTTTGCCGGTGCGTGTCTCCATGCGTTCCAGTGTGTCTTTGCTGTAGATGCGTTTTGCTGGGTAGGTGATGCAGGCACCTCTGTATGCTCTGTCGTCGGCAAGAGAAAGCCCGTTTATGTTCACAAAGGTTCCGTCTCTGCAAAGAGAAATCAGCTGCTGAAGGTTGTCGCGGACAAAGCGCGCAAGGTTTCCGTAATGCCAGCCGGGTTCCGGTGCGCCGCGGTTTTCAAGGCTTACTGCCAGTGAAGGAAGCCCGTAAAGTCCTCCCTGCCTTGCGGCTCCTGCTGTTCCTGAAAACACAAGATCCGTGCCCAGGTTGCCTTCTCTGTTTATTCCTGAGATGACAGCATCGGCCTTGAAGGGCAGAAAATTTTTCACCATTACTTCCACGCAGTCAACGGGTGTGCCGCTGCAGGTATATGCTCTGTCCCCGGCTTTCTTGATTTCAACAGGGTCAGAAAGATTTATTCCGTGTGAAATTGCGGACCGGTTTCTGTCAGGAGCCACAATCCAGACATCGTGTTTTTCCGCAAGGATCTCTGCAAGAACTTTAAGTCCGGCACCGTCAATTCCGTCATCATTTGTTATCAGTAGTGTCATAGGGGGAATGATAGCACAAGTGGAAACATGGTTCAAATGCGGATCTTTGTCTCAGCTGGAAAAAGTTGCGGCGCATGGAGGCGGCGCGGAAAGCCCAAGCAGAAAGTTGGCGGAGACAACTTTGCTGCCTCCTGACACCGGCCATGGATGGACGGTGTCAGTGCTTTTCTGCTTGAAAAATGCTCTTTATTGTGTTAAATTCCCATATCGACGGTTCATATATGTTTCATGAAAGTGGCGTAACTCCTCAGGCGGCACAGGTTTGGAATGTCTCTACCGGCCACCTTTGACGGCTGACTATGAAATCCGCCTTTTTTCGGGTGATGTGCTGTCGGTAATCTTTGTTTGACTTGGAGTGTTACGTGAAGGTTGCCATTTTTTTCGGATCCGCTTCTGATACCCCTGTTATGAAGAAAGCCTCTGCTGTGCTGAAGGAATTCGGCATTGAGTACGAGGCTTTCATACTTTCTGCCCACCGCAGCGGTGAACTTCTCGGAAAAACCGTTGCCCAGATGGAGGCTTCCGGCGCTGAGGTTATTATTGCCGGTGCAGGTCTTGCCGCCGCTCTTCCCGGTGTGGTCGCCTCAATGACTGTTCTTCCGGTAATCGGCGTTCCTCTTGAATGCATGAGTGCTGATTCAAAAGGCCGCAGTTCAAATGGTCTCGGCGGTCTTGACGCACTGCTTTCAATTGTCCAGATGCCGCCCCGCATTCCTGTTGCCACAGTGGGAATCAACGGTGCTGCAAATGCCGCTTACCTTGCTGTTGAGATGCTGGCTCTCAAATACCCGGAACTTAAGGAAAAACTTCAGGCATTCCGTGCCAAAATGATTGAGGAAGCTGAGCAGGGAATCAAAGACGGTGTCCTGAAGGATTTCTGAGAAAACCATTATCTGGCAGGTTCGCCCACGCGGACTGATTGAAATTTCTGACTGATAACAGCCGGCCCTGTTCCCGGTTAATTGAACAGAAAGAGGAAATAAATGATTGACTACAGACAGTCTGGTGTTGATGTTGAAGAAGGCTACCGTGCGGTAGACAAATACAAAGCCCATGCAAAACGCACTGCTGTTCCCGGCGTGCTCAACGGTCTGGGCAGTTTTGCCGGAATGTTTGAAGTTCCCGCAGGTATGAAAAATCCTGTTATGGTAAGCGGAACTGACGGAGTCGGAACAAAACTGGACATTGCCTTTGCAGTGAAAAAATATGACACGGTCGGAATTGACTGTGTCGCAATGAGCGTGAATGACATTCTGTGTACCGGCGCAAAACCCCTGTATTTTCTTGATTACATCGCATGCGGTTCTCTTGATGCTGAAGTTGCCGCTGACCTAGTGAAAGGTGTCGCTGACGGCTGCGTGGATTCTGAATGCGCTCTGCTTGGCGGTGAGACTGCGGAAATGCCCGGTTTCTATGACGCCGGAAAATATGATATTGCAGGTTTTGGTGTTGGTATTGCTGAGAAAGACAGAATCATCACCGGAAAAGACATTGCGGAAGGCGACGTGATCATCGGACTTTCTTCCACCGGTGTTCATTCAAACGGATTCTCTCTGGTCCGCAAACTTGTCCAGGATTATGACACTCCTTTTGAATCTGACGGTGCTGTCCGCCCCATCGGTGAGGTGCTTCTTGAACCTACACGGATTTATGTGCGTCCTGTGCTTAAAGTACTTGAGGAAGTTGAGGGCGCTGTTCACGGAATGGTGCACATTACAGGCGGCGGTTTCTATGAGAATGTTCCGCGCATGTATCCTGAGGCAAACAAAGGGCGTGCTGCAAAAGGTGAGAAACCGCTGGTATCTGTGTTTAAGAAAGGCAGCTGGAAGGTTCCTGCAATTTTTGCAGAGCTTGAGAGACGCGGTGCTGATCCTTCACGTATGTACAACACTTTCAACATGGGAATCGGTTTTATGCTGGCTGTAAGTGCTGACAAGGCCGATGCCGTGATCAGATGCATTGAGGCTTTTGCCGCTGATGAGGCTGCAAAGGGCACACGCAATGCAACACTCAAAGCCAGTGTGATCGGCCGTGTTGCAGTTTCTGAAAAAGCTGCTCCTGAAGGCGGTTCTCTGTCTCAGGCTGATTCAGTTTTCTTTGAGTAATTCCGCAGAAAAACTGCCTTGAGCAATGGCTTCTGCTATGAGGCCAATGTCAAGGCGGTTCAGGTCTGCAAGTTTTCTGGCCGTGTCATGGAACTTCTGCCAGTTGAAACAGCCTGCAGGCCTCATGTCACCTTTCCCCATTGTCATAATAAGATAGAGTATTCTGGCGCAGAAACCGCCGGTTTCAGTAAGTTCCGTCTGATACGGAAAAATGCAGCCTGCCGGGTGTTCTGAGCGCAATCCGTAAAAAAGAACCGGTACTGCTGTGTCTGCCGGTGTGTCCAGCAGGAACCCGGATGTTCTGTCACAGACTGTAAACCGTTCCTGAACACGGTGTTCCCTGTCAATCCAGATCAATGTTCCGCTTTCTTCTGCTGTTTCCGGTGAAATGGTGAACCGTGTCTTTGCATCTGGAAGTCTGGCGGAAAAATCAGAACAGCCTGAAAGGACCGCGGTGAGGCAGACTGAAAAGAGTGTAAGGAGTGAGAAGAACAGTTTTTTCCCCGCTGATGTTTTTCTGAAAGTTTTCATATATATGTTATATGTAAGAAGTTCAAAAAAAAACAAAAAAAACGGGGAAAAAAACTTTTTTTGTCTGGTCAGACTTTCAGGCACAGGAAGTGGCCCTGTCTTGACCCGGCCTATTTTTCAATCGCTCCGTAGATGATCTGCCGGTATTTTCTTCTGAGTGAGACATCGGCACCCTGTGCAATCTGCTGCATGTAGACTGCAAACAGATCTTCCTGGGGATCAATCATGAAGTAAGTGCCCGGAAGCCCGTCCCAGCCGTATTCACCGACTGAACCGTTGCTGCCGGCAGAGGCAAGGTCTGTCATAACCCGCATGAGGTTTGCGTATCCGTATCCGGCCAGTCCGTCAAAGAACAGGTCCGTCTTGATGGAATCCTTCAGCGCATTCTGAGTCATGAAATTGATTGTTTTGGGTGAAAGAATCTTTACTTCGCCTTTGCTTCCTGTAAATGTTCCCTTTCCGATCAGCATTCTGCAGAAGTTTACGTAATCATGCATTGTTGAATAAAGTCCGCCACCACCGGATTCAATCGCCGGTTCGTGGATTCGTGTCACAAGACCAAGAAAATCGATTTCCTCCTGGCTCAGTTCCTGCATTTTTCCTTCCGGCCCACGGCTGTAGAATTTGGCAAGTCTGTCTACCTGATCCCTCGGCACTGCAAAGAATGTGTCTGTCATTTCAAGCGGTTCAAAAATCTCTTTCCTGAGGAAATCACTGAGTTTCTGCCCGGTGACACGTTCGATCACGGCACCCAGAAGATCCGCGGAAGCTCCGTAGCGCCAGGCGGTTCCCGGTTCAAACTGAAGGGGACAGGAAGCAAGAATGTCACAGATTGACTGTGTGTCAAGTTTTTCTCCGCTTTCGACACGTCTTACCATGTCTTCCCGAAGTTTCTGCATTGTTATTTCCGGCACGTTGTTTCCGCCCGGATAAACTACGCCACTTGTCATGTTCAGAAGGTGCTGAAGAGTGACCTGTGTCTTTGCAGGAACCAGTCCCGCCGCTGTGGAGACTTTTGCTTCTTTGAGTGCCGGAAGCCATTTTGAAGCCGGTTCCTGCAGGCTGATCAGGCCGCGTTCGAAGAGAATCATCACAGCAACTGCGGTGATGGGCTTTGACATGGAGTAGATTTTGTAAATAGTGCTGTCCTTGTATTCACCGTAACATCTGTCAAAAAGAGTTTTTCCGTGGCGTTCCACATGGATTGCCGCAGAGCCGAGAGTGCCTGCCTTGATTTCAGACTCGAAAAGGCTGTCGAGCTGAGAAAGTTTTTCAATGTTCGTCATGATTCCACAGTAAGGCAATAAATGTGTTTTTGCAACGGCAGACGTGACCATGACAACAAATATGTATTCGTGTATACTGATGTCATGTCTGAATTACTAGCTCCCGCCGGGAATATAGAAGCACTTGACGCCGCAATCGGTGAAGGTGCCGATGCTGTTTACATGGGTCTTAAAAGTTTTAATGCCCGTCTCCGTTCTTCCAACTTTGCATGGAATCAGTTTGAAGCCGCCGTTGAATCAGTTCACCGGCAGGGTAAGAAAATATATGTTACGGTCAATACTGTTGCCGAAGAGTCCGAAACTGAGCGGCTTTACCGTTTTCTGGAATATCTTGAGAGCGTAGGCCCTGACGGAATCATAGTGCAGGATTTCGGCGTTGTCCGTATGGTGCAGGAATTTTTCCCGAAACTTAAACTGCACGCTTCAACCCAGATGAACGTGGCCAGTGCCCGCGCAGTCAACATTCTTGGTAAAGAAGGCTTTTCACGTGTAGTTCTTGCCCGGGAACTCAGTCTTGAGGAAATCCGGGCGATAAAAGCCGCTTCTTCCTGCGAACTGGAAGTCTTTGTCCACGGGGCTCTCTGCGTAAGTGAAAGCGGGCTCTGTCTTTTCTCAAGTTTTCTAGGCGGAAAATCTGCAAACCGCGGTATGTGTACCCAGGCCTGCCGCCGCCTTTACACTGCTGATTTTGACGGTCGTGAGGAAACCGGCTATTACTTTTCTCCCTATGATCTCCAGCTTATTGACCGCATCCCTCAGCTTATGGAAGCCGGCGTTGAGTCATTCAAGATTGAAGGGCGCATGAAGAGTGCCGAATACGTTGGAAGTGTCACTGCCGCATACCGTTATGTGATGGATCATTGGCAGGAAGACAGAAAGGGCGCCATTGCAACAGGAAAACGAATCCTGTCTACAGATTTTGCCCGTTCCAAGACCAGATACTGGTTCGATTCTGACAAAGCGGAGAATCTTCTTGATCCTGATCAGGCCGGAGGTACAGGAATTTACCTTGGTAAAATCGAGCAGGTTAAATCTGAGGGGCCTGAGGTACGTTTTGCCCGTATTGTGGGCGGTTCCTATGATCCTGATGTGGGTGACTCAATCCGTCTCCACCGAAAGGATGATACAGGCCGTGAAAGCCACAAGATAAAGCAGATTAAAACCATAGACGGAGAGCAGTGGATTGATATTCCCACCGGTTTCTCCCGTGGTGATTCTGTTTACCTTCTGCAGACAAAGGCCATGTCAAAGCGTTATGACCATGTTCTGCCCAGGGACTTGAGCCGTTACCGCAGACAGCCGGGCGGCGGACAGATTCCCGTGATGGATCTGAGTCCTGTGCCGCGCACCGGTTTTGATTACTTTCCTGACGGACTTTACGTTCAGGTCTCAACATTGCGCGATCTGCACGTGATTGCAGGCGGTCCCCAGGTGCGCTCTGTTCTTGAACTTACAAAAGATACAGCTCGTGACCTGCTTGATCCTTCCGCAAACATTCCTTTCTCCCGCCGTCAGATGATTCTGAGTCTGGATCCTTACTGTCCCCAGGCCGACGAGCCCGAACTGGCAGAAACTGTACAGCGCCTTATCGAGGCAGGTTATGCCACCTGGATTGTCAACAATCCTTCCCATTTTTCAATGGTCCGCGGCAGAAAAACTGCAAAAGGCGAACCGGCACACATGATTGCGGGGCCTTATCTGTACACTTTCAACCGTTGGGCGGCTTCTTGGCTTGAGAACCAGGAAATCGAAACCTTTATCACTCCCTTGGAGAATTCCCGTGACAATCTGGAAGAGACCTTTGAACCTGCCCTGCGGCGTAAGGTCATGGTGTCTCTTTTTGCCTATCCGGCTCTGTTCCGCATGAGGTTCCACATGCCTGATTCCTATGACTTCATTTATTTCAAGGATAAAGAAGAGATGGAGTTTAAAGTTCTTTCTGCGGAACAGGGATCCTTTGTCATGCCGGAAAAACCTTTTTCCGTTGTTGACGCACGCCAGCGTCTTGAGCGCATGGGTGTCTCCCACTTTCTGCTGGATTTTTCCAAGAACCGCATTGAGAAAAGCGATTACAAGTACATTCTGCGGGCGCTCAACAAGGGCGAAGTGATTCCGGATACCAGCCGTTTCAACTGGAAAGACGGTTTCTATTCACCTGAAAAAATCGAGCGCTACCAGAAAGCCCGTGAAAGAGCAGAGCAGACTCAGTCATACCGGAAAAACTCATACGGAAAGGGCCGTTCCACTAAAACACCACGGCGCCCTTCTGGACGTTAAGCTCTGCAAAAGTTTCTTCTGCAAGCTGCTGGGGAGACTTCCGGTCCTCATTGTCCGGGGTCTCCTTCAGTTCCGGTGCATCCGGATTCTTGTCCATGGTTTTTCCCTGAAGTCTGGGCTTGAAATCCACATGTTCAGCGACAATACCCACTTTTGAGCAGTTCTTTCCGTTCTCGTCCTTCCAGCGTCCCTGTTTCAGACGGCCCACAACTCTGATGCCACGTCCTTTCTCACAGAGTTCTGCACAGACTTCTGCAAGATGTCCCCAGGTTTCAACATCAAAAAAAGAGACTTCATCCTCAAACTCACCTTTTTCAGTTTTGTACTTTCGGTTTGTTGCCATGCTGAATCTGCACACGAATGTGCCCTTCGGGGTCTGAGTGATCTGGGGTGCCCTTACAACATTTCCTTCCACCAGTGCTGAATTCAACGGATTCATGATAAACTCCTTGCGTGCCTTTGCGGCAAAAAATAAGATATGAACGCAGTAAATCAGAAGACATTGCTTTCTGAATCCTGTGTACATATTTATTTTTGCTTCGGAGTTAAAAAAAAATTAAAAAATTCCGGGGAAAATCAAAAAAAAATTACAGATTTTTTACAATCTGCACCATATAAAGTTCAACATACATGGTCAGCTGTTCCTGATCCTTGATTTTTGACAGGGCCGGAGTTTTTACCAGTGTAGTTGCAAGGTTCTCTATACGGTCAACAGTCATGCCGCTTCCGGTCAGAGTGCGCAGTGTTTTTCTCATGTAGTCGCGGATCAGTGAGTTCACATCTTCCGTAAGCATTTCTGCGTTCTTTTTATCCAGCATCCGGTTCCACTGATGGATATATGCTGACATCTCACGTTCCAGCGTTGAACCCTGTGGAACCAGATGTGCCTCAACTTTCTTTGCGGCAGCAACCAGATCTTTCTTGCGGTCCTGGGAAGAGGTTTCCCTTGTTCTTGAACGCTTGAAAGTCTCGTTCTCTTCCTCATCCTCAAAGGCGTTGTGGGAAGTTGCCTTGACAGGCCGTTTTTCCTCTTCCTTTCTGCGCTCTTTTTTCGTGCGCCCAAGAAACAGTGCCGCAAACCAGGAGATAATCGGAGTTGTGTACCAGAAAGGCAGCAGAATGCGGGCATCGGTTGAAATCTCGTGACGCTGCATAAGAAGCAGTTCGCTGTAGCTGACAAGTTTTCCGTCGGAGAAAAGATTTATCTTGTCAGTTGCCGGATCATGGGACATGCGTGACTCGTAATGAACAAGGGAAAGAAAGTTGGAGTTGAGGAGCGCGTACAGAATCGGTGAAGTTGATCTGACTTCCTTCTCAAGCCGCTTCTCAAATGCTTTCTGGTCATTCATCTCGGGCACAGTCTCAAACTGCTTGTAGTGGTTGAACCATTCTTTCGTCAGGTTGTCGCGGACGGTGTCGCGGGCATCGCTGCAGAGGCGCACAATCAGCGGAAGAACTTTCTGCTTTGTGATGTAATAGCGCTGTTCAGAACCGACAGTCCTGAATGTGAGCAGTTCCGGAAGATCGTTTGTCTCAATGTTTGTGGTACGGTCATGAAGAAAGTTGTTCAGATCCTCTTCCGTGTACTGACCAAGAAGAGGAACTCCACGTGAATCAACAAAATGGATGATTGCATCCCGGTTGAAGTAGTAAGGCGGCTTGCTCAGGTTCTGCTCAAGATTCTTGAGGGCCGTGGAACGCTGCATGTTCTGCTGGGCTCTGTTCTTGAAGAAAGTGTTGGAAATCTCGGTTATGAAAACGCTCTGAAGAAGAGAGATGTCTTCTGCAGTGTAATCCTTGACTTTGTCATAATCCTGACGGATGAAGAAGCAGAGCTGGCTCCAGAAGAAGAACACGTCTCCGCTGTTTTTCAGTGATTCAAGAGATTCCACCGGTTTGGTGATGAACTGGGTGAAGAAGTTTTTGATTGAAATTTCTTTTCCAGGATTTGAGATCTTAAGTTTCTTCAGAAAATAGTCGTGATATTCATCCTGGGAAAGCATGATGCGCATTTTTGCAAGCGAGATCTCAAGAAGTGTCTCCGGTTCAGTAAGTGAAGAATAGAGCAGAGAAGGCAGTTCTCGGGGCAGACTCAGTGAGTAAAGGACAGGACTTTCTGATTTGAGCTGACCTTCCAGCATGGGAACAAGAACTTCGCTTGCCGTTGCGGATTCCAGGGCGTCGTCAGGAAATTTCTTCGGAAGATCAGCAGGCGTAGGAAAAGAAAGGGCTGCGTTGTTTGTGATGTCTGTGTAGCGTGCTGCAACTTTCTCAGCATAAAAACTAATCAGCACGACAAAATAATTTCCGTCACTGTTTATCAGCCGGACCTTTTTCTGGGATTCAAGCTTTGACAGTTCTTTGTTCATCTGATCCTGGCTCTGCCCGAGATAACTGTTCAAAGCCGGGTTTTCAGCAGCATGTTTCTGCGCATAATGACGGACGTAATCGCTGAAATCATTCAGGTGAAGGAGCCCGCTGTTCTGGTGAGTCGCAAAGGATTTTAACAATGAATAAAGACTGGAATTTTCTGACATTTGTCTTTTATTATAACAGGAGAACTGTGAATTCTCAAGCAAGTAATATGAATGAAACCCAGAAAAATTTGACCGGGCATGCTGTATGGAATATACTTGATGTTGAAATCAGCTTTTCTGCGTGATTTTTCTGGAGCTTTGTTTTGAGCTGCGGCGAAATTGATGAATATAAAAGTAAAAGACTCATAATCATTTCTGTCATTGTGGCGACACTGTTTCTTTTTGCGTTCGCGTGGACAACTTTTGAAATCTCAGTTTTTCTTCATTCCCAGGCTCTGAATACAGAAACCGTTTCCCGAGTCCAGTTTCTTACCGATGTAGCCAAGGATAAACTTTTCGAGAAGAATTCCTCCTATTTTCAGGCTGTCCGCAGTCTGCAGCTTCTGTGCCGCTCATCAGCCGTGGAAGAATCCGTTCTTGCTGATTTTATCAGTCAGGAGATGAACTTGAATGATTTTTCCTGGCTGGTCGTGATCGGAGAGGAGAAAAAATGCTGGTCATTCTCTGACCATGGTTACAATCCCGTTTCTTTCACTTTTGATCCTTCCTTTTTGGATTCCGAAGGAAAACTTGAGATCAGCAACGGATTGTGCTGGTATTTCTGTCCTGTAAAAGACGGCGCCCGTTTCGAAGACAGAAAAATCCTTGGTCTTGCCTTTGCATTCAGTCTGGATCAGCTTCTTTTTGATATAAGCGTAAGTGTTCCCGAAAACTATTCTCTTTATCTGATTGATTCTGATGGAAAAAGCTGCAATACCGTAGTGGCTGTGGATGGAATCCCCACAAAAGTTACCAGCAGCTCTCTTTTCTTTGATGCATTCCGCCGGAGCAGAATAAGAAAAGTCGTGTCTGATGCAACAACTCTGACAAATGCTTTTGAACTTAAAGTCCCTTTTCTGGGACTGATCAGTCTTGATGGCAGAGACAGTTACTTCCTTCTGGAACCTTTGCAGATGTTTGGTGAGAACTTCTTTCTCCTTCATCTGATTTCCGAGGATTCTTTCACCGGCTTCTCAAAGACTTTTGCAAGACATGTGATAAAACTTGCTGTACTGGTCATTTTCCTTATGGCTGTCTGCACTGTCCTTATCCTGTTTCTGTACCGTTCCCGGAAACAGAAACAGTTCACAAGAAAAGAAGAGATCATCCGCAGTGAGCACAGCACTCAGCTTCTGCAGGCTCTGCAGCTTGCAAATCAGGCTAATGCGGCAAAATCAGCTTTCCTGTCCAATATGTCCCATGAGATCCGCACACCCATGAACGGAATCATCCACATGACAGATTTTGCCCTTGATGTGCTGGATTATGATGCTGCGAAAGCAAAAGAATATCTGATATACGTGAAATCTGCCTCACAGCATCTGCTTCAGATTGTCAACAAAGTCCTGGATATAAGCCGGATTGAAAGCGGAAAGGTGATTCTCAAGTTCACTTCGGAAAATCTTCGCAGTATTCTTTATGAGACGGTGAACATAATCCAGCCCATGTGCATTGACAAGAATATTTCTCTGCAGCTGGATTTCATGGTGCTGAGCAACAGAAAAATACAGTGTGATAAAGTCCAGCTCAAGGAGATTCTGATAAATCTGCTCAATAATGCGATCAAATTCACAGAACCCGGCGGGCGTATCATCTTTTCTGCAAAAGAACTGATCTCGAAAGAAGTGGTTTCAATCGGCAAGGGAAAGAAGATGTTCTGTCAGTTCAGTGTGGAGGACACGGGCTGCGGAATTCCTGAGGAAAAACTGAAGACGATTTTTGAACCTTATACCCGGTCTGCCGAAGCTGATGAAAAGAGGGTTGAAGGTTCGGGACTCGGGCTTGCGATCACAAAAAGCATTGTGGATGCCATGGGCGGAACAATCAGCGTGAAAAGTCATGTTAAAAGCGGAAGCAGATTCACCGTGGATCTTTCTTTTGATATTGAAACTGACAGAAAAATGGAACTGGAATCTTCTGAATCCGGGCAGAAAAAATCAGTTTCTGATCAGGCGGTACGGGTGCTTGTGGCAGAAGATAATAAACTTAACAGGATTATTGCCGGAAAACTTTTTGAAAAGTTCGCTCTTGTCGCTGATTTCGCTGAAAACGGAAAAATTGCCCTTGAAAAGTTTGTTAAATCCCCCGCTGCTTATTACGCAATGATTTTCATGGATATCCAGATGCCGGAAATGGACGGTTATGAGGCGACAATGGCAATCCGTGCCAGTGGACACGCAGATGCTCTGAATATTCCGATCATTGCCATGACAGCTTTTTCTTTCGACAACGAAGTGGACCGGTGTCTAAAAGCCGGCATGAACGGTCATCTGGGAAAGCCGCTGGAACCGGATCAGCTTGCCCAGATTGTAGAAACTTTCTCAAAGAAGCCGGATGGAGACAGACCGAATCAGGACACGGTTCTGTAATGTCTGGCGGTGCTGACTGAGTGTCTGTACGGAAATGGAAGCAAAAAAAAACTGCCTGAAACCAGACAGCTTTTATGGAGCATATCGGACTCGAACCGACTACCTACAGATTGCGAACCTGTCGCTCTACCAGGTGAGCTAATGCCCCTCGAACTTCTAAAACTATAACGTTGCAGTCATTTTTTGTCAAATCATCTTTCATAAAGAACTTTTTTCATGTCGGCCTTGAGGAAACCGGCTTTCCCTGTCCTGAAGAAACTTGTGCCTTCCCATGCCACATAAAGATCACGTCCGCATAGTCCGAAAGTTCCGTAACTGATTCCGGCGGGCAGGGCAGGCAGAAGGAACGTGAATGGTTTCCCGTCATTAAGAATGTGTTCGTCAGACAGAGCACCGGCAAAGTATCCTGTTCCGTCGGAAAAAAGCGCTATGGTGCAGGTTTCCGTAAGAAAAGCGTAAGCTGTGACGCCGCCTTTTCCACGTATGTAAGTGCGTGCGGAATTGTTTCTGGACGTATCTGTTACAGTGATTGAAAACTCGAAGTTTTCCGGCAGCACTTCAAGCAGGGTCCTGAGCCGTTCCGGAGCCTGGTCAAAAGAGTAGGTTCTGGTGGCTTCCTGGTACTCAGCTATGGAAATGATCTCTGTCTCAAGTCCTGAACCTGTCGTACCCATTGTCTCACGGTAATAGTTTTCCGGCGGCGTAAATCTTCTGTATTCAAAATCGGTTTCCGTCTCGTCGCTGGATTTTGCGCATACAACCCAGGATTTTCCATCAAAAAGACAGGATGTGATCTGATAATCGTTTTTCAGGTTTATGTCCCGGTTGAAAAAGAGAGGATAAAAAACTCCTGTGTTTGTCCTGTACTGAATAAGGAAAGGATTGTCTCCTGGTATCACTGTGTTTTCACTGAAAAGCAGATCATTGTAAAGTTTAATCACCGGGTTTCCTTCTATCAGGACAATGCTGTCCACCGTCCGTTCCGGAAAAAATCTTGCGTCCTGAATCATTCTGCAGACAGTTGAGGAATCTGTTCTCTTCCCCGGTGTGCACTCCAGAAGTCCACGCCTGTTCACCGTAAAATAAAGGCTCTGTTCTGTTGCAGCCACTGAAGAAATGCGTGTGGCTTCTGTCCAGGGCAGAAAAGGATAGTCAGGAGTTGCGGCGGGCAATGAAGTCTCTTCAAAGCCATTCTGCGTGAAAGAATACCACGTGTGGGTCTGCGGGGCTTTTGAGAAAGGGAGTACAGTCTGTGTGACCGGCTCCGGGGAATCTTTCCTGTTGCATGAGCAGATTGCGGTGCAAAACACTGCGGCAGCGAGCAGGATAACTGAAGAAACAGAATATCGCACTGATTTTTGAAAATGCTTTTTTTCAGACATGAAGTCATTTTACCATGAATCCGTAAACTGCACAAATTCGGCTGAGGAAAAAATGCAGAATATGGAGAGAAATCCGGATTCCCTGGATCATCGCAAAAATTGCTTTTTTTGAAGATTCCATTTATAATTGCATGGATTTGATCTTTTTTTGGTTATAGTATTGATATAGGAGATTCTGTGTCTGCTTGGGTAAAAATTTGCATCAGTTTTTTCTCAGCCATGGTGCTTTTTGCTATGTTTCTGTTCGGTCCCTTTTTCGGGAACTTCAACGGACTTGAGACACAGATCTATCAGAATGCGCTCATCGAAGGAATGCAGACAAAGCTGGAGAATGTCTCCTCCGGTTTTGACGGATGGCTTGCAGATTATGACCAGAAAATCATTGATTTCAACAGCAGTGAATCCGTAAAAGAGAGCATTCTTACTGTTCAGTCACAGAACGCAATTGCGGAGCGTGCAGATCTTGCAGGTTCGCTTATTTTTCAGAATCCGGGCATCCTTGGAATCCGCATTCTGGATGCTGACGGAATCCGTGTTCATTACAGCACTTTCCTTACAGACAGGCTTTCAAGCAACGAAGATAAAACCTCTTTCAGAAATTATGTGACTCTGGAAAAAACGCCTTCTCTCCTGCAGTTCCAGGGGGTTGGCGCAGGCAACGTAAAAAAGACAGTCCATTATTTTGATGTTGAGAACAACCTGATTATTTTTGTCCAGGCTCTGTATGACACCTATGACGTTTTCCGCGGATACACGATCATGTATCTGACAGTCTCTGATTTTCAGCGCAGGCTGGTCGCATCTTCCGTCATTTCTGTAACGCAGAATCTTACACTTGCCGGAAAATCCGGTTCCATGAAAAATGCGGGATTCATTCTTGATGTTCCTCAGAATGCCGGCTCTTCACTTCTGGACTGGATCGCTGACATCTGGAAGCAGCAGGTGAACGCAGAAATGGTTTTCTCTGACAATGGAACTGATTACATTGCCGTGAATTATGTTTCTCCTGGCGGAATCTCCGTGACCCAGCTTGAGGACGAATCGGTCTTTACATTGCCGGGAACTGTGGAAATCATTCTTCTTGCCGCGGTTTTCATCTCAGTTTTCCTGATTATTTTCATGCTTCTGAATCTCCGCAAAGATGATTATGTGATCATCCGGGAACGTGTCAAACGGTTTCAGATGGCTTTCATCACTGAATTCATCAATCAGCGGGAGAATGGCGACTGGCAGCAGCTTGTGGAAAACATCGCCTCCAGGAAGAATGATGTTGTCTTTGAACTGAAGCACAGTATCGGAGCCCGGCGCATAAAGCGGCACGAAGCCGAAATTGACGAGATGCTTGACAGAAGCTGGCTGGACCTTATGACCGCTCTTGGCATTCAGGTGAACCAGATGGTCGGTATAAATCTCTTTGCCAATGCAAGTTTCCAGAATGCTCTTGGCGCAAGGCCGTCGAAACCGGCTCAAGTTCCTGTCAATGATTCCATTCCTTCCTTTGTGGAACCTATTGTCGCACTGGAAGAAATTGGAGAAGGAGAATCTGCTGATAACATCCCTGAGGCCGAATTTGTTTCAGAGCTGGAAGATGATGAAAAACAGAAAAAAGCGGAGACCGCAGTAGTTTCTGAAGATTCAAAGGCCTCTAAGAAAGAAGAGGTGCTTGAGGAACTGGAAGAAGTGGAAGAGCTTGAGGGAGTTGATGAAACTGAGGATCTGACTGAGACTGAAACTCCTGCAGAAGCGGATGGCGCTGAAACTTCTGCGCATTCTGAGAAAGAAGACTCTGAGGACGTTGAAGAACTTGGGGAACTGGAAGAAGTTGAAGAGCTTGAAGAACTGGAAGAAGTTGATGAAACTGAGGAACTGACTGATCCGGAGCCCGTGGAAAAAACTGTTCCCGCATCTTCCGGCAATGTTGAGGAAGCCGGAGAAAGAGAGCAGACTGAAGCAGAGGCACTGGACGCTCTTGCAGAATCACTTGTCATCGGAGACCGTGTTCCTTCTGAAGACAATACCGTTTCTCCAGATTTTCTTCAGGATTTTTCATCCGAATTCCCGGACTTTACCGATCTGGACATGAGTCCTGAATCTTTGGAAGGAAAAATAGAGATCACCATTCCTGTTGCCCGGAATCAGCCCCTTCTTTTTGATGCGGAACCGGATTACTCAAAGCTTGACAGCGATTGGTAAAGTATCCAGAGGTTTTATTCCCAGTTCTGCTGCAAAATCCCTGCAGATCTTTGTGGGTGCCAGGACGTTTTCCGGTCTGTGGGCGTCGCTGTTGCAGATGACTTTCACACTGCTTGCTGCTGCCATTTCCCAGAATTCGCGGAATGGATAGGGTGCCCGTTTTTCTCCGCTTTTTGTGGTGACTTTGTCTTTGAGAAAACCGTAACCATTGATTTCTATGGGCATGTCGCAGTCAACCGCACATTCTACAAGTGCTGAAAGACACGCTTTTATCTCAGGATTCCATTCTGTGGAGCCTTTTGCCATCATCACATCCGGATGGGCCAGAAAGGCAAAAAGTCCTGTCTGCATTGCTTTTATCGTAAGGTCTGTATATCTGTACAGAAGCCGTCTGTCATCCACAACCTCCGGAATGTAGTGGCGCACTGAACCGTCCGGCACCCAATGCTGCCCAAGAACCAGATATTGTGCGCCATGTTCTGCAATCAGAAAATCTTTGTACCAGCTGTCAAAAACTGTATCGTATTCACATTCAAAACCGAGGTACACAGGAAAATCCGCAATTTCGGCAGCTTCTCTGACCATTTTTACATAAAGAGCTGTTTCTTCCGGTTCCATTTTTACATGCTGCCAGATGTCTCCACCATTTGCCGGAAAAGGGCAGTGGTCTGAAAATCCCAGCGCAGTACAGCCCATTCCCCTTGCACTCTCTACGTAATCAGCGGGAGTTCCTGTGGCATGTTTGCACAGGTATGTGTGGGTGTGGTAAGAAGAAGTGCGTATTTTCATGGCGCGATACTATCACAGTGTTCTGACTTCCACAAGAGAGGCTTATGCAGTACAATAGCGCCATGTACTCAAAAAAACTCAGGGATTTGAAGCCCTATGTTCCCGGCGAGCAGCCGGCGGACCGTCCTTATATCAAGCTGAATGCCAATGAAAATGCCTATCCGCCGCCTCAGCCGGTTGTGGATGCAGTAACCTGTGCGCTTTCTGAAAATCCGCTTAAACTTGCACGCTATCCTGATCCGGATTCCACTGTCCTGCGTGAAGCCATCGCGGACATGCTCAACAGTACCGGTGGTGTTTTTGCCAACAGTGAGAAGGCCGCCGCAGCACTTGAAGCAACCGGACTGAAGATCACCAAAGACATGATTTTCTGTGGAAACGGTTCTGATGAGGTCCTTTCCCTTCTGTTCTATACATTTTTTGACAGCAATGAATCTGTGGTTTCTCCTCTTCATTCCTACAGTTTTTATCCTGTTTATGCCGGTTATTACGACATGAATCTGGTCCGAGTTCCTCTGAAGAATGATTTTTCACTGGATAAAGAGGCAATGCTTGCAGAGGCAGAAAAAGCCTGTGGAATGATTTTTGCCAATCCCAATGCACCTACTGGAATTGCTCTTACAACGGCAGAAATTGAAGAAATGCTCAGAAAATATCCGGAAGACAAAGCTTTTGTTGTTGACGAAGCCTATGCAGATTTCGGAACAGAATCAGTGCTGCCGCTTCTTGCTAAATACAAGAATCTGATTGTGGTGCGGACTTTCAGCAAAAGTCTTTCTTTTGCGGGAATGCGCCTGGGATTTGCCGTTGCTTCTCCTGAAGCGGTTGCCGCAATGACAACTGTAAAGAATTCCTTCAACCACTTTCCTGCTGACGTGCTCTGTCAGACTGCCGCCACTGCTGCAGCTGGATGCACTGATTATTTCTGTGAGAAAAGCCGGGCAATCGCAGACACACGGGACCGCTTTGCTGACGGACTTTCAAAGGCCGGATACTATGTGGTGCCTTCAAGCACGAACTTTGTCTTTGCACGCCACCAGCGACTTTCCGCTCCGGAAGTTTATGCAAAGGTTAAAGAGGCCGGCATACTTATCCGCCATTTCAACACACCGGGCATTGAGAATTTCGTGCGCATAACAATCGGAACAGACGAGCAGATGAATACATTATTAAAAGTCATGGAGGACTTGTAACATGCGTTTTTTGGTATTGTCAGACATTCATGGTGATTCAGAATACATTGAGATGCTGGATCAGGAATTTGCAGAAGCTGATGCAGTACTTTTTGTTGGTGACTTTGCACGTTTTAAAGAACCTGAGACAGGTCTGCCTGTTATGAATACATTGGTTCGCAAACATGACAGTATTTTTGCGGTGACGGGAAACTGTGATGAACCTTCTTTTGTTGAGGAACTTGTAAATCTGGACATTTCTGTGGAAGGTGATCTGATCTTCCGGGACGGACTTGCATTTGCCGGAAGTGGTGGTGCTCTCAAGTTTACAGGAACAACTCCCAACGAACGCACAGACGAGGATCTTGCCTCTGATCTTGAGATCGTGAAAAAACAGCTGGCTGAAAACGGACCTGAGGAACTGAACAATCTGATTCTTATCACTCATCAGCCTCCTTTTGATTCCGGAATGGATAAAATAACTGCAGGAATTTCCACAGGTTCAAAACTTTTCCGCCAGTTCATTGAAGAATATCAGCCTCTGCTTGCTTTGAGCGGCCATATTCATGAATCTTACGCAACAGGAAAAATCGGAAAGACAGTTCTGATGAATCCCGGTTCTCTTGCTGAAGGCCGTTACGGAATTGTTGAGATTGAACGCAGCGGAGACACCTGGTCAGTTACAAAAGCTGAACTTAAGACACTGGCGGCAAAGTGATGATTGCAGCTCCAATTCTTGATGCAGAACTGAATGCCCATCTGGATTCCATACAGAAAGACGGAATGTCAGTCTTTGTAATGGCAGATGGCCGCGTCCGTGGCGCACTTTTTAACGGCAGCCGTTTTGTGAACATAATGCGTGCCCAGCACAATACCGGAATCCTTGAGACGATGGTTCTGGGACAGGCTGCTCTGTGTGGCGCCCTTCTGATTCCTACAATGAAAGGCCGGGAACATGTGACTTTCCGTTACGATACCAACGGTCCGGCTGCAGGTTTTTCTGTGGAAGCTGATTCATCCGGTTATGTCCGCGGTTATCTGCTCCAGAACGCGATTCCCGTTGACAGACCTTTGGAAAGCTGGGATCTTGCTCCTTTTTTTGGTCCGGGAACATTAACTTTGAGTCGCCTTCAGGAAGGTGCCCGTGAACCTCAGACAGGAACTGTGGAAATCAAGCACCGCAACATTGCACAGGATCTGGCCTGGTATTTTGACCAGTCTGAGCAGACAAAGACCGCTTTCAATTCAAGCATAATGATGGACCGGCAGGGCAGGGTGACAGGTGCAGGTGGACTTTTCCTGCAGATTATGCCACAGGCCGGAGGTCACCGCAAAAAAGGGGCCGCGGAAGATGCAGTCCAGTCAATGGATGACGAAGAAGAACTTCTTGCCCGTGTGGAAAACGCCTTTAAGGCAGCGCCCTCTCTGGGACAGTGGTTTTCCGAAGACGGTAACCGCAATGACATAATTTACGGACTGTTCCGGGAGTTTTCTCCTGCTGTTGCCGTTGAGCGTGATATTGTTTTCAACTGTCCCTGCAGCAGAGACGGATTTGTACGCCGCATCAGGGCGCTTTCGGCTGCCGAACTGGCAGACATCAGAAAGAACGGGCCTGATCCGCTGGAAGTGATCTGTCACAACTGCAACAGTCATTATTCCATACCAGTTTCCGAACTGTAATCCACTGTGGCCGGAAAGAAAACTTTCAAAGATTATTTTCTCTTTCTGTTCGGACTTTTTGTTTCCGGGCTTGGTGTTGCAATCACCAAAAAAGGTGAGCTGGGTGTTTCCCCTGTGTCCTCAGTCGCAAACATCCTCAGCATTTATCTTCCGTCACTTACATTGGGAAACTGGCTGATTGTGTGGAACTGTGTCCTGATCGCGGGTCAGATCCTGATTTTAGGAAGAAGATTCCGGTGGTTCCAGCTGCTTCAGATTCCCCTGTCTTTCCTGTTCGGATACTTTACGGATTTTGGTACATGGCTTATGTCATTCCTTGATTTTTCTGCCTATGCTTTCAGATTAGGTTGTGTGCTTGTTGGGACACTGGTTCTTGCCTATGGTATTTCAGTCACTGTTTCCGTAAATGTGATCATGAATTCCGGTGAAGCCTTTGTCAAAGCCATTTCCGACCGTTTCAGAAAAAATTTCGGAACTGTAAAAATCATTTTTGACATTTCCTGCGTCACCCTGTCCGTTGTCCTGTCCCTGATTTTCTTTGACGGAAAAATTGTAGGCACAAGGGAAGGCACTGTAATCGCTGCCCTGCTTACAGGAATCTGCGTAAAATTCTTTATGAAAAAGAAATAGTGGCGGGCAGAGACTGCCAAAACCGCTAGCTAGCGTCGCTACACGCGCAGGTCGGCAATGAAACTATTGTTCCGCCCTGCGAGTGTTTTTGTCAATCTCTGCCTGCCATTCCATATTTTTATAAAAAATGTGTTTTCCGGTTTGCCCGTTCAAAACTAGAATTACTCATTTTTCGCGGCTTCCAGAAGTTTGTAATATTCCCCTTTAAGCTGCAGGAGTTCTTCCGGTGTTCCGCTCTCAAGAATTCCGCCTTTATCAACAACAAAAATCCTGTCCGCATTCTGGATTGTGGAAAGCCGGTGTGCAATCACAAAAGATGTACGGCCTTTCAGCAGTTCCTTTATTCCCTGCTGGACAAGTTTTTCCGTCTGTGTATCGATGCTGCTGGTGGCTTCATCCAGAATCAGAATTTTCGGCATTGAGATCATTGTCCGGGCAAAGGCAAGAAGCTGGCGCTGTCCGTTGGACAGTTCCCCACCTCTGGAAGTCAGTTCGGTGTCATAACCTTCAGGAAGTGCTTCGATAAAATCGTGGGCATGAACAGATTTTGCCGCAGCAAGAATCTCCTCTTCGGTGGCATCCAGTTTTCCGTAGCGGATATTATCCCTGATGGTGCCTGAAAAAATGTAATTGTCCTGTGTCATTATTCCCATCTGGGAACGCAGGCTCTCCAAAGTCACATGTTTTATGTCTTTTCCGTCAACCAGAATCTGACCGGACTGAATGTCATAAAAACGGCTTATCAGATTCACGATGGTGGATTTTCCGGCACCTGTAGGTCCGACCAGAGCGATTGTCTCACCTGCTTTAACAGTGAAATCCGTGTGCTCAAGCACATTCCGGGCTGATCTGATTACTGCACCTGTCACCGGGTTCACGCCTTCGTAACCGAAAGTCACGTCCCTGAATTCCACCTCACCTTTGATTGTTCCCAGAGTCTCTGCATCCTCTGCATCCGTGATTCCAGGTTCTGTGTCCAGAATCTCAAAGATTCGCTCAGCTTTTGCAATGGCTGTTATCAGCTGATTGTAAAACTGACTCAGAGCATTGATGGGCTGCCAGAACATTCCGATATAGCTTCCGAAGGCAACGTAAGTTCCGACACTCACATTCTCAACGCCCATCACCTTGATTCCGATGAAATAAAGTGCAAAAGTACAGAGTCCCCAGGAAAAATCAATGATAGCAAAGTTTGCATCAGCCCAGCGGACCGCCTTGATGAACGCATTCCGGCATTCTGAAACAAGCCACACAAAGGTGCTGTTTGTCTCCTTTTCTGCAGTAAATCCCTGTACCACTTTGATTCCCGACAGATCCTCATTGATGAAGGCACTTAAGTTCGAGTTTTTCTTGCTGTTCAGCTGCCAGTAGTTATGCGCTTTTCTTGAAACCACCGCAACACCAACAATCAATATCGGCAGACCGAAAAGACTGGCTGCGGCAAGTTTCGCGTTCTTTGTGATCATGATTACTGCAACGGCAATAACTGTCACAAAGTTTGGAATCAGATTTGTAATGGCATTCTCAAGCACGTCTTTAAGTGCGTTCACATCTCCGGTAATTCGTGCAAGGATTTTTCCCGAAGGACGTGAATCAAAAAAGCTCAGGTCCAAAGATTGGATATGCACATAAAGCTGGTCGCGGATTTCCTCGATCACTTTGTTTGTCAGTTTTGCCATGATCATCATGCGGATTTTTACCGCAATGACCATTACCAGGTTTGCGCCCAGGGCAATGATCATTAGACGCAGAAAACCCGGCATATCTTTGTTCGCTATGTAAGAATCAATTCCTTTTTCCATAAAAAGGGGATTGATCAGACTTACGAAAGTTCCGATTGCAATAAGCAGAAAAACCACTGCAATGCGGCCTTTGTATTTCAAAAGATAACTCAGAAGGCGCAGGATTGTGCGCATTTTTGATACTTCTTTCAGTTTTTCATCATCTTTATATGAATTGACCATCTTATTCTCCGTACTGTACGCGCCAGGTCTGGGTATAAAGCCCGTTCAGAGCCAGCAGTTCATCATGGGTACCCTGTTCTGCAATGTGCCCGTTCTCAAGAACCAGAATCCGGTCTGCAGTTTTTACAGCACTGATGCGGTGTGCAATGATAATCTTTGTCATTCCGGTTTTTTCTTTCAGCATTTCCTGAATCTGTTTCTCAGTTTCTGTATCCAGCGCAGAAGTTGAATCATCAAAAACGAGAACCGGAGTTTCTCTGCTGATTGCACGGGCAATTGTCAGGCGCTGTTTCTGTCCGCCGCTCAAACCGACCCCCTGTTCTCCGATGACAGTTTCTTTTCCTGCTTCCATTCGGTCAACAAAAGTTTTTGCCGCGGCATCTTCCAGCGCTCTGTCAACCGTTTCCTCTGTCAGTGTCTCTTTTTCGCCAAGTTTTGTATTCGCACTGATTGTCTCAGAAAACAGAAAAACATCCTGCATTACGGCGGAAATATTTCTGCGCAATGTTGCCAGGGGAATTGTCCGGATATCCTTTCCGTCTATGCGGATTGTTCCTTCTGTCACATCGTACATGCGTTTCAGAAGATTGATGACCGTTGTCTTACCGCTTCCGGTTGCGCCCATTATGCCCAGTGTTTCACCGGGTGCCACATGGAAGGACACATCTGTAAGAATCGGAGTCCCGTTTTCGGCAGCGAAGGAGACTCTGTCAAACTCAATGTCGCCTTTGAACCGGTAACTTGCGTCCTCTTCTTCTGCAAGATCATCGGTAATCTGCGGCATTTCTCTGTAAATCCTGTCAATGCGTTTTGCACTTGCAAGACCGCGGGAAAGACCACCAGAAAGCCAGCCAAGCATTTCCATGGGCCACACAATGTTCATGGAATACTGGACGAATGCAGTCAGTTCCCCCAGACTCAGTCTGTCGCTCATTGCGTAAATTCCGCCGTGAATCAGAATCGCGATGGGCACAAAATAGTGCATCATTGTAATTACAGGCTGCCAGCGTACAAACACTTTTGATACTTCCAGATTCAGCTCGTAATATTTTTCGTTATGCTTCCGGAATTTGCTGATTTCGTAACGCTCTTTCAGAAATGATTTTACGGTACGGACTCCGGCAAGGTTTTCCTGTGCGGTGTTGTTCAGCTGTGAATTCTCTTCTGCAAGGTTCCCGAAAAGGGGATCCAGTCTGGTACTCATTGCAACAGCGATTATTCCGCAGATGATCATTGCCACAGTGGGGATGATGGAAAGCCGCCAGTTCATTCTGTACATTGAAAGAAGAACCAGTGTCACGTGGACTGCAATTTCCATCAGCAGCATGCCGATGTAGGTGAAGAGTTCCCAGATGGAATCAACATCATCTTTTACGCGGGCCATCAGTTCGCCGGAGTTTGTTCTGTCAAAAAAGTTTGCAGAAAGCCCCTGTATCTTGCGAAAAAAATCTTTACGCAGTTCGCTTCCGATCTGGCTTCCGGCCCAGTCACAGCTGAATTCCCGGGAGTAACCCAGGATGGCCCGCAGTACTCCGATCATCAGAAAACCTGCAAGCAGTATGTTCAGGCGGGAAAAATTGTGCTGCCCGATTACTTCATCAACCAGAAGACGGGTTATCTGAGGTGTGAGCATGTCCAGACCGACAAATGCCACATTGATGAATCCTACAAGAATGTAAAAATGTATGACCGGCTTTACAAAACGGAACAGATGAAGCCGGTTCGGTCCTCTGTCCGCAGACTTGGATTGAATTTTTTGCGTTTTCATAAAATCCTTTGATAATGCAAAAGTGAAAACAATAAGCCGCTGAAGAGACAGTAAGTCTCCCGGCTAACCAATAAAAAACAAAAATACTCAGGATTTTTGGATATTCCGGCGTGACCCGAAATATGCTAGATAGGACGTACACCGGAGAAACAGTAAATTTTTCTGGTGGTACGAGTTTCAATATCCATTTTTCTGTTCCTCCTTTGAATGTAGTAATGCGAGGTAACCTACAGGTTGGAATTTACCTTAATGAAGTGGTTATTTTTTGTCAAGGGAGACTGAAAAACTGTTCAAATCAAGAAAAAGTTCAACAGATCTGATTCTGCATAAAAAAAGCACTCTTCGTGATGAAGAGTGCTTGCCATGTCTGCCGTGTCTGTTAAACCGGAAACAGTTTACTGCAGAGAAATATCAAGTGTGATGTTTGACTGAACATCAAAATCCTTGAGCTGTGCGATTGTGGCAGTTCCCAAAGCCCGCAGGTTTTCAGCTTCCACAGTGTCTCCGGGGATTTTTGAGATTGCATCTGCCAGGTATTTGTCGTACATGTCCTGACGCATACCGAATACAACGTAGTAAACGTATTCATCCGGGCCTGTGGCATTCCAGTCCTGATCAATTGTGTGACTCATTGTCCAGCTTGATGCCAGTTTCTCAAGACCGCGGAGAGTCATATTGGCTTCGATATACTGTACCAGACTTGCAATGTCGCCTTTCATCTTTCCGTCGCTTGCATCCTGTGCACGTGCAGCTGCATCGCTTACATTCTGGGCAATTGAATTTGCAACCTGTGTCTGGACATCGAAGTTGTCGCTCATGAAGATAAGACCTTTCAGTTCATCACCACGGTTCTGAAGAATCCAGATTTTGTAGTCTTCTTTTCCGAGTGCCGCTTTGAGTGCTTCTGTCTCACCGCCGGCAGCTGCGTCAACCCACAGAGGAAGCTCACGGCCAAGCTCAGCACCCTGATAGTCTGTGATAAGACGTTTTGGGGTTTTGATGGCAACATCAGATGAACGCTCAATTTTTGTGCTTGCACATGAAGTAAGAAGCGCTGCTGCAAGAACACATGCCAGTACGGGAATAATTTTCTTCATAAAAACTCCTAAATCCGAAGAACTGATCTTCGTTTAAATTCTAAAGTACAGAAACTAATATAGCGAATGATTTTCGGATTATCAATTGAAAAGAAAAAATAGTTTTTATCTTTGCAGATTATTATCAGAAATGGAGAAACTGGATATTTTTGTGAAAATTTTGCGTCTTTATTCAAATTGTGATACAATCAAATTCATGAAAATGGTAAAACTTGGCAATACAGGTATTGAAGTCCCTCAGAATGCCTTCGGAGCTCTTCCGATCCAGCGGGATAATGTTGAAACTGCTGTTTCTCTTCTGCAGCAGGCTTATCAAGGGGGCATGACTTTTTTTGATACTGCCCGTGCATATTCAGACAGTGAGGAAAAAGTCGGCATTGCTTTGAGTGATGTCCGTCAGAACATAATCATTGCTACAAAATCCGGTGCAAAGACTCCTGAGGAGCTTATGGAACACTTCGAGACTTCCTTAAGGCTTCTTAAAACGGATTATGTTGATATCTACCAGTTTCATTGTGCGGACAGAGTGTGGCGGCCCGGAGACGGAACAGGAATGTATGAGTGCATGCAGAACCTTAAGAAACAGGGAAGAATCCGCCATATAGGAATCACGGCCCACAAAATTGGAGTGGCGGAAGAAGCCGTGGACAGCGGACTTTACGAGACGCTGCAGTTTCCTTTCAGTTACCTGTCGTCACCAAGAGAACTTGCACTGGTTGAGCGCTGCAGGGAAAAGGGAGTGGGCTTCATTGCCATGAAGGCTCTGGCCGGCGGACTCATTACCAGTGCCAAAGCAGCCTTTGCTTTTGTCTCCCAGTACGACAATGTGGTCCCGATCTGGGGAATCCAGCGCCAGGAAGAACTTGACCAGTGGCTGTCCTTTTTTGACAATCCTGCCGAAATGGATGATGAAGTCCGTGGAATCATTGAGAAGGACAGGTCTGAACTGAACGGTGATTTCTGCCGTGGATGCGGATACTGCATGCCCTGTCCTCAGGGAATCGTCATCAATCAGTGTGCCCGAATGTCACTGATGCTCCGGCGCGCACCTTCAAAGGGATGGCTTTCTGAACACTGGCAGCAGGCCATGTCAGACATCCAGAAGTGTACAGGCTGTGGAAAATGCCGCACAAAATGTCCCTACGAACTGAATACTCCGGAATTGCTCAGAAAAAATTATGATGATTACCAGAAGGTGTTGGCCGGGACAGTTTCCGTCTGATTTGTGAAAACCGCCGCTTTTGCGGTGTTTGTATAGGAGGAATAAAATGGCAAAAAAATCTGCTAAACTCAGTATTGTTTATCTGATAGGTGTGGCTCTCGTTATCGTAGGGTTCTGCTGCCCAGTGTTCGCATTGAATGCAGTAGGCGGGCTTATCAAGTCTTCTTCAAACGGTTTTAACTTCATCAAAACCAGTGACAACGGATTCAGCACTGTAAATATCGGTGCCATCCTGATTTTCGCAGGCGCTGTTGCGGGAGCTTTACTCTGTTTCCTCAAAGGTAAGAACATGGGAACTTTCCGTCTGCTGGCTCTTCTGGTTTCCATTGCCGGCGGTGTCGTCCTTTATATCGCAATGACACAGAATTCATTCTATAAATGGATTGCAGAAGGATTCCTTAACCATGCTTCTTTCGGTTTCTACATGATTATTGCAGGATGGATTGTAGGTCTTGTAGGCTGGATTCTTAAAAAGTAATCCAATTAACCGATTGTCTGATAAAAAAAAGCCACTCTTCAAAAACACCTTTGAAAAGTGGCTTTTATTTTGCTTTTTTATGTCTGTTATTCAGGATCAGCTGCAGTTTCCGCAGTATCTGATTCCTGTTTCCCGGCATCGGTAACAGCCTGTGCAGCTGCTTCCTCAAGGTGAGCCTGTGCTTTTACAATGTCTTCAAACTCAGCCTCTTCCATAATTTCTTTTTCCAGCAGACGGTTCGCAATGTAATCCAGAAGCTGGTGCTTATTGTTCAGGAGTTTCATTACGTAATCATAACGTTCCTGCATCAGGCGGCCCAGTTCTTCATCAATCCAGGTCTGTGTATTCTCTGAATAATCGCGGACCAGCTGAGGTTCTGCGGCTCCGTAACCGCTACCTCTCTGGGAAAGAACAACATTGCGGAATTTACTGCTCATTCCGTAGTCTGTAATCATGCGGCGCAGAATGTCAGTTGCACGCTGAAGGTCGTTTCCGGCACCTGTCGAGATCTCTCCGAAGATAATCTGTTCTGCTGCCCGGCCGCCCAGAAGTACGTCCACTTCGCCCAGCAGCTCTTTTTCAGTGCGGAGATAACGGTCTTCCTCCGGCATCTGCAATGTATAACCAAGTGCCGCAACACCGCGCGGAACAATACTGATCTTATGAACTTTGTCTGCACCCTCTGTAAAGGCGGCAACAAGAGCATGTCCCGTTTCGTGGAATGCAACAGTTCTGCGTTCCTTTTCTTTGATGACACGGTTCTTTTTCTGAAGACCTGCCACAGATTTTTCCACAGCTTCATCAAAGTCTTCCATTGTAACCTGTTTGCGGCCCGCACGGACTGCAAGAAGAGCTGCCTCGTTTACAACATTTGCCAGCTCTGCACCTGCAAAACCGCTTGTTGTACGGGCAATTGCCGCAAGATCCACATCGCTGCCCATCTTTACGTTTTTGGAGTGAATCTTCAGAATCGCTTCACGTCCTTTAACGTCCGGGCGGTCAACTACAACCTGACGGTCAAAACGTCCCGGGCGGAGAAGTGCCGGATCCAGTACGTCAGGGCGGTTTGTAGCAGCCAGCAGAATCAAGCCTTTTGAATTGTCAAAACCGTCCATTTCAACCAGCAGCTGGTTCAGTGTCTGTTCACGTTCGTCATTGCCACCGCTGATGGAATTGATACGGCTTTTTCCGATGGCATCCAGCTCGTCAATAAAAACGATACAGGGGGCTTTGTCACGGGCCTGCTTGAACAGGTCGCGGACACGGCTTGCACCCACACCTACGAACATCTCAACAAAGTCAGAACCGCTGATCCTGAAAAAGGGAACGCCTGCCTCACCTGCAACGGCACGTGCAAGCAAAGTCTTTCCAGTTCCCGGAGGTCCTACAAGAAGAACTCCCTTCGGAATTTTACCGCCGATGTCGGTGTATTTTTTCGGTGATTTAAGGAAATCTACAACTTCTATCAGTTCTTCTTTTGCTTCATCAACGCCGGCAACGTCAGAAAAACGGGTCTTTACCTGTCCTTCTTCCACAGCCATAGTGTGGTTGCCGCCGACTCCGAACATGCTTCCTCCCAGTCCGCCTCCCATTTTCTTGAAAATCAGCCGCCAGATCACGATAAAGAATACCAGCGGAATTACCCAGGACAGAATGAAATCACGGAGATAACTGCTCTGTTGGACAACAACCTCATAAACAACGCCTTTGCTGTCCATCAGATTCAGAAAATCTTCAGTCAGGAGAGCACCGGTTCGGTAGATTCCGTTCTGAGAATAATTGGACGAACTGAAAAGTGATGTAGAACTGGAAGTTCCGCTTCCCTGCCCATAAAAATAACTCTGGGAATAACCGGTAAAATAGGAATCGCTGATTTTAACCTGAACGATTGTTCCGTTTTCAACCAGTTCGCGGAAAGCTGAGAAAGAAATCAGGTCAGAAGAACTCCTGTTCATCAGAAAGAAGTTTGCAAGAAGCAAAACTGCTACAACAGCAATAATAATAATCCAGAATGGAATCTTTTTCCTGTTGTTGTTCTTGTTGTTTCCCGGTTCCGGTGAAAGTTTGAAAAAGTTATAAGGATCGTTTTTATCCGGCCCTTTGTTGTTGTTATCACTCATAAATACCTCACTTTAGAATATAAGAAAATAAAACCGTATAGTCGAGAACTTTTGCTTTACTCTGGTAAAAATCTCATAAAAACATTGATTATATTGATCAGATAATATGGAAGAAAAATGAAAAAACTCCTTACAGATGCTGATCCAGTTCCGCGCTCAGACGCAGGTATTCAGAATTGCCTGAATCAAGAGCAATCAGCTGCTTCAGATAATACTGGGCTTTGCGATAATCCAGCCGGTTATAATAATACCGGTAAAGCGCAAACAGTGTGTCCTGGTTTCTCGGATTTGCAGTCAGACTTGAACGGAGGTCATTCAGTTCTTCCGTTGCATCCGGCTGCAGACGGCTTCGCTGATAAAAAAGGGTGCTGCGTTTTTTTGCAGAAGCAGCATTCTGTGCGCCCTGCAGCAGTGAATTGATCAGTGAAAGTGCCTGGGCTTTTTTGCCTGTTGCAATCAGAAGATTGATGTATGCAAGCTGAACATCCTCATTGTTCGGGTAGGAACTGTATAGTTCATTGATTATTGTGTCCGCATCAGAAATCATTCCAAGATTAAGACAGATTGTCGCATGTGTCAGAGTCACAGACATGTATTCGCTGTCTTCTCTGCCGATTTTTTCAGAGATAATCTGGCTTGATGCGAAGGCCTCATCCCAGTTGGAATCCTGTACCGCCCGGTTCACTTTGAGACGCAGCGCTTTCATGTTGCCGCCGTCTTTTTCCAGGACCCGCTCAATCAGTGTACCAGCATCAAAGCCTCCGATACGTGCATCTGTTTCCACCGCCAGTTCTGCCGCAAGAAGAAGGACATCCGTGTTTTCCGGATAAAGCTGAAGGGCTGTCTGCATTGTTGCGGCGGCTGCATTGTTGTTTTTGTTCCATTGAATCTGGACCCGTGCGCGTAGAAGCAGGTAATCAAGTCCTGTCCTGTCAGTCTTTGCATAGACATCCAGAAGCGATGAGGCTTTCAGGTATTCACCTCTGGAAAAAAGAATCTGTGCACGCATCATGATGTATTTTATGTTTTCCGGTTCTGCAAGCAGAATCTGAGCTACATATTGTTCCGCTCCGTCCATGTTTCCTGAATAAAAGGCTGAATCTGCACAGAGTTTCTGAATATCGGAAGTGCTTTTTTTTCTGAGAAGCTGAAGAGAAAGCGAATATGCGTCAGCGAACTGTTTTTTCTCCATAAGGAGTCCGCAGTATTCATATTGAATCTCAAAAGTGGTGTCAGATCCTTCATAGGCTTTCCTGATATACTGAAAGGAGTTTTCAATATCCCCGATACGCCGGTAAAGAAGTCCCAGAAGATAATTTGCTATTACTGAGTCAGGATTGTCTTTTACTGCAAGGTTCAGCATATACATCGCATCATCGTAGTAATTTGTCTGTGCGGAGGAAGAGCACAGGATGAGCGATGGCAGAACCTGCCTGAAAAAGTCACCGGATCCGCCGTTGGTGTCATAAATTCCGCGCCGGACTGAATCAACAATGGCAGTGTAGTCAGTCTCCTCCGATTCAGGAACAGACCATGTAACCGCTTCGGATTTCCATGCATAATTCATGAATGCAGTCACGCTTACCAGAATGTCGATTTCTTCCTGAGTGTAACTGTTTTCCTGTTTTCGAAGCGTTTCCACAGCACGGCGTATTGATGAAGGAGAACCTGTGCGGGCATCTTTCAGCACTGTTTCGTCAGTTTTACGGACAGTCATCAGAACAGTGGAAAGACTTACGGCATGAGTTTCCTGGTTATCAGGTTCCTGTGTCTTAACCGGCTCGGATTCCGCGGAAACAGCGGGCTGTCCATGTTCCGAAGGCTCCACGTTTTCTTCTGCAGTCTTTTCCTCTTTTTCCGTGCCAGAAACAGCGGGACTTTCTTGAGAATCTGATTTATCAATGGGATCAGTTTTTTTCGCCGGTGTTTCCTGTGCAGCCGGAGCCGGGATTTTCTTTTCGGGAAGGGAAGCATCTGCCGCAGTTCCGGGCGAAACTTCTGCTTTCTCCATTTCTGCAGAATCACTGTCAGGCGGCTTTGATGCACAGCCAGACAGGACCAGCAGCGCGATCAAAGGCAGACAAGCCAGTAAACGGCTAATCGTCTTCGTCGCTGTCGTCATAAAAACTTACATCTCCAACGGACTGGTTCTTTTTCAGATACTGAAAGACAAACAGCAGAAAAATTCCGATCAGAATCAGAAGGACAGGCCACAGACGTGCGGCAACTCTTCTGAAGGGAACAGTGATGACATGGGTGGAGAAAAGAAGAAAAACAATGCCCATCAGCACAAATGAGATTGACAGAACAAGAAAACGGAGCGGAAGCTGTCTCTGTGCGATGACGGCTGATAATGTGAATGAGATACCTACGGCAATGACAATGCAGGGCCAGAGATTTAACAGAGTGAATGAAATCAGATCTGTGTTTGCGGCAAAAAGGACGATGCTGGTGCAGGTAAGTGAGAAACCTGCGAAAAGGCGCCATGTTGATTTTTCCGGAATGAATCCTCTGTAGAGAGCAATCACACCGATTGCCATGGAAAGAACAGTCTGGGCAAGAGCAACCACAGGCACATTATTTGTCTGTAGAAGCAGCAGAAGAAGAATTCCTCCTGAAATAAGACCTAATCCGATGGCCATCACAAAACTGTAGGATTTTGATTTTTCTGTCTTCTGATCAGAGTTTCTTCTATTATCGTTCATTCTCATAGAATATCACGAAGAGCAAGTCTTTACAACAACATCAAACACTGATAAAATCGCGCCATGTCCAAAAAAACGCGTATTTTTATCTTTGCCGCGCTTTCAGTTTCATTGCTTTTTTCATCATGTTCGGTAAAAAAACAGACAGACTCACGAGAACATCTTGTTACATTGCTTCAAGATGAGACGCTTGCAGAAGAGAGCCGTTTTTCCGTGATCAACCAGATTGCCCAGAACATGCTCAACAGCAGGGAATATCACGGACTCATTGTTTTTTTGACAAATTACATAAATTCCCATCAGGATGACAGATACAATTCTTACTGGCTTCTGATGACTGCCTACAGCTATCAGAAACTGGGCAATGAAGCTGTTGCGGAGCGGTATTTCGAACGTATCATCAAGAATTATGACGATCTGATTGTAAAGAACAATTCGGTTCATCTTCTGTGTCTGCAGAATCTGATTCAGATTTCAACCAATCCTCAGGACCGGGTTGATTATTTTACACGGCTTCTGACTGAATACCCGGATGAGGTGAACCGGACTGAGCTTCTTGTCCGCCTTGCCGTGGAATACGAGAAACTCGGTGAATGGACCCAGAGCCTGAAATCTTATTCGGATTTTCTTGAACGGAGTGATGCGGCGGAAATCCAGATCGCAGGAATTCCGTCTGCCTACGCAGATGCAAAATATCTGATTGACTTCAACAAGTCTTCCAAGGACTGGACTTTTGAGACTCTGGATGATCTTGTCGCTTCCGTAAAGCGCGGTATTTCCTGGTATGACTACAACACGCTGGACAAGTACCGTTCAAAGGTCAATTTCTTTTCTATGTCATGGCGGCAGAGTCAGGACATGGAAAACAGTATCGCAAACTTCTCGATGCGTGACTTCATGCAGGGAAACAGAATCCGCTACAACGCTGATCTTGACAATTCCACAACACCTAATGAGGCTTACCTCCGCACCTGGGGCTGGAGCAGTTACGTAAATGTCTGGTACCTCTATTTCCGCAAAGTCAATTTCCCCATTGACCCTGAGATCCACGGACGTTGGGAATGGGCAGGCATTTATTTCGGAGAAAAGCTTTGAAAAAAATCCTTCCGCTTCTTTTCCTGTGTTTTTCCACTGTTTTTCTTTCTGCCCAGACACTTCAGTCTGTCCCGGAATTATCAGAACTTCCTGAGGAACAGTCGGTTCAGCCGGAATCTGTAACTGTGGAAGCAGACTCTTCTGGACCTGTCGAAACTGATCTGCCCCCGGAATCCGCCCCCTTTCCGGAAGTCGAATATATCCCCCTTGAAATTGATTTCCCTTCCCATCAGCTTATAGACAAATATATCTCCGAGTTTTCATCGAACTTCGGTGTTTCCTGGCTTAAAAACATTCTGGACACTGCCCAGGTCTACCGCCCGTATATCCGTAAGAAACTTGCAGAATACGGAATGCCTCAGTGTCTTGAATTCCTTCCTGTGATTGAATCCAATTTCAATTACAAGGCTGTGTCCAAATCCGGTGCTGTAGGGCTCTGGCAGTTCATGGAAAACAGCATAGGCGGCTATCTCATGAAGAATGACTGGATTGACCAGCGGAAGGATCCATGGAGTTCAACAGATGCAGCCCTTAAAAAACTGAAGGAAAACTACAATTATTTCGGTGACTGGAGCCTTGCTCTTGCTGCGTACAATATGGGACTCGGCGGGCTTTCCCGTCTGATGGCGTCCTCCGGCCTGAAAACTTTCTGGCAGCTGGCTGATGCAGGACTGCTCAAGACAGAGACAAAGAATTACGTTCCGAAGTTTCTTGCTGTTGCGGATCTTGTCACAAACAGTGCCTGGTACGGAGTTGATCTTCCCGCTTACACTGATGAATACGATTTTGATTTTGCAACTGTTCCTGTTGAACGGCAGGTGGATCTTGAAAAACTTGCAGAAGCCACAGGAATCAAATGCGAGACTTTCAGGTTCCTTAACCCGGGACTTCTGTACTCTGTCACTCCCTATGCGCAGCATTACGATCTCCGTGTGCTTTCAAGGGATGCCGCCGCTGTCTCCTCTGCTCTCAAAAGTCTGGACGTTTATTCAGCGGATATTTACGTGGTAAAACAGGGAGACACTCTGTGGGGAATCTCACGCCGTTACGGAACCACTGTAAATGCCCTCTGTCAGGAAAACAATATCAAAGAAAATGATATTCTGCATATCGGGACAAAACTTTTTGTGCCGATAAATTCAGTGACAAAGTAATTTCGTGCCATCAGGTCACTTTTTTGCCGGCATTCACAGGGAGTTTTTCTTGAATTTCAAAGGTTTTTCCGTCTGTCTTTTTACACTTCTGTTCTCATCAGCACTGATTTTTTCACAGAACGCCCAGTCATCAAGTATGGTCGACTGGGAAAAACAGCAGTTTCTGTCAAATGTTTCCCTTGAAAACCTGAACACCTCTCTGCCGCTCCCATCCCTCAGAAGTGGGGCCGCCCGCCGTATCCAGTCTCTCATTCCCTCTCTCCTGAAAGATCCTTTTCTTTCTCTCCGTGTAGATTCTTCCAGCACAGTGGCAGACATGGTCCTGCAGAGTTCCATCACACTGGATCAGATTGCATCCGTCATGAGCGGCGGAAATGCTAAACCGGCGGTTTTTTCTGCGGATCTGGAAACAATCAGTGTGGAGCATTCTTTCAGCCTGAACCAGGTTGGTGCCTTGATGGTGAAACATAACACGCCATATTCACCTACATTGCCCATTGAGACCGTCGCATCCAGAAAATACACTGGAATCATTATTGACGCACGTGGAAGTCTTCCCGTTCAGGGCGAATTTGTTGAAGCCCGCGGAGAGCCGTGCTTTTTCCCGAAAATCTGGGACGAGACAATGGAACTGCTTTACGAACGCAATATGATGAATGCTGATGCGGCGAGAAAAAGCGGAATTGTCGTCTATTCCTCCAGTGATGACGAAAGTCTTTATCAGGACAGGGTGGGAATTTCTCCTCTCAGAATCTCAGCCCGTAAGATTTTCGGAACCTTCCGTACCGACCCTGTGATCTCCCGCAATGACGCGCTCCGTATTCTGTCTGTTCCGGAAAACCTTGAGCTTCTGAACCAGGGAAGAATCGTTATCCTGCTGGATGAGGAGATGCTTTTCCATGCTGTTGGCGCACCGGAGAAGAACCGCTCCTACTACACGGTCTATGATCAGCTGGAACAGTTCCATTATGAGCGCAGAATTGATGACGTGAACATTTCCGATGAATCAGACGGAATCCACATCTCCATTGAGGACCTGAATTTCTACCCGGATTCTGCGAAACTTCTTCCTGAGGAAAATGACAGACTCGCGCTGATCATAAAAAAACTTCTTGATATTGCAGATATTGACGAATACTCCTTCCTTGTTGAAGGACACTGTGCCGCAGTCGGTAAACCTGATGGCGAGATGCAGCTTTCCTACGAGCGTGCAGAAACGATTGTGGAACTGCTTAAAGCCGGCGGACTGGAAGGATCCGGTTTTGAAGCCAGAGGTTACGGCGGAACCAAACCCATCGGTGATAACTCTACTGAAGAAGGCCGTGCCAGAAACCGGCGTGTTGAGATTGTGATGCGCCCGAAAGTCACTTATGTCCAGCGGCAGGGTAACTGACAAACCTGTCCGCTTGCGCGAATGAACACTATGACTGACAAACCTGTCATGTTGCGCAGATGAACCCGATTACTGACAAAACTCGTCATGTTGCGCAGATAAACCCGGTGTCTGACAAACCGGTAATGTTGCGCGCATGAACAGCCTGTCATGTTGAGCATGAACAACCTGTCATGTTGAGCGCAGTCGAAACATCTTCCATAAACTGTCTCAAAAAAAAATCGGAATAGTACAAAAATGATTATCTTTTTCACAAAAAAAGCGAAATTTGTTTGACAAAATTTAAAAACAGGGATTACACTTTCCTTACGCGTGAGAAATGATCTTCACTGCGTAACACACATTTAAATGTTCTGTCTTTCGACGGAACGAGGAGATTCAAATGAAAAAATTCATGGCTGTTGCACTGGTGCTCTGTCTTGCACTTACCAGTGTATTTGCTGGCGGTAAAACAGAAGCTGCTGCAGCAAAGAAAGTTAAAGTTGGTGTTTCAATGCCTACTAAAGACCTGCAGCGCTGGAACCAGGACGGTGCAAACATGAAGTCACAGCTGGAAGCAGCTGGTTACGATGTCGACCTCCAGTACGCAAACAACGAAATTGCTACACAGGTTTCTCAGATTGAGAACATGATTACAGGTGACTGCAAAGTTCTCGTTATTGCAGCTATCGACGGTTCTGCTCTCAAGAACGCTCTTGACAATGCAAAAGCAAAACGCATTCCCGTTATTGCTTATGACCGCCTTATCATGAACAGCAATGCTGTTACATATTATGCAACATTCGACAACTACAAAGTCGGTACAATCCAGGGTGACTACCTCGTAGAAAACCTCAACCTGAAGACACGCACAGCAGACGATCCTGCTTACATCGAATTCTTCACAGGTTCACCTGATGACAACAACATCAACTTCTTCTTCGGTGGTGCTATGGACGTTCTTACTCCTTACCTGGAAAGCGGTGTTCTGGTATGTCTCTCAGGACAGACAGCAAAAGCACAGTGTGCAACACTCAACTGGTCAACAGAAGAAGCTCAGAAACGCATGGAGAACCTGATTACATCAAACAACTATGGTCCCCGTGCAACAAGACTTGATGCTGTATATTCTTCAAACGACTCATGTGCAATGGGTATCACAAACGCTCTGATTGCAGCTGGTTACACAAAAGCTGACTTCCCGATCATCACAGGTCAGGACTGCGATATCGTTTCTGTAAAGAACATGATCGCTGGAACACAGGCTATGTCAGTATTCAAAGATACACGTACACTGGCTGCAAAAGTTGTTGGTATGGTTGACGCAATCCTTACAGGAACAACACCTGACATCAACGACACAAAAACATACGACAACGGAACAGGAATCATTCCTTCATTCCTTTGTGAACCCGTATTCGGTGACATCAACAACTACAAAGAACTGTTGATTGATTCTGGATACTACTCAGCAGATCAGCTCTGAGATTAAAAGCTGATTAAGCAATGAATAAAGGCGGGACTCTAGCCGGTCCTGCCTTTTTTTTCAGTCTTTTTTGTTTCTGCAGAGATTTGGGCAGAGACAGAAAAATTGCTGTTTTAAAACAGAAAAAATAGGAGATTCCAGTGGCAAAAGCGTTATTGGAAATGAAAAATATCACCAAAGAGTTTCCCGGTGTACGTGCTCTGAGCAATGTCAACCTTACTGTAGAAGAAGGCGAGATTCATGCTCTCTGTGGTGAGAACGGTGCCGGAAAATCTACATTGATGAATGTCCTTTCCGGAATTTACGGCTATGGCACCTATGACGGCGACATCATCTATGACGGTGAAATTTGTAAATTTCAGAAGATTAAAGACAGTGAAAAACTGGGTATTGTAATTATTCACCAGGAACTGGCACTGGTTCCGCTGCTTTCCATCGCAGAAAACATGTTCCTGGGAAATGAACGGGGAAAAGCTTCGCGTATCAATTGGGCAGAAACTTATGATCAGGCAGACAAACTGCTTGCTCAGGTCGGTCTGAAAGAATCTTCCCACACTCTTATCAAAGATATCGGTGTAGGAAAACAGCAGCTGGTAGAAATTGCAAAAGCTCTTGGAAAGAAGGTCCGCCTTCTGATTCTTGATGAACCTACTGCTTCCCTAAACGAAACAGAATCAAAACATCTGCTGGATCTTATGCTTGAATTCAAAAAGCAGGGCATGACTTCCATCATTATTTCACATAAACTGAACGAAATTTCCTACGTTGCAGACAAAATCACTGTTATCCGTGACGGTGCGGTGATCAAGACTCTGGACAAAAAAGTTGATGCCTTCTCTGAGGACACGATTATTTCTGCAATGGTAGGACGTGACATTACCGACCGGTTCCCGAAACGCACTTCAAATGTTGGAGATGTCTGTCTCGAAGTTAAAAACTGGAATGTTGACCATCCGGTTTTTGAGGGAATCAAAGTCTGTGACAATGTCAACTTCAACCTGAGAAAAGGTGAGGTTCTCGGTATCTCAGGACTTATGGGTGCGGGACGAACTGAACTGGCAATGAGTCTTTTCGGAAAATCCTACGGTTCGAACATTTCCGGTGAAATCATTCTGAACGGAAAAAAGATTGAACTTCCCAATGTAAAAGAAGCCATTAAAAGCGGAATTGCATACGTTACTGAGGACCGGAAGGGCAATGGACTTATTCTGACAGAATCAATCACAAAGAATACAACCGCTGCAAAACCTGAAAAAATCTCAAAGAATTACATCATCAACTTTGACAAGGAAAAGCAGGTTGCGGAAGAAACAGCCAAGGCAATGCACACAAAATGCGCTTCTGTTCTGGATGACGTGGGTACTCTTTCCGGTGGAAACATGCAGAAGGTACTTCTCGGAAAGTGGCTGTTTGCAGATCCTGACATCCTGATTCTTGATGAGCCTACACGTGGTATTGACGTCGGTGCGAAGTACGAAATCTACTGTATCATCAACAGAATGGTTGCAGAAGGAAAATCCGTTATCCTGATTTCATCTGAAATGCCGGAAGTTCTCGGAATGAGTGACCGCATTTATGTTATGAATGAAGGTCGTATGATTGCGGAAATGGACGCAAAAGAAGCAGATCAGGAAAAAATCATGACCTGCATCATCAATTCTTGCAGGTAATATACCTAAAGCAGAGGAAACAATAATGAATGTATTAAAATCTGTAAAAAAAGCTGTAAAAGGCAACACAATGATTCTTGTCCTTCTGGCAGTAATCATTCTTTTTCAGGTATTGATTTCAGTGGCTGGCAAAGGATCTCTTTTTGCTCCCTCAAACATTACCAACATCATCAACCAGAACGCATACGTTGTTATTCTGGCAACAGGTATGCTGCTCTGTATTCTCACCGGTGGTAACATCGATCTTTCAGTCGGTTCAATCGTATGTCTCGTAGGTGCGGTTGCAGGAACTCTGATCATCAATATGCACTGGCCTGTAATCCCCACAATCATTCTCTGTCTCATCATCGGTACTCTGGTCGGTGCATGGCACGGTCTGTGGATTGCTTATGTTCATATTCCGCCCTTCATCTGTACTCTTTCCGGTATGCTTCTGTGGCGCGGTGTCTCATTGCTGATCCTGAACGGTATGACAATTTCTCCGTTCCCTTCTCAGTACATGAACATTTTCTCAAGCTACCTGCCCAACCTGTTCCTTAAACAGACAACAGATTTCATGAGTGATGCAGAATTCTATGCTCTGATTGACCACAATGCAATGATCACATTCATTGTTACAATGATTGTTGCTGTTGTAATCTGTGCAGTGATTCTTGTCATGGGCTTTGCCGGACGTGCAAGCAAAAAGAGCAAAGGTTACTCAGTTCCGTCATTGGGTTCTTTCATTGCAAAACAGCTGATTCTCTGTGGTGTAATCATTGCACTGGGTGTTCTTCTTGGAAAAGACAAAGGTATCCCGATCGTTCTGGTTCTGGTTGCAATCATCGTTCTCTGCTACGGATATTTCACACAGAACACAATTCCCGGCCGCTATCTTTATGCTATCGGTGGTAACGAGAAAGCTGCCCGCCTGTCTGGTGTCAATACAGACAACGTTATGTTCTTTGCATACACAAACATGGGCTTCCTTTCTGGTGTTGCCGCTCTTGTTGTAGCAGCCCGTCTGAACTCTGCCGCTCCTACAGCCGGCCAGAACTACGAAATGGATGCAATCGCTTCCTGCTTTATCGGTGGCGCCTCAGCATACGGTGGAACCGGTACTGTAGGTGGTGCTGTAATCGGTGCTATCTTTATGGGTATTCTGAACAACGGTATGTCAATTCTTGGTGTTGATATGAACTGGCAGCGTGCTGTAAAAGGTCTTGTTCTTCTTCTTGCTGTAATTTTCGATGTTACTTCAAAGAAACGCGGAAAAGCACGCTGATAGATAGAATCTGATAAAAAAGAAGCCGTTCCTGAACTGTGACTTTTGGAGTCCACTTCCTGGGAACGGCTTTTTTTTGTCTGCCGGATTTGATGAAACTGTATGGTGTCTCTGTTTTACAGTCCCTGTGTCTGCATTATTGATTTAACCTGTGAAATCGCAACGGACTGTGCCTCGTTTACATCTGCCAGCTTTTCCTGCGCTTCTATCACATCCAGTACCTGGCGGTCGAGCAGTTCCCGGGGGATTGTGTAAAGAACATAGATTGAATAACTGTCACTGTACTGCTTCTTTACGTCAGGATCGTAGCGTCTTACCTGAACCCACCAGTTTGCAACTTCTCTGGCTCCTGAAAAACTTGTATCGCAGATTGTTTTTACCACTGACTCAAAATACATGCCGTAGGTTTCATCAGGAGAACCGGAAGACGCACCGGTGAAAAGGGCAGAAACTCTGCTTGAGACATTTCTTGCGATGTCCTGGGGAATGTCGAAACTCTTTGCCCAGACAAGACCTGCGTTCAGGTTTGTAACGTGCTCTTCTCCGACAAAGCAGTAATCGTCCTTGTAGTCTGAAAGTTTCTCAAGACCTGTTATTCCTGACTGAATGTATGTGTCTACCCAGACTGGAAGTGTTGTGATGCCCAGTTCTGTTCCTTTGTGGTCCAGTATTTTTGATTTTGCGGAACTTTCCAGGTCTCTGGGTTCCGGATCCCGTGTACTGGCACATCCTGTGACAAGCATTGCGGCAATGCAGAAACTGCATGTGAATAAAGCTAATTTGTTTTTCATCATTATACTCCTTAAAAAAACAAACCCCGCTGTCTGTGTTTCGCGGCGTCATTAAATTGAACACTCTGGAACAGATGGAATGTCACTCTGAAAAAAAAATTATAAAGATTTGCAAAAGCTATTGACTAAAAATCTCGGTTTCTGTAATATACTAAACATCACGGGGGCGTAGCGAAGCTGGTTATCGCGTCGGCCTGTCAAGCCGAAGATCGCGGGTTCGAGCCCCGTCGCTCCCGCTAAACCCATCCTAGTGATGGGTTTTTTTATCGGGCAATAGCGCAGCTGGTAGCGCGCCAGGTTCGGGACTTGGAGGTCGCGGGTTCAAATCCCGCTTGCCCGACTCGTTAGTCCGCTTTTTTCCTTCTATTTTTTTTCTTCCCTTATGTTCTGTGTTTCAATCCTCAATTTTTTTTAATTCGGAGATTTTATCATGACTATGGAAACCGAAAGACTTGTCCTTCGTGAATACACAATGGACGATTTTGAATCTTTGTTAGAGATTGTGTCTGATGCGGAGACGATGCAGCATTATCCTGCGCCTTTTGATAAAGACCGTACAAAAAACTGGATTTTATGGAATCTGGACAATTACCGGAAATACGGATTCGGATTGTGGGCGGTGGTACTTAAAGAAACCGGAGAATTCATCGGAGACTGCGGAATAACTCTTCAGAATATTGACGGAGAAATTCTTCCGGAAATCGGATATCACATCAATAAGAAATATTGGCGCCAGGGATTTGCAAAAGAGGCCGCCCGCAAAGTCCGGGACTGGTTTTTTGCAAATACTGATTACGATGAGATTTATTCATACATGAAGTATACGAACATTGGTTCTTATTCCACTGCAATCGCCAACGGAATGAAAAAGGTAAAAGAATATTCTGATCCGAAGAACGAAATTTCCTTTGCTTATTCTATAACAAGGGATGAATGGAAGAAAATCACTCATCTTTCGTAAGAAGGTGTCTGTAAGTTGCATCGATACCGATTGCTCCGAGAGGTGCGGTGATCAGAATGCCCAGTACTGCGACTGCCAGGACAAGTTTTCCACAGGGAAGACCCATTGCAAGAGGGACAGAACCGATTGCCGCCTGAACTGTGGCTTTGGGCAGGTATGCAATAACGCAGAAAAGGCGTTCCTTTGCCGAAAGGGGAGTGCCGAGAAGACACAGAAAAACTCCAAGTGCACGTATTGCAAGAGCGATAAAAATCATTGCTACGGCGGCAAGACCTGCGTCCAGAGTGAATCGGATATCCACTGCGGCACCCACAAGAACGAAGAGTATCACTTCTGCGGCAATCCAGAGTTTACCGAATTTCTGTGAAAGTCTTGCAGAAACTCCTCTGGTACTTCTGATTTTTACGGTGCAGGCCATGGCGACTACGGCAAGCAGGCCGGAAAGTGCTACAGTTCCTGAAAGCCCGTTTTCTACAGCAATAAGAAGGAAGGAAACTCCCAGGATTATTATCACTTTTGTGCTGTTCCTGATTTTGCGTCCCAGGGTAAAGGATTTTTCAAAAAGGAAGGCAACGCAGAATCCTGCAAGAATTCCTGCGGCGATTCCAAGAAGGATTGAGACGGGAATATTCACAAAATCCATGACGCTGACGCTTCCGCCCTGTGCAATTGATAGAAATGCGCTGAAAAGTACTATTACAAAAATGTCATCGCAGGAGGCACCGGCCATGATCATCTGGGGAATACTTTTCTTTGTTCCCCATCTGTTTTCCATCAGACTGACCATGCGAGGAATGACAACTGCAGGAGAGACAGCGCCAAGAACGGCTCCCATCACAGCAGCCTCGGTTTTTGAAATGCCGAGGATTGATGGCGCGAAAAGGTAAAAAGCAAGAATCTCAAAACTGGCAGGCAGAAAAGACATCAGCACTGCGGGGCGTCCAACTTTTTTCAGATCTGAAATATCCAGGGAAAGTCCTGCTTTGATCAATATTATGATCAGTGCCATTTTCCGGAGGTCGCCGGACAGACTCAGGATTGAAGGATCAAGAAGATTCAGTACGAAAGGACCGATCAGGATGCCGGTAAAAAGCATTCCTATGATTCTGGGCAGTTTGATCAGGCTGAAAAGTCCTGCACCGAGAAATCCCAGCAGAAAGACAAGTGCTAATGAAGTGAGCATAACAATATGGAGTTTAATCAAATGAAATGACTGTTTCAAGTGAAACCCTTCCTGAGTGGATAACCCTAGACTAAAAAAGACTATCATGATAACTTATTCTGCAAAGTTTTTAAAAAGGATGGATTCATTATGCAATTCAATTATTTGTTGCAGTCTGATCCGGGTGGAAGTCTTGGTTCTACTCTGATCATGATGGCTTTGATTTTCGTTATTTTCTATTTTTTCCTGATTCGCCCACAGCGCAAGAAAGAAAAAGAAACACAGAAAATGATTGCTGCTCTTAAGAAAGGTGACAAAGTCGTTACTATCGGTGGTATTCACGGAACTGTAAGTTCAACAAAAGAGCACACTGTTTTGGTTAAAGTCGATGACGGCTGCAAAATCGAATTCAGTCGCTCTGCAATTGCAAATGTAATTGTTGACAAAGCTGCCGAGGCAAAAGCAGAGAAAAAAGCTGCAAAAGAAAAGAAAGAATCAGAGGAAAAACCTGCTGAAACAATCGAAGCTCCTGCAGAAGAAAAATCAGAAACAACTTCAACAGAAGAAAAAAAATAAAACCGGAGAAATTGATTTATGAGTAAACGCAACCGTTTATTGATTATTCTGGTGGTTATTGCTCTTTGTTTTGCCTTCTTGTGGCCGTCAATCAGCTGGTATGCTCTGACAACAAAAGAAGACCAGGCACTGGCACTCAGCTCACTGGAAAAAATCAAGGACTACTCAAGTCTTAAGGCATCCGCTGATGTAGAGGCTCTCATTGAACTTTTCACAACAACTCCGAATGCCACACTTGATTCAAGCTATGCTTACCTTGTTTCCGAAGCCAAGAAAAATTACAAGGCTTTGGGAAAGAAAGCTCCTTCAAACATGACTGTAGGTGACGTACTTCGGTCATTCTCAAACAAAGCTGATCTGCTTACTGTCGTCGAAGGCAAATACCGCGACAAGATTCTTGCAGACAAGAGCCGCTATACAAACTCTGTAAAGCTTGGTCTGGACCTGTCAGGTGGTATGAGCATCATCGTAAAGGCAGATCTGGATGCAGCTCTTGCATCTCTTGACAGCGGTGATGTTGATATCGAAGCTTTCAAGGCAAGTGCAATGGAGCAGGCAATCGAGACCCTGACAAGCCGCATTGACCGTTTCGGACTTTCTGATCCGGTAATCCGCAAACAGGGTGAAGACCGCATCTATATTGAAATGCCCGGTGCTGCCGATGCAAGCCGCATCAATTCAATCATCATGGGTAAAGGTATTCTTAACTTCCGCCTTGTTGATGACAGCGCAACTTCTGCTTTCAATGAATATTATGCTGCAAATCCTACCCGTACATTCGCTGCAAACGGTGAACTGCTTGACCTTTCTGTAATTCCTTCAGACTGTGAGGTTCTCGGACTGTACCAGAAAGATGATTATGGTCTTGATGAACGCACAGGATATCTCGTTGTAAAGAAAGAAATTGTTCTTGACGGACAGCACATCAAGAATGCGGCTGTTGGAACAGACGGAATCACAAGTTCACCTCAGGTAAACCTGGTTCTGGACAGCGAAGGTGCAGAAATCTTCGGTGACTTTACAGCAGCTCACGTAGGCGAGAACCTTGCCATCGTTTCTGATGACAAAGTCAAGTCCTATGCACGCATCCGTGAGGCCATTCCTGGCGGACAGGTAGCAATCAGCGGATTCGGACTGGACGAGGCCCAGAACCTGCAGAAAGTTCTGCAGACAGCATGGCTCTCAGTTCCGCTCAGTGTGGAAAGCCAGCAGGTTATCGGTGCATCACTTGGTGAGAAAGCAATCAAAGAAGGTCTGATGGCTCTGATCATCGGTCTGGTTGCAGTCATGATCTTCATGCTGATTTATTACAAAGGTGCAGGTATCAACGCTGTTGTTGCCCAGGTTCTTAACCTTTACATGATGTTCAGTATTCTTTCTGCCTTCAACCTGACAGTCTCTCTTTCAAGTATTGCCGGTATGATTCTTACCATCGGTATGGCAGTTGACGCCAACGTAATTATCTTTGAGCGTATCAAAGAGGAACTGCTCAACGGAAAAGGTCGTGCTGCAGCGGTACGCGCCGGTTTTGACCGCGCATTCTGGGCAATCATGGACTCTAATATCACAACATTCATTGCTGCCATCTTCCTTTCTCAGCTAGGAACAGGTACAATCCAGGGATTTGCCGTAAGTTTGGCAATCGGTGTTGTATCTTCTGTATTCACAGCTCTGGTTGTTTCACGCCTTATCTTTGACTTCGGAACTGACGTAGGCAAAAAAGAAAAAGTCAGCATCAGCTGGAGGATCAAATAATGAAGAAACTTATTCAATTCAGTAAATTTTTTGTTCCGGCTGTTATCATCAGTGGTGTACTGATTCTTGGCGGCATCGTTTCTCTCTGCGTCCAGGGAATCAATTTCGGTATTGATTTCAAACCCGGTATGATTGAATCTGTGCAGATTGCGCCTACAGCCATCGAACTGTCTTACGTCGGCTCTTCTACAGTCACTGTAGAAGCTGATGCACAGGGAATCGACCTGATTATCACAGGTGTAGGTTCTTCAAACGAAACCCGTTCTTTCGGTTATATTGACTATGCAACTGTAGGCGACATGGTAAGTGCGATGAACACTGTTGAAGGTGTCACTGCAAAGGCAAAAGCTTCATCAAGCGTTCCTGCACAGGGCTTCTTCGGAAGTTCTGCAGAATCATCAACTCTGTCTTCTGCTTCATACCGTCTGCACTACATTCCGGAAAACCCCAAGGCTGTAAGTGTTGACGAAGTCCGCGGGCTTTTTGCCGGCATGAACGATTATTCAGTAAAGCAGACAGGTTCTGAATCTGAGAACACATTCCAGATTCGTGCAGGTGACGACGGATCTGACGAAGCTGCAAGTAAAAACATTCAGGACACAATTCTTGCTGCATTCACAGCAAAATACGGTGCAGACAATGTTGTTGTTTCCCAGACCGACTTTGTGGGCTCACAGTTCTCAAAATCTCTGGCTTCCAAGTCAATCTGGCTGGCACTTATTACACTCGTCCTGATCTGGGTTTACGCAGCAATCCGCTTCAAGTGGGACTTTGCACTCGGTGCAATTATTGCTCTTATCCACGACAGCCTGATCATGATCGCATTTATTTCTGTTACACAGATGGAATTCACTTCCACCACACTGGCAGCAATTCTTACAATCATCGGTTACTCAATCAACGCAACTGTTGTTATTCTTGACCGCGTGCGTGAAAACATCCGCATCATCAAGTTCAAGAAGTTCACTGAAGTTCTGAACATTTCTCTGTCTGAGACACTGAGTCGTTCAATCATCACAACTGTTACAACAATGCTTGCTGTCGGTGCCCTGTACATCTTTACATCTGGAAGCATGAAAGACTTTGCTCTTGCTCTGCTGATCGGTATGTTGAGCGGTGCTTATTCTTCAATTTTCATTTCAAGTTCTTTCATTGCGGCAACACGCAAAAACTGGAAGCCTTCTGATGAAGAGAAGAGCACTCAGACCGTTAAAGCTGAGGATTACACAGCTGATCTGGTTACAGACTGAAAAACTGGTTGGCTTTTTGGGCGCCTGTGTTAAATCGCAGGCGTTCCAAAGAAAATGATCGGTTTTCTTAAACAAAAAAAGCTGCTTTCTCCGCGTGTTTGAAAACGCAGGGAAGCAGCTTTTTTTTTGCCGGTAGCCGAAAGAAGCAATCAAGCAGTTACGTTTAATTGAACATGTCTGCCGTCTGACGCACCACCTGAATAAGTTCTTCCATTGCAGCGAGAGTAGTGTGGCTTCCGAAAGAAAAACGCACTGCATTCTGTGCAAAATCTTCAGAAACACCCATTGCCGCAAGAATCGGGCGGCTGAGTTTGCGTGTTGAGCAGGCGGAACCTGTTGAAATGTAGAAACCTTTTTCACTTAAAGCGCGGACCATCACTTCTCCTGGAATGTTGTCAAAACTTGCCTGGACTACACCGGGTGAAAAAAGTTCCGGGTGATCAAGACGGCCTGCCGGTAAAATGTGACAGTAAGACATCTCAGAAAGTTTCTTTACAAACTGTTCCGCAATCTCAGACTGTTCCGGATTTGGAAGGGCGTATTTCTCAAGACATGCAGCAAGGGCAAGGGCTCCGAACAGGTTCTCTGTTCCGCTTCTGATGCCGCTTTCCTGGCCGCCGCCCCGTAAGAAAGGTTCAATTCTGTCTTTAAGGTAAAGGAGTCCGATTCCCCGCGGCCCACGGATTTTGTGTGCGCTTAAAGAAAAACTGTCGATTCCGGGGTGTTTCAGGTTGACTGGAATTTTTCCCACTGCCTGAACTCCGTCCACATGGAATTTGGGTTTTTTCCGTCCTTTTCCCCATTCAGTGATGACATCCGCTATTTCTTCCACAGGCTGTATTGCACCTGTCTCGTTGTTCACGGCCATGATGCATACAAGTGCTGTATCATCCCGGAGTTTTGCACGGACTGCATCTGCTGTCACAATGCCCAGTTCATTGCTGGGTGCGTTTATAATCTGCCATCCGCAGTTTTTCATTGCCATAGCCTGTTCCCGGACTGCAGGATGCTCAATGCTGCTGATGATGATGCTGCCTTTGACAGGACGCTGAAGAAGTGCCAGCAACGGAATCTGGTCGCCTTCTGTTCCGCCAGATGTGAAGAAAATCTGAGTATCTTTGACACCGAGGACTTTCGCACAGCGTTTTCGGGCGTCCTCAAGTGCGTGTCGTGCGGCAATTCCGGCAGCGTGGGCACTGGATGGATTTGCAGTAAGTTCCAGAGACTGTTCCAGCGCGGAACGGAGTATTTCTGCATCGGCAGGAGCAGTTGCAGCCCAGTCAAAATAATGGTCGTAATTGATTGAATTCATTGATAATCCTTGATTTTTGATTTTAGCAAGTATGAATGCTTGTTTCAACTTGCCGTTATTCAGCAAAAAGACTATATTTTTCTCATGAAGAAGAATCTTATTCCCGTAACATTGCTCACCGGTTATCTGGGGGCTGGAAAAACTACTCTTTTGAATTATATTCTGAACAATCAGAAGGGTTACAAAGTTGCCGTTATCGTAAATGATATCGGAGAAGTGAATATTGATGCGGATCTGATTGCCAAAGGCGCAAGTATTGTAGAAGAAGACAAAGATTCCCTCGTGCCTCTGCAGAACGGTTGTATCTGCTGTACTCTGAAGACAGATCTTATGAATCAGATTGTCACTCTGTGCAAAGACGGTCGGTTTGACTACATCCTGATTGAAGCAAGCGGAATCTGTGAACCTATGCCGATTGCCCAGACAATCATGGCTCTTTCCGGAGAGACAGGCGACCGCTCAATCCCCACAGTCTGCAAACTGGACAACATCATTACTGTTGTTGATGCAGCACGTCTGGTCACCGAATTCGGAAGCGGAAACTCCCTTCTTAAGAAAGACCTTGATGAAGAAGACATTGAGGCACTGCTTATCCAGCAGATTGAATTCTGTAACACAATCCTTATCAACAAGACGGACCTTGTCTCAAAAGAACAGCTGGATGAAGTGAAAGCTGTTGTAAAGACACTGCAGCCCGGCGCAAAAATGATTGAGACCCAGAAAGGTGTTGTTGAAATGTCTGATGTTCTGGGAACTGACAGTTTTGATTTTGAAAAAGTCTATTCCACTGCAGGATGGATTAAAAAACTGGAAGAACACGATGCAGGTCATGACGATGACGACGATGATGATGACCATGACGAACATGAGCACGAGCATCATCATCATGATCACGAGCATGAGCACCATCACCACGATGACGACGATAACGATGAGGATGAAGACGATGACGGACTTGATCACTCCGACTGCGACCATGAGCACGGTGTCTGTCACCATCACCACCATCATCACCATCACGGGGAAGGTGAGGCCGAAGAATACGGAATCGGTACCTTCGTGTACTATTCACGCCGTCCCTTTGACCGCGCAAAACTGGAAAATTTTGCCGAAAACTGGCCCTCTGCTGTCATCCGTGCAAAAGGAATTGTGTGGTTTGCTGACGACAATGATGCTGCCTACATTCTTGAGCAGGCCGGCCGTCAGATTACAGCCGGTTATTCCGGAGACTGGATGGCGACTGCACCCAAAAATCAGATCAAGAAAGCCTTGGCCTCAGACCCTGAGTTCGCAAAAAACTGGGACGAAAAACTGGGTGACCGCATGGTGAAAATGGTATTCATCGGACGCAAAATGGACAAGAAACAGATCTGTGCCGATCTTGATGCATGTACCGTTGAGCCTACCCTCAAATAAATCTGAGTGAATCAGAATCTTTAAAAGCTGCCTTGTTTCGGGGCAGCTTTTTCATTAAAATCCTAGAATGCAAAAAGGCATTTAAATGCCTTTAAACTAATTTGGGAGATATCTGTTGTTATGAAAAATTACCGTATCTTTGCCGCACTTCTGTGTGTCCTTCTGTGTGCCGGTCTTTCTTTCGCACAGCCCAAAAGAATGAGCCGCGACAGCGCTGCTTCTTTTGGTATTTATTATGAGCTGAACGGTGGTGTTCAGAATCCTGCAAATCCCCAGTCTTATGAACAGGGAAAAGCTGTGAAACTTGAGGAACCTTCACGTGAAGGTTATGTTTTCAAAGGTTGGTTCACGGACAAAATGTTCGCTGGCAATCCCGTATCAGAAGTTTCTTCCGGTACAGCCGGAGCAGTCAGTCTTTATGCTGCATGGCAGATTGCACTTGATGCTGAGACTTTCTGTGCTGATGAAGTTGTGGTTATCCCTGCTGATGAAAAATGTGTTCTGGAAAATTTTGCCGGAAAAGATGGTGTTACAGAACTTTACGGTTATGCAATCTATCCTACTGAAGTCACTCAGGAATTGTACCGCGACGTTTTGATGAGAAACCCAAGTTATTATAATTCCAATCCCAACGGCAAGGAAAATCAGAATCTTCGTCCTGTTGAGCAGGTCACCTGGTACGATGCTGTATACTTCTGTAATGAACTTACAAAACTGATTTTCGGTGAAAGTGAGTGTGTCTATCAGATTTCCAAAATCCAGAGAGACAAATGGGGTATAGATGAAATTGAATCTGCTGTGGTAACAAGCGACCTTTCCAAAAAAGGATTCCGTCTTCCTACACGTGCCGAATGGGAAATGGCAGCCCGTGGCGGTTATGAAGGTGGCTGGGAGTATTCCTATGCAGGAACAGACGACTCCTGGGATCTGGATAAATTTGCATGGTATGACGGTTATTATTCTGAAGGAACCCATCAGGTTGCAACAAAGCTGCCCAATGCTCTCGGACTTTATGACATGAACGGAAACGTTTCTGAATGGACCGAAGATGATACTGGATATGGATACAAGTATAACCTGGGCGGAGATTATTATCATTCTTCATATTACTGTAAACTTGAGGAATATGATTCTTCCAGTCCTTCTTTTTATTCAGACGCTGTCGGATTCCGTCTTGCACGTACTCTGGATGAAACAGGGGCTTATGCAAACGCACAGAATGCATCAAAAAAATCTGCTTCTTCCTCAGACAGTTATTACGATGATTATGATTACTGGTCAGACTACGCTGACGGTCTGAATGATCTGTACAATGATTATTACAATACCTACAGCGACATTTACGGAGCATATGGCGATCTGTACAACGATTATTATGATGCATACAGCGATCTGTACAATGATTACTACGATGCATACAGCGATCTGTACAATGATTACAGCGATCTGTACGACACTTACAACAATCTGTACAATGATTATTATGACACTTACAGCGATATTTACAATGATTATTATGATGCTTACAGTGACATTTATGATGCCTACAGCGACGTTTATGGAAGCATGTATGGAGATTCCGCAAAAGATACGCTTGACGCTTCCAAAAAACTGATGGACGCATACGGTGACGTTTATGATAATCTCTATGGAGATTCCGCAAAGAATGCTCTGGATGCTACCAAAAATCTGATGGATGCCTACAGTGACATTTACGGAGCATACGGCGATCTGTACAACAGTTACTGGTAATCGCCGGTCTGTAATAAACTGATTGTTCAGTTGTAAGGCTGCCTTGAATGAAGTGTGGAATGCATTTCAGTTTCAAGGCAGTTTTTTTTTGCGGAAAAAGTTACGGGCGTGCGTTTTTCTGACGGAGTGCCATGTCTGCAAGTACAATGGCTGTCATTGCTTCGATCACAGGGACAATGCGCGGACAGAGACACACGTCATGACGGCCTTTTATCTGAAGATCAACATTGTTTCCGTCTCTGTCCACAGTCTGCTGGACTTTGAAAATGCTGGGCACAGGTTTTACTGCCACACGGAATACAATATTGTTGCCGTTGGAAATGCCGCCCAGAATACCGCCTGCATGATTTGTCAGAAACTGGGGCTGGGAATCTCCGGAATTGCTGCGCATCACATCATTCCATGTGCTGCCGTTCATGCGGGCACTTTCAAAGCCTGCGCCGAACTCAATGCCTTTTACCGCACCGACTGAAAGCATTGCTTTTGCCAGTTCTGCATCCAGTTTGTCAAAAACCGGTTCGCCAAGTCCTGCCGGAATGCCTGATACAACGCACTCAATGATTCCACCGGCACTGTCACCATCTTTTGCAAGTGCTGCAACGGCTTCCAGCATTTTTGCTGCGGCTTCGTTATCAGGAGCGCGCATCATGTTCTGCTCAATAACGGCAAAATCCCGTTTCTCGGCTTTGATACCGCAGGCTTCGGCTGTGTAAGCAGTTACAACCGGTTTTTCAGCGGGAAAAACTGCTTCCAGAACCATGCGGGCAACTTCACCTGCGGCAACACGGGCAGCAGTCTCGCGCCCGCTGGAACGTCCTCCACCTCTGTAGTCACGGATTCCGTATTTCTGGTCGTAGGTATAGTCTGCATGTCCGGGACGGTATGTGGTCGCAAGATTCCCATAGTCGGAAGAATGCTGGCTTGTATTGGGAATGTTCATCGCAATTGGTGTGCCAGTTGAAAGTCCTTCAAAAACGCCGGAAAGAATAGTCATTGCATCACTTTCTTGACGGGCCGTAACCGCATGGTTTGTGCCGGAATCAGTTTTTTTGCCCGGCTTCCTCCTGTCCAGGGCTTTCTGAATCCGCTCAGCACTGATCGGGATGCCTGCGGGCACTCCGTCTATAACAACACCTAAAGAAACGCCGTGGCTTTCTCCATAAGTAGTGACTTTAAAAATCGTTCCGAATGTATTTCCTGACATGAGTAAACAATAACATATAAAACTTCTTGAAGGAAGTCCGCCTGAAAAAATCAGATTTGAAAAAAAATGCTGTAAATGATATGATAGTTCAGATGCCGGGTAAACATCAGAACCTGTTTCTGCTGTAGAACCGGTATGTGGCGATATAAAATCGAAATAAACAACCGGAGAAAGCGATGCCTTCATCACCTAAAATTCCTAAAGAGAAGATTCTTGCAGCTGCTTTGGATATGCTTAAATCAGAGGGATATGAATCAATTACTATCAGTACTCTTGCAAAAAAACTGGAATGTTCCACACAGCCAATTTCATGGCATTTCGGAAACATGGAAAACTTCAGACGGGAACTGATTGAAGCGGCATGGGCTTCTGTTCATGATAAGATGGATTTTGATGATGCGGAGGCTGTTCAGTCATATGAAAAAGTCGGACTTGCCTATGTTGAGCTTGCAATCGAAAACCCGAACCTTTTCAAATTTCTCAGAATGAGTGGTGAAGGGGAGAAAAAACATGCTGGTTTTGCCACCATGCTGAATTCTGACAGAAACCGTCATATCTGCGAACAGTTGAGCGGATATCTTTCCCTGTCTTTTGAAGACACCCGTTTTTTCATGCAGACAATCGTTCTGTTTACTCACGGAATGGCTTCTCTTATTGCAAGCGGTGATCTGGAGATAACAAAGAACGAAGCTCTGGATCGTATCCGCCGCGCCGGTCTTGCAATTCTCCGTGGTATGGGTGTTACAAAAATCAACGACGACGGATCAATAAAAGCTGAATAAATCAGAACCGGATGTCAAGAACGGTAACATCATCAGGAAGCATTGCGTTCTGAATCCAGTCCGTAACGCATGTCGTTACTGAGTCTTTGATTTCAGACGCAGGCTTTCTGTAAAGTTTCATAAAGAAATCTTTTGCCCTGTCATCATCATAGCGTGTTCCGTCATCGTTCTGCATGTCTGTGAAGCCGTCTGAATAAAGCGAAAGATGCATGTCCGCTTTTATGGGCAGCGCGACGTAGGGCTTCTGTGAGGGATCAAGACCTTTGTCAGCGGCAAGGTTTTCTGCCACAGCGCCCATTCCAAGAGGCGGCAGACCGGGTTTTACTGAAGCGACCTTTACGTTGCTGTCTTCCAATGAATCCCTGAACATTATGTACACAGTTGTGTGGCCGCAGTTGTAAAGATAAAGCTGGCCACGTTCCAGATCAGCATAACAGATGGCGGCTGTGATGAAGTTGCCTACCGGAACAGTGTTGTTCAGATATCTGTCCAGCATGGAAATAATCTGCACAGGGTCTTTCAGTGACCGGTCCATCAGTTTGAGGGTGCGGAAAAAAGAGCCCACTGCAATTGTGAGAAGTGATGCGGCAACGTTTTTTCCTGAGACATCGTAGCAGCCCACAAGATATTTCTTTTCATCAAGTTTTTCCACCTGATAGAAGTCGCCGCCCAAAGCGTTGGCCATTCTGTTCCAGGCTGTGATTTTAAATGGCAGCTGTGCAAAATCCTCATCATGAGGCAGAAGATTCTGCTGGATCACACTGGCTTTCTGCAGATCCTGTTCGCGGATGTCTGCAATCCGTTCAAGAAAGTCGTCCAGAGAGACGATTCCCAGAAAACTGCGGCTGTTGAAGACAGGGAAAAATATCACGCCGTGCTCTCTGTTGATCGCAGAGACTTTCTGCAGAACTTTTTCAATGAAATCCTGGGCATAAAGGACTGTATTCACACGCTGGACGTATTCACCGACGTTTCTTGCGGTAAGGCGCTTCCATGCTGAGTTTGTCGCGGCGGCACAGGTCTTGCGGTCAATCACGCCGATAACGTGGTCAAATTCCTCAACAGGGACAGCCTGAAGATCCGGCTGGTTCTGGAACATCTCGGCAACCATGTCCAGTGTGCTCTCGCCTGAAACCGGTTCTGTGTAGCGGGCAAGGGATCCGACCTGTTTGAATGAAAAACTGTTTGAAAGCTGGGTCTCAACTGATGAGGCCTTTGAGGAATCTGCGGAAAAGAAACTTGAATCAATATCTTCCATAATTTAACTCCGGGAACTTTATTAGACTATTATACATCGGGTTTTTAAAAAGTGAAAACAAATACGTGTCATTATTTCAGAATCTTGAATTCATATTGCCAAGTTTTCATATGTGGAGTATAATCTGAAAAAATATTAAAGAAATTTAATATTTTTAAAGTCAGAGAAATTATGAAATTTTATCCGATCGAAGAATCAGTTGAAGAAACAAAGGTGTTGTCTCAGGATTACAAGTCCGGTCACGAGATTGGTGTAATCAGATTGGGTGAACATTGTCTTTTTTTCAAACGTCTGTTGAAAACCTACTACATCAAGTATTCAGATTTATTCAGAGCATACCGCAGAGTTCTGCTTGTTCCGGCAAAAATGTGCTGTGCATCAGGAGATCTTCCTGTCGAGAACCTTGTGATCCATAACTCGAAGGATCAGGAAGTTGCCGTGATCAGTGTGCCAGGTGCAAAAGCGGGCATTCTTCTGCTTGAGGAACTGAAGCTTAAATCTCCGGCCACAATTCTTGTATGTCCGGAAAAGAAAAAAAACGGAAAGGATTCTGACAAATGACATCATCTGAGTTCCTGGACAAACTGCTTCCCCTGTACAAAGAATATTACGATCTGATTTCAGAGGATATTCTTCCGCCTTTCAAGGCAGAGGCAAAATTTGTCTCCCATGTTGAACAGTATTTTCTTGTTCATTCGGCAAAACTCTCAGACATTGATTCTGCTGAGCATCTGTACTTTGCAGCTGAGGAGAATTTATCCCTTGAAAAACTTTCGGATCTGGCGAAACTTGCCTGGGAAGACGGTCTGAAAGATGTTGTTCCCTATTACGGGCACAGGAATTCTGATGTGACGGTGATTGTTGTCTGTGACAGTGCGGATGAGGCTGTCGCTGAGAACTGCAGAAAAATCCGCTACTCAAAGACATATAAGTTCATGATCTACGGTTGGAGTAATTTCAAGCTGGTTGTTGTGGATCTTAAATCTGGAAAAGTCCTTTCCAATGCACATGGTGCGGAGACAAAGGATTATATCAGAAAATTCATGAAAAAATGCGGTCTGTAAGGAACATGTTTCCCTGCTGACAGCTTTTTATAATTTTTGTTTTATTTCCTAAAAGGAGGAAAAAAAAAGATGGCACTGATTATTATTCTTGCCGCTATCGCTTTGCTCGTCGTAGGTTATGTTTTCTACGGCTCATGGCTTGCAAAGCAGTGGGGAATCGACCCTGCAAAAAAGACACCTGCTCTTACAATGGAAGACGGTGTTGACTACGTAGCTGCCAAACCGGCAGTTCTTATGGGACACCACTTCTCATCCATCGCCGGAGCCGGTCCTATCAACGGTCCTATCCAGGCAGCAATTTTCGGATGGGTTCCTGTATTCCTGTGGTGTATTGTCGGTGGTATTTTCTTCGGTGGACTCCAGGACTTCGGTTCACTGTTTGCTTCTATCCGTCACGACGGAAAATCTGTTGGTGAGATCATCAAATCATCAATGGGAACAAAAGCAAAGAAACTGTTCATCATTTTCGCACTGCTGGTTCTGATCCTGGTTATCGCTTCTTTCGTAAACGTTGTTGCAGGTACATTCCTTACAGCTGACGATGCTCCCATGGGATTTGTTACAAACCCCACAGGAAATCAGACAACAGCTATGATTTCTTTCCTCTTCATCGTTCTCGCAATCATCTACGGTATCCTTACAAACAAATGCGGAGTTAAGACTCTTCCTGCCACAATCATCGGAATTGTTGCAATCGTTGCAATCGTTATTCTCGGTCTGAACTGTGGTCTTGCCCTTAACCGCAACACATGGATCGTTCTTATCGGTCTTTACATTGCAGTTGCATCTCTGATTCCTGTATGGATCATGCTCCAGCCCCGCGACTACCTTTCTTCATACCTTCTGTATGCTATGATGGCAATCGCTATTGTCGGTATCGTGATCTCTTCTTTCACAGGAACAGCTTCTTTCACACTGCCTGCTTTCAACGGTTGGGTAGTAAACGGAAGCTTCATTTTCCCCACACTGTTCATTACAGTTGCCTGTGGTGCATGTTCCGGTTTCCATGCTTTGATCGCTTCCGGTACATCATCAAAACAGCTTGACAACGAAAAGAACGCCAAAGCTATCGGTTACGGTTCAATGTTGATCGAATCAGCTCTGGGTATCATCTCTATGCTGGCTGTCGGTATGGTATGGGCAAAATACAAGGCAAACGGATTCGGATCTCCTTCTGCAGCATTCGGTGCCGGTATTGCTATCATGTTCGGTGCTGAAGGAACTTCAATCTACAACACAATCAACGCTCTGCTGACACTGGCTGTATCTGTATTCGCTCTTACATCACTTGACTCAGCAACACGTCTGAGCCGCTTCATGTTCGGTGAGCTCTTCCTTAAAGATGATGAGGCAACATGGAAAGATGCAAAGAATCCTGTACGCAAAGTTCTGGCAAACCCTCTCGTAGGTACAGCATTCATGGTTATCGTTGGATGTATCCTCGGTGGTCTTAAACTGTCTGCAATCTGGGCTCTCTTCGGATCAGCAAACCAGCTGCTGGCTGGTATCGCTCTTATGGCAGTTGCTGCATGGCTCGGCCAGGTTGGAAAGAACAACAAAATGTTCTACATTCCTATGGTATTCATGCTTGCAGCTACACTGACACAGCTTGTGATCACTGTCATCAACCAGTGCAAAGTTATCGGTGCTGGTGCTGCAGTATGGGGCAACTGGTTCCAGCTCTGCTTCGCTGCTGCAATGGCAATTCTGGCTGTAATCCTCGTTATCGAAGGCTGCCAGACATTTGCCAAACAGGCAAAAAAAAGCAAGTAATCAGTTCTGAGTCTTGAGGACTGACCTTCGCGGCCGGTCCCTTGAATCCTGATTTATAAAGCCCGCATCTGGGATTTTTTTCCGGGTGCAGGCTTTTTTTTCATTTTCTTTACGGAAATATCCCAGCGGAAAAATCCCTACGGACAGTAAAAAATAATATGTATAAAAAGGACGGTAAGGAATGCGGCAACTGGCAAAAACACTCACAAGGCTGAGTAATAGTTCCCCTGCCGCCTTGCGCGTGTAGCGATGCTAGCTAGCGGTTTTGGCAGTTGCTGTCTGACTGGTGGTTTTTTTATAGTTTGATTCAGATTCTGTCCGTGAATGGATAATTCCGTTTTCCTATTGAGTTTATTGATTTTACAGGGACTTTTGAATAAAGTCGGATTATTATGTTAGCGGTATTTGTCAATTGTATTGCGGTTATTGCAGGCTCTATCGTAGGCTGCCTTTTTACACGCAGAATTACAGAAGAATTTTCCAATACGGTGCAGAATGCGGCCGGTATTGTGACAATGGTTCTCGGAATCGAGATGGCACTTAAGTACAACAGCATCATCTGTATCGTACTTTCTCTGATTCTGGGAGGTATTCTTGGTACCTGGATTGATATTGACGGAGCGATTCTTAAGCTTGGCGGCAAAATCGAGAAAATGGTGCAGAAAAAGCCTGCTGAATCTCAGGGAAACAGCAAGAATTTTGCCTATGCTTTTCTGAACGCATCTGTTCTTTTCTGCGTCGGTGCAATGGCAATCCTTGGCTCTTTTGAAGCCGGCATCAGACACGATTACACAATCATCTTTACAAAATCGGTTCTCGACGGATTCATGGCAATTGTTTTTGCCGCCTCAATGGGAATCGGTACAATTTTCTCAGCACTGAGCATTTTTGTGTATCAGGGTGTGCTTACCCTGCTTTCGTCCTTCATTGCTCCATATATCAACGATATGATGCTTACAGAGCTTTCTGCATGCGGCGGTGTGATGATCATAATGATCGGACTGAACCTGCTGCGGCTCTGCAAAATCAAGACTGCAAATTATCTTCCTGCTCTGCTGATTGTGGTGGCTTATCAGCTGATTGTCCCTCTTTTCGGTTGATTCCGTTCAGTTTAATGTTCCTGCTGCTGCTCTGGACTGGCGGCAGGTAATTCCTTCAGGGATTTTTTTACGGCTTCCTCATAGGCCGCTTCCTGTTCTTCTGTTAGCAGTTCTTTTGCATAAAGGGACTGCTCGAAAAGAGTTCCAGCTTTCAGAAGATTCTCCTCTGCATTACAGGAGTCCGAAGTTTTTTCTGCCAGCATCTGAAGATATTCTTTTGGCGCAAGATTCTTTGTGTAGACTGTCCCCAGTTCTGCGCCTCGTTCCGTAAGCTGCACAAAAAGTCTTGTGAGACGACTGATTTCTTTACGTTTTTCTTCCGATTTCTTCGCAAGTTTTGCCAGTTCCTCAAAATGGCGCGAAATCTTTTTCTGATTTTCTGTCATGCGGCTGTAATCTTTTTTCTCTTTTTTACCAAGGCTTGCAAAAAATTCTGCAATTGAAGCAAAGAAACTGCGGATTGTCTTTAAAAGTTTACGCTCTTTCAGAAAAGCCCTCACTTTCTTGCTGAACAGCGGAGAAACAAGAAAAACAATGAGTGCCGTTACTGCAATAATGATGAAAGTTTTTCTGATGATCTCAGAGAGCGCCTCATTGGATGGAGATGTCTGCGCCTCCTGCTGCACAATGTCAGGAAAACTCTGCTGAGTCTGTCTCTGGATGAATTCGTTCAGGTGGCGGGTTTCCTCTTCATTCAGCTGGAACAGTTCAGAAAGTCTGAGAAGAAGTCTCCAGAACCAGGAAAAATCCAGACGGAGGGGAATCAGTGCAAAAAGGCCGGCTGGAATCAGGGCGATCAATGGCGCAAAAAAGCGGTTCAGGAACTGTGGTTTTGTGTACTCACGGATCTGGGGCAGAGAAAGTGAGAAAAAACTGTGTTCTTTGTACAGGAAAGATGTGTACCAGTAGCCTGCCAGATTCAGCCCGTCGGAAATTCCAACCAGAATCCATGGGATAAGACCGATTTCTGTGCCTGAAATCTCAAGGACGCAGGCAAAAAGTGTCTCAAGGATCATGGCAAAGGAGAAGGAACTCATCACGGACTTAAGTGACCGGCCGCTTTTTGCAAGAAGGTCACTGTTGTCATGGAGGAATTCAATGAAAGACATTGTGTTCTGGTTTTCGGAATTTTGATCCTCTGCCAGTTTTTCGTCGATTCTGTCCATAAGTAAATAATTGCTGAGAAAACTGGATGACACATTCAGGGTCATTGACAGCTGAAGAAAAACTGCGAGAATCCCGATGACAATGTTCTGGTCAGGAAAAATGAATCTGTATGCCAGTCCTGTCAGGACACAGAAGATGATCAGCAGACGGATGAAGGCTGCAAAAGACAGAGTTCTGCCGCGGCTTTGAAGGATAAAGTTGACCAGCTCAAGGGAAAGTCCTGCAATGATCAGAAAGGCGGGCAGAATCACCGGTGAGAAAAGATATACATCCGGCAGAAAACGCTGGATAAGAGAGAGAAAGGCCAGAATCGTAAAAAAAGATGAGAAGATTCCAAGAAGCGAGGTGATCATTCGTTTTTCCACGGCAATTCTCCTTGAAGCTGCAGAAGTTCACCTTCTGTACACACACTTTCAGGACCAAGCCTGATGAATTTTACTCCTGTAGGCAGCATGAAGCGGATTCTGTTCTCGAATTCATCAGGATTCTCATTCTCTGCGGAATAATCTTTACGCTGTACAATAGAAAGCATGTCCAGAATACTGTTGATTTTCTCCAGCGATGAGTCTCCGGAAGGGACAAAGGGATTGTCATTGATGCCTTCCACTGATCCATAGCAGGCAAATCCGCAGTTCTGTCTGTAAAGGGAAATCTGCTCTATGACAGCCGCCGCCTGTTCAACTGCTTTCTCCGTGTATTCATAGCGTTTCTCCAGGGGATAGCTTTGGGCACAGAGATTCAGCAATACAAAAACGGGACAGTTGAATGTGTGAAGGAATTCATTTGTGTAGAAACTTCCCATCCGGGCACTGGTCGTCCAGTTTATGCGGCGCATCTCGTCTCCGTTCTGGTAGGGCCTGACTGAACGGCGCATTGTGATGTCCTCAAAGGAAGGATTCTGTGTGTAAAGGGAGCCCTGAACCTGAAGAGGTGTAAGTTCCAGAAGGTAGTCTGAGCGGGCAGGACGGACAATTACGTTTACAGTGTCATCAAAGACTGTTGTAAGTGTGAAGATGCCCGACCAGTCCGTGCATTCCATTGCGATGGGTCCCACTGTAAACGCGCCCCGGCTGCCTGCGTGTATGCTGTATGAAAAAGTCCTGACTTCGTAGGGACGGAGTGAGAACACTGTGCGCCCTTCGTCAGCGGCGACGGAAAGGCTTCCCGTGCTGTCATAAAGATAGCACAGGGACAATGGCAGAAAACTGTGGTTTTCAATGAACACCGTGACTGTTACCCGTTCGCCTTTTGCAAGACGCAGGGTTCTGACGGAATGCCGTGCGAAAAGTGATTTCTCCGCGGTTCTGATCTGCCAGTAACTGAAAATGTAGACAAGAAGATAGAGTCCGCAGAAAAAACGCACTGAAACCACCGGTATCACCAGGAACAGAATCACTGACAGGACGAGAAGACTTTTGAAAAGCGGATTGGCCCGGATTTTCTGGTTCATCACTTGTGGGGTTTGAAAGCCGGAACAGGAATCATTGCGAGCAGTTCCTGTGTGACTGAATCAGCAGTGTGTCCGCGCAGGAGGGCTTCTCCTGAAAGGATCAGGCGCTTCCTGAACACAGGCAGACAGAGTGTCTTTATGTCTTCCGGTGTGATGTAACTGCGTCCGCTGATTGCCGCAAAAGCCTGGCTTGCTTTGAACAGCGCGATGGAACCGCGGGGTGAGATACCTGTTTTGATGCGTGTGTCGTTTCTTGTTGCGGAAACAATCGCAAGAAGATAATCAAGGACACTTTCGTCAGCATGGATGTTCGCGCAGTATCTGCGGCATTCCATGATGGATTCCGCATTCAGGACCGGTGCGAGTCCGGTGAATGTGGACTGGGAACTGCGGTCTGCAAGAATGATTGCTTTCTCAGTCTGGACTTCAGGATAGCCAATGCTCAGGGACAGCATGAATCTGTCTTTCTGCGCTTCCGGAAGAGGAAAAGTCCCCTCGGATTCAACCGGGTTTTCCGTGGCAATCACAAAAAAAGGTTCTGAAATCGGATGGTTCTCGCCATCAACGCTGACATTTGATTCTGCCATTGCCTCAAGAAGTGCTGACTGGGTGCGCGGTGTTGCACGGTTAAGTTCGTCAACCAGAAGCAGGTTTGTAAGCACAGGCCCTGCACGGAAAGAAAACTCTCCTGTTTTGGGCGACCATACGGAGCTTCCTGTAATGTCGGAAGGCATAAGATCCGGTGTGCACTGGATGCGCGCAAAGGGCAGATCCAGTGATTTTGCAAGAGTTTTCGCCAGAACTGTTTTGCCGGTTCCGGGAACGTCTTCAAGAAGAACATGGCCGCCGGCGAAGACAGCTGTCAGAAGCATTTTGATCACATCGTCTTTGCCGAGAAAAACATTCTGGACTGCCTGCACAACCTGTGAGGCTGTTTTTTCAATTGTTTGGGAATCAGAAACTGTCATGAAGTCAGTATAATCCATTGTCCTTACTATGAAAAGAAACAATTCCTGAAAAAGAGCTGTCATGTCTGGCGGAATGAAATGTCCCGATGGTGGAGGCATAAAACTGTCATGCTGAGTGGACTGAACGCGGTGAATGAAGTCGAAACATCTGTCACCTGTTAACAGTATTGCAGGGAATTTTTTTTTGTTTTTTTTGAAAAAAAACATTTGACAGAATTGAGCAACCGGTTTACCATATTGTTATGAGCAATCGGTTGCGCAATTCTTCAGGTGAAAATTCTCTCAAAACAATGACATTGAAAGACATTGCTGATGAACTTGGAATATCCAAATCCACAGTCTCAAGAGTTCTTTCAGGTACTGGAAGAATCAGTGAGGAGACTAGAAAGAAAGTCCTGGATTATGCCGCCGACCATGATTACAGACCGAACATTGTTGCAAAAGGTCTTGCCACCTCACGCTCCTACAACATCGGGGTGATTCTTCCGGATGAGAACGTGTATTCCGACATACCTTTTTTCCACAGATGTCTTGCCGGAATTACAAGGGAAGCTGCGTCAAAGGGATATGATCCTCTGATTCTGGTCTCTGAGGACAATTCCACAGATCATCTGAAACGGGTTCTCATGCAGAACAAGGCAGACGGTGTGATAATCACACGGCTTATGGAAGATGACAGCAGAATCAGGTTGCTTAAAGAAAGCTCAGTGCCTTTTATCGTTATCGGTTCCGGAACGGAAGAGGGGATCTGTCAGGTGGACACTGACAATGAGGAAGCAAGTTTCTCTTTCACGGAACAGCTGATAGAAAGAGGATGCACCCGTTTTCTTATGCTGTGCGGATCTTTGGATATCACGGTAAACAGGCTCAGAAAAGCCGGATTTGAGAAGGCTGTGGCAAAGTACAGTGAGAAAGGAGTCTGCTGTAAAATCTGTGCGGAAAACAATGTTGCGGAAGATGTGGTTCGGAATCTGACAGAGAATGCGGATTTCAGACCTGACTGCATGATTTTCGGGGATGATGTCCTTTGTTCTTTTGCTATGGAATGGATAGAGAAAAATAACCTTCGTGTTCCGGATGATGTGCAGGTTGCTTCCCTTTACAACAGCAGTCTGCTTGAACGGTACGGATGTATTCATGCGGTGGATGCGGATGCCTCTGCGGCGGGTAAGGCTGCGGCGGAACTGCTGCTTAAGAAGCTCACCGGTGAAAATGTTTCCGACAGGAATGCGATCAGATACAGCCTTGTTTTCAGGGATTCTTCTGCTGCCCGTTGCGGCATGGCAGTTGAGATATAATCGGAAAGTTCTGTTTCTACAGGAGGAAATAATGAACAGAAAGTTTTTGGCAGTACTGCTGCTCGCTGCAGTATGTATGACAGTGTTTGCAGGTGGAAAAAAAGAACCCGCAAAATCAGATGAAGTAGTTCTCACAGTATGGGAATCAACAAACGGACCTGATGAATTCATCAGACAGGCTGGAGCAGCTTTTACAGCAAAACATCCTAACGTAAAAATCAACTACGTGAATGTAGAGCTTGGTGATGCTTGCGGACAGATCGCTCTTGACGGTCCTGCAGGTGTCGGTGCTGACGTTTTTGCAGCTCCCCATGACAAACTGGGTGAGCTGGTTTCAGCAGGAAGCGTTCTTCCCACTGAAAATGCAGCAGCTGTAAAAAATGCAGTTCTCGGTGCATGTTCAACAGCCCTCACATACGACGGTGTTATGTACGGATACCCTGTATCTGCAGAGACATATGCTCTGTTCTACAACAAGGCAATGATCAGCGAAAGCGAACTTCCCAAGACATGGGATGACCTTGCAGCATGGTCAAAAGCATTCAATGCGGCTAACCCCGGAAAATACGGATTCATCATGGACGTAGGTAACGCTTACTACACAATCGTATTCTCTTCTGCAAACGGAAACCGTCTTTTCGGTGAGTCAGGAACTGACACTTCAACAACATACCTGAACTCAGCTGATTCTGTAAAAGGTATGACATTCTTCCAGTCACTCAGAAGCGCTCTTGACGTTCCTGCAGCAGACCTTACAACTTCATTCGCTGATGCAGCTTTCGCAGCAGGCACAGCAGCAATGCACATCACAGGTCTGTGGAACGTTGTTCCTTTTGAAAATGCCGGTATCGATTTCGGTGTAGCAGCTCTTCCTGCTCTTCCCGGTGACACAAAACCCGCTTCTTCATTCTCAGGAACACGCGCAATGTTCGTTTCTGCTTACACAGATCATCCTGCTGAAGCAAACGAATTTGCTGAATTCCTCATTTCTGAGGAAATGCAGAAACTCCGCTTCGACCTGACAGGTGCAATGCCTTCAATCAACGTTGCAGTAAGCAGCAAATATATGCCCGGCTTCCTCAACCAGCTTGACTACGCATTCCCCATGCCTTCAATTCCTGAAATGGGAACATTCTGGGAAGCAATGAACAACGCAAGCAAGAACATCTGGGACGGTGTTGATGTCAAGGCAGAACTTGATGCCTGTGACGCAACAATCCTCGGAAAATAAGTTCCTGGACTGTGACGCAGCTGAATCTGATTCTCTGCGTCATTAAAACTGTTTTCTGATTCCGGTGCCTGCAGGTATCTGTCCTGTTCAGACACCGGGATTTCTACAGGAGGCATTATGGCTGGTAACCTGCCGGTAGACGGAAGCGCTGGAAAAAAAATCAAGATAACGGCTTCCTGCTTTATGGGATTGTCCCATATCCTATATCTGAAAAATTACATAAAAGGGCTTCTTTTCGCTCTTATTGAATTTGTTTTCATCGGTTTTCTTCCCACAATAATCGGAAAACTCATAAACCTGATAACACTCGGTGATCCGCAGCCGAACATTCCCATCAAACAGCGTGACAATTCAATGTACATGCTTATTGACGGTGTGCTTGTTCTGGCAGTCATCGCAATATTTGTCGTTTCATATGTACTTTCTGTAAAAAGTGCAGAAAAAGACTATAAAGAATACTGCCGTAAAAAGGCATATTCCTCACAAAGTGATAATCTGAAAAAAACACTCGGTAATTCATTCCCCATTGTCGGACTGGCTCCGAGTTTCATATTGATACTTGTATTTGTTGTAGTCCCGCTGGTTTTCTCAGTCTGTGTCGCCTTCACGAATTATTCTTCACCACATCATCTTCCGCCGAACAATACGGTTGACTGGGTAGGAATGGATAACTTCAGGGAACTGCTTGCCGGAAACAACTCCTGGTCACAGGGATTCTCCCGTGTTGCGATCTGGACTCTTGTATGGGCTGTCGCCGCGACTGTGACATGTTATTTCGGCGGACTTATCGTTGCTGTTCAGCTTAAGGAACTCCACATAAAAGTTTCTGCTTTCTTCCGTTTCATCTTCATCCTGCCTTATGCGGTTCCGTCTGTGGTAAGTATGCTGGTCTGGAAGAACCTGCTGAACGGAACTTTCGGTACGATCAACAGGACTCTCATGGCAATGGGTCTCATTACGGATCCTATTCCGTGGCTCGGTTCCTCAACTCTTGCCCAGTTTACCTGTATCCTGATCAACCTCTGGGCCGGTTTCGGATATTTCATGCTTCTTGCGATCGGTACCATGACCGCCATTCCCCAGGATATGTATGAGGCAGCCCGAATTGACGGCGCAAACCGGTTCCAGATTCTGCGGAGAATCACCCTTCCGCTGGTTCTTTATCAGACCATGCCGCTGATCATCATGTCTTTTGCGCATAACATAAACAACTTCGGTGCAATCTTCTTCCTTACAGGCGGAAACCCGACAGTTGCAGACAGCACCACAACATTGGCCGGCGGTACAGATCTTCTGGTCACATGGATCTACAAACTGACCATCACACTTATGAAATATAACTATGCTTCTGTAATTGCAGTTCTGATTTTCATTGTTCTGGCTCCTTTTGCAATCTTCAATTTCAGACAGACAAAAGCTTACAAGGAGGGTGAGGTATGAAAAACAACGGCTATGCTCTTGATATGATCAACAAAGCAGTCATTTATGTGATTTTCATAATCATTTCTTTTCTGGTTCTTTATCCCCTGGTTTATGTGGTAAGCGCTGCATTCTCTCCGGGAAACGGAATCGCCTCAATTAATATCATTCCTTTCGGAGACGGATTCACTGCCGAACATTTTCTGCATCTGTTCCGAAACACTGATTATGTGAACTGGTTCCTCAATACGCTCAAGGTTTCTCTTGCAACTTCTCTTGCGACGATTTTCGTAGCTTCAATGGGAGCCTATGTTTTCTCTCGCTTCCATTTCACTCTCAAGAAGCCGTTCCTCATGTCCCTGCTTATTCTTCAGATTTTTCCTTCATTCGTAGGAATGGTTGCAATCTATGTGATCCTTATGCGTATCGGTGGTCTGAACACTCTGTGGGGACTGGTTCTGGTTTATGTGGCCGGAAACACTCCCTATAATACATGGCTTGTAAAGAACTACATGGACACCGTCTCAAAGAACCTGGATGAGGCAGCCCGCATTGACGGTGCCGGACACTTCCGCATCTTTGCGACGATTATTCTCCCCATTGCAAGACCTATCATCACGTTCCTGGGAATTACAAGTTTTACCGGCCCCTGGATGGACTTTATCTTTCCGAAGATGGTCCTTCGCTCACCGGAAAAGCAGACTCTCGCACTGGGACTTTTCAGTTTTGTGACAGACAAGAAGAATGAATTTACAACTTTTGCAGCCGGTTCTCTGATTGTTGCGATTCCCTTTGTAATCTTCTTCATGATGACACAGAAAACCCTCATTACCAGTTTCGGCGGTGCTGCTGTAAAAGAGTAAGTTCATGATGCATGGCATTCCTTTGATGGGGTGCCATGTTTTTTTGCTGAGCAAACGGTTGCTCTATAATATCTGTCCGCCGCCTGTCGCGGTGATTTTAAAGAAGGATTTATGAAAAAACATTTTTATGTAATATCGGTTCTGTCAGCTTTGGTGATTCTTCTGCTTTCTTCCTGTGCTTCTGCTCCCGTTTCACAAAGTGCGGATTACGGAATTTTTGTTGAGAAAGTTGAGGGAATCCCAAAAAACTTTTATTTCGGTGCAGATGTGTCCTCTGTGATTTCTCTTGAGAAAAGCGGTGTGACATTCAGGAATAAAGCCGGTGAGGTGCAGGACATTTTCCGTACACTCAGTGAGAACGGCATAAACTGCGTAAGAATCCGTGTGTGGAACGATCCTTATGATGAAAAAGGCAATGGCTTCGGCGGCGGCAACAATGATCTTGCCACCGCAATCACTATTGCAAAGAGGGCAAAGGCGGCCGGTATCGCCTCATATCTTGATTTCCATTATTCAGACTTCTGGGCAGATCCCAACAAGCAGATGGTTCCGAGAGCCTGGGCCGACATGAATATTGATGAAAAGGAAGCCGCCTTATACAGCTGGACAAAGGAAAGCCTTCTTGAAGTTAAAAAAGCGGGCATTTCCCCTGCCATACTGCAGATCGGCAACGAGACAACCGGAAAGTTCTGCGGCGAAAACAACTGGATAAAGATTACACGGCTGTTCAATGCCGCATCCAGTGCAATGCGCGAAGTTTTTCCCAAGGCAAAGATCGCTGTACACTTCACCAATCCTGAGAAAGAGGGGGAGTATGCAAGATATGCCACAATCCTTAACCGCTACAAGGTCGATTATGATATCTTCGCTTCCTCCTATTATCCATACTGGCATGGTTCTCTTGAGAACCTTACGGCAGTACTTTCTGAGATCCGTGAGAAATTCGGAAAAGAGGTGATGTGTGCGGAAACTTCATACATGTACACTTATGAGAATGCGGATCTCAGCGGTAACTCAGTATCAGAGGAGACTGTCTGTGACAAACCTTACCCTGCGACAGTGCAGGGCCAGGCTGATGAAGTACGTGATGTTATTGCCGCAGTTGCAGCCGCCGGGGGAACCGGTGTTTTCTACTGGGAACCGGCATGGATCGGTGTTCCCGGAAACACATGGGAAGAACAGCTTGCTCTCTGGGAAAAAAACGGTTCCGGCTGGGCTTCAAGTTATGCCGGTGTCTATGACCCGGATGATGCGGGTGTTTATTACGGCGGCTCTTCTTGGGACAATCAGGCCATGTTCAGTTTTGACGGCCGCCCGCTGGATTCCCTTGCTGTCTTCAGACTGGTAAAAAATGGTGCTGTAACTTCTGTCCGCGCTGATACAGCGGAACTTTCTGTATTGAAAGTCCGCCTCAAAGACTCCTTCTCACTGCCGGAAACTGTCAACGTTATTTTCAACGACGGTACAAAATCAGAAGTTCCTGTGATCTGGAACAGCTGCACACGTACCGGAGAAAAACTTGAGGATCTGCCTTTCATGGGACCGGCCTTGTATTTTGTGGACGGAAAACTTGAGAATTCTGATGTTGTTCCGGTTCTTCAGATCCAGATAGTGGAAAAGAACTACATGGACAACCCGTCTTTTGAGGAAAAAGATCTTTCCATGTGGAAAATCAGCAATATCGGCAATGTGACCACAGAACTTTATGTTCAGGAAAAAGTGTCTGATGCATATTCCGGATCAAAAGCGCTGCATTTCTGGTCTTCCGATGCTGTAAACTTTACGGTTGAACAGACAGTGCGCAATCTTGAGCCTGGCAGATATAAGTTCTCCATTGCAATTCACGGTGGTGATGCGACAGATCAGGTGATGAAGATTTTTGTGATTGCAGATGGCGTCCGCTATGAAGCGCCCACAAAAGTTGACGGCTGGCGGAACTTCTTTTTCCCATGTATAAGTGACATCGTTCTTGAAGGCACTGAAATCACGGCCGGTGCAGAAATAAAATGTGATAAAAACGGATGGGGCAGTCTTGATGACTTTATCCTTGCTCCGGTAGAAGAGGAATAAACTGAAATGAAAGGATACGGCTTTACTCCCGAATATCTTACAAAAGACGGAAAACCCTGGTTCCCTGTAATGGGAGAGATTCACTATTCAAGATATCCTGCGGAATTCTGGGAGGAATCCCTCTGTAAAATGAAGGCGGGTGGTGTTGATGTTGTATCAGCCTATGTGATCTGGATTCATCATGAGGAGATTGAAGGTGAATATGATTTTTCAGGCAGCAGGAATCTGAATGGTTTTGTTCAGGCTGTAAAGGACTGCGGACTGAAGATGATTCTGAGAATCGGTCCCTGGAGCCATGGTGAAGTCCGTAACGGAGGATTTCCGGACTGGCTTCTGCATAAGGATTTTGAATCCCGTACCAATGACGAAGCGTACTTCAGCTGTGTGGAAAAATGGTATTCCAAAATTCAGGAACAGGTTGCAGATTTTCTGTGTACAGAAGATGACAGCAGCAATGCCATAATCGGTGTGCAGATTGAGAATGAATACGGACACTGCGGCGGCCTCTGGGGTGAAGAAGGTGAGCTTCACATGAGACGGCTTACGGAGATTGCCCGGAAATGCGGATTCAATGTTCCGCTGTTCACTGCAACCGGCTGGGGTGGCGCTGTTACAGGCGGGCTTCTTCCTGTCATGGGCGGTTACTGCGATGCCCCATGGGATCCGAGGACTGTGGAGATCGAGCCCAGCGGAAACTACATCTTTACCCACGAACGTAACGACCACAATATCGGAAGCGACCATGGCTTTGGTGCCGGAATCACTTTTGACATGAGCCTGTTCCCCTATCTTACGGCTGAACTTGGCGGTGGTCTTCAGATGACAGAACACAGAAGGACAGTGGCTTCTGCCTCTGACATTGGAGCCATGTCCCTTGTGAAACTTGGCTCCGGTGTGAACCTGCTGGGCTACTATATGTACCACGGCGGAACAAATCCTGAGGGAAAACTTACTACACTGCAGGAAAGCAAGGTTACCGGCTCACCAAATGACCTGCCGGAAAAATCATATGACTTCAGGGCTCCTGTAAGGGAATACGGCCAGATTTCTGACACTCTGCGGGAACTTAAGCTGCTTACATATTTCGTGCACGACTACAATGACGAGATCTGTACTTCAAAGGCATTGATCCCTGAAGACAATCCGTTGAAACCGGCGGATCTTTCTGGAATGCGTTATTCATTCAGAAGCAATGGAAAAAGCGGATGGCTTTTTGTGAACAATTATGTGCGCCGTCATTCAATGGCTTCTCATGAAGACGTTTCTGTCTCAGTGCCTGAGAATCTCTGCGGCGAGAAACTTTGTTTTGAAAACCTTGATATAAAGGACGGAGATTATTTCTTCCTGCCTTTCAATATGAAATGCGGGTCTGATCTGATAAAGACGGCAAAAGTCAGTCCTTTCTGCAGGATCGGTGATGTGGATGTTTTTTATGCCAGAGACGGGGAAAAGGATTTTTCTGATCTGTTCGATTTTTCCGATGAAAAAAATGGAGTTGAACGGAATGTTCTGGTTCTTTCAAGAAAGGATGCCCTTAATGCATGGAAAACTTCTGCGGGCGGTCTGCTGATTACGGAGGGAGCCTTGATTCAGGATGCATCTGGCAAAGATGTTCTTATCAGCCGTTCTGGTGAAAAATCAGGTTTTGCGGTCTGGCCTCCTCTGTCTGAAGTGCCTGATGGTTTTGTCTTCAGCGGAATGGTTTCAAAGAATCTTTATCCTGATGGCCGGAATTTTGAGTTTGCAGTTTATGAACGGAAAGAAGATGTTTGTGACTGTCAGAAAGAATGTAAGGTAAATGTATCTGAGCTTCCTGAGAAAGACGGGTGCCGTATCTACAGGATTGATATGAGTGCTGCAATGGCTTTGCTGCAGAGTAAAAAATCCGGCAGCTCTCTTTCTGACTGTTTCCTTCGGCTTTCCTATGAGGGTAATCATGCAAGGCTTTATGCGGCGGTTGACGGAAAACGCCGTCTGATTGCGGACAACTTTTTCTCCGGGATTGAATACCCATGGGAAATAGGACTTAAGCGTTTTTCAGGTCTTGATACTGATTTCTCGGCACTGGAACTTGAAATAGACGTTCTTACAGAGAGTGACAGAATCTATTTTGAAAAGACACCGCCTTTTGTTCAGGGAAAGTGCTGCAGTCTGAAAGGGACGGAACTGGAATACGAGTCCTGTTCAGTTCTTTGACTGTAACTTCTTGATCAGGTTGGTGGAGCCGGATTGTGGCCGCGGGAAAACTCTGGAAAATTAGCAAGCAGATTATCCAGGATATAGGCTTGCACAGACTGTCTTGCCAGATGTATCTGTCCGGCCGCAATCATCCTGTCTACTGTCGGAAGTGATACACCAAGAACTTCTGCCGCAACGGTCCGTGTCATCTTAGCCGGCACATTGGGCAACAGGTCGATGCCGGTATATCTTGCACTCAAAAAAGCGCGAGCTGCATCAGCATCAATCTCATTGTCCTGGATAATAGGCATCTGTTTTCCCATCCCTCTAGTTTGAAGTGACACCAAATTTTTAGACAGAATTTATGCCGCTCCTTCTAAATATTTCACAGGAGAATTCCAGTTTAGTTTTTTTGGGATTCTTCTGTGATTGTAAAAATCTATGTAATCATCAAACAGTTTTTCCATCTGATTGAAATTTAACATACCAGTTTTAAGAGAGTCATAATATTTCGACTCTGACTTTAAATCTCCAAAGAAATGTTCTGCACAGGCATTATCCCTGCAGTGACCAGCCCGGCTCATGCTTTGAACACATCCGTTTGATTTCAATAAATCTCTGTATTCATAAGCCCTGTAAGTTGAACCTTGGTCAGAATGAATTAACGCTCCCTGTACATCATATTTCTGAAATAAATCTTTCATGGTTTCCAGAACAAGTTCTGTATCCGGGTGCTTAGAACATTTATAGCTGAGTACCTGATTATTGTATAAATCAAGAACCATGCTGAGAAAAAGCCATCCGCCTTTGATTTTGAAATAAGAAATATCAGTTACCAGCTTTTTGTACGGTTCAGCTGAAAAGAATTCCTGATTCAATATGTTTTCAGGAAGGTTTTTAGAACATTCTTCCTTGTAGACATAATAATTTTGCTGAACGCGGTTCCATACGGACTTGCCGCCTGTGAGGTTAAGTGGCGTTTTGTTGAAGGCTATTTTGTGCCTTATGATTTTACGCCGATTCCTCGGGCCGCGCTGAGCTTTCCGCAGTACTCAGAGCATGAGTATCTGACACCGGTCCTGACATACAGAAATCTGCCGCTGGACAACGAACAGAAATTCCTGGTTCACCGCAACGATGACGGAGAACTCCGGCAATGGGGACGATCTGTCCTGCAGATGTGCTACGTCTTCTGGAAGTTCAAGAGCCTTGGAGTCAAATTCTGGGCACAGGCTGCGGAAATCCTGAGTGCGCCTTCCATCCTTGCGCTTTTTGACAGCCGGACGGAAGGGGAAGCCCGAAAGACTGCGGCCGAACTGACGGAACTCCTCAACGGCTGGACGGGAGGCTCTTCGGGGGCTCTCGGCAATGTCAGGGACATCAAGATCATCTCCTCGCAGATCAATGACTTCAACACCATTGTGGAAACCTGTGACACCCAGATTGCATACGCAATTACTGCTCAGTCCCTTACAACAAATACAGCGCAGTACGGAACCCATGCACAGGGAGAAACCCACGTCCAGACTTTTGACAGTATCATCAAGGGGGATGCCTACGCTTTGCAGCTTACAGACCAGAAGCTTGTAAATGCTTTTGTGGCAATAAACTTTCCTGGCGAAGTCGCCCCGAAATTTGACATTGACTCCACGGACTTTGCTCCATGGGATATGGTCAGAGATGCAATTGACCGTGGTGTTCCTGTTTCGCTCAGTGCGATGTACAAGAAATATCATCTTGCAAAGCCTGAAAACGAAAAGGACGTGTTCTTGAAACAGCCTAGCGATTTTGGATTTGCAGACCAGCAGTCTTTTTTTTTCAGGAAATAAAAAATCCCCATTACAGTGAAGAGACAAGGCAGGCAAAGCGTCTTGACCGTTTGAGTGCTTCTGCCTGGTCTTTCATTTCTGATTCCTATTACAAAAGGATCATCGACTTCATCAGGGAAGCAGAAAGAAATCCTGACCTTCTGAACACTACAAAAACGCTTCCTGCAGATTACGGCGCAATGTCCGTGATGGCCGGAATGCTCACCAAGTCTTTCCTTATGGGACTTGACCGTTCCACTAGGAAGATGGAGTTTGCAGAACCGACTGCGGAAGAGATTGAAACTCTGCCTTATGCAGAAGCTGTCGAATATCTTAAAAAGCGAAAAATAAAAAGCAAACTTGCGTATGACGAACTTTCCGCTCAGATGAAATTCCGTGCATTCACTGCCAGCCGTATTTCTGATGGTACAGTTCTTAAACGACTCAAGGATATTAACAACGAAATTATAAAAAATGTTGAGTCAGGCGACGGGCTTAGAGAATTCCTGAAAATGACTAAGACAGATGTTTTAAGCAAGGTCGGGCTTGGAAATGCCGGTGGCTGGTACTGGGAAACGGTCTACAGGACAAACGTTCAGACTGCATACAATGCCGGCCGTATGATGGGTTATGAAGAAGACAAGCCTCTTGCCCTGGAACTGGTTGTTATTGACGACGCACGTACGACAGATTACTGCCGTCAGTATGCAGGTAAAGGCTTTATCCTGCCCTATGATGATCCATTCTGGAAGACTCACATTCCGCCGTTCCATTTTAACTGCCGTACTACAGTCAGAGCTATTTATGACGAAAGAGAGATTCCTGAACAGTGGAGTTCCAAGGCTGACATTGAAAATCCTGCTAAGGGGTTCGGGAATAATCCTGTGGTGGATGACAGCTGGTGGAATGAGCTTAGTTCTCAGGTGAGACAGGCGAAGATGTATGGGGTTCAGGGAGAGATTGAAGCGGCGAAAGAGATGCTGATTCAGACTGGTGGTGAATCAGGTGGTATTCTGGATAAAAGTGAAGATGAACAGATAGCATATGCCAAACGTGCCTATGAAGAGATACGAAAAAAAGACCCGAAATATGATATTGCAAAAGTTGCCGCCAGTTCCGGTCTGACAGAATCGGAAGTGGAAAAAATCCGGAATCATCTTTTCATTGAT
>JAZRVF010000025.1:0-278373 GCA_045599005.1 Treponemataceae bacterium
CTTATTTCTAGTAATATGATTATAGTTATGAACATAAAGTAAGATGTGAACTTTATTACAATAACTGTTTTATTATGTTGTTAGATGATTTATTAGTTTGTATTTTAAAGAATTTACTGTTTTAAAAACAGTAAATTCTGATTTACATTGTTGTTAGGAAAAGAAGAAAAAAAGGTTATTACGGAAAGGAATTGAGGTTATGAAGACGATAATTATTAATGCAACAGCAGCTCGCAGTTCAGGATCTTTAACTATATTAAAAGATTTTATAGCATATTGTTCTTCCGATGATTGTAGTAGTGATATGAAATTTATTCTATTTACAACTGTTGATTGTTTTAATATGACTAATAAACTCAGAATTGTAAAATTACCCGTAATGTCATGGTATCAACGTATAAAATGGGATGCGGGAGGATTAAAAACTTTTTGTAATAAAGAAAATATAAAACCTGATATAATCATTTCTATGCAAAATACATGTACAAATTACCAAGATATTCCACAGTTAGTATATTATCATCAATCGTTACCATTGGTAAAATATAATTGGAATCCATTCATAAAGGAGGAAAGAATTCTTTTCTTATATGCTCATTTTTACAAATTCTTTGTAAATAAATATAATGATGATGCTCAATATGTTGTTCAGTTACCTTATATCAAAGAGTTGTTTTTAAAAAAATTTCATAATATTTTAGATAGCAATGTACATGTTATTAGACCTAATGACCCAGAAATTTGTCTTGAATCTTATGTTAAAGAGGAGCATCCGTATAGATTCATATACCCTGCAACCCCTTTATCGTATAAGAATCATAAGTGTATTATAGAAGCATTTAGTATGCTTCTAGATAGAAAAGATATTGATTCTTCTGTTCAATTAATCTTGACAATTCCTGATAATTGTAAAATAGCTAAACTTGTAAAAGAATATAATCTAGAAAATAATATAAAATGCTTGGGCTCTATGGCTTATGAAGATTTATTGAATTTATATAAGAATTCAAATGTTCTGTTATTCCCATCAGAAATTGAAACTTATGGGATGCCATTAGTTGAGGCTTCAAAATTTGGACTTCATATTATAGCAGCTGATTTACCTTATGCAAGGGAAGTTTTAGAAGAGTATGATGATAAAATATTTATAAATCCAAATGATTATGATGCATGGGCTGATGAAATGAAAACTTTAATTTATAAATCACTAGAAGAAAAAAAATCAATAAAAAGAAAGAACTCATGGATTGATTTTATTGATATTGTAAATGAAATGACAAATGATAAATAGGAGTAATTTATGTCTGTTTTTGAAAACAAAACTCTTTTAATTACAGGAGGAACAGGCTCATTTGGTAATGCAGTTCTACGTAGATTTCTTGACTCAGATATCAAAGAAATTCGTATTTTTAGCCGCGATGAAAAGAAACAGGATGATATGCGTCATGCCTTACAGAATCCAAAAGTAAAATTTTATATTGGTGATGTTAGAAACCGTGGTTCTGTTGATATTGCTATGCAGGGTGTAGATTATGTATTTTCTGCAGCAGCTTTGAAACAGGTTCCTTCATGTGAATTCTTTCCACTTGAAGCTGTAAAAACAAATGTTGAAGGAACAAACAACGTTCTTGAGTCAGCAATTGCACATGGTGTAAAAAATGTTGTGGTTCTTTCAACAGATAAAGCAGCCTATCCAATAAATGCTATGGGTATGAGCAAAGCTCTTATGGAAAAGGTTGCTATTGCAAAAGGACGTGAACTTGGCGAAGGAGCTGCTACAACAATCTGTTGTACCCGTTATGGTAATGTAATGGCCAGTCGAGGTTCCGTAATTCCATTATGGGTTGATCAGATGGAAGATGGAAATCCAATTACAATCACAGACCCAAATATGACACGTTTCATGATGACCTTGGATGATGCTGTTGATTTGGTTATCTATGCATTTACTAATGGTCATAATGGTGATCTGTTTGTGCAGAAAGCACCTGCTGCAACACTTGCAACACTTGCCGAAGCCCTTAAACAGACGTACTCAAAAATTAATCCGAAATATGGAGAAACTGAAGTTAAAGTAATAGGAACCAGACATGGTGAAAAACTGTATGAAACTTTGGTAACCCGCGAAGAAATGGTTCGTGCTATTGATATGGGAAATTATTATAGAATTCCTTGTGATACTAGAGATTTGAACTACGATAAATTCTTTACAAAGGGAAATGAAGAAGTTTCTAAGATTGAAGATTATCACAGTCATAATACAAAACGTCTTGATGTAGAAGGAATGAAAGAACTTCTTCTGAAATTAAGATTTATTCAGGAAGATTTAGGATTAAGACCAAAGGCAAAGTCAAAGGAAATCCGAAGTGAGTAATGAGAAAAAAAAACTTTTGATTCTCGGTGCAACAGGAATGGCAGGCCATGTTGTATATACATATTTATCTGAATTAAATAAATATGAAATTGCGACAGTGTGTCATTCTGGCAAGATTGGACCTAAATCATATACATTGGACATTTATGATACGGATGCACTTTCAAATATAATACAGAAAGAATCGCCTGATTATATTATTAATTGTATCGGAATACTCATTAAGGGATCAAAAAATAATCCGGCAAATGCAATCTATGTAAATGCATATTTTCCTCATCTGCTTTCACAAATTGTTGCTGAAAAATTGCCAATGTCAAAAGTCTACCATATAAGTACTGACTGTGTTTTTTCAGGAAAAAGGGGAAACTATAAGGATACCGATGAAAAAGATGCTTTGGATACTTATGGAATGTCAAAAAATCTTGGTGAATTAGTAAATGAAAGAGATTTGACATTAAGAACATCTATAATTGGTCCTGAGTTAAAAGAAAAAGGCGAGGGGTTGATGCATTGGGTTTTCAATCAAAAATCTGTGGGATCTCTTAATGGTTATGAAAAGTCAGTTTGGGGCGGTGTTACGACTTTAGAATTAGCTAAAGTGATTGATGCCTGTGTTGATGCAGATATTACTGGCTTGTATCAGATTTCCAATAATGTCGGAATAAGGAAATATGATCTTGTTTCCCTTATCGTAAAAGAATTTGGTTTGCCGATAAAAGTAAATCCTGTTGACGGAGTAGTATGTGATAAATCGATAATCAATACTGTCAGGACTGATTTCTCTTTTGAAGTAAGTTCTTATGAAAAAATGATTAAAGAACTTCATGAGTTTATGAATAACCACAAGGAATTATATAAACAATATTTCTGTTAATGGAGAATAATTATGGTAAATAAGTTAAAAGTAATGATTGTTATGGGGACTCGTCCTGAAATCATAAAACTTTCTTCTGTAATAAAAAAATGTGACCAATATTTTGATCTAAAAATTGTTCATACCGGGCAAAATTATGATTATGAATTAAACAAAGTTTTTTTTGAGGACTTGCAGCTTCGTGAACCGGATTTTTATCTCAATGTAGTTGGTGATAATCTTGGTCAGACTATGGGTAATGTAATTTCAAAGTCGTATGAACTCTTCGCAGCTGAAAAACCTGATGCAGTATTGGTATTGGGAGATACGAACTCTTGTTTATGTGTTATTGCTGCAAAACGACTTAAAATCCCTATTTTCCATATGGAAGCAGGAAACCGTTGTAAGGATGAGAATCTTCCAGAAGAAGTAATTCGTCGAATTGTAGATGTTACGAGTGATATTAACCTTTGCTATTCTGAGAATGCTCGTAAGTATATTCTTGATACAGGAGTTAAACCTGAATATACATATGTAACGGGATCCCCAATGGCAGAGGTATTGGATGATTGTATAGATAAAATAAACTCAAGCAAGGTTCTTGAAAATTTAAATCTTCAGCCTAAAAAATATATTTTACTATCCGCTCATAGAGAAGAGAATATTGATATTGAGTCTAATTTTATGGCACTGATGAATGCTGTAAATGCAATGGCTGAGACCTATGACATGCCTATTTTGTATTCATGTCATCCTCGTTCAAGAAAAATGATTGAGAAAAGAGGATTTAAATTTGATAGCAGAGTAATTCAGAATAAGCCGTTGGGATTCTTTGACTATAATAAACTTCAACAGAATGCTTTTTGTGTTGTATCAGACAGCGGAACAATTCCCGAGGAAGCAAGTTATTTTAAATTTCCTGCAGTTTCAGTAAGAACAAGTACAGAAAGACCAGAAGCAATGGAAAAAGGTGTTTTTACTGTTGGCAGTATTACAAAAGAACAGGTTCTTCAGGCTGTTGATTTGGCTGTAAGTATGCATGAAAATGGAGATGATGGTTTGACCGTTCCATCGTATGCAGATACAAATGTTTCTACGAAAGTTGTGAAAATAATACAGAGCTATGTTGGAATTGTTAACAAAATGATTTGGAGAAAATCATAAGAATCATGAATTTGATTTTAATTGGAGCGGGAGGCTATGGGAAAACCGTAGCCGACCTGGCTTCTCAAACTAAACAATTTTCAAAGATTCTTTACCTCGATGATAATAAGACCAATCCTGATATTATTGGAACAACGTCTGATTTTGAAAATTTCGTTTCAGGTGAGAATGTTTTCTATCCTGCAATAGGAAACAATTCAGTTCGTTTAGAATGGTTAGAAAAATTGGAAAATAGGCATGCAAACATTTTGACACTTATTCATCCTACTGCTTATGTCAGTTCAACTGCTAAAGTTGGGTTAGGTTCAATTATTTTGCCACATGCGATTGTAAATACCGATTCTGTAATTGGTAAGGGGTGTATTATAAATTGTGGGTCTATAATAGACCATGGATGTGTTATTGAAGATGGTGTTCATATTTGTTTAGGAGCAATTGTTAAGGGGGAGAATCGAATATCATCACAGAAAAAAATAGAAGCAGGTGAAATTATACAGTTAAGGAGTTTTCCTGTATGAGAATATGTATCTTTACTAATCATTTCTATCCAGAGGATTTTAAGGTTAATGACATAGCCTTTGAACTTCAGAAAGAAGGTTTTGATGTTACGGTTTTGACTGCCATACCTGATTATCCGAAGGGTAAATATTATGATGGATATGGTTTATTTAAGAGAAGACATGAAATTGTTAATGGAGTTGAGGTATACAGGCTGCCTATAATTCCTAGGGGAAAAGGTGGTGGTAAAAGGTTAATTCTTAATTATATATCGTATTATATTTGTTTAAGAATATTTGTATTCTTCCATAAATTTTTTCATAAATATGATGCTGTTTTTGTTCATTTAACCTCTCCGTTCTTTATTGGTAATGCTGCAAAATCACTAAAACGATTTCAGAAAATACCTATGGTTTTCTGGACTCTTGATTTATGGCCGGAAAGTTTGATTTCTGCAGGCGGAATTACCAATCCTTTAATTATAAAACCACAGATAAACATGGTAAGAGAGGTATACAAAAATTCTGATAAGATTTTAATAGGTTCAAAGGGGTTTGAAAAATCAATCTGCGAAAAGGGTGATTTTAAAGACAAATTGGTATATTTCCCAAATTGGGCTGAAACAGAAATAGAAGTTGATCGTAGTTTTGATTTAAAATCGGTTATTCCTTTTAATAATGTCACGGAAAATGATTTTATTGTTTTATTTGCAGGCAATCTTGGGGAAGCACAGAATTTAGATGCTATTATAGATGCTGCAGATATTTTGAAAGAAAATAAAAACATTAAGTTTGTATTTGTTGGGGATGGACGAAAGAAAGAACACTTGGAATCCCTAGTAAAAGAAAAACAATTGGAAGGAACTGTTTTTCTAACAGGAAGATTCCCATTAAATACAATGTCAACTTTTATGAAAAATTCTTCAGTATTATTGTTTTCTTTAAAGGACGAACCTTGTTTTAATTTGACAGTTCCTTCGAAAGTTCAGTTCTATATGGCCCAGGGAAAACCTATTTTGGCTATGATAAATGGTGATGGAGCTGACTTAGTGAATGAAGCAAAGTGTGGTTTTGCAGTTCCTGCTGGTAATTCAGAAAATCTCGCAAAAAAGATTCTTGAAATGTATAAAATGGATCTCTCTGAGCTAAATGTATATGGAATTAATGGGAAAGAATATTATAATGCTTTGTTTGAAAAGAAAGACAGAGTTAAGCAATTAATAAAAATTTTGCGTGATTTTAATGAAGGAGAATGATTATGAAAGGCATCATCCTAGCCGGCGGATCCGGCACACGCCTATATCCCATTACAAAAGCAGTATCAAAACAGATACTTCCAATTTATGACAAGCCAATGATTTACTATCCATTGAGTTGTCTCATGCTTGCTGGAATCCGCGAAGTTTTAATTATTTCAACACCACGTGATCTTCCTTTGTTCAGGGAGCTGTTCGGTGATGGCGGATGGCTTGGAATGCATTTTGAATATGCCGTTCAGGACAAACCTCGTGGTCTTGCTGATGCATTCATCGTAGGAAAAGATTTTATCGGTAATGATGATGTTGCCCTTGTACTTGGTGACAATATTTTCTACGGCCAGAGCTTTACTGCCACTCTTAAATCTGCTGCAAAGAAAATTGTAGAACAGAAAGGTGCTGTAATTTTTGGCTACTATGTTGCTGATCCAACTGCTTACGGAGTAGTTGAATTTGACAAAGACGGCAATGCTCTTGGAATTGAAGAAAAACCATCAAATCCTAAATCTAATTACGCTGTTCCTGGTTTGTATTTTTATGATAACTCTGTTGTAGAAATTGCTGCAAATGTAAAACCTTCTGCCCGTGGTGAAATTGAAATCACAGCAGTGAATAATGAATATCTTGCAAGAAAGCAACTTAAAGTTGAACTTCTTGGTCGTGGGATGGCCTGGCTTGATACAGGTACATACGAAGGGCTCCAGGAAGCAGGAAACTTTGTTGAAACTATTCAGAAACGACAGGGTTTCTATGTAGCATGTCTTGAAGAAATCAGTTTCCGCAATGGTTGGATTACTCGTGAACAATTATTGGAAATGGCACAAGGATATAAAACTGATTACGGAAAATATTTGAAATTTATTGCGGAAAACTAATTTCTAATTATGAAGGAGGAGTAAGAATTAGGAATGAGAAATTAGGAATTATAAGAGTATTCTGTAATTTTTTCCTAATTCATCCTTCCTAATTCCTGATTTGACTATGGCTTTTGAATTCAAAAAATGTGATATTGAAGGATTATACGAAATCCAACCAAAGATTTTTGGTGATAACCGCGGATATTTTTTAGAAACTTATTCTGAGAAGGATTTTTTTGAAGCCGGTCTTACAATGAAATTCGTTCAGGATAATCAGTCTAAATCTACAAAGAATGTTTTGCGTGGACTCCACTTTCAGACAAAACACCCACAGGGAAAACTTGTTCGCGCTTTAGAAGGAAAGGTTTATGATGTTGCTGTAGATCTTCGACTCGGCAGTGCCACTTTCGGAAAATATTACGGCGTTATCCTAGATAGTGAAAAGCAGAATATGTTCTATATTCCGGAAGGCTTTGCCCACGGCTTCTGCGTTCTGACTGAAACTGCAACTTTCGCTTACAAATGCACGGATTTCTATCATCCAGAAGATGAAGGCGGTCTTATGTGGAACGACCCGGCAATTGGGATTGATTGGGAATCAGTTTTGCCTGGAATTACAGAAAACGCAAATCTTAGCGAGAAAGATAAAAAACATGCTCCCTTCAGTTTAGATAAAAAATACTTTGATATGAACGCTAAATGGATAGGGGAATAATTATGGGAAATAGAAAACTTAAAAATATACTTATTACTGGTGGTGCCGGATTTATCGGCTGTAACTTCATCCATTATTTGTTTGGTCTTTCAAACAGCGGAACAGACCTTTTTGGCGATGCTAACTTTACAGGAAATGTAGTCAATGTTGACTGTCTTACATACGCAGGTAACCTTGAATCCCTTAAAGATGTAGAAGAGAAATACGGCGGTAAACGCTATTTCTTCGAGAAAGTTGACATCACTGACCGTGCAGAAATTGAACGCATCTTCAAACAGTACGACATTGATACAGTTATACATTTTGCTGCTGAAAGTCATGTTGACCGTTCTATTCTTGGACCTGAAGCTTTCATGAAGACAAATGTTATGGGAACTTACACTTTGCTTGATGTGGCGCGCAATTACTGGAACGTATCTTTGGACAATCCGCGTGATGATGTTCTCTTCCATCACATTTCTACTGACGAAGTTTACGGTTCGCTTGGTGATACCGGCTACTTCCTTGAAACAACTCCTTATGATCCACGCAGCCCTTATTCTTCTTCTAAGGCTTCTTCTGATCATATTGTGATGGCATATTATCATACATACGGTTTACCAATCACTTTGTCTAACTGTACAAACAACTACGGACCTTTCCAGTTCCCAGAAAAACTTCTTCCATTGATGATTTCTAACATCAAGAATGGCAAGAATCTTCCTGTTTATGGCAAGGGTGATAATATCCGTGACTGGATTTATGTTGAAGACCATAACCGCGGTGTTTGGGAAATTGTAAACAAATCTCCTGCCGGTGAAAAATGGAATCTTGGTGGCGAGAACGAATGGCAGAACATCAAACTTTTGAACGAAGTAATCAACCTTACATCAAAAGAAATCGGTAAATCTGCTGAAGATGTTCGCGCAACTATCACATACGTAAAAGATCGTCCTGGTCACGATAAACGTTATGCTATCGACTGTACAAAAGCAAAGACGCAGCTTGGGTGGGAACGTAAAATGACTTTTGAACAGGGTTTGCTTGCAACTATCCGCTGGTATTTGAATCATGAAGAATGGATGAATCATATTCTTTCTGGCGATTACAAGAACTGGGTTGCTAAGAATTATACTGAACAAGGAAGATAATGCATGATTTGGGTAATCGGCTGTAAAGGTATGCTTGGAACTGAAATTTGTCGTCAGCTTTCTGAAAACAATATTCAGTATGTAAAATCAGATATTGATGTAGATATTACAGATATTGTTGCTCTTCGGAAGTTTGCAAGAGCCTGGGCAGTAACATGTATCATTAACTGTGCAGCTTATACTGCAGTTGATAAGGCAGAATCAGATGTTGAATTAGCAGCAAAACTAAATGAAATCGCACCTGGTAATATTGCTACTGTTGCGGAAGAAAATGGTGCAAGAGTAATTCATATTTCAACGGATTATGTTTTTGACGGAACTGGAGACTTCCCTCGTACTGAAGATATGCCTGTTGCCCCAATCGGTGTTTATGGTGTAACAAAGGCGGCCGGTGAAAAAGCAGTTGTTGAGAACTCTGATAAATACTACATTCTTCGCACAGCATGGCTTTATGGCTGGGCAGGAAAAAACTTTGTTTATACCATGCTTCGTGCAATGAATACTCATGAATCAGTAAAAGTTGTAAATGACCAGAGAGGAACTCCTACTTTTGCTGCTGACTTAGCGGATGTTATTATCAAAATAATTAAGGATCCAACTATTCCATATGGTATTTATCACTGTACAGATCTTGGTGAAACTACTTGGTGGGACTTTACAAATGAGATTAAGAAGCAGGGAATTGAAACTGGATGGATTAATGAAACTGGAAAAAACTGTGTGGTAAATCCATGTACTACAGATGAATATCCTACTCTAGCAAAGAGACCAGCCTATTCTGTTCTGAGCAAGAATAAGATTCAGAATGCTTTGGGCATTACACTTCCAGATTGGAAGAAGAGCTTAAGGGAATTTCTTACAAATCCATTATTTGACAAATCAAGAATTGAATAGCTGGAAACTGGCTTGCCCCAAAAACCCTGCCGGACAGGGTAGATAATTCCCTGAAAAAGCATTAAACTGAGTACATTATGAACGAAAACGAAATTACGCAGAATAATCAGGATAACGAAGAGGAAATTTCTTTAATTGACCTGTTTGCGGTTTTAATCCGTCATAGAATGCTTATTGTTCTTGGCACTGTGATTGTAACTTTTGTTGCAGGGCTTTATCTGTTTGTGGCTCCTAAGTTCATCAAGAAGCTTGATGATAAGTCTGTAACTGTAAGCTACAGTGTAAAGGTTAACACAATTCCTTCTGCCATTCAGGATAAATTGGCGGTTTCTACTCCCGGTTCTGTTGCGAAGTATTATGCAGGCCGTATCCAGTTTCTGGTTGATGAGTTCAAGGCTTTTCCTGTTTTTACAGATGAAGATTCCCAGATGTCTGAATTTGAATTCAATAAATTTGTACAGGATTTATTGACTCAGAAAAAATATCAGATACAGAATGTTGGGCTTGGGAATGATTTTGATATTACTATGAAAATTCCTCTCGCAAAACTTGAAGTCTCCAATGCTCTTGTAAAAGATATTGTTTCAAAAATCGAGATTGAACTTGATGAAAGTTTTGCTCCGTTAATTGATGATCTTGCTGAAAACACTGAAAAATCAATAGAAAAAGCTGTCGCTATGGCTTCCACCACAACTGATATGTCTGCCTTGCAGAATCTGGAGAGTCTTTCTGTTGAAATTGAACACTATAAAGCTACACAAACAAACTTCCTTGAATTGAAAGAAACTCCCTTTGTAATACCTGAAGCTCAGGGACGTGCCAAAAAACTCATTATTGTCTGTTTTGCTGCCTTCTTTATTTTTGTACTGGTGGCTTTCCTTTTGAATGCTATCCAAAATATCAAGGCTGACCCTGAGGCAAGTAAAGTGATTTCAGATGCATGGAATTCGGGGAAGCATTCTAAAAAGTAATGATTCTCAAACTGGCTATTAAAAACGTTATTTCTCGCAGAAGTTCTTTTGTAATCATTGTATTCATGTCTTTTGCGGTCTGCCTTTTCTGCATTGCAAATGCGGTTTTTGACAGCACTGAGCAGGGGGTTCAGGCAACCTTTGTAACAAGCTTTACCGGGGATGTGGTGATTCGTCCTCAAAGTACAAATCAGCTCAGTCTTTTTGGTGATGAGACTCCAGTGACTGGTGAACTTACTGAAATCGATCACCTTGTTCCTTTTCCCGAAATCTGTGATTTTCTGAAAGGTAACAGACTTGTCAGAGCCTTTACACCCCAGGTTTCCTGTATGACAGCCATGGAATTCGGCAGTCAGAGGTTAGCTGTCTATGCTTTTGGTGTAAATGGTGACGAGTACCTTTCCATAATGGAATCCATTCATATTCTTGAAGGCGAACCCTTTGTTGCCGGGCAGAAAGGAATGATGCTCAGTGACAGAACTGCGGCAAAACTTGGTGCCCGAGTTGGTGATACTGTTCAGTTTACTGTTGCGGATGGTCCGAACTTCCGTATCCGTGCTGCTCCTGTTACTGCCATTTTTACCTATGACATTTACAACGATATTTTTGAACGCTTTGTCCTGGTTGACGGGGATACAGTCCGTTCTCTTTTGGATATGGATTCTGGTGCTGTTGTTGAAGATGCTCACATTGATGAAGATGCCATGAACCTTCTGGATCTTGACCTTGATCTGGATTCTCTTTTTGATGATTTCAGTGATACGGATGCAATCTGGGATTTGTTTGAAGATGAAGAAGTTGAAAACTTTGAAGAATCCGAAGAGATTCCTGACACTGGTTCTTTTTTTGCCGCAGAAAACATTGAGCCTGCTTACACGGCTTCAAATTCCTGGAATTATCTGATTCTTAGGCTGAATTCTGGTGTTGATTCAAAAAGAGCAATTAATAAGCTGAATGGCGCATTCCGGAAAAAGGGCTGGCCTGTTCAGGCAACAGACTGGCGGCATGCGGCTGGAAGTACCGCTCTGTATTTATACTGGATGCGGGTGATTTTCAATATCGGTATCAGTATTGTCCTTTTTGCAGGCTTTATTATTGTGAATAATACTCTTGTTGTAAATGTTCTGGACCGTACTCAGGAAATAGGTACTCTTCGTGCTATCGGTACAAAAAAGACTTTTATCGCTCTTGAATGTATGGCAGAAACTTTTTTCATGACTCTTTTAAGCGGTGTGGCAGGTGTTATTCTTGGAAAAATTGGCTGCCATCTCATTACAAAAGCCCATATTGTGTTTCATAATTCCTTTTTAATCCAGCTTTTTGGTGGTGAGGCTCTGACTGTTATTGTTTCCGGTGGAAATATAGCCAAAATGTTCCTGCTTGTAATTGTACTTGGCTTTCTCGGCTGGATTTACCCGGTTCTCAACGCTGTAAAAATCAGTCCTGTCAGGGCAATGCAGGGGGGACGCCAGTGAAATCCATTCTCCTTGCGGTCAAATCCTTGGTATACCGTCGCAGACAGTATCTTTCCTTAATACTGGTCTGTCTTTTTGGTGTGGGGGTCTCTCTTTTCTGTCTCTTTTTGGTTGATGGAATGCTGGATGCTCTGCAGTACAAGGCCAAGATTTATTATGGAGGAGATCTGCAGTTCCTGGGTGAAAGTGTTGGCTTGAATATTTCCGATCCTGATAAAATTATTGATCAGATCCGTGAAGTTTTTCCTGAAAATGCAGTCATATCCAAAAGATATGATTTTGATGCGGATTATGCAGCTTTTTATTTTGAAGGAACAGGAGTGCGTCAGCGTGTGATCAAAGGCATTGATTTCGATGTTGAGAAGCAGCTTTTTTCCAACTGGAATTTTTCTTCTGGCGGTATTGATGATATTGCTGGAACTAACGGAGTTTTACTTTCGGAACCGATTGCCCAGATGCTGGAAGCAAAGGTTGGGGACGAAATTACCTTTATGGTCAGAAACAGCCGTAATCAGATAAATACTCATACTCTTATTCTTAAAGGCATTTTTAAGGATTCCAGTCTTTTTGGTATGTATACTTCTTATATGGATGCAACACTTCTGAAGCAGATTTATGGTTACCCGGAACAATTCTGTAACCGTATCTGTATTTTCTTCCCGGATGGAAGTCCTTCGGAAGAACAGATTCAGGGGTACCAGGTTGCGCTGGAACAGAAATTCAGAATGTATCCCTTGTGCGAGGATAAACAGGAATTTTACAATGCACGTTTTGGTTTGGAAATGCCAGCCTACGCTCTGATCAAACTCAGTGCCAATCTGCAGGAAGTTCAGATTCTGATTGATGCTATGAAACTTATTGCTGCCTTTGTGATTATTATGCTTGTAATTATTATTGTTGCAGGCGTCAGCAGCACTTTCCGTGTGATTGTCATTAAACGGGTGAATGAAATCGGTATTTATAAAGCTATCGGTATGAAAAGGCCAAAAATCATGGGAATGCTGCTTTGTGAAACCGGTGCTCTCATATTTACTGGTTGTATTGCCGGTTTTGTTTTCTCTCTGGTTTTGTGCTGGGTTGCAAGTTTTTTCAATCTGAGTTTTATTCCTGCTTTTGATATTTTTCTTACAAACGGTGTGTTAAAGGCTAAGATTTCCTTTATGTACTTTGTTTATGTGTCTGCTGCAGTTATTGTAACTACTACCATTGCTGTGTTGTTTGCAATCCGAAAGTCAGTAAAGATTTCTCCTTGTGAGGCATTGGCCACTACAGAATAACTTTTTTAGAGGTGATTATGAAAAAGGTCTTATTTATATTTGCACTTCTTTTCTGTGCATCTGGAATTTTTGCTGTTACCGCAGCAGAGGCTGAAAAACTTCTGCAGCAGGCTCAGGACAATACTGCATTCTTTGAGACTGATTTCAGTGGGAATTACACTGTTGTTCAGGAAAAGCCTGGTGAAGGTAAAAGTATGACTGAGGCAATTATGTACCGCCGGGATAAAACCGGAAGCTGGACAATTCTGATTACCGGGCCAGCTAAGGAAAAAGGAAAAGGTTATCTTCAGTATGATGAAAATATCTGGTTCTATGACCCTGCAGACAGGCGCTTTACTTTTACAAATGCGAAAGATAAATTCCAGAATACAAACGCTAATACGTCTGACTTTGCTCCTCAATATTATGTGCGCGATTACTCAATTGTCAGTGCTGAAGAAGTTGTTCTTGGTAAGCTTGACTGCGTTCTTTTTGAGCTGAAAGCTAAGGTTGATAATGTTGCTTATCCGGTTCTGAAGGTTTGGGTTACAAAAGATGATGGTCTTGTACGCAAGAAGGAAGATTATTCTTTGAGTGGTCAGAAACTTAGGACAACAGCAATTCCTTCTTATCAGATTGTGAAAAATGGCACGCGTTCTTATTCTGTTCCTGTAAGTATGGTTATTCAGGATAACCTCCGGGGAAAGAAAATCGAAGGCAAGGTCCAGTATGAAAAAACTCAGATCACAATAAAGAACATTTCTTTTGAAAAAGTAAGCGATACAGTTTATACTAAACCATACCTTGAATTGATGAGTGATAAATAATGAACTGTTCTTTTTTTAAGAAAGTTTTATTCGCAGCAGTTTTGTGTGTTCTGGGGTCTGCTTTGGTTCTTGCCCAGGAATCTTATGATGACTTTGATGACTGGGATGATCTGGATGATCTGTTCGGAGCTTCTGAAGATGTTGTTGTTGAACAGAGTGCTCCTGTTGTTGCTGCAGCCACTGCCAGTACAGATTCTTCGCTCATAAAATTCTTTGGTTCTATGAGTGCAGATGTTGGTGCTGCTGCAACTTTTGATAAAACGTTCCATCCATCCGGTTATTTTGATTTTACAAATACTTTGAAAATGAAGGTTCGCCCAAGCAGCCTTATTTCTGTTAACGGTGCAATAACGACTTCTGTCTCGAACAAGTTTTCTTTGGGTTTGGATTATCTTTATTTTGATTACCTTGCATTTGACAAGATCTATATTTCTGCAGGAAAAAAAGATGAATCTCTTGGTGGATATACCCGCCTGCTTACTGAAAGTGCTGTTACTGATACTTCGGGTCTTGTGAATGTGGAAGTTAAATATCCTTGGAGTACGGGAACCTTAATTCTTCTTGGTGCCTATAATCAGAATAATGCTGCAGCAAATCCTTCTGCCAGTGATTTAACTTATGCTGTTGATTTTGAACAGACAGTTGGTCATACAAGTGTGAATGTTTTCGCGAAAAAATATGCTTCCAATGAAATGTCTGAGGGTGTTCATAAACATCCGGCTTTTGGTATTGAGGCAAAACGCACAATCTTTGGTTATGATGCTTATATTCAGGGAATTGCCAGCCTTGCGGATTACAAAAACCTTGCTTCTAAAAATGGATATGAAAGAGTTGCCGCAACTGCTGGTTTTTACAGACTGTGGGATGGAAAAGATCCTAATTTTGGTTTGAACATTGAATACAAGTATGTTTGGACCCCTCTTAGTAATACTGTTACTTCTAATCAGTTTCTTTATGTTCAGGCAGGAATAAAAAGACTTGGTAAAAATAAAAATCTGAAATTCGGGTTAGATTGGAATCACAACATTACTGGGGGTAGCGGAGATGTGAAAGCTGCATTCCTTGTCGGCGGCCTGTTCCATAATGCTAACTGGTCTAATGCTGTTGAGGTGAAGTATACAAAAGAGGGAATTACTCCAGCAATTGCGTCTTTCATTTCTATAAGCCTGGATTATTAACTTTTGTGGAATTTCTCTTTTTTTAGCACAGTTTCCCGTCGCGAATTTTTATTACATGATTTGCCATCTGTACAATTTTTGCATCGTGAGTAGAAAAAATAAAGGTTGTTTTCAGTTCCAGGTTTATTTTCTGCATAAGAGCCAGAATCTGATCTCCGTTCGCAGAATCGAGGTTTGCTGTCGGTTCATCGGCAAGAATAATAGGGCATTTTGTGATAAGAGCACGGGCAATGGCAACACGCTGGCGCTGTCCACCACTTAACTCACTGGGTTTGTGTTTTTTCCAGTCTGTAAGACCGACTGTTTCAATCAGAAAATCGGTCCATTCTTCCAGTTCTTTTTTGTTCATCGAATCTTTTGCAGGTGAAGACCCGATCTCCAAAGGCATTGTAATGTTTTCGTAAACATTCAGAACAGGAATAAGATTAAAGGTCTGGAAAACAAATCCTAACTGCCGGCGGCGTAAATCTGTAAGACGGGCATCTAATCGTAATGGCAGGCTTTTTGTCTTTGATAGATCTATGTCTTTGTAAACATCAATTCCGTTAAGAATCAGGTTTCCGGAATTTGGAATATCTGTAAGACCGATAATGTTTAATAAAGTGGATTTTCCGGAGCCTGAAGGTCCTGAAATAGCTACAAATTCGCCCTGTTCAACTGTAAAAGATACATTATCAACGGCCCGAACCTGGACTTTTTCCATCTGATAAATTTTGCTGATGTTTTTTAATTCAACCAAAGCCATAAAAGTAGTATAAATAAAAAAATAAAAATGGACAATTATGATATGATGGCGGAATTTTCCACCAGAAACAGTTTCATCCTGCCTTTGCCTTTAATCTCTTTCTCGCCAAGATCTGTGTATGCAAAGGAATCTCCAAGTTTTGAGCAGACATCCTCTGTGGCACAGAGTTTCATCTCCTGGCTGGAAGTTTCCATCCGGCTTGCAACGTTCACCGTATCACCGAAAACGTCGTAGATGTATTTCTTGATTCCAACGATTCCCGCCACAACGGTTCCTGTGTGGATTCCAAGTCTTATAGTCCATTTATGTTCCGCGGTCCTATTCCGTTCCTGCAGGTAATCGCGGCACTCAAGGGCTGCAAGGACCAGGTTCTCTGTGTGGGCCTCATCCTCCACCGGGAGTCCGCAGACTGCAAGATATGCATCCCCGATTGTCTTTATCCGGACACAGTTGTGTTTATCCATTATCCTGTCAAAGTTTGTGAAGATGTCATTCAGCTCATTGATCAGAATCTCAGGCGAAAGATCCTTTGAGATCCTTGTGAAGTTCACTATGTCAGTAAAAAGCACCGTCACGTTGTTGAACATCTCCGGCTCTGTGGAACCTTTTTCCCTCAGGATCTCCACCAGTTTCCTGGGAAGAATGTTCTCTAGCAGTTCCTCGTTCTTCTGGTTCAGTTCCTCAAGACTGTTCTCTATATAGTTGATGATCAGCTTGAAGATCAGAATCATCGTAAGGACAACAACCATTGTGGCGATTATGTTCACGGCGCGGACCGTCTTCAGGACCGAATCCTCAAGAACGTAGACCGGATCTGTGCGTGAGAAGACAATCTCGCAGGCAAAGAAAACCAGAAGACAGATGAATGAAATCGGGATTCCCACGTGGAAATTCCGTTTTTCGATAAGGTAGGGGTAAATCACCAGAATGATTATCAGAAAGTGGAAACCGGCAAGGGATCCAAGGAAGTAATCGGCCATGATCTGATGGATTATCACTTCAAATAAGGTGATGAAGAAGACCAGTGTCTCGTTCTTGAACTTAAAAAGAATGAAAATGCAGACGCTGAAGCAGGATACACTGAAAATGTTGAAATAAAACATCTGCGTGATTCCAAAAACATTGAAGAAAACCAGAAAACAGATGTGATAAACAAGGGCAAATACTTCGGAAAGGCTTGTCACGATAAAACCGCGCTCATTCCGTGCAAGTCTTTTCCCTAAAAAATTCAGCAGTGAAAGAAAATTGATCTTTTGCATCCGGACACCTTCGGAAAAGTTTTTTTTGATCTGCTCCAGGCTGGAAAATAGCCGGGAGCTACCGCTTCAGTTCGTTCTCCATCAGTTCCAGAATCTTGTTCTGTGTCAGTCTGGCGCTCTGTTCCTTAAGCGGGTTGAATCTGTCTTCCGCGATTATGCCGCTTGTGCAGTAATCGCACAGAAAGGCGCACATTTTATCCATAAAATCACCGGCTTCTGCAATGGCGGGACTGTTGAAGGAAAAAGCGGTCTCCCTCGCTGTGGCAGTGAAGTCAGCTGCAAGAACTGTGTTTGCGGCGGTCTCCTGTGCGCTGGCAATGAACTTCTCCTTTTTGAAGCCAAGGGAAAGAACAAGTGCCTCACAGAGATTCTTGCGTTTTGATGTGTCGGAGGCTGCAAACATTTCCAGGGATGCGCAGTAGAATTTTTTGAAAAGGGAATAGATTCTGTAGCGACGCTCAAAAAGAGAGGCGTTTATGTGCAGCTCAAACTGCAGCTCCTGATTCCGTGCAAGCATGCGGATCACTTTGTTCTGTCTTGCCGCCGCATAAAAAAGCGCTATGATCGCAAAAATCCCGCAGATTGCCGTGAGCATTGAGCCTGTCGCGGCCCAGTCAGTAGTTCTGAAAAACAAAGCCAATGAATCATTCATGATGAAAGTATGCAGAAAAAACCGGCCCTTTGCAAGGTGTCGCAGGTGTACAATGACCGTGCTTCCCCGGCGGGTGTGGCTGCACAAAATATTTGCTTTTTTGTAACTAAGTGGTAAAATCAATGAATCCAAAGAATTCAAGGACGGAAAATATGTCAGTTTCACCTCAGATTGTGCAGGCAATGGAAGGTTCCTCTTTTATCAGAAAAATGTTCGAGGAGGGAATTGCCCTCAAGAAAAAATATGGCGAAGACAAGGTTTTCGATTTTTCCATCGGAAACCCTGATCTTGATCCGCCGGAAGATGTGCTTAAGGCAATCAGGGAGACAGCCCTTGACGAAGCTAAAGGTGTTCACGGCTACATGCCGAATCCCGGTTATCCTGAGACCCGTGCCGCCATTGCGGAGAAGGTGAGTCTTGAACAGGGACTTGAGGGAGATGAAGCGCTTTCTTTCAATAATGTGGTCATGTCCACCGGAGCCGCTGGTGCGCTCAACTGTGTCTTCAAATCAATTCTTTCTCCCGGTGACAACATTGTGGTCATTGCGCCTTTTTTTGTTGAATACCGCAGTTATGCCGCAAATCACGGCGGAATTCTTGTTCCTGTCTCCGCAAAACCCGATTTTTCAATCGACATTGACGCTGTTGCAGCAAAACTTGACGAAAAAACTGCCGCGGTGCTCATCAACTCACCCAACAATCCCACCGGAAAAGTTTATTCCGACGATGATATAAAAGCTCTTGCCGCCGCACTGGAGGCCCACGGAAAGAAATGCGGAAGAAAACCCTGGCTCATCGCAGACGAACCTTACCGGAACATCATTTACGGCGGACGTCATGTGGCCCCTGTCTTCCAGTATTACGATGATGCGGTTGTTGTCTCATCTTTTGCAAAGGATCTCAGTCTGCCGGGTGAGCGTATCGGTTACATTGCCGTAAATCCTTCCGCTGCTGATGCAAAAGTGTTCATCGATGCCTGCGCCTACACAACAAGAACTCTGGGCTACGTAAATGCTCCCGGATTCTTCCAGCGTGTCATTGCGAAATGCTGGAACGCACAGGCTGATTATTCCTCCTATGAGAAACGCCGGGACGCACTTACTGCGGTGATGAAAAACGCCGGCATTGAATATGCGGAACCGGAAGGCGCTTTCTACCTTTTCTGCAAGGTTCCCCAGCCGAAGCCAGGCTCCGAAGGTGAGGCTGCTGTTAAAGCCGGTAAGACTCTTGACGGTGCATTCTGCGATCATCTCAAGAAGTACAACATTCTGGGCGTTCCCGGAAGCGGTTTCGGATGTGCCGGCTATATCCGTCTTGCTTACTGCTGCTCAATGAAGACAATTGAGAATTCCCGTGATTCTTTTGCCCTTGCCGTAAAAGAATGGTAAGTAAATTATGTTAGGAGGAGTGAAAATATGAAAATTCTGATGGTTTCTTCCGAAGTGGTTCCTTTTGCCAAGACCGGCGGACTTGCTGATGCGGTTTCTGCCCTGTCAATTGCTCTTGAGAAAATCGGTCATGAAGTAAAAGTCATCATGCCCCGTTATTACAAAATCAACAGAGACAAACTTGAGAAGCTTGATGAGCCGCTGGGAATCCCCTACGGAGCAGGTGAGGCCTGGACAGCTGTCTACAAGTCAGTTCTTCCCGGGTCAAAAGGCATAGAAGTTTATTTTGTTGATCACGAGGCATGTTTCGGCCGCGACGGTATTTACGGAACACCTCAGGAGACAGACTTTCACGACAATCCTCTCCGTTTCTCAGTGCTCTGTCATGGTGCCTTCCAGCTCTGCCGGAAACTCCAGTGGACTCCTGACATTGTGCATGCCCACGACTGGTCAGCTGCTCTTGCGCCTGTCCTTCTTAAATATAATGAAAAGTACAACGGCTTTGAAAAGACAGCCAGTGTTTTCACCATCCATAACCTTGGTTACCAGGGTGTTTATGGAAAGCACAACTATCCTCTTATGGGTCTTGACTGGGCTCACTTCTATTCAGCCGGATTCGAGGATTTTGACCGCATGAACTTCCTTAAAGCGGGTATCGTTTCCTCAGATGAGATAACAACTGTTTCTCCAACCTACGCAAAGGAGATCCAGTGTCCTGAATACGGTTTCCGCCTTGACGGAATCCTCCGCCACAGAAATTCTGACCTTACAGGAATTCTTAACGGAGTTGATACGGAAGTCTGGAATCCTTCAAAAGACAAGAAAATCCCTGTGCAGTACACAGCGCGCACAATCAAGAAAAAACTTGAGGACAAGAAAGCACTGCAGGAACGGATGGGACTGCCTGTGGATCCCGATGTGCCGCTTTTCGGAATCATTACCCGTCTTGCGGACCAGAAGGGAATTGCGGAACTTTTTGCACCTTCCTTCGGCTGCGCATACCAGATGTGTTCAGAGATGAAGATCCAGATGGTTGTTCTTGGAAGCGGAGAAGCCTGGTGTGAGGATGAGCTGCGTTCTCTTGAGTCAAAGCTGCCCAACTTCAAGGCTTATGTCGGTTATGATGATGCTCTCAGTCACCTGATTGAGGCAGGAAGTGATTTCTTCATCATGCCCTCTAAATACGAGCCCTGCGGACTTAACCAGATGTATTCACTTCTGTACGGAACCCTGCCCATTGTCCGCGCTACAGGCGGTCTTGCTGACACTGTCCAGAACTACAATCAGGAAACCGGTGATGGAACAGGTTTCGTCCTTCAGGATCTTACGCCCCGCAGTATCTATGACACTGTCGGCTGGGCGGTCTACGCATGGTACAACAGGCGCGAGCACATTGAGGCCATGAAGGTTCGCGGAATGAAGCAGAAGTTCGGCTGGGACGAATCCGCGAAAGCTTACGAAGATGTTTACCGGCGGGCTTTAAGCAAGGTCTGATGACTGTGTAGGAATGGCGTGGTGATTCTGTTGTCACCGCGCTTTTTTTTTGGTAAATTTATTTCCATGAAATACAGACAGAAAAAAATCCTTGTTCTTGCGGCGGCAGTTCTTTGTCTTGCCGCGGCCACTTACTTCCTTTTCTTTGCAGACAAAGGCAATTACTCATCCTATCCGGATTTCCGCTCCCTTCTGAGCCAGGGGCAGATTTCATCGGTCTCCATTTCTGAAGATGCCATCCGTTTCACCTGCTGCGACGGCAGCTCATTCTACACGGACAATCCTCAGTCCCCGACTCTGTACGAGGAACTCCTTCTTTCCGGCATTGAAGTAAAGAAGGAACGGAACATTGAAGGAATCATTTCCCTGATTTTCGACCTGATTTTCTACGGAATCTTTATCGGTGTCTTTGCCGTTGTCTTCTCAAAGTTCATCAGTCCAAACACTTTCAAGGCTGTGAACAATACAGGCGTAACTTTCAAGGACATTGTGGGCATGGACGGCCTCAAGAAAGACATGATGCAGATTGCTGACATTATGAAAAACCCGAAGAAATATGCGGGCCGGGGAATCCGTCTGCCGAAGGGTGTTCTTCTTGAGGGTGCGCCCGGTAACGGTAAGACTCTTTTTGCCCGTGCTCTGGCCGGTGAATGCGGGGTTCCCTTCATTCCTGCGAAAGCAACGGATTTTGAAAGCATGTTCATGGCGATCGGACCTCTTAAGGTGAAGCTTCTTTTCAAGAAAGCACGCCGCCGGGCTCCATGTATTGTCTTTATCGATGAATTTGACGGAATCGGTACAAAACGCAATTATTCAGGCAGTGCGATAGAAACTGAGAATACACGCATTGTGACCGCAATGCTCAATGAACTGGACGGTTTCACACCAAACAGCGGTATTCTTGTTCTGGCGGCTACAAACAGTCTGCAGGCACTTGATCCGGCCCTGGTCCGTCCCGGCCGTTTTGACGCGAAATACACAGTGCCTTATCCTGGCAAACAGGACCGCATTGATCTCTGCCGGTTTTATATGCAGGACAAGAATGCTGTCCCTGAATGTACTCCCGAGATTCTTGCCCCGCTTTTTGAAGGCCGTAGCGCCGCATTCCTTGAAAGTGTGCTTAACAGGGCAAGTCTCATTGCCCGCCAGAATGACCGTGATGCCTTTGATGTTTCCGATGTTAAGGCTGCCATAAAAGAAAACAGGGAATAACTGAATGAACAAGAACCGTATTGCAGAACTTGAGGCACTTGTAAAACGCTACCAGAAATCCTATTACATGGGCGAGGGTGAGATTTCCGATGCGGAATTTGACGCACTGTGGGATGAACTCCGTTCTCTTGATCCGGACAATCCGGTTTTTTCAGCAGTCGGTTCTGACAGGGCTGAGGATTACGGGTCTGACCGGGATTCCTCTAATTTTGCCAAGGCAAGACACAGAATTCCCATGGGCAGTCAGGAGAAGGCTGCAAATCCGGAACAGTTTTTTGCCTGGGCCCTTAAACATCCTTACACTGAATATCTTGTTGAATACAAACTTGACGGTGCCAGCCTTGAACTTCAGTATGACCAGGGAAAACTTGTCCGTGCCGTGACCCGCGGTGACGGCGAGACCGGTGATGACATAACACGCAATGCAATGAAGATGCAGGGCGTTGTCAAAGATCTTGGCGCACCATACACAGGCGGTGTGCGCGGTGAGGTGATCATGTCCCATGAAGTGCACAGAAAGCATTTCTCCGACAAGGCAAACTGCCGTAATGCCGCCAACGGACTTATGAAGCGCAAGGACGGTGAGAAATCCGAGTTTCTGAAAGTCATCTGTTATGACGCTTTCTTTACTGATCTTGGCGGGGCTGCCGCGCCCTTTGCTGATGAGGAGCAGAAAATGCTCTGGCTTGAGAAGACCGGCTTTGCTGTTTCTCCCCTAAAAATCTGTGATTCTGCGGAAGCTGTTGTTGACTACCGCTCGGAAGTGATGGAGAAACGCCCATCCCTTGATTATGATATTGACGGCCTTGTCATAAAGAACAGGACCATTGACATGGACGATGCCTCCCGTGCCCGCCCTGACAAACAGATTGCCTTCAAGTTCAGTCTTGAGGAAGCGGTCTCAGTGCTAAGGAATGTGGTCTGGAATGAAAACGGGGCAACTTATACCCCTGTGGCCGAGTTTGACACGGTTGAACTTGCCGGGACAAAGGTCTCACGGGCCAGTCTTTCAAACCCCAACACCATCCGTGACCTGGAACTGGTGATCGGAAGCCATGTTGTGGTGACAAAGCGTGGCGAGATCATACCCAAGATTGAACGGATTGTAAAAGTTGACGGAAGGCCGGTGCGTGAGGAGATGCCTCCTGCACCGGGAGAACTTTTTGCAGCGGCCGGGGACTGTGCTGTTCCCATGCCGGAGACATGTTCTGTCTGCGGTGCAAAACTTGTGAATGAAGGCACGCGGCTTTACTGCCCCAATAAAAGCTGCTCAAAGCGTGTGCTGCACCGGCTTGAGAAGTGGGTGGGCACCATTGATATCCGGGATCTTGGCACCACACTAATCCATGACCTTTTTGAGGCCGGCGCTGTAAGAAGCATATATGATCTTTACGGCCTTACAGAATCAGTTCTTGCAGGCTTTTTTCTGAACGAGGAAAGCCTTGAGAAAGACAAAGTCTCTCTTGGTGCCCGCAAAGTTTTCGCATCAATCCAGAACAGCCGCAATGTAAGTCTCGGGCAGTTCATCGCCGGTTTTGACATTGAAGGTATCGGCGAGACCATGGTTGATAAGCTTGTTGAAGCCGGTTTTGATTCTCTTGAGAAACTTCTTGATGCCACGGAAGAATCAATTGCGGGAGTCTTCGGTTTTGCGGAGATCACAGCAAGGACTCTTGTGCAGGGACTTGAGGAAAACCGGGAAGAGATGGAGAGGCTCACCGGTGAAGGAATAATCACCATAAAAAAAGCGGATATGTCAGGTGGAAAACTTTACGGACTCAGTTTCTGCTTTACGGGAGAGCTTCTTACCATGAAGCGCAGCCAGGCTGAGGCAATTGTAAAATCTCTTGGAGGCTCTGCAAAATCCTCAGTGGTGAAAGGACTCAGTTACCTTGTCACAAATGATACAGGAAGCGGTTCCTCAAAGAATCAGAAAGCCGCGAAACTGGGCATTCCCGTGATTGACGAAAAGGCTTTTCTTGCCCTCTGCGGTGATTAGACCTGCGCTTGCACAAAAAACGCGTAGTTGATATAGTTAACGAAACAGGCAATGGCGCTTGGTTCCACAGGGGACTGGGCGTCTTTTTTTTTGGCGCCGATAGGAGAAATCAATGAAATACACAAAAGAAGAAGTACTTGAATATATCAGACAGGATGACGTGCGTTTTGTCCGTCTTGCCTTCTGTGACTTCAACGGAAAACAGAAGAACATGGCTATTCAGCCCTGCGAACTGGAACGCGCTTTTGAGGAAGGTATTTCTTTTGACGCCAGTGCGATCTCCGGCTTTACAGACGAGGTTGCATCAGATCTTTTCCTGTTTCCAGTTCCATCAACACTTACAGTCCTTCCCTGGCGAAGCATGCAGGGCAAGGTTGTCCGTATGTTCTGCGAGATCCGCCACCCTGACGGAACAGTTTTTGCGAAAGATTCCCGCTCCATGCTCAACCGTGCTGAGAAAGCCGCTAAAGACATGGGACTTGATGTGAAAATCGGCAGTGAGCTTGAATTCTACCTTTTCAAGACTGACGAGAAAGGTGAACCTACAAAAGTCCCCTTTGACAAAGCCGGTTACATGGATGTGGCACCGGAAGACCGTGGCGAGAACGTGCGCCGCGAGATATGTCAGTATCTCTCCCAGATGGATATCATCCCTGAGGCTTCTCATCATGAGGAAGGTCCCGGCCAGAATGAGATTGACTTCCGTTATTCAAGTCCCCTTAAAGCCGGTGACAATGTTATGAACTTCAAGTCTGTCGTAATGGCAGTCGCTGATAAATCAGGTCTTGTGGCGGATTTCGGTCCGAAACCCCTTGAGGACAGAAGCGGAAACGGTTTCCACATCAATATCTCCATTTACAAAGATGATGTTTCTGCAGAAGAGCAGGATGAACTCCGCTATCAGTTCATGGCAGGAATACTTAATCATATTGAGGAGATAACCTATTTTCTTAATCCCTGCGAAGAATCCTATCTCCGGCTCGGAAAATTCAAGGCACCGCGTTACATCACCTGGTCAAAGGAAAACCGCAGCCAGCTGGTCCGTGTTCCTGCCTCAAAAAGTGAGGAACACCGCCGCATGGAAGTCCGTTCCCCTGATCCCTCTGCAAATCCTTATCTGTGTTTTGCAATGCTTATTTATGCAGGTCTTGACGGCATTGAGAAGAAAATGGACCGGGGCGAGCCTGTGAACGAAAACCTTTACACAGCGGGACCGGAAATTACAGACCACCTCAGAAAGATTCCCGAAACACTTAAAGAAGCCCGTGAGATTGCGGAAAAAAGTCCTTTTGTCCAGTCAGTTCTTGGTAAGTAACAGGATTTTCAGATGGCAAGTATGAGAAGCCTTAAGAAAGTATTGATTGTTTCTGAAAACAAGGCCTTTTACGAAAGCATGAGGATGGTTCTTCCGCCTGATGAATTCGAGTCCACACTGGCTGTCAGCGGTGGTGAGGCAAGAAGATTCATGGTGAGCCGGGATTTTGACATCCTGGTGATCAATGCGCCTCTCTCTGATGAACACGGGCTTTCTTTTGCGGCGGATTTTGTTGACACACATATGGGAATTCTTCTGGTCTGTCCTCCCGAAAGTTACGAGGGGCTTGCAGCGGAAGGCGAGGAACAGGGAATTGTGGTGCTTTCAGGAAGCAATCCTCCGGCCTTTGTGTATGTCGCGGTCAAGATGCTTTCAAGTGTTGTGATGAGGCTTCAGCGGATGGAGCAGAAAAACCGGAGCCTTCAGGAAAAAATGGAGGACATCCGCATTGTGAACAAGGCAAAATGGGCTCTTATTGACAGAAAGAACATGTCAGAGGCAGAAGCCCATAAATATATTGAGAAAATGGCTATGAACCGGCGGGTTTCCCGTAAGGAAGTGGCTGAGATGATTCTAGACATGCTGGACTGAACAGGTCCTGCATTCTTTCAGGCAGAGACGCTTGGCTTATACTGGCGGAGTGTCTTTTTTTTTGTTCAGGACCCCCTGCGGAAGCGGAGCAATGCAGAAGGTACACCAGCGGAAGCGGAACAAGGAAGAATTTATGACTGACAAAGCTTTTTTGATACTGGCAAACGGTATGATTTTTGAAGGTGAGTCTTTCGGTGCCACCGGTGTTGTGGTCGGTGAGACAGTTTTTACCACCGGTATGAACGGTTATCTGGAGACACTTACTGATCCCAGTTACTACGGACAGATTGTGACCCAGACATTTCCGCTTATCGGAAATTACGGTGTGATCCCAAAGGATTTTGAAAGCGGCGGATGTCATGTCCGTGCATACATTGTCCGTGACATGTGTGAGGAACCTTCTAACTTCCGCTGTGAAGGCAAACTTGAAAACTGGCTTGTTTCCCAGAACATTATCGGGCTTAAAGGAATTGATACCCGCGCCCTTACAAAGGTTCTTCGTGAAAGCGGCGTTATGAACGGAATGATTGTCTCAGGCGACAGCGATGAAGCAAAAGAAGTCATGAAAGCTTTCGGTTTGAAGAAGTCCGGAATTTCTTCCGGTTCGGGAACAATCTTCCAGAACAAACTCAGTGAAAAAGCGGAAGAAATCCTTATTAAGATCAGAAACTACGTGATTGTTGACGCAGTAAAGAGCGTTACAGGAAGTGCTTCTTCAATAGAAGAAAGTGCCGATGTTGTTTTCAGAGAGTCTGCAGAATACCGCTTTGTTCCTGTAAAGAATGACGGAACAAAAGTTTATGATCCTAAAGTTGCCATGAAAGGCGGAAAGGGTAAGAAAGTTGTACTCTGGGACTTTGGTGCCAAGGCAAATATCCGCCGCGAACTTTTAAAACGTGGGCTTGAAGTAATCACAGTAAGCGGTCTTGCAACGGCAAAAGAAATTATGGCTATGAATCCTGATGGAATTATGCTTAGTAACGGTCCTGGAGATCCTAAAGAAAACGTCGGAATCATTTCTGAAATCAAAAAACTTATTAAAGCAAAAATCCCGATTTTTGGAATCTGTCTTGGTCACCAGCTTCTGGCCCTTGCTTCAGGCGCTGATACAGAAAAGCTTAAGTACGGTCACCGCGGTCCGAACCAGCCTGTAAAATATCTTGAAACAGGCCGCGTTTACATTTCGACACAGAACCACGGTTATGCCGTAAAAAATGACAGTCTTCCAAAAGGTGCAAAACTCAGTTTCATCAATACAAATGACGGAACCTGTGAAGGTGTAAAATACACAAAGTATCCTGCCTTCAGTGTTCAGTTCCATCCTGAAGCCTGTGCGGGCCCTCTGGACACCAGCTTCCTGTTTGATGATTTTGTAAAACTTATTAACGACAACAAGAAGGAGGAAAAATAATATGCCTCTTAATAAAGATATTCACAAAGTAATGGTTATCGGTTCTGGTCCAATCATCATCGGACAGGCCGCAGAATTTGACTACGCCGGAAGCCAGGCTTGTAAGGCTCTTAAAGAACAGGGACTTGAAGTTGTTCTTGTAAACTCAAACCCAGCAACTCTTATGACCGACCACACAATGGCCGATCAGATTTACATTGAACCTCTTATTCCTGAAACAATTCAGAGAATCATTGAAAAAGAAAAACCGGATTCACTGCTTTCTACTCTTGGTGGACAGACAGGTCTTACTTTGAGCATGGAACTTGCAAAGTCAGGATTCCTTAAAGAACACGGAGTTCGTCTTCTTGGTGCAAAACCTGAAACGATCGACAAAGCCGAAGACCGCCAGATGTTCAAAGACACCATGGAAAAAATCGGGGAACCTTGTATTCCTTCGAAGGTTGTTACAACTTACGAAGACGCCTACGACTTTGTAAAGAACGTAATCGGGTACCCGGCAATTATCCGTCCTGCCTTTACACTTGGAGGTACTGGTGGCGGTATTGTTCATAACGATGCCGAAATGGACGAAATTGCTCACAACGGTCTTCACCGTTCACCAATTCATCAGATTCTTGTAGAAAAATGTATTTCCGGCTGGAAAGAAATTGAGTTTGAAGTTATGCGCGACGGAAGCGGAAACGTTCTTACCGTTTGTTCAATGGAAAACTTTGACCCTGTTGGTGTTCACACAGGTGACTCAATCGTTATTGCTCCTGCCGTAACGCTGAGCGACAAAGAATATCAGATGCTCCGTTCGGCAGCTCTGAACATTATTTCTTCTCTCGGTATGGAAGGTGGATGTAACTGTCAGTTCGCCCTGAACCCAGACACCTTTGAATATGCCGTTATCGAAGTAAACCCTCGTGTAAGCCGTTCTTCGGCTCTTGCCTCTAAAGCAACAGGATATCCTATTGCAAAAGTTGCAGCATTGATCGCCATCGGTTACAACCTGGATGAAATTCCAAACTTTGTTACAAAGAAAACTGCAGCATGTTTTGAACCGGTTCTGGACTATGTTGTAGTAAAAATGCCTAAGTTCCCCTTCGAAAAATTTGTTTATGCAAAACGCGACCTTGGAACTCAGATGAAGGCTACCGGTGAAGTTATGGCTATTGGCCAGACTTTTGAACAGGCAATTATGAAAGCGGCCCGCGGTGCTGAAATTGGTGTTCAGTCTTTGAATCTTGTAGTATTTGAAGAAGAAAGCGATGAAAAAATCCGCGAACGGGTAGGGCAGTGTACTGACCAGAGAATCTTCGCAATTTTCCAGGCAATTAAACGCCGCATTATGACTCTGGAAGAAATCCACGATATTACAAAAGTGGATATGTGGTTCCTTTCGAAGCTTCAGAATCTTGCAAAAATGGAATGGGAACTTGCTGGGGAAGGATCCTTCGACTGCGCTCAGGATGACAAATGTTGCGCACAGGATGAAAAATCTTGCGCTCAGGATGACAAATGTGGTGGGCTTACTCCGGAACTTTACCTTAAGGCAAAGAATCTTGGCTACCCCGACAAAGTTATCCAGCAGATTTCAGGAACAAAAATTGTGGGCTGTTCAGGCGTTCTTTCAGAAGCAAAAGAAGCTGCACGCCTTGTTAAGAAAGGTCAGCTTGCCCACATTCCTGCCAGCTACAAAATGGTAGACACTTGTGCCGGTGAGTTCAATGCAGAAACTCCTTACTTCTACGGAACATACGACAAAGAAAACGAAGCTGCTGAATATCTTGAAGAAAGAAAAAATGCCCTGGCTCCTCAGACAGGTGCTGCATCTGCCTTCGGAAGCGGAATAACTGCCGGCGTTTGGGGAAAGCAGCCTGAAAAATCAAAGGGAACAATTATCGTTTTGGGTTCAGGACCGATCCGCATTGGTCAGGGTATTGAATTCGACTACGCTTCAGTTCAGTGTGTATGGGCTTTGAAACGTCTTGGGTACGATGTTGTAACAATCAACAACAACCCTGAAACGGTATCTACAGACTTTGATACATCAGACCGCCTTTACTTTGAACCCCTTACTCCTGAAGATGTTATGGGAGTAATCAATACAGAAAAACCTGTTGGTGTTGTAGTTGCTTTTGGTGGTGGAACAGCAATCAAACTTGCAAACTTCCTTGCAGATCAGGGAATCAGAATCCTTGGAACAAGTGCTGACGCTATCGATCTTGCAGAAGACCGCGAACGCTTTGATGCACTTTGTGAAAAACTTCAGATTAAGCGCCCAAAAGGGCTTACAGTGCTTACAGAAAAAGAAGCTCTGGAAGCTACAAAAGAACTTGGATACCCTGTATTGCTCCGCCCAAGCTACGTTCTTGGCGGACAGAATATGATCATCGCCTTCAACGACGATGACGTAAAAGAATACATGAAAATCATTCTGGCTCAGGGAATTGAAAACCCAATCCTCATTGACCAGTACAAAATGGGTACAGAACTTGAAGTTGATGCAATCTGTGACGGAAAAGATATTCTCATTCCTGGAATCATGGAACACATTGAACGTACAGGTATTCACTCAGGTGACTCAATCGCAGTTTACCCAAGCTGGAACCTGAACGACGTTATTCGTGAAAAAATCATCAGACAGAGCCGTGAACTTGCCCTGGCTTTGGGAACAAAGGGCCTTGTAAACATACAGTATCTTATTTACAACAATGACCTGTACATTATCGAAGTAAACCCTCGTTCAAGCCGTACAGTTCCTTACATTTCAAAAGTAACAAACGTTCCTATGGTTGACCTTGCTGTTCGTGCAATGCTTGGGGAACGTGTAAGAGATATGGGATACGGAACAGGTCTTTATAAGATTCCTCCTTACTTTGCAGTAAAAGTTCCAGTCTTTAGTTTTGAAAAACTTATGGACGTAGATACTCACCTGGGACCAGAAATGAAATCTACAGGTGAAGTTCTTGGAATTGCTGCCACAATGGAAGAAGCAATCTTCAAGGGACTTATCGGTGCCGGCTACAATATGAAACGTAACGGTGGAGTTCTTTTCTCTGTTCGTAAGACAGACCGTTATGAACTTCCAGGCCTTGCACGTAAGTTCTACGACATGGGATTCAAGCTTTACGCTACTGAAGGAAATGCAGAAACTTTGCGTGACTTTGGAATGGAAGTTGAAACTGTAAACAAGATTCACGAAAATCCAGATGATAACCTGCTTACTCTTATGGATTCAGGAAAAGTTGATTACGTTATTTCAACTTCTGCTAAAGGACGTGATCCACATGCAGACTCTGTTCGCATGCGCCGCCACGCAGTAGAAAGAGACATCCCTTGTCTTACAGCAATTGATACTGCCAACGCTATTGCAAACTGTCTGAAATCAAAATACAGCGCAGAAAACGTTGAGCTTATCGACATCAACAAGCTCCGTGATGTGGACCAGAAAATCCACTTCACAAAAATGTCTTCAACAGGAAACGATTTTATCATCATTGACACGCGAGAACAGTTCATCAACAATCCGGGCGGTCTTGCAGTACGACTTTGTGACAGACGCAGCGGAATTGGTGCAGACTCTCTGGTGCTTGTCGGTAAAACTTCAAAAGCCGATGCCTCAATGCGCTTCTATAACCTTGACGGTACAGAAGGTATGATGGCCGGTAACGCTCTCCGTGCCGTTGCAAAATATCTTTATGACAACAATATTGAAGGTATTGCGGACCGGCACAACAAAAACGATACAACTGCAGAGATCACTCTGAAGACACAGGCCGGCATCAGGAAGGTGAAGATCTACAAACTGAACGGAAAAGTAAGCTCTGTGATGATCGACATGGGAAAACCGGATCTTTCCTCACAGCCGGTCACAGGAAAGGGAGTCAAGAGACTGGAAGTTGACGGCATATCCTATGATGTGACCACACTTAGTGTCGGTAATCCTCACTGTGTTACTTTCGTGGATTTTGTAGACAAACTGAATCTGAAGACACTGGGACCGAAGTTTGAGCATCACGAGACATTCCCTGAGCGCATCAACACTGAATTTGTCCGTGTTGTCGGCCCCAACGAACTCAAGATGCGAACCTGGGAGCGCGGAAACGGTGAGACACCTGCCTGTGGTACCGGTGCCTGTGCCGCAGTTATCGCCGCTGTGGAGAAAGGTTTCTGCCCGATGAACGAGGATGTGACAGTCAACGTCCGCGGTGGCCAGATGATGGTGCGCTACACGGGAGAAACCGTTTACCTTACAGGTGAGACAACTCTCTGTTATGAAGGTGATGTGGAGATCTGACCTCCTGAAGACCTGAAGCACGGATTTTCATAAAAAGAATTTTGTCGTAAACTTCCTTCATGACAGAAGAAAAATTGAAAGACCTTTTGGCAGATCTGTCCCTTGATGAAAAAATCGGACAGATGCTGCAGGTTTCCGGTCTGTTTTACGGTGACGACTCTGCCCTTACCACCGGCGGACTGGATTATTTTAAGGCAACCGATGAGGAACTGCTCCGTGCCGGTTCAATCCTGAGCATAAGCGGGGCTGACAGACTGAAAAAACTTCAGGCTGCTCTTATGGAAAAACAGCCTCATCATATCCCACAGATTTTCATGCTTGACATAATCAATGGTTACGAGACGATTTTTCCCGTTCCACTTGGACAGGGCGCAACCTTTGATCCGGAACTTTCAGAACGGTGTGCAGCTGCTGCAGCCCGGGAAGGTGCGGCGGCGGGAGTCCATGTGACTTTCTCTCCCATGTGCGATCTCTGTCGCGATGCCCGCTGGGGCCGTGTAATGGAAAGCACGGGAGAAGATCCTTTCCTCAACGGAAAAATGAACGCTGCCATGGTCCGTGGCTATCAGGGAAAAAATGTTGGTGACAAAGGTCAGCTTGCTTCCTGCATAAAACATTTTGCGGCTTACGGCGGAGCAGAAGGGGGCAGGGATTATGACACAGTGGAAGTCTCCGAACGCACCCTGCGGCAGAGTTATCTCCCGGCTTACAGGGAATCTCTTGATTCCGGTGCCAGACTTGTTATGACATCGTTCAACACTCTGAATCAGGTTCCATCAACGGCGAACCGGTGGCTTATGAGGGATCTTCTCCGTGGGGAATGGGGATTTGACGGCGTACTGATTTCTGATTACGGTGCCTTGAAGGAACTTGTTCCCCACGGAATTGCCCGGGACGAGAAACAGGCTGCGGAACTTTCTGTAAAAGCGGGTGTCGACATAGACATGATGAGCCTGTCCTATATCCGTAATCTTAAGAAACTTGTTGAGGAAGGAAAGATTTCTGAAGAACTGATTGACCAGAGTGTGTGGCGCATCCTCAGACTTAAGAATGAGCTTGGACTTTTTGAGAATCCTTACAAAGATGCGGATTCTGAAGAGCAGAAAAAACTCTGTCTCTGTCCCGAACACAGGGCTCTTGCAAGAGAAGCCGCCAGAAAAAGTTTTGTCCTTCTGAAAAACTCACCGGATATGTCCGGCAAACCGATTCTTCCCTTCAATCCCTCTGAGGGAGAAAAAATCGCTTTCATCGGGCCTTTTGTGGATAATCACGAAGTGTTCGGTTCCTGGTCGTTCCCTTCTGATCCAACGACAACTGTAACAGTCCGTCAGGCTGTGGAGAATTTTTCAGGAAACTTTTCTCCTTCTTTCTGTAAGGGAAGCCAGATCCTTGGCCATGACTTCAAGTATAAGAACGGTGAGCGCTTCACCTACGATGAGGCGGTCAAAAGTCAGCTTCTGGAAGAGGCTGTTAAGGCTGCGGAAAAGGCAGACAGAGTTGTGCTCTGTATCGGGGAACACCAGCAGATGACAGGAGAGGCTGCCAGCCGTACAAAGATTTCAGTTCCTGAAGAACAGCTGGACCTGCTGAGGGCTGTGAGCAAAGTCAATAAAAACATTGTCACACTGGTTTTTGCGGGGCGTCCCCTTGAACTTAAGGAAGTCTCGGATCTTTCTGCCGCTGTCATGTATCTCTGGTACCCTGGTACAGAAACAGGAAATGCTGTCTGTGATGTGCTTTTCGGTCTTGAGGAACCGGGTGGAAGACTTCCCATGAGTTTCCCTTATACAACAGGTCAGGAGCCGGCATACTACAACCGTTTCAGGACAGGTCGGCCTAACAACGGAACACTTGAGCAGACTTTTGTGAACGGCTACATCGATCAGATTGACAGAAATCTCTATCCTTTCGGTTTCGGACTTGGATATACCAGTTTTGAGTACAGTCCTGTCCGGCTCAGTTCTGCCTCAATGGAAAAAGATAGCAGTGTCACTGCGACAGTCACTGTAAAGAACACCGGTTCCAGACGCGGCACTGAAACTGTGCAGATGTACATATGCGACTGCTTCGGAAGTGTGGTAAGACCTGTCCGGGAACTGAAAGGTTTCTGCCGGGTGACACTGGATCCGGGAGAAAGCAGGGAAGTAAGTTTTGAGATCACTGAAGGACTTCTTCGGTTCTGGAACATAAATATGGAATATGCAAGCGAAGAGGGCAGTTTCATTGTATATATCGGTCCGGACAGTACATCGGAAAACAGCGCATGTTTTGAATTTGTATGAGTTTTATGCATAAATATGCATTTTTTTTGCAGAACTGATTGACTTTTTTTCTGCCAAATGGTAAAAATAAGCATCGAACGACAAAGACGCCGTTGATTCTCTTAGGGGAGTCGACGGCTTTTTTTTTGTTCGAAATACAATTTTTTTTGCAATAACACAATAATGGCGACAATGTGGTCGTGTTCAGACTGAATCTGGATAGGCTGCCTGGTCGCCATTTTTGTTTTGGAGGTAAATTATGTCAAAGGTAACTGAAGAGTTCGGATGCATGGTTTTTAACGAAACCACAATGAAAGAGCGTCTGCCTAAAGAAACTTTCAAAGCTCTCATGCGCACGCTCCGTGACGGTGAAAAACTTGATATCACTGTTGCAAACGTAGTGGCAAATGCAATGAAAGACTGGGCGATCGAGAAAGGCGCAACCCATTTTACCCACTGGTTCCAGCCTTTGACAGGTGTCACTGCCGAGAAACACGACAGTTTCATCCAGCCAGCTTCTGACGGACAGATCATCATGGAATTCAGCGGAAAGGAACTTGTCCAGGGTGAGCCTGACGCATCAAGTTTCCCCAGCGGAGGAATCCGTGCCACATTTGAGGCCCGCGGTTACACTGCATGGGATCCCACATCCTACGCATTCATCAAAGACGGTACACTCTGTATCCCAACCGCATTCTGCTCATACACAGGTGAGGCTCTGGACAAGAAAACACCTCTTCTCCGTTCAATGGAAGCCCTTGACCGTCAGGCAGTCCGCGTGCTGCATCTGTTCGGAAACAGTGATGTTACAAGCGTAAAGACAACAGTCGGTCCTGAACAGGAATATTTCCTGGTGGACAAATCTGTTTACGACAGACGCGAAGACTTGATCTATACAGGACGCACACTTTTCGGAGCAAAATCACCTAAAGGTCAGGAACTGGAAGACCATTATTTCGGTATGATCAAACCACGTGTTCAGGCATTCATGAAAGAACTGAACGATGAACTCTGGAAACTGGGAATTCTTGCAAAGACAGAGCATAACGAAGTTGCTCCTGCACAGCACGAACTGGCTCCGATTTTCAGCACGACAAACCTGGCCTGTGACCATAACCAGCTTACAATGGAAATGATGCGCAAAGTTGCGTCAAAACACGGAATGGTCTGTCTTCTGCACGAGAAACCTTTTGAAGGAGTCAACGGTTCCGGTAAACACAATAACTGGTCAATCTCCACAAATACCGGAAAGAACCTGCTGGATCCCGGTGCAAGCCCTGAGAGCAACGCACAGTTCCTTCTTTTCCTGTGTGCCGTGATCAAAGCAGTTGATGATTATCAGGATCTGCTCCGTATTTCTGTTGCAAGTGCCGGAAACGACCACCGCCTTGGAGCTAACGAAGCTCCGCCAGCCATTGTCTCAATGTTCCTTGGTGATGAACTCCAGGGAATCCTTGAGGCTCTTGAAAGCGGAACACCTTACGGATCACACGCTAAAGAAAAGATGCAGATCGGTGTAACAGTCCTGCCTGAGTTCAGCAAAGACACAACTGACCGTAACCGTACATCACCTTTTGCCTTCACAGGTAACAAGTTTGAGTTCCGTATGCTGGGAAGCCAGGATTCAATTGCCTGTGCAAACACAATGATCAATACTGCTGTTGCTGATGTCCTGTGTCAGTTTGCAGACCAGCTGGAAGGAAGCAAAGACTTCCAGGGTGATCTGCAGAAACTGATCCTGAAGACAATCAAAGACCACAAACGCATTATTTTCAACGGAAACGGTTATGATGATGCATGGGTCAAGGAAGCAGAAAAACGCGGACTTATGAACCTTAAGTCTGCTCCTGAGGCAAACCACCACCTGTGTGATGAGAAGAACCTTAAGGCTTTCATCAAGCACGGTGTTTTCAGCGAAGTTGAGATCAGAAGCCGCTTCGAGATTCAGAACGAGAACTACTGGAAGATCCTGAACATTGAAGCTCTGACAATGATTGACATGACCAAAAAACAGATTCTGCCTTGCGGAACAAGATTCGCAAGCTGTCTGGCACAGACAGTAAGTCTTGAGAAAGATGCCCTTGGAACAGGTGCCGGTGAGCTTGAGACGGTATACGAGAAGGATCTGCTTAAGAAAGTTGCCGGTCTTACTTCAAAGATCTACAAGGCTGTAGGTGTTCTTGAGGAGAAAGTTGCACAGGCAAAAGAGATGGAAGGTGCTGAGGAACTTGCTTTCTTCTTCCATGACCAGGTTCTTGCCGCAATGGATGAACTTCGCTGCTATGCCGACCAGCTGGAATCAGTCACACCCAAAGATCTGTGGCCTTTCCCCAGTTACGGTGACATTCTGTTCAGCGTAAGATAAAGGGTGCTGCAGACAGCCCTTTAGATGTCTGCAAAATCAGGGGAGTGATTCCCTGTGTAAAAATAATTTTCTGCACAATGGCGTGTCTGTCTGAAACTTTAATGTGTGTTCAGTCAGGCACGCTTTTTTTTTGCTGATTAAAAAAAGACGACAGGAGGTCTTTTTATGGAAGAAATCATGAGTTCCCTGCAGTCATTGCAGGGTGATTTGTGGGGAGTTTGGTTCCTGCTGGGTGCAGCCCTGGTTTTCTGGATGCAGGCAGGATTTGCGATGGTAGAGACTGGTTTTACCCGTGCCAAAAACACAGGTAACATCATTATGAAAAACCTGATGGACTTCTGTATCGGTACAGTAATGTTCATCCTCATCGGTTTTGGCCTTCTTCTTGGCGAAAACGCATTCTTCGGTCTGATCGGTAAACCCGACTGGCAGGTTTTCACAAACTACGGCGATTTTGACTGGTCCGGCTTTGTGTTCAACCTGGTGTTCTGCGCAACAACAGCGACAATTGTTTCCGGTGCCATGGCTGAGCGCACAAAGTTCCTGAGTTACTGTGTATATTCCGCAATCATCTCAGGTATCATCTATCCAATTGAGGCACACTGGACATGGGGCGGCGGCTGGCTTGCGTCAATCGGTTTCCATGACTTTGCAGGTTCTGCATGTATTCATATGGTCGGCGGTATCTGTGCTCTTATCGGTGCAAAGATGGTCGGTCCCCGTATCGGAAAATTTGAGCGGGATGCTAACGGTACAATTACAAAAGTAAACGCATTCCCCGGACACAACCTGCCCATCGGTGCTCTTGGTGTGTTCATCCTTTGGCTGGGATGGTACGGATTCAACGGTGCCGCCGCAACTTCACTGGGTCAGCTTGGATCAATCTTTGTGACAACAACAATTGCTCCGGCTCTTGCTACAGTCACAACAATGATCTTTACATGGATCAAATACGGTAAGCCTGATGTCTCAATGTGTCTGAACGCTTCTCTGGCTGGTCTTGTTGCAATCACTGCTCCCTGTGACGTTGCAGATGCAGGTGGTGCATGTATCATCGGTATTGTAGCCGGACTTCTGGTTGTTTTCGGTGTATGGCTCATGGATTACAAACTGCACATCGACGATCCGGTCGGTGCTGTTGCAGTTCATATGATGAACGGTATCTGGGGTACACTGGCTGTCGGTCTCTTTGCAAATCCCACAGTTCCGGGTTACGCACTTGCAGATTCAGAAGGAAACCTGATCGCAGGACTTTTCTACGGTGGCGGACTCAAGTGCCTTGGTCTGCAGTGTCTTGGAACTGTTTCAATCGTTCTTTGGACTGTAGTGATGATCATCCTGACTTTTGCTGTGATTAAAAAGATTTTTGGTCTGCGTGTTTCTGCTGAGGAAGAGATTGTCGGTCTGGACAAACTGGAACATGGTCTGGATTCCGGTTATGCCGGTTTCGCAATGCCTTATACAGCTGCAGAAGTTCAGGAAGCACGGGAGGCAGGTGTTGCTCTTGCTCCTGACCAGACGGTGGAAGTCATGGCTGTTCCTGCGACAAAACTGAGTTCAACAGATATTGCGGCACACAAGGTTGTTATTGTTACACGTCAGAACAAGTTCAATGCTCTGAAGGCTGCCATGAACCAGATCGGTGTCACTGGAATGACTGTGATCAACGTAATGGGCTGTGGTATGCAGAAAGGTGCCAGCGAGTATTACCGCGGTGTCCAGATGGATATCAACCTGCTGCCCAAGATCAAGGTTGAGATTGTTGTAAGCAAGGTTCCTGTTACAGAAGTTATTGAAGCGGCCAAGAAAGCGCTTTACACAGGTCATATCGGTGATGGAAAGATCTTCGTATATCCTGTGGAGAATGTGGTTAAAGTCCGCACTGGCGAAAGCGGCTTTGATGCACTTCAGGACGCAGAATAATCCGTTTTATGAATGAAACAGTCAGTCAGCGGCTGCCAAAACCGCTAGCTGGCGTCGCTACACACGCAGGACGGCAATGAAACTATCATTCCGTCCTGCGAGTGTTTTTGTCAGTCACTGCCTTCCTTTTTTCTTCCCTCGGGTGATTATATATGTTTAACGGCAAAATAAACGGAACGTAGTCGGGATTCTGCAAGAAATCGCTTGCAACTTGTTGCACCGCGATTTATTGCGGGATTCCGGCGGAGTTCCGTTTATTTTATTGTATCATTTCATGACACGGGAATAGTCATAGCCTCTGTCACTTTTCAGGGTTACAGGTTTCAGCTGGAAGAAAATCACATCATTGTCTTTAAGCTCGAAACTTAATTCCGTAGTCTTTGCTGAATCTGTGGAAAGAAGCTCTGTCTTTACTGAGGGACTGCTGGTTTTTCTGATCAGTTCCAGCTGTTCCTGGCTTGGGTTTGCAGGTTCACCAAGATCGTGCCAGGTTTTAAGAGGGTTACAGGAGTCTTCACCGCAGTGTTCTGTGATAAGTGTGTAAGAAGGTTCCGCAGTGTCAAAAAGGAAGTTCCGGCTTACAGTTTTTCCGCTACGCCCGATATTGTCGTGCCAGAGGATTCCCCTGTATTCCGCCCCGTATTTCATTATGAGACAGTTGTCGTCTCTGTGGACACATTTCCCTTCAGTCCTGTCAGCTCCGGTCTCCTTAAGTTTTTTGAAGAATACAAAAGTCCAGAATGTGGGTTTGGGAATGTTTCCGTTTGCAACAAGACCGAATCCGCCGTGAAACAGTGAGAAGGGTACGCCGCGCTCTTCAAAGATGTCGCCGAAAGTCCAGTATGAATAAGACTGTGCGTAATCTCCCAGACGGGAAAGCTGCCGCGCTATGTAAGCCGCATTCTTGTTTGTGTCGTGGAGAGGGCAGTTGGGAATATAGGATGTGTTGTACTCCGTGATGTGCACAGGAAGTCCTTTATATTCCTCGTATCTGTCGATGATTGCCCGCGTTGTTGCAAGGTTTGCGAAACCGTCTTCCTGAGGTGAAAGTTCTGCGTAACCGTAATGCCCATGATCTTCCGGAAGTTCTGTGGTGTAATGATGCCGTGTCACAAAATCGATTTTAAGTTTTCTGCTGTGACAGAATTCCATGAAGGCAGAGATCCACTCTTCGTCACTGCCGCCACAGACTGCTGGACCGCCCACCCGGTATTTCTCATCAAGTGCTTTGATTGCCTTGAAGGTGCGCTCAAAAAGTCTGAAATATTCCTCCTTGCTTGCATCCTTCCAGAAGCCCCGCAGATTAGGTTCGTTCCACACTTCAATGGGCCATGTGACAACTTCCTCATGACCATAGCGGTCAGAAAGGTGATTCAGTGTCGCGCATACAAGATCGCACCAGCGGTCATAATCCTTTGGGGGGACAGTGTGACCCATCCAGTAGAAAACTGTCTGCCTGTCAGAAGAAAGCTCCTGAGGCATGAATCCCAGCTCAAGGAAGGGCTTGATCCCCAACCTGAGGTAAGAATCCATCACCATGTCCAGGTAAGTCCAGTTGTATTCCACAAAGGTCTCACCAAGCTCATCCTCGGGAATCGGTTCAAAACCGCCGTCTTTTGAAGGTCGCATTTTCGGAGTTCCAATCTGGGAAAAGGCGCTTCCGAAAACTGAAGGCTCCTTGTAGTACTCGTGGTAAATCGACATGTCGTCATGGTAAAGTCCGTGCCCCCGGATGTGACTGAATCCGATGTATTTCTGAACAAGTTCCAGCTGCTCAAGATATTGTTTCTGAAGTGCAAGACCCATGCGGCCTGTTCCTATGCAGTAATCAACCTGATTGTTGAAAGGGATTTCTTTATCTCCCGAAATTCTGATCTGTTCCATAAGAAAAAGTGTACAGACCAAACAGTCGGGAATCAATCAGTAATTTTTAGCATTTTTTATAGGATGTATGAAAAATTTTACACTATGGAAGGTGATTTTCAAATCAACTTGCAAAATATAAAAACCTGGGTTTAAATGAATGAGATAAATATGAATAGTGTTCAGAAAATATCATTCGAAGTCCTGCTGGTGGTAATCAGTTTCTTTATTTCCGTCCGCTGTCAGTTCAGAAAAGAAAAAGTAATGCTGCAGCGTTTCTCCAGTTATTCCCTTGCATTGCTGTTTTTCCTTGTAGTCAATCTCCTGGTCCGCTTTTATGAACTGAGAATCATCTTCTGGAACAGGCAGATAATGATGTGCCTTTATACGGTTTCCCTCATCCTTCAGGTGATAGTTTCCTACCAATGGTTCAGATTTGTGGAGGTCATCATCGGCAACTCTTTTTTTTCAAAGCACGCTGCCGGAAGAATCATCAGCTTAATCCCCGTGGTTTTTGTATTTATCACCGTCATCTGGAATCTTGGACCCGGTTTTCTCTTCATTCTGGATGAGAACAATGTATATCAGCGGGGAAGTCTGTTTTTCCTGCAGGTTGCGCCGCCATTCTCCTATGTGTTCATCTGTATCGGAACATCGGTAAAAGCAATCCTGAAGAAAGAAGACAGACATGTTATCATTTTTTTCCTGGTCTCTTTCATTCCCATCATCCTTACCACTGTTCTTCAGATTCTTTTCGGCGGTTCATTCATCATGGCAGGATTCACCTGTGTCTGTGTTTTCGCATACATAGAGCTGTGTCTTGAAGAAATCCAGGAGATTGACAAAGTAAATGCTGTTGAGGAAGCGAACAGCAGACTTGTCAAGGCAAAACAGTCTGCGGAAGAAGCGAACAGGGCAAAGTCAAAGTTTCTTGCTGACATGTCCCATGAGATCCGCACACCGCTGAACGGTGTTGTGGGCTTTACCAATCTTGCACGTAAAAACATCGGGAACAATGAGAAAGTCCATGACAATCTTGAGGAAATAAAAAAAGCCGGCAGCAATCTTCTTGATAAGATTGACAAAATCCTTGTGATGAGCCGTATAGAAAGCGGAAAGACGGAAGTCATAAAAGAAGAAGTCAATCTGCTTTCTGTGCTCGGTAATCTTGAGTCCCGCATAAAATCTGCCGCAGATGCAAAAATGATTGAATTTTCCCTGAATACTGAGGGACTGCTTCATGAGAATGTTTTTACGGACAACAAACATCTGGACAAAATTTTGACCTATCTTAGTGAGAATGCAATCAATTTTACAAAAAAGGGCGGAAAGGTTCTGATTTCTGTAAAAGAGATTTCTGAACTTTCGCCAGATGCAAAAAACCCCGAGACCGGAAAATCAGATTACGAGATCCGTGTTAAAGACAATGGAATCGGAATGTCAAAGGATTTTGCCCAGCTGATTTTTGAACCTTTTACAAGAAAATACAATCCTAAAGTTTTTCAGTTACAGGGTACGGGACTTGGGCTTGCAATCACAAAAAGCCTTGTGGAAATGATGCAGGGGACTGTGACTGTTGAGACGGAAGAGGGCAGCGGATCCGAATTCCTTGTGAGGCTTCCTATGGAATTCGTTGTTCTGGAAAGCATTAAGGCAAAGGAAAAGGATTCTTATGAAAGCAGTTTTGTATTCTCCGGTGAATATGCAAACAGGAATATCCTGCTTGTTGAGGATAACCCGATTAATCAGGATATTGCACTTGAGGTTCTTGAAAATGCGGGATTTTCTGTTGATACGGCTGTCAATGGTCTTGAGGCTGTGGAAAAAATCAGGGGCGCAGAAGCTGATAAATACGCAATCATTCTTATGGATATCCATATGCCGGAAATGGACGGACTTGAGGCCACAAGAGTGATCCGAAAGCTTGAAGACACTGCAAAAGCCTGCATCCCGATTTTTGCGGTGACAGCGGATATTTATGAAGAGGAAAGGCAGAAAGCCTTGGCGGCAGGAATGAACGGCCAGATCTCAAAGGACTTTGATATTTCTGAGGTCCATAAAATCATGCAGCATCTGCCGCAGAACACAAGACTCAGTCACTGATGTGCGGGTCTGTCGGATCAAGAGTTTAATGGAAGGTTTGCTATGAATGACGTAGAGAAAATGGCTTTTGAATACATCATGCTGCTGATCTCACTTTATATTACCTTTCGCTGCTGGAAGAAAAAAGACACTGCGCTGATAAAGAATTTCGCGAAATTTTCGATTGCCCTTACAGTTTATAATGCGGTGAACGTTCCTGCCAGACTTCTTGAGCTTGGAATAATCAGAGGGAGTGTTCCGGTTGTTTTCAGCATCAATGCAGTCTACATGGTCTGCCTTACACTGACTTCCTACCAGTGGTTCAAATTCTCGGAGTCAATCAATGAAACATTCTTTGTCCGTGAAAAAACCGGCCGCATTATTTCTCTTATTCCCCTTTCTGTAACAATAGTGCTGACTCTGGCAACCATAAAAACAGGCTGGCTGTTCTTCATTGACCGGGACGGAGTGTATCACAGGGGAAGCCTTTTTTTCATGCAGCTGGTTCCATCCTATTCATACATGCTGCTTACGATTGTAAGTTCTCTGTGTCACGTAAAGAGAAACAGGAACAGAAAATCCTTTCAGTTTCTTATGCTTGCTCTTCTGCCGACAGTCATCATCTCTTTTCTGCAGATTTTTTTCGGCGGTTCCTGTCTTCTTGGCGGTCTGACCTGTGTGCAGGTTTTTTCATACATTGAACTGTGTATGGCGGAGATTGCGCGGGTAAAAAGAGCTGAGTCTCTTGACGGCATAAACAGACAGCTTGAGCTTGCTATTGAGTCGGAAAATGCCGCAAACAGGGCAAAGACAACCTTCATAAGCAATATGTCTCATGACATACGGGGACCCATGGATGCGGTCTTCTATTATACAAGAAAGGCTGAGGAAAACCTAAGGGACAGGGACAGACTTCTTAAGTGCCTTGAACAGATACAAGTCTCGAGCAAAGTCCTTCTTGATCTGATCAATAATGTGCTGGACATCAATCTGATTGACAGCGGCGAAGCGGTACTCAGCCTGGAAAAGGTGAATCTGAGGACGGTTTTCAATGAACTGCAGATAGTGGAGAAATCTTCTGCTGATGAAAAGAAAATCCACATAAATTATGATCTTACGGATCTGGTTCATGAGAACGTGTTCTGTGATAAGCTGAGGCTCAACCGGATTCTTCTTAATCTTGCAGGAAATGCATTGAAGTTTACCGAACGTGGCGGCAAAGTCTCCATCCTTTTGAAGGAACTTTCCGGAAGGGAGCCTGGCTTTGCAGATTATCTTATCACCGTCCGGGACAACGGTATAGGCATGAAGAAGGATTTTACGCAGAAAATCTTTGAGCCCTTTGCCCGTGAGAAAAGTCTTGTGGTGAGAGAAACTCAGGGTACAGGACTTGGAATGGCAATCACAAAGCGTTTTGTGGATCTGATGGACGGTTCCATAAGCGTTGAGTCGGAACCTGGTGTGGGTACTGAATTCCAGGTTCGGCTTCCTCTTAAGATTGCAGATGGGGAATCTGAAAAAACATCTCCGGCTCAGAACAGAAATCTGCATAAAAATGAAAACCAGGACTGGTTCAAGGGAAAAAAGATTCTTCTTGTTGAGGACAATCTTATGAATCAGGAGATTGCGGTGGATCTTCTTGAAGATGCGGGGCTTGTTGTTGACGTTGTTTCTGACGGACTTGAATGTGTCAAAAGAATCAAGAAGACTTCTGCGGACCGGTATGATCTGATTCTGATGGATATACAGATGCCGATTATGGACGGATATGAAGCCACAAGGCAGATAAGGCGCATAAGGGATAAGAAAAAATCCTCAGTTCCGATTGTCGCACTTACCGCAAACGCCTTTGAAGAAGACAGGGCAAAGGCACTGGCAGCCGGAATGAACGGTCATCTTGCAAAACCCATTGATCTGAATCTTCTTCTGGAGACGATAAGAACATTTGTTTAGGGGTATTGATTTTTTTCCTGAAGGTCAATATGATTTTTTCAGTTAAAGGCAAAGACGCCTGGCTCATTTTTGGGTCAGGCGTCTTTTTTTTGTTAAGGAGGAATACATGTGTGGATTTGTTGGAGCTTTTGATTTGAACAGCGGAAGCCAGCCGATTTATGAAGGGCTGAAAGAAGAGCTGCGTGCTCAGGTGCTTGCAATGTCCAAGAAGATCCGTCATCGCGGACCGGACTGGAGCGGAGTCTACACAGGCAATAATGCCATTCTTTCTCATGAGCGCCTTGCCATTGTCGATCCTTTCTCAGGCAAACAGCCTCTGGTCAGTGATGACGGCAAAATTATTCTTGCTGTAAACGGCGAGATCTACAACCATCAGGAAATCCGCCGTCAGTATGCGGGAAAATATCAGTTCAAGACAATGAGTGACTGTGAAGTCATTCTTCCTTTGTACAAAGAAAAGGGCGTTGATTTTCTTGAGGATCTGAGCGGTATTTTTGCCTTTGCTCTTTATGATTCTGAAAAAGATGCTTATCTTGTGGGCCGTGACGAAATCGGTGTTGTTCCTCTTTATCAGGGCTGGGACAAAGAAGGCCGGTATTATGTTGCAAGCGAACTTAAGGCTCTTGAGGCTGACTGCGTGACTGTGGAGGAGTTCCCCAACGGATGCTATTACTGGTCACTTTCAGAAGACAAGAAACCGGTGCGCTGGTACAGACGTGACTGGGAAAGTTTTGATGCTGTAAAAGAGGCACCCTGCGCCACAGATGACAAAGGTGAGATAATCGATCCTTCCGTCATTGCTAAAGTCCGTGCAGGTCTTGAGGAAGCTGTTAAAGCCCAGCTTATGTCAGACGTTCCCTACGGTGTTCTTCTTTCAGGCGGACTTGATTCAACTGTTATCGCGGCAATTACCCAGAAGTTCGCAAAAAAGCGTGTTGAGACCGGTTCTCTTAAAGATGCATGGTGGCCCCAGCTGCACAGTTTCGCAGTCGGTCTTGAAGGTTCCCCTGACCTGGCCGCCGCACGCAAAGCCGCTGATTATATCGGTACAGTCCATCACGAGATACATTTTACAATCCAGGAAGCCCTCGATGCCCTTGAGGACGTGATTTATCACATTGAGACCTATGACATTACCACTGTCCGCGCCTCAACACCGATGTACCTGCTTGCCCGTGCGATCAAAGCCATGGGAATCAAAATGGTGCTTTCAGGTGAGGGAAGCGATGAGCTTTTCGGCGGTTATCTGTACTTTCATAAGGCTCCCAACGAACAGGAATTCCATGAGGAACTGGTTCGCAAAATGAGCAAGCTGCACCTTTATGACTGTGCACGTGCAAACAAGTCTCTTATGGCCTGGGGTATCGAAGGCCGTGTTCCTTTCCTGCACAAGGAGTTCATTGACATTGCCATGGGCTTGAATCCTCATGACAAGATGAGCATCCGCCTTCCTGACGGAACCCAGCGCATTGAGAAATGGATTGTCCGCAAAGCTTTTGAGGACATTCTGCCTCCTGAAGTCTGCTGGCGGCAGAAAGAGCAGTTCAGTGACGGTGTAGGTTACAGCTGGATTGATACTCTTAAGGAAATGACAAACGCAAAGGTCAGTGATGTTGAGTTTGCCCAGAGAGAGAAACGTTTCCCGGTTAATACTCCCAAGACAAAAGAGGAGTATTTCTACCGCGAGATTTATAGCCGTCTGTTCCCAAGCGACAGCGCAGCTCTCTGTGTTCCCCATGAAGCCGGTGTTGCCTGTTCAACTGCAAAAGCTCTTGAATGGGACGAAGCCTGGAAAAAAATGGACGAACCCAGTGGAAGAGCTATCAGTGGCGTTCACGATAGTGCGTACAAAAACTGAACAAGTATGCGGGTTTGCGAAGGCAAACCCGGTAGTCCGCTGTGCGGACGAAGTTTGCGAAGGCAAACCCGGTAGTCCGCCTGGGGACTGATTGTACCCGGGCAGCAGACTCACTCAGTGAAATAAAGTTCTGAATCAACCCTTGGAATCAAAATGACCCGTTCCGAAGAAATTGTCGAAAAAATCACCTTTCTTTACAGTGAACTTGAGAAACTGCAAAAGGACTGGTATGAGAAAACCGGATTCACCTGTCCTTCCGGCTGCGGATCCTGCTGCATTGACTTTGAGCCAGATCTTTATGAACCGGAAGTTCTGTTCATGGCCGACTGGCTTATAAACAACAGGCCGGAAACTGCAGAAGCTCTGGCTATGGATTCATTCCCTTTTGATCCTGAAAGAAAGACCTGTATCTTTTTCAATCCTGATTCTGATTATCATTGCACAATATACGGGGGCCGGCCTTTTATCTGCCGTCTTTTCGGCTGCAGTTCCTTCCACGGAAAGGACGGAAAAACCGTATGGAAACCCTGTAAGTTCTATCCCGCGGAAAAACTTTCACTTCACAGACCGCCTCTGACCCACAGACAGTACACATTTGAGGAAACCCTTGAAACACTTGGAGCGGTCCCGCCGGTCATGGCAGATATTATGGAACAGGCTGTATCTCTGAGTCCCGGACAGACTGAGACAGAGCCTCTTCGTGAATGCCTTCCGAAAATCATCCGCAAACTTCTGATGGAAAAATCCTTTCTGACTGATTTCTGAGTAATTATGCATTTTATTGTATTTTTATTCAAAACCTTTAAAAAGGTACTTGTAAAAATACTGATAAAAATATATTTTTATGGAAACAAAGACGTTTTATGACAGTGCAGATTTTGTCTGCTTTGTCCTAAAACGTCTTTTTTTTCAGGCGACAATGAGGTCGGCGCAGTCTTACGGAAGTAAGGGTCATTTTATGATTATGTGCAGTCTTCTGTCGCCTTTTTTATTTTGTGCAGGGCCTTTGTGATACTTGGCCATTCAGGGGGAACCATGAAAACACTTTACGATCCGTCTTTTGAGCACGATGCCTGTGGAATTGGTGCGGTTGTAAACATTGACGGAACACAGACACACAAGATTGTAGACAATGCTCTTTCCATTGTAGAAAAACTTGAGCACCGTGCCGGTAAAGATGCTACAGGCGAGACAGGAGACGGTGTTGGTATTCTTGTCCAGATTGCCCATAAGTTCTTCAAGACTGAATGTGCCACAATCGGGATTTCTCTGGGTGATGAGCGGGATTACGGTATCGGTATGTTCTTTTTCCCGCAGGATAAATTCATCCGTGCCCAGGCAATGCGCATGATTGAGACTCTCTGTGAAAAAGAAAGCCTTAAATTCCTTGGATGGCGTGAAGTTCCTGTCCGGGAGACAGTTCTTGGTAAAACAGCCCGCGACTGCATGCCTGCAATCTGGCAGTGCTTTATTGAACGTCCTGCTGATGTAGAAAAGGGTCTTGCCTTTGACCGCAAACTTTACATGGTCCGCCGCCAGTTCGAGCATTCAAGCTTCGACACTTACGTATGTTCCATGTCAAGCCGTACAATCGTTTATAAGGGAATGTTCCTTGTCCAGCAGCTCCGCACTTTCTACACGGATCTTCAGAGCCCTGAATATATAAGCGCTCTGGCCCTTGTTCACTCACGCTTCTCTACAAACACACAGCCTTCATGGAAGCGTGCACACCCGAACCGCTTTATCGCCCACAACGGAGAGATCAACACAATCCGTGGAAATGCAGACCGTATGATGGCCCGCGTCGAGACACTTAAATCTCCTGTAATGACAGAGGAAGAATTTGCAGAGATACTTCCAGCAGTTGATACAACCGGTTCCGACTCCGCCATGCTGGATAACACTCTGGAATTCCTTGTGATGAACGGAATGCCTCTTCCACTGGCTGTCATGATCTGTATTCCTGAACCCTGGAAACATGATGACGCAATGGATCCGCGCAAAAAAGATTTCTACCATTACTGGGCAACAATGATGGAACCCTGGGACGGTCCTGCGGCAATCCTGTTCAGTGACGGTGACTTGATCGGTGCCACTCTTGACCGCAACGGTCTCCGCCCGAGCCGCTACTACATCACAAAAGACAACACACTCATTCTTTCTTCTGAAGTCGGCGTTCTTGATATTCCTGAAAGTGAGATCGTTCAGAAGAGCCGCCTTATGCCTGGACGAATCCTTCTGGTTGATACAAAACAGAAAAAACTGATTTCTGACTTTGACGCAAAAAAAGAATACACAGATCTTTATCCCTATGGTGAATGGCTCAGCCTGAACCTGAAGCACCTGGGAGATCTTAAGATTCCTAACAAAAAGATTCCGGTTTACACACAGGAAGAGCGGGACATTATGTACCGGGCTTTCGGTTGGAACTACGAAGATGTAAATGAAATGATTCTTCCTCTTGCCCAGAACGGTGTTGAACCGACGGGTGCCATGGGTGTTGATACTCCACTTGCTGTAATGAGTGACAAACATCCGGCTTTGTTCAGTTACTTCAAGCAGCTTTTCGCGCAGGTTACGAATCCTCCTATCGACAGCCTGCGCGAAAAGATTGTAACTGACACCACAGTTTACGTAGGATCTGACGGAAATCTTCTTAAGGCTGAAAGCAAAAACTGTACAGTTCTTGAAATCAACAATCCGATTCTTACCGGCGTTGATATGATGAAAATCAAGGCTCTTGATATGCCTGGCCTCAAGACATCAGTTGTCTCCCTTCTTTACTACAAGAACACATCTCTTAAGGAAGCTCTCGACAATCTCTTTGTGGCAATCGACCGGGAATACAGAAACGGATCAAACATCATTGTCCTGTCTGACCGCGGTGTTGATGCAAACCATGTGGCAATTCCTTCTCTGCTTGCAGTAAGTGCAGTTGAACAGTATCTTATCCGCACAAAGAAAAGAACAGCTATCTCAATCATCCTTGAATCCGCAGAAGTCCGCAACGTTCACCAGAGTGCTATGATTCTTGGTTACGGTGCCCGTGCGATCAATCCTTACCTTGCCCACGAATGTATCGCAGAACTTATTGATCAGAAACTTCTTGACAAGGATTATCACACAGCCATCGAAGACTACAACCAGGGAATTATCGGCGGTATCGTAAAGATTGCCGCAAAGATGGGTATCTCAACAATTCAGTCTTATCAGTCAGCACAGATTTTTGAAGCTGTCGGTATTGCTCAGGATGTGATCGACATATACTTTACAAACACAGTAAGCCGTGTTGGTGGTATCGGTCTTAAAGAAATTGCAGAAGATGTGAACTTCCACCACAACAAAGCTTTTGATCCACTGGGACTTGCCGTCAATACTCACCTGGATTCAGTCGGTGTTCATAAGTTCCGCCGTGGTCCTACTTGTGAAGATCACCTTTACTCACCTGAAATTATCATCAGTCTTCAGGAAGCAACAAAGACCGGAAGCTATGAACGCTTTAAGGAATATACTTCCCTTGTTGATGACAATGCCCATCCGCACACACTGCGCGCCATGCTCAAACTGGACTTTGACAATGCAAAAGAAATCCCTCTTGATGATGTTGAATCTGTTGAACAGATTGTGCAGCGTTTCAAGACTGGTGCCATGTCATACGGTTCAATTTCTCAGGAAGCCCATGAATGTATGGCTCTTGCCATGAACCACCTGAAGGGAAAATCAAACTCTGGTGAAGGTGGAGAAAAACCTGAACGCCTTGGAACTGATAAAAACTCTGCAATCAAGCAGGTTGCTTCAGGACGCTTTGGTGTAACAGAAGAATATCTTCTTTCTGCAAAAGAGATTCAGATCAAGATGGCTCAGGGTGCAAAACCAGGTGAAGGCGGACACCTTCCTGGAAAGAAAGTTTACCCATGGATTGCAACTACACGTTACGCAACTCCAGGTGTATCACTTATTTCGCCACCTCCACATCACGATATTTATTCTATTGAAGATTTGGCTCAGCTTATTTACGACCTTAAAAATGCAAACCGTGCCGCCCGTATTTCTGTAAAACTTGTTTCAGAAGCAGGCGTTGGTACAATTGCAGCTGGTGTTGCAAAAGCCGGTGCTCAGGTTATCCTGATTTCAGGTCACGACGGTGGTACAGGTGCTGCTCCATTAAGTTCAATCCATCACGCAGGTCTTCCTTGGGAACTTGGTCTTGCTGAAACTCACCAGACTTTGATCCAGAACGGACTCCGTTCACGCGTTGTAATTGAAACTGACGGTAAGCTTATGAGCGGTCGCGACGTTGCAATTGCATGTCTCCTTGGTGCCGAAGAATTCGGTTTTGCTACAGCACCACTTATCACAATGGGTTGTGCTATGATGCGCGTATGTAACCTGGATACATGTCCATTTGGTGTTGCAACTCAGAACAGTGAACTTCGTAAGCGCTTTACAGGAAAACCTGAATACGTTGAAAACTTCATGAAGTTCATCGCACAGGAGCTCCGTGAAATCATGGCAAAACTTGGTTTCCACAGCGTTGAAGAAATGTGTGGTCACACAGAAATGCTTAAAGTAAAAGAAAAGGGTGCTTTTGAAAGAGCAAACCTTGTAGATATGAGCCGCATTCTTGCAGGTGCAGATTCATGTCGTCCTGAACTTGTTTCAGGATCTCACTTCAACCCGGCTGATGTTTTCGACTTCCAGCTTTCAAAGACTGTGGATGAAAAGGAACTTCTTCCGGCTTTTGCAAAAGCTATGAAGAAAAAGACAGGTTCCTTCGACCTGAAAGTTTCTTCAACTGACAGAACAGTTGGTACAATCCTTGGTTCAGAAATCCAGAAGAACTTTGGAAATACACTTCCTGAAGACAGCTTTACAGTAAATGCTGTCGGTGGTGGTGGACAGAGCTTTGGTGCATTCATTCCTAAGGGACTTACAATGCGCCTTACTGGAGACGCCAACGACGGTCTTGGAAAAGGTCTTTCGGGCGGAAAGATTGTTCTTAAGTGTCCTGAAGATGCAGGCTACAAAGCCGAAGAAAATATCATAGCCGGTAACGTATGCTGTTTTGGTGCAACAAGCGGACAGGCATTCATCAACGGTATTGCAGGTGAACGTTTCTGTGTGCGCAACTCCGGTGCTACAGTTGTTGCAGAAGGATGTGGTGATCACGGTCTTGAATACATGACTGGCGGTATTGCAGTGATTCTTGGTCAGACAGGTAGAAACATTGCAGCGGGTATGAGCGGCGGTGTTGCCTATGTCCTTGATGAGAAACATGATCTTTACCAGCGTCTCAACAGCCAGCTTGTTACAATGACTGAACTTTCTTCAAACGATCAGCATGACATTGATCTTGTGCGATCCCTTGTTGAAAAGCACGTGAAAGAAACTGGAAGTGCCCGCGGTAAAGAACTCCTTGCCGACTGGAACACAAGTGTTAAGAGTTTCAAGAAGATCATTCCTAATGACTATGCGAAGGTTCTTAAGGAAATGGCTGCAGCGGAGGCAAAGGGTATGAGCCATGACGAAGCTGTTCTTGAAGCTTTCAAAAAGGTAACAGCATAAAAATTACATCCTGTAATTTTTATGCTGACAGAACTGAGCAGACTCAGTTCTGTCGGTTGGCCTACAGAAAATAACGCCGCGCCATCCATGGCGCTACTAAGGAGTAACAAATGGGACTTTCAAACGGATTTATTAAATATACAAGAATAGAAAACGACTGGATCGAACCTGAACTTCGTCTCCAGAACTTTGAGGAGATGCATGTTCTTCTGAATGATGAAGACCGCCGCAAACAGGCTTCCCGCTGCATGAACTGCGGTGTGCCCATGTGTCAGAGCGCAATCAAGCTTGGCGGCATGGTGACAGGCTGTCCGCTCCACAACTTCATTCCTGAATGGAACGACGCACTTTACAAGGGCCAGTATGACATGGCAGCCTGGAGACTGCTGAAAACTTCAAGTTTCCCTGAATTCACCGGCCGTGTCTGTCCTGCTCTCTGTGAAAAAGCCTGTAACTGTATCAGCATGGAAAAACCCTACGAAAATGGGCAGGACATCAAAGATCCTGTAACAATCCATGACAATGAGCTTTACATTATTGAGAAAGCTTTTTCATCAGGATACATGAAGCCACAGGTTCCAAAAGTAAGAAGCGGTAAAAAAATTGCCGTTGTAGGTTCAGGTCCTGCAGGTCTTGCTGTTGCAGACCTTCTGAACCGTCGCGGACACAATGTGACAGTGTTTGAACGTGAAGACAGGATCGGTGGTCTTCTTATGTACGGTATTCCAAATATGAAGTTGGACAAGAAGATCATTGACCGCCGCGTGAACCTGATGAAAGCGGAAGGTGTTGAATTTGTGACCCGTGCAGACATTGGAAACGGAACATCTGCTGAGAAACTGCTTGAGGAATTTGATGCTGTTGCCCTCTGCTGCGGTGCAAAAAAAGCCCGCCGTCTGAATGTGGCCGGTGAAGATGCAAAAGGAATCATTCCCGCAGTTGATTTCCTTAAAGCTGTTACAAAATCCCTTCTGGATTCTCACGCTGTAACAGACTGCAAGGACGATTCAGCAAAAATCTCTGACATAATCCTTTCAGAAGATTTTGATCCAAAAGGAAAGAACGTTATCATTGTCGGTGGTGGCGATACAGGTAACGACTGTACAGGAACCTGTGTCCGTCTTGGTGCTGCAAGTGTAACAGCCCTTGAAATGATGCCTCAGCCCCCTGTGGAGCGTGCCGCGAACAATCCATGGCCACAGTGGCCCAAAGTCCTTAAAACAGACTACGGTCAGATGGAAGTGATTGCCACAGCCGGAAGTGATCCACGGGTTTACAAGACAACAATCAAAGAGATTTACCAGAAAGACGGTCATGTGACAGGCGTGAAAACTGTACAGGTTGAATTCCGCATGGTGGACGGTGTAAGAAAACTCTGTGAGATTGAAGGAACTGAGAAAGAACTTCCTGCTGACCTGATTCTTATCGCAGCCGGATTCTTGGGAGCCGAAGAATACACAGCAAAAGCCTTTGATGTAGCCATGACAGGCCGCGGAGTGGTTGATGCCGCTGAAGGAAAATACGCTACAAGCCGTGAAAAAGTATTTGCCTGTGGTGACATGCGCCGCGGACAGTCACTTGTTGTCTGGGCAATTGCTGAAGGCCGTGAATGCGCCCGTGAGATTGACAGATATCTGATGGGATACAGTAATCTGTAATTTCCTGATAAGTTCTGTCACTCTGAACTCGTTTCAGAATCTACGCTGTATAAAGTGTAGAGATTCCGAAATAACTTCGGAATGACACTATGGACTGTAGGCTTGGGACAGACCCTTTGAGATTCGCGTTTCAAGTGAAAACTGAAATTTTGACACTTTACACTTTCCCTGAGAAATTGTTAACTTTTTTGTATAACATTTCTCAGGGAGTTTTTTTTATGCAGTACAGAAAAGATAAATATGGAAATCCTGTCTCAGTTTTAGGTTATGGATGCATGCGTTTCTCACAGACAATTGCAGGACCGGATTTCAAGAAAGCAGAAGCAGAAGTAATGTCTGCAATTGAAGCAGGTGTCAACTATTTTGACACTGCCTACATTTACCCGGGAAGCGAAGCCACACTGGGAAAAATTCTTGAGCAGAACAATGCCCGCGACAAGGTTAACATCGCCACAAAACTTCCCCATTATCTTCTTAAGAAAGAAGGTGACTGTGAGAAACTCTTTGCAGAAGAGCTGTCACGTCTCCGCACAGATCATGTTGATTATTATCTGATGCACATGCTTTCCGATGTTGTCACATGGAACCGTCTTATTGATCTTGGTGTAAAAGACTGGCTTGAGCAGAAAAAGAAGGAAGGAGTAATCCGTCAGGTCGGTTTTTCCTATCACGGAAACAGTGAATCCTTTGTGAAACTGATTGATGCCTACGATTGGGATTTCTGCATGATCCAGTACAATTACCTTGATGAACATTCCCAGGCCGGAGTGATCGGACTTAAACACGCCGCGTCAAAGGGAATTCCGGTAATGATTATGGAACCCCTCCGTGGCGGAAAGCTTGCAAACAAACTGCCCAAAGATGCCGCAAAGATTTTCAGAAAATTCAATCCTGACAGGGCTCCTGCAGAATGGTCCTTCCGCTGGTTGTGGAACCAGCCGGAGATCACCTGTGTTCTTTCAGGCATGAACTCCAAGGAAATGATTGAAGAGAATGTCCGTTCCGCATGCGAGGCAGAAGTCGGTTACGTCACTGAAGAAGAGCAGAAGGTTTTTGCCGCTGTTGTTGAGGAAATCCGCAGCAAGGAGAAAATCGGATGCACAGGCTGCCGTTACTGTATGCCATGTCCTAAAGGTGTTGACATTCCCGGTGTGTTTGCCGCCTATAACCGCCGTTTCTCTGACAGCCGTTTTGACGCTTTTAAAGATTACGTGATGTGTACTCTGCTGCGTAAGAATTCCACAGGCGCATCCAACTGCATCAAGTGCGGAAAATGTGAGCTTCACTGCCCACAGGGCATAAAGATCCGTGAGGAACTGGACAATGTGAAAAAAACTTTTGAAGGTCCGATCTATCACATTGCAAAGATTGTCGCACCGAAAATAATGAAACAGTAAGACTGTTATGAGCCGGTTTTCGGTACAGGTCCGTTAATGATACGGTTTGTAAAAAATCCACTTTTCAAAGAATCTGTAAAGTGGTATCATACAATCCCGTAAACGACAGAGAGGTCGCAAACAGAATTTCCTGTAAAAGCAGGAGATTGTGTCTGCGACCTCTTTTTTTATGCCTTGTGGGGTTTGGGGCAGCATACTTCAGGAGTTTGCCCCAGGCGAAAGGGGTGTGACGAAGACTGCTTCCGCAGGCTGAGTCCAGGGGAAAGGCTTTTCCCCTCAATAAGTTTATGGGGGATTTTATGAAACAGACAAAATACATTTTTGTGACAGGTGGTGTAGTAAGCGGTCTTGGAAAAGGAATTACGGCAGCTTCTTTGGGACGTCTGCTTAAATCTCGGGGACTGAAAGTTGCTTCTCAGAAGCTGGATCCCTATATCAATGTTGATCCGGGTACAATGAGTCCTTATCAGCACGGAGAAGTCTATGTCACTGAGGATGGGGCCGAGACAGACCTGGATCTTGGTCACTACGAGCGTTTTATTGACGAAAACCTGAACAAATACTCCAATCTTACATCGGGAAAAGTTTACTGGAATGTATTGAACAAGGAACGGCGCGGTGAATATCTGGGCGAGACTGTTCAGGTTATTCCCCACATCACAAATGAAATCAAAAGTTTTATCTACAATGTCGGTAAACACAGTGATGCTGATGTGGTAATCACTGAGGTGGGCGGAACCACCGGTGACATCGAGAGCCAGCCTTTTATCGAGGCGATCCGTCAGGTTGGGCTTGAGGTCGGTAAGGAGAACGCGATCTACATTCATGTGACTCTGCTTCCTTTTCTCAGCGGTTCTGATGAGCACAAGACAAAACCGACTCAGCACAGTGTGAAAGAACTGCAGGGAATGGGAATCAAACCGGACATTATAGTTCTGCGATGCGATGAAAAACTTGAGCCGGGCATTTTCCGGAAGGTTGCAATGTTCTGCAATGTTTCTGAAGACTGTGTTATTGAGAATCTTACTCTTCCGGTTCTTTACCAGGCACCTCTCATGCTTGAGAACCAGAAGATGAGCGACACTGTATGCCGTCTCCTGAACCTTAACGTGCCTCCTGCAGATCTTACGGACTGGAATGCCATGCTGGACAAGATTCAGAACCGTACACGCCGTGTCACAATCGGCCTTGTGGGAAAATATGTGCAGCTTCACGACGCTTATCTTAGTGTGGCGGAAGCTCTGAGACATGCAGGTTATCAGTTCGGTGCCGATGTCCAGATCAAGTGGATTGATTCGGAAATGATCAGCGATTCCACAATTCTTGACCTGCTTGGTGATGTGGACGGCGTTATTGTTCCCGGTGGATTCGGTCAGCGCGGTATTGAGGGCATGATTCTTGCCGCAAATTACTGCCGTAAGAAAAATGTTCCCTATCTCGGAATCTGTCTTGGAATGCAGATTGCGGTAATCAGTTTTGCCCGTTATGTGGCGGGTCTGAAAAACGCCAATTCCGGGGAATTTGACGCGGACAATCCTTACAAGGTGATTGATTTCCTTCCTGACCAGAGCGACAGCGTGAATAAAGGCGGTACACTCCGTCTGGGTGCCTATCCCTGTAAGATCAAGGCTGACACGATGATGGCGCAGTGTTATGGTGCTGAGAAAATCAGCGAGCGGCATCGTCACCGCTATGAGTTCAACAATCAGTTCCGGCAGCAGCTGGCAGACGCCGGGCTTGTGATAAGCGGAACCAGCCCTGATGATTACATTGTTGAGACAGTGGAGATCAAAGACCATCCTTTCTATGTGGGTGTCCAGTTCCATCCTGAGTTCAAGAGCCGTCCCAACAAGCCTCATCCCTTGTTCCTCGGACTGGTCAAAGCAAGTTTGAAGTGAGGTTGTGTTATGGTTTCCGGCGATAAACTCAAAGAAGAATGCGGTGTCTTCGGTACTTTCTCAAGTAAGCCCGGTCCTCTTGCTGAACTTGTGTACCTGGGACTTTTTGCCCTGCAGCACCGGGGTCAGGAAAGCTGCGGAATTGTGGTGAACAACAATGGTGCCTATAAAAGCTGCAAAGATCTTGGACTTGTAAGTGATGTTTTCAATGTGAGGAATCTTGGTGAACTTGGCGATGGAAACATGGCTCTGGGACACGTCCGCTACGGAACAACGGGTGCAAACATAAGGGCAAATGTGCAGCCAATTGAAGTTCACCGCCTCAACGGAAATCTTGCGGTTGCCCATAACGGGAACCTTACAAACTCTGAACAGCTCCGGCAGCATCTGGAGCTTCAGGGATCAATTTTTCATTCCACAAGTGATACTGAAGTCATTGCCTATCTTCTTACAAAAGAGCGTCTTACCAGCCCGGATATTGAAAGTGCGATCAGTTCAACAATGGAAAAAATCCGTGGGGCCTATTCTTTGGTCATCATGACTGGTGGAAAGATGATTGCCGTGAGGGATCCGCAGGGGTACCGGCCTCTGTGTTACGGCGTTATTGACGGTGACGGACCGGACCAGACTTATGTGATTGCAAGCGAGACCTGTGCTCTTGACGTTGTGGGTGCAAGATTCATCCGTGACATTGAGCCGGGAGAGATTCTTTCCTTTTCAAAAGAAGGTGTAAAATCAATAAAGACTCATTGTCAGAAAGAGAAAAAATCCCTTTGTGTCTTTGAATACATTTATTTTGCACGGCCGGATTCTGTCATTGACGGGATAAGTGTCCATCAGAGCCGTGTGAAAGCCGGGCGTATTCTGGCACAGGAGCATCCTGTGGAAGCTGATGTTGTCATCGGAGTGCCTGACTCCGGACTGGACGCGGCGCTGGGATATTCTGCGGAAAGCGGGATTCCATACGGAATGGGTTTTGTCAAGAACAAATATATCGGACGCACTTTCATCAATCCCGGTCAGACTGAACGCCAGAACAAGGTGAAAATAAAACTGAATCCCATTGCGGAAACTGTGCGCGGCAAAAGGGTAGTGCTTATTGACGATTCCATTGTGCGTGGAACGACCAGCGGCCGTATTGTCCAGCTTGTTCGTGATGCCGGTGCGAAAGAAGTTCATGTCCGAATCTCTTCACCGCCTTTCATCTCACCCTGTTTTTACGGAACCGATGTGCCGGACTGCAAGCACCTTATTGCATGCAATCACAGTCTGGAGGAAATAGCGGGGATAATCGGTGCTGATTCACTTGGCTACCTGAGCATGGAAGGCGCGCTGAGTCTTGGCAAGGACGACGGTCTCTGCTGCAAGTGCTTTCATCCCTGATCAGGGATTCACTTGTGGAATAATCCGAGAAAACGCTTTGTGAATCCGCTTCCGAATTTTCCTGAAAACTCTGCGGCGGCGGAATCAATGGAAACATCGTCCCCGAATTTTTTCTTCAGTTCGTCCCAATATTTGATGATCCAGACGTAAAGATCCGCAGGTTTTCTGTGTCTGAAGCGGCGCATAATCCTCTGCTTTTTTATTGTGTTGATAATTGGCAGATAAAGGTCGTTGTACCAGGAAAGAATTGCTTCTCCCATAGTGATCTCTTCAGTTTTGCTCTGGTTCAGGTAATATTTGTGAACCTGAATATGCTGATAAAGTACGTCATACTGGCCGGGAGATGTAAAATCAAGGTTCCAGCAGTCTGTAACGTCACCGAAGGCAGTCTCTGAATAAAAAACCCGTTTCTCGTACTCAATGACTTTCTTAAGAATCTGCGGCTTTGTCATGCCTTTTTTCAGTTTTATCTCGCTCTGAAGTGAGATTACTTCCGCATCAATTGATTCCACGCCCTGGCTTCTTGCCACTGAGACACGGTGGTTTCCGTCCCGGACAAAATAAAGTCCACCGATCTCATAAAGCACAATTGGCGGCAGAATAATGTCTGAAAGAATTGCCCTGTCTATGCTTTCCCATCGGTTCCGAAGATGCATGCTTTTCGGGAAAAAATGGTTGTCAAAATCCTTGTAGCGTCCTTCACTTCCTGCAATCATGTCAACTGGAACAACCTGCATCCCAAGATAGACTTCACCGTTGGGGCGCAACATCTGCTTGATATCGGTAAATGAAAGAAGGGAAGATTCGTCAGGGTTCAAAAAATGCTGAAGATCATTGAAAAGCGCCTTGTTATAAGCTTTGTAAAAATCGTCTTCGCTCTGTCTTTTAAAAATGTTCTGATCCATTACTTTCCTTTTTGGGTCAATTTTTCGTCGGGTATCTCAAGAATATAGGAACTGAATGCATTGATTACAGTTGTGTCCTCAAACTCTGAGACCCGTGTGTCCTGCATGTCATACAGATGGATGTGTCCGTGAATCATGTACGCAGGCCTGAATTTCTTCAGAAACCAGCGGTAACAGGGAAAACCTCTGTGACATGGGTCTTCTTTGTCATGTATGTTACGCGGCGGTGCATGGGTCAGAAAAATGTCCAGGTACCGGCCATAGCGTATCTTGTTCCATATCAGTTTCGGTGCCATCTTAAGCAGCAGCAGTTTCATCTGGACGTCCGTGTACTGTGCAAGGCCGTTATTGTATCTCATGCTTCCCGATGCGCCGGCAATAAGCAGATTTCCTTCCCTAAGTGATTTGAAACCCGCATAAACAGCACCGTGGGAGTGTGTCAGTTCTCCCTCCCGTTCCTGCACCACATATCCGCCACCTTCGTCCGTCGCGTGATAATACTTGAAATCAGAAAGATTGTGGTTCCCGAAGATGAAAAAAGTAGGCTTGTTTAATGTGGAGACGATAAAATCAACGTATTCCATTGCAAGATCGCCGGCACAAAGCACAATGTCTATGTCAGCAAAGCGTTCTTTTGCCGAATTGCTGTAAACAAGCGGGTCAATCTGGTCAGAAACACACAGGATTTTCATCGTCAGATGTCCGTCTTTGCCAGGATTGCTTCCAGTTTTTCTTTGCCGATCAACTCAATGGGGCGGTTGTCCGCAAACTCAAGAGCCGTGCGGGTAAATCCTGCACTGGTACAGACAATAGCTTTTCCATAGTTTTTCGATTTAACTTCCTCAAGAAGTTTGCGGAGAATAGAATCTTCTATCAGATCCGGTTCGCGGTAAAAGACAAGAAGCATAAGCTGCTGTCTCATGTTCATCCAGTCGTCTTTCCGTTCCTCAACAGCGGTCATGATACAGCCGTATTTCTTGTGGTCAACGCTCTTTGCAGAAAGACCGAATGCGGTTGAAGCAACTTTTACGCAGATTTTGTTGAAAGCCTCTGCATTGCATGTAAGGTATTCCTTCATACTGTCATTGGACTGCAGGTCTTTGTACTGGTGAAGTTTCGCGCCAACGTCCTTGAAGTTGTGATTTTTTGCAAAGATCGCATTCCACTGTACAAGTGCCTGATCAATCTTGTGCATTTTTTCATAGCAGTTGGCGAGGAAATACATTGCATAAAGTGTTTCCTGGGAATTCTCGTTTGTTGCCGTTTTAACCGCCCGGTCAAATTCCAGGACCGCTTTTTCAGGGTTGTTTGCAGCCATGTAGCAGGATCCGCGTTCAATCAGAGCTTTCTGTTTGAATTCCGGATCGCGGAGGGCTTTTTCAAATGCGGCCACAGCAGCGGCGTAGTCTTTGTTCTCTTTAAGAATCTTTCCAAGATAATAATATGAAGAAAAGGTGTCCGGACTGAGCTGGATCGCCATGTCAATCTCTTTTTTCGCTTCGGCAAACTGTTTTGCCCTGTAAAGGATCAGACCCATTGCAGCATGTGCCTTCACATGACGTTTGTTAAGACGCAGTGTTGACTGATAAAAGCCGAATGCCTGGTCAGTCTTGCCTTTCTGCTCAAAAAGTTTCGCGCAGTTGTAAAAGTTTTCCGCATCCCGGGGATCAAGTTTTGTAAGAAGAAGATATTCCTTAAGAGCTTCTTCTTTTTGGTCGAATTTCATATAGAGGGATGCAATCTGCTTGCGGAATTCAGGTTCTGAGATTCCGTTCCCGAAAATTGCATTGTTGTTGACGAATTTAAGTTCCATCAGTGCAAGTTCAGGTTTCCCGTCAGCAAGATAAGCCTGGCCAAGATAATAATGGGCCATTACATCCCGTGGGTTCCGCTCAATGACGGACTTTGCGGTTTTGACAGCTGCGGAATATTTTCCTGCTTTGATCTGCTTCTGTATGTTGTCAACTTTCTTTGGTGAAACAAAAGACTTGATGATGATATATGCAAGAAAGGCTATGGTTGATGCCAGAGTGGCTATGATAACTACATAAATCGGCTGCATGGGAAGAATTTTAACTGTTTTGGGCAACTATGTCAAATCATGGTTTTTTTTGCTATAATATAAGCAATTGAATGGAGAATTTTGGTGAATAAACGGATTTTTTCTTCTTTAGTTATATTGTTCTCAATGATTCTGGCTGTTCATGGGGCAAATTCCGTGAATTATCAGAAAGGACTTGATTATTTTTCCGTGAATCGGCCTTCTGATGCAATTCCCTATTTCCAGCAGGCAATTCTTGAGGGAAATCCTGATCCTTCAGTCTACAATTACCTGGGACTTTCTTACTATCAGTGCGGGCAGCTTCAGAAATCCCTGGACACTTTTGTTCTTGGCACACAGGTTGCGATGACTGATAAAAGAGTCCTTTATTACAACGCGGGAAACACCGCATTTTCCATGGGACTTTATGACAGGGCAGAAGAACTTTACAGCTATGCCCTTGCAGCCGATCCTTCTTTCGGCGGAGCTGTGCTGAACCGGGCCCAGGCTCATATGAAGCAGACTGATTATGACAATGCGATCACTGATTATGAGCGCTATCTTGTGCTTGTTCCAGACAGTGACCAGGCAGATCAGATAAGACTTCTGCTGGCTGCCCTTAGGACTGAAGTCCAGAAACAGAAAGCCGAGGAAGAACGTATTGCCCAGGAAGCTGAACGTCTCCGGATTCAGCAGGAGGCAATCGAGGCGGAAAAAGCCCGTATTGCCCGTGAGAAGGCCGCGGAGGAAGCTGCCCGGAAAGCTGAGGAAGAACGTATTGCCGCGGAAGCAAAGGCTGCGGAGGAGGCGGCAAAAGCTGCGGAGGCAGAACGCCGTAGAAAACTTCTGGAAGAAGTTGCCGCCACATTGCAGGAATCTGAATCAATCAATGTTTCTGCCGGTTCTGCCGGTGTAATGAGTTATGACTATGAGGATGAACTGGACTGAGAAATCCGGTCCTGGTAAAGAGGTATTGAAATGGACGAAAATCAGAATAATGACAACAATTCAGTTTCAAAGAAAGTTGATGAACCGGTAAATGATTCTGCAAAAAAAAGTGACAGAAAGAAAAAAGGTCTCATAATCGGGGCTGCTGCGCTTCTGATTGCTGTTCTTGGCGGTACAGTCGGACTTATTGCGGGAAGATCGACAGCTTCAGGTTCATCCACATCTTCATCAGGTGGCGGATTTTTCAGTTCCTCAAGTAAATCTTCTTCCACAAATGAACGTGATAATACTCTTGCTCTGGCTCAGCGTTATCTTGACCGTGGCGAATACGAAAGAGTTATGGATCTTCTGGACAACCTTCTGATTAAAAACAGTCTGGACGCTGATGCTCTTGCAATGATGGATAAAGTGATTGCGCTGCGGCAGGCAAAACAGGAAGCCCAGATGGCAAGTGCCACAGAAGCAGCGCAGATGGCCGCAAAAGCCGCGGCAGAAGCACAGGCTCAGTTTGCAGAAGCCCAGTCCCAGCAGAACGGAGCTGTCTCATCCGGGGCAGATAACGGCGGAATGCAGAATGTGAGTGTTGATACAAGCGGACTCCAGCAGACACTGGACGAACTTGCAAAAGCAAATCAGGCCGCTGCCGATCATAATGCTGCCATGCAGGAACTTCTGCGTCAGCAGGCCGAACAGGAAAACGAACGGAAGCGTCTGGAAGCTGAGAAAGCAAAAAAAGAGGAGGCTGAAAAAGCCGCAGAAAAAGCGAGACTGGAAGAAGAAGCGCGGAAAGCTGAGGCAAAACGGAAGCAGGAAGAGGAGACTGCCCGACAGAATGCTCTTATTCAGACACAGAAATCTGAAGTGGAAGATTTTATTGCTTCTGCAAAAGCAAAACTTCTTCTTGGTCAGAATGATGAGGCCCTGGCTCTTTTCAAGGAAGCAGACAAAGCCATGCCGGGTTCACAGACGCAGTTTGCCGCTGATAAATATTCAGAAATGTGCGGCCTGATCTTTGATTCCTATGATTCTCTTTCTGGTGCAGGACTTTCTGAAAGCCAGGAATCTGCGGAAAAAGGAAAACTTTCTTCTGCAATGGATTCCTATGCGGACAAAGCTCTTTCTTACAGCGGTACAAAGGCAGAACCTCACTTTATCAAAGGTTTTGAAGCTTCGGAAAAGAAAGATTACCCTGCAGCAGAAAAAGAACTTTCGCTTGCCTGCGAATATGACAGTAACAATTTCCGTTATTTCTATGAACTGGGAAAGGTTCAGTATTCCCAGAAAAAATACACAGAGGCACGCAAGTCCTTTGACACATGTGTCAAACTGAATGATAAGTTTGAGAATGCCCAGTACAATCTTGGAATGACTTATGAAAAACTTTCAATGAATGACATGGCGCTTCAGTCCTACAGAAAGGCTATTTCAATCAATCCTTCCTATGTGCGCGCACATCTTCAGATGGCCCGTATTCTTGTTAAGCAGAACGATTATTCTGGGGCACTGACTTCTTTTGAGAACGTACTGAAAAATGAGCAGACAAACACTGCCGCTTTGCGTGAAGCTGCTTCTGTCTGTTATCTGATGGGGAATTTTGCAAAGGCAGAAGAGTATTACCGCAAGGCTTTGGCTTATGCAAGTGATGATATTGTAACAAATTACAATCTGTCTACAGTGCTTTATTCCGAGGGAAAATATGCAGAGGCAGTTCCTTATGCAAAAAAGGCTGCCGAATCCTCTGCATCAAACACAACTTACCAGTATAACTATGGTCTGATTGCAGAGGCTGCAGGCGATGTTGATACTGCAATCGTCAGGTACAGTACAGCGATCAAAGCGGATTCCTCAAACAGCAAGGCTTACATAAATCTTGGTAGGATTTACCTTGATTCGGAGGATGCGGACACCGCAATGGTCATGCTTGAGAAAGCGGTAAGTATTGATCCGAAAAGTTTTGAAGCCCTCAACAATCTGGCAAGCGCCTATCTTCTTAAAAAGGATTATGCCAACGCTATAAAATCCTATCAGAATGCTTTGGCCCTTGATCCCAAGAAAGAAAATGTCCGGATCAATCTTGGAAAGGCCCTCAGTGCTTCCGGTGATTATGCGGGAGCAAAGTCTGTTTTTGTAGACATCCTGAAAATGAATCAGAACTGCTGGGATGCTTATGTGGAACTTGCCATGGTCTGCATTTCTCTTGAGGATAACAATTCAGCGGAAGGTTATCTGCTTACCCTGCAGCAGAAAAATCCCACCTACCGCAAAGCTGAGGTTGATCAGCTTCTGTCCAGTCTCTAAGTGCGTTTGACCAGCTGATAAAGGTTTTCTTTTGTCAGCTCGGTCCAGACTGGTCTTCCATGAGGACAGTGTGGATCCGGCAGTGCAAAAATGTCTTTGATCAGATGTTCTGCTGTGGAGCTGTCTATGTAATGCCCCTCTTTTATTGCGGCCTTACAGGAAGAGTAGGCGGCGATGGTTCTGATAATGTCTGGGCCTTCCTTTTTGTCTTTCAATATTGCTTCCTGCAGGTCTTTTGCCGTTCCGCGCCATTTTACCGGGACGGAGGTTATCAGCCATTTACCTTCAGATTCCTTTGTCAGTTCAAAACCGGCCTGGTTCAGTGAATCCATGTTCCGCAAAAGATAATCATCATCTTCTTCTGAATCCGTTTCCAGATCATAGGGAATGAGGAGTTTCTGTTTCTGCCCGGCCGCTTCCATAAAAGCATTGAAAAGCACGCGTTCGTGTCCTGCATGCTGATCAATCAGGAAAAGGGAATTGCCTTTCTCCACCACAAGAAACACTGACATTATCTGACCAAGATAACGGAATCCGTATCGGTTTTCAGTTGTTTCTGTACGGGCCAGAGTTCCGGCAGCAACTGTTGCCGCAATTTCTCTTACAAAAGTGATTCCTGAGTTGTCGTGGGCATCTGTTCTTGCAGAAAAATCCGCCTGCCGACCAAATACAGGAGGAACAGTGTCCGCAGATCTGTCATTAGCTGTGTCAATGTATGTCGGGCTTTTTGAATTTCCAGAAAACGGGTTAACAAATCTTTGATCTATACTGTCTGAATTTTTATACATGCTGCGGCTTGAGAAATCAGGAGTTCCTGAATAGGACGCACTTTTATCGGCAACTTCAGAATCCAGGTCCAATGTCTCTGAGAAAAAAGGACGCTCAGCATAAAGGTGAGTTTTCTCAGTTTTTGATTCTTCCTTCAAAATTGCGGTTAGACCCTTCCGGGAAGAAGCCTCATAAAAGGTCCGGACAGCACCTACTATCTGATGATGGACCACACTTGAATCTTTGAACCGGACTTCTTTCTTTGCAGGATGAATGTTGAAATCAACAAGAGCCGGATTCATCTGGAGAAAAAGAACCGCGGCAGGGTGGCTTCCATTCGGAAAATACCCCTGTGCACCGTATTCAATTGCCTGTACAAAAGAGTATTCAGTTACACGGCGACCGTTCACATAAATATAAATAAACTTTTTATCCGGCTTCGCAGCTTCAGGCTTTCCAAGAACAAGTGTGAAATTCCAGTCGCCAGTTTTTTCCGCTGTGTCAGTAAAAAGTTTTGTGTCAGAGCGGCTGACTGTAGAAAAGAAATCCGGGGAATCGGATAATTCCAGAGCGGATACAAAACGCTCTTCCGGAGTCTGGTTTTTAGGGAGTTCCAGTCGTGTTTTTCCGTCAACAATCAGTTTAAAAGCTATTTCTGTACGAGGCAGTGCTTTTTCAATGAATATCTGGCGGCATAAAATTGTCTCGGTCTGAGGACGCTTCAGAAACAACCGGCGGGCGGGAACATTCTCAAAAAGCGAAAGGCTTGTGACGACAGTTCCTGCATTCCATTGACAGGGCGTGACTGTGTTGCTGCCGTTTCCTGCAAGAGGTGCTCCCATGTGCCAAGCCAATTCCTCGCCCTCACGCCTTGAAGTTATTGAAAGACGGCTTACGGCAGCAATGGAAGCCAGTGCCTCACCGCGGAAACCAAGTGTCGTAAGACTGTGCAGATCGTCTTCTGTTGTTATTTTGCTTGTTGAATGAGGATGTGCGCAGTTCTGCAGGTCCTCTTTAGTCATTCCATGACCGTTGTCTGTAACACTGATAAAATCAATTCCGCCTGACCGAATTTCAACAGTAATTGAATCAGCTCCCGAATCCACCGCATTGTCAAGAAGTTCCCGCAGTACAGAAGCCGGGCGGTCAATCACTTCACCGGCAGCAATTTTTCTTGCAACTTCCTCTGAAAGGCGACGGACAGGCGCATGGAATGAAGAAGCCATTTATCCCTCCAGTCCGCTGAAGAGATCCAGTTCCGGTTTTTCTTCCGGCTTTCCTGGAGAATTCATCAGAATCTGAATTTTACCTTCAATTTTTTCAAGTTCTTTTTCCATTCCTTTAGCAAGATTTATGCCTTCCTCAAAATATTTAAGGGCATCTTCAAGAGAAATATCGCTTCTTTTGATTGCATCTGCAATTTCTTCAAGTTTTTCAAGTTTTTCATCAAAGTTCTTCATTCAGTTTTCTCCTGTAAAAAACCGGTATCTTCAACGCGGGCTGTGATTATTCCTTCTTTCGGCATAATTTCTATCAGACTGCCATTTGCAATTTCTCCTGCACTGCGGATTATTCTGCCTGTGTCTTTGCTGCGGACCATTGCATAACCCCGGTCCAGAATGGCATGAGGACTTGCGGCCTCCAAAGTGATCTTTGCCTTTTCAACACGTAAAGACAGTTCCTTGAGCCTTTCTTTCATGTTATCCACAAGGATTTCTTTCGCATCTTCAAAACGGGCAATATAAGGCTGCTCAATGGAACGGAAATGCAGTTCCAGATTCTCCTTGGAAAAGTTTCGGATCAACAGTCTTTTGGTCTCAATTTTTTTCGTCATCTCCTGAATCAGGTCATTTTTAAACCTGTCCAGGCCGGAAGCTATTTCATCAAGCAAAGGTGTGCAGAGTTCTGCTGCGGCTGAGGGTGTAGGTGCACGCATGTCTGCCGCAAAATCACTCAATGCCCAGTCAATTTCATGGCCCACTGCCGAGACAACGGGAATTTCTGATTCTGCTATTGCCCTTACAACACTTTCCTCTGAAAAGGGCAGAAGGTCTTCCAGTGAACCGCCGCCGCGCCCGACAATAAGCACATCACACATTCTGTAATAATTTGCACGCTTTATTTGGGACGCAATCATTGGTGCGGCTTCATTCCCTTGCACTGCACAAGGCAGAATCACCACGTTAACTTTGTGATTGCGCCTTCTGGTGATCTGGAGAATATCACGGAGTGCGGCCCCCGTTGGACTTGTAACAACTCCGATGGTTTCGGGAAAAAATGGAAGTGGCTGTTTGTCTTCCTGATCAAAAAGACCTTCCATAGCAAGACGCTGCTTCCGTTCTTCAAGCATCCGGAGAATATCGCCCTGTCCCGCAAGTTCCATTGCGTCAACTGTAATCTGATGATAACCACGGGCTGCGTAGACCGAAATCCGTCCTTTTACACGTACAGTCATTCCATCTTTGGGAACAAAGTTCAGGTACTGGGCTTTTCCTTTAAAAAGAACGGCCTGGATAATTGATTTATCGTCTTTCAGTGTGAAGTAATAATGCCCCATGCTTGAAGCTTTATAATTGGATATCTCTCCTTCAATGCAGAGAGGCGGCAGCTCCCGATCCAAAAGATTTTTGATTATCTGTGTTATCTGGCTTACAGAATAAACCGGATCCCTCTGACCTGAAGACCTGACGGATCCAGTTTCTTTTTCCTGTATTGCAGCCCGGATTGCTTCTATTGAGGATGAAAAAGGTAAATCTCCCACCGATTTTTTCCTTTTATTTCAGTTTTTTTCTCTCTTCAAGGTCACTGAGAATCTTTTCGTAGGTTTCCTTGTCAAGTTTATAGTGTTTCAAATATACAATAAAACCGGCGATCATTGCAACCAAAGGAACTGCAAACATTGCGGCCTTAAGCATAAGAATTCCGCGGGAAGTAACATCCGCGGCAGTTTCCGCCTTGTTTATCCCTGACCAGACAATTACATAACCGGTAACGCCGCTTGCAACAGCCCCTGAAAATTTGTTGATGAAAGGCTGAAGGGAGAAGGTTACGCTTTCATTTCTCTTGCCCAGTTTCCATTCACCGTATTCAACAGTGTCAGCAAGGAAAAGCAGAACAAGCAGCTGGACGATGGCTTCAGCAAAGAAAACAAGGATTCCTGCAATTACAATAGGAATCATGTTTGCAGGGGCAAAGAAGAAAAGAATGTAACCTGCGGAAACCATGCTGATGGCAATTACATAAAGTTTCTTGCGGCTTGCTTTTTTGCTGAACTGGGGAAACAGAGCTGTAGAAGTGATCTGTGAGACACCCAGGACAATTGCAAAAAGTGAATACATTCCTTCGTCGCCATAAAAATATTTGAAGTAATATACACCGAATTCTGTTGTGGTTGTGTAGGCGGTCATGAAAAGCGTCATTGCGATTGCAACATAAAGAAGCTGGTCATTTTTGAAAATCGCTTTTGCCATGCCTCTGATTGATGTGCGTTCCGTGCTCTGTGCGTCTTCATTCTGATGAGGTTCTTTGACACCGAAAACCGTGATAAGCTGGAACGCGATCATAATCAAAGAAAGAGAAAGCGCATAAATGTTCCATGCCTTTATGTCATTCCCGCCCAGGGCTGCGGAAATTGCTTCTGTAATCGGCTGGAAGGCGGCGACAACAAAGAAAAGTCCGACCTGTGCGCAGATGCGTGCGATGGAACCGATTTTTTCACGTTCATTCTGGTCTTCGGAAAGTGAAGGCATCATTGACCAGTAGGAAATATCATTTGTTGTGAATGCAATTCCCCAGAGAATGTAAATCACTGCGAAAAGAATCGTGTATTTTGTTCCTGTAAGCCCGAAATCTGTAAAAAGAAGGACTGTAAGTATGGCACTTGTTATCACGCCGAAAAGAATCCAGGGTTTGAATTTGCCCCACCGTGTGTGAGTGCTGTCAACCACTGTTCCCATGAATGGATCGTTCAGGGCATCAAAAATTCTTGCTCCCAGCATTATGTTCGTAACAACGATGACCGTGGAGTCCGGCAGTTTCAGGATATCTGTCAGATAATAGATAAGATACATGCTCACAAGGGCATAGACCATGTCACGTCCTGTGGTTCCAAGTCCGAAGGAAATTCGGTTTCTGATATTACTGTTTTTCATTTTCTACTCCGATGATTATTTTACATTTGAATAAGGAATCCAGACTCTCATCTGGGTAAGACCACGGTTTCCCCATGAATAATAGGGGATAAGACGGACAGTGCAGTCTTCCGCGACCGGTTTTCTGTCACTGTAAAGAGGTGCGTCGGCTTCCTGTCTGACTGAAGATCCTTTTGCATCCAGGATTGTGATTTTCCCAAGAACTGGATCATCAACTGCTTTCTCAGCCACCGGAGCCGATGTGTCAATTCTGAGACCCAGGACAGAATCCTTGTTGTCAACACCTTCCGCGCAGTAGACAACCGGTCCGCGCATCACAGCAGTTTTTCCGCTGTCACTGGCCACTTCTGTACGGGCATACAGAAATCTCACGCTCATGTCAAAGTCCACAGTGATTTCATCAGAACTGGTAAAAGGTCCTGAAATGTAGGCGTAACCTGTTTCCTCCCTGTGTTCAGCCGGCTTCCCGTTGATACTGATCACAGTTTCGCGGCTCCATTCCGGAAGGCGCACTGCCAAAGTCACATCAACCTTTTCGCTTTCTCCTGCAGTCTCAAAAGTGTATGTAAGTCTGCCGCCGTAAGGATAACCCTGTTTTCCGGTGTCCAGCCTGATCCTGCCTCTGTTGTCCTGAAGGTCAATTGTGCTGCCTACAAAAAGTGTGCTCCAGACTGTGTGCCCTCTGTCAGAATCATTTTCCTCGGCCCAGGCGTATCTTCCGATTGAAGGCAGAAGCCGTGCAATGTTCGGAGGACAGCATGCGCAGGGGAACCATTTTGGGCGCTGGGGCAGCGTGTGTCTGTGAGTCTGTGCTTTCCCCGAGATTCCTGGAATCACTTCAAGGGGATTTACATAGAAAAAGTGCATTCCGTCCAGCTGCATTCCGGAAAGAATACCATTGTACAATGCTTTTTCCATTGCATCCCCGTATTTTCCGTTTTTCTCCAGATCAATCATTCTGCGGCCGAAGAAAACCAGCGCAATGGCAGCACAGGTTTCCCCGTAAGTCGTGTCATTTGGCAGATGGTAATCCTCTGTAAAAGATTCGCCCTCATAAGCTGATCCGATTGATCCTGTTATATACATGCGTTTCTGGGTCATGTTGTCCCAGAGTGTCCGGCATGCTTCCGCAAGTTCCTTATCATCTGTGGTGGCCGCAAGATCTGCCATGCCTGTATAAAGATAAGCGGCACGGACTGAGTGACCTGTTGCCTTGTCCTGCTGACGGACCGGTCTGTGGTTCTGGGCATATTCCTTGTTAAGGTGGTCTGATCCCCAGACTGTCCAGCCCCGTCTCAGTTTTTCCTTAATGAAATAGTCACTGTCCACACCGCGGACATCAACAAAATGTTTTGCCAGCTCAAGATACTCAGGTTTTCCTGTTGCCCGGTAAAGGCGCATCAAAGCAAGTTCCACTTCCGGGTGTCCGGGATATCCCTCAGCTTTCTCAGTGATGAAATGATTGTAGATATGGTCTGCCACACGGCAAATAATTTCAAGGAAACGTGTTTTTCCCGTACATTCGTAATAGGCAACCGCGGCTTCGATCATGTGTCCGGCACAGTAAAGTTCGTGGGCTTCCCCAAGGTTTGACCAGCGCGGACATTCCGGTTTGAGTGTGAAATAAGTGTCCAGATAACCGTCAGGCATCTGTGCGGAGGCAATCAGTTCAATCACGCTGTCCGCACGCTTTTCCAGTTCAGGATCAGGTTTGTTCAGAAGTGAATAGGCTGCACCTTCCAGCCATTTTGCAACATCGCTGTCCTGGAAGACAAAGCCGTAAAAGTCTTCAGGGACTTTTCCTGTCCTGAGGGTTTCCGCAGCAGCCTCAAAGTTTGCAATCGCATGACTTTTCTCCGCATCCTCAATCTGGTCACGGAGAATCTTTTCCTGATAGGGCAGGACTGTCTCTGCAATCAGTTTTTCATATCTGTTAAAAAAATCATCATCTATTTTTACCTGTTTCAGTGTATCGTGCATTATTTCTCCTTGTAATCTGTACATCCATTCTAGTTCTTCCTTTATGGCATTGCAACGGATTTTTTCATGACATCAGGAATTACTTGCGCAGTCTTTTGCTATTTGCTAGTATAGTATTGTTATGAAAACTGTCTCTCTTGCTCCGTCAATACTCGCAACAGATTTTTCTGATCTGAGAAGTTCTGTAAAATATATAGAAGAAAATGGTGGATCCTGGGTTCATATTGATGTTATGGACGGGTCTTTTGTCCCACCGATTACTCTTGGTCAGCAGGCAGTTGCGGCGATCCGTCCTCTTACAGATCTGACACTTGATGTCCACCTTATGACAGAGCACCCTGATACTTTTGTGGATTCTTTCGCAGAAGCAGGGGCAGATTGCATAACTTTCCATTACGAAGCGGCTGTTCATCATCACCGGATTGTGTCCAGAATCCACGAGCTGGGAAAAAAAGCGGGAATCAGTATCGTGCCGTCAACTCCCGTCAGCGCAATCCAGGAACTCCTTCCATTTGTTGACATTGTTCTTGTTATGACAGTAAATCCCGGGTATGGGGGGCAGAAACTCATCCCCCAGTGTGTGGACAAAATCGCGCAGCTTGATTCCATTAGACGGAATCAGGGTTTCGGGTATACAATCTCTGTGGACGGTGGAATAAATCAGGATACAATAGCTGACGTGGTGAAAGCTGGTGTTGATGTTGTTGTATCAGGCAGTGCTTTTTTTTCAGGAAAACTTACAGCTGATTTCTGCCGGCTTTGATAAACTTTGAATTGATTGGAGAAGAATTTGAAAAAAATCCTGTCTGTTTTCATTTTTTCATGTTTTCTTTTTATAATTCCTTTTTCAGCCTTTGCCCAGTCTCAGGACAATCTTCTTGTCCAGGGACTGGAAGCCTACCGGGACGGGGACTGGACCACAGCTCTGTTTTTTCTCCGCAAGGCAACCTCAATGCCGGAAAACCTTAATCCTGAGACCTGGTATGTGCTGATCATGTCGGAAATGTTCGCAGAAGATTATGATTCAGTTCTTTCTGATGGAGAGATTTTTATTTCCCATTTTTCTTCAAATTATTATATTCCCCAGATTCAATACCAGATTGCAAGGGCAAATTTCCTCAAGGGGAATTATACGGAAGCAGTAAGGCTTTTCACAAATTTCTGCAATTCTTATCCTGACCACGATCTTGTTCCATCCTCACTTTTCTGGATGGCGGAATCACTGTATCAGACTTTTAACTTTGAGCAGGCAGAATCACTTTTCCAGCGGATTGTACTGGAGTTTCCGGACAGTTCAAAAGTGGTTGAATCCGCATTCCGTCTGGAGCTTCTGAATCAGCGTGAACGTGAGGAGAAACTGCTTTATCTTCTCCGGGTTACAGGTGAGGAATACCTTGCCACAAAAGAAGATTACGAACGTCAGCTTAAGCAGCTTCAGACTGAGGAAGTCCTTTCTCTCCGTGCCCAGGTGAAACAGCTTTCTGTCCAGATTGAGGAAATGCAGGCAGAAATTGTTGAGACCAGGACAAATGATGCGCAGTTGAAGGCGGACAAAGAATACCTTCTTGATTTGAACGGCCAGATGAAAGCGGCTGTAAACGAAGCTCTTGCCGCTGTTGAAAAGGCCGAGGAACGGCAGGCTGCTGTCGCAAGCGGTGCCTTGCTTCCCTATGGTTATTCCTCTGCAACTCCGAAAAATCCCTTTTTCCCGGAGACTTCCACAACAACCCAGATTGTTCAGGGGCTGAATCCTGCATTTCAGAGCAGTCTTGCTACTGCTGTGTCCGGGAACGGAGAAACTCCTGAGGTTGAAGAAAAGGAGAAACTTATCCCGGAAGAGATTCCTTCAGTTCCAAGTCAGGAAATCGTGGATGAAGAGATTCTGCTTAACATAAAGATTTTGCAGGAAAAGGCACGTCAGTTGCGGTTGCTGATGAATCAGTAATGTTGGAGCGGATTCTTGAAGATTTCAAAGTTTATTGCGGTTTTTATTCTACTGTTTTCTCTTTCCCTTGTTTTTTCTGAAGACACAGTCATAGAAACAAAAAATATGCGCCTGACTCTTGATCCTGATAACGGGACTTTCTGTGTTTACAGGAGAAACAAACTTTCAGGTGATTTCCTGCCTCTCCTTGATGACGGTTCCTATACTTCCGCAACAGGTTTCTATCTTAAAAGCGGGAAAAATATCCGGAAACTGGAAAAGGGTCTCGGAGTCAATGCTTACGCCTATCCCATAGACAACGGTGCGGTTCTTTCATTCAATGTTGGTGATGAAGCTTTTGTGGCAATACAGTTTCTTGTCCTTTCCTCTGTTTCTGCGGACAACGATTCAATCCGTGTGGATATTACAGTTCAGAATACCGGTTCCGAATCTGAAAAATTTGCCGTGAAGGCTCTTTTTGATACAAACCTGGGTGAATCAACGAAGATTCATTTTTCAACAAAAATGACAAACCGGATTAACGCGGAATGTGGATTTGAGTCCATGGAAAATGAAAAATGGATCCGTTCCACTGATGGAATCCAGAGCATTCAGTTTCTGCTTGATGGTGAATACCTGTCTTCTCCTCAGTTTGTATCAATGGCAAACAAAGATTACCTTACTTCCGGGACCTGGCTGCCCAAAGTTTCTCCCGGCCGTAAATTCGATTCCATACTCTCATATAATAATTCTGCCCTGTGTGTGTTCTGGAATGAAGTCCAGTTGCCTGCTCTTGCAAAAAGCAGTTTCGCATTTTATATAACTACAGGTGCCGGTGGAAGTGTTCCCCCTGATCTGCAGTCCATTACTGAAGAATCTCTGGCTCTTGTTCAGACAGTCGTAAAAAGAGCAGAGAATTCATTTACTGATGAAAATGGAATTTCCTATGAGTTGGGACCTGTTACGGCAGAGCAGCTTAATCCTGAATACCTGAATAATCTTTTGACACGCATTCAGCTTGTTGAGTCAGGGGCCAGTTCTGTTACTCTTGCTGAAGTTCAGATGCTCAATCTTGAACTTGATGCAATTTTGAGGAAAATGGGAAGGATTACGCAATAATGGCCGCAGATTATCTTAAAAAAGCAAGGATCCTTCTCCGGAAAAAGCAATACAATAAAGTGATTTCTCTTCTAGAGCCTCAGGCTCCTTTTTTCAGGGATTCTGTTCTATATCTGTTTTATCTGGGATCCGCTTATTTTTTTGTAGGTGATTTAGGCAGTGCCGAATCCTATTACAGAAGAGCCAGGAGAATTTCCAGGAACAGACCTTTTGTTGAGAATGCTTATGCAGCCGTACTTCTGCGGAGAGGGGAGATTCCTCATGCAGTGGAGACATATCTTGCGGTTCTTTCAGCAGAGCCTGGTAACAAGACTGCAAAAAAGGCAATTTCCTGTATTCAGCGGAATTCTGACCCAAAGAATCCTGATTCAATACAGCGTTGGGTTAAATCGGATTCAGTGAAAAAACTGTATCCTAAATTCGGAATACATCCTTCTGTTGTTCCTCTCTGTATACTTGTTCCCCTGCTGGTTATCGGTGCATATTTCGGCTGGCAGTTTTACAGACAGGCTTCCGGAATGAACGGAGTCCGTGCTGACATGTCACACCTTGTTCTTTCTGTTGATGAAAAATCCAATCCTCTGGATTCAGCTCCTCAGAATCTTGGCTCTGATTTTGATCTGTCTTCTCAGGATATTGTTGCCTGTTATGATAATGCGCTGAAATTCTTTCAGATGCACAGGGACAATGCTTCTCAGGTTGAAATCAACAGAATATTGAATTCCAATGCTTCTGCCACAATAAAGATAAAGACAAGGAGCATTCTTGATTATCTGGATAAAAATCCAACTTATGCCAGTTTTAAGGAAAACAGTTTCCAGGACAATTTCTCACTCCGGCAGGTTCAGCAGAATCCGAGACTTTATCTTGACTGTCACGTTCTGTGGCAGGGTTCCATTGTCAATTTAAATGTTTATGATGATAAAATAATATGCGAATTCCTGGTCGGCTCTTTCTCGGGATCTTCTGCTGACAAAATGTATGAAGGAAGTGTCCGGCTTGAATTGGACAGAAGTCTGAATCTGGATATGAATGAACCTTACCTGGAAGTTTTCGGAAAGCTGACAGAAAAGGATGGAAAACTTTATCTGACGGCCAAAACAATACGTCAGTCAATCAATGGAGAAATCTGAAAAAAGAAAATTTTTTTTCTGTTTTTTTTTGATGATTTTTTTACCGGGCGCCTATAATAATATACGGGAGGAAGAAAAAGGTGGCAAAAGTGACAAATGAATTGGAAGCACAGGCAGAAATGTCTGAAAAACTGAAAGCTTTGGAAGCTGCTCGTCTTCAGATTGAGAAACAGTTCGGAACAGGTTCCATTATGAAACTTGGAACACATGCAGATGCTGCAGGGATGGAAGTTGTTCCTTCCGGTTCAATTCTTCTTGATGAAGCTCTTGGTATCGGCGGTTATCCTAAAGGCCGCATTATTGAAATGTACGGTCCTGAATCTTCCGGTAAAACAACATTGGCTCTTCATGCGATTGCAGAAGCCCAGAAAATGGGTGGAATTGCAGCTTTTATCGATGCAGAACATGCGCTGGATCCGGTTTATGCAAAAAATCTTGGTGTAAATATTGACGAGCTTTGGGTTTCCCAGCCGGACACAGGTGAACAGGCTCTTGATATTACCGAAAGCCTTGTCAGATCAGGCGCAGTTGATGTTATCGTTGTTGACTCTGTAGCAGCTCTTACACCTCAGGCAGAAATTGAAGGTGATATGGGTGACAGTCATATGGGACTTCAGGCCCGTCTGATGAGTCAGGCATTGAGAAAACTTACTGCAACGATCGGTAAGTCAAAGTGTATTGTTATTTTCATCAACCAGATACGTATGAAGATCGGTGTTATGTTCGGAAACCCGGAAACTACCACTGGTGGAAACGCTCTCAAGTTCTATTCATCAGTGCGACTGGAAATCCGCCGCATTGAATCAATCGAAGCCAAGGGTGAAGAGGATGCAGTCGGAAACAGAGTCCGTGTAAAAATCGTTAAGAACAAGGTTGCTCCGCCTTTCCGCAAGGTTGAGCTTGATATTCTGTTCGGGAAAGGTATCTCTTCCACAGCAAGTCTTCTTGATGCAGCTGTAAAACACGGGTTCATTGATAAACGTGGTGCCTGGTTCACTGCAGGTGAAGACAAAATCGGCCAGGGACGTGAAAATGCTCTTGCTTTCCTTAATCAGAACGAAGAGTACAGAACCGAACTTGAGCGCAAAGTTCGTGAGAAAATGTTTCCCGGTCAGGTCATAGAAACCAAGGAAAATGCAAAGAACAGCAGAAACAGTGCAAAAAAGACAGGCGCGGAAGCAGAAAAAACTGTGAAACCTTCTTCTGATGCTGAATCCGTTGTTCCTTCGGAACTGTTCTGATGAACCGTGTGATTCTGGGACTGGGCTCCAATAGGAATCTTCTGTTTGAAGGTGTTGAACTCAGTCCTGTGGAAATCCTGAAAGAAGCCTGTCTTCGCCTTGAAAAAGTTTTTTCGGACGGAGTATGGTCCTCTGTGTACCGAACAAAGGCCATGTATGTAACGGATCAGGATGATTTTTACAACATGGCTTTCTGTGGTTATACAGATCTTCAGCCGGAAGAAGTTCTTGCGGAAACTCAAAGAATCGAAGCAGAACTGGGCCGTAACAGGGCGGTTGAGATTCGTAATGGTCCAAGATCCCTTGATATTGATATTGAACTTTTTTCGGACCAGAAAGGACGGAATCTTTCCGTGCAGAAACCGGATCTTGAAATTCCACATCCACGGCTGAAAGAACGTGAATTTATTCTTGTTCCCCTGCTTGAGATTCTTGAGAAATATCCCGATAAAGAAGAATGGAAGTTTTATTCAGATGCTCTGAGTAAACTTCCTGATCAGGGAGTCTCTTATTATGGAACAATATGCAATTGAAAAAACTGCAAAAGATAAACAGCAGTTTAAACTCGGTGAGTTTGAAGGACCTTTGGATCTTCTTCTTTTTCTTATAAAAAAGAATGAAATCAACATATATGATATTCCGATTGCAGAAGTTACCGAGCAGTTCATGGAGTATCTTGATTATGCGGTTTCTACGGATCTGGACAGTATCACCGAATTTTATGCGATGGCTGCGGATCTGATTTATATAAAGTCCCGCATGCTTCTTCCCATGGAAACGACTTTTGCGGAAGATGAACTGGAAGATCCCCGGCAGGAACTTGTTGAAAAGCTTATTGAGTATCAGAAATTCAAGAAACTTTCTGTTCTTATGGAGGAACGGGAGGATAATAACGAATGGTCTGTGGAACGGAAAAAAATACAGCGTGTTCTTCCTTTTGAAGAGGAAAACCTTTGGGAACAGGTTGATACATGGAGCCTGATGAAAACTTTCTCAAAACTGGTTTCTTCGTATACGCACGAACAGATTCTGACAATGTATGAAGAGATATCAGTCAGTGAGAAAGTCACTCTGATGAATGAGCTCCTTGAGGAAAAAGGGGAGTGCTTCTTCACTGACCTTATTGTCCGGAAAGATAACCTTATGGATATTGTCTGCGCCTTTATGGCAATTCTTGAAGCGGTGAAGTTCAAGATGGCCTGTATTTTCCAGAACAGAATGTTCGGTGATATTAAAATCCGTCCTTTTGCTGCTTAGGTTGTGCTTATGGAGATTACTGTGGAAAAAGAAACATCCCTTGTTGAGGCAATACTTTTTTTGGAAAGTGAGCCATTGACTGAAGATGCGATTGCTGAGATTTCTCTGCTTGCCAAGGATATAGTCCAGATGGCATTGGAAACCCTTAAAGAACGTTATTCGCAGGAAAGCTGCGGGCTGGAACTGGTTCAGATTACAGGCGGTTGGGTTCTTATGCCAAAAAAAGACCTGTGGCAGTACCTGAAGGAAAGATATGGCCGCAAAAATGAAGGAAAACTTTCCAAATCAGCCTTGGAGACTCTGTCCATTATCGCATATTCCCAGCCGATTACCCGTTCAGAAATTGAGGCGATAAGAGGGGTTTCTGCTGATAATATGGTTCGTCTGCTTATGGAAAGAAATCTGATCCGGGAGACAGGACGGAAAGATATTCCCGGAAAGCCGATTCAGTATGGAACTACAAAAGAATTCCTGAAGTTTTTCCGGCTTAACAGTATAGCTGATCTGCCAAAACTTGATGAAACGGAGAGTGAACGCTTTGAGCTTGCCCGCTGAGAAAGAAACAAAAGAAGAAATGAGACTCCAGGTGTTCCTGGCTCATTCTGGAGTTGCCAGCCGAAGATCCGCCGAGGGAATCATTTCTGCGGGAAGGGTCACTGTAAACGGCTCTGTTGTTACAGAAATGGGAACCAAGGTCTCTGTTTCCGATACTGTCTGTGTTGATGGAAAAGAAGTTAAACTTGAAGAGACAAAGCGTTATGTCCTCCTCAATAAACCTACAGGCTATGTGTGTTCTCTTTCTGATGAGCAGGGGCGTCCCTGTGCTGCCGAACTTCTTAAGGAAGCATATTCTGAAAGACTTTACAATGTAGGTCGTCTGGATATGTTTTCCGGAGGGCTGATTATTTTTACCAATGACGGGGATTTTGCGGCAAAAGTTTCACACCCATCATCCCAGATTGAAAAAGAATATATCGTTGAGGTTTCAACTCCTTTACCCCGGGACCTTTGTCTTAAATTTGAAAAGGGTATCCGTGTCGAAGGTGTTTTCTACAAAGCAAAGCTTGCAAGGGAAATCAATCCCAGAAAAATGCGCGTTGTGCTTATAGAAGGAAAAAACCGGGAGATCCGGCGTGTCTTTGAACAGTTTTCCCTTGGAATCAGGAAACTGACCCGTGTCAGGATCGGTTCCATTGAGTCAGAAGGACTTGCTCCAGGACAGTTCCGTAATCTTACGCAGAAAGAAGTCTCTTCTCTGTTGAATTTCGAGTATTGAGATAAATCCCGTTTTTTGCTAGCATTTTTACATGATAATTGCAATTGACGGGCCTGCCGGCACAGGGAAAAGTACTGTTGCCAAACGAATTGCCCAGACTCTTAACATTACTTTTTTGAATTCCGGAAGTTTCTATCGCGGAATCACTCTGTCACTTCTTGACAATCAGATAGATCTGACTGATCAGAAAGGGATTCTTCAGCATGCAGAATCCCTTAAGATGGATTACGTTGATTCTCATCTGATTCTTGATGGAAAAGATGTGGATCATTTACTCCACCAGGATAAAGTTGATCTGAATGCTGCAAAGGTTTCGGCAATTGTCCCGCTCAGACATATTGTAAATGAGAAACTTCGTGAAGTGGCTGAAAAAATCAGTGTTGTCTGTGAAGGACGGGACATTACAACTGTGGTTTTCCCCAATGCGGAACACAAATTTTTCCTTGATGCCTCACTTGATGTGCAGGCTTTGCGCCGGTTCAACCAAGGGGTAAGTGATCTTTCTCTTGAAGAGATCAAGGAATCAATCCGCCAGAGGGATGAAATTGACAGGAACAAGGAAGAGGGCTCTTTAATCCGCTCTCCCGATGCCTTTTATATTGATACTTCAGACTTGACGATTGACCAGGTTTGTGAGATAATCATAAGCAAAATTCACTTATAAGGGATTATTATGGATAAGATGGAAGTGGTAACGGATGAAACTCAGAACTCCAAAGGGAACATCCAAACACAATTGCAGGAAGAGTACTTAAAAAGTTTTGAATCTCTCGAAGAAGGTCAGCTGATTAATGGTACTGTCATTCAGGTAACTCAGGATCAGGTTTTTATTGATGTGGGTTACAAATCCGAGGGAAAAATTCCGACATCGGAGTTTTCGGAATTGCCTAATATCGGTGATGTAGTAAGTGTTGTTCTTGTTACAAAAGAGAATAAACACGGCGAAGTCATTGTTTCAAAGCAAAAAGCAGATCTTAAGCAGATCTGGAAAAAACTGCGCCAGGCTTTTACAGACAAAACTCCTGTAGATGGAACGATCATTAAAACCGTAAAAGGTGGTTATGATGTTTCTCTGGGTGCAGATATACATGCTTTCCTCCCGATCAGTCAGTCAGACAGCGTTAAAGTTGACAAACCTGAGAAACTGATCGGGCTTAAAGGTCAGTTCTATCTTGAGCGCCTCTACGCAGACCAGAAAGCAAATATTGTTGTTAACAGAAGAAAATATCTTGAGGAAACAACAGAAAAGAACCGTGACGATTTCTTTGCCAATGTTCAGGTTGGAGATACAGTTAAAGGTTCTGTTAAAACATTTACAAGCTTCGGTGCATTTATTGACCTGGGGGGATTTGACGGTCTTCTCCATATCAATGACATGAGTTGGGGACATGTAACACGTCCGAAGGATTTTGTAAAGAAAGGTCAGGAAATTGAACTTAAAGTTATCCGCCTTGATCCTGAGGAAAAACGCATCAATCTTTCAATCAAGCACTTCACAGAAGATCCTTGGTTGCATTTCGAAGAGAAATATCACGTAAATGATGTTGTTAAAGGGACAGTTACAAAACTTACTGATTTCGGTGCTTTCATCGAACTTGAAGAAGGAATTGAAGGTCTTGCACACATCAGTGAATTCTCATGGACAAAGAAAATCAGTAAACCCGGTGATGTTGTTAAAATCGGTGATGAAGTTGAATGCATGGTTCTCGGTTATGATATCCAGGCTGGACGCGTATCACTTGGTCTGAAACAGGTTTCTGACAATCCATGGGAGAAAATCTCTGAACTGTATCCTGTTGGAACAAAACTTACACGCAAAGTTGTAAAGATTACTAACTCCGGTGCATTTATTGAACTGGAAGAAGGAATCGACGGTTTCCTCCATGCAGATGATATTTCATGGACAAAGAAAGTAAAACATCCTTCAAGCGAACTTCAGGTTGGTCAGGAAGTTGAGACTGTCGTAATTGACTGTGACACAGAAAACCACCGCATCCGTCTTGGAATCAAACAGCTTTCTGATGATCCTTGGGAACAGTTCAGCAACGCTTACAAACCCGGTTCAACTCTGGAAGGTGAAGTTGTTTCAATTACAGATTTCGGTGTTTTTGTAAAAGCTCCTATGGGAATTGAAGGTCTCGTAAATAAGGCAAATCTCAGTGACAACCGGGAAGAACCTTATGAAGAAGCTGTAAAGAAATACAATGTCGGTGATAAAATCAACGTATACGTTGTTGACGTTAACCCTGAGAAACAGAAAGTGGCTTTCTCTGTAAAAGAGTTCAAACGCAAACAGCAGCGTGATGAGATTTCACAGTACATGTCTTCCAACGACAGCGAAGGTGATGACGCATACAATCCTTTTGCTGACCTGCTGAAGAAAAACTGATTATTGTCTCTATGAGCAGATGCAGATGAACAATTCTATTGATGCGGACAAACTGAATACTCTCATAGAGATTAATACACTGATTAATTCAAATTATTCAGACATAAACGCATTGCTTGTTCGGATTCTTGAATCGGCAATGCGTCTTGTTACATGCGAATCATCATCCTTGTTGCTTGTTAATAAAGATGATGATTCGTTGCGTTTTGAGCTTGCTTTAGGGCCGAAAGGTTCCGAGGCAAAATCAATTCCGGTTTCCAAGAGCAGTATTGCTGGATGGGTAAATGAGCATTGTGAAAGCGTTGTAATCAACGATGTGGCTCATGATCCCCGTTTTTTTTCTTCTGTTCAAGAAAAAACTGGTTATCTTTCAAAAAATATGATTGCCGTTCCAATGAGGGTAAAAAAATCCAGCATTGGTGTTATTGAACTTTTGAATAAAGCTAACGGTCAGGATTTTACTAAAGAAGATCTTGGCATTATAGAACAGCTTAGTACTCTTGCAGTTATCGCTTATCAGAACGCTGTGACTTTTCGTCAGGCACAGGACGAGATTTCTGTTCTGCAGAATGCAATCGCTTCCGGTCCTGATTATCATACTTTTGTGGCAAAAAGTCCTGCAGTCCTTGATTTGCTTAAAGTTGTTGAACAGCTTTCCAATACCAATTCTTCTGTCTTGATTTTAGGAGAGAGTGGTGTTGGTAAAGAACTTTTTGCAGAACAGATTCATCTTCGGAGTGAAAGGGCCAAAAAGCCTTTTGTCCGGGTTAACTGTGCTGCGCTTTCACCTTTATTGCTTGAAAGTGAACTGTTCGGGCATGTTAAGGGATCTTTTACAGACGCTGTTTCCAATAGGAAAGGGCGTTTCGAAATTGCTGACGGTGGAACGATTTTTCTGGATGAAATCGGGGAATTGCCCTTGGATCTGCAGGTAAAACTGCTGCGGGTGATCCAGACCAAATCTTTTGAGAAAGTCGGTTCCAGTGAGACCCAGACTGTTGACGTCCGTATTGTTGCGGCTACAAACCGTGACATTGAGGAAATGGTGAGAGAAGGGCAGTTCCGCAGTGATTTGTATTACAGGCTGAATGTACTGCCGATTTATGTTCCTCCATTAAGGGAGCGGAAGCAGGATATTGAACCTTTGGCTTTGAATTTTCTGAGAAAATTCAGTGGCGCAACAAAAAAAGCTTTTTCCGGTTTTTCAGAAGAGGCGATTGCCTTACTGAACCAGTATTCATGGCCTGGAAATGTTCGAGAGTTGGAAAATACAGTGGAGAGAGCCTGTGTTCTGGGTGTTCCTCCTCTGATTAAAAGTTCGGACCTGCGTCTTAATGTTAAACCTGTTTCAGATGAACAGGATGTGGCAGAAGCGTTGAGTTCCGAAGACCGCACACTTAAAACTGCGTTGAACAATTTTAAGAAAGCGTATATTACAAAAATCCTTGATGAAACATCATGGAATCAAACTAAAACGGGGGAAATTCTAGGAATCCAGCGGACTTATGTGTCTCGCTTGATGAATGAATTGGGAATCAGGAGTTGATTATGGAAAAAGAAGAAAAAAAGACAATTGAAGGATCAATCAGTTCTTTTATTTACAAATATCGTGTTGCGTTGATTGTGATAGTTGCAGTTCTTGTTCTCGGTGGAATTGCTGCTGGTATTGTTGTTGCCGTTTCAGAAAAGAATACTGAAAAAGGATATGCAGCTTACGATACTCTTGTTTATAACCTTTCAAATTATCAGAACGATTCAAATCTGACTGCTGATGAGATTGCTGCTAAAGAAGCTGATATTCTTTCACAGGCTAAGGATCTGGCTTCAAAGAACTCTAAGAATGGTATTGGTGCTCATGCCTACATGCTGATTGCAGGTCTTGAGTTTAATAACGGAAACTTTGAGAATGCAAAGAATGCATGGGTTTCTGCTGCCGCTGCTGATTCCAAAGCTTATACAGCACCTGTTTCTCTTTACAATGCAGGTGTTGCATGTGAAGAATTGGGAGACATTGATGGGGCTGTTGCTAATATTGAAAAAGCCCTGACATACGATAACTTCCTTCTTAAAGCAAAAGCAATTTTCAATCTTGGTCGTATTGAAGAGCAGCGTGGAAATATTGCCAAAGCTGCAGATTGCTACACAAAACTTAATGATGAATATTCCGGTGATCAGTACGCCAATCTGGCAAAGAGCCGCCTCATTTCCTTTGAAGTTGAAGGCAAAATCTGATTGATTGATCATTCTTTGTGAGAGGCAGAAACTATGAGGTTGTTTAGAATTAGACAGTTCCTGATAGTTCTCTGCCTTTTTTTATGCTTTTTTTTCTTCTCCTGTGGGTTGGAAGTTTTTTCTCTGATTCAGCCACCTTCAGATGCGGTTCCTCCTTCAGAAGATACCGCTGAAGGGAAAAAGTGCGAGTTTACAACAGCCGATGGAGCTGATCTTTTTGGGGATATTGATCAGTATGGAACTGCTGTTTTTTACCGGATTTATAATAACAAATCAAAATTAGAAAGTGATAATAATCTGATAAAATCTGCAAATTCTGAGTATTCCGAAAATGGCTATAACAAAATGAGTTCATTAAATTATTATGAAATGAGTTTGAATAACGGGAATAAGCCTGTATTTGTTAAATCTGGAAATACGAACTTAAAAGCTGTGATTCGCCTGGTTGATGCCGGAGATTATCAGGTAGGATTATATAAAGGAACAAGCATTAACAATCTGGACAAAACTGGTATTCCTTGCCGTGGAATCGGAGGAAATACTCCCTTCTCTGAGTTCCAGAATCTTTGGGGCGATGGAAACAATGTGGATCCGGACGTAAACTTTGATTCACAATCAGGAACCGATGTCTGGTACGTAAATATGTATGCCACGACTTATGGAATTAATACTTCATTGACTTCCGTTTACAGTTCCTTACTGTATTTAGGATATTTAACATTAAGCGGTAATTAAAATCGCTTGGTTGAATCGGTTTATTCTTTTTCAAACTGCGTTGCAGTTGTTGTTTATATAATGTTCGCTTTTGCGGACAAGAGAAAATCAATTTTGAATCCTGAGATTTGATTTTGATACTTTAAGGGTGTTTTATGTCTGAGATAAATCAAAAGAAATCTGCCATCGATGGTGGAAATCATGCGGCTTTATGGCATGGCCGTTTTGCAGAAGGTCCTGATGCCGAAGCTGTTGAATTTGAAACCTCAATTTATGCTGATATGCGTCTTGCTCCTGATGATATAAAAGGAAGTATTGCCCATGCAAAAATGCTTGGAAAAACTGGGATCATTCCTTCTGAGGAGTCGGCTTCCATTGCATCAGAACTGACCAAAATTGCTGAAGAGATCCAAAACGGATCATTGGAGATTGACACAACAGCGGAAGATATTCACTCCTTTGTTGAAGGCGTTTTGACAGACCGTCTTGGCAATATCGGAAAAAAAGTCCACACAGGAAGAAGCCGGAACGATCAGATTGCTCTGGACGAAAGACTTTACCTTCGTCATGCTGTACCTGAACTCCAGATAGCGGTAGTGGAATTGATCCGTACTTTGGCTGACATTTCCTCTGAACACACTGATTCATTGCTCAGCGGTTATACTCATATGCAGCGTGCCCAACCGATTACCCTTGCACAGCATCTCTGCAGCTGGGCCTGGATGCTTAAACGGGATTATGAAAGACTTTCCGACAGTGTTAAAAGAATTGGATTAAGCCCTCTTGGTTCTGGTGCTCTCGCTGGAAGCGGACTTCCTCTTGACAGAGAGTTTGTTGCCCGGGAACTTGGTTTTGAAGGTCCCACACAGAATTCATTGGACAGTGTTGCTGACCGTGATTACTGTATTGAAATTGCTTCGGACCTTTCAATTCTGATGATGCATCTTTCACGTTTCTGTGAAGAAATTGTTATCTGGTCCACGGTTGAATTCGGATTTATTGATCTTTCTGAAAAATGGTCAACCGGTTCAAGCATAATGCCTCAGAAAAAGAATCCGGATTTTGCAGAATTGATTCGCGGAAAGACAGGCCGGGTTTATGGAGATCTGATTGCCCTCCTCACAATCATGAAAGGACTTCCGTTAAGTTATGACCGAGATCTTCAGGAAGACCGGGAAAATCTTTTTGATGCTTATGATACGGCTTTGCATTGTGTCCACATCTTTACTCAGATGATCGGAACTGCAAGATGGAATAAAGAAAGAATGGCTGCTTCCTGTGTAGGCGGGCATGCAAACGCAACAGATCTTGCAGATTATCTGGTAAAAAAAGGTGTTCCCTTCAGAGTTGCCCACGAAATCTCGGCAAAATCAGTAAGAAAATGTCTGGATACAAATATCAATCTTGAGGATCTTGATCTTGAGGAATACAGAAAGATCTCTGACCTAATTGAGGAAGATGTTTACGAGGTCCTTAAACCTCAAAGCTGTGTAAATGCCCGCAAAACAACCGGTGGTCCTGCAAAGGAAAGGGTTTTGGAGCAGATACAGCAGCTTAAGGATTTCTGCAGGTCAGCCTAAGATTTTCTGGACGATTGCAACAAGTTTTTCTGATGTAAAAGGTTTGACAATCCAGCCGGTAGCTCCGGCTGCTTTGCCTTCCTGCATTTTTCCATCCTGACTTTCGGTTGTCAGAGCGATGATCGGTGTGAATTTATAAGCAGGAATCTGACGCAGATTCTTGATGAAATCAATACCATTCATGTTAGGCATGTTGATATCTGTAATGATAAGTGCACAACCTGCACCTTCTGCTTTTTTAAGTCCATCAATACCGTCTTCTGCTTCAATTACTTCAAAACCTTCCTGTGACAGCACGAAAGAAACGCTTTTTCTGATTGAAACTGAATCATCAACAATCATGATTTTCTTTGCCATAAAATTTCTCCTTTTTTTCCGCATTGCGGAAATATAAAAAAGTTTGTTCTATAAACTTCCTTCCAACTCATTATCTTGCATGAATCAGCATTTCATCCGCTATTTCCTGCAAGGGTAGGACTTTGTCCACAGCACCTGCTTTGATCGCTTCCTGGGGCATTCCGAAAACAACACAGGTTTTCTCATCCTGGGCAATAGTAAAAGATCCGCTGTCATGCAGTTCGGTCATGCCCTTTGCCCCGTCATCGCCCATTCCGGTCATAATGACACCCACCGCATTTTTTCCTGCATAACGTGCCGCTGAACGGAATAATACATCAACAGAAGGTCTGTGTCTCGATACTAAAGGCCCGTCCCGTACTTCCACAAAATAACGGGAACCGCTCCGCTTTAAAAGTGTATGCTTATTTCCAGGTGCAATCAATGCTGTTCCTCTGAGAACAGAATCATTGTCTTTTGCTTCGGCCACATGAATCTTACAGAGACTGTCCAACCGATCTGCAAAAGAGGCTGTAAATTTTTCCGGCATATGCTGGACTATAACGATTCCAGGTGCATCGGAAGGCAAAGAACGCAAAAAAACGGAAAGGGCTTCTGTGCCTCCAGTACTTGCTCCGACAACAACAACTTTTTCCGTGGTTTCGATAAATGAACTGGGATTTGATTTGGGAAGGATCACATCAGCGTTCAGTTTAGGTTCAACAGTATAATTGCCGCCAAAGATTTTTTTTGTAACTCTGTGGCGGGACATAAAGGCTGCCCGGACTGCGTCACAGATCATGATCTTTGATTCTTCAATAAACTGGCGTGTTCCCAGCTTTGGCTTCTGAATGATTTCAACGGCTCCGTATTCCAGGGCGTGCAAAGCGTTGAGGGATCCATCTTCAGCCATGCTCGAACAGATTATTACGGGCATGGGTTTATTCTGCATAATATGGCGAAGAAAAGAAAGCCCATCCATTCTTGGCATTTCGATGTCTACAATGAGAACGTCGGGAGTAACTGTCTCCAACTTTTTCATTGCAATCAGAGGATCAGAAGCGGTTCCCGATATTTCGATTTCGGAGTCCGATGATAAAACTTTGGACAATGTTTCCCGGACAACAGCCGAGTCATCTACAATAAAAACTTTAATCATAATAAATTCAATTTCCTATTTTTTTATATACAGTTGGAGCTACGGTTTCCAAAGGCAGATCCATTCCGAATATAGTTTCAGAATGGCCCAGAAAGAGATAACCTCCAATTTCCAGATGCCGGAGGAATTTTGAAATGATGTTTTCCTGGGTCGGCTTGTCAAAATAAATCAGAACATTCCGGCAGAAAATGATATTGAAAACATCACTGACAGGATAAGAGGAATCCATGAAATTCAGCTGTCTGAACGTGACACAGGAACGGATTTCCGGTTTGACACGGACAAGTTTTTCTTCCGGATTCCTGCTTTTCAGAAAATACCGTTTTTTCATTTCGTAACTCATTCCGTCAGTCTCTTCTAAATCATAAATTCCGTTTACTGCCTTATCAAGAACCTTTGTGGAGATATCTGTGGCAAGAAGATCGAATCCGGATAAAGTCCCTGGATGAGTGCGCATAAATTCTTTCAGTACAATAGAAAGAGTGTAGGGTTCTTCACCGCTTGAGCAGCCTGCAGACCAGAGTTTTATGGATCTCCGGCCTTTATTGATCATGTCAGGCAGGACAGAATCTGTCATAAAAGAAAAATGATCTGCTTCCCTGAAAAATTCGGTTTTGTTTGTGGTCAGCGAGTCAATCATTATTGTTAGTTCATTGCCCGACTTGTCTTTATTGAAGACATAATCTATGTACTCTGAGTAATTGCTGAGTTTCAAAGTTCTCAGTCTGTGCATCAGACGTGACTGAACCATGATTTTTTTTGATTCAGGCATCTGGATACCCACATTCTGCTGGATATAATCAGAAATGATTTTAAATTCTGATTGAGAAAGAGTCTTTGTTTGGGACAATGAATCAATCATGGCAGAACCTCAGGAATTTACGTCCAGTTCTCTGACAATGTCTGATAATTTATACACATCGATAATCAGAGCTACAGAACCGTCTCCCATAATTGTTGCCCCAGAAAGTCCCTCTGCATTCTGATAGAGAGGTCCCAACGGTTTGATTACAGTCTGGAAATTTCCGATCACTTTGTCTATGACAAGTCCGATTCTTGAATTCTGATCTGTAACAATCACCATCTGGCGGATTGCAGGCGGTTCTTCTTCAACACCGAAGAATGAACGCAGATCAATGAAGGGCAGCATTTCGTCCCGGACTTTCATTGCGGAACAGAATTTGCCTTTTTTAATCGGGAGTGTCTCAAACTCAAGGCATTCCACAACATTAGAAAGGGGCACAACATAGTGATAATCCCCAAGTTTGACAAGGATTCCTTCAATGATTGCAAGGGTGAGTGGCAACTTCAGTGTGAATTTTGTTCCTTCTCCCGGCTTTGAAGAAATGGAGACAGTTCCACCCAAAGCAGTGATGTCGCGCTTTACAACGTCCATTCCAACACCGCGTCCCGAAACCGATGTGACTTTGTCAGCGGTTGAAAAACCTGGCATGAAAATCAGTTCTCCAATCTCGTTTTCGGAAAGCTCATCATTTGCAGAAATCAGACCCCGGTCAATTCCTTTCTGACGGATTTTCTCAAAGTTCAATCCAGCGCCGTCATCTTCAATTGTAATAAGAACAAATGCTCCTGCGTGCTGGGCACAGAGTTTTACAGTTCCTTTCTCGTCCTTTCCCTTTGCTTTCCGTTCCTCCGGCTTCTCAATACCGTGGTCCACGGAGTTCCTGATCAGATGGACAAGAGAATCATTCAGTTTCTCAATAACTGTTTTATCAAGCTCTGTCTCAGCACCTTCTGTGACCAGTTCAATATTTTTTCCCATTTCAGAGGAAAGGTCGCGGACAAGGCGGCGGAAGCGTGAGAAAATCGTTCCGATGGGCAGCATACGCATGTCCATTGTTGTGTCCCGAAGCTCAAGAATCAGACGTTCGCCCTGTTCACCCAAAGTCTGCAGAGGAGAATTTGTCATCTGGGATGAAAGCTGGGTCAGTCGTGCATTGAATGTCACCAGTTCACCGACAAGATCAATCAGTTTGTCCAGTTTTTCGGAATTCACCTTTATTGTCTGTGAATTGATTTCCTGGTTTTTCTTTTCATTTATTTCTTTTATGTGTTTCTGCTCAGCCAGTGCGGCATTTACATCTTCTTTTGAAACCAGATTTTTTTCGGTAAGAATCGTTCCAAGTGGTTTCTGGGTTCCCAATGCGTCATCAATCTGTTCCTGGGTGATCAGATTTTTTTCAATGAGGATTTCTCCAAGACGTCTTGGTTTTTCTGTTGACTGGTTGCTGTCCGCCAGTTTTTCCACATTGACTTTGCTTGAGTCATCCAGAAAAATGAAAACATCTTTTATGTCATTCTGTGTTTTTTTTGTGGTGAGAATCACTTCCCAGGACATGTAACATTTTGTCGGATCAATGTCGTCCAATGAGGGAATTGCACGGAAATACGGATATATAGAAGCTTTTCCAAGATCGGCCAGTTCCGCAAGAAGAGCATGGGGCCTTGTTCCGTTTATAAAAACATCAAGAGAAGGCTCAAAAGTGATGCGCCATGTCACTTCATCCTGGTCTTCATCATCTGCTGTCCTTGTTTCAGAAGTTGCCAGCGATTCCTCCGGTTGGGAGAACTGTTCCAAAGTCAGTGTTTCGTCAGCTTTATCTTCTGCTGCTCCCGTTTCTTCCGGCTGGTTCATTTTTTCAACATCGTGAGAAAGAAGATAAGTCTGGAATTCAGCCACAAGACGGTCTGATTCGGATTGAATCTCAGGACTGTCTTCGTCAGAAAGCATATTCCTGATATGATCCCTGGCCTGCAGTGTCAAGGTTATCAGTTCGGAAGAAACATAGACACGGCCGTTACGGACTTCATCAAAAGTGTTTTCTGCCTGATGGGTGAATTTTGAGACTTTGTTGAACCCGAACATTCCTGCAGAGCCTTTGATGGTATGCATGCTCCGGAAAACAGCGGAAATTGTCTCCATGTCCTGTGGATTCTGCTCCAGTTCCAGAAGATAGTCTTCAAGTTTATCAAGTAAATCGTTTGCCTCATCCAAAAAGATGCCGGCCATTTTATCCAATCCGTCACTCATACTGCTAACCTCATTCTTTCTGTCAGTTCGGAAATACAGGCCTCGTCACTTATGTTCGCAGAGGGGATCAGACCTACCGAGTAAAGTCGTTTTTTTACTGTGGGGCTGAAAGTCCCGGAAAAAATCAGTTCTCTTTTTTCTTTAAGCAAACCTGTTACCAAAGCGTAAACAAGCTGAATAATTGAAACGTCAATATCCTCAAGTGAAGAAACATTCACTGTCACTTCAGTTTTTTTCTGAAGGGCAGCTTTGAACATTTTCCGAAGATCTTCAGCATTTGCCACTGATAAGTCTCCTTTCAGGTCAATGGTAGTCATCGGTTTACCTCTCTTTTTTTGCACTTGATTTATCGTTTTGTATACCTTAGTATTTCAGCAACGGAGATATACATGAACGATACCCAGTCTCAAGCATCCTATTTTACTTTTGTCTTCGGCGATGTATCTTACGCCGTTGAAGTTACCAGCGTCAAAGAAGTTCTTCCTTACGGACAGATAACTCCAGTTCCCCGTTGCGCAGCTTACATGAAAGGTGTCATGAACATCCGCGGAACGGTTATTTCAGTGATTGACTTCCGGGTTCTTTTCGGACTGCCCACAAAAGCACCTGATAAATCAACCTCAATTATCGTTACAGAAGCTCTGATGGAAAACGGAACTCCCATAACCTTCGGTTTTATTTCCGATACTGTGACCGGTGTTGAGCCCCTTTCCAAAGAGCCCACCAGCGCCGGAACGAACACTCCCTACGTAAAAATGCTCGGCCGCTCCGGAAATGATCTTGTTCTGATTCTTGACATGCCCAAGATCCTTAAATCAATTGAGCAGGATCTGAATCAGAAAAACTGATTAAAACCAGGTTATGTCGCCTGCTGCGGTTTTTGAACGCTGCAGCGCCGCCTGGTATTCTTCTTCCCGCTTTTTTATTGAGTCTACAGATACGCCTGAGCTTTGAATCCGTTTAAGATAGACTTTTGCCGTAAGCGGATGAAAAAAAATCTTTCTTGGAAAAATCCCTCCCGTGTCATTGACAAGGACAGGAATTTTCTCAGTTTCCAAATATGAAAGGGCAAAATTGATGTTATTGATGCCCGTCATGTTCAGGTGGTCGCCACCGGTCTCCAGTACATTTGCCCCGCCAAAAACTTTCGCACGCAGGTTCTCGTGGCGGGCTCCTTTTTTCTGCATGTCATTTATCAGGAGTTCCATTGCATAATCGCCAAAACGGCCTTCGTCTCCCGCAGGAAGTACCCGTGCGGAATTTGATTTGGGAAGCATAAAGTGATTCAGTCCGCCGAACTTCTCCTTTATGTCGTAAAGAGCTATGCTTATGCAGGAACCCAGAACCGTCGCAATGTATACATCATCATATGTGGAATAAAACTCACCGGGATGGATTGTTATTATTTCTTTTTGAAAGTGAACATCAAAATGCTGATTCAAACCCAGACTCCCTGCGAAAACAATTCCTTAAAAGAAAGTGATGTCTCCAGCATCAGCACCACCGGAAACTTTGATTCCCGCAATAGAACCGGCTTCCAGTTTGTCATCTGTAATTGTGAAGTACTCAAGGAATTCTTTTATTTTTGTGTCCTGAATGCCCTTGTCCACCAGATTGTACTGCTTGATCAAAGCTTTCTTTGCTGTTGTGTTCTCTCTGTAGATACAGTCAAGATCGCATTTTGCAGTGAAAAGACGTTTTGACAGTTCGTTAAGGTGATCAATTCTTTCAGCAATTGAATTGTAACAGTCAAAGAATTCCGGTGTATAAACAGAAAAATGCTCAATAGCATCAAAAAGTCCGTCATAAATTGTGGAAAGTTTGTCCTGGAACACTTTCTTTTCTGAAGAAACAGAAGTAAAAGTTTTCTTGTCATGACCGGATTCATCCAGAAAGGTCTTGATCTGCGTGTTACAGGTTTCTGTAAACTCAAGGAGCTGTTTCTGAGCCGTATCAACATTTGCCTTTGTGTTAAGAATCAGTTCTGACATGTGCTCAACAGTGTCTTTGATGGAACTGATGGCCACATTTCTGGCGACTTCGATGCGCTGGGCAATCGCTACATACTGCAGTGTACTGATGATCGGCAGGAATCCTGAGAAACAGGTATCCATGTTGTGCACAGAATCCTGAATGTTGCTGACACTGTCCAGAACACGTGCCTGTACTGACTGATAGGACTGGAGAAGGGCAGTGAACTGGTTGAAGTTGTCCACAGCTCCGTCCATACATTCCTTAAGTCTTTCAATCTGCGCTGTTCTGTGACCGTCATTGTGGACGAAAACGTCTCTTGTCCTGTCAATCTCTGTCAGAATCTTGTTAGCCTTGTCTCTGTTACCTGTGAAAACAGAAATGCTGTCGTCAAGTTTATTTTTGATCTTCTCAAGACATCTTGAGCTGAGAAGGAGAATCTGCTCGTTTGCTGTATGAATCTCCATGCGCTCTTCAGGAGACATTGCTGCATCAGTTGTCCGGATTTTTTTGACTGCGAGGAGAACATCGTCCAAAGACTGGCGGATTATGTCCTGCATCTGAATTCCTTCCATGGCTTTCAGAATAGGATATTTGACTTCTTTTGAGGATGAAATGATTTCTACAAGTCTGTCGGAAATCGCCTTTACAGCCTCCATCATTCCATTATCGCCGCTGGAAGTAATGTCGTCTGTTTTTTCATTAAGATCGTTGACACCCTGAATCTGGTTCTGGAGGAACTGAAGAGCTTCCTGCACAGAATCTCCGCTTTTGATAAGATCTTCTGACTGTTTGATCAGTCTGAGGGACATCTGCTTAAGGTTTGAGGTGATGTACGAGAAAGCCTGTCCTTCCTTGCCTGATCTGATGGAGACAACCATTGCGTTAAGTGAGATGACTTCCATCTCCTGGCTAGCTTCCTTAATACCAAGGATGATGTCGTGGATTGAGTCAAGAAGATTTGTCTTTTCCGAAACATTTGTGAAAAGACTGTTGTTCTTCTGTCTTATCTGTGAAAGAAAAGCCCTGTTCGCTGCAAGAAGCGCAGTCTGACGGTCAATTGCATCTTTCAACGCACTGATACTTTCCGCAAAAATGTCCATTGAGTTTGTTTTAATCTTTGAGCGGTTCTGAGTTCCCTCAAGTTCCTGGATAAGAACAGGAAAATTTTCACTGAGTGAAAGAAAATCGGTACCGCTTTCTTCGCTGATGGACTGAAGAGAATCGTAAATGTCTGAAATGGGAGTGCTCATATCTTCTCCTGATTTGCTTTTTCGTAAAAGTTTCTGATGATGTCTTCCAAGGTTTCCTGAGCATCCTCAAGAAATATATCACTTGAGTTGTCGGCTTGTTTGATGATTTTGTTTACAACCGTCGGCAATGCGCTGCAGAGTGGAGAATCAGGCTTCATCTGACAGAGAGGCTGGCGCATCATGACGGAAAGGGAAACATTCTCGTCGTAAGGGACAAAACCGATGTACTCAACGTCAATGGAAAGCTTGTTCTTGGCAAGTGCAAGAAGCCTGTTTCCGATCTGGATGTCGGTTGATCCGCGCCCCATGTTCATTATCACACGTGGCTTAAGTTTCTTCAGTTCTTTCCGGGCAAAATTCGCACTGTCAGGAAACTTTGTCCCGATCACGTCAATAATCTGGCTGAAGGAATACTCCTTGCCTTCCATCCGCTGGAGGACACTGTTCTGAAGAATTGTGCGTTCCGGGCTTTTTGCAGGATAAAGTCTGTAAAGAAAGCGGAAAACTGTGGACTTAAGGAAAGAATAGGCGTTGAGGATTGAAGTAAGTTCCGGAGTGACAACAAGAATGCCATCGTAGGCTGTTATGAAAAAATCAACAATGTTGTATGTGGAACCGGCACCAAGATCCAGAATGACAAAATCCGCATCCAGCATGCTCAGGTTTTTTACGATTTTTTTCTTTGTGAAAAAATCCATGTTTGCGACGCCCGGATAAAGACAGTCGCCTGCAATGAACTGAAGATCTGGAATTCCTGTGGCTTGAATCAGATTTGAAAAATCATTTTCCTGTTTTGTAATGTAAGTTCCGAGACCAGGCTGATTATTCTTCAATCCCAGCATTGTATGGAGATTTGCTCCTCCAAGATCAAGATCGCAGAGAACGGTGCGTTTGCATTTCTTTGCCAGACTTACTGCAAGATTGAGAGATAAGATACTTTTTCCAACTCCGCCTTTACCGCCGGCAACGGGTATAAGATACGCCATGTAAGATAATATAGGAGATAACAAGGGGTCTAGCAAGAAAAAATTTAAACTAATGCGAAAAATTCTATGAGCATTTGGAAAGGATTTGACAATATTCTGATTTGGGATAGGATGAATAAAACAGAAAAAAATTCTTATCATTGGAGAAGTTATGCGAATCAGAGGAAAACTTTTATTCGGTTATATAATGCTGTCTGTTCTGCTCATCATCATTGTTTCCTTAAGCCTTATCGGGGCGGGCTGGGCAGAGGATGCGATTTCTGAGGCAGCTTCTGTCGCAATAAAAAGCACGAATATGTCGGAAGGGCAGTACAATGAAGTGGTCCAGACTCTGAACAGTCTCAGAAGCGGCTCACGTACTCAGAATATTGTTTTTGTAATACTGACTTATATCTCAATTTCCGCGGCGCTTATTGTCTGCATCAGAATGATTACTCCAATCATTGAAAACATTATTCTCATGAGAGACAAACTTAAGGCCTTGTCTGAAGGAAAACTTTCCATCGAGAAATTTGATATTTCGGACCCGAAAAAGCGGAGACAGCAGGCAAAGGAAATGGTGGAACTTCAGGATTCATTCAACTTCCTCCTTGATACTCTTTCAAAAGTTGTTTCTGACGTCCAGGATACAGGAAGAAGTGTCTCCGAAGGAAGCAGGCAGATCAGCATCGGAAGCCAGAGCATTTCGGCTGATGCCGCAGCCCAGGCTTCTTTTGCGGAAGAGATCTCGTCAACTGTGGAAGAGATGGCTTCCAACATCACAAGAAACTCTGACAATGCGGCCCAGACTGATGCGATCGCACAGCATGTTCTTGAGGATTCAAAGCGTGGAAGCAAAGCTGTTTCCCGCACAGTTGACGCAATGCATCTGATCGCTGAGAAGATCGGGATCATTGAGGACATTTCCAGCCAGACAAACAGACTTGCTTTGAATGCTGCCATTGAGGCTGCCCGTGCCGGTGAGGCTGGCCGCGGATTTGCTGTTGTTGCAAGCGAGGTCCGCAAACTTGCGGAACGGAGTCAGACCGCAGCCGCTGAAATCAGCGAGCTTTCTTCGGACAGTGTGAAGGTTGCTGAAGAGACTGGAATGATTTTCTCAACACTTGTGCCTGATATTGAACGGACTGCTGAACTGATCCAGGAGATTGCTGCGGCTGCAAGGGAAGAGGATATCGGTGCAAGACAGATAAATAAAGCGGTTCTTGAACTTGATTCCACTGTCCAGAAGACAGCCTCCGCATCGGAGGAATTCGCTTCTGTGGCCGAAGAGATGGCTTCCCAGGCTGACCAGCTGATTTCGGCCATGAGTTTTTTCAAGCTGGACAGATCTGACAATGGTGATTCTTCTGTCAGAAAAGCTGCTCAAAGGGCAAAGCCTGTTGTCAGAAGCCCGAAAGCATTGCCTGCTTCTTCCACGGTTACCGCTTCTCCGAAAGTATCCCATGTGATTGCCCCGAAAACAATTTCTTCCGGTTCTGACAAAGGGCAGAATGTGATCAAACCCAAGATCGCACCAAAGAAAACTGTGTCTTCGCCCATGCCACCTGTGATGGATGCAGAAGAAGATGATCTTTTCTTTGAACAGCCTGCTGCAGAGAATAATCAGAATAAACCGGGGACCGGTTCAAGTTATGTTCCCGAATCCTACATTTCTGACAACGAGTTCGAAGAATTCTGATCTGAATTTAAACTGATTACTGACCCGACCGGAAAAAGGCCGGGTTTTTTTGTGCCTTAGGTTTTTTTTCAAAAGGGAACTATAGAAATCGACAGGTTTTTCCTGTAAGATGTAAGAGAATAAACTCTCAATCAGGAGCATTAAATGAAAAAGCTTATTGCTGTCATGGCATGTGTGCTGGTTGTACTTTCTCTTGCAGTTGCAGGTGGAAAAAAAGAAAGTACTGTTGATAATTCTTTGGACAAAATCAAATCCAAAGGAGTTTTTGTTCTCGGTCTGGACGATTCTTTTCCGCCTCTGGGATACCGTGATGAGAACAACGAGATCGTTGGTTATGACATTGACCTTGCTTCAGAAGTCTGCAGCCGCCTTGGTGTAAAACTTGTCTGCCAGCCGATTGACTGGAACTCAAAAGAGCAGGAACTTAACACTGGAAAAATTGACTGTATCTGGAACGGATTCACAATGACACCCGAGCGTGAAGAGGCAATGGCTTTTACAAAGGCTTACCTTGACAATGCACAGGTTGCGATTGTCCGCAAAGCTGACGGAATCAAGACACTTGCTGACCTCAAAGGAAAAGTGATCGGACTTCAGGCTGGTTCAAGTGCTGCGGAAGCTGTTGATGCTTCTCCGGATTTTAAGAAATCTGTGAAATCAATCGTTGAGTTCAAAGAGAACCTTACAGCCCTCATGGATCTTGAGATCGGTGGTGTTGACGCTGTTGTTATGGACGTTGTTGTCGGAAACTACAGTATCACAACAACTGGAAAACCCTTTGTCGCACTTTCAGAAAGCCTTACAAGCGAAGTTTATGGAATCGGTTTCCGCAAGACAGACAAAGCACTCCGCGATGCTGTTCAGTCAGCTCTTGAAGATATGGTAAAAGACGGAACAATGTCAAAGATCGATGCCAAATGGTTCGGAACTGACATTTCTGTTGTAGGAAAATAATTTCATGCAGAAATTGCTTTCAGCAATGCTTTCAGGGACAGTTGTGTCCCTGGAAGTCTTTTTTTTGACACTTCTCTTTGCGCTTCCCCTGGGAATGATAGTGGCTTTAGGAAAAATGTCCAAAAGAAAAATCATTTCTGTGCCGGTAAGTGCTTTCATGCTGATTATCCGTGGTACGCCGCTGATTCTTCAGCTGATTTTTGTTTATTTTGCTCCCTATTACATTTTCAGGCTTTCTTATGACCGCTTCACTGCGGCAATAATTGCATTCGCAATCAATTACGCCTGTTATTTTGCAGAAATTTACCGTGGTGGAATTGAATCCATTCCCAAAGGACAGTATGAAGCTGCAAAGATTCTCGGATTTACTAAATCCCAGACATTCTTCAAGATTGTCCTGCCACAGGTAATCAAAAGGATTCTGCCTGCCTGTGGTAATGAAGTTATTACTCTTGTAAAAGATACGGCTCTGGCACAGACAATCGGTGTTGCAGAACTGTTCCGTGCGGCCCAGAATGCAGCCAGCCGTGAATTTTCAACAATGCCGATATTTATTGCCGGTGTTTTCTACTTTGTGATGAACTGGCTTGTTTCTTTAGTATTTGCAAAGCTGGAAAAAAAGCTTTCATATTACAGTTGAGGTGACTCATGGAAGTAATCAAAGTACAGAATGCAAAGAAAAACTTCGGTGACCTGCAGGTGATCAAAGACATCTCCTTCAGTGTCAATAAAGGAGAAGTTCTGTGCATAATCGGTCCTTCCGGTTCTGGAAAGTCTACAATGCTCCGTTGTATTACCCAGCTGGAGACCCTTACGGACGGCAGCATCACAATCTGTGACAAAGCGCTGGTAAAGGATTCGGTTTATGCTGATGCTGATACGAAACGGGAAATCCTTCTGAAGACCGGACTTGTGTTCCAGAACTTCAACCTGTTTCCTCATTTTTCAGTTCTTCGGAATATTACGGAAGCCCAGGTTGCCGTCCTTAAAACTCCAAAGGCAGATGCTGAGAAAATCGCAATTGATCTGCTGAAAAAAATGGGGCTTGAATCAAAGGCTGATGCCTATCCATGCCAGCTTTCAGGCGGTCAGCAGCAGCGTGTCTCAATTGCCCGCGCTCTTGCACTGAAGCCTGAGGTTCTTTTCTTTGATGAGCCTACAAGCGCTCTGGATCCGGAACTGACAATCGAGATCCTTAAGGTTATCCGTGAACTTGCAGAAGCAAAGATGACAATGGTTGTTGTTACTCACGAAATGTCTTTTGCAAGAGAAGTTGCAGACCGGATTATTTTTATGGATGGCGGTGTAATTGTTGAAGAAGGTCCTGCAAGGGAACTGATAACAAATCCCAGAAACGAACGTACAAAGGCCTTCCTGAGCAATTATGGCTGATAGACTGAATTCTGCCCAGACACAGGCTGTTACAACCACAGAAGGTTTTATCAGGCTTGTGGCCGGGGCAGGAACTGGCAAAACAAAAACTCTTGTTCACCGGTATGCCTATCTGATAAATGAGATAGGAGTGCTGCCGGAGAATATTCTCTGTGTTACTTTTACAAACAAGGCCGCCGTGGAAATGCGGACAAGAATCCGTAAGCTTGTGGGCGACTGTGACACCGGTTTTGTATGCACTTTTCACAGTTTCTGTGTTTCTGTCCTTCAGGAAGAATCCTACGCAATCCAGTATCCGAAAAGTTTTCTTGTGCTGGACAATTCTGACATAAATTCCATGCTCAATACAGTTTATGAAGAACGTGGCCTTACACTTAAAGACCGGACTTTCGGAAACGCACGAGACATGATTGAGATCAGGAAGACACAGACCGAACTGGATTATTACAAGTATCTGATTTCTTTCTCACTGTCCGAGCTTGAAGAAAAATACCGTTCCGCCCAGAAAACTGATGATATTATTTTTTACGGCTATCTTTATCAGCAGAAAAAGTGTTTCGGTGTTGATTACAATGATCTGCTGGTTTTTGTGATGCATATTTTCGACATCAGTCCTGAAATCCGGGAAAAATGGCAGACTCGTCTTGAATACATTATGATTGATGAATTCCAGGATATTGATGACATTCAATACCGGCTGATGGAGACTCTCTGTGTGTATCATCAGAATCTTTTTGTCGTCGGGGATCCGGATCAGACAATCTACACATGGCGTGGTGCCAATATACGTTACCTTCTTGATTTTGACCGAAAGTTTCCACTTGCAGAGACAATTCTCATGAACGAGAATTACCGTTCTGAACCGGAAATCCTTGATGCGGTGAATTCATTGATTGACAGGAACCATAACCGTATTAAAAAAGATCTTGTTTTTTCAGGAAACAGAGTCCCACTTAAGAAAAAACCGGTTTTCTTTCATGGAAAGGATCCGGATGCCCAGTACCGTTGGATTGCGGACAAAATCCGGGAACTGAATGGTGAAGGCGTGTCCTGCCGGGACATTGCGATTCTTTACCGTGCTCATTATTTAACACGTGGACTTGAAGAATGCTTTCTGAACGAGACAATTCCCTATACAATTTTCAGCGGGATTCCTTTTTTTGAAAGGGAAGAGATCAAAGATGCATTAAGTTATCTTCGGATGATCCTTTATAAGGATGATCTGTCTTTCAGGCGGATTGTGAATAAACCCAGACGGAACATCGGTAAAACTCGTATAGAACTTCTGGAGCAATATTCCGACCAGGCCGGCTGTTCACTTTATGAAGCCATGTGCAAGTTCTGTGATGAAGATAAAAAAATGGGTACCCAATCTCCATTTTCAACTTCAAAAGCCGGAGAATTTATCGAACTGATTGAACATTATTCGGACAGGCTCAAAAATGAACCGGATGTTGCTTCTTCACAGCTGCTTTTTGAACTGCTTACCGATTCCGGTTACGAGCATGCCCTGCGGACTGAAGGAAACCAGACAAAGCTGGATAATCTGGCAGAGCTGAAACAGGGAATGTATGAATTTGAACAGTCCTGCGGGGAAGACTGTAATCCGGCTTATTACCTTTCCCAGACCGCTTTTATGAACGGACTGGATGCGGGAAACACAAAGAATGCAGTCAGGCTGATGACAGTGCATACTGCAAAAGGCCTTGAATTTGACTATGTTTTTGTCTGTGATCTTAATGAATCAATTTTTCCTTCCAAAAAAATCAAGACAAAAGAAGAAATGGAGGAAGAAAGACGGCTTGCTTTTGTTGCGATGACACGTGCAAAAAAAAGACTTTTTCTTACTGAATCAGAAGGATTTGCTCTGGATGGAGGGGTAAAATATCCTTCCCGTTTTATTTTTGACATAAAAAAAGAATATCTTGTATATGAAACTCCGTTGAATGATTCTTTCATAAACAGTGCTTCCCAGGCGATAAATGCTTCTGACACACTTCTGGATCAGAATCAGTTTTCTGTAAGTCTGCTTGCGGGCACAAGAATAAACCATCCTGTTCTTGGGAAGGGAACGATTCTTGAGACCGACGGAAAAAATCAGCGTTTTGTGATTCAGTTTGATGCTTTGAAAACGCCCAGAAAAATCAGTTTTCTTGCAAAACTTACCCCTGTTGATTGAAAACTTCCTCCGCAGGATGCAGCCTTTTTACGCGGAAAATTGAAACTTTTAAGACAAATTATTATAATGAAGGCAATGTATTCGTAATGTCAGATGCTGCCGGCGGATGACTTTTGAGGTTTATATGTCACTTGATAAAATGAGAAATATCGGAATCATGGCCCATATTGATGCGGGCAAGACAACCACCACGGAACGTATTCTGTTCTATACCGGAAAGATCCACCGCATCGGTGAGATTGATGACGGTGCGGCAACCATGGACTGGATGGCTCAGGAACAGGAACGTGGTATCACAATATGCAGTGCCGCCACAACAACATACTGGAAAGACCATCAGATAAATATTATTGACACTCCCGGCCATGTTGACTTTACTGCGGAAGTTGAGCGTTCTCTGCGTGTTCTGGACGGAGCTGTTGCCGTTCTCTGCGCTGTAGGCGGTGTTCAGCCTCAGACCGAGACTGTCTGGAAGCAGGCTGATGAATATAAAGTTCCGCGTATCTGCTTTGTAAATAAAATGGACCGAATCGGTGCTGATTTTTTCGGCGCAATGGAAGATGTCCAGAAAAAGTTCGGAGCCACAACTGTTGCAATGCAGCTTCCTATCGGGGCTGAGAGCAACTTTGAAGGTGTCATAGACCTGCTTACGATGCAGGAATACCGTTTTGATCCTGCTGACGAAGGTGAGACGATCACAGTTTCTCCTGTTGCCGCAAACCGGCTTGAACAGGCAAATGAGTGGCGTGAGAAACTGATTGATGAGATTGCTGCTGCCAATGATGAGATTATGGAACTTTACCTGGGTGGGGAAGAAATCCCTGTGGAAATGCTCAAGAAAGAAATCCGCCGCCGTACCATTGCAAAAGAAATCGTTCCTTTTTTCTGCGGTTCTGCACGTAAAAACTGCGCTGTCCAGCCTCTGATTGATGCTGTTGTGGATTATCTGCCTTCTCCGCTGGATCTTCCTCCTGCAACTGCTTTCCATACAAAGAAAGAGGAAAATGTTGAGGTTCCATGCAATCCCTCTGGTGTTCCCTGCGGTCTTGTATTTAAAATCCAGTATGACCGTGAGGCCGGTTCCCTGTGTTATGTGCGTATGTACTCCGGAAAAATCAAATCCGGTGACCAGGTTTTCAATGTCGGTAAGAAAAAGCGTGAGCGCGTAAACCGTATCATGCGAATGCATGCAAACAAGTCCGAGCCTGTTGACAGTGTGGAAGCCGGTGACATTGCTGTGTTCATCGGCCTTAAACTGGCCCAGACCGGTGACACAATCGGAAGTGAGGGAATGCCTGTCCTTCTGGAGAATCTCAGTTTCCCGGAGCCTGTAATTTCAGTGGCAATTGAACCGGATACAATAAGTGACCGTGACAAACTGAAAGAAACTCTTGAAATCCTTTCAAAGGAAGATCCTACTTTCACATCAAAGGACGATGCGGAAACCGGCCAGCTGATTATTTCCGGTATGGGTGAACTACATCTTGATGTTCTTGTTACAAGGATGAAAGACGAATTCAAGGTTGCGGCCCGTGTGGGAGCTCCTCAGGTTACATACAGGGAATCAATCACTGCTTCCTGTGATCACACAGAAAAATATGAGCGTGTTATCGGTGGAAAGGAAAATACTGCAGGAATCACTCTTCATGTGGAACCGAATACAGGCAAGGGTAATACCTACACAAACAATGTTCGTAAAAGCAATATTCCCGGTGAGATTTTTGATGCGATCCAGCGGGGAATCACAAACTCATTCGGAAGCGGAATCCAGTATGGTTATCCCTGTACAGATATTGCGGTTACTGTAACTGAAATCAACTATGACGAACTTACCTCAACAACATTCGCTTTTGAAGCCTGTGCTGTTGCTGCCTTTGATGAGGCATGCCGTGCCGCTTCTCCTGAAATCCTTGAACCGGTGATGAATGTTGATATTTTCTCACCGAAAGAATTTGTTGGTGACGCAATGAGCCAGGTGACACAGCGTGGCGGCCTTATTCAGAGCCTTGAGTCAAAGACAACTGAGGAAGTGATCCATGCTCAGGCTCCAATGGCAAAGATGTTCGGGTTTTCTACAAATCTCCGCTCTGTCAGCCAGGGAAGGGCAACTTTCAGTATGGTGTTCAGCCACTTCCAGGTGAAAGTTGGCGGACTTGGAAACGCCTGGTAAGCTGAAAAAAACGGTAAGAACGCCGGTGGTACAATCTGTACTGCCGGCTTTTTTTTTCGGGAATATTAGGGTTTTGAAACTGGCATTCCGGCTTGCGGGTGTTTTTGTCCGCCGCTGTCTTTCTTTCCGCAGTCTTGCACTTTGGAGAAGTAAAAAAAATGTGAAGAGCAAAAAAAAACGGTTCCGTTTTTCACGAAACCGTTCTGCGGAGAACCTGACTTGAACAGGCACAGTATTTCTACCACCAGCACCTCAAGCTGGCGTGTCTACCAATTCCACCATCCCCGCGCAATTGATGTATAGAATATATGTTTTTATTTATTTTTAGTCAAGTATTCTAGATGTAAAAAAGCAAAAAAAAACTTACAAAAACATCAGGTATTGTCTAAAGGTTAAAAAAAATGCGATAATATGAATATTCTTACGAAATTTGCAAAATTCAGTTTTGGCCTGAAGTTTGCAGGAGGTTATTTTTATGTCAAAATTGCGCGGTGCTTATACCGCACTTGTAACACCCATGTTTCCTGACGGATCAATTGATTACGAAAGCTGGAAAGTTCTTATTCGTAAACAGTTGGAAGGCGGTATCGATGGCCTTGTTCCCTTGGGCACAACAGGTGAGACACCGACATTGGATGAAACCGAAGAAGAAGAAAAGCTTATAGACATCTGTCTGGAAGAAGTTCATGCCTACGAAAAGGAACTTGCTGCAAAGGGCACACCCCGCAAGATTCCCGTGATTATCGGGGCTGGATCAAACTGCACAAAAGATGCTGTAAAATACGTTCAGCGTGCAAAAGACAAAGGCGCAGATTATGCACTTGTTGTTACACCATACTATAACAAGCCCAGTGACGAAGGTGTATTCCGTCATTATGAGGAAGTTTCAAAAGTCGGAATTCCGATTATCGTTTATAACATTCAGGGACGGACTGGAAAAAATATTCCTACGGACACATTGGTCCGCATTGCAGAACTGCCCAATATTGCCGGCGTTAAAGAGGCAAGCGGAAACATTAACCAGATGATGGAAGTTATCCAGCGCATCAGCCGCAAAAAGCCCGATTTCTGTGTGCTTTCCGGTGATGACGGTCTGACACTGCCTCTGATTGCCTGCGGTGGTGATGGAATCGTGTCAGTTGTTAGCAACCTGGTTCCTGATGTTATTACAAAACTGACACACGCAGCACTTGATGGAGACCTTAAAACTGCACAGGATATCCACTACCGTATGCTCCCTTTCTTTAAGGCCGCATTTGTTGATGGAAACCCTACTTCAATCAAATATGCAATGAATTACAAAGGTCTGCCTGCCGGTGGCGTTCGTCTTCCTCTGGTAGAAGTTCATGACAAAGCAAAGAAAGTTATTGAAGCTGCTTTGGAAGAATGCGGACTCTGATTCCAAGTTTTTTTAGGTGATTGATAGAAACCCGGGCGATTCTGCAAAGTTTCGTTCGGGTTTTTTGTTTTTGTTATTGACATTGATAAACTTTTAATGTAGGTTAGTTACATGAGTAACGAACCACTGAACCAACGAGGTAATATGGTGAACAAGACTCAATCTCTTAATGATGAAAAATCAATTTATCTGCAGATTGCGGAAAGGATTGAAAACGATATTCTTCGGGACATTATCCTTGAGGAAGAGAAAGTCTTGAGTACAAATGAGTTTGCCCGGATGCTGGCAATAAACCCGGCAACCGCTGCAAAAGGAATCAATATCCTGGTGGACCAGGGAATTCTGTATAAGAAGAGGGGAATCGGAATGTTCGTTGCCACAGGTGCAAAAGAATTGATATTGAACCGGCGTAAAGGTGAGTTTCTGGAATCCTATGTCTCAAATCTTTTGAAGGAAGCTGAAAGATTGGGAATCACAAAAGAAGAGATTATAGCTCTGATTCAGAAATCTGAAGAAATCTAAAATAAAGGGGTGAATATGGAAACACTTGAATGCAGAGAAATCAGCAAGGAATACGGAAAAAAGAAAGTTCTTGATAATATCAGTCTGTCCTTTGAGAAAGGAAAAATTTATGGACTGATCGGGCGGAACGGAGCAGGAAAAACAACTCTTCTTTCTGTGATGGCAGCGCAGAATCCCGCAAGTGATGGAAACGTTACTGTCTGTGGGCTTCCGGTCTGGGAAAACCGTGAGGCATTGGATCACATCTGTTTCGCAAGAGAAATCAATAATGGTGGAAGCCAGAACTACATTGCAAGTCTTAAGGTGAAAGAGTACCTGAAAATTGCGGAAAGTAATTTTGCAAAATGGGATTCAGAGATGGCTTCTGAACTTGTTGAAAAGTTTGAACTGGATGTTAATCAGAAAATCAGTAAATTGAGCAAAGGAATGCTCAGTATGGTGACAATTATCGTGGCTCTTGCAAGCAAAGCTGATTTTACCTTCCTGGACGAGCCTGTGGCCGGACTTGATGTTGTGGTCAGGGATCTGTTCTACAGACTTCTGCTTGAAGAATACACGGAAACTGGGCGGACTTTTATTGTAAGCACTCATATTATTGATGAGGCATCAAACATTTTTGAGGAAGTTGTGATGATCAACAAAGGCCGGGTGATGCTTAAGGAAAACACTGTGGAACTTCTGGAACGGGCCTGCACCGTTAACGGTCTTGAGGAAAATGTGGATTCTGTCTGCAATGGAAAGGATTGTTACGGTGTGTCAAAAATGGGAAGATCAAAGACTGTGACTGTTCTTCTTGAAAAGGGTGAAAATCTTCCGGAAAACTCTGAACTGTCTGTCTCAAAGCCTTCTCTGCAGAATCTTTTTGTTGCAATGTGCGGGGAGCAGTTATGAAAAACAGGACAGTTGCTTTCTGGATTAAATGGACTTTAAAAAGATTCGCCGTAATGTTTCTTGTTTCTTTGGGCTACGGCTTTTTTATGGGATTCATAAACCGCGAAGAAGTAATGGAAGTTCCATTAAATCAGTTCCAGACAATAATTGTGGAAGGATTGCCATTCTATTCATTCATGCTGGTCTTTTTTGTCCTGATTCTTTCAACAAATTACGGAGAAATGGTTTTTCCCCTTTCTGTCGGGTTCAGTGCCACAAGAAAGGATTCTTTCAAAGGCTTCCAGATGTCACAGCTGGTAATGTTTTTTCTGGATCTGGTTCTGATTGCCCCAGCAATTCTTTACTATTTTCAGATTACCTGGAATGGAATGGCCTTTTTCAGTTCGGCAAAGGGCATCATCTGGTCCCTGGCTGTGATAATCACTTTTCTGGCCTTCATATTCAGTCTGGCACAGGTCGGAACAGCTCTTTACATAAGGACAAAAGGTGAATCTCTGGTGTGGGTAAGGTTCGGCATTGCAATGGTGGGTCTGTTTGTGATTATGGTTTCCGTTTTCTTCTTCCTTCAGCATGGAGACAGGATTTTTGGAAACTTTGTGATTCCTTCAGTTTTTGCAGTGATCAGCTGTGGTCTTTATGTGGCGGGTTTTGTCTGGCTTAGGGATGAGATCAGGAAACTTGAAGTACGTCTGTGAGGTGATGAAATGAAGTTTTTCAAAGATTTTTTGATTACTTATAAAAATGATCTGAAAGCATGCGGGTTTATCGGACTGATTTTTCTAGTTATCGGTCTGGGATTCCAGTTTCTGGTCCGCGTGGTTGATGCTGATGCATTAGCTTTTCCTGTCGGCTCAATTGTTCTGATGACCGGCTTCTTGCTTCTGTCAGTGCTGGTTGGGGGACAAGGTCTGGTTAAGCACTTCAATCTGGATGTTTCTTTAGGCAGCACACGGAGACGTGTGATTCTTATGTTCTGTCTGCTGATGCTTGTGGAATGTCTTTTTGAGCTGGCCTGTATACATTTCGTATTCCGTTTTGAGGGATTTTTAACCAGTAATGTTTTCAAGATCGCTGAGGAAGAGGGTGCTTTTGAGGCTGTAGGATTTTTTGTCGGAAAAATCTGGATTCTCCTGCTTTTTGCTTCTGCCTGGTCAATCCTTCTTGGTGCTCTGACACTCCGTTTCGGGAATAAGGTGTATTTAATATCTTACTTTTTTTTCATGCTGATGATTCAGCTTCCGGCTTTGCTGAAACAGATCATTCCTGAAGAAAAATTTGAAGGAATCGGTGTTTTTTTCAGAAATATTCTTGGAGAAAGCAGTTTTATGCCTGTTATTCTGATTCTTTTGGTGATTTTTGTAATCGGAGGATCAGGGGTTACTCTTCTAAGAAAGCAGAGAGTCACATTATAAAGGATTTCAGTTGCCTTTTTTGCATAAAAATGCTATACAAATGAATAAAATTGCGAAAAAGGCCAATCTGGCCTCTGTGAATTTTCTGTCTGATGGAGAAGATCATGTCTGAAAAAATCAAAGTAGGTGTTTTGGGCGCAACCGGAATGGTAGGTCAGCGCTATATTGCAAACCTGGAGAACCATCCCTGGTTTGAAGTTACTTATGTGGCGGCAAGTCCCCGCAGTGCAGGAAAACTTTATAAAGACGCAGTTGAGAACCGCTGGCTGATCGGCGCAAATATTCCTGCGGGTGTTGCAGACCTTGTTGTTGGTGATGCAAATGATGTGGATGCAGCTGTTGGAAAATGCAAGTTTGTTTTCAGCGCACTTGAGATGGATAAAGAAGCCATCAAAGCTCTGGAATCTGCTTATGCAGAAAAGGGCATTCCTGTTGTTTCAAATGCAAGCGCAAACCGCTGGACAGACGATGTGCCTATGCTGATTCCTGAGATCAATCCTCAGCACACTGATATTATTGCTCTTCAGAAAAAACATCACGGCTGGGACAAAGGTTTTATCGCCGTAAAGCCCAACTGTTCACTCCAGTCATATATGGCTCCGGTTTTTGCACTCCAGCAGGCCGGTTACCCTGTTAAACGGATGATTGTCACAACAATGCAGGCTGTAAGCGGCGCAGGATATCCCGGTGTCTCATCTTTTGACATGATTGACAATGTTGTACCTTACATCGGTGGTGAGGAAGAGAAGACCGAAAAAGAATGTCTTAAGATTCTGGGTTCTGTTGACGAAGCATCCGGAACAATCAAGAACGCTCCCGGACCGCTTGTTGCCGCACACTGTAACCGTGTTCCCGTTATTGACGGACACACAGCATGTGTTTCTCTGGAGTTTGACCTTCCTGAAGACAAAAAACCTTCATTGGAAGAAATTGAAAAAGTCTGGACAGGCTTCCGCGGTGTTCCTCAGGAACTGGATCTGCCGAACGCTCCTGTTCATCCTATTATTGTTCGCCATGAAGCAAACCGTCCCCAGCCCCGCCGTGACCGTGAGGCAGACAAGGGTATGGCCGTGACTGTTGGCCGCCTCAGAAAGTGCCCTGTCTTTGACATCCGCTTTGTTGCACTGAGTCACAACACAAAACGCGGAGCTGCTCTTGGTGGTATTCTGAACGCAGAGCTTCTTAAGGCAAAAGGATTCTTCGACAATCTTTAATAAACACAGGCTTTTTGTCTGAGGAACTCCGGAGCTGAAATAATGCTTCGGAGTTTTTTTTGTCTTTTATGCAATTTTAAGATCAGAATTTAATTTTTGAAGCAATGTAATCCTGAAGTGGAATGTAAGAAACTGACTTTCCAAAAAAGAGAAAAGATTTTTCTTTGCGGAGGAAGAGAAGACTGAAATTGTCTTCTTCGGTCTCAATATGTATTTCAAGAGCATATTCTTTTTGAGGTGCAAAATTATAGAGAGTCAGATCCGGGTCAGAGAAAGCAAAACTGGTCATTGAAAGATTCTGGCCGTTATTGTCATTGGGAGAAATTTCCGGCCCGGCTGAAAGTTCTGCCTTTGCCACCTCAAGGACCGGCTTTCTGTCTTCGTAAAGTACAAAGCCGATTTTCAGTCTGTCAACAGCTTCTCTGCAGAGAGCGGTTGGAATCAGCAGGTTCTCTTTGTCAAAATAAACAGATATGTTGCAGCTGTCTCTGTCTGCATAAAGAATGTTCAGAAGTTCATCCCTGTCTTTGCATTCCAGTGCTTTTTTCAGCTGTTCAAGGAAATAAACACCGTATTCCCGGGCAAAGGCTGTTCGGAAAAGATAGGATCTGTCCTGTAATGAAGGAACCGACTTCAGCATGTAGGAATGGAGTGTTTCAAGAAGGGGAGAAATGTCTTCAGTGGATTCCAAGGAAGCAGGCCCGAAAAACTGTGGTTTTGTGTCCGGGAAATTAAATGCTGCAGAAGCTGTTTCCCTTTTGAAAAAATCCTCAGTGACCTGTTCAATATTGCATCCGAAAAAAGTCTGCCTGCTCAGAAAAACAAAGGAAGTTTTTGTCCTGCCGATTGCAATTTCCGCAATTATTACTGTGGGTCCCGAAAAAATCAGGTTATATTTGCTTATTTCCTTTGAATCAAAAGAAATCTCCGCAGTCCAGACACTGGGATTCTCTGTGTTGAATTTGTTTATCTTCTTTACTTTATAAGCCGTGTCATTAAATTCTTTTCCGTTTATTGTGACAGATATTTCTGCTGTCTGACAGAGATACTTGGCCGGGACAGTCAGTGTGTTGTTTTTGTTCCATTCTGCGGTGGATCGTGAAGAGGATGCAAGTTCTGCCAGGTGTGTAATCTGATCAATGTCTGAAATATTGAAAGTGTCCTGAAGAATTCGTGAATAAATCCCTTTGTGTTCAAGAAGAAATGTGTCTTTGAAAAAACTGCTGTGTTCTGATAATTCGGGGTTTGTGTCATAGATTAGATTCTCAAGAAACTGATCAGTAGTCAGAGAGTCTGAGGAAGGAGGATTGATCAGAAAAGCCTTGAGCTGTGGAAAAACGCAGACATCATTGAGGATGCTGTTGATCGCGGTCCGCTCCTGGTTGGGTTTGTCAAGAATATCCACAAGAGAAACAAGAAGTTCACAGTTAAGGACCAAAGGTTCGCTTACAGGGAAAAGTTCAGTCTGTTTTTCTTTGATACGCTGTTTAAGAATCGCTTTTTCTGTTTTTGATGCTGTGTCAGGAATTACAATAGGTTTTTTGTAGTCTTCAATAAGGGTCTGCTGTTCATCAGCATATTTCCGTACTGCATCAAAGGTGATTGTGTAAGCCTCCTCAAGATAACGTGAATCATTGGTCTTTGCATAAAGCTGCATCAGAGTCTGTGCGGCAAAATAACGGAGTGTCCAGTCAGTTTCCTTTGTGTTTCCTTTGATAGTATAATCAGCAGTGATATTTCCTTCTTGAGAGGTAAAGGTTTCCCCGGTGCCTTCAATTCTGAAAAAATATTTTTCAATATATTTTTCGTAGGAATCGGGATAGACATTCTGCGCCGCAGCGATAACAAAAGGAATCAGTTTCGCATAGTCATAATCTTTCCGGAAGAGTCTGACTGAGACCGTCTCGTAGGCGGAAGCCGCCTCAAGACAATCCTGGAAACGTCCCGCCTCAAAATAAGACTTTACAAGTGCCAGATAATAAAGACCGAAATATCTGTAATTTTTGCGGCTTTCATTGCGTTCCAGGAAAGCAATTTTGGAAGCATTGTTTGATTTGTTGATTTCCCTTGCAAAATCCTGAAGCATCTCGCCTGTAAGGAGAAAACTTTCGGGAATCTGTCTGTCTTTGGAATATTTCACCCGGTTTGAGAAAGCTTCCTGGGAAATCTGATGCAGGATTCCAAGCTGCTGGTCATCAAGTTCGCAGCTTTTCAGAAGATAATCGGCTCCCTGTGAAAGCTTCAGCACGGAAGAAAGCGTGTCTGAAGTGAGGAGTGTGTTCGCCAGGTTTGAAGTGATGCTGATGGGATTCAGAAAAGTATCGGTGCTGAGAAAAGATGTGGGACTAGGCAGAACAGATCTGATCGCATTGGAGATCTGTAGCTGGATTAGGTACTCAATTCTGTCCCGCTGGATGTCAATCATCCGGAACCTGAAAATCTGATCCCTAAGGTCTGATAATCTTGAAAGAATATCAAGATCAATTTTGTCTTCAAGAATATTGTTTTCAATCTGTGAATAAATTTCCTCAAGATAAAGAAGATTGTCTTTGTGGGCGCTGATGTCGTAGGAAAGATAGGAGACATAATTCAGCATTGCGGAATCAGTTTTCTGCTGCTGAGACAGTGAATTGAATTCGGAAAAATCAGTCTGCAGACTGAAAACGTTATTTACAGAGATTAAAAGGAAAAATGCACAGATCAAAGACAGTTTCTTCATGGGAAAATCATAGCACAATTAAGGATTTGGAAAAAGTGTAATTTTCAGGATGGCTTAACCCACCATTGTTTAGCATAAATTCGTCAAAATTCTTTTTCTTTGTTGAAGGCGCTTTTTTTGTACCTTATACTTGATGACATGGAACATACAACTGGTAGTTTTACTTTGCCCGGTGAAGCCGGCTATGAAGAACTGACACTCCGCATGGCAGAAAAATGGGGTGCAGATATTATCCGTGATTGTGACGGAACCAAGCTTTCTCCTGAAATTACACAGGCTGGTTACGGCATTTATTCAACTTTGTGCATTATCCGCGAAGACAATGCATGGGCCAAGGCTCATCCTGAATTTCTCCAGCAGAATTTTCTCATGACAAACCCGGTGATCGCAAAAAGTGATTCTGTTAAGATCAGTCTGCTGGACGGCTATTTCAAAGAGCAGTTCACTGTGAACAAAGCGGATGATCCCAAGGAATTCTGGGAAGTCTTTGACCGGACAACGGGAAAGAAGGTTGATGGAGAGGACTGGTCTTTTGACGCGGCCGATGATTCTGTAACAGTGCGGAATGTGGTTCCATACCACAGGTATACCGTGAACTTCCTGGCAGTGCGTATCTGGGAAGAAATTTCCATGTACAACCACGTAACCAACAACTGGACAAAAGAACATGTCCGTGCAATTGATCCTGTTTATCCTGAAGTAATGGAGCACTTTAAGGAATGGCTCACTGCATGGTGCAAGTCCAATCCTGACACGACAGTTGTCCGCTTTACTTCAATGTTCTACAATTTCGCCTGGTTCTGGAGTGACAATAAAGCATGTCGTGACCGTTTCAGCGACTGGGGCAGTTATGATTTTACAGCAAATCCCTCTCATCTCCGTGCCTTTGAGAAAAAGACAGGCGTTAAGATGACCTCCGAGGATTTTGTAAACGGCGGTGAATACAATGCCACCCACAATGTGCCTTCAAAAAAATACAGGATGTGGATGGATTACATCAATGAATTCGTTGTTGAGAAAGGACGTGAACTTATTGACATTGTTCATTCTTTCGGAAAGAAAGCCTACGTTTTCTATGATGACAGCTGGATTGGTGTCGAGCCTTATTCCCCCCGCTTCAAGGATTTCGGTTTTGACGGACTGATCAAGTGTGTCTTCAACGGTTTTGAAGCCCGCATGTGTGCCGGTGCAAAAGGTGTGAAAACCCACGAACTCCGTTTCCATCCTTATCTGTTCCCTACAGGTCTTACTGGGGAACCGACATTTGCCCCCGGCGGACATCCTGAGATTGATGCCGGTAAATACTGGATCCAGGTGCGCCGCGCATTGCTCCGTAACCCGGTTGACCGGATCGGTCTTGGCGGATATCTTCACCTTACAGAAGAATCACCTGCTTTCTGCGATTACATGGCAAAAGTGGCGGATGAATTCCGTTTCCTTAAAAAACTGAACACAACCTGCGCTCCTTATACAATTCCTGGAAAAGTTGCCGTAATCCACAGCTGGGGAAGTCTCCGCACCTGGAACTGCTCAGGACACCTTCATGAGCATCCTGAGGTTGATCTTACCAATGTGCTTGAATCTCTGGCCGGTCTTCCTTTTGATGTGTGTTTCCTCAGTTTTGATGAAATCATTGAGAAAGGCATTCCTGCTGACGTAAAGGCACTGATCAATGCCGGTTCCGCATATTCCGCATGGAGTGGAGGCGATTACTGGAAAAATGATGTTCTGGTTTCCAGAGTGACTGAGTTTGTTTGCAACGGCGGTGGATTTATCGGTGTGCATGAGCCTTCCGCGGTTTATTCAAACGGAAAATATTTCCAGCTGAATGATCTGCTCGGTGTTGAAAAAGATACAGGCACAAAAAAGTGTATCGGTAAATTCAAGGCGGAATGCTCTGAAGACAGACTGGGACTTCTTGACGGGCTCAGTAATGAAACAGTAGCAGACCTGTTCAAAGGGGAAGAGGGCGTTTTTGTGAACTGCAGCGAGACCAATGTTGTTGCTTCTAAAGACGGTGTTCCTCTTATTGCGGCAAAAAACACTGACAAAGGAAAAGCTGTTTACTTCAGCAACTGGAAATTCTCCTTTGAAGCAACACGCATTCTCTACAATGCGCTCTGTGCCGTGATGGGAGTTTCTGCATCTGACAAAGCAAAACTGCTCTGCTCAAATGTGATGACTGAATGCGCATGGTATGAAGAAAGCAGAAAACTTGTTGTGATCAACAACAGTGAGTCAGTTCAGAAAACCGGCATTCTGTGTGCTGATGGAAAAACTGTGGAAGTGACACTGCAGCCTTTTGAGACTGCTGTGCTTTAATCAGGTTTTTCTAGCGGTTTTGGCAGTTGCTGATTGGTGTGATTTTTTTTGCGGAAGGAAATCAGCGGCTGACAAAAACACTCGCAGGACGGATTGAAAATTTCCTTGCCGGCCTGCGCGTGTAGCGACGATATCTAGCGGTTTTGGCAGTTGCTGATTTCCTTTTATATAAAGTTAAATCCTGTCAATAAAAAAGGCGTTACACCATGTGATGTAACGCCTTTCTTTTTCAAAACGCTTTTTTATGCGAGATAAGCCTTTACATTGTCAAAGGCGATTCCGCTGACAATTTTCTCAAGCTGTTCCATGTCTGCCGGATACATTCCGTTTTCTACCCAGCCACCGATCAGATTACACATGATGCGGCGGAAGTATTCATGACGTGGATATGAAAGGAAACTGCGGCTATCAGTAAGCATACCGACAAAGCAGCTGAGCATTCCAAGGTTTCCGAGAACTTTCATCTGCTCTTCCATACCATCTTTGTGATCACAGAACCACCAGGCAGAACCCATCTGAATCTTTCCTTTTACGCCAGCGCCCTGGAAACATCCGATAAGGGTTCCGATTGCGTAATAATCCTTTGGGTTGAGTGTGTAAATGATTGTCTTAGGAAGTCCGCCGTCTTCTTCAATACGTCCGAGAAGACTTGCAAGACCGGCACTCATCTCTTTGTCATGACTTCCATCATAACCGGTGTCAGGACCGAGAGCGACCATCATGCTGGGATTGTTGTTACGGATGGCTGCAATATGAAGCTGCATTGCAACATTTTTTTCACGGTATGCAGAAGCCAGCCCGCAGAGAATGAAAGAACGGTATGCGTCTGTCTCAACCTGTGAAGGTTTCTCACCGGACATTGCCTTGTCAAAAGCGGCTTTCGCAAGTCTGAGTTCCTCTGCCTTTGCCTCGGCAGTTGCAGGTGCTGTCATGGGCGGATATTCAAGGGCGTGGTCTGAAGCACGGCATCCTTTCTCAATAAAGAAATCAAGACGTTTAACAAGTGCGCGTACAACACATTTGGGACAGTGAATCTCTTCACCGCTTACTTCAGCAAGTTTTGCAATGTAGTCTTTGAAAATCGGTGCATCAATATGGATTGCTTTGTCAGGACGGAAAGAGGGCACAACCTTTGTGTCAAGTTTACCGATTTTTGCAGTTCCGGAGGCAATGGCTGTATGGCATGCAAGGTTATCAACCGGGTCGTCTGTGGTTCCCACTGCATAAACATTGAATCTGTTGAGAATTCCTTTTACTGAGAGATCGTCTGTTGCAAGCATCTCGTTTGCTTTTTTGTAAATTGCAGGAGCTGTCTTTTCAGTAAGGGGCTCATAAATCCCGAAGTAGCGCTGCAGCTCAAGATGTGTCCAATGGTAAAGAGGATTACCGATCAGGTTCTGGACTGTTTTTGTCCATGCCATGAATTTGTCATAGGGATCTGCGTCTCCGGTGATCAGTTTCTCTTCAATTCCGAAAGTACGCATCTGGCGCCATTTGTAATGATCTCCGCCCAGCCAGATGTCTGTTATTGTGTCGAATTTTTTGTTGTCTGCAATCTGCTGCGGAATCAGGTGACAGTGATAATCCCAGATGGGCTTGTCTTTGATAGCGTTGAAAAGTGCTTTTGCTGTGTCTGTCTCAAGCAGAAAATTTTCATCCATGAATTTTTTCATAGAGTAACTCCTTCTTTGAAAATGGCAATTTCTCTGTAGCCGTTGGTTTCGTTCCTGGTCTGGATTTTACCTGATGCAATATCATAAATCATTGCAAGAAGTTTGTCCCGTTCTTTTTCAAAACCGTTTTCAAGTGTATAAGATGCGTCAAAATCAATCCACCCTGATTTTTTCTCAGCAAGAGGATGATTTGTTGCGATTTTGACTGTAGGTACCGGTGCTCCGAGAGGGGTTCCGCGTCCGGTTGTGAAAAGAATGATATGTGCGCCGGCAGCTGTCATTGCAGTTGTGCTTACAATGTCGTTTCCCGGTCCTTCAAGGAGGTTGAGTCCGTGCTGACCTGCCTCAGTCATGCGCTGTCCATAGTTCAGTACGCCGCAGACGGGAGCCTTTCCTCCTTTCTGCACACATCCCAGGGATTTGTCCTCAAGTGTTGTGATTCCGCCCGCTTTGTTTCCCGGGGAAGGATTCTCGTAAACTACCTGACCGTGGCGGGTGAAATAATCCTTGAAGTTGTTGATAAGCGTTACTGTCTTTTCAAACATTGCCCTGTCTTTGCTGCGGTCCATGAGCATCTGCTCTGCACCGAACATTTCCGGGACTTCTGTAAGTATTACAGATGCGTCAAGACCTGCCATTGTATCGCAGACACGGCCTACAAGAGCATTGGCTGTGATTCCGGAAAGTCCGTCAGAACCTCCGCATTTCATTCCGATAACAAGTTCGCTTGCGGGAACTGGTTCTCGGCGGTCTTTTGAAACAACTTCTGCAAGCTGTGAAAGAAGTTCTCTTCCTTCTGCAATTTCATCAGCGGATTCCTGTGCTGTAAGGAATTTAACTCTTTCTTCGTCCCATTCGCCCAGTGCTTCCTTGAACTGGGTCATGGTCACGTTCTCACAGCCCAGTGCAAGAACAAGAACACCGCCGGCATTGGGATGCTTTACCAGGTCTGCAAGAACTGTGCGTGTCTGTGCGTGGTCATCTCCCATCTGGGAACAGCCGTAGGGGTGTGTCCAGGCAAAAACTCCTTCAAGTCCGCCTTCCGGGTTCGGTTTTGGCTCTCCGCCGCAGAATTTTCCGTTTGCCCAGGAAGCAAGGTTCTCTGCGATGCGGTTTACACAGCCCACAGTCGGCACAATCCAGATTTCGTTGCGGATTCCAACTGTGCCGTTCTTCCGGCGGTATGCCTGAATTTCAGGAACATTTCTGGGAAGCGGATTTTTTTCACGCCAGTCTTCAGCCGCTTTTTTCGCATTTTCTGCATCATAAGTGTATTCAGCAGTTTCTGACAGAAGTGTATGAGTGTTGTGCACATGAACATGCTGTCCGGCTTTAATCGGGCAGGAGGCTTCGCCGATAGGGTAACCGTATTTTACGATGCGGTCGCCTGGTTCCAGGTTTCTCAGGGCAAATTTGTGTCCCTGGGGAATGTTCTCAAGAAGTGTCACACCGAGAACCTGGGACCCTTCTGCAAGGGGCTCAAGTGCTACAGCAACAACATCATCCTGGTGAATTCTGATACAAGGATTCTGCATGTCTCAAAGTTCCTTATTCGGCAGCAATCTCAATCGCTTTTGTGATGCCCAGTGTCCAGATATTGTTCAGGTGTGTGCAGACAGCTTCCTCAAGACCCTTAAGTTCTGTAAGATCCTCTTTCCACCAGCCGGTGTTGGAGAGAACTGCATGTGTGACAGTTTTTGCATCGCGACCGTTTTTGTACAGGCCTGCAAATGTCTCCAGAACTTCTCTGCTGTCATTGATGAAGTAAGTCTCACCATTGCGGTTTCCTTTAAGAACTGTTGCACCGCGCTCATTCTGAACCATCTCTGTGCCTTCGTAGAAAGCCATGAGTGCAGCCATTGCGAAAGAAAGCACTTCAGGAACTTTTCCGGTTTTCTTCATGTAACCTGTCACGCTTGGCAGATCACGTGCCCAGAATTTGGAAACAGAGTTCAATGAGATGTCAAGAAGTGCGTGAGGATTGAAGGGGTTCTGGAAGCGTTCAAAAACGTCATTTGCATAATTGATCAGTTCCTGCTGGTCCCCGTCAATTGAGGGAATGATTTCCTGGAAAAGTCCTTTCTTCATCATTTTGTAGACAAGTTCATTCTTGAAACAGTCCTGTACAAAGTTAAGTCCGTTCAGATAGGCTGCAAGAACTGTCATTGTGTGTGTACCGTTCAGGATGCGGACTTTTCTTGTGTGGTAGAATTCCATGTTCGGGGTCCAGACAACATTAAGACCGGCTTTGACCAGAGGAAGTTCGTCTTCATGGCTTTTTTCAGATTCAATGCACCAGAGGTGGAAAAGTTCGGCGGAATCAAGAAGATTGTCCTGATAGCCGAGTTTCTCGCAGAGATTCTCAGCCTGTGTTTTTCCGTTTTCCTCTTTTGCCATAAGAGGGCGGTAACCGGGAACAATGCGGTCAACGAGACTTGAGCATACATCGCAGCCTTTGTTGAACCAGTCAAGGAATTCCTCTCCAAGTTTCCAGTCTTCTGCGTGTTTCAGGATGAATTTCTTCAGATTGAGACCATTGTCCTCGCTGAGCTCGCAGGGAATGATGATAAGTCCTTTGGAAAGGTCGCCCTTGAAGAACTGAAATCTTCTGTAAAGGAATGCGGTAAGTTTTCCAGGATAGGAAGCCTGTGGTCTGTCCTCAAGTTTTACTGAAGGATCGTATGCAATACCTGCTTCTGTTGTATTTGAGACCACAAAACGGAGGTCAGGGTTTTCGGCACATTTGATATAGGTCTCGAAATCGCTGTAAGGATTGATACAGCGGCTGATTGAATTGATCGCCCTTGTCTCCACAGTGGGTTTTCCGTCACGGAGTCCGCGGAGAACTGTTGTGTAAAGACCCTTCTGGCTGTTGATGGCATCAATCATTCCCTGGGGAAGAGGCTGTACCACAACAACGTTTCCGTTGAATCCTGATTTCTCGTTTGCATTGTCAATCTGCCAGTCTACGAAAGCACGGAGAAAGTTTCCTTCTCCGAACTGAAGCACTTTCTCAGGGCGCTGAACTGTCTTGATTACCTTGTGGATAGGCTGTAATTCCATATAAAATCTCCTTTTAAACCCCGCGTAAGCGACGAGCCAAGGATGGCGAGAATCCAAGTTTGTGGATGCCACGCAGGAACAAACTTGAATGATAAAAATTACATGGACGTAATTTTTATCATGCCTCCTTTTAATACCCCGCGTAAGCGGTGTAAACTCTGGTTGAAGTTTTTTTTGTATAATTCCGTCATCATACTAATCACGGGTAATGAAATCCACTATTGTTTTTAGTGTTTTCTTTTTGTACAATAACGATATGGTGAACAGAAAATCACGTATCGGCTTTATCCTTGCCTCCATTCATACCGGTTCCGCATCTCCCATGTGGAAAACTCTCGTTAAGGAAGCTTCTCATACGGATTCCGCTTTTTTTGTTTTTCCCGGCGGAAAGCTCAATGCAGTAAAAGATTCCGAATACCTCAGAAACTCGATTTACAGGCTCGCAAATACGGAAAACCTTGACGGACTTATCAGCTGGGGTTCATCAATCGGCGGTGAGATCACTGTTGATGAACTGAATGCTTTCCACAACAATCTATCTCCTCTGCCATATGTGACTATCGCCCACAAAATGCCGGGGCACGGCTGCGTGAAATTTGACGCATATAACGGCATGGCTTCTCTTGTCCGACATTTTGTCCATGAACACGGTGCTTACCGCATAGCTTTCCTCAGGGGACCTTCCAACCATTCCTCATCTGTTGAGCGGTTCCGTGCATTCTGTGACGTTATGCTGTCCTGCGGTTATGACATGCGGCGTTCCAAACTTGTTTCCGATCCTTTTGCCTGGAGTGAAGGTGAGGAAGCCGTAAAGCAGCTGTATCAGGACAGGGGTCTGATTCCAGGCCGTGATTTTGACGTGCTTATCGGTGCCAGTGATCTTATGACTTTTTCCGCGGTGAAATTCCTTCAGAAAGCCGGTTTTTCTGTTCCCGATGATTACACCTGTGCCGGTTTCAATGATTCTGTGGAAAGCCGCATCATGGGTTCCGCATTTTCAACTGTCCACATGCCCTATGACGCATTGGAACTTGGCGCCCTCAAAATGATAAAAGACCTTCTTACGGAAAGAATTGAGCCTCAGGATCTTGTTCTTTCTTCAGATGTTGTCATCCGTGAATCCTGCGGATGCTCTGTAGCCAATTCTCTTGCCACCAATGACGCAGTATCAGTTCCTGTAACCCATACGCCTCTGCAGCTTAAAAACGCTCTTGCACAGCTTTTCCGCCTTGATGAAACCAGTACCAATGCCATAATTGAACCCATTGTCAACGGCCTCCAGAGTGATGACGAAGCAATGCTTTTTTCAATTGTGGACAAATCTTTGGAACGTTTCTTTTCCCAGGACATGGACCTGCGACTTCTGTTCAAAGGATTCGCACTGGCAAAGGCTGCGGATTTCCTGCCCATCGGTCTTTGTGCAAGTCTTGAGAACCGTTTCCTGCTTGCAGTTTCCCTGGCGCAGAACCGTGTTCTTCAGGCTGCAAAATACAATGAGCGCCGTCTGCAGGCTGAACTGAACTCCCTTAAGTGTCAGCTGCTTGCCGCTCGAAGCAGAATCAACCTTCTGGACATGCTTAACGAGCATCTTCCGCGCATCGGAATTCATTCGGTGGCTCTGGTTCTGACAGGGGCCTATTCAAAGTCTGAGAAAGAGTCCGTTTTTGCGGGCGGCTTCACACCGGAAAAATGTTTTTTTGATGGGGAAGTTTTTGACGCGAAAAAACTTCTTCCTGAAAGTGTCACAGGCTTTGAGAAAGGCGTTTTTCTTGTACAGCCACTGTTCATGGAAAAACAGCCCATCGGTTATTTTGTCTGCAATGTGCCCGCCTATGAAGGAACCGTTTTTGAGGAACTGCGTTCAATCATAAGCAGCAGCCTTACAGGTGTGTTCCTTTTTGAGGAAACCTCCGTTGCCCGTGAACGCGCTGAAAAAGCGGAAATGTCAAAGACTGATTTTTTTGCGAATATGGGAAGTGATCTTTGCGAACCTTTGATGGAACTCGGCCGCCGTATTGATCAGATCCAGAGTCTTGTTCTTTCCGGCTGCACAGATCAGGACATTCTTTCTTCTGAAATGGTCTTTGTAAAGAACAGCATTGAAGAACAGGTGGAAAAGACAAATCTTGTATTGGATCTTACCCTGTCACAGAAAAATGAGCTTCCTTTTGAAAAATATCTTTTCCAGGTGGGTACCGTTGTTGGAAGCAGCGCTCCTCCGGGAAGTTTCCCTCTGATTTATGGGGATCCTGAGCGTCTTCAGCAGGCACTGGAGATCTTTGCCAAAATTTCTGGATGTCATACAGAGGATGCGGCGGTTGAGGAAAGTTCATCCGGTCTTCTTTTCCGTTTTAATCCTGAAAAACCGCTGTCTGATGATATCTGGCAGAGAAATGATGTTCTTCTTGCGGAAAGAATCTGCATGCTTCTTGGTGCGTCCATTGAAAAAAAATCTGATTCAATCAGAATCTGTTATCCCTGGCCGAAGTTTTCCTGCAAGGCTGCTGACGCTTCTGCACCTCATTACGAATGGAATGCTGATTCTGCACAGGAAGTAGACTGGGGCCGCATCTATGCAAACCGGGCCACGGAACCCTTTGATTCTTCAGCTTTTCTCTGCAGGACAGCAATGGCAACTTCCGAACTGAAAAAAATCAAGAACTTTACCTCGTTGTTTGAAAAGAAAATGACAAGCGGAGTGTCAAATCCCATTCTTTTCATCGGCAGAAGTTTTACGGAGAATTTCTCCTGGGCCCCTTACAATCAGTCAATCTTCATCAATTCCATGGAGAGTTTTGATGAGACCCTGGAAAATATTACGCCATCAATGGTTGTCTTCGATTATATTGATGCGGATGCTGTTGAAAAGGTTCGGTGCACTCCCGCAACTGTAATGAGTCCTGTTATGGTTCTTGGTGAGCATGTGAAAGATGAAGACCAGGTTACAGAACTGATGAGAGTCCCTCGGGTGATTCTTTGCAATACTTCAATTGCAAGAAGTCCGGAATTTGCCCGCCGTGCAATGGCTCTGCTTGCAGGTGAGGAGATTCTTCCGCCTGATACGGGGGCTCTTGTGAAGAAAGCCATCTGTTATCTCAATGCCAATTCAGGAACTCAGATCTCAAGATGGAAACTTGCTGACTATGTTCATGTAAGTGAGGATTATCTTACAAGGATTTTTCATAAAGAAACGGGACTTTCTCCCTGGGAATATCTTAACAGATACAGGATCTATCTTGCTTCACAGATGCTTCTGCATACCAATGCGACAGTTTTTGAAGTCTCTGAAAAATGCGGTTTCCAGGATCAGGCATATTTCTGCCGTGTGTTCAAGAAAATTCATGGAGTTCCACCTGGAAAATTCCGCTCTTCCACAGTAAAAAACTGACTAAACTTCCATTTTCAAAAACCGATAATCAATACAGGTGGTGTGAAAATGGATGTTAAAGAAGAATTACAGAATATCCTTGAGGGGCAGGATCAGAAACTTGATCAGATTCTGACAGTACAGAAAGAAATCCGTTCCGATGTTACGGAACGCAATTGGATTAATCTTGAGCAGCATATTGCCCAGCTTTCAGATCTGTCAAAGGATTTTTCACAGCTGGAAAACAGACGGGTGAAGATTCTTGAGGCTTCTGAGGAAAATTCATCTTCCTTGAAAAAAAATCCTTTGTTTTACTCAATCCATAGAAAAGCTGTTGCTTCCCGTGCAGAGAATGATGCTCTCAACTCTTACATTTCGATCACACGGGGATTCCTTCAGGGAATTTTCGACAAAGCAGTATCCGTAAAGCGTAATACACTTTATTCACGGAACGGTGCGATCCGCCGTCCTAATCCAGAATCCATTCTTTTGAATACATTGTCTTGAGCGAGGTGAATCATGTCCAGTACTTTTGCAGGAATTGAAATGGGAAAACGCAGTCTGCTGGCTCACAGTCAGGCAATCAGCACTGCAGGACACAATATCTCAAATGCAGATACAGAAGGCTACTCACGTCAGCGTGTACAGATCTCCCAGTATGATCCGATTTACCGGCCTGACCTGAACCGTGCGGAAACAGCTGGTCAGATCGGACAGGGAATCTCAGCACAGAGCATTGAGCGTGTCCGCGATGAGATGCTTGACAGCCGCATTGTTGCCCAGGCAAACCAGGAATCATACTGGAGTACTCGTGAACAGTATTACTCAATGATTGAAAGTGTCTTCAATGAGATCGGTGATTCTTCAGTCCGTTCCAACATGGACAAATTCTGGGAGTCATGGCAGGAACTGGCCCTTTATCCGGAGACAAAGGCAGCCCGTCAGGCAGTTGTTACCCGTGGTGAGACACTTGCTGAGTCAATCCGTCAGCAGTACACAAGTCTGTCAGGAATCGGAACCCTTCTGAACGGTGACATTGAGGCCACAGTTTCCCAGATCAACGATTATGCGGAACGTATCGCTTCCCTTAACAAAGAGATTTCCCGCAGTGAGGCAATGGGTGACAGACCCAATGATCTTTATGATCAGCGTGATCTGATGGTTGATAAACTTTCAAAACTTGCTGACATTACCACAGAACGCCGCGACAATGATGAATTCATGGTTCATGTGGGTGGCCGTGTTCTTGTTCAGGGTGGTGTTGCCCGTGGCTTCAATGTTGAGCCTACATTGGACAACAACGGTTATTCAAAGGTTGTGTGGGCTGACACCGGTAAGGATGTTGAAGTTTCCGGCGGCTCACTGGGTGCCTTGATTGAACTCCGTGATGTTGACCTGCGCAGTGAAATTCAGAACCTGAACACAATGACAATGAATTTTGCCGACCTTGTGAACGATATCCACCGCAACGGTATCGGTGCCAACAGTGTGACAGGGCTTGATTTCTTTGTTGAACAGCCTTTTGTCGCAAATAATATGGGAAACTTTGACAGAGACGGAGATGGTGTTGAAGACACTTCCTATATTTTCCGCATGACAGGTTCTAATGTTCTGGATGCCCAGCAGCAGACAGGCCTTGAAGGAACAATCACAATCTCCGGCCATTCCGGAAACATTGCAGTAAATTATTATTCAACAGACACAGTTGAGACAATTGTGAACCGCATCAATGACTCTGACGGTGAAGTCAAAGCCTACCTTGACCGGAACAACAATCTTGTCCTTAAAGGAACAACAGCCAGTTCCGAAAACAATCCTGATTTTGTGATCCGCCATGTGGAGGATTCCGGATTCTTCCTGAGTGGTTATGCAGGTCTTCTTGCAGAAAGCGGTGAGGCCGGTGCCTATGATTTTGCCCGTGCCAATGCAGTGAATGCTCTTGCCGGAGTCGGCGCAGAAAGCATGAGCGGAAACGGTGGAGTTGCCCGTTATGCTGTTGCTCCTGTTCTTAATCCTGCAGGTTATGTAGCGGTTAATTCCGTAATCACAAATGATATTCTTTCTGTTGCAGCAGCTTCTCAGTCACGGGATGGAACTGTTGAGATCGGTGATGGTTCTGCCGCTCTCGCAATTGCAAACATCCGCAACACTCAGGTAATGATCGGTTCCTCAAACACAATCGATGATTATTTTGCTGACACACTCACAAGAGTCGGACTGAAAGGTGAGCAGGCGCAGGTGAACTATGAGAATCAGGTTGCAGTGATGAGCAGCCTTGAGAACCTGCGGGACTCAATTTCCGGTGTGAATATAGATGAAGAACTGGCCGATGTTCTTAAGTTCCAGCACGGTTACAATGCCGCTGCGAAATTAGTAACAATTATGGATAAAATGCTCGATACTATATTAGGGCTTGGTGCCTGAAAAGTGATTAAGCAAGGGGAAGAGACATGACACGTATTACCAGTGCAATGACAAACAAAGATCTGCAGAGAACAATGAGGACTCAGGAGTCCGGAATTTATAAACTGCAGAATCAGATTACGTCACAGAACAAAATTCAGAGTCTCCGTGATGATCCCATTGCTGCAGGGCACCTGGTACGTTATGAATCTTACCTGAGCCGTGCGAATCAGTTTGAGAAAAATGCCCAGACTGTTGCTGACAGGATTTCCTATTCCGAAACTTACATGAATCAGTCTCTTGATATCATGCAGCGTGTCCGTGAGCTTGCAGTTGAAGGCGCAAACGTAATTTATTCAGAAGAAAATCTTAAGAACATGGCTGTTGAAGTTGACCAGCTTCTTCAGGAACTTATTTCCAATGCAAATGCTGTCAGCGCTGACGGCACACCGCTTTTTGCCGGAATCAGCACAAACCGCACGTCTTTTCAGGTTATTGAAGGCCCTGTTAAAGGCAGCGGAAGTGCAATGATTACAAACGTTGTCTATAACGGAAGCCTTGGTTCAAATGATGTGGAAATTGATGAGAACTCTTTCATGAACATTAAGAATTCCGGCACCAATATTTTCTGGGCAGAGAACCAGCAGCTGTACGGTCTCCGTGATGCAACAGGCTATACTGTGCCAAAAGACAGTGTGATTGCAGTTGACGGACAGGAGATCAAACTTACAGCCGGTGACAATGTTTATTCAATCGTGGCAAAAATCAACAGTTCCAATGTTGCAGTGAAAGCTTCAATTGATCCGGTTACCAAAGGTCTTAACCTGGCCACCACAAATGCACATCAGCTCTGGCTTGAAGATGCTGAAGGTTCCACTCTCAGTGATCTTGGCATCATCAAGGATTCAAGTCAGCGCGCACCCTACAATCTTGCAGACTCTGCACAGGTTTCCGGCGGTTCTCTCTTTGACACTGTCATTTCCCTTAGAAATGCAATGATCCAGGGTGATTATGAGACAATAGGCGGTAAGGTTCTTGGTTCCCTTGATTCAGGAATTGACAGTCTTCTTGCAAAAATGTCAGAAAGCGGTGCCAAATATGAAAGAGCTTTGCAGAATGTTTCCAAAGCCCAGATGAATCAGTTCAATGCCACTTCTCTGGTTGCAAAAGAAGGTGACACTGACATTACCCAGGCAATCACTGATCTTAAAATGATGCAGTATGTCCAGCAGGCAACTTTGAGTACTGCCGGTGATCTTTACTCGCACTCACTTCTGAATTACATGAAATAACCGCTGCACGAAAAGTGTTTGATGGCTTTTGCTAAAAAACATTAGGGATTTGTCTGAGATTGATTGAAAAGGAATAAACTGATGAAAGAAATTTACATGGATGAAGGTCTTTTCGGCTTTGAGGAATACCATAATTATTCTCTCTGCAGCAGTGATTACGAACCTTTTATGTGGCTTCACTGCAATGATGAGAAGGCTGTTTCTTTTCTTGTTGTTGATCCTTTTATTTTCCGTCCGGATTATGAAATTGACATTGATGATGAATATCTGAAGAAAATCGGAATTGCCCAGCCTCAGGATGTGATCATAATGGCTGTTGTAACTGTTCCTGTAGACGGAAGTCCTGTTACGGCAAATCTCCGCGGGCCTCTGGTGATAAACAAGATCAACGGAAAGGCTATGCAGGTTATTCTTAACGATTCAAAATGGTCTACTAAACATGACATTCTGCAGGAATCTCTGGCCAATTCAGAGAAAGGAAGTTGCCAATGCTGATTTTATCACGAAAACTGAACGAGAAAATCTGCATCGGAAACGATATCACGCTTACAATAATTGAAGTCCGTGGGGACAGTGTGAAGATCGGGGTTGATGCTCCGAAAGAAGTTAAGGTTTTCAGAAAAGAAGTTTACAGTGCCATTCAGAGTGAAAACCAGGCAGCCCTTCAGACTGGAAATCTTTCTAAACTTAAAGACATTCTTAATCATTAAAAAATAAAAGGCAGGCAGTGATTGCCCAAACCGCTGGCGAGCGTTGCTACACGTGCAGAAGGGCAAGGAAACAGCTTATTTACGTTCCTGGAGTTTTTCTTCAGCTTCGCTTACACGTATGTAAACCGGACCGTCGTAATCCTGCATGGGGTTTTCGCCTGCAATGATTCTTTTCTGTGCAAGTTCAAGAAGTGCTTCAGTTGAGTCAAAAACTTTCGGAGAAAAGGTGGAGACTTTAAGCTGTGGATAAGATTCGGAAATCTGTTCCGCAAACATTTCTGCATCGGCACCCACTGCAAGAATCCGTTCCTCAGAATCAAGGCATTCCGCAATTTTTGAAAGTTCTGCATCCATGGGTTCAGTGCTTAAAATGCCGTTCCGGTAAACAGCAGCGTAAAAACGGTCTTTCTTTGCATCAATCACCGGGACAACAGCTCCTGGCCATGTTCTGAAAGGGTAGGCTACGGCTTCCAATGTAGGAATTCCGTACAAAGGAATGCCCTTTGCAAATTCAAGAGCTTTAAGGCAGGCAAACCCAAGCCGAAGACCGGTAAAAGTTCCGGGACCGCCCGTAATTGCAAGGAATTCAAGTTCAGAAGGTGTAAGGCCAGCCAGAGAAAGGACTTTTTCTATTGAGGGAAGAAGTTCCTCAGACTGATGCATTCCTATATCAAGTTCGAGTTTTGCAGTCTTTTCTTCGTTTCTGCACAAAAAAGTAATACGCGGTGCGGCACAATCCAAGGCAAGGGCTTTCATTCAATTACTTCCTATAATATATTTTTCTGCTTTTTCTATAAATCCCGGGCGGTCAAAATTGGAAAGTGAGATATTCCTTCCGCCTTTTTCATCAGCTTCAAGTTTCAGGATAATTGTTCGCTTCGGAAGCTCACTCATGATTTTCTCGCTCCATTCAATAATAGTGACACCTTTGCCGTAAATCATGTCTTCTGTGCCCAGATTCACAAAGTCTTCCGTTGTATCAATACGGTAAACATCCATGTGATAAAGAGGCATTTTTCCTTCATATTCGCTGATAAGAGTGAAAGTCGGGCTTGTGACTGTTTCCGTAATGTCCAGAGCCTGTGCAATACCTTTTGTGATTGTTGTTTTTCCGGCGGCAAGGGTACCTTGCATTGCGATTACATCACCAGGTTTCAGTAGAGAACCGATTATTTTTCCAAGACTGATTGTTTCTTCACTGGAAGAAGTATAGAGGGAGATCAGGGGAGTTGTCCTTCTGAATCTTTATTCAAGATACATTCTTTTAACTGTTTTAAAAGAGGTACAAGGGGATAATCAACAGAATCTTTCAATTCAATGTCAATCTCCTTGCTTCCCAGAGGAGTCATTTCGATAGTAAACTCAACAGGAACTGTTACTGTAACAAGAGGAAGTTCAATTACTGCATCGGCAAGAAATGTTCTGCGGTAATAAATGAATCCTTCATCTCTGTTGACGTTCTTTAAGTCTATAACTCTCATGAGTAAAGAATACCTCAAGATTAAAAAAAAATCAATTTCCTCTAATAAAACTTATTAATATACAAGTAAAATTAATATTTTCATGATTTTAAACTGATTTTAAGGACAAGTTTTGATTCAATTTGTATAAAAAATCATACATAATCATAGACTTTGGTAAAAATCCTGTTCCGTGTCTGTTTGCTGACTTTCAGGAAAAGGATATGAAGAACATAGCGGTCAGTTTCCGGAGAAACGTCAGTGTTAACAATGATTCCCGTGATCTGGTCCTCGTCAAGGCCGTTCACTGAAAGGTACATGTGAATATACTGGTTTGGTTTAATGTTCATTGTTGAAAGAATACTGCATCCGCCAACAGAAAGCTCAAGAAGGGTTCCCTGATACTGATTTTCCAGAGGAGTATAAGTAATCTTTGCATTTTCGCCGGATCCGCCTGTTGTAACTTTTACCGAAGAAAAATGGCAGGTTCTGTTGATTGCGATGCGTTTGTACTGTCTTCTCTGGTAACGCTGCAGATTATTGCAGTGATTCACAACCATCTCTCCGCTTTCCGTTGTTTTCTGATAACGGAGTACACGGACTGCTGCAAGATATGCCGTATTAGTCTTTGTCTGGTAAAAAAGATTGATCTTTGAAAGTTCCGGGGGCCTTACCTCATTGTTAAGGACATCCCTCGGAATAGAAAGCCACAATCCGTCTTTATGGACGCTGATAATCTGGAGGGGAAACTGTTCTTTCCTGTCTGAGTAATATTGCACAGTTCCTCCCTCAGGGAAATTGGAGGTTGATGTAAGGTTTGAGAGATTACGCAATGAATTGTCAACTTTCTGGTGGATTGAGAAGAGAAGTGCAAGATTGTTCTGGAGTTCGTCTTCTGAAATGTCAGCGTTTTCTTTCAGATTGTGATACTGCTCTGAAAAAAACAGTTCCCCGAACTGCTCATTCCTTAAATTCACCTCAAGGTTCGGAATTTTATTTTTTCTGCAGATTTTTAAGAGGAATTCTTTCTCAGGGACACTCAGTTCATAAAGGGCAGCCACTCTGTTGATTATTGAAGGTGTTGTCGGCTTGTTTGCATCGCGCCCGCTGTTATTCTGCTTTTTTGCAGCCTGAATGATCAGGTTGATAAGGATTGCAACAACTGCAATTCCAGCCGCAACAAATGCAGCAATGTAATAGGATTTGTCTTGCCGTGCCTGTAAAGGGCTTCCCTGGAGTAAAAAAAGCATGTCAGAACTCCGCTTCAGAAATTGATTTATAAAGTGTTTCAAGTCTGGGTTTCAGTTCGTATTCGGTCAGATCACCCACAAGCACCATATCTTTTGATTCAAGGGCATCTGTAAGTTCCTGGAGGAAAGGTGCGAACTGATTCATGAATTTTGCAATGGGGTCGCCGTCTGCCTCAAAGGCCGCAAACTTTTCCGGGAAAAGGGCGGAAAGTGAGATAACATGGCACATATTGTCAAACATGTTTGCAAAAGCTTCCAGAAGGGCTGACACTTCTTTTTCTTTTCCAGTCTGCAAAAGCAGTGGAACATTCTCAAAACCGGCACAGAGTTTCGCGATCAAAGGCAGAAGTTCCTTAAAACGTGTGGCAATGTCAGAAACACTTATTGTATGAACGGAAACAGTCTCTGCTGAATCAATGCTCCGTGCATAAAGCTCATCAATTTTTTCAGCAGGATATTCAGTCCCATCCACCTCAATCATGATGATAGTGGCATCATTGTTCTCGCATTCTGCTTCCAGTGCGGAAAGTACTTCTCCAACGGTTTTCTCGTTTTCAAGTGTTACATCAAGTTCATTGTCATTCAAAAAAATTTTCATAAAAACTCCCGTATTTTATCTGGATCTGCTGTTGTTCTGCTGATTGACAAAGTTTGTGATTGAGTTGGACTGGCTTTCAAGACTGGCAAGACTCGATTCCATGTTTCCGAATTTTGTCCTGTATTCTCTTTCTTTGTCCTCAAGTTTTGTTTCCAAAGAAGAAATTGTGGATTCAGAGGAATTGATCTTTGAATCAAGGTTGGAAATTCTTGTGGCAATTATTCCGCCAGTCTGGACGTAAGCCTGAAGATGCTGTTCCATAAGGTATGCAATTCCTGTGTCAATGATCAGGTCTCCGTCAGAGTCGTAGCCGAAAAGATTTTTTATGTCATCAATCTGATTCTCAAGGGCTTTGTCCAGAGTCTCTTCGTTGATCTCAAGATAACCACGCAATCTGGATGCATTGTATCCTGTGGAGCCGCTTGCCGCATTTGTCGAGATACCGATCTGGCTGAGCATTGTCACACTGGAATCGGGAATAGGGTAAGTGTTTGCAATAATCCGCTGCAGGCTTGATTTGCTTGTGGTAAGTGAAGATTCCGTTGAGAAAGTCCCAAGTCTGTTCATCGCGGCTTCCTGTTCGTCAGAATCAAAATATTCAAGTTCTGTTACAATCTCGGGCTTGTTCTGGGTTAGAATGTTGATTTCAGCAAGAACCCTGTTATAGTTGCCCACAAGACTGATTATTGCTTCCTTTGAGGTTTCCACATCAGGAGAAATTGTAATTTTTGCGTTTCTGTCAGTTGTGTCCAGCAGATTCAGTGTGATGTCAGGAACAATGTCATCAATTGTGTTCTCACTTCTGTACATTGTTATGCCTTCGTACCGGATTTTTGCGTCATCGGCTCTTGCGATCGGGTTCAAAGGTTCAAAACCGTTTGCCTGAAGTGAAGTGTCTGTTGCCACAGGAAAAGAAACATGCACTGTTTTTTCAGAATTCTTGTTTCTGATTATTATGCTTTCTGCATCAGGATAATCAGAGATACTTACGGTAAAATTCTGTTTCTCATTGTCATTCCGGATTTTGTCCAAAGGAATTTCTTTGCCTTCCGAAGTTTTCAGGTATACAACGGAACTGTCCACTGTAACTGCAGGAAGTTCGTTTTCAGTCTCCAAACCGGCTGCGGAAGAGGGAAGTGAGAATTCAGAACTTTCGTTGTAAACAATAATTCCCTTGAAATTGATCATAGGGGAGTCAGGAAGAACTGGCTCTGATTGAATCCCGAATTCAATGGCCGAGCTGCCGGAACCTATAGAATCGGGGACTTCTTCATTCGGAAAATCCTCTTCTGATTCAATCATTACAGTAAAATTTATTTCATTTGCAGAATTCTCTGAAACAGAATCCGCAAGTTTAAGTTCAAAACCGTTTTTTGCAGGGACTGAAATCTCCCCGTTATTGATTCTTACCGCAGAGAAAACCATTCCTGTAGTTTTTGACAGGTCTGAAGTGTTCTTTACAAGAACTGTGTCACGGTTAATGCCGGTGTCTTCAACAATATTGGTTTTCAGTGCCAGATCCAGTGCCGCATCCTCAAAAATTAGCTGGTTTTCTTTTCCGGTTTTAAGGCTCTCAATCAGCAATGACTGTTCCTTGCTTGAGACACCGATAAGGCTGGCTTTTATAAGATTGTTTCCGCGACGGTTCAAAGAAGTGACAAAATCAGCGATTTTCCCGCCTTTCCAGTTGAAAGAAACAGATTTGTCATTGACGGTGAAAGTGTATTTTCCTTCCGGAACCTGATAGTTTTTTTCGATATTGCCTGAAAGAAACCGGTCTGAGGTTGCAATCTGATCAACGCGGATTGTAAAACTGCCCACGGAAGCGTTTCTGTTCGGTGTGGCTTCAACCGCATCAGGCTGGCTTGATTCTGCAAGCTTTGAATTAAAGGGATTGTCAAAAGAATATAACTGTCTCGCGCTTTCACGCAAAGAACTCATCTGTTTGTTTATTGTGCGCCAATTGTTCTGCTGGTCTTTGTAAGTCTCAAGTTTTTCCTGTTCCCGGATAAGGGGAGTGCGTTCCACCGCCATCAGTTTTTCGATGGTTGAATTTGTTCCGTACTTGTCAGTTACTCCGGGAATTGAAATATCGGCCATTAATCAAATCATTCAGTCCGAATCAGATTTTCTGATCAAACAAAAAACCCATGGATTCTTTTAAATGCAGCTGAAGCTGTTGAAGGTCTTCGGACGGAATCTCCTTAATTACCTTATCGGTATTCGGGTCAACGACCTTAACGATCACTTTTCCCAACTGCTCATTTACGTTGAAACGCAGTTTTGTACCAAGTGAACCTGATCTTTCCTGTATCTGAGAAATTGTTTTTTTGACGTTTTCCAGCTCTTTTGCAATGTCCTGAGCTGTAGAACTCATTTCTTCATTAACTTTTTGCGAAACCGCAGCTGACTCGGTTTTTGTGGCTGTCGGTCTGTTCGGGATTCTTTGCTGACCATCCGTGGTCATGTTCTGTCCAATGCTGTTTACACTGATCATTGGCATCCTCCTTGATAAAAAAAGAAAGCAGAAGGGGGGCGCACCCCTTCTGTCAATCTTTCTTCGCTTTTCCAAAAGATGACATCCAGAACTCTTTTAGAAAAAGCGGCGTGTCAAACTTAGCTGAGCAAGCTCAATACATTCTGTGTTGAAGTATTTGCCTGTGCCAGCATTGCCATACCAGACTGTGAGAGAATCTGGTTTTTGGTGTAGTCAACGATCTCGTTGGCCATGTCTGTGTCGCGAATCTGTGATTCAGCAGCCTGAAGGTTTTCAGCAGCAATTGCAACACCCTTTGATGCCATCTCGAAACGATTCTGATAAGCACCAAGGTCTGCGCGCTGTCTTGAAACTGACTTAAGAGCTTCATCAACTACAGAAATTGCGATATTGGCTGCATCGGGATCAGCAATGGAAATTCTGTCTCCATCATCGCCCTGTGCTCCAACCAGTCCCAAAGCCTGAGCTGTCATTGTACCAATGAACACGCGTGTGTTCTGATCAACATTTGCACCGATCTGGAACTGCATTACTTTTCCAGAAGCAGAATCAGCAGCATATGCACCTGTCAGCATGTTCATTCCGTTGAACTGTGCCTGGCTTGCAATGCGGTCTACTTCTGCAACCAGCTGAGAAACCTCAACCTGGATCTGCATGCGGTCTTCTTCGGTGTAGATACCGTTGGCAGACTGAACTGAGAGTTCGCGAATGCGCTGAAGAATATCAGTTGTCTCCTGGAGATAACCTTCGGTTGTCTGAATAAAAGAAACACCGTTGTTAATATTCTTTTCGGCTTGGTTCAATCCGCGAATCTGGCTCTGCATCTTTTCAGATACTGCCAGTCCTGAAGCGTCGTCACCTGCGCGGTTAATTTTCTGACCAGAACTGAGTTTCTCCATGTTGCTCTGCAGATTTGAGTTTACAGCACCCAAAGAGCGGTCAGCATACATAGCACTCATGTTGTGATTAATTACCATACAAATACCCTCCATGATTAGGAAAAAGTGGACAATCCGTGTCCCTAAGAACCCTGTACGTAAGGCAGTTCAGCAACTGATGCGCCCGGCTGCAAACTGATTCAGTCCCATACAACAGGAACAGAAACCCGCTGTGCAGGATTCCGCTTCTGTTGTTACGTACTCATGAAAGATAATATCAAAGATCTCTTCTGAATAAAAGAACTTGATGAACTTTGTGTGGAATCAAAAAAGAAACCGTTCATTAAGTTGCAAAGGGTAGAATAACCCTATGCAACCTAAATTATAATACACTATCTGAGCAAAGACAAGACATTCTGAGAATTTGAATTTGCCTGAGCCAGCATAGCTGTTCCAGCCTGAGAAAGAATTGAGTTCTTTGTGTACTCAACCATTTCTGTAGCCATGTCTGTGTCACGGATGCGTGATTCAGAAGCCTGCAGGTTTTCTGCTGCAATGTTGATTCCATTGAAAGCAGTCTCAAGACGGTTCTGATAAGCACCCAAGTCAGCGCGCTGCTTGTTGATCTTTTTCAGAGCTTCGTCCAGTGTATTGATTGAACGGTTGGCCAAATCCGGATCTTCCAGAGACATGATTGTTTCCTCACCAACTTCGCGAAGGCCAAGTGCCTCAGCTGTCATGGTTCCGATGTAAACCTGGATTCTCTGGTCAACATTTGCGCCAACGTGCAGCCACATTGAAGCGGTTACAGCGTTTGTGCCTGTGTCTTCTGCAAAACGGCCTGTCAGCATGTTCATGCCGTTGAACTGAGCCTGGCTTGCAATGCGGTCTACTTCAGCAATGAGAGCGGATACTTCAACCTGAATCTGCATGCGGTCTTCCTCTGTGTAAATTCCGTTGGAAGCCTGTACGGCAAGTTCACGGATGCGCTGAACGATGTCTGTTGTCTCCTGCAGATAACCTTCTGTTGTCTGAATGAAACTGATTCCGTTCTGTGCGTTTTCAGCAGCCTGATTCAAACCACGGATCTGACTCCGCATTTTTTCAGATACTGCAAGTCCTGAAGCGTCATCACCTGCGCGGTTGATTTTCTCGCCAGATGACAGTTTTGCCATATTGTTGCTAAGATTTGAGTTGCTTACTCCCAATGTGCGATTTGAGTACATCGCAGACATGTTGTGGTTAATGACCATAGTGTTTCCTCCGTGGAATGTTTGGGTAACATCCGTGTTACCCTTGTGGAATTTATTTATAAAATTCCATATATTGTATCGGTTGTTCTGGGATTAATCTTTAATCTTTTTTTTATGTTCAGGAGTGTTTTTTTGAACTGTGTTTTCTGTGATTCTTCAGACTGTAAGGATTTTTCAATAAAAAGCCGTCTTTATCATTACTGCGGATGCTGTGGGGGATGGTTTCTGGATCCCTCCGGTTTTCTTGATGAAGCCGGTCAGAAAGAAAGATATCTGATGCATCATAACAGCATTGAGGATGAAGGGTACAAAAGTTTTCTTCTGTCCTTCATAAATCCGGTTCTTGATTTTTTTACTGAAACCAAAGGGAAAGATCCTGAAAGGATAATTGATTACGGTTCCGGACCTTCTCCTGAGCTCTGCCGTTTGCTAAAAACTTTACTGCCCGGCTGCCCTGCAGAAGGCTGGGATCCATTTTTCGCCCCCGATGATTCAGTATTTGAAAACCCGGCGGAACTTGTAACATGTCTTGAAGTTGCCGAACATTTTGAAAAACCCCTGGAAGACATGAAAAAGCTTTCCTCAGTCTGTGCCTCTGGTGGAATTGTGGCAGTCGGGACAATGCTTAACCCCGGGCCGGATGTTGAGGCTTTCCGTAAATGGTGGTACCGCAGTGACAGTACCCATGTGTCATTTTACAGTCTGGATGCGCTGAAAAAATGCGCTGGCAAGGTCGGACTTACTTACATTAAGTCTTTGACCGACCGTGCATTTGTTTTTCAGAAAAACTGAGCTGTAATCGCTTTAAGACGTGCTGCGGCTTTTCCCCTATGGGAGACAAGGTTCTTTTCTTCAGGAGAAAGTTCTGCAACAGTTTTGTTCAAAGAGGGTATGAAAAGTATCGGATCATAACCGAAACCTCCGTTTCCACGGGCCATGTCTATTGAAGAGACAAGCTGACCTTCAAGAGTCTCCTGGACTGCATAAAACTGCTCGTTTCCGAAGTATAGTACCATTGCGCATACAAAGCGGCATGTAAGCGGTGTGTCAGCAGGAAGCCCTGCTTTTTTCCGTGCATACTCAGCTTCTTCAAGAAGAAGAGCATTTCGTTCCGGGTCAGAAAGTTTGTCCTCTGAATAATCCTTGTTCCGCCCCTGATATCGGGCTGAATAAATCCCCGGTTTCCCCTCAAGGATGTCCACGCAGATTCCTGAATCATCAGCGATGACGGGCTTCTTTACAATATTGTAGAGAGCCCGTGCTTTGATGACGCTGTTTTCAATAAAACTTAAACCGTTTTCTTCCGGATCAAAAGAAATTCCTTCATCTTTAGGAATCCGGATTTCATGGTCACTGAAAAGTCCCTGCAATTCACTTTTTTTGTGTGCATTGCCTGTCGCTGCATAAATAATCATGTGGAAAATATAACGGGCAAGACAAAAAAAAGCAATTTGTGTCTTTCAGGATTCTCCGGCCTCAGCACTTTCAATTGAAGGAAGTTCTTCTGCAACAAATCTCTGGACTTTCCGGAGAACACTCCCTACCTGAGCCTGTGTAAGGCCAAGTAAATCAGCAACTTCTCTGTTTGTAAGATCCTGTCTTCCATTTTTCTTAATGAACTGAATCTTCTTTTTCCATGCATAATCCGATTTCAGAAACCTGTTGACCTCGCTCTGAAACAGTTCAGGATTGTCGCTGTTTTGTAACATTTCATTAAAAGACTGGGTCCTTTTGAAGAAAAGTTCGTTCCGTCTTTCCACTTCTTTTTCCAGTCTTTTTTTCCGTTTCTCGTTGATCTGGCGGGCCTTGAAGAAAAGATCATCAATCTCTTCTTTATCCATTCCTGTCAGTTCTTTTATTCTGTCAATCTGCTCACAGGTCAGCATAGCCTGGGATTTTAATGCTAGAACAAGGATTTTCTTTGCAGTAGGTATTGTATGATTTGAAAGAAATGCATTCCTGTATTTATGAAGAATTTCTGTGTTTTCATCTTTTCCTGCTGAATAGGGTAAAGGCAGGTCTTTCACTTCCCAATCGGAATCCGAATATTGGATGGAATCCGCATAGTCCGTTTTTCTGCTTTTCCTGTAAAAATCACGCATTGATGTTTTTATCTGCAGATCTACCCGCATCCTAAGATATGTGCTGAAAGAACACCGGTCAGGTTCGTATTTTTCCATAATCTCCCCAAGATTCTTAAAAAATCCCAGATAAAACTCTGAAAGTAGGTCCCCCTCCAGTTTGTGAATTAAGAAATAGGGTTTGTTCCGGAAAATGATTTCAATCAGTTCCTTCTTGAATCTGATATCACTCCAGTCTGCGTCTTTGTTCCTCTGATAAAAGTCATCCAATTCTCTCATTATTTTTCTCCGTTTTTTCTTGAAACTGATTCAAGTTCTTTACGGAGATTTCTATGCAATTGGCGTGCCAACAAATTTTGTGTAAAAACATTCAGAAAAGGCAGAAAATCCTGGTTTTCTAAACGATGGACATTGAAAATCGGGATTTTCCCCTTACGGACAGAATTTATAATCAGATTATAAAAATACTACCAGGCAGGCAGCAACTGCCAGAACCGCTAGATATCATCGCTACACGCGCAAGGCGGCATTGAAACTATCATTCCGCCTTGCGAGTGTTTCTGTCAGTCGCTGCCTTCCTTCCCGTTTTTTTTATCAAATGGTACTGTCCGTAAATGGATTTTGGAGGAACTGAATAAGAAGAAGTCAGTTGTAATGTTTTTGAGCCAAGAAAAAATCCTGCCTTTGTATGAATAATCATGAGAATTATTTGGAAATACCGGAAAAAAGGGAAAATCTTTCCAGTTTAAAAAAAGGCAGCAAATTCTTCCTTGATTTTTTGGACAATGGCTGATGATGTTCCCTGTGTGCTTCCACCGGATGCGTTTTTGTGCCCGCCGCCTCCAAAAACAGAAGCCACTTTGCTTACATCCACTTCACCACGGGAACGAAATCCCAGGGTGCAGGTTGCTGCAGTTTCCTGACGGACAAAAACAACAGCCTCAACTTCATCGCAGGCCAGGAGAAGGGAATAAAGGGCGTCAGAATCTCTTCCATCCTGACCGTATTTTTTTGTGTCCTCCATTGTTTCCACCGTGATCACAAGTTTTCCGTCATAATAGCGTTCCGCTTTGTTCAGAAGAACGCCCATCAGTTTCCTTGTGGAATAAGGTTTTCCTCCGGTGATGTAATCATAGGTTGTGCGGGGATTTGCCCCTGCTTCAATAAGCCGTGCTGTTGAAGTGAAAACAGAAGCGCTGGTTGTGTCAAGGAAGCGGAAAAATCCGGTGTCTGTTGCTATCCCAAAAAAAAGGATTTCTGCAGTTTCGCGGGGAACAGGACCGATAATTGCCTCATAAAGAAGCTGCACAAGACAGGCGGCCGCAGGTGCGGAAGAATCAATGATCGAGTTTCCACAAGTCTGTCCGGGAATCTCTGAAGTTTTGTGATGATCAACAATAAAGATGTCAAGATTCTGGAGCTGTTCAGAAATTTCACCAAGACGGCTCAATTCTGAACAGTCAACAAGTATCAGGCCGACAGTCGGTCTTTCCTCAAGACTGCAGCCGAACTGTCCGCTGAAAAGTTTTTCGTATTTTTTTGTTTCAGTCCGTTTAAAAGGTCCGTTATTGACAATGGTGCAGGGCCTGTTCATTGCTTTTAATAGATCCCGCATTCCCAAAGAGGAGGCAATACAGTCTCCGTCAGGTTCTTTGTGTCCTGCAACTACAAAACTTTTATGACTTTTTACAAAACGTATGAAATTTTCAACTTCTTCCTGTGTGATTGTTCTCATGATAAATCCTGTATTTTTATTTTACGAGCAGAAGTTCCTGCTGGGGAACGCTTAATCCGCAGTTTTTGAAAAGGCTTCCCGAAATGACAGGTTTCTGATTCTTGATATAAATGTCAATTTCTGTGCGCATTCCGAAATCTTTTCCGTAAAGTCCCGGTTCTACAGAAAAACAGCTTCCTTCAAGAAGAATTCGTTTGTCAGGGAATTCAATGCAGTCAAGATTGACGCCACGGCCATGACAGTCTGTATCAATTCCGTGTCCAGTCCTGTGTTTGATCATGTCTTCATAACCGGCGGAAATCAGTACTTTGCGGACTTCCCTGTCAAGCTCAAGACCTGTAACGTTTTTTCCGGCGACAAAAGCTGTTTCAATTATCTCTTTCACAGTGTCCCGGGCTTTGATGATTGTCTCAAAACGTTTCTGCTGTTCTTCCGTGGGTTTCTCGGCAAAGACACCGACCCAGGAAATGTCAGCATAAACAGGGGTCATCGGATTAAGCAGACCATTGTCATCGCGGGCAAGCTTTTCTTTGGCCCAGATATCAAACTGGACAACATCTCCCTTCTGGATTACAGCACCGCCGGAAGAGGGCACTTCATAATGAGGATTTCCTGTGTTTTTTCCGAAAGCAACAATGGGAAGGGAGTCTGTAATCAGACCGGCATCAGTTATACACTGCATCAGGATATCCTGCAGTTTTTTCTCGGTGCATGGAATATCCGCTCTAAAGCATTCACAGAGATAAGACCAGGTTTCCTCGATTGCCCGATAAAGAACACTGGCAGAGCGTTCCTGGCTTTCAATTCCGGATTCTGTAAGAAGACTGCTGCATCTTTGAATCAGGGAAGCGGCCGAAACCGTTCTGATTCCGCACTGACCCAAAAGATTTACAAAACCGCCGTCCACAGTAGACACCATTGGGTTTTCCGGGTCAGCAAGAACTGCAAAAGTTTTTCCCGCGAAAGCAGAAAGGGCTTCCCGAAAATGTTCGAAACTGTGATATTCACAGACAACATCTCCCGGGAGAGAATCCAGAATATCAGTTTCAATGGAGTGGACAATCTTTTTGGGAGAGCCATCGGTTGGAACAAGGTAAACCCAGCGCCGGGTTGCTGTTTTCCCGGAATCAAGTTTCAGGAAGTTATCGGTAAGAGAATCTCTATGCTCAAAATTTGTAAAAATCCACCCGGAAACATTGTTCTGAGTGGATTCCTGAATCAGAGAATTCTGTATTTCTTTAATCAGTTCTGTCACGTTATTTTCTTGAAGCGACGAGGCGCGGGTCAAATTCGTCAGGAAGTTTTCCGCCGTTCATTACACCCCAGGCTGGATCCATGCGGCTTGCAGGCATGTTGATGTATACAAAGGAGAATTCATCGTTTTCAAAACAGATTGTAAGATAGGGGTCAAGACCTTTCGGCAGAGCTTTTACCTGTGCTTTCCGTGTGCTTGCACCCTGTTTGAACCATTCTTTAGGAATGGAGGTGGAACCATAGGAGACTCCTTCCTTCATGTAAACAACAACATAGGCTGTTGTATGGTCGTAAACTTTTACGACAGGAACATTTATATATGACTTGGTACCGACTTCGTATTCAACGTCAGCAAATACAGCAGCGGAAACCAATGCCAGAAAGAGAAAAACGCAGATCAGCCGTTTGTTCATAAAAAACTCCTAAAAAATCCGGGTCAGGAAATTACAGAATTGAAAGCATGATTGCCTTGATGGTATGTTTGCGGTTTTCCGCCTGATCCCAAACAAGACTGCGACTGCTCTCAAAAACTTCCTCTGTGACTTCTTCGCCTTTTACAGCGGGCAGACAATGCAGAAAAACTGTTTTCTCAGTTCCGATGGACTCAATCAGTTTTGTGTTCACCTGGAAGGGAGCCAGAAGTTTTGTGCGCTCTGCCTTAAGGGCTTCTTCACCCATGGAAATCCATACATCAGTATAAACGGCATCAGCGTGATTTACAAGGGAAAAATCATCTGTATATCTGATTGTCGCTCCGGATGCTTCCGCAAAAGGTGCGCAGATCTTAAGAATCTCAGCATCAGGATTCAGTTCTTTCGGTGTAAGAATGGTGCAGTCCATTCCCATTTTTGCACAGATAAGCATAAGAGAGCGGGCCACGTTGTTGCGGCCGTCACCGGAATAAACCACATGAAGCCCTTTCAGATAGCCGAAATGCTCTTTAAGAGTCATGATGTCGGCAAGTGCCTGGGTCGGGTGGAAATCATCAGTAAGACCGTTGATTACAGGGATTCCTGAATACTCAGCAAGCTGTCTTACATGGTCCTGCTTGAAGCCGCGGAATTCAATGCCTGTGAACATGCGTCCGAGAACTCTTGCCGTATCAGCAACAGATTCCTTGCCGCCAAGCTGGATATCTGCTGTGGAAAGGAACACAGGATGTCCGCCCTCTTCACCGATGGAAGTCTCAAATGAACAGCGTGTACGGGTTGAGCGTTTTTCAAAAATCAGGGCGACGGTTTTTCCGACAAAGCGCTGGTGGATTTCACCGCGTTTCTTTTCTTCTTTAACCTGAATGGCGATTGAAAGGACTTTCTCGATTTCTTCCGGTGTCCAGTCAATCCAGTTCAGAAGGGAACGACCTTTGAAAGGTGCATCAAATACTTCGTAATCCATGTGAGCCTCCGTATTCAAGTGCATTGCACTTTATGCTGGAAATATCTGAGGTTTTTGGTAAACTTCAAATAAAAAAGGCTGTACAGAAGTGTACAGCCTAAGTAGCGGCAATGGGACTTGAACCTATGACCATTCGGATATGAGCCGAGCGCTCTACCAACTGAGCTATGCCGCCGTGATGAAACTAACTTACCAAAGATTATGATTTGTGTCAATAACTTTGGATTGACTTATTGAAAAAAATCAGAAATCAGGATCCTGGTATTCAAGGATGTTTTCCGATTGTACAATAAATCCGGGAGCCAGCTCAGTTTTATGGTCAGATTCCGCGTGGGACAGAGTCAGGATAAGGGCAAAAGCCAGAAGAAGTCCTCCGTTTCCAGGCAGATAAGCCGGAAGGTCCGTCCGTGTTTTCTGGGAATTATGTCCGTTCGGTGCATAATAATTCTTAGGCGTGTCTATTGAAAGCAGGGTCATGGCAAGTGAATTGTTTCCGAGACGGGAAGCGGCCATTGCCAGAAATGCGAAGTCCCAGCCCCAAAGTGACTCAAAATCCCAGTTTTTCAGGAATTCCTCCAGTGTTTTTTCAGCAGCCTCAGGACTGATTCTTCTGTCTTTTATGAAAGACCAGTTCAGCAGCATGGAGGGATGGTCCTCTGCGTATGATCTGAAGGTATCCGGACAGTTCTGATGGGCAAGAAGAACTCCATTCCCACATGGAGGGGGAGTCATTTTTTCCTGCACTTCTTTCCAGATGTCAGGTACCTTTACATTCAGTTCGGATGCCCAACGGATTGCTGTTGAAAGGCCGTACTTCCAGTATGAGACTTCAAAGGCCGGATTTGTAACCGATTCTTCCTGATAACGCTCCTGTACAGGAATCACCGGTGGAAGAAGTTCGTAGTAACCGGTATTCCTGTTGTAGACCGCATAATCTGCCATGAAATCTGCCGTATAACGGATCAGAAACCAGTTTTCATTCATAAAAGTCAGTTTTTCTTCCTGGTTTTTTTTAGTCCGGCAGACAGCGTCAAGCATGAAGATTATGTGTGGCTGCTGCCAGACCAGAAGCACTGAAATAGGGGACGGGCTGTTCTTTGCATCAAAGGCAACCTGTTTCGGCCATCTTGCACCTTTGTATCCGTTTGTTCCTGCGTTGTAGATCGCATCGGAAAGGTGCTGGCTGTACCAGGAGAAACTTTTTTCCAGAAGTTCCGGATTATTGTAGAAAGCCATTGCGGCTCCATGCCAAGGATGCATTTCCAGATGGAATTTTCCGTGCCAGCTGTTGCAGAGAAGCCCTGTTTCCTGGGGGGGCATGGATCCACAACTGTTTATGGTAATCAGATAAATTGAAAGAATCACTCTTTTTTCAAGAAGTTCTGCTCTTGGGTCAGTGCTTGTTTCAAAACTGATGATTCCCGTTTTTTTCCAGAAATTGTACCACCAGACAGTGACAGACTCAAAGAAAAGATAAGGATTCTTGTTCTGTTTGAGGAATGTCTTCTGGACTTCTTCCAGTGTGGTTGCGAAAACCATGCAGAACTGATTCAATCCTGATGAAAGTTTCTGTTCGATAAAAAAATCTGAGAAATCAATCTCCGCTTTGTTTCTGCTGAATGAGCCGGAAGTCTTCGGGGATAAATCGGAAAGTCCGAAATAATAACGGTCTTTGTCAACAACATGCTCAACTGTGATGGAAGAAATCATTTTCCTGGTGCCGTCATATTCAATCTTTTCAAGGGAATGAGAATTTTTCCTGTCAGCGGAAAAATCTGCTCCGCTGATTGTTGAGGCACCATATGGAAAGCGGATCCTTACAGAAAGCCGGTCTTCAAGTTCTCTGGGGCATTTTACCGAAACAAGAAGCGCATCTTTCTGTGGATGGACCGCGGTTTTTGTTTCAATCTCATAATCCGTTCCTCTGTCAGAAAGAATGAAGTCACTGCATATCAGTCCCTGAAGAAGAACCAGTTCCTGCTTTCTGACAGTGATCATTTCTGCAGAAATCGCTTTGCCGTCAAGAAAAAATCCTATTGCTGCAAGATTCATTCTGTGCGGGTTTTCCCGGAGCCATTGGTAAGCTTCCTCTGTGTGTGGAAAAGAATCGGAATTCTCTTTACGGCGACTTGGATATTGGACAGTCCTTCCGTTCCATTCATATTCAGTCATGGCAACATCAGCTTCTGTGTATGGAATTCCTTCCGGCGGCATCGAAGTGTGCCAGCCCCATTGGCTCATAGTGCAAAGAGGAACACCGCCATTTTTGACAGAAGCTGAATATTCTTTATAAAGAGTCTGTAAGCCTGTGGGATCCGCCGTAAAGCAGAATTCCCCGTTTCCTACGGACAGAGGGGATGTGTAATCAATTTTTGAAAGAATCGGATCATGCTTTGCAACAAGTTTTTCTCTGTCGATCTTCATATTAACCTTTTAAACCACTTGTACTGATTCCGTCCATAAGATTTTTGTTGAAGAACAGGAAAATCAGGAAAACGGGAATGAGGGACAATGTGGATATTGCGAACATTGCCCCATAATCAGTTGTTGAACTTGCGTCTGCAAACATTTTGATCGCAAGAGAAACTGTGTATTTTGCAGGACGGCTCAGATAGATCAGCGGGCCCATGAAATCATCCCATTTCCAATAGAATTGTATAACAAAAGTGGTGATAAGTGCGGGTGAAATCAATGGAAAAATTATCCTGAAGAAAATGGAATATTTTGAGCAGCCTTCTATGAATGCGGCTTCGTCCAGTTCTTTGGGTAATCCGGCCATGAACTGCATCATCAGATAAATGAAGAATCCGCTTCCGAAAAACATGGGAAGAATCAGAGGGGTGAAAGTGTTGACCATGTGAAGTTTCTGGTAGATCACGTACTGGGGGATCATTACAACCTGTCCGGGCAGCATCATTGTGCGGCAGGCAGAAGACACACTCATGATCTTTTCGGGAAATGTTGAACAGAATCTTTATGAGATTGAACAGTATTTCTATGACATACTCAGTAATTATTCAATGCAGAATGACATGCACACATATCTTGAGAATCCCGGAACTTATGAAGCCCATGAGGCTTCAGTCTCTCTTTATGACCAGCTTTTTGCCACAACAATGAACCGGCCATGTATCGCAGAGACTTACTTTATTTTTCCTGATGACCGGAAAATCCGGGTTGTGACTGACACAACGGGAAAAGTCTACAAATATGAGACAACCGCAAATTTCCTTAATGAAGTAAAAACGAAGGCAATGGAAAAAAACGGAAGCGGAGTCTGGCATACAAGTCCTGAACTTCCCGGGATTGTCGCATTCGGAAAAGTGATCCGTTCCATTTATGAGAAAGACGGATTCTCTCCAGGCGGGACTTTGATCTTCATTCTTAACGGTGACGAACTGCTTTCTTATCCCACTGTGGACCAGAATCCTTACCAGACAAGAATGGCATGTTATATGGTGCGATAAACACTGGCGGTGAAAGATATATTGTGAATTCGGGGAAAAGTCACGACAGTTCATGGCAGTTCATCCAGATCCTTGACCTGAATCTGCTTCTGATATACTGCAAATTGCAATGCACTTTCGGATACTGTGGATTATCTTATCAATCAGGTTTACAGGAAACAGATTGTGATTTCGGACATCCGCTACAAAATGCTTCAGAAGCAGATAAATCCTCATTTTCTTTTCAATACTCTTGAGACAATCCATTGGAAGGCTTTCATGGCTGGAGAGGAAGACATTTCCTCCTGTTGTGGAGAATTCAATTAAGCACAATCTTGAGAAAAATGACTGCACATGCAGAATCTCTCTGGAAATGGAAAAAGAAGGGGACTGCCTTCTGATAAGAGTTACTGACAGCGGGATTTCAGCGGATGTTGATTTAATCAACCAGATAACAATGGAAGATTCCAGACAGACTGAAAAGGAAAGAGATCAGTCTGGAAAAGGCGGACAGTCTGATTCTTTTGGATTGAAAAACGTGATGGAAAGGCTGAAAATCTGTTATTCAGAGGAAATTTTCAGACAAAGCGAAAGTTGTCTCTGCAAAAAATGGCATGGAGGCTCTTTGTCTCTTTGAAGATCTTGAGAACAGCAGGCAGTCTGTTGATGTTATACTGACGGATATTGTAATGCCTGAGCTTGACGGGCTTGGACTTGTGGAATCATGCAGAAAAAAGGGGTTCGGATCCCAGTATCTGATTCTTACAAGTCATGATGATTTTTCATTTGCACAGAAGGCAATCCGGTGTGGTGTTTCCGATTTTGTGCTGAAGCCCTGCAACACTGACGAACTTTTTGCGACAGTTGAAAAGGCTTTCGGAAAATCAAATTCCAGGAGAAATCAGTTCAAGCCTGAAGAACAGGTTTATTCTCTTCCACTTAAAGCCTCAATCTCCTATCTTAATGAACATATGGGAGACAAAGGCCTGAATCTGATGCGGCTCAGCAATGAAAGCGCTTTTGTTAACCCGGATTATCTCGGAAAACTGTTCAAGAAGGAAACCGGTCTGAAATTCAATGACTTCCTTCTGAAAATCCGTATTGAGAAAGCCATGGAATTACTGCGGGAAAGTGATCTGACACTTCAGGAAATTGCGGAAAAATGTGGTTATGCGGAGAACTGTGCATACTTTTGTGTACAGTTTAAGAAAATCCAGGGGATGACTCCTGGGGAATTCAGAAAGAACAGGAGTGCAGGCAGTCCTGATGGATGGAAAAATGAAGGATGAGCATTGCATATTGCTACTTTCAAGGCGGAATACTATAATTAATCTATTATGTTAGACTACAGATTTATCAAGGAAAACCTTGATGCCGTAAAGGCAAATATCGCAGCACGCAACATGGATGCTGACGCTGATGAAGTTGTGCGCCTTTTTGATAAACGCACAGAACTGGTTACCTCTCTGCAGGTTCTGCAGACAAAGCGCAATGATAATGCAAAAGCAATGAAGGGTAAACTTGATGCCGAAACCCGCCAGAAACTGATTGCTGACGGAAAAGCTCTTAAGGAAGAGATTGCTGTTGCAGAGAAAGAAGTTGCTGAAGTTGAGGCAGCTCTTGACGAAGCAGGACGTCAGATTCCAAACATGGCACATCCTGATGCACCTGTCGGAAAAGTTGACAGCGAAAATCTTGAAGTAAAAATCGTGGGAACACCGCGTAAGTTTGATTTTGAACCGAAAGACCATGTCCAGCTTGGACAGGCTCTTGATCTTATCGACTTTGACGAAGCCACCAAAGTTTCAGGACCTAAATTCTATTATCTGAAAAACGAAGCAGTTTTCCTGGAACAGGCACTGGTTCTTTATGCGCTGAACATTCTGCGCAAACACGGTTTCACACCTTTCATCACTCCTGACGTTGCCCGTGCGGAAATCCTTCAGGGAATCGGATTCAATCCTCGCGGAAATGAGTCCAATGTTTACTGTATCGAGGAAGAAGGAACATGTCTGGTTGCAACTGCGGAAATCACTTTGGGCGGTTACCATTCAGACGAGATCCTTGACAAATCCAAGCTGCCCCTTATGTACTGCGGTCTGAGTCACTGTTTCCGCCGTGAAGCTGGTGCTGCCGGACAGTTCAGCAAAGGTCTGTACCGTGTTCATCAGTTTACAAAACTTGAAATGTTTGTTTACTGTCTGCCTGAACAGTCAGATGAGCTTCATGAAAAACTCCGGTTGATTGAGGAAGAGATTTTTGAAGGACTTGGAATTCCTTTCCGTGTTGTTGACACATGTACCGGTGACCTGGGTGCTCCCGCATACCGCAAATGGGACCTTGAAGCATGGATGCCCGGACGCAACGGTGGAGAGTGGGGAGAAGTTACCTCCACTTCAAACTGTACAGATTTCCAGGCACGTCGTCTTAATGTACGCTACAAGGATGATGACGGAAAGAATAAATACGTACACATGCTTAACGGTACTGCTGTTGCCGTTTCCCGCGCAATGGTCGCAATTCTTGAAAATTACCAGAATGCTGACGGATCAATTACAGTTCCTCCTGCACTTGTTCCCTTCTGCGGTTTTGATGTGATCAAGCGCTAACAGTATGAAGAAAACTGATCACTCACGGACTGTTGTACTGCTGCTGCTGACATTGACATTTTTTGCCATAGCGGCAGTGTTGAAGATTACTTCAAGCGTTGTTCTTCCTCTTACGATTTCGATCATGATTTCGTTGGTATTTGAACCTGTAATTCTCAAACTGAACAAGAAGTTCCATGTTCCGTGGGTGGTCTGTATTTTAATTGTTCTGATTCTTCTTGCCGGGGGAATCTACGGTGTGGCCACACTTCTGTATTCAAGTATAAGTGCCATTGTTACCCAGTATCCAAAATACGAGGAACGTTTCCTTACTATTTACAGCAGTCTTGCAGCTTTTTTTGATCTGCCGTTCAACGAAGATGATTCTTTTTTCAATATAATCTGGGATCAGGTGGGTGGATTCAGTTTTCTGAGAAGTGTTGCTCTTTCTCTTTCAAACTGGGTTATCGGATTCGGAAAAAACTTTGTAATGATTCTGCTTTTTTCCGTTTTCTTTATGCTTGACCTTCGCTTCCTCCGGCAGAAAGTGGCTTTTGCATCAATGAGTGCAAAAAGAACTCCTTCTTCCGCGGAAATTTCCGGGGCACAGACAGAAAACGGTTTTTCAGATGCAAATTCCCGTTCATCACTGATAATCAATGACATCATTTCTCAGGTAACCAGATACATGTCTACAAAGTTTTTCATTTCTTTGCTGACGGGATTGCTTGTTTTTCTAGGTGCAAAAATCATTTCAATGGATTTTGCGATTGTCTGGGCCTTTCTTGCTTTTATACTGAATTTTATTCCTAATTTCGGATCAATCATATCTGTCCTTGGAACCGGTCTTTTTGCACTGCTTCAGTTCTGGCCGCAGCCCGGACCGGTCATTTTTGTCATTCTTTATATGACTGTTGTGAATTTTGGTCTTGGAAACATTTTAGAACCCCGTGTCCAAGGAAAAAATCTGGGACTTTCACCCTTTGTCATTCTTGCTTCTCTCTCTTTGTGGGGCTGGTTGTGGGGATTTGCCGGACTTGTTCTTGGTGTTCCCATGATGGTACTGCTGAAGATTGTCTGTGAAAATGTTGATATCCTGAATCCGGTTTCAATTATTCTTGGAACCTGGCCTCTTCAGAAAAAAGAAGAGCCCAAAGATTCTGTCAAAGTTTCAAAGGATCCTGTAACAGGAAAACCGAAAAATAAATAATCTATTCTGTCAGATATTTTACAGTGAAATAGCTTTCTGCAAGGGCGATTTTCTGCTGCATCAGCTCAGAACTTGCTGTCAGTGCTTCAATTTCGGCCTGAATCAGGGCACTTTCTGAACCATAACCGGTTCTGTTCAGTTTTGTCTGCTGATCAACCTTTGTCTGTGCTGTTTCGTATTTCAGTTCCTGATACTCAATCTTTGCAAGGGCAAGTTCTGCCGCGTTTATCTGCTCATGTAACGTGGATCTGATTGTCTGCTCTGCTTCAATCCTGTTCCAGCGAGCAGTTTCTTCGGAACTTCTGGAACGTTTTATGTCATTGATTTTTTTTCCGCCATCCCAGACTGTTGTTTTTAACGCAAGAGTAATGTTTGCAGAATAATCGTCTTTTCTGTACCAGTCCGTTTCCACAAGAGGCAGACGGGATCCGCTGTAACCAAGACTGAACTGCAGGGCAAAATCCGGTTTCCAGTAAACGGATGCATTGGCAATGTCTTTTGTGTAATCCGCAACCTGCACAAGGTGATCCAATATCGCAAGGTTCTGGTTTGAAGATCCAAGGGCCGCTTCTTCAAGTGTTGCTTTATTCCATTCTGCAGCAGTATAAAAATCACTTTCCGGTGGAAAGTACATGATCTCGTCCCATTCCAAAGTGTCAATTCCAGTAAGCTTTCTAAGACCCAATAACAATGAGTTGAACTGCTCTTCAAGAGAATATAGTGCTATAGAAAGCTGCTGGGCCTGTATTTTTGCCTCAAGAACATCAAGATGAACGATTGTCCCGTTTTTTTCCGCATTTTCTGACATTGTCACAAGCTTTGAAGCAAGCTCAACCTGTTCGCTGAAATTCTCTATGATTTTGTTCAGATAATAAAGACTTGTCAGACGAATCTTAAGTTCTGCTGTAAGCTGGTTTTCGGTAGTATTTACCTGAAGCTGACGGACATTGGAAATTTCTTTGTAAAGTTTGTATGCGTTGGTCAACTTTCCCCAAGTAAACACCGGTTGGGTGGCAGTCAGTTGGAAAGAATACAAAGTTGGTTCCATTCCTTCATACAGAACAATGTTCTTGTTGGGATCTGTCATGTCAAATCCGGCCGGCCATTGGATATTAGAAAAAAGATCCGATGTGTTCACTGAGATACGGTCCAGAGGTGTCTTAAACATGTATGTGCCGCTGACAGTCAGGTCAATTGAAGGAGTAAAACCTCCAATGGCATCTTTAACGTCCAGAAGGCTTCTTGTGTATTCTTCTCTTGCATTGTTCAGCTCCGTATTGAAAACCAGAAGATTATCAAGAAGCTGGCTTTGATTATATGTTTTTTTCTGTGGAACCAATTCTGTTTCTTTTGCAGAATTTCTTGGCTGCCCAAAAAGATTAACAGCCAGGAATAAAGAAGAAAGAACAAGAGTGATTTTTTTTATGGCCATTGGATTTCTCCGGCATCAAAGGAAGTTTTTCCGCAGTCAATTGTGATTTCTCCTGTAGTTTTCCCGCCTGGACCATTTACACGGATTTTAGCTTTGTATTCGTAGGATTTCTCTTTGTAACGGTCATCATAAAAAGTGAGCCCGTTGCCCAGATTTGAAAAAAGTCCGTGGGTCACAATTGAATTGTTTGCCCCGTTTCCAATGGAGTTTGTATAAACCTGCGTAAGATTTGTCTGGTCAAATCCATTTTCGTTTTTATCAAGAAGTTCAACGAGAACATTGTCGTCAAGTGTGGAACCGATTGAGAGGTTTGTCGGGGACATGGGGGAATTTCCTGAATTGAAAATCCGGCCGTTGATCGGTGGAAGATTGATCAGAGTAGGTTTCAGATAAACTGTCGTGTTGTAAGTTTTGCCTTTGACAGTCTTTTTTACAGTCTCATTGGTAGGCAGGAAATCGTAAGCATTTGCTTCTGTAGAATTCGGGTTGGGATATTCGCCTTTATAATATGACATTCTGTACCGGACTTTGTCAGATGAATCATAAACATTTATTGAAACTTCAGGTTCATTGACTGTGCCGTCGTCCTTTAACCTTGGATATGAAACTGAAATTTTCCCGGTTCCGGAAACTGTCTGTGAATAGACTCTTTTTCCATTTTTCTGAGGAACCGAAATCTCAACATTTAAAGGAATATTGATTGGGTTGTCCGAAGAAGTGTTTTTAAGATTGATGGTGATTTCAGTTGTGGAATAAATCTTTGTCAGTTCCTCATAAACTGTGTTTGATGAATTGTCGGACATGACCAAAGCCGGGGAGAGATTTTTTACAAGTCCGTAATCATCGGAGTAATAAAGAAGGTAAACCTGTTTATAATCCCCGGTTTTACCGAATCTTGCGTCCTTTGTTTCCCAGAAGATTCCACTCAGTGAATAATTTCCGTTTGCGTTTGTAATTCCGCTTGCGACATAACTTCCGGATGAGGGTTTGAAAGAACTGTTCCCGTTCCAGGATCTGTAATCGCTGTCCCGTTGTTTTTCATCTGTGTAGGCATAAACCTGGACTCCTGAAATACCTTCCTTAGGAGTCATTGTGCTTTCTGAATCAACAATTGTTCCATTGATTCCACCGCTGAAAACCGCAGAACAACCTGCTGCCGAAAAAACAACAGAAAGAGTCAGAAACAGACAGAATAAAGAAATCAGTTTTGCTTTCATATTTTCACCTCGGATTGAAACTTCGGAATTGCTTTCATATTAAAAACATTAAAACCTGTTGATTTTGGATTTTGAGTAGACTGGAGTTCTGGAACTCTGCCTTCTTGAAGAAGGTTTCCGGACTTCTGTATCTTTTTTTGACAGATCATTGGTCTTTGTTTTTGCAGGAGCAGGAGATAGTCCTTTTCGCTCAGAGACAAAGTAAAGAATTGGAATGATAAAAAGGGTAATGACCGTAGAAGTTATCAAACCACCGGCAATGGCCTGTCCAAGAGGAGCATAAATCTCAGCACCTTCACCACTGGCAATCGCCATCGGAACAACTCCGAGCATTGTTGTCAGAGTTGTCATGAAAATCGGTCTGATTCGGCTGGAAGAACCGGATGCAATATCGGCGGCAAGAGTTTTCCAGTTTTCTGTATTGTCCGGAGCAGGTCTTTCTTTTCTCTGCTTTCTTAAAAGATTAATGTAATCAATCAGGATTATTCCATTGTTTACGACAACACCGGCCAATGCAATGACTCCCAGCAGAGAAAGCATACTGATTGTTGAGCCGAAAACAAGAAGACTTGCGATAACACCGATAAGACAGAAAGGAATTGCTGCCATGACAAGCAAAGGCTGGCGGAATTTCTCAAACTGGAGAACCATGACAGTGTAAACAAGGAAAACTGCTATTGCCAGGGCCTGAATCATTGGTGGCAGTGAATCACCAAGGAGTTCCATCATTCCGCCTGTCTTGCTTTCAACACCCTGGGGAAGGGGATTCTGCGCAAGATAGGCATTCATTCTTGAGTTTACAGAAGATGCATCCTCACTGACCAAAGTTGCGGAAACTGTGATTGTCTTGCGCCGCTCAGTATGGTTGATCTGTGAAATACTTTTCTTGACATTGACGTCCGAAAGAGAAGCGAAAGAAACCTTTGTTCCTGCCATGGAAACAACGGAAATGTCCGCGATTGTGTCCCTTGTAATAGGTTTTTCGGTTATGTCGGAATACAGCCGGATTGCGTAACGGGTATCATCGGCTTCATTGCGGAAACGGCCGCAGTCAATTCCGTTGAAAAGGATGTTTGCGATCACACCGGCTTCATAACTGGTGATGCCCAAAGAACTCATGTAATCCTGGGACATGTCAATAATCATGGTGGCCGAATCAAAATTCGTATCAAGTGATGTAACAACAACATCCGGATCCTGTTTAAGCCGGTCCTGAATTCTCACAGCGGTTTCGTAAAGCAGATCCATGTCCTCACTTACAAGGGTCAGTCCGTAACCGCCGCCGCCTGAGACATAGCCGACCAGTTTGTCAAAACCACCGTTGGAAACAGTAACATCGCAATCCACCAGACCCTCAGAAAGTTTGTTCTGGACAAGGAGAATGATGTCATGTATATCTCTTTTTCTTTCGGCAACGGGAACAAGAACAACATGCATGTAGGAAGCGTTGGGTGTGGAACTGGACATTAAGGATCCGTACTGAACACCCGTATAAACTGCTGTGCTCTGTACTTCCGGAACATTATCCATGAGGATTCTGTAAGCCTGCCGCGTTTTTACATCAGTTTCATCCAATGTTTGCCCGACAGGCATATCAAGGGCAATGAAAAAATCACTGTTATCAGTTGATGGAATAAATGCCATACCGAGACCGCCGGTAATAAAGAGAGAAAAAAGAAGAATCAGTATGGCAACCAGAAGAACGAATTTCCAGGACTTCAAACTCCAGACCAGAGCTTTTCGGTAATAAACTTCGATTTTTTCAATTATCTGGTTGAATTTGGTGGCTTTCTGTTTTTTTCCCGAGAATTCCGGTTTGAGAATAAAACTCATAAGAAAGGGGACAACAGTTACTGAAACCAGAAAGGAAGCGCAGAGAGAAAAAATCAGGGTCAACGAAACATCTTTCAGGATCATTCCGACAATGCCCGAAATCATTGAAATCGGCAGAAAAACAACGACTGTGGTTGCCGTACTTGCAAAAATTGCTCCGCCGACCTCGCTGGATCCAAGAAAAATCGCCTGGTTTCTTGTGTAAAGGAGTTTTCCTTCAGGAGACCGTTCTGTGTAGTGCCTGTAAACCTGCTCCAGAATAACGATTGAACCGTCAACAATCATTCCCAAGGCAACGACAAGGCCTGAAAGACTCATCAGGTTGACCGTTATTCCCGCAATTTTCATTCCTATGAAGGTGAACAGAATTGACAGGGGGATGGAAATCCCGATGATCAAAGTTGTCCGCCAGTTGTTCAGAAACAGGAAAATGACAAGGATTGCAATGATGACACCGGAAATTCCTGATGAAATGACTGTTCTCAAAGATGCGCCCACAGTGCGGCTGTCATCGCTTATAATGTCAAAGCGCAATGCTCCGTCAGTTTCCTTTTCTGCCTGTGCAAGGACTTTTTTGATTTTATTGCAGACTGACAGAGTATTTCCGTCAAGACGCTTTGAAACACTTACAAGAATCAGAGGATTTTCTCCGTCTGTCATGTAATTTTCTTCTTTCGGATAGGAGAGTGTAACGTCAGCAATATCCCCAAGATGGACCACAACATTGTCTTTCCCGGCACCAACCGGCAATGCCTTCATATCTTCAAGTGAAGAAAAAGAACCGGAGTAACGGATATCAATGTTTGACTGTTCAAAAGTCGCACTTCCCGAAGGCAGACTGACATTTCCGTAATTCAGAATCTGGTATACCTGAGTTACAGAAATCCCTTTTGCATTCAGATCCTGCAGGTGGAGCTTTACATCGGCCCTTAATTCTTTCCCACCGGAAAGAGAAACGCTTGAAACTCCTGAAATGGAAGTCAGTCTGGGCGTCAGAGTCTTGTTGATATATTCAGTGATTCTTCCTGTATCCCGTCCACCGGCCACAGAAAAAGTAAATATCGGAAGCATGCTTGCTCCACCGACCAAAGCAGTTGGAGTTCCAGCCAGTCCTTCGGGAAGGTCAGTCATTAACTGTGAGATTCTGTTGCGTACTTCCGGCAGCTGATCGTATGGATCGGCTCCATCCTGGAAAGTTATGGTGACCGTACAGACTGAGTTTTTTGAGACGCTGCTGATTGATTTGAAGTTCGGCAATGTCACAAAATCCGATTCCATGACTGATGCGATATCCTGTTCCACATCCTCTGCGTTTGCACCGGGATAAACAGAAACAACAATTACAGAAGGCATGGAAATGTCTGACATGAACTCAACATTTGTTGTCGAAACTGAAAATATACCGAAAGCGATCAGTACAATCAGAAGCATTGCTATAACAGCAGGATGTTTGACAGAAAATTCAGACAGTTTCACGGGACATAGACCTTTCTTTCTACAACGTTTACTTTCTGTCCGTCAAATACAGAGTTCTGCCCGTCGGAAATGAAATAATAATTCTCATACTCTTTTGGAACAATAAAGGAGTCTTTGTCCGAAGCTTCCGGGGTAAAGTCAAGATATACAGCTGTTTCTCCTGATTCATCGAACACGTAACAGGAACCGTCCGTTTTTCTTACACTGTGAGGAAGAACAGGGACATTCTCGTGTTTCCTGAAGTTCACCTGTATTGAAACATACATTCCGGGTCGGAAATCGGTAGAGATGTAAGACCCGTCTTCAGTTTTCAAAGAAAAAACAGCCTGGAAAGTTTTAGAATCAGCCTGGATATAAGGAGAGATTGTCTCAAGTGTTCCAATGCACTTTGCACTGTCTGAGAAACCTTCTGTTCCGGGTCGTGTGATAACAGCCTCCAATGTGCTGCGTCCCTTTCTGAAAAGGCTGTAATATTTTTCAGGAACAGAAAGTCTGATCACCTGCTGCTCAAGGTCGGTGATGACATAAAGGGGCTGTGCAGAGGATGCGATGTTGCCTTTTGCCTGTGGGGCCTGAAGAATTGTACCGTTTACCGGAGATGTTACAGTTGCGTATCCAAGCTGGACTTCAGCAAGATCAAGCTGTGCCTTTGCGGCATCACGCTGAGCCTTCACTGTGTCATAATCCTGTCGGCTTGCGGCACCGGAATTGTAGAGGTTCTCAATACGGTTGTAGGTGCTCTGGTAACCCAGATACGCAGCCTCAGCCTGTAGTTTTGTCTGCAGGAAGGGAGCATCATCAATTTTTGCCAAAGTCTGACCTTTCCAGACATAATCACCGGCTTTGTAAGGGTAGGAAGTCAGTGTGCCGCTTACAAGAGGAACGACAGCTATCAGGTCTTTTGCCTCAACAAATCCGGACATAGTAATGGATTCTGTAACAGTTGCAAGCCCCGGTTTCATTAAGACAACTGAAGTTTTTGGAATTGGGGTTTCTTTTGGAGACTTTGCATAAAGAAAAAGATAGACAGCAGAAAAAAGAACCAAAGCAACGCAAAGTGCTATAATGTATTTAAGGTAATAACGCTGTTTCTTTTTCAAAAAGTGAACTCCATTAAAGCTGAAAGACCTTGTGCGGCTTCAGTTTTTGTCGGAAGCCAGAAATATCTGCTTCCTAATTTATCAATAAGGAATTCGGCCTGATTTCCAGATTTAAATTCCTGGATCGCTGATTCAAGGTCCTGCAAGAATAATTCAGTGTCAACGTCAATATCAATCTGATTTGACTCAATCCCTGAAAGTTTATATCGGTCTGATTTCCAGGAAACGGTGACAAGATCGTTCTCTTCCATAACCGAGATGACCTGTCCGCCTTCATTGAAAATAAGGTAATAATGTACTTTAAATGTGTAACCCGGGTGAACAGGGTTTTCTGTGGAATCTGTGTCAACCAAAGTATAATTCAAGTTTGTAATTCCGAAGAAAGCTGCAGTCTGAGGATTCTTTATGTGCAGCCATTGGCCTGGGGTATAGGTTTTCACAGACTCGTAGGATTCTCTGACTTTTGAAGTCACATAATACCCGACAATAAGATTTGAATAAGGATCTGCCACTTTGCTGAATCTGGAGGCATCCATAGCGTTTGTGTCCATGGTGTTCATCGCGTTGTAGAACATTTCCACAACTTCATCCGGTTCCAGGCCTTTTGTGGAAGCTCCGTTGGCTTTGTCACGGATAAAGGTCACCAGAAAAAAGAGAAGAATGACTGACACAACGCATCCCACTTTAAGTTGTGAAGAATATTTCCGGAAAAAACGTTTGGTCTTTGTCTGTTTTGAGAAAGAGATCCAGTCAGGATCATTCCGGTAATCAAGGACTTTTCTTTCGGAAAATGAGGGGATTTCAGGAATTACTTTTGATTTATCACCCAAATCTTCTGACATGCCTTTGGATTGACGGACCTGTTTTGCTTTCTCAGCTTTTTTTCGCTTTTTTTCTGAAAGCTGGACAGGAGCGGAACAGCGAAGATTATGATTGATTATGCTGAATAATTCCTTTGTCCCTGGTTCGCAAGTAACAATTTTTTCAAGCGGAATGAAATTATGATCAAAAAAATCAGCGGCACGTTTCTGTCTGTCTTTTTCAGGGAAAGGTTTTGTTCCGGCAAGAACATCATAGGCATAAGCGGCCAGAGTGAAACGTTTTGCCTCAAGTCCTGAAAGGGCAGTGTTCTTCCAGCAGCCGTCATATTCAGAAGAAAGATTTTCCAGCCTGGAATCAAGTGAATGCTGAAGAATGGAACTGGGAAGATAAAGAACACTTCCGTCTTCAGCAAACAGAATTCCCATGGGACCGTTCTGAGGGAGAGAACCTCCCGGTATTCTTTCTCCGTAGTCCAGGGCATACTCCTCAATCTTACAGAGGAGATTTACGGCCTTAGTTGCTTTTTCAATTGCAGAAGCAGAAGGTTTTCGATCCTGATTTGATTCATTTGCTTCTTCTGCCTCTGAAAGAATTTCATAAAGCGGGACACCGTCAAAAGCGGGCCCGCTTACAAAAACTGATTCTGTTTTGCGCCCTAAAGCAGGTTCAGCATAAGATTCTGTCCAATTATATGGTTCAAAAGAAAATGCATCTCCTTTTTCTGGGCGCACGATTACGCCAGGCTCTGCAAAATACTGCATGAGTTTTGTCTGTGCAGCTTCCCTTTCTGAAATTGCTGTATCAAGGATTAATTTCTCATCTTCCAGAATAAGCAGGCGGTTGGCGTAAGTTTTCATCAGCGTTTTCCTTCCGGTGAATAAAGATAATCAAAGTAGCTCAGGTCTGTACTGAGTGTGATATCAAAATTCTTCATTGTGGATTTATAGGATTCAAGACTTTTCCAGAAAGTGTAGAATTCAGGATCCACATCATAGGCAGCGGCATAAATTGCTGTTGCTGTAGCATCAGCGTTACCTTTGATCTCTTCTGATTTGCGGTAAGCTTCTGATTCAATTGTCAGTTTGTCTTTTTCAAGTTTACCGAGCCAATCAGCTTTTCGTCCTTCACCAACAGAGCGGTAAGCCTGTGCAACCTGATTGCGCTCCTTGATCATTCGGTTGTAAACGCTTTCTGTCATTTCGTCAGAGTATTTTATCTGGCGTGGAACAATATCAATCAGTTCAATTCCGTATTCACCCATCATTTTGCGGGCATCTTCTGCCATTTCAACTGTAAGGCGACGGCGGCCTTTGGAAACTGATTCAGATGTGGTCTTTGCATTTACCAGTGAGTCAATCTGGGCTGCTGTGTCTTCATCAGCAGATGACAGAGCAGCTTCTTCTGAAGTACTGTCAATTTCATTGATAAGGTTTGAAGACCTGATGATTTCGCTGAGACGGTTCTGTGTAATGATTGTTCTTGTGGAAGAATCAATAACATCACTCAATCTTGTGAAAGCATTCTCCAGGGTCTTGAAAGACTGGTAGAATTTGATCGGGTCAGAGATTCTCCAGCGGCTTGTTGTGTCAACAATAATAAACTGATTTTCTTTTGAGGGAATTCTCTGGGGATCTCCATCAAGTGAAAGAATCATTTTGGGATATGTTGTCACCTGGTCCACGAAGGGAATCTTGAAGTGAAGACCAGCATCTGTATGAGCGTCAACAATTTCACCGAAACGGGTCACGACAACCTGTTCTGTCTCACTTACTGTGTAAAGAGGACCCATCATAAGGAAAACGACAACAGCAGCAAGTATGATCAAAAGTGTTACAATTAGTTTTTTCATTTCAATTTCCTCCTGCTCAGTTGGTTCCCAGATTCTTCAAAGGCAGAACGTTCTCAAGGTTTTTGTCGATAAGAGTTGTGCCTTTGCGGTTCTCAAAGATTTCATCCATTGTCTCAAGGTAAAGACGTTCCCGTGTGATTTCCGGGGCCTTCTTGTATTCTTCATAAACTGAAGTGAAACGGGCCACATCACCCTGTGCTTTGTTCACGCGCTCAACTGCATAACCTTCAGCAACCTGGATTTCTTTGTCTGCGTTACCTTGTGCAAGAGGAATCTGTGCATTGTATGCTTCTTTTCCTTCGTTGATATAGCGTTCCATATCCTGACTTGCTTTGTTGACGTCTTCAAAAGCGTCCTGAACACCGGTGGGAGGAACAATGTTCTGCAGTTTAACACCTATGACATTGATTCCAAGACCCAGCATGTCAAAATTGGCATTCATCTGTTCCAGGGCAAGGTTCTCAATGTTTGTGCGTTCTGCACCCATAACTTCAAGAATTGCTCTGTCACCGACCAATGTGTTTACCACAGACTGTGAAATGTCGCGGATTGTCTGTGTTGTGTCTTTTACGTTGAAAAGCCAGGCAGCGGGATCAACAATCCGGTACTGGATGATCCATTCAACATCAACAATGTTCAGGTCACCGGTGAGCATGGTTGACTCTTTTGTGATGCCATTGCTGTATTGATTTGATGTTCCTGTTTTAATTGTTCTGAATCCGAACTGTTCAGTCTGGACAACTTTTACCGGGACTGTATAACTTTTGTCGATTCCGAAAGGAATCTTGAACTGAAGACCGGAACCGACAGTTTTATAGTATTTTCCGAAACGGGTAATTACAGCCTGTTCAGTTTCATCGACCACAAACATTCCTGTTGATACGATTACAACTGCAAAAATTACAATCAAAGCCAAAAGAACAAACAGCGGGCTGTTTATTCTTTTCTTTTTTTTGGGTTTTTCACTGACTTGATCGTCCATGACAAAGCCTCCTGAAAAAATAGTACTTTATAAAACTACGAACATTTTCACAAAAATACAATAACAAATGATGTTTTTGCGAAAAATTTTTTTAGGAGCCTAGAATCACCACCAGGATGTGTCTCTGATGTATTCGCAGCCGATGAAAGTTTTTTCAAGCGTATTCAAGTCAAAACGGAATTTTATGTAAATGCGGCATTGTCTTCCCCATGAAAGTTGTTCTTCCGTGGGGGGATTTTCTTTACGGAATGAGTCTGCGTATTCAAAGTATTCTTTGTTTCCCTCAGTCTTATCATCATTCAAGCCCATACTGTGCCCGCATTCAATGTTGTTACCGTCATAATTGAAGTCACCGGCGAACAATGAAGACATAACTGTGTTACCTTTTTTCGCATCAAAAACTTTTAACCCTTTAAATATTGCCCCCTGAGAAAATCCAAATATATATTTCCCGTCATTTGAAGAAAGAAAAGAATACATTCCTTCAAGAGGCCCTATTGTAGATACATGGCGGATTTCTTTGGTTTCGGGATTGTATGTGAATGTGCCAACAGGATCAGAATAATGAAAACCGGAGTCAATATCGTTCCACGTAAAAGAATAAAGATCCTGATTTTCGGTTTTATAGCAAAAAACTGAGGTTTTGAATTCCTTGTCACCACGCATAATTGACAATTCAATTTTTTTCTGGAACTGGAATCTACTGTTTTTTTCTTCAGATTTCAAAACTAGTTCTTTGTAAAAAGAAATTGTACTGATTCCATAAGGAATATAAACATCAACTTTTTCTGCCGGAACCCAGCATCCCATGTCCCATCCGAATCCATAATCACAAACACTTTTTTCCGAAGTGCAGTAATACCAGGTTTCATCAATGCCGGTAATAGGATTTTTTTCAATATTTGTTCCATATACGTAAACAATATCATCTTTCTTATAAGCTTTCCAAAACTGCAAAGGAGAATCAACATTCGGTGCAAGGAAACTTTCCAGAGAATCTTCCAGCATTATTGCTTGGGCGATAGTTTTATTTTTGTTTATGATTTCCGTTTGTGGCAGAAAAATTTCTTCTACAATGTCCCCAATTTCGACAATTTCAACCGGTTCTTCTGTTTGAAGGACTGTTGTAATTTCTTCAACCGGCGCAACAATTTCAACTGATTCTACTTCAACTGATTCTACTTCAACAGATTCTACTTCAACTGATTCTTCTTCAATTGGTTTTGCTGATTCATGTTCAACTGATTCTGCTGATAATGTTTTTTCAGCTGGCTTTTCGGCAATTTCCTCTTGTTGCTCTTGGATGGCAATCTCCGGGGAGGCAGAAGCCTCCGAAGAAAATGAGTTCTGTTCCTGTTTTTTCGTGCAGCTTGATAACAGACAGAGCAGAAAGAAGAGCACGGAAAGAAATTTTAACGTTTTCATATATTTACTCCAAAACTAAATCAGAAGAAAATCACCACTGGAATGTGTCCCTGACGTATTCGCAGTCGATGAAAGTTTTTTCAAGCGAATTCAGATCAAGACGATATTTTACGTAAATACGGCATTGGTTTCCCCATGAAAGCTGTTCCTCTGTGCGAGGGTTTTCTTTACGGAATGAGTCTGCGTATTCAAAGTATTCTTTGTTTTTGTTGTAATCAGTATCAAGTTGCTCATTCATGGCAAAATCGTAACCGATGATTATGGAGTTCCCGTCGTAAAAAAGGCTGTCGAAGAAATTTCCGGAAATAATTGAAGTCCCTTTTTGGGGATCCCAAACGCTGAATGTTCCAAAAGGCTCCATTGTAATTATTCCCAATATATATTTGCAATCATTTGTTGCGATGAATGTGAGTAGAGATTCAAGAGGACCGATTAATGAAACATGTTTGATTTCATCTGTTTCCGGATCATAAATGAAAGTCCCTATAGGATCGGAATAATGAAACCCTGAGGAGCAGTCATTCCAGCAGAAGGTATAGAAATTCTGGTTTTCCATTTGGGAAGCGTTTACTTTGGTAATAAATGAATCTGCTCCACGGTTGATGGAAATTTCCAAAGTCAGATGAGAAGAGTACGCACGCCAACCTGTTGACTCTTTAACCCCTAAGTTTTTGGAGAGAGTTATTGTGCTCATTTTATAGGGAATGAACATATCAATTTTTTCTGCCGGGACCCAAAAACCCATGTCCCAGCCGAAAGAATAATGGCAGATATATTCGTTGATTGTGCAAAAGTACCAGATTTCTTCAGTACCTGTTTCCTCATTGACAATAATTTCCGTTCCATAAACATATACAATGTCACCTTTTTTCAGGTCAGGATAGGTAAGCACTGTTGAATTGGTGTCAGGCATTGTAAAAACTTCCGGACAATCTTCCAGCATTATTGCTTGGGCGATAGTTTCTTTTCCACGGGTAATTTCAGTTTGTGGCAAAATGATTTCTTCTTCTAAGATGTCCTCAATTTCCGTATTTTCGACCGGTTCTTCAGTTTGGATGATTGTTGAGATTTCTTCAACCGACGAAACAGTTTCAACTGATTCATGTTCAACTGATTCTGCTGATAATGTTTTTTCAGCTGGCTTTTCTACCATTTCCTCTTGTTGCTCTTGGATGGCAATCTTCGGGGAGGCAGAAGCCTCCGAAGAAAATGAGCTCTGTTCCTGTTTTTTCGTGCAGCTTGATAACAGACAGAGCAGAAAGAAGAGCACGGAAATAGATTTTAACGTTTTCATAAAATATTCTCCTTCATGAAATTAATTATTATTTTTAGTGAAAATAGTGACTTCTTTTATGGTTGTAATTGGAACAAGAAGGTTATCACCATCCTTTTTCCATCCAAGTCTGTCTCTAGTTGTAGAAGAACCAAAATTGTCATTTACTGAAGTTGCAGAGATAACCGCATAATCTTGATTGTCAACTGTTACATAACCATTTGCTCCAACAAAGTGGGGACCAAGATTGTCTAAGTCGACTTTCAAGACAATGTAGTGCTCTTTGTCATCGTTTTCTAATGAATCATAATGCTTTTTTAAGTTTTCTAAACTTTCTTGTTTTACTGTCATATTTGTATCTTCTGCGAATGCTTCCCAATTTGCTTTCATTCCCTCATTAAAGTATTTGTTTGCTTGTTCTGGAGTGAGGTATCCACCTATTGTGTGACTCAAATTTGCAATTGCTGTTATTGCACAACCGGAAGATCCTATGGTTTCGTTTTGGTTTGAATGATCAGTTAAAAGGGTTTCTTTCCATTGTTCATCTTGCATTACATAAGCTTGATCAGTTGGTTTGATTTCCAACCCGAACGGATCCAAAAAGTTTACCGGATCGTTTGCAGAGTAGGCATACCAGTTGAAGCCGTCACGAATGGGATCAATGGTTGTAAAGCGTGCGTTTGCGGGGGCAAAATCCCGGAAGCCGTAGTCATAAAAGCCGGTGGCTAGATCAAAGGGTTTTCCTGTGTAAGCGCTGTCGATGCCGGCGGAAATCAGGGGAGAATTGGTCGGCGTTCCGAAAACTGTGTAATTCTGGATTCTTGTGGAAGCCGCGGATCCGGCTGTAACCGCCCGGACAGAGCCCTTTATGTCACGGGCAAAGAAAACTTTTCCCTGTGACTGCATACCGACTTCAGCACCCTTTGCAGACATAAAATAACGGATTCCGTCGTAACGCTTTGAAACATTTTCCGGAAGTGAAATTGAATCAGACATTGCGGAAGTGTGGAGACGGGTTTCCGCTTTTGCCGGGGCAGTGTACGGGCCGTCCTCAGCGATAAACTGATAACGAGATTCTCCCGGCATGAAAGATTCGTCCAGTTCTGAAAAACGTATCAGACTCTGTCCGTACTGGCCGGAATCTGTCAAACCAGTTTCCTGTGCTGTCTGGTGATAGTTCTCATTGAAACCTGATGACTGGCTTCCCCGGTTGGAAACCTGTGTCAGGGCAATCCCGTTTTCAAAAGCCGGGGACTCCTTGACCCTGTCAAATCCCAAACCGTCATAAAGGGTCCGCATCAAAGGACAGTTCTGATCCTGTACAAGAGTACGGCGTCCCAATGCGTCATAGGAATAGTGTGTCAAACTTTTTTCATTATTCTTCAAGTCAGTAACAGATGAATAAACCATCCGGTTCTCAGGGTCATATTCAAAATATGATTCGACTGTCAAACCTTTTTCAGCAATAAGATTTCCTCTGCTGTCATAAGTACAGAAAACCCCTTCTTTGCTCTGACCTGAAGGACCAAAGAAAATCAGTCTGTTATCTGCATCGTAATGGTATTCAATTTCTCCGTATTTGGTGGACTTCCCAGTCCTGTTACTCTCTCTGTCGTAAGTATAACATTCTCTCAGAATATTACAAGCATAAATGGCCTTGTTTGTAAAATTTTTTTGAAATATCCGAAGAATTGCGTCAATTTTTTCGATGTCAGCAAATTCATATGACATTGTTTCTGAGAAATTTTCCATTTCCTGTAAAATTCTGCTTCTGTCTGTTCTTACGGGAGAGAACCCGTCAGTCGGAGCAACCGGAATCAATCCGCACTGTTCAGCTTCATTCCTGAAAATCTGGTCAAGTTCTTCAGAATAAGGGTAAATGGTTTCAGATAGGCGGCCCTGTTCATCATATCGATAACTTGTTATGAGGCCTCCGTCAGTAACGCTATGAACAATCCGTCCGTAATCATCGTAGATATAGCCTTCACCCCAAAGGATTCCGCCTCTTACGTCTGTCATCCATGTGGCCAAGGTCTGTCCCCAAGGGTAGTAAGCCGTGAACTGGCGTGTTCCGTCTGAAAAAGCCCGCTCCGTTTCGCGACCGCGGGAATCGTATTTGAAACTGGTTCCCATGTTCTGGAAACAATCAGTCAGAGACAATAATTCACCATTTTTTCCGTATTCGTACCAAATGTCCGTACCCGATCCTGTAAGCCGGACTCTGTTTCCCGCATTGTCATAAAAAGAATAGAGTTTGTCCCCGGATTTTACATCATGCTGTTCCTGAATCAATCCGGCCTGGTTGTAAGCAAATTCAGTCTTTCCTGTAAGATTTTCAAAGGAAACAAGATTTCCAGTCTGGTCATAAATCAGTTTTTTCGTGGAATCATCATAATATCTTGTGATTCTTGTCCTGCTTTCGGGAATCCATGTATAAATTGTCTCTTTTCCGTCAAAATCTTTTGTAGCTGTCAGTTTTCCTGACTTTCCGTATTCATAGTATTTCAGTTTTCCTGTGCGGTCCTTTTCTGAAATCAGGTTTCCATAAGAATCGTAGAAAAAAGTGTAGGAATTCCCGGCGGAATTTACCAGCGAATAGGAAAGACTGTCTTGAGCATATTGAAGATGTGCAGTATTTTCACCAGCCGAAAAATAATCTGTAATGCGGTTTGAATCATCATAAGCAAAAGATTTGAGGCTTCCGGGAGTTTCCCGCTGTGATATGCAACGGCCCCGCTGATCATAAACAGCTTCATATTCCACAACGCCGGCAGTTGTAGTTTTTATCAGATTTCCCATAGCATCGTATTTCATGTCTGAAGAGATCCCGTCAGAGTATTCAATTCGATAGACTTTTCCCTGTTCATTCCGATAGAACCGGGTAGTGTTTGAATAAGGATCTGTTTCGGAAACCAGATTTCCGGAAGAATCCCTTTCATAGAAAGAGGCATTTCCGTTTCCGTCAACGGAAGACACGATTTCTCCCCATGCATTCAAAATGTAACGGGCAAAAATTATTCCGCCGCCTGTTAAAAGGATTTCTCGGGGAAAAAACTTGACTGCTGAAAAAGATTCTGCTTTTGAAATATCAGGATTTCCAACTGAAGAAAGGATGCAGTTTCCTGAAAAATCGTAGGCATAAAAGCAGATTGATTCAGGAGTACGGACTGAGGAAATTTCGCCCAACTGATTGTAAGAGTATTCGGTGACATTTCCTTCAGGATCGGTTACGCGGATGATTTTCCCTGATGGAGAACTTTCATAAAGCCAGACTGCACCTGAATCTTCACTTACTGAACGGATGTTTCCAGAGGAATCGTAGTTGTAATAGGTTTTTCCGCCCTGGACATTTGTGATTTCGCTGACTTGGCCTTTCGGATTGTATTTGTAGGAAACATTCTGGTTTCCTGATGAACTTAAAAGCGGAAGATTATCAGCTGTGCACTGAACTGTTCTGATTATTCCTGAATCGTCTCTTACTGTTATTTCCCAAACACCGCCGGTCAGTTTTTTGTAGTCGTAATATTGTGTGAAAGGCCCGCTTTTTTCCCCGGCCGAATCTGTTCTTGACAAAGTAACTGATTTTTTCCGGTTCAATTCATCGAATGTGTAGAAATATTCTGTTTTGTCACCGTTTTTTTCCATTGATGCGTGACATAGATTTCCTTCAGGGTCGTAGCTGTATTCAGTTTCAAACCCTGATTCCACTTGAACTGATTTGACCAGCTGATGCTGAAGATCATAGGTGTAAAGTGTTGTACGCGTTTCTCCTGTGACAAGATCAGTTTCTTCAACACTTACAGGATCTTTGCGGCAGTTATATGTGATTTTCTGCTGAAGCAGGGAAGGCGTTACAACGGTTTCCGTCCTGTTTCCGTAGGAATAAGCTGTTCTGCCGCCACTTCCGTCAGTGTATGTGATTGCACGGTCCAGACTGTCATAAGTCCATTCCTCTGTTATGCAGGAATCGGGTTGGACAACAGTTTCTGACAGATCATAATCCGTGGGAAGCAGTGAAAAACCTGAAAAAACCACCGGTTTGGCAGTGAAAGACAAGGCGGTTGTGCGTTTTAAAAGATTGCCCCGGATGTCCCGTGTGTAATTTGTGGTAACACCATCGCAGTCAGTTTTTGAAAGCAGATACCCTTTGTCTGACCAGGTATAGGATTCCCGAAGTTTGTCTGCAACATAAACACTGGTAATGTTTCCCCGGGAATCCCGCATGAACTTTGTCGTAATGCCGTTTCTGTCCGTCTCTGCTGTAATAAGTCCGTAACTGTCATAAACATAAAGCTCCGTAGAACCGTCGGGAAAGCGTACACTTGTACATTGGTCAAAACTGTCATAGCCGTAAGTCGTGGTTCCGGCAGAATCAGTTCTGCTTTTCATGTTTCCGCGACTATCGTAAATGTAGTTTGTAATTTGTCCTCCGTTGTCAATTTCTTTTTCAAGTCTTCCCGATGCATCATAATATGTTGTGGATTTCCGACCTGAGTAATCTGTATAGACAACTTTGTGTTCGGAAGGGTAATAATCAAAGCTTTCTATGTGGCCGTTTTCGCTTTCTGTTGAAGTGGCATGAAGAACACCGTCTGATTCTTCTCCGTAGGTTATACGGATTTTGCTTCCGTCAGCTTTTGTTATTGAAGAAATTTCGTTTCCTGAACCGGAATTGTTCACTGCATTTCTGTATTCAAAACTGATTCTGTCACCTTCTGTGTCTGTCACAGAAGTGAGTTTCTGCCCTGAATAACTGAAACTGACTTTTTCACCGCGGTTTGTCCCGATTTCTATAAGTTTGCCTTGTGAATCGTAGGCAAGGCTGACAGATATGCCGTTGTCCAAAACTATGGAAGTGGTGCGGCCTTGCGGACATTTTGTAAAATCATGGGAAAAGTTCAGAACATTGCCGTGCCTGTCCGCAAATGATACAGGGAGTCCGTATCTGTCAAAAATGTATTCACTTCCGTCCCGTTTTGACACTGTAAAACTTTCTGCTTTTGCGGGATCCGGGTTTCCTGTGGCAGAAAGTGTATAGTCTTTTTTTGCAGATTCTGTCGTGCATTCCCAGATTTTTCCGTCAAAAGCAAAAGAAACTGCATTGCCTTTTGGTGTGATCAGTGTAAGTGTGCCGCTTCCTGAATACTTGAATGAATTTTCCGAAGATGAGTCAGCAAATCCATAAGAAACATAAGTATTGTACTGGTCAATTGATTTTGATCTTGCAACAGTTGCTGCATAATCGTTACGGATTTTTTCTTTTTCTTTCAGAAGATTTTCCGAGATTGTGATTGCTTCTGAAAGATAATCAATATATTCCTGACTTATTCTTTCTTTTTCCAGTTTTTCAAGAATTGAATCGATTTCTTTTGAAGTATCGTCCTTATAATCAATTCTTCTGTTGTCGAGTCTGTAAAGTTCGTCAGCATCCTGTTTGAGTTTCCGCTCAACTTCCACAACTTTTGCTTTCAATGTATTGCATTCATCAATCTGTTTTTCAATTTCTGTCTTCTTGTTTATTTGAAGTGCAAGAAAATCCTTTAAATCACGGATTTCTTCAGTCAACTGATTGCACTGTTCATTAAGGTTACAAAGAAATTCTTCATCATACCAGTCGATTCCGCGGATAATTCTGCATTCAAGACTTGATGTCCAGCCTTGTCCCAAAATGCCGCCGGAGATTTTTTGCCCGCTGTAGAGACTTCTTGTAATGTCAAAGGTTGAAGGACCGAATGGAAGTGAAAGATCTCTTTCCGAATAGAAAAATTCCCCGGAAGAAAGCATTACCGGGTCACCTTTGTACACAGCTTTTTCGGTTTCTTCCAATTGTTCTTCAATTATTTTTATTTTTTTTTCCTCCTGTTTCACTTTTTTTGAAATATTATTAATTTCTTCATAAATTTTTTGTTTTTCATTTTCTGCATTCTTATAAATTTTCTTGATTTCAATCTGAGGGGAACTAAAAAGGGTAAAAACATATTCTTGACTATACTCTTTTTTTGTAAGTTGAATCTTTGATTCTGTAGAAGCATCAATTGCTGAAATTGCGTCATTCAACTTTTTTATTTCTTCATTGAATTGTGTTATATTTTCTTTACCTTGGTTGATTTGGTCGGTCAGTTTATTTACTTCTTTCAGCCTTTCTTTTTCTTGTTCATTTCTCCATTCCTTTTCTTTTCTTGCCTCTTCTTCTTCCTCTGCTTTTTCTTTTGCAGCTTCATCTTCTGCATTGGTATCCGTTCCGGGAGTTTCTCCATCGGCTCCCTCAGTTGATCCTTCTTCGTTCTCTCCATTCTCTTTCTTCTGCGAATTTTCGAAACGAACCCGGTCTGCTCCATACATTTCATCCTGCGCTGAGGGGAATCCTGAATAATAAGATTCCGGTTTGTAGTCAGTTTCCGAGGTGTTTTCCTCGCTTCCGGAGGAGCTTTCTTCTGTTTCGGATTCCATCTGCCCCCGAGCAAAAACTTTGTTTTGTGTAAAAAGTCCTGCTGAAAAAATCAGAATCAGGACCGCCAGCATAATTTGATTACCTGAAAAAAAGTTTGAGTGTTTCATACAAATTCTTTTATGGAAAAAGTTGAAAAAAAATCAAAAAATTCCTAAAAAAAAGAAAAAAAAATCGAAAAATTTTTAATTTGTCAAAAAACCTCGCTTAGGATATATTGGAGGCATGGAAAATCATGCAGAAAATGGAGTTGTCGTTAAAACGCCTCCAAAAGATATTCCTGCAAAAGGAAGAAAAAAAACGAAAAAAAGAGGTCGTTTTTCAGTTAAACGATTTTTTATAAAACTTTGTCTCTGGATTGTGCTGCTCTGTCTTGCCGGATTTGGTGTCTATTCCCTTTATCTTACCGTAAAAGGAGAATTCGCCCTGCAGAAAAGGGAAGCGGCCTACGCCCTTGTAGGAAGGGAACTGGTCCGGTGTGCCGAATTGTGTACCGTCAAGGAAAATTATTCTGAGATTGTAACGGTCAAAAAAACCACTTTCTTCGGAATGGCAAAAAGTTACAATATTACACGCTATAACGGTGTGGCCAGGGCAGGAATTGCGGACATTTCAAAATCCTATTTTGAGATTTCTGCGGATTCTTCCTCCATTGTGCTGACAATTCCTGACAGTGTCCTTCTGGGAAATGACTTCGAAAGTTTTGACGTTTTTGATGAATATAAGAACCTTTTTGTTCCCATTGAAGTTGACGAAGTTTTCAGTGAGATTGAAAAATCACGGGACGCAACCGGGAAAAAACTTGTGGAAGAAGGGCTGCTTAAAGAAGCTGATTCTCACGCAAAAGAGATTCTTACAAGGATTTTTGAATCAATGGGATTCACAGAGATAAAGATCCAGACATTCACAGAAAAGAAAATGAAGGATTTTGTTGAAACTGACTGGACGTTCAAAAGTGTTTTCCAGAGATTTGAGACTCCTTCCAACATCAGGAACATCCAGCTTTCAAAGATTATGGACAATACTGAATTTGCCAGTAAAAAATGATTTTCAATACCTGTCTTTCTTAAAACCAGGTCCGGGCTTTCTTACTGACTGTCCGGGCCTTTTTTTTGCATCAGGTTTCCGGGAATTAGACGCTTTATTTGACCCAGCAGGCTTCTTTTCGGGGATAAAATCAGCTTCATCCTCTGTGTAAGGCTCGCAGACTTTTCCTTTGTGGATTTCCTTCGGGTAAACCACAAAGCCAAGTTTTTTTTCAGTGCGGGCAAGGCTTCTCATTTCAAAGGCATCTCCGATCACGACATTTATTCCGATTTTTCCAGCTCTTGCAGTGCGTCCTGCTCTGTGGACAAAAAAATCCTCATTGGAAGGCATGTCCATCTGAACAATGTGGGTAATCCCTGAAAAATCAAGGCCTCTTGCCGCAAGGTCGCTTGTGACAAGAACACGGCACTTGTCACTCCTGAACCGGTCAACAGCAGTTTTCCGCTCCATTTTGTCCTGTTTTGCATAAAGTGACATGCAGTCAATGTGTTTATAGTTCAGTTTTGAGGCAATGTTCTCAACCTGATCCGCCCGGGATGTAAAAACCAGCGCTTTCTGTACTTCTTCCGCCTGCAGCAGTTTCCGGAGCGTATCAATCTTGTCCCGCTGTTCTGCAAAAATCGCCCAATGTGTGATTCTTTTCCTGAGCACATCTTCCTTAGGCAATGTCTCAGTGACAAACTGTTCCGGGCTGAATTTTTTTTTCTCGGAAACAATGGATGCGAATTTGGGTTTGATTGTAGCTGAACAGCAGACCACCTGTGTTTCCGCGGGAGTTTTTGAAAGAATTCCCGTTGTCTCGTCACGGAGTTCCGGTGAAAGAAGCCGGTCCACCTCATCAAAAACTGCAACCTTAAGTTTATCAAGTTTCAGTTTCTTAAGATTCGCAAGTTCCAGAAGCCGTGCCGGACCGCCGATGACAATCTGCGGTTTGTCTTTAAGAGCGTCCTGCTGTCTTTTGATGGAAGTCCCTCCGATCAGAAGTGCTGTGTTCAATCCGCTTACAGACTGAATCTCATGTTTTACCTGTGAAGCAAGTTCGTGGGTCGGTTCCACAATAATCATCTGGACATGATTGTCAGACCCATCGATTTTATCCAGAGAAGGAATCAGAAATGCAAGGGTTTTTCCTGTTCCTGTTTCTGATTCAAAAAGTACATTTCTGTTTTCCTGTAAAAGAGGAATGATTTTTGCCTGGACTGGTGTAGGCTCTGTAATTCCTTTTGCAGCAAGGATTTCTTGCCACTCGGGACTGAAAGAATAATCGGTCATTTCTTGAGTGTAGCATATTCTTCCAAAGTGTGCTAGAATAGAAAAATCATGAAAGTAGGTATTGATACCCTGGGTTGTGGCCATGGTCGCTCAGGTATCGGCAGTTATTTGTTTTCGCTGGTGAACAGTCTTCCTTCAGAAGATGGAATCAGTTTTGAACTGTTCGGTACGGAATCAGACCGTTTTTCTTATGTTCCCGGCGGTTCTCCAATTTCTTATAAATCTGTCACCAGTCATAAATCTGATTTTTCCAGAGCCTGCTGGCATCATTTCAGACTGTCAAAACTTATCCGGAGACAGAAATACGATATTGTGCTTTATGCCGGTGTAAGCCGCCATATTGCTATTTCAAATGCATGCCCCAGTGTTATTGTGATCAACGACAATGTTTCCGACGTTATCTCAAAAAAGGGAAGCTGGACAAAAACCCGCTGGCTGCTCCGTTCTTTGAAAAAAGCTGATCTTATCATCGCCGCGTCCAAATTCATCAAAAAGGATCTGGTGCAGCTTGGAATTGACAGCGAAAAAATCCGTATTGTTCTTAACGGGATTGACCATGGGCTTTTTTATCCCCATGCGGAGCTGGAATCTGATACTGTTCTTATAAAGCCTTTTACAATCAAGCGTCCTTATTTCCTATACGCCTCAAGTCTTTCAAACCGATCAAAGAAGCATGTGGAGCTGATCAAAGGTTTTGAACGCTTCAAATCCCAGACAAATTTTCCCCATCGTCTTGTCCTTGCAGGCGAAGCAGGTAACTATCTGAACGAAGTTACAAAAGCCATCAAAGATTCTCCTTTCGCATCAGACATTTTCGTTACCGGATATTTTCCCCACGACAATCTGAGTGAACTCTGTGCCTGTGCCAACGCTTTCATTTTTCCTGCTGTAAAAGAAGGTGTGGGGTTGCCGGTTCTTGAGGCAATGGCAACAGGTGTTCCTGTCTGCTGTGCAAAAACTCCCGCTCTGTCCGAAATTGCAGGAGAGTCCGCTTTATATTTTGATCCGGACAGCATTGAAGAGACTGCAAAAACTCTTGAACAGATTGTCTCTGATGAGAAACTTCGCCAGACACTGATTGAATCGGGCCTTGAGAGAGCACGGCGTTTTACCTGGGATAAAACCGCCCAGCGTACACTTGACGTGCTTAAAGAAGTGACCGCTTTGGAGTGAAAAAATTCGCAAGGCGGGATGGTCCAGATTGCCGCCTTGCGCGTGTAGCCGGCTGCCTATCAGTTATTTTTTCGCGATTCCCGAATTGATTTTCTTTTCATTGAACATGAGAAGAATCAGTCCGCCCACAAGACAGAGAACTGCCGAGGCAACAGCAACAATTCTTACACCGCCTTCTGTTGTGGCACCGCTTCCTCCGATGGTTGATAGCGATGTGAAAAGCAGCATTGCAATACTCTGTCCAAGTTTAAAGCAGAAAGTTCTGGCTGCAAAAAACATTCCCTGTCTGTTTTCACCAGTTTCATTCGCTTCATATTCCGCCACATCGGCAACCATTGCCTGAGGAAGAATCCCGAAGATTGCCATTGGGAGTGAGCCAAGAACAACCACAAGAATTCCCTGGACAACGGGTGGAAGCGCAAGTAATCCTGTGATAGAAGTGAACGCAAAGGTTACTGTAAATGTCACAAAGGCAAAAAGCACCATACGTTTTTTGCCGAACTTTCCGGTGAATGTGTTGATCGGGATGTAGAAAACCAGAGAAAGGGCTGTCATTCCCACAAAGAGGATTGTGTTCCAGCTTTCGTCAAGTTTCATCAGTGTGGTGACAAAGAAAGGAAGCCCTGTCTGGAACATTGTGAGGCCGATCCAGTAAAAAATGTCGGAAGCGACAAAGATCCTGAAATCCCGGTTTCTGAAGGTTGCGCCAAGTGACTGAAGTGCTGTGCTTTCAACAGGTTTTGCCTCAACATAGTCTTTTTCTTTGATGAAGAATACTGGAAAGAACATGCCTACGGCCGCGATTACTGCAAGGATTGTAAGTGCGATACGGATTGAGACAATGCGGCTGAATCCCATGCCGATGAAGATTCCCCAGAGATATGGTGCAACGTATGCCACTGCGGTTCCCACAATGAATGTGAGTGAGATCGCTGTCGAACAGTACATACGTTCTTCCGGTGTGCTTCCAAGTTCAGCGTACAGAGCAGTGTAAGGTGTGCAGTAGGCCGTGATGAAAAGGTAATACAATGCCACAGTGATGAAAAGCCAGACACCGTTTGCAGTTGAACCGGCGGCGAAAGGTGCGCTGAACACAAGGACTGTAACAACTGCAAGAGGGATAGCGGCTGCTTTCAGAAAGGGAATACGCCGTCCGTTCCTGGATTTGCATTTGTCAGACATGGACGCAATCATCGGGTCTGTGACAGCATCAAAGATTCGTCCCGCCGCCGTAATAAGGCCCAGAAGTGTAAGCCCGAAAAGAATACTTCCCTGAGGAATCAGCGGAACCTGTCCTTCGGCGATTAGATCCTCTGTAGGCTGATAAAAATACACCAGCCAGCTTCCGATAAGACCGGACAGAACCGCGTATCCGAACTGTCCGATTGCGAACATCCACATTCTGCTTTTTGTAAGTTTTTTCATATTTCCTCCCGCAATGCATTAATAAAAAGCTGTGACATCAGTTTCATCTGGACGATTCCAGGAACGTCCCTGTCCATCTGAAGCATTTCTCCTGACAGTGCAAGTTTCTGCCCCATTGCAAAAAGACTGTGTGTCAGTGTGTAATAAAGGATTTCTCCGCCATCATTTTCCACAAGGTCTTTTCTGATTGAGCCGTCGGCAGCGCCTTTTTTTATTGCCGAGATAACAAGCTCTTTCGCATTACCGATTGTGGTTTCATATTTATTCAGTTCTTCAGGGAGAACTCCGCTCCTGTGGATAAAGGAATCAAAGTAATAGATGAAACGGAAAAAATCCCCGTTGCTGTGGAACATTTCGCAGAAGATTGAAAATATCACCACAATCTGTTCCAGTCCGCTTTTATCAATGTATTCCTGGTCTGTGAAAAGGGCGGCCCAATCCTGGGCATATCTCTGCCAGATCTGTGTTGCACATTGAATTGCAAGTTCCTCTTTTGTTACAAAATAACGGTAAAGTGAAGCAATCCCGATTTCGGACTCCTTCGCAATATCATTCATCGTTACCGAATCAATCCCTTTCTGTGAGAATAAAGAAAATGCGCAGTCCAATATGTGCTGGATTCTCCGGTTCTTCAGTTCGTCCTGTTCTTTCTGTCTGATTTCTTTAAGATTCATTTTGTCACCAGTTCCACAACTTTGTAGGCACCGTCATAGATTCCAGCTTTTTTTGCCGTCATGATATGATTGCACATCTGTATCAGATATTCTTTGTGATTGATGAAGTTTTCCGCCATTGCGCAGGCTTCCTCCACAGAAGAGCATTCCGGAGTTCCGTCTCCAACTTCCTGTGAGCGGATGGCACCCCACATCTCATGACCACCGACTCTTCTGATAAGCAGTTTCGGTACCGGGTAGAATGAAAGTTCACTTGGCTTTGTTACCAGAACATCACAGGCCCGCATAAGAATATTTGTGCAATAAACTGCGGCGAAAATATCTTCGTGACAGAAAACATCAATCTTTGCCTCTGAGTTTTCACCGGCTTCAGTTTCTTTCTGGGCAAAGGTCAGTGTTCCGCTCCAGTCTTCAAAATGGGTTCGGCATTTACCCTGAAGACAGAGCTTGGAAAGTTCAGGAATCATTTTACAGAAGGATTCCCAGACGTTTCTGTAATCACCCACGTTGATGTATAAAGCGGCTTTTCCATCGTTTACATAAGGAAGAATTGTCCTGATGATTGATCCGAAAAAATCGGCCTGGGCACCCGCACCACCGACAGTTATCAGAAAACGGATAGGGCGTCCGTTTTTTGCGCGGGCAATGCGGTTCCGGCAGTCTTCCTCAATGTTTGAAACCAGTTCATGATCAATGTAGTGCCCTGTATAGGCGATGTCATCATCGGCCATTGGTTTCAGCAGCTTGTTTCCATTGAAACCGCGGAGATTTCGGTAGCCCCAGTAGGCGGATGGAGTCTGCACTGTGTGGAGCGCCCCTTCTGAGAGATGAAGAGCCATAGGCCAGTTGTCAGGAATCGCATTGACAACATGAGTCAGCCCCGCATGAACTGCTGCCTGTGAGGGCCAGGCGTGGGTCGCAATATATGGTGTGTCTGAGGGAATGTCTTTAAAAAGGGACGTCATCAGTTCGGAAGCAGCCTGATCTACTGCATTGTATGTGATTTTTCTGAATCCTTCGCTGTTCAACGGTTCCCAGTACAACCTGTTGAAAAGCCTGCTTTTCTGGGAAAGCCTTGAACCCAAAGAATAGAGATCATTCTGGGATGAAATGATTTTTGTGCAGGTTGTTTCCGGAAAAGAATTCAAGTCCAGCCAGAGAGGAGTGTAACCCAGGTGCCTTGCGCAGGAAGCCATTGCCATGGAGATGCGATAGTGGCCGAAGCCCATGCGGATATTGCCGATTATGATGCTTTTGGGCGGCAGTTTTTCCATCGGGTTGTCAGACAGTTTAAGGACCTTGACACCAAGAAGAGGTGTCAGAACATTATTATCTACAGCCGCAAGATGATACCCTCGTTTTCTGTCATCACCGAATTTCCGGATATATTTCTGCTGTGTCCTGAAGGCTTTCCTGATTGCTTTTTTATCAATAGGATTCCTAAAAATAACGCTGGTTCTGTCCATTCTCTGATTTCTCCCAAAAACAGATTTCAATATGATAGCGATATGATTTAACTGATAGTAAAACTATCAGTAATAAATCTAAACTATCACAACAATACTTTGCTGTCAACTTCAAGAAAGGGAATAATCCCATTTTTTTACTTGCCTTGAATTTGTAAAAAAGGTAGTCTGTTCCCATGAGAGCAACAAAATCTGTTATCAGTCTTGATAACTTAAAACATAATCTTGAGATCATCAAAAACTTCATTGACAGAGACACTCTGATCTGTGCCGCTGTAAAAGCTGATTCCTATGGGCACGGTGCTGTTCAATGTGCAAAATGCCTTCTTAAAAACGGTGTTTCTTATCTTGCCGTCGCTGCAGTGGAAGAAGCGATAATCCTACGCGAGTCTGGAATAATGGCACCGATTCTTGTCCTTACATTGCCCCAGAAAACTGATGCTGACGCAATTATTGAATATGCGCTTACTCCTCTTGTTTTTGACAAAGAGTTCATCTCAAATCTGAATGCCCATGCTGAATCTCTGGGCGAGAAAGTTTCCGTCCACCTGAAAATTGATACAGGAATGGGAAGGGCCGGCTGTTTCCCGGAGGAAGCTGCTGAAATTGCCGCTTATATTTCCGGGATGAATTCACTTGTCCTTGAAGGGGTCTGTACACATCTGGCAGTTTCTGATTCTCTAGATCCTGATAATATTGCATTCACAAGGAATCAGATTGCAGCTTTTTCCTGTGCTGTTGATGCGATAAAAGCCGCCGGGATCAATCCCGGAATCTGTCACTGTTCCAGTTCGGCAGGCACTTTCCTGTATCCGGAAGCCCATTTCTCAATGGTCCGGCCTGGTATTACTTTATACGGTTATCTCCCGGATCCTGAACTGAAACCTGCTGTTGAAAAGGCTCTTGGTTCGGAAGTTCGGCTTAAGCCTGTTATGCAGTTTACAACAAAAGTTGTCGCCATAAAAAAATTCAAGAAAGACCAGAGTGTCTCCTACGGACGGACCTGGATTGCAGAAGAAGATTGCGATATCGCAGTTCTTCCAGCCGGATATGCGGACGGAGTTGCAAGAATTCTCAGCAATAAAATAAGAGTTCTTATCAATGGGAAAGAGTATCCTTTGGTGGGTCGCATCTGCATGGACCAATGCATGGTTGACATCGGAAAGAATTCCGGAATAAAAGTGGGGGATGAAGTCATATTGTTCGGCTGGCAGGAAGGTGCAGAAACCGCTGATGACTGGGCTGCAAAAGCCGGGACAATTTCTTACGAACTCCTTTGCAATATCAACAAAAGAGTCCCACGAATTTATTCAGAATGATTTTTTGGAAATGATATGAAAAAAGCCCGCAATCAGTTTTCAGAAGATTGCGGGCTTTTTTATGTGTCTTTGTGAATAATCCGGAAATCCTATTCCTGAAGCTGGAAAACTTTCATGTCATCTGTGGAAAGCAGTTTGGCATTTCCAGAAGTATCGGTAACAACGATTCCCTGCTTTGTCTCCATGATCGGTGTAGCTTCAAGCACACGCATCTCAGATTTCTGGACTAGTTTCAGGCTTGTATTGTACTGACCAAGAACCCAGCCATCATCTTCCTTGATAACAACATAAAGATAATCACCGGCTTTAAGGAGTGATGATTTGGGAGAAACTTCCTCGCGGCACTGGGAAACAATCTCCATGTTCTTGTTGTCAAGAAGTACCAGACGGATTGCAGTGTTGCCGCCTTTGTTCTCGCCTGCCACAGCAGCATATTCATCGTCAAGTGAAACAACAGTCCTGTTTCTTATGACAGTTACAGGTGACTGACGGATGACCTCACCGGAATCCGCATTCATCTGAACCAGTGTTGAAAGCATCTCAGTCTCATCAACAAGTACCAGTCCATAAACAGGAGTGATTGTTGAGGCAAACATTTCCTCAATCAGGTTTTTCTGCTGGTCATTTGCAATGGCGGCACGTTCCTGCTGAGCCTCGGCTTCTTTCCTGTCAGCCAGTTTCTGTTCTTCCGCAGCTTCCTGACTCTTTTCCTCAGCTTTTTCTTTTGCTTCCTCAGCTTTTTCCTGAGCTTCAACCGCTTTTTCTTCTGCTATAACAGTCTCTTTCTTGGTTTCCTCAGCTTTTTCCTCGGCCTTTACAGCTTTTTCTTCAGCAGCCTTTGCCTCCTCCTGAGCTTTTTTGTTCTCAGGTTCAGCTTCTGCCGCTTTCTTTGCCTCTTCAGCTTTCAGCCGCTCAGCCTCAGCCTGTTTCTGAGCTTCCTCCGCTGCTTTCTTTGCAGCTTCCGCCTGGGCAGCAGCTTCCTCTGCGGCCTTCTGCGCAGCCTTTGCTTCCTGTGCTGCCTGAACCGCCTCTTTCTGTGCTTTCTGTGCAGCTTCGTAAGCTTCGTCAGCTTCACGCTCCTTAAGGTCTACCATGTCTTTTCTGTCTTCAACACCGCGGCCTTCGTCATCACGCATGGAATTTATCACGTTTGCATCAGAAATGATTGATGTGTCGATTGTGTTAAGGCCTCCGTCAACAGGCTTAAGAAGGGGAATCACAATCGCAGTGTTTCCAGCCCAGTCTTTGTAATTAAGGGAAAGACCGATATCCTCCGTCTCAATGGCACTGATGACAGCTGACTTGTATTTGGCGATGAATGGAGCCATGTTTCCGCGGTAAACAGCGTTGTAAACTGTAATGAATGTTGCAAGAGTGGCAGAATCCTTCTCATCGTAACCGTATGCGGCACCAAGGTATCCTGCAAGAATACGGCGAAGGTTTACAATGTGGTCAACACCCGCATCACCGCCAACAATGAAAATATCAGCGTCAAGTCTGCCTTTCTCAGAGAGGTCGACGATATGTTTCACAAAATAACGGTTCTCTTTTCCGACTTCTGCAGAAACACCCGTATCTTCCGCAATGACTTTACCAAGATCAGAACCGATTGCCATGATCTCTGCAATTGAATTTATCACTGCATGAGGACCATTGTAGTTGATGAATTCAATGGTTTCATTTCCTGCAGTAACATTCCGGAGTTCATCCCGGGAAACTTCAACTGCGGAGACAGCAGAAAGGCAGACGGCCAACATCAGACAGAAAACAAGAAAACGTTTCATTTATATTACTCCCACCTGTTTGGTTCCAAAATAATCGGAATCATCGGATTATTACAGATCAATGATTTTATTATGTCTGTTCAAAGAACAGCACATATATTTTATATTCAACACTGGCATTTGTAAAGTCAGCGGTAAAGTCAAGGAATCAACGGTTGGTGATTTCCAGGAGATTTGAGATGGCATTTGTGGCTAGCTGACGGACTGAATAATTGAAGTTGTTTGAAAGCATTGTTGAAAGAATTCGCTGTCCCTGTTTCATGAGGACAGGTGTTCCCATATAACGGCAGATTGAACAGACAGCTTCGGAAAGAGACTGATAGAGTGAATCCGGTGTGTTCTGCATTTTAAGTGAGAAAAGTCTGTTCTCAATCGCATTGATCATTGCGTGGTTCGGGTCAAAACTGGAAAGAGAAGCTGCTGTAAGTGCGGCTCTCAATAAGGAAGAATCGGATTCCGTGGCGATGATCTGAGCAATATAGGCCGAAAAATCAATTTCAATATCTGCAGAATCATAAAGTGTGCTAATGTATTGGGGAATCAGGTTTGCATCTTCCGCAAACTGTGAAAAATCATCTCTGACAATGCTTGAGACAACTGTGGAACGGTAAAGAGAGTCCGAAAGAATTTCCTGAATGTCTGCAATCTCTGATTCAATCTGATTTTCAGGATCATAAGTTCCGTACCGGATTTTTGGCATTGAAAGTGATTTTCCGTAAAAGGATGTCTGATAAGTTCGGAAACAGGAAACAGTCCATGAATTGGAAAAAAGAATCAGTTTTCCCGCTGTGAGGAAACAGAAATATCCTGTGTCCGTAAAACTGTGGTCCCATACTTTGTTTCCGTCAAGTTCAAAAAGAACTGTGCGCAGAGGACTTATCACATCTGCTGAGACCGCAATAATTCCTTCTTTGTAGCGGAGAATCCCGTTTGCACAGGTGCGTCTGTTCCATAAAATCCTGTGACTCACTTTGTCCAGGTAGAAAAGAGTACCATCCCCGAAAAGAACCGCGTATCCATGTTCGGTCTCTGCAAAACTTGCGGAAGTGGCCGATGAAATCAGATCCTGACCTTCAGTGCAGGACCAGAGACTCTGTGCATGGGAATCTGAAACACAGCAGAGACCTACTGTCCCGTCTGTAAATCCCAGTAAGACACCTTCGGAGACTGTCTGGGCTTCACAGATTTTTCCAGTAAAAATGATCTCTTCCAGGAAGGAGCCGTAAGGGGAAAGCCGGTAACCTGTGCTTGGCGAACCTGGATCAGATTCAACAATACAGAGAAGGCTTCCGTCATTCAGATGGACAAGAGGGCGGGCAATCTCATGCTTTATATCCTGTGTCCAGAGAATCCCACCATTGATTCCTAGGCAGTAAACTGTGTCTTTTGTCTGGACAAAAACTGTTCCGTTTTTCCCCGGAAGTGGTGCTTCGGTGATGGAAGCGGGGAATTCTTTCTCCCATAGGAGGATGCCATCAGGATTGTAGTAAGTCAGATAAGATCTGTCCCGGGAAACCACGTAAACTGAATCATAATCTGTAACTGTAAAAAGGCCTGAGGGCGTGCGGGCAATTTTTCTCTGGCTTACAATGTCCCCGCTCTGGGTAAAAGTGCAGAACATCCGGCCGTCCGTTATTGTAAGAAAACCGTAGGATGTTGCCTGGGGCCGGCCGATGGGACGTCCGCTGGCGATTTTCTGCCAGACTGGAGTAAGAGACTGTGCTTCGGTAAAGGCAGGGCAAAAAAGCAGGACCAGACAAAAAAACGGGAGCAGTGAATGCAGGAATCCGGAAAAGCGTGCTCTTTTTGAATGGAAAACAGACATTATTCCGCCTCAAAATAAACAAGGCTTTCTATATGACTTGTCTGCGGGTAAAAATCCAGCAGAAAAAGTTCTGTCATTCTGTAGCCTGCTGAGAGGAGAATCTTTGCATCTCTTGCGTGAGTAACGGGATCGCAGGAGACTGATCTGATAATAGGTGGCTTTTTTTCACAGAGCCAGCTGCATACTGATTTTTCCATACCGCTTCTTGGTGGATCGATTATGACCGCATCATAATAAAGTCCGGCTTCCGCGGTTTTTGTAAAATCCTCACCACTTGAAGGACAGAGTCTGATGTTACGTCCCTGGACATTTCTGCGGGCATAGGAAAGGGCTTTTCTGTTGTGTTCAACGAGAACCGTTTCCTCAAAAGAATCCGCCGCAAAAGCGGAAAAAGTTCCCACACCGGCATACATGTCAAGGAGTCTTCCTTTGGGGGAATCCAAGTTCCGGCTGTCAAAACCGCAGACAAAGGGAATAGTTTTTTCCAGAAGCCCGATATTTGACTGAAAAAAACCGCGGACATCAAAAGTCAGTTTTCTGCCCAGAACCTCAACTGTGTATTCCTGAGGAATCTCCTTCAGTCCCGGGTTTTCTGCGGCTGCAACATCCTCAAAAACATGGACACGGCATTGATTCCTGTCCGGAGTTTTTCGGCTTCCGCTTTTTTTCACACCTGGCCGACCAGGTTTTCCCGTACCAGCTGCAGCAGGAATCCTTCCGTTTTTCAGAAGATCATTTACTTTTTCCGTAGCCACAGGACAATGATCCAGTTTTACAATCCTGTTTGAATTCCGCTCTTTAAGTCCGCCGTCAACAAACTGGAATCTGCTTCTATAAGCCCAGGAGTCTCCTGCAATAATCTTAGCTTCTGCAACTGTCTCACGGGCACTGTCAAAGAAAGAATCCCTGCCTAAAGCCCGGTTGAAAGTGTCTTTCAGTACAGAAAGCCGTAATTCACGCTGGTATTCATCATCAGCAATCTGGAGGTTGCATCCTCCGCAGAGGTCATAATAAGGGCATGGAGCTTTTATTCTGTGTACGGAAGGTTCAAGGAGTTCAATCACTTTTCCCCTGGAAAAATCTTTTTTATCTTCAATAATCTCTATGGCTGCTTTCTCGCCGGGCAGCAGCTGTGAAACGAAAACAGCTTTGCCATCAACTTTTGTAAGGCAGTCTCCACCATAAATCATTTTTTCTGCTATAATATTCATTATACTTTACTATAGCAGAAAATTCGGGAGGATTCTAGGTTTATGAAAAAAGAAACCCTTTTTGTTGAGATGTCAGACGGAGTCAAAGTTGCCTTGCATACATGGATTCCCGAAGGAGACATTAAAGCTGTTGTCCAGCTGAGCCACGGAATGGCGGAATATTCAATGCGCTATGATGGTCTGGGCGAATTCCTTGCTTCCAATGGCTTTGTGTTCTATGCCCACGATCACCGCGGACACGGAGAAACAGCAGGCTCTGTTGAAAAACTCGGTTATCTGGCTGACAGGGACGGATTCAACCGGGTTGTCTCAGATGTCCGTGCATTGATCCAAAAGGCACATGCTGATTTTCCCGGAAAAAAAGTGTTCCTTCTGGGACATTCCTTCGGTTCCTTTGTTTCTCAGAATTTCATTGAAAACTTCGGTAATGAGATTGACGGTGTGATTCTCTGCGGTTCTGCGGGACCACGGCTCGGACTTACTGGAATGGCTGAATTCCTTGCAAAAACCGTCACTTTCTTTAAAGGGGCAAAATCGCCTGCACATTTCATCAATGGTGTGGCTTTCGGTTCATACAACAAAAGAATTCCTGGCGCAACATCTGAATTTGCATGGCTTTCCCGTGTTGATGAGGAAGTGAAGAAATATGAAGACAGTCCTTTGTGCGGATTCCTGTGTACAAACGGATTTTTCAGGGATTTCTTCGGCGGCTTCAACAATATTCACAAAGCTTCAAACATGAGGAAAATTCCTGCTGGACTTCCTGTGTTCATGATAGCAGGTGATGAGGATCCTGTTGGAAATTATGGAAAATCTGTAAAAGACCTGTTCGAGATCTATAAGAAAAACGGAATAAAGGATCTTGACATGAAACTTTATCCGGGAGCAAGGCACGAACTTTTCAACGAGACATGCCGTGAAGAAGTCCGTGCCGATGTTCTTGAGTGGCTTAAAGCAAGGATTTAAACCCTGTAAGTTTCCGGTGCTCCGAAATAAGACTGGGGCATCTGGTAATCTGCCGGATGAATTACGATCTTTTCAAGGACAAAGTTGGGTGTTATTGCACCGACTTTTAGTGTGTTAAGACCGGATCTGCATTCGGCAGTGAAACTTACAATACGGATGTTGTTCACAATGTCTGTTGACCAGGGTTCCTGATTGTCACCGACGGCAAAATCTTTTGAAACCATGTCCAGCTTTGTCATTTCACCGTTCAGTCCTGCTGAGAAAGCCAGATAATTGTCTTTTGTCGCCGGGTTTGACGGGTTGCAGTAGAACTCAATCTGGTATTTTCCGTTTTCCTCAACTGCAAAATCGTATTCAGCAACGGGAGTTTTTGCCCCGGGTCTGTCAAAGTAGGAGATTGCAGGCAGCACTTTGAGTGCTGACAGAGTTTTTCCGTAATCAGCAAGTTCCACAAATTCTGCAGGATTGCCTGAATTGTCAGTACCGGGAACAAATCTTGAGGCATGTGCCGCCTCAATACTGATATATTTTCCTGTCTTGACGAAGGTTCCAGCGGGGAGTTCCATATCTTTGCAGACTGTTTCAGCGTCTACAGCAATTCTGATGCAGACATTGCCCGCACTGCTGTCTTTTGATTTAATGCGGATTTCGGCAGTTTTTTCTTTTGCGGCAGAAAGAAGGGCTCTGTCCAGAGAAACTGTAAGTTTTTCAAGAAGTTTCCCGTTTTCACCGGCAAGGACACCGCTTTCTTTAGAAACTTTCAGCCAGTCCCCAGTGACTTCCACAGAATAATCAATCTCTTTGTAGGAACCGCTTGCCAAGTTGATCACTGCTTCACAGCAGTCCGGGTTTTTGAAAGAATCCAGTTCAAGAACACGTCCTGACCAGGGCAGACCGCTTGTAGTTTTGTCAGTTCCTTCAATCCATGCAATGATCCGGCCTTTTCTGGCACCGGCATATCTCATCATAACAGGATAAAGGTTTTCTTCCTCATTCCAGTGTCTGAAACCGAAATGCTCACTCAAAGCCATGCCGTACCATTTTCCCTCACAGATTGTGTTGCATTCCTCAACAAGTTCCTCATCTCTTCTGAGAATTTCCTCAATCTGGGGAATAAGATCGTTTGCAAGTACAATTCCGTGTTCTGCATACCAATGATTTTTTCCCTGGAGCATCTGGAGCATGAAAACATTCATGTTTCCTGCAGCTGGAAGGTAAATCTGTTCATAGAAAGCAGAGAAAATCCCTTTGAATTCCGGTCTGTTTTCCAGCATTTTCCTGATTTCACAGGCTTTGTCATAAATCGATTCTGCTTTGTCAAAAACTTTCTGCCATTCACCGAAATTCTCCGGGTGGAATGTGTCTGTGCGCAGTGACTCAGTTTTGCGGGCACCGGTAAGTTTTGTGTACCCAAGAATAATATTGATCAGGTCATCCTGGACTGATTTGTCAAGGCTTCCGAAATTGTAGCGGACCCAGTCTTCTGTATATTTTGCCGTTGTGTAATCCAAGGCGGAATATTTCGGATAATCGTAAGCCAGATCAAGGAAATAATTCAGTGAGAATTCATTGGTTGCAATGTCTCCCATGTTGACAATCCACAATTCCTGAATTCCTGAATCATAGGCGGCTGTCATCTGTTCCTTTACTTTTGGCAGGAATGCGGTGTTGAACCATTCATAACTGTAGGGTGATCCGTGATAGTCAAAATGGTAGTACATTCCGTAACCGCCCTTGTGACCGCGCATCTCTTCGGTAGGGACTGTGCGGAGATTGCTCTGGTTGTCTTCACAGAGCATAAGTGTCACGCCCTCAAGTTCCGGACTGTTGATAAGGCCGGGAGTTTTCTCATCACCGTAAAAATAAGGTTCAACTTCTTTGTAAAGGGCAAGCATTCTTGGAACTTTTTCCAGATCAGGATTCACATACTGTCTGATAAGTCCGTTCTGTGTCTTGAGGACATCGCGCAGAAGGTCGATATTGTCCTTGAGTGTTGCATTCTGCATGATTGCAGTGTCAGCTTCTCCGCGCATTCCCACTGTGATGACGTTCTCGAATTTTCCGCTCCGTTTAAGTCCGTCTTCCCAGAAACGCGTGATTCCCTCACGGTTTTTGATGAAGTTCCAGCTGTCTCCGTAAATGGAACCTGGACCGCGGAGATATTTGTACTCCTCACCGGCACGGCAGCAGGGCTCATGATGTGAGGCACCCATGATAACGCCAAGTTCGTCAGCAAGTTCTGCGCTTGCAAGACCCGGACCGTCATCACTGAATCTTGATGACCACATTGCAGGCCACATGTAGTTACCTTTCATGCGGAGCAGGAGTTCAAAGACATGGCCGTACATTTCCGCAGTGAATCCGCCGAAACGCTTGAATGTCCAGTTTCCGTAGGCAGGCCATTCATCATTGATGAAAAGTCCCCGGTATTTTACGGAAGGTTCTTTTGAGACAAGATTGTCCCTGTCTGAAAGTTCCACAGAATCCTGATGGACAGGAAGAAGATCCGCCCAGTCAACAAGAGGGGAGACTCCCATAAGATCTGAAAGGTGGAAAAGTCCGTAAATTGTTCCCCGTTTGTCGCTTCCTGCAATCACAAGCAGATTGCCGTGGACTGAAAAACTGTAAACCTCTCGTCTGTCTTTTATTGAGGAAGGATCAAAAAGTCCCTTTTCCGCCGCAAGGTCAAGAAGCGGACTTTTTCCTAATGTGCCGTAGATAACCAGACTTTCAGACTTTTTTCCGGAAGCAAAAGACAGAAGATCCTCTTCTGAAACATTTTCTGTAACTGTCGGCAGAACTCCGGTGACAAGACGACAGTCATCCATTACACGTGAAGCAATTTTCTTCACACCGCTGAATGCGGTACTCTCACTGAAAAACAGTGTGGAACTATCAATTTTCATGAGAAAACTTTATCAGTGAAGAGAAAAAATGTCCAATGAAAAAACAGGCTTACTGGACGGGAACTTCAATTTCCATGTCACTGGTCGGATATGTGCAGCATGGATGGATGAAACTGTTTTCCCTGTCTGCGTAACGCCGGTGATCCGTTTCGGGCGGAGTGAAGAAAGTTCCTGACAGGAGTTTTGCGCGGCACCATCCGCATTCTCCTGCACGGCAGCCAGCAGGTGCTTTTATTCCCGCCCGTTCCAGTGCAACCAGTACTGTTTCTGTGCTGAGCATGGGAATCTCTTTCTGTTCAAAACCGGCCCTGACTTTTAATGAAAAAGTTTTTTCTTCCGCATCCGTCTTCGGGACAGCCTGTACTTCAAACCGTATTTTCCGCTGTGGAATGTCCAAGGCTGAAAGCTCTTTCCGTACAAAAGAATACATCGCTTCCGGGCCGCAGACAAAAACAGAGGAATCATCCAGCATGTGTTTTTTTATCAGATCTGCTGAAAGAAATCCTTTCTCATAGCCTTTTTCTTTCGGTAGATCACCTTCTGAAAGAACATGGACAATCTTTACTTTCGGTGTTCTGCTTGCAATCTCAAAAAGTTCGTCCTCAAAAAGAACGGATTCTTTTGTGCGGCTGCCGTAAAGAATTGTCAGATTGAAATCTTCTGCACCGTCACGGATTGCATAAGCCATTGAAAGAAAAGGTGTGATTCCCGAACCGCCAGCCAGTGCAAGAACATTTTTTCCATCACGGAGTTCCTCGTAATAAAACTGTCCTTCCGGCCCTGAAAGGGTGACTTCGGATCCTGTTTCCCAGTTATCAAGAATCCAGTTGGACACAAAACCCTCCGGAACCCTTTTGACTGTAAGCATAATCTCGCCTTTTGCCGCAAGTGCCGGGGAAGAGGCAATTGAATAAGGCCTTGAGACTCTGCTTTCCCCGATATCAAGTTTTACGCTTACATACTGACCGGCTCTGAAATAAGCCGCAGAAGTATCGTCAGATCTTTTAAGGACAAAAGATTTTGCCCCGGCTCCCGGATGGTCAATCACCTGGTTTACTTTGAACATCTGGTTCTTTGGATGAAGTTTCCGGGCAAGGGTATTAATTGTGAATTCAGGATTGATATCTTTTGCCGGAGCTTTTGAAATCACTTTCTCCCGGTCGTTCCTCATGTTCCTGAATTTGAGCATTCCCATTATTCCCAGGGGGCCGATCTTTACTTTAAGTGCCATCTCAGTTTCCTCCCATGTGTCTCAGGGCAATTGATGCCATTGTCTGACCGTCAGAATATGTTCCGTTGTAACCGTCGCCTCTCGGTCCGGAAGTGCCTGTGGTAATAAGCCCTTTTACAGGAGGATAGTCGTCAGCCACACTCATCATGCGGGCAAACATGCTGTCCCAGGTCTGTGTCTGGTAACTGTAGGCTGTTCCTTCAGGTGAGTTGATAAAACGGGCAAAAGTCAAAGGAGAGGCAATTGTGATTTCCTCAATATGACCTGAAAGGTCTATTCCAGTTTTTTCCTTCAGCTGACTGATCATCCGTTTTGCAACAGCATTTTTTCGCGCTGTGTATTCTTCAGGATCAAGATCATTCCAATCATCTGCTGACTGGAACGTTGTAAAACTGCATGCACAGGTTCCTGCCGGTGAGAAATCCGGGTTGGCAATGTTGTAACAGAGGAAAATAGAGAACTGATTTGTCTCGTTTTTCTGTATTGACTGATATTCTTTCTTTGAGTCAGCTGAACCCATCATAAAAATGCTGTAATCTTTTATGCCCAGTTCCTCATAAGTGCAGTCAAGTCCAAGATAGACTGCAAAAAGTCTTCCGGTAAAATTCCTGTTGCGCGCTGCGATCAGTTTTTTCTGGCGCTCTGGAACTTTATCCTTCGGCATCATTTTTCCGTATACAAATTCAGGATTAACGTTTGCGACAACGTAATCGCATTCAACATCGCCAAGTGTGGTTCTTACGCCGCAGACTCTGTCCCCGTCAAAAAGGAATTCCTCCGCACGGCAATTATAGTGGACAGTTCCACCCAGTTCGCGGAAGCGGTTTTCCAGTGCCATGCTAAGATCGTGGGATGTGTGATGAGGAATCCATGCACCCAGATCAATATATTTTTCAACCATCAATGCATAATGGATGAATGAAAGCCGTTCTGTATCAACACCAAGATATGACCAGTATGTGCTTAGAATGTCACGGCATTTTCTCGGCAGTCTTAGGGCTGCAAAAACTTTGTCTACGGAATAAGCGCCGGTGCGCAGAAGATTTGGATATTTTTCAATGAGAACGGAAGTCTCAGGTTTTCCGCCTGTGGAATTCAGATAATCAATTCCTTCTTTCATCTCATCAAGGAGAGCGTAGAAATCAAGCATTCTTGGGCGTGAACCGGGAACATATTTCTCCATTGCCTCAAGAAAATTCTCACGCCCTGTAGGCATTGTAACGTCAAGAGGTTTCCCGTCACTTCCTGTGGTAATCAGTCTGAAGCAGTCTTTTACTTCAACCATGTCGAATTCAAGGCCCAAAGATTTCATCAGATGTCGTACTGTGCCGGGTTTTTCTTCTGAACCGTAATCGCACATCTCATGAATGGAGGGATCGAATTCAAAGCGGCCGCGGACAAAACTGGTTGCACAGCCACCGGGAACATTGTGCTGTTCGATAAGAAGTGTTTTTTTGCCTGCAAGTGCCAGCTGACATGCGGCAGTCAGTCCGGAATTTCCGGCTCCGACAACAACTGCATCAAATTTCTGCATTTTAAAATCCTCTTTTGATTTTATTGCCAAAGATTATATCATCCTTTCCCTGGTTTGTAAAAAAAATAAATCGAAGAACAGAGAAAAAAATGATTTCTTGTAAACCCGGCGGATTTTCGCTAGAATATTCTCATGAATGATTTTGATTTACCCCGGGATATGTCCGGAATGCGCATTCATTTTGTCGGTATCAAAGGTACCGGAATGGCAGCCCTTGTGGAAATCTGTTTCCATCGTGGAGCTTTGATCACCGGCTGTGATATTGAGGCGATTTTTTATACAGACCGGATTCTTGAAAAAATTGGAATTACCCCTCAGCTGATTTCAGAGAACAATCTTTCACAATTTGCTGATAATCCGGCGGAACGTCCTCAGCTTGTCGTTTATTCTTCCGCATATTCAATGGAAAAAATTCCGGATCTTCAGGAAGCAGTCCGGCAGAATATTCCCTGCATCCTGTATTCCGAGGCATTGGGCGCTCTGTCAAAAAATGCTTTCAGTGTTGGAATCTGCGGTGTACACGGAAAGACAACAACCACTGGGATTACAGGAACTCTGCTTTCCGGGCTGAATCTGCCAGTTCAGGCATTGGCTGGAAGCATAATCAATTCCTTCGGCAACTCCTGCACAATCTCTTGCGGTCTGTCCGGGCATTCTGAAAAAGACACTTATTTTGTTGCTGAAACCTGTGAATATCAGCGGCATTTCATGTCTTTCCATCCAGATATTATTGTCCTTACAAGTGTGGAAAGCGATCATCAGGATTATTATCCAACTTTTAAAGACATTCAGAACGCATTTGTTGATTACATCGGACTTCTTCCGGAAGGCGGCACACTTATTTACTGCGCAGATGATTCAGGCGCTTCCGAAACCGCAGCCATCGCACTGAAAAAAAGACCTGACATAAAACCCGTTCCCTATGGAACAGAAGCTTCCGGTGATTACGGCCTCCGCTTCGGCAATGTGGAAACCGGAATCCAGTTTTTTAATCTGGCTGGCTTCGATGTTGATTTTGCAGTTAAAATTCCCGGCCGCCACACTGTCCTGGATTCAGTTGCTGCAATCGCCGTGGCAATGGAACTGGTAAAACATGAGCGGGAAAATGTCACAGCTTCTGACGTTGAAGCAGTCCGGCAGAAACTTCTCCAGTATGCGGGTGCAAGTCGCAGAAGTGAACTTGTGGCAGAAGGTTTCTTTCACGGTAACCCGGTGACAGTAATCGACGATTACGCCCATCATCCCACTGCAATCCGCACGACTCTTGCCGGTTTCAGGGAATTTTATCCTGACTATGTGCTGATTGTGGATTTCATGTCCCATACATATTCACGGACTGCAGCCCTTATTGACGAATTTTCGGCTTCCTTTGACAGTGCGGACTGTATCATTCTCCATGGAATTTATGGAAGCGCCAGAGAGGTTTATGAAGGTGGTGTCAACGGAAATACTCTGTTTGAGAAAACCAAGGCAAGGTACGGAGACAAAGTTGAATATTTTGAAGTTCCCCTTGATGCGGAGCCTTATGTTGAAAGCCTTCTGTCAAAACCTCTTCCTTCAGGAAAAAAAGGTTATCTCTTTGTGACAATGGGTGCCGGTGACAACTGGAAACTGGGTGCGGAAATTAAAGAAGTACTTGAGAAAAGTTCATTCAACTGTTGATTTGGAGAAAATAAAATGAAAAGCATGACAGGTTACGGATATAAAGAAGTTTCAACAGAAAACTATGTATTGAGCGTGGAGATAAAATCCTGGAATTCTCGTTTTCTTGATCTTAACGTTTTTATTCCTTCAGTGATGAGCCGTCTGGAAGGGCAGATAAGGGCAAAGATCCAGAATGCGATTCTCCGTGGGAAAGTTGATGTCTCAATCCGTTACCGGGAGAAAAACAGCGATTTTGTTGTTGAAGCGGATATCAATGCGGCAAAGGCCTATAAAAAGGCTTTTCAGCAGATTCAGGATGCCTGCGGAATGGGAAGTCAGACAATTCCTCTGCAGCTGATCACTTCCCAGGAAGGAGTACTTTCAATCCAGAAAAACAGTGATCCTGAGAAACTCTGGGCAATTCTTGAACCTGTGTATCAGGCAGTCCTTGAGGATTTTGTGGCCGACCGTGCCCGTGAAGGTGCAAATCTGGAGAAGGATCTTCTTGAAAAACTTGCAAAGATTGAGGAGTCTGAAAATCTGTTCAAGAACTGGATTCCTCAGATGGAAAGCCTTTTCAAGGAGAACATCCAGAAGAAATTTGCGGAAGTTCTTGGAGACGCGGTTGATGAGCAGCGTGTCATGACAGAGATCGCAAGTCTTCTGGTAAAGTATACGATCAACGAAGAAGTTGTAAGACTTCAGAGCCATATTGATGCCCTGAAAGCCGAACTTAAAGACAATCCTGCTCCCGGACGCAAAATTGATTTTATCTGTCAGGAAATGAACCGTGAAATCAACACCATAGGATCAAAAAATCAGTTTGTGGAAGTGGGACAGGCTGTGATTGCGGCAAAAGACGCACTTGAAAACATCCGTGAACAGGCCCGGAACGTGGAATAAACTTGTCCGGCCGCGTTAATGAAAAAAATTAACGGAACGTAGCCGAGGTTCTGACAAAAAATCGCTTGCAACTTGTTGCACCGCGATTTTTTGTCAGGATTTCGGCGAAAGTGCAGTTATTTTTTCCATATAGTGCAATTATATGCAATAAGTTTGCTTAATCCCCATTCGGCCTATTTCAGTTCAAGGAGTTTGTTTCTCTGTGCAAAATAGGATATGCAGAGAAGTGCGGCTGCAGAAACCCATGCAACAGGTCCTGCAAGACAGATTCCCGCATAGCCCATGAATCCGGGCAGGACAAAGGCGCAGATTGATCTTGCGAAAAGTTCCAGAACGCCGGCCATAAGGGGCATGAAACTTTTGCCCGCCGCCTGAAGAACATTTCTGTAAATGAAAATCACAAAAAGAGCCGGATAGAACACTGCGGAAAGTTTCAGGTAAAGGCGGGAAAGCTCAAGAATTGTCTCACGGGATTCCGCATCCTGGGAAACGAAAAGAGATGTAAGCTGGTCGGGAAGCACAAAAGCCATCAGCATTGCAAGGAAAGAGAAAGCCAGTGTAAGCACGGTGCCGGCGGTTGTTCCTTTTTTTATGCGGTCAAGATCAGAGGCTCCGAAATTCTGTCCCGTATAATTTGCCATTGTCACACCGAAACTTCCTGCACCAACTGCAATAAGCTGTTCAACTTTGCCCGAAGCCGTAAAGGCTGCGATGCTGTCAGCACCGAATGTGTTGAGTGCACCCTGGAGTACGATGCAGCCGATGGCAGTTATTGAAAACTGAAAAGCCATTGGCAGGGCGATTTTCAGGTGCCTTGCCGCAAATCCGCTGTCCCATGCGAAATTCGCTTTTTTTACACGCAGTTCTGGATATCTTCTGATGATTGTGACAAGCCCCGCAATTCCAGAAAGCCCCTGTGCAATGACAGTTGCCCAGGCTGCTCCGGAAATTCCCCAGCCGAAAACCGCAATGAAAATAATGTCCAGGACAATGTTGAGCAGTGAGGAGACAATCAGGAAGATCAGAGGACGTTTACTGTCACCGACGGCACGTAGAATGCAGGAACTTGCATTGTAAAGAAGAGCCAGTGGAATTCCGCCGTAAATGATAATCAGGTATGTGTAGGATCCTTCAAAGATTTCAGCAGGAGTGTTGATCAGCCTCAGGATGGGGCCGGTTGTTATCAGAGCAAGGAAAGAAAAAAGAACCGCACTCATTCCGTTCAGCATGATGTTCATTGCCACTGAGTTTTTCAGCACATTTTCTTTTTTGCTTCCGTATGCTTGGGCAGTGATCACCGCAAAACCGCTTGTAAGGCCGAAAACAAAACCAAGGACAAGAAAAGTAAGAGAACCTGTGTTTCCGACAGAAGCCAGAGCGTTAGTCCCCAGAAGACGGCCCACAATAATGGAATCTGTCATGGAATAAAGGTTCTGGAAAAGATTTCCCAGAAGGACTGGAACTGTAAATCTGAAGATCAAAGAATAGGGATTGCCCTGAGTCATGTCTCGGGCAGAAACTGTCTTGTGATGAAAGACTCTCTGCTTGAATCTGAAAATCATATTATTCCGTTTACAGCGGATTTGTCTTTAAGTCAAGGGGATATTTTTCCCTTAAAAAAATAACCTGTTTCCTTTTGCTCTTTAATCTGTTTTCCGATAAACTGAATATATGGATAAGATTTTTTCACTCAAACATCAGGATACGACATGCCGCGCAAGAACAGGACAGCTTCAGCTTCCCCATGGTACTGTCCAGACTCCTGTTTTCATGCCGGTTGGAACAAATGCAACAGTAAAAGCAATGACAAAAGAATCTCTTGAGGAAATCGGATTCGAGATCATTCTTGCCAACACATATCATCTTTATCTGCGTCCGGGTGCCGACCTGCTTGAAGAAGCTGGCGGTCTTCACGGTTTTTCAGGCTGGAAAAGGAACTTTCTCACTGATTCCGGCGGATTCCAGGTTTTCTCCTTGGCGGCACTCCGCAAAATCAACGATGAAGGTGTGAACTTCCAGAGTCATATTGATGGATCCCGCCATTTTTTCACACCTGAATCAGTTGTTGATGTACAGACTAAATTCAATTCAGACATTCAGATGCAGCTGGATATCTGCACAGGTTACGGAACGGATTACAGAGAATCAAAGGAAGCTCTCCGTATTACAAGTGACTGGGCACGGCGCGCAAAAGATCGCTGGCTTTTCCAGCGTGAGAACGGCTATCTCGGCAACCTTTTCGCAATTGTCCAGGGAAACTTTTATCAGGATTTAAGAAAACAGAGTGCTGATTTTGTCGCAGAACTTGATACTCCCGGAATTGCGATCGGTGGTCTTTCTGTAGGTGAGCCAGTGGACGTGTATAACGAATTTCTTGCTTATACAGCTCCGCTTCTACCCAAGGACAAACCTCTGTATGTAATGGGAATCGGATCCCCGGATTTTATCCTTAACGCAATTGAAAACGGAATAGACATGTTTGACTGTGTAATGCCAACAAGGAATGCTCGGAACGGCTCTTTCTTTACTCATGACGGTCCCATCTCAATCAAACGTGCTGAATATGAAAGGGATTTCTCTCCAATTGATCCTGAATGCAACTGTCAGGTCTGCCGTCAGTATTCAAGGGCCTATATGCGCCATCTTTACAAAAATGATGAGATTCTTTCCTCAATGCTGGCTTCTTATCACAACCTGTATTTTCTTCATGATCTTGTAAAGAACGCCCGTGTGGCAATAGAAAACAATCAGTTCTCTTCCTTCAAAAAATCTTTCCTAAATCGCTATATGTCGAAAAAAAAGTGAGGTTAAATTGAAGTTCCGCAGTCTGTTCACAATTTTTATCAGTTTTTTTCTTCTGTTTCTTCTTGTCTCTGCACCGGTTTATGGAGCCTCATCAGCTGATGATGAACAGTCTGAAAAGGAAAAGCGGCTTGATACCCTGAAATTTGGTCTTGAAAGTGAAATCACGTCTCTGATCAATACACTTATGAAAGAAAATGATTCTTCCATGAGTTCCGAGCTTTATGAAGTTTTCCAGAAAACTAAGAACACAACAATCCGTGAGACATTGATTGATTATTTCGTGAAATTCCAGGATGTGGCACTTAAAGATTATGCCCTTGAAATTCTTGAGGATCCTTATGATTTCAAGAAAACTACAGTGAACAAACTGATTTCCTACGTTGGAAACTGCGGATTTACGGAAGCTGCGGAACTGCTGATTCCTCTTCTTGACCAGGAAAGCGAAGATTATGCGGACGCATGCATTGCAGCTCTCGGAAAAATCGGTGGTCCTGAGGAAGCTATGTTTCTTGCCGAATATATGGAGCGTGATCTGACAATTGCCCGGCGCCAGACACTGATGAAAGCCCTGGGACAGATCAAAGCTGTTGAGACCTGGGACAAACTCGTTGAATGCATTGAAGACGAGGACGAGAACACTTACGTAAGAATGTATGCGGCGGAAGCGATTGGTGCAATGGAACTTGAGGATTCAATTGACGTCCTTATGGAACTTTTCGAATCCGGAGATTCAAACTTAAGAACATATGCAATGAAAGGACTTTCTTACTTTTCAAGAAAGGATGTTCTTGATCTTTTTATTGAGGCTTTCCGTGACAATTACTACAAAGTCCGTCTTGAAGCGGCCGATGCTGTGAAAAAACATAAAGTTGAGGCTGCAGTTCCAAGTCTTATCTACCGAGCCAAAAACGATGCTGAAACCGCTGTCAAAACCGCCTGTATGGAAGCTCTTGGTGAAATCGGTACCCGTGAAGCCTGGGATTATCTTATTTCAGTTCTCAAAGACACCAAGAAAAATGACACACTGCGTTCCAAGGCGGCCACAGTCATTCTTTCCGGCACTGATGATTCCGCGACAGAAGCCCTGCTTGAGGTTGCAGAGTCTGTTGTGGCTGACACAAAGAAAACCACACTCCGGTACAACATCGGAAAAGAAATGGCAAAATATTCCAATGACAGATTTGAGAAAGTCTGCCGCCTTTTCCTTGAAAGCAATGATGCCTCAACAAAGGGAATCGGTCTTGATATCTGGAAGAAAAATCCCTTTGAATCTTTGAATTCCGTCGTGATTGCAATCTCAAAAGAGACAAAACAGAGCGCAATCACAAGAAAGGCAAAACAGTTTCTGGAAGAGCAGGGAATAAAAGTTCCTGAAGACGAAGAAACTGGAAAAGAGAATTAATCAGTTTTCGGAATTTTCCCATCACGGACAGTAACTAGTATTTTTTTTATCTGATTAAGATTCTGCCAGTGAGGAAAAATCCTTTTTTTCGTAGACAAATTCCCCTGAAAATGCATCACAAAAAATGAACAAAAAAGTTTGATGAAAAAAAAAAGCTGCCCGCATTTTACAACGGACAGCTTTTCTGTTTTCAGAACCAATTAGATTGCTGCAACTTCGATTTTTTTGACATCAAAGTTGTATTCAACTTCATTGATAACAAATGTAAGGTTCTCACCGGCTTTGCTGTTAAGAATAGCATTGCCCAGAGGTGACATGTAAGAAATGATTCCGTTTTCGGGATCTGATTCCCAGGGTCCAAGAATTGTAAACACTTCTTCCTTCTTTTCCTTTGTATTGAACAGAGAAACTTTTGTACCGAAAGAAATGTGTGCAGTTGTAACTGTTGTGGGATCAAAGATCTGTGCCCGGTCGATTTCCTCTGTAAGACGTGTGACGCGTGTATTGAGCTGTGTCTGGCGCTCTTTTGCAGCCTTGTACTCAGCATTTTCACGCAAGTCGCCTTTCTCCAGTGCTTCTCCGATTTCCTTTGAGTTTGCAGGAATCTCGATTGTGATAAGCTGGTTGAGCTCGGCTTTCTTTGCATCGTACATCTTTGATGTGACAATAAGGCCTTTGGGAGTAACAGCTTTTTCTTCTGTTCCGTAGAACTTGAATCCAGGATGTTTCTCAAGGATTTTATTGCGCATCTGCATTTTGATTGATGTATCAAGATCTTCCACATCATCAACCAGTGTATAAAGACGTGTGATTGTGTCCTCATCATGGTTGAGAATGTAATTCAGCAGTGTATTGTCTTTGAAAAGAAGCAGCTGGACCTGACGGATGATCTTGCGGTTCTCTGTTGTGTCAGAGTGGTTTGCAATCTCACGGAAACAGACATCCATGATGTGGATAAGGACGATCATTTGTTTTTCATAAGAAAGACCGATTTCCTTGAACCATTCCTGATCCTGGCATTCTTTGAAGAAATAGATTGCAGACAGACGGTAAGCTCTGTAGTTCTCAAAAGAATCTGCAGCGAGTTTTTTCACTTTGTCTGTATATCCGCCGTTCACAAGCTGGGTGATCATTTTTTCCTGCAGGACTGTGGGGAACAGTTTCACATAAATGTCAGACCAGTTGGGCAACATTCTGATGCAAGACAGGAAGTCTTCGCGCAGATAAGTTGATTTTGTGTCCTTCAGCTTCATGTACATTTCTGCGGGATTCTCAATCTCAGCGAAAAGTTTGTCAAAGATGTCCAGCTGGATACCTGTGTTAAGGTGAGGGAATTCCTGTACCAGACGGCGGACAACAAGGAATGCTGCCAGTGTCTGGTCTGTGATTGTGCTGAAAGAACGGAGGAAACCTGCAAAGTAGGAGAACATGTCACTGAACAGGTCGTTTTCTGTGTCAATTTCAGCAAAGCGCATAAGAATGTCCACACGTGGGTAGAACTGCTTCTGAGCCTTAAACTCATTGGACAGTTTTTCTTCCTTTGTTATCGCACGGTCACGTACTGTGTACTGTGTGATGTCGTTGGGGTTTACACCGAAAATCTCGTTCTCATCAAGAATCTTGCGGGCTTTTGTGCTCCATCCGGTCCATTCAGTTGTAGAAAGAATTGAAGGAACAATCTCGGCTTTGATGCGTTTAAAGTCACAGCTGTTGTCAAAACTTCTGATGATTGTTTTGAGTGTCCATTCCTGGTCATCTTTTACTTTGTCATGAAGGACTTCTTTCTTTTTTGTTGCCTTCAGAACCCAGATATGATTTTTTGCAAGAGGTTGCAGTGCGCTTACTGCCATTTTGAGAGACATTTCGTGCTCTCCGTTTTTCTTGCCGAAGTAAATTGTGATGTTCTCGTTTTCAACCTTGCGGATTTTACCGACACCCCATGAACGGTGGAAAACATAGTTCTCAACGTCAAAGGCAATGTGTTTCTCAAAATCTGCAATTGCCTCAAAAACGTTGCGGTAGCGGGAATCAAGACTTGAGATTGTGATGCAGTGCTCAAGCTGGCTGTGGTCCGCATACTTTCCGCGGTAGCAGTCTACCAGTTCCTTGCGTGCCCAGCCTTCTTTCTCATCAATGGAAAGAATCAGTTTAAGGATATCAAGACCGATGTCCCATTTTTCAGCGTTTTTGTAGTAGTTGTAAAGCTCCATCATCATCAGTGAGCTTTTTTCCTCACCGAGACTCTTTGCTACTTTGCGCTGAATCATATAGAAGAAATCGATTTCCTCAGGAATCAGGGCAATCAGCTTATTCCACATTTCCTTTACCTGGTTAAGCTGCTTCTTGTTGATATAGCGGAGAAGGGCTTTCTTGTAGTAGTCAACAGCGCCTTCAACATTTCCCTCTTTTTCCTCACGTTCTGCAAGAAGTTTGGCAATGTCAGACTCTTCAAAGTCAATCTTTACGATTTTCTCGTAAATTTCCCACATTCTTGCATCATTGTCTTCATGATAGCAGTCTGCAAGAGTGTGAAGGGCAAACTTGTTGTTCTCATCTTCGTCAAGGATTCTTTCACACAGGTAAGTTACAATCTGGGTTTTGTGGTTGTCCAGAAAGAAATTCAGCAGTGTCTCAAGGGGAGAATTATCCAAAGTGCGTTTTTTCAGTCCCAGCATTCCGGAAAAATAAAGTCCGATAATACTGTTCTTTGAATTTGCAAGGTGTTCGTCACTTACAGCTTTAACTTCATCAATGCAGTTTTCAGCCTGTGCTTTTTCTACAATATTGGCAAGTTCTTTAAAATGGTTCTGCGTATAGTTTGTAATAGCAGCCCGAGTCCATTTTTCTTCGTTCAGCATTCCCTGAACGGTCTTAACCAATTCTTCTGACATACACATAACTCCTGTAATTTCTGTGAGTCCTTACACAATGTATTTTGCGTATACTTCCGGACTCAACTGTTTAATTTTCAAAAGAATTTCATTGATTTTGGCCTGGTCATCATTTGTAGTCACAAAATAATCAATCAGCCAAAAATAATTGTTTAAGAGCCTGGGAGTGAGCACCTGAGGGTCACATCCCGGTTCTTTAAGTTCACATTCCATTCCGAAAATTGCCTGCTTAAGTTTTCCTGACTCCACAGAACGCAATTCACGCTTTATGTTAAAAACACCGTAAATCACGCCGTAAACAGGAATCCATTCCTTAAGGAGGGCATCTTCGAAACCGTCATTCCTTACGCGTTCAATCAGTTTATTAATTAAATCCGATTGAAGGAAAGCAATGTCCACCAGTTCAGGTTTTACAAAAAAAGCCTCTCTGAAAAAGATTTTTGCAACTGTGTTCTCTCCGCACAAAGAATAGCAGTCAGCCATCTCTGCAAGGATCGGTGAACTTTCAGGAAGAAGTACGTTTGCTTCGTTCAGCATAGCCAGAGCATTTTCGTAGTCTCCAAGCATTTTGAAACAAAGACCGGCTTTTCTGAAAACTTCCGCTTTGTGGTTTGAATCTTTTTCCTCAAAAAGAGATCGGTAAAAATCCAGAGCCATTCTGAAAACGCATCTGCAAAATGAATCAATAATCCGGGGATAAACATTTTCTCCGGCAAATTCAAGGAATTTCAACCAGGAGGAAACAAGGAATTCTGCTCTTGCAAAATCATTAGCGATGTTTTCAATGTCGAAAAACTTTGGTTTCCAATAATTTGCACATCTGATTGCAAACTTGAGCTCATTGTTTTCAAGATCAGCAGACCGTGCTTCCGTAAGAATTTCCAGACCAAGGGAAATTTTGCAGTTCTCAAACTGTTTACGGGCTTCTTGAATGCTGATTTCGGTTGATGATTCCATAATTCTTGTCTGAATTATGACAGAATGGTGTTATTTAGTCAATATGATAAAAATTTGAAATCGGGGAAAAGTTTATAATGTATTTTTAGTGTGTTAGTCAAGTCCTTTTTTGTGTTTTTTTAAATTTTTTTGTAAATTTTTTTATTGTCACCTCAATAATCAATGTTTATATTATGATTACAATAATTATTGATAATATATGGAAGAAATTCTTTACTTCTCTGGAGATTGATTTGGAAGCAACAATTATACCTGCAGACCAGGCACTTGATACAAGAATAACACTTATTCCTCTTTCCGGAAGGCCTATCTTCCCTGGAATTTTCACTCCTCTCATGATTGAGAACAAGGATGACATCAGGAACATTGAGAACGCCATAAGTGAAGACGGACTGATAGGTCTTGTCCTCCTGAAGAATGAGACTCCGAATCCAACCGTAAAGGATCTTTATAAAGTCGGAACTGCCGGACGAATCGTAAAAAAAATCAATCTTCCTGATGGAGGAATAAATCTTTTCATATCAACAATCAAACGATTCAGAATAAGGAAGACACTTAACGAACAGAATCCCATGATGGCGATTGTTGATTATCTTGAGGATGATCTTGGCGATGCCTTTGAGATCAAGGCTCTTACACGGGCTCTGATCAGTGAGATGAAGGAGATCTCGGAGAACAATCCGCTTTTTTCAGAAGAGATGCGCCTTAACATGGCAAACATTGATCAGGCGGGAAGAATCTCTGATTTTATCGCCTCAATACTGAATGTTGACAAAACTGACCAGCAACGCATCCTGGAAATGACAAACATCCGTCAGCGGATAGAGACAGTTCTTGTCTTTATTAAAAAGGAGCAGGAACTTCTTCGGATCCAAAAAAAAATCGTAAATGAGCTTAATGAGCGTGTGGAAAAAAATCAGCGGGAATACTTTCTTAAGGAAGAACTGAAGAGCATCAAAGAAGAACTTGGAATGACCACGGATGCTAAAAGCTCTGAATATCTTAAATTCAAGGAAAAAATTGATGAATTCGGTTTTACCGGCGAGATAAAAGAAACAGTTGATTCTGAACTTGAGAAATTCCAGCTGATGGAGCCCAATTCCAGTGAATTCATTGTCTCCCGTAATTACCTTGAGACAATCGCCAGTCTTCCCTGGAAAGATCCGGAGCCGGAAAAATATGATTTGGCCGCTGCAAAAGAAATTCTTGATTCCGACCATTATGGACTTGATGATGTGAAAAAACGGATCATCGAATACCTTTCTGTCCGTAAGCTAAAAGGTGACTCAAAAGGTTCAATCATTCTTCTTGTGGGACCGCCCGGTGTCGGAAAAACAAGCGTGGGGCACTCAATTGCCCGCGCCATGAACAAACCTTTCTTCCGTTTTTCAGTTGGCGGAATGCGTGACGAAGCGGAGATCAAAGGTCACAGGCGTACTTACGTTGGTGCCATGCCGGGAAAACTTATCCAGGGCCTCAGAATTGTCAAAACCAAATCCCCTGTTTTCATGATTGATGAGATTGACAAAATGGGGCAGAGCTATCAGGGCGATCCTGCCAGCGCTCTCCTTGAAGTCCTTGACCCGGAGCAGAACGTTTCCTTCCGGGACCAGTATCTTGATCTGCCCTTTGATGTCTCAAATGTTGTGTTCATTCTTACAGCAAACACTCTTGATTCAATCCCGGAACCTCTTCTTGACCGTGCTGAGATAATCACTCTTTCAGGTTACATTGATCAGGAAAAAGTTGAGATCGCAAAAAAATACCTGATCCCAAAAAATCTTGAGAAAAACGGGCTGCAGAAAAATCAGGTGAAATATCCTAAATCCGTACTTCTTAAAATTGCCAATGAATATGCCCGTGAAGCCGGGGTTCGCAATTTTGAGAAAAATCTTGATAAAATCCACCGGAAATATGCGGCGGAGATTGTCGCAAAAGATTCTTATATAAAAGCTGCAACAGATCTTGAATCCTTGATTGCCGCAAAGAATAATCCAGCTGAAAAAGATTCCGCAGAAATAAAGGCTGCACGGAAAGCTCTTGCTGATGAGCAGAAAGTCTCAAAAACACTTACAGAAGCGGATCTGGAAAAATATCTTGGTAAACCTGTCTTTGATGAGGAAGAGATTCTGAAGGCAGACAAAGTGGGAACTGCAGTCGGTCTTGCATGGACAAGTATGGGCGGTGACACACTGTTGATCGAGGCAATGGACATGCCGGCTGGTGCCGGAAGGGAAGGCCTTTATCTTACCGGCCAGCTTGGTGATGTTATGCGTGAGTCTGCTTCCATTGCAATGAGTTTTGTCCGTTCCTATGCAATTAAACACAAGATAAAGAAAGCGGAATGGTTCAACAGAAACTGCATTCATCTGCACATTCCCGAAGGTGCGACCCCAAAAGACGGACCTTCTGCCGGAATCACAATGGCAACCGCATTGATGTCGCTTATCTGTGGTAAAAAAATCAAACCGCGTCTCGCTATGACAGGAGAGCTTTCTCTTATGGGCAAAGTCCTTCCCATCGGCGGACTGAAAGAAAAAACTGTGGCTGCAAAACGTAACAGAATCAAGACCATACTGATTCCTAAGCAGAATGTAAGGGATCTGGATGAGATTCCTGAAATCGTTAAAGAATCATTGACATTCATTCCTGTTGCCACCTTTGACGATGTTCTTGCCCAGATTTTCTGATCTTTGGAGACTGTTTTGTCATCCAGACTGATTTTAGCTGGTGCTGCAAGTCTGTTCTCTCTGGAAAAAATCCGTTCTGTTTTTTCAGAGCAGGGTTTTGACGTGTCTTTCTGTGATGCACCTTTCATGAAGGATTTTGTCTCACAGGAAGACTCAGCCCTGATTGATTTCTCTCAAGACATTGAGAATCTTTCAGATAGCGTTGTCGTTCCATTGAGTGAAAACTGGATTTCCTGGTGCGTCAACAACGGACACTGCAGGGTTTCTGACAGGGCTTTGAAAGCATCCAGGTCTAAAAGTTTTTTCTACCGGATCCTCAGGGAGCGGGGACATAAAGTTCCTGCAGTTTTTGACACTTACGAAAATGCCGTTTCTCACATGGACGAGGGTTCTTTAATTGTGATAAAACCTGACGGACTTTTTTCCGGTTATGGGGTGGAAATAGTTCCTCTTAAGGAGAAAGAAAAAGTTGCTTTTTACATGGACAAAGCTTCCGGAATCAAAAATCATGCGATGCGGATAATGAATGTAAGCGGCACAAAGGCAATACTTACTGAATTTACTGAAGGGACGGAGTTTTCCTGTGACTGTTTTGTAAACAGGGGTGAGAAAAAACTGCTCAGGCTTTGCAGGAAACATGTTGTCCTTGTAAATGATAAACCTTGCACACAGATTGTCTCACTTCTTTCTACAGATTTTCACGATTACCCGCTTATTCAGGAAAAAGTTTTTTACTGGCTTGAAACCCTCTTCTCAAAGGAAGACATTTCTTTCGCCCAGTTCGATTTCAAACTGGATCCAGATGGAATTCCTGTTCCGATTGATTTTGCGGCCAGAGTGGGCGGCGGAATGAAGGAACTTTTCCAGACAGCCAGCAGAGATTTCTACGCAGAGGCTCTTTCCGAAGACCGGCTCAAAAACCACACTGATTCCTTCACAATGTACAATTATCTTCCCGCATTCAAGGGTAGAATCGTAAAGGATGATTTTCCGCTCCTGTCCGGGGAAAAATTCGTCTTTAAGGAAAAAGGAGACCACGTGATCTCAAATCCGTCCAGTCACGCAAGCAGAATTGCCTGCGTTGTCCAGAAAGGTCTCCCTGACGAAAAAAAAATCCAGGATCTGTCAGCAGCTTTAATGCTTGGCAGCCCCTGGATCCTTCAGCAGTCAGTCTGAAAATCAGATTTCCATGTTCATGCAATGACGAACTTCTTTAAGTGTCTCAATTGCCATTTCACGGGCCTTTTCACTTCCTGTCAGCAGTACCTGTCGGATGTAGTCTGGCGCTGCCTCAAGGCGTTTTCGCTCTGTGCGGAGAGGACGGAGTTTCTCATTTAATGCTTCTGTAAGTGTCTTCTTCAGCATACCGCCGCCGCCTTCACCGATCTTTGCGGCAACTGCCTCCGGTTCCTCACCGGTACAAAGGGAAATAAGCATAAGAAGGTTTGCAACTTCAGGACGGTTTTCCGGATCATAGGTAATATTACGGTCGGCATCAGTCTTCGCCTTTTTGATGAGCGCTGCAGTTTCGTCTTCTGTGGCAGAAAGGAAAATTGCGTTGCCGCGGCTTTTACTCATTTTCTGGGAACCGTCAAGCCCCAGAATGCTGGGTGTCTTGCTCAGCAGAGCCTGGGGTTCGGGGAAAACAGGGTTTTCAGGAGAAAATTTTTCGTTAAAGCGGCGGGCAATAAGTCTTGTCATCTCAAGATGGGGCAGCTGGTCTTTTCCCACAGGAACAATGTTTCCCTTGCAGAAAAGAATATCGCAGGCCTGATGAACAGGATAAGTATACATTCCGGCATTTACACTTTTAAGTCCAGCAGCCTGGATTTCTTCCTTGACTGTAGGATTCCGGCTCAGTTCGGCATTGGAAACAAGTGTCAGGAAGGGAAGCATCAGCTGGTTTGCTTCGGGAACATAGCTGTGCGGGTAAATGATCACATCATCGCCCGGTTCAATCCCTGCGGCAAGATAATCAATCACAAGCTGTTTTGTGTTCTGGGAAATCTCAGAAAAAGCATCGTGATCAGTCAGAACCTGATAGTCTGCAATAAGAATGCAGGTGGGGACACCCAGTTTTGAAAGCCTTACACGGTTCTGGAGAGATCCGAAGTAATGACCGATATGAAGCCTTCCCGTAGGACGGTCTCCAGTAAGGACTTTGTATTTTTTCGGATTGACAAGAATGTCTTCTTCTATTTTTTTGCTGCGTTCCAGTGCAGCTTCGTATGTTCTGTTGGAAATTCCGTTTTCAATTTCATCCATAAATAAGACCCTCCGGTAAAGTGAAATTACAATAGCATTTTCCCGTTTAATTTTCAAGAAAGCCTTGATTGCGTGAGAAAATGATTTTTGTTAGAATGCATCATCTTTTTATATGAGGTGTATTTATGGCCAATGACCGTTATGTTAGTCCTCTTTCTGAGCGCTATGCCAGCCCGGAAATGCAGTATATTTTTTCACCGGATATGAAATTCCGTACCTGGCGCCGGCTTTGGATTGCATTGGCAGAGACAGAGAAAGAACTGGGACTTGCCATTACCGATGAACAGATTGAAGAACTGAAGGCACACAGAGACGACATTAATTATGATGTTGCAAAAGCCCGAGAGAAAGAAGTCCGCCATGACGTGATGAGCCATGTCTACGCATACGGTGTCCAGTGTCCGAAGGCAAAGGGAATCATCCACCTGGGAGCCACATCATGCTACGTCGGAGACAACACTGACATTATCGTTATGACAGAAGCCCTTCGCCTGATCCGGAAGAAACTCCTCAATGTAATCAACGAACTTGCATCTTTTGCAGAAAAATATAAAAGCCTTCCTACGCTTGCATTCACCCATTTCCAGCCTGCACAGCCCACAACCGTGGGAAAACGTGCCACACTCTGGATCCAGGAGTTCATGCTTGACCTTGAGGAACTGGATTTTGTCCTTGGCACCATGAAACTGCTCGGTTCAAAAGGAACCACAGGGACGCAGGCAAGCTTCCTGGAACTTTTTGACGGTGACCAAGAAAAAATCGACATGATCGATCCTAAAATCGCTGAAAAAATGGGCTTCAAGGAATGTTACCCTGTCTCCGGCCAGACTTATTCCCGCAAAGTGGACACAAGGGTCTGTAATGTTCTTGCAGGAATTGCCGCCAGCGCCCACAAAATGAGCAATGACATCCGCCTTCTGCAGCATCTTAAGGAAGTGGAGGAGCCCTTTGAGAAATCACAGATCGGTTCCTCTGCCATGGCCTACAAACGTAACCCGATGAGAAGTGAACGCATTGCCTCTCTTTCACGCTATGTGATGATTGATGCACTCAATCCTGCGATCACTTCCGCGACACAGTGGTTTGAGCGCACTCTGGATGATTCCGCGAACAAACGCCTTTCAATCCCGGAGGCATTCCTGGCGATGGACGGTGTCCTTGATCTCTGCATGAATGTTGTTGACGGTCTTGTGGTCAACGAGAAAGTGATTGAAAAACGTCTCCGCAGTGAACTTCCTTTCATGGCAACTGAAAACATCATGATGGATGCGGTGAAGGCCGGAGGTGACCGTCAGGAACTTCACGAACGGATCAGGACACTTTCTATGGAAGCCGCCGCCAACGTAAAGCAGAAGGGATTGGACAACAATCTTCTCCAGCTTATTTCAGAGGACCCGACTTTCAATATGAGTCTTGAGGATCTTGAGGCAACAATGGATCCTGCAAAGTATGTGGGACGATCAAAAGAGCAGGTTGATGCATTCCTTTCAAAGAATGTGAAACCTGTTCTTGAAGCAAACCGTGATTCTCTTGGACTTACAGCAGAGATTAAAGTCTGATCTTTCAATCAGGCTGACACAGTGTTCGTTATCTGTCATCCATCAAGAAAAAATTATTTTTTTCTAAAAAAAATTTGACAGATATGTTTTTGTGATTTATATTCAAATAGATAAAATAATTTTTGGAGGCTTTTAGCTTTATGGCAAAAGTTGAACTCAAAGGAATCGGAAAGGTCTATGACGGCAATGTTCGCGCTGTTGACAACGCAAACATCACTGTAGAAGACCAGGAATTCGTTGTGTTCGTAGGTCCCTCAGGATGTGGTAAATCTACAACACTCCGTATGGTAGCCGGTCTGGAAGACATCACAGAAGGTGAACTTTACATCGACGGTGAACTCATGAATGACGTTCCCCCTAAAGATCGTAACATCGCAATGGTATTCCAGAACTATGCTTTGTATCCCCATATGTCAGTTTATGACAACATGGCTTTCGGTCTTAAAATCCGCAAGACAGACAAAGCAGAAATCGAACGCCGCGTAAACGAAGCTGCTCGTATCCTTGATATCGAGAAACTTCTTGACCGCAAACCCAAGGCACTTTCCGGTGGACAGCGCCAGCGTGTTGCAGTTGGACGTGCTATCGTTCGTAATCCTAAAGTATTCTTGTTTGACGAACCTCTGTCTAACCTGGATGCTAAACTTCGTGTACAGATGCGTGCAGAAATCTCTGACCTGCATCACCGCCTCAAGGCAACAATGATTTACGTTACTCATGACCAGATCGAAGCTATGACAATGTCAGACAAGATCGTTGTTATGAAAGACGGAAAAATCCAGCAGATCGGATCACCTATGTACCTGTACAACCACCCGATCAACAAGTTTGTTGCTGGCTTCATCGGTTCACCGCCAATGAACTTCCTGACAGTCAAAATCCTTGAAAAAGGTGGAAAACTGGTTGCTGACGAAGGTTCTTTCGAGATTACACCTACTGATGAGCAGGCTAAGACTCTTAAGGCTTATGTTGGTAAAGAAGTTTACTTCGGTATCCGCCCTGAGGACATGACATACGCTGACAATCCTACAGTTGCAAACAATATGCAGATGAAAGTATCTGTTATTGAGCCACTGGGTGCTGAAACAAACCTGTTCCTGCAGACAAAGACACAGCAGTTGGTTGTTCGTACATCACCGGACCTTAAGTTCCAGCTTGGTATGACAACAAACTTTGTTCCTGTTATGGAAAAAGCTAAGTTCTTTGACAAAGAAACAGAACTCAACATCTGTGAATCTGTAAAGAGCGAATAAACTGTAAAACTTAGTTTTACATAATGAAAATCCCGGGGTGAACGCTTCGGGATTTTTTTTGCGCTTCGGAGATCTTTTATTTTGGTTTATAAAGAAAAAATAATTTATGAAAATCCTCTTGAATCAGCAGCTGACATAGAGAACTTTGTTCTGGAAGGGAAGGCTGTATTCAGTTTTGAGAACAATCGTCTCCGTATGAAAAATGCTCTTCCGGCGGAAAATGGCCAGAAAGCAAATTTTGTTCTTTGGTGTAAGAATGATTTTCCTTCCGATCTTGCAATTGAATGGGATTTTTTACCTTTGGAGGAACCGGGTTTAGGCATGATTTTTTTCTCTGCAATGGGGAAAAATCAGGTTGATTTATTTGATCCCTGTCTGGAGAAAAGGACTGGAGATTATGTCCAGTACCATCATGGGGATATCAATGCTTTTCATCTGTCCTATTTCCGCCGGAAAGAACCGGATGAAAGGGCTTTTCACACATGTAATCTCCGTAAAAGTTATGGCTTTCATCTTGTTGCCCAGGGTGCAGATCCCATTCCCGATGCGGCAGATTGCATTGAGCCTTTCCACATGAAAATAGTAAAATTCCGTGACAGAATCAGTTTTTCAATAAACGGGCTTAATGTTTTTGAGTTCTCTGATGATGGCAAAACATTCGGGCCGGCTTTGAAAAAGGGAAAGATCGGTTTCCGGCAGCTGGCTCCCATGGTCGCTGAATATTCAAACCTTAAAGTGTCTGAACTGACTGCTCTTTCTGACTGAGGTGATTCTTGAAAAAACGTTCTGTAAGTTATAAAGCCACAATTTTCCTGGGACTCTTAGTTCTTCTTCTTCTGGTGATCTCTTCTTTTGCAATCTACATTTATTCGGATTGGAAAAAAACTACAAGAGAAAATGCACTTCTTGAGACTGAGAATCTCAGTAAAAGACTTGTGCAGAGAAATGATGAGATGCTTTCCAATTTACGGGAATATTATGTCCTTATGGCAGAAAGCGACAGTATCAAATGGATGCTTGATAACAAGGTTACCTACAATAATTACTCATATTACAAAACTTCATACGATGAACTTGCTGGAAACGGCCTTTTTAATGACTGGATTCTGGGTTTTACATTTGCAAATCTGAAAACTGACTGGGTTTTGAACAATAAAGGACTTTTTACAGTCCCCGAAGTTTTCAATAAAGAGATTCTTGACTCGATTAATCAGGAAAAAACGGAAAAACGGACAAAGATTTACTGGAAATACACTGAACCGGAAACAGATATCAACAGAGTTGACCGGAATTACAGAGTCACATTGGAAAATGATGGATTGAATCTGATAATGTGGCTTCCTTCTGCAAGCTATAATACATTTGGTTTTTTTATCTCAAAAATCAACCTTGAGACCTGGAAATCCTCTTTGACAAATCTATTGGAAAGACAGCATGAAATTGTTGTCCAGGAGGAGAACGGAAATATTGTTTATGCAAGTAATCCGGAATCTGCGGCTTTCTGCAGACCGGATGCAAAACTTCCGTCAAATTTCCTGTCGTCCCAGAAAACAAGCAACATTCTTGGCTGGAAATATACAGTTTTTTATGATCTTTCAAAAGTAGCGCCAAGTTATAAGTTTTCTTTTATATTGGTTCCGATTCTTATTTTGTTCTGTATCTCAGCGGTCTTTCTCGGTTTTTTCCTTTACAGCCCGGTTGATAATCTTATTAAAGAAATTAATGAGCAGGGTATTAAGGAAAAAATCAATGAATATGGTACGGATCTGAATTTGGTGGCGGGAAGCCTAAGGACTTTGAAAAATGACAAGAAAGTTCTTGAGATGATTGTTGATCAGCAGCAGATGCGTTTAATGGAACTTTTTGAGCTGAGATTGATTCGAGGAGAAGTGAAGGCTGAGGAATGCAGTGAATTTCTTGAAAGATTCGGCCTTGTTCCCAACACTTTTTTTGCAGCCTGCACTGTTGTCCTGAATTTTCATGATGAGGAAACAATCGATGTTGTGGACGAGGATGCTCTCTGTCTCAGAATTCTCCAGGAATTGCCGCAGGAAATTAAATCTTTGGCCTGGATGCCGCCTCTTTATACGGCAAGCGCCATTTTTGCGATTTTCTCAGAGAATGATGAAGACCTTCTGTTGAAAAAAATCACCGATTTTTATGAAGGCATAAAGAAAAGCGCTGTAGAAACAACAGACTATGAGATTCTCATGGGAGTCAGTGGAACCCAATCACAGATAATGCGCATGAGCCGTGCATACCGGGAAAGCCTGAATGCTATTGCTTCAGGAAAAGATTCGGAGGGCTGTAATTTTTATGTGTCCCAGGAAATTGTCTCCGCACCCGGTTATGACGCCCATTATGAGGAAGAAATAAGAAACGGGATCCGTTCCGGTGATCTGGAAACCTGTTATCACGCAACAGACGGTTTTATCACCTATCTGCGTGGTTTTTCAGGACGTGATCATGAACTTCTGGTATGCAAAATCCGTTTTGTCAACACAATATGGCTTACCACAATAGAACTTGGTCTCCGTTTGCAGGACGTTTACCCTGACGGAGTTGTCTCTGTCTACCGTGAGCTTATCAACACTGCAGAATTGGATCATACCCGGCGTCTTATAAAAAGAAAGTGTGTGGATCCAATAATCAAGACAAGACTTGCTTATCTTGAGAACAATTCTTATGCGCTTTTAAACCGGATTCAGGACCTGATTGCCCAGAAAAAAGGGGATATTACACTTGCTGAGTGCGCAGACATTCTTGAGGTTCATCCCACTTCCATATGGAAGCTTCTGAAGACTGAAAAGAACAGAACTTTCACAGAATACACAGAAGAATACCAGTTGAATGAGGCGAAACGTCTTCTTCTTGAAACTGAACTTTCAGTGGGTGAAATTGCAAAAGAACTGAATTATGGAAATCCTCAGAATTTCATCCGTTTCTTCAGCAGGATGACAGGAATCACTCCAGGAAAATTCAGAAAGCTTTATTGATTGTTTAAAAATTAGTACAAAAACGTCACGAAATATTTAAAAAACATCAAAAAATGTAAATTCAATAAAATGATTATAGACGTAATTTAAATTCACAGTGGAAAATCAGGACATAAAACCACGAGGTGAATATGTCTAAAAACGAAACACGACTGCTTTCCAGGGAAAAAACTTTTTTCCAATATTTCAAGCAGCATAAATGGCTCTATTTTATGCTGATTCCGGGTGCGGTTTATTTTATCATGTTCCGCTATGTTCCGATGGGCGGTTTGATAATCGCATTCAAAAACTACAGTCCTTTTAAAGGAATCATGGCCAGTAAATGGGTGGGACTGGAACAGTTCCGCAAATTTTTCAGCACCGCAGACTTTTTCCGACTGTTACGCAATACTTTAGGAATCAGTCTTTTGCAGCTGGTGATTTATTTCCCGGCTCCGATCATCCTTTCTCTTCTTCTTAATGAAGTCAGGCACAGTACTTACAAACGCTTTGTGCAGACTCTGGTCTACATTCCACACTTTGTATCATGGGTTATTGTTGCCAGTCTGACCTATCAGCTTTTTAACGTAACTGACGGTCTTGTCAATCACATTGTTGTTTCTTTGGGCGGCAAAGCTTTTGATATTCTGTCAAACGGAAAAAGTTTCTGGGGGCTGATTGTCGGCCAGGACATCTGGCGCGAAGCCGGTTATGGAACGATCATTTTCCTGGCTGCCCTGTCAGGAGTGGACCAGCAGCTTTACGAAGCCGCACGTATTGACGGTGCAGGCCGCTGGCAGCTTATGTGGCACATTACACTTCCGGCACTTAAAAGCACAATCATCATGATGCTTATTCTCCGCGTCGGAAGTCTTCTGAACACTGGTTACGAGCAGATCTTCCTTATGAGAAACGACCTGAACATTGCTTATGCTGATGTTTTTGATACTTACATTTATACACGCGGTATTGTCAACGGTCAGTATTCATTCTCTGCCGCCGCCGGTATGTTCAAATCAGTGGTTGGAATGATCCTGGTTCTCGGTTCAAATAAACTTGCAAAAGTTGTCGGCGAAGCCGGTATTTATTGATAAAGGTGATTAAAATGGCCAAAAAAAGTAAACTTAACAGACTTACATTAGGTGATTATATAATCTACCTTATTCTGGCACTGGCAGCTGTCGCGACAGTTCTTCCTTTCCTTTATGTTCTTGCAGGTTCTTTCGCAACAGATAAGGAGCTTACAGAAAAAGGATTCTTCATCATTCCTGAAGTCTGGTCTCTGAATGCTTACACTTATGCGATCAACCAGGTGAACATTCTTCAGGGTCTGCGTAACTCAATAATCCTTACGCTTCTTGGTACTTTCATGTGCATGGCTTTCTCACTGACTTTTGCATATCCACTTTCAAAGTATCATTTCCGGGGAAGAAACTTTGTACTGAACCTTGTAATCGTTACAATGCTCTTTTCAGGAGGACTGATTCCTTCCTACATTGTTAACACGGCTTATGGTCTTTATGACAGCTGGTGGGCGCTTATCCTTCCCGGACTTATCAGTCCCTTCAACATGATCATCATAAAGAACTTTTTCCAGGAGATGCCTCAGGAGCTTGAGGATGCGGCATACATTGACGGTTGTAACGACATGGGAATTTTCTTCCGGATCGTTCTTCCCCTGTCAAAGCCTGTGATTGCTTCTATCTCACTGTTTTACGGAGTAGGTTTCTGGAACGATTACTTTGCTTCAATGATCTACCTGAAGACATCCGCTCTTTATCCGGTACAGATTCAGCTGCGCTCAATCATCATGCTTACTTCACAGATTTCTGAGCTTGCCCAGGATTATTACGATGTATACGGTGCGCCGCCTGATAAAGCTGTTAAAATGGCTTGTACAGTAATTGCTACTGTTCCGATTCTCTGTGCATATCCTTTTATCCAGAAATACTTTACCAAAGGTGTTATGGTCGGTGCAGTTAAAGGTTGATTGCCTTTAACAAAGAAATTGTTACAATGCGGAGCTTTTGCTCCGTAAAAATAATTGTTTTTACATTCTGAAAATGGAGGATAGAATGAAAAAAGCATTAGTTGTTTTGTGTGCATTGCTTTGCATTGCAGGTTTGGTTTTTGCCGGTGGACGTAAGGATACCAAGGCAGCCGCTTCTAACGAGCGTGTAAAAGTTACATTCCAGACAATTGACTTCTATGCAGGTCAGTGTAACGTTGGTGAATACGCAGCTCAGATTCTTAAACAGATTGAAGATTACTGCGGATGCGATGTTGAAATCGAATGGGTTCTCAATGATGTTCTGTCAGAAAAAATCACTCTGACACTGGCAAACCCCAAACAGATGCCTATGATCATGACATACGGCGGTACACTTACAGGTAACATCGTAAGTGCTGCAAAAGACGGTGCATTTGTTGACTTGAGCAAATATATCTGGGATGAGAAAAAATATCCCAATCTGTCAAAAATGCTCAAATCTGTTGCAGACAGCCTGACAGTTGACGGACAGCTGATTGCTATTCCCCGTACACGTGTTGTAGGACGCTATGGTCTTACATACCGCCAGGACTGGGCTGACAAACTCGGAATCGCTGAGCCCAAAAACCCCGATGACGTATATGACATGCTTTATGCTTTCACATATGGTGACCCTGACGGAAACGGAATCAACGATACAATCGGTATGGAGATGACTTCATACACAGGTCCTTTTGACATTATCCAGACATGGTTCGGATGTGGAAACGAATGGGCTGACGTAAACGGAAAACTGGTTCCTGTTCATATGCAGGACGAATACATGGTTGCACTGGACTGGCTGAAAAAAGTTTATGACGATGGACTTATGCCTGCTGACTGGGCTGTTCGCACAACAGACACATGGTCAAACGGTTGTAAAACAGGACAGAACGGTGTTTACATTGACGTTATGGACGGTGCTCGCCGCGTATGGGAATACTTCACGAAAGAAGCAACATTTACTCCCTCTGTTGTAAATCCTTCTGAACCCGCTTCAATGAACCTTTATGGTGCAGTAAACGGAAGAACACTTGCCACAGCCGGTTACAACGGTTTCTTCACTCTGAGTGCATCAACATGCAACACACCTGAAAAAATCGAAGCAGCTCTGACACTTCTGGACAAACTCAATGATGACGAAATGCTCATCCTGACACAGTATGGTCTTGAGGGAATCAACTACCACATTGACGAAGAAGGCTTCCTGGTAGACGATGACACAACAGACACAACACTGGCTGCAAACTACATGGGTCTGAACCAGATGCTGGCATTCCTGCCTTCTGCAGAACACGTTACAGAACCTCACGTAAAGAACACTGTTTACGTTGACGCTCAGAACGCTGCTTATGCAAAAGCTCTCCAGTCAGCAATTGTTAACCCTGCCGCATCTTTCCTGATCAACTCTGAGACATATGCAGACATCGGTGCAACACTTGCTGAAATCATCAAACAGGCTCGTACACAGTACATCTGTGGAGAAATCAACAAGACACAGCTCCAGGATGCATGGAAACGCTGGTACGATCAGGGCGGAAAGAAGATTATCGACGAAGTAAACGTTCAGTACGCTGCTAACAAATAATCTTTTCAATCCGTTTTTCCTTCCGCGGTAAAAGCGGAAGGTTGACTGTGATGTGGAACGGGTGGTGGATTTTCTGCTGCCCGTTTTTTTTAACGTTTTTTTTATTTTTTTTAGCTTTCCAATTAAAATGATTTTACACAACATTAGACCACAGACTATAACCGGGACAACTTCTTTCGGATGCATGTGGAACAGAGGCGAATGTCCTGAAGGACAAAATTTTTTCTGCAGAAATCAATTGGGAGAAACTGTTTCTCTTCAAAGCCGTGTTACAGCCTGGTGGCCTGACGGTTCAATAAAATGGACTAGTCATACTGCAGATTGTAAAACCTTGGGAAATCAAATTGAAGTTCTTCCTCTTTCCCCGGAATTAAAAACCCCAGTTACGCCCGAAAATCTTATGCGCATTGATGTGCTTCCGAAAATTCCGGCCAATTCAGGAAAAAAAACAGACTACACAGGAAAAAAAGTTGATTACGCGTGCATTTACACCCGATCAGTAACAATAGAAATTGGCGGAGACAGATCCTGTCTTTTTGACTGTATCCGAACAGAAAATAAAATTGAAGCAAAGAACGGAAAAGCCGTTCTGAAAATAGAGAATCCGCTTTCATCAGGAATGTCAGAATCCACGAGATCTGTGTCCTTGGGAAGCGTGATACGTGATTATACTGGCAGGATTGACTCTATCTGCATTGAGGAACACGGCAGTGTCCAGACTGTAATCCGCTATGAAGGAATCCATCAGAATCTGATTCCCTTTGTCATCCGCATGTACATTTCAGCGGACGGACGTAACATCCGTTTTATGCACACTTTCATGTATGATGGCGATGAAAACCGTGATTTCCTCAAAGGAATCGGAATCAGTTTCCAGCGCCCAGTGGAAGGTGCCCCCTATAACAGGCATATCAAAATCTCCGGAGACAACGGAATATTCCACGAAGTTTCCGTTCCACTTATGTCCTGGCGTCCCAGAATCAGGCCGGAACTTTATATTTCCCAGATGAATGGACAGATGATTTTACCGGAAGGAGAGGACGCTGCCACAATCAGTAAAGTCCTTGAGGCAACACCATACTGGGACAGATATGTAATCTGCCAGGATTCTCCCAGTCATTTTGCAATAAAGAAGAGGCTTTCAGGAGAAAATCTCTGTTTTGTCGACAGTCTTCATGGAATGCGTTCAAAGGGAACCTGTGCTTTCGGCGGGGAAAATGGAAGTGTGCTTATTTCTTCAAAGGATTTCTGGCAGACTTATCCTTCTGGAATAGAAGTTTCAGGACTGTCCGGAGAACTTGCAGAAGCGACTGTCTGGTTCTGGTCACCGGAAGCGGCCGCAATGGATTTCCGTCATTATGCTGAAAGGGGATATAATCAGGTCTGTTACGAAGGCTATGATTACAAAGGGGCTACTCCATATGGAATTGCAGTAACAAGCGAATGCGCCTTTGCCTTTGAAAAAGAAATTATTCCTGAAGACAGCCGTCTTTATGATTTCTGCAACGAACTTCAGTCACCGGCTCTTTTTGTTGGAACCCCCGAATATTATCATGATCATAAGGCTTTCGGTTTCTGGTCTTTACCCAGAACTGATTCTGAATCAGAGATTTTCCTGGAAAATCAGCTTGAAAAAGCCTTTGAATTTTATAAAAACGAAGTTGAACAGCGGAACTGGTACGGACTGTTTAATTACGGTGACATGATGCATTCCTATGACCCGGTCCGGCACCAGTGGAAATATGATGTGGGCGGTTATGCCTGGGACAATACGGAACTTGTTCCGACTTTGTGGCTATGGCTTTATTTTATGCGTACAGGCCGTGAAGAAGTTTTTACACTTGCAGAGAAACTTTCCCGGCATGCAAGCGAGACCGATGTTTATCACCTTGGAAAATACAAAGGTCTTGGAAGCCGGCATAATGTGCGTCATTGGGGATGTCCCTGTAAAGAAGCCCGCATCGCTATGGCCCATCATCATAGATTTTTGTATTACCTGACAGGCGATTACCGTCTTGAAGATATTTTTGACGAACTGAAAGACAATGAACTGTCTTTCCTCCAGAAAGATCCTCTGGGTGACTTTTATCCTAAAGACAAAATGGTTTTCCCAAGTCATGCAAGAAGCGGTCCGGACTGGTCAAGTCTTGTCTCAAACTGGATGACTCAATGGGAAAGAAAAAATGATCCAAAATACCTGGAAAAAATTAAAGTAGGGCTTGAGGACATAAAAAAAGCGCCTTTACAGCTTTCCAGCGGCCCGGATTTTGAATTCGATCCCCATTCCTGTCATCTCCGTTATATCGGTGAAAATACAACAGGCGGATGTCACCTCCAGATTTGTATGGGCGCACCTCAGATCTGGCTTGAAACTGCGGATCTTATGGAAAATGCTGATTTTTTTGAGATGCTTGCCAGACACGGACGTTTTTATTTCCTGTCTCATGAGGAGCAGCTTAAAGAGTCAGATGGAATCATCGGTGACAGAGAGTCAACACTTCCATTTATGGCAACCGCTCTAGGTGCATTCGGGGCTGATTATCTTAAGAATCCGGGACTTGCGGATAAAACCTGGAGAACATTGCTGGAAACTTTGATTTCAGAAAATAATACTGAAGGATTTGATGCAAAAACTTTGAAGAATCAGGGTAATCAAAGTGACCTTAAAGAGATTCCCTGGATCACCACAAATTTCACTGCTCAATGGTGTCTGAATGTAATCATGGTTCTTGAATTTATAAGGGAAAGTCTGCCAGAAGATTTGAATGGAATAAAAAAACTTCTGGAAAAAGCGGATTCAAATGCATTCAGAAAAGCGTGAAACTGAAGTCAGGTAAAAAGAGTAGACCGAATTTTTGTTTTTTTACAGGAGAAAATAATGGAAGATTTGTTCAATCTTAGAGTGATCAGGACCACAGGTACAACTGTTGAATTTGAATGGGACAGTATCGGTGGGGCAGGAGAATATTCTTTAAACTGGAAAGACAGAAAAAGGGATTCTATGGAATTCAAAGTCTTAACAGGTATAAAAAAATGCACAGCTGTTCTGAAAAAAGCACCTGTCATTCCTTATTATGTGCAGATTTGTGCACACTCAGGTCTTGATTCTTCTGTAATTGCCAAAAGCCAGGTGCTAAAAACTCCTGTCACAGCAAAACTTAATCCACAGATTGAACATTTTGACCGTGGACTTATTGCTGTAAAAACTTCAGAGGGCGTTTTTCTCAGCTGGAGGCTTTTTAAAAGCGAAGTGACCGGGGCTTCCAAAACTTCCCTTAAAAGCGGGGCCTTCGGTGTTTACAAAAATGGAGGATTACTTGCCACAGTTCAGGACAGCACCAATTATCTTGACAGGTCAGGATGTCAGAATGACAGATACCAGGTGGAACTTCTTGGTGATTATGACAGCATTCCGATGACTCCCGGTGAAAAAGCCTGCAAAGAAACCGAGGTCTGGAAAAGCGGTTCAAACTTCATTGATATTCCGCTGAAGAAACCTGAGGACGGAGTAACCCCTGCCGGTGAAAATTTCACTTATTCCGCAAATGACATTAGTATCGGTGATGTAAACGGTGACGGAAACCTTGAATTTATTGTCAAATGGGACCCTTCCAATTCCCATGATGTTTCAATAAAAGGATACACCGGAAACTGTTTCATTGACTGCTACACTCTGTCAGGCACTATTCTCTGGCGCATTGACATGGGCTGCAACATAAGAAGCGGTGCCCACTACACCCAGTTCATGGTCTACGATTTTGACGGTGACGGAAAAGCCGAAGTTTCAATGAAAACCGCACCGGGAACAAAAATCACCAGATTCAACGTGGACGGTTCGATAAAAGACGAAAAGTTCATTACATTGCCGGAAAGAGATGTTGAGAAAGGCGTGTCAAATGAGGACAATTATGTCTGCAGTGCCGAAGATTTCAGAGACCATCTGAAAGAGGTTTTCATGAACTGGCAGAATCATCCGGAAGTAGTTGCAGGACATTGGCCAACAACTCTGGAAGAATGTTTCGGTGTTGAAAAACAGTACACATACCCTCTTTGCTCCGGAGATGCAGAAAAACTTGTTGATTACTTCATAAAAGATTTCGCGCCTTCCCGAAGCCCGAAAAATCAGTTGGACAAATTTGAAGGATTCATTTATGAAGGCCCTGAATACATGACAATGTTTGCCGGGGACGGCTCTGAACTTGAGACAATCGATTTTCCCTTCCCACGGGAAGATGACGGCCTTTTATGGGGTGATTACGCTATGCGCCGCATCGAACCATGCAACCGTGTGGACCGTTTCCTTTCTGGCGTGGCATTTCTTGATGGAGAAAAACCTTATCTTATTGTCTGCCGCGGATATTATACACGTACATGCATTGCCGCCTATGATTTCTTTGAGCACAGATTCAATCAGGTCTGGAAAATTGATTCCGGTCACGTACCGATGTCAAATCCCTTTAACGAGTGGCCTCACGGTGCCCAGGGAACTGATCCTGTCTACGGAATTATCGCCGGTCAGGGGAACCACAGTCTGTCTACAGCGGATGTTGACGGGGACGGTTTTCAGGAGATCATTTACGGTGGCTGCTGCATTGACCATGACGGTTCAGTTCTTTACAGCAGTTTTGACAGACTTCCTGACGGGACAGTTGCAAAGCTTGGGCACGGTGATGCGATGCATGTGGCCAACATCAATCCAGATCTGCCGGGCTACGAGATTTTCAATGTTTTTGAGGGCGCGAAATATGCACCCTACGGTTTTGCTTTGAGAGACGCGGAAACAGGAAAGGTCTATTTCGGTGAATATGCAGAGACTGATCTTGGACGTTGCATGATCGGTGACATTGTTCCGGGAGAAAGAGGGCTTCAGGTCTGGGTCAAGGATGTTTACAGCTGCAAGGGAAAGAAACTTGATGTCCCGCATCTATCCACAAACATGAGCATACGCTGGGCAGCTGATCTTACGACACAGCTGACAGACTCAGAAGATTACCTTAACGGGGAACATACCGGTGTCATAAATGACAACACCCACGGAGTGATGCTGAACCCTGAGAACACGCTTACAAACAACGGTACAAAAGGAAACCCCTGCCTTGTTGCGGATATTTTCGGAGATTTCCGGGAAGAAATTGTCCTCAGAACCAAAGACAGTTCATCGCTGCGGATTTACACAAACACTGAGATTACAAAGCACAAACTTTTCACACTGCTTCATGACATACAGTACAGGACAGGAATTGCCTGGCAGAACAACTGCTACAACCAGCCATGTTACACAAGCTTCTATTATGCTTCTGACATGGATTTCCGCGAAGTCCTGCCTGAACTGTCAGAGTAAAAACGGTTTTCAGGCCCTGAATTCGATTATCCGGCTTCGGGGGCTTTCTGTGCCGTTCTCAAACTTTGCACATACATAAACCTGATAGACATCGCTTGCAGGTAGTACAAAGGGCATCACAGCAGAGGACCGTTTTTCTTCTGCTGTGACTGTCTTTACCGGTGAAAACTGAAAATCCACGGATCCTTTGCGGTAGACTGTGTAAGAGACAGCACCGTCAACATCATTCCAGATGAGAAGAAAGTTTGCGGTTCCATTTTCCACATGCAGTTCCTGCAATGCAAATCCCTGGGGAACGTCGGGTGGCACTTCAACCGGAGCAGAAAGAATGTGTTCAGGCTTTTTAATCTCAACCTTTGAAGAATCAATTCTGTCAGCAAAAAATCCCATTTCCTTAAGGCTTTCAGCAACAATCCGGGCATATTGCAGCGCTCCGTATTCCTGAAGATGGGCATTGTCAGAAACTCCACCGGCATAGGCGCTTTCCGGATATTCTCCGGCTTTTGTCCAAAGGTAAAAATCTTTTGCGCCTTCCGGGCCTTCCTGATTAAGCAGGGCATTACTTTTTCCGCCAAGGTCAATCACCGGTACATTTTTTTCCGCACCAAGTCTGATCATTACATCACGGTATGGGCCAAAAGAAACAGGGAACTTTCCTTCATGCTCATCGCAGTTTCGTCTGGAAATAGGGGTGACAAGAATACATATTACCTTCCGGACCTGACATGAATCAATGTATTTTTCCAGATAGAAAGCGAAGTTTTCTGGCGCCACATAGCGGTTAGGGCGGATTGCGGTTGCATCATTATGGGCCCACTGGACAAGCACCACATCACCGGGCACTGTCCGTTCAAGAAGGGCATCCCATTTTCCTTCCGTGATGAATGATTTTGAACTGCGGGCTCCGATGGAACGGTTTTCAATAAAAAGGGATTTTTTCTCATAGGTTCTGCATTGGGGATAACGGGCTTTTTCTGGCACGGATTCCACAACTTCACAATCCGTTTCAAAAAAACGATGGAGAACCTGTCCCCAACCGGTCTGTGGATAATAAAAGTCTTCATATGTCTGTGCCGTTGAGTCAGAAGCAACAAAAATTCCATTTTTGGAACGGGTTTTCACATTCTCATCTTCTTTCCATTCACAGCCTGCAAGCCAAATGTCATAGAATTTCGCATCTTCCTTTGTTTTTGCTTCATCAGGGACAAAAATCTCAAGGAAAGAAACTTTTTCTGCTGAACAGATATGGAATTCCAAAGAAGCAGTTTTTCCTGCGCAAACCAGAGTTTCTGCCGCTTTCTCAATACTGTTCACTGAAACACAGATTTTACAGTCAGTATCACCGTGGTTTTCAAAAACAAGTGACCATTTTCCGTCTGTCATTCCTGTTTCGCATTGGATGCAGACTGTCTCCCGGTAATTATAAATTCCGAAACCGGTAACTTCCGTTTCTGTCCAGTTTCTGCTGCAAAAATGCAGGACATTATCGTCATCTGACCCAATTTTTTCCTTTGTTGCAGGAATCAGTTTTTTTTCGCGGGGATAATAAACGCCTTCAGACCAGCCTTTTGCCTCTTCATCGTAGCGCTGTTCAAAAAAATTCAGGTTGTTAAAACTCATGATTTACTCCAGATTGTCTCTGATTATAGCATAAAAACGTCTTTTATATAATCTATAAATGTAAAAAAAATCTCTTGCACAAGAATATGAAAACTTGTATATTGAAAAAAACACGATTTATGTTTTTATCCTTTTCTTTTTAAGAAATCATTTTACACACGGAGTTTTTAATGGCACTTATCCCAAGTCGGTCTTTTGCTGAAGGACCGGATTCCAAAGGGTCATCAGAAGCTGAACAACAGGGTACACTGGATTTGCAGCCAAGTGAACAAACCCCTTCTGAACCAACTCAAACACAGGAAAAAGAAACACCGGAACGAACTGTAGTGGTCCGGGCAAGAGGTCCTAAAAAACCTAGAATTTCCGTACAGAAAGACAATGAAAAAAAGCCTCGTGAACCGAGAGCCCCAAGAGAAAACCGCAAGCCTTTTATTAAAGCCGAAAATACAGAATCCAGTGAACAGATTGACCAGACATCTGCAAATCCCGCAGCAGTTCCTGTTTCTGATGCACAGGACACTTTCCAGCCGCCTAAACCAAGACTTGTAATCAATGAACTTACAGCCATGGGAATGCATAATCTGCGAGAGCTGGCCGGACAGTACGGAATACAGCGTGATGATCTTGCTGCACTGAAAAAACAGGATCTGATTTTCGTAATCCTTAAGACACATACAGATCATGGTGGAATCATCTTTGCTTCTGGTGCATTGGAAATTCTTCCTGACGGATACGGTTTCCTCCGTTCACCCCAGAACAGTTATCTTCCCGGTCCCGATGATATCTACATTTCTCCAAGCCAGATCAGACTTTTCAACCTTAAGACAGGTGATACAATTTACGGACAGATTCGCTCCCCGAAAGAGGGCGAGCGTTTCTTTGCACTCCTGCGTATTGAAACCGTAAACGATGATGAGACACGCACTGCACAGACACGCATTCCCTTTGACAATCTTACACCTCTGTATCCCAATGAGAAACTGACACTTGAGACCGAGACAAAAGAACTTTCAACACGCATGATTGATCTGTTCTGTCCCATCGGAAAAGGTCAGCGTTCTCTTATTGTTGCTCCTCCAAAAGCCGGTAAGACAATCCTGATGCAGAAAATTGCAAACGCAATCATCCAGAATCATCCTGAGGTAAAGATCATTGTTCTTCTGATTGACGAACGCCCTGAAGAAGTTACCGATATGGAACGTTCAATCAAATCACCGAATGCGGAAGTGATTTCATCAACTTTTGACGAACCGGCAACACGCCATGTACAGGTTGCGGAAATGGTTCTGGAAAAAGCAAAACGCCTTGTTGAGCACAAAAAGGATGTTGTCATTTTCCTTGATTCCATTACACGTCTTGCACGCGCTTACAACCAGACTGTTCCTACAAGCGGCAAAGTGCTTTCCGGTGGTGTTGATTCAAACGCACTGCATAAACCGAAACGCTTCTTCGGTGCTGCACGTAATGTGGAGGAAGGCGGAAGTCTTACAATCATCTCAACAGCATTGATTGAGACTGGAAGCCGCATGGACGAAGTTATCTTTGAAGAGTTCAAAGGAACCGGAAACATGGAGATCAACCTGGACCGCAAACTTGCAGACCGCCGTCTGTTCCCTGCGTTCAATATCAAGAAATCCGGAACACGTAAGGAAGATCTGCTTCTTAACCAGGAAGAACTCGCAAAAATCTGGGTTCTCCGCAAAGTGATCAATCCGATGGATGATGCAGAGATTGTTGAGCTCCTTATTGACAGAATGGGCAAAACAAAAGATAATGCAGTATTCTTGCGTTCCATGAACAGCATGGGCTGATAAGGAAATTCAAGAGATTTGTGGAATCAGAATGGTTTCGGGCAAATCTTATAAAATAAACTGGAGGAAATGATGAAACAAGGAATTCATCCCAACTACGAATTGACAAAAATTACCTGCGTTTGCGGTAACGTCATCGAGACACGTTCAACTGTACAGAACATCAACGTTGAAATTTGTTCTGCATGTCACCCGTTCTTTACTGGAAAACAGAAACTGGTTGACACTGCAGGTCGTATCGAGCGCTTCAACAAACGCTACAACATCAAATAAATCTTTTTTATTTGGGTGGAGAAAAGGGTTGCTTCGGGAAGTTTTTTCAGAGGCAGCCCTTTTTTTTGTCTTTTCCTAAAGAAGTTTATAATAGACGCAAAAACACTTTCCCGAAAAAAAGCAGTATCAAAATCCGGAATTTTAGATTATAATTTCTTCATGCATTTTCTTGTTGTCTATTGTCATCCTTCTCACGACAGTTTTACATGGCAGATGTATCAGTCTGTCTTGAATTCCCTACAGAAAAACAATCACAGTTATGAAACTTCAGACCTTTATGCAATGAATTTTTCTTCTGATATGAGTGAATCAGAATATCTGCGCGAGGCCTATTACAGAAAGGATCAGTCTGTGCCTGAGGATGTTGCGGCTGAACAGGAAAAAATTCGGAAAGCTGACGGAATAATCTTTGTATTCCCGGTTTTCTGGACCGAAATGCCTTCAAAACTTGTCGGCTGGTTTGACCGTGTCTGGACAGTGGGTTTTGCCTATGAACCCTGCATTATGCCACACTTTAAGAAAGTTCTTTTTCTTGCCTGTGCCGGGAATTCAGTGGAACATCTGAAGGAAACCGGACTTTATACAGCCATGGAAAAGATTTTCTGCATGGACAGAATCAATTCCAGAGCAGAGAAGACAGAACTTCACGTCTTTGAGGGAATGTCACGGGGCATGGAAACAAGAGAGAAATTCTGCAAGTATCATCTTGAGAAAATCGAAAAGATTGTGGAGGACTTATGAAATCCGAAATTATTGAAAAACTTGGTCTGATTCCAGAACCAAATTCCATAGAATTGAAAGATGGGTTTATTACAAAAGAAAAATTATCTGATTTTTTTAAATCATTACCGGAAACACTTTCTGAAAAGGCATCAGAATCTGTAAAGAAGGAAATTCAGAAAGACGAATCTTATGAACTGGTTATTTCTTCGGATTCTGTAAAAATCAATTCAGATACAGAAGTTGGAGCTTTTTATGCAGCTCAGACACTGCGCCAGCTTCTGATGAATGACTGTGATTCCTATCCCTGTATGACCATCAAAGACAGTCCTGCATACGGATGGCGCGGTTTTATGCTTGATGTAAGCCGCAATTTCTATCCTGTGACTTTCATAAAGAAAATCCTTGATTCACTGGCGCTTCATAAAATGAACCGCTTTCATTGGCATCTTACTGATGATCAGGGATGGCGTTTCAATGTTCCCGAATATCCAAAACTTACGGAAGTTGGCGCATGGCGTACAAACATACGCGGCTGGACAGGTTATCCGCCCGTGGGTGGACTTTATTCCGATGAGGAAATTAAGGAAGTGGTCCAGTTTGCCGCAGACAGAGGTATTATGGTCGTTCCGGAAGTTGAGACCCCAGGTCACGCTTCCGCAGTCCTTGCTTCTTATCCCGAATTAGGCTGTACAGGCGGACCTTACCATGTTGAAGACAGACACGGAATCTTCGAGGATGTGCTCTGCGCCGGAAATGACAAAGTATTTGAGACATTCGGAACAGTTTTCGATACTGTATGCCGACTTTTTCCAGGACCCTTTGTACACATCGGTGGTGATGAATGTCCGCGGGTCCGATGGGAGAACTGTCCGAAATGTGCTGCCCGTATGAAAGCACTGGGGCTTACCGAAGCCGGACAGTTGCAGAGCTTTATGACAGTCCAGATGGCAAAAATGCTTGATGCCCGTGGAAAAACTCCTGTTGGCTGGGACGAAGTTCTTGATGGAACTGAAAAAATGGGACTGCCGGATTCACTTATTGTTCAGTCCTGGCGTGGAATTAAAGGCGGTGAAAAAGCAGCAGCACTGGGGCACAAAGTGATTATGTCACCGAATACAGCTGGTTGCTATCTTGATTATGCGCCTTATAAAGATCCCTGTGAACCTGGAAATCTGAACACAATCACAGTAAAGCAGTCTTACGATTATTCACCTGTTACTGAGGCAATGGGTGAGAAAGAGGCTGATTTTGTTCTTGGCGGACAGGGAAACCTTTGGTCTGAAGTGATTTATGCTCCTAAAATCGCAGAATATATGATTTATCCCCGTTTAAGTGCAATCGCAGAAAGTTTATGGCTTAAATCAGACATGAAAGATTTCGAATCTTTTGAAAAACGTCTTAAGGTTCACAAAAAACGGCTTGCTGCAATGTACTTTATTTATTACAACGGACCCAACGCCTGATTTACCAGTTTTGCAAAATCCGCGTTTTAATGCGTTTTTTTGCACAGCAAAGAACAGACTGCAGGTGCATGAAGCATTTGCAGTCCACTCATTGACACTGGATTTTTGATTATGGTAAAATAAACCGTTAAATTTTTTGATAAACAACTTTTTATATAAGGAGTTCCCATGTCAGGACATAGTAAGTGGGCGACAATTAAACACGCCAAAGGTGCTGCCGACGCCAAACGCGGACAGCTTTTTACAAAATTCATCAAGGAAATTTCAATTGCTGCACGTATGGGCGGCGGTGATCCTAACTCAAACCCCCGTCTCCGCACAGCAATCCTTAAGGCACGTGCATCTAACATGCCTAAAGACAATATTGAGCGTGCAATCAAGAAAGGTACAGGTGAACTCGGAAACGCAGTTTTCGAAGAGAAACTTTACGAAGGTTACGGACCTAACGGTGTTGCTATTCTCGTTGAAGTTCTTACAGCCAACAACAACCGTGCTGCAGCAAACGTTCGCAACATTTTCAACAAGACAAGCGGAAACCTGGGTGCAACAGGTTCTGTTTCCTACATGTTCAACCGCAAAGGTGTAATCGAATACGATGCAGAGGCAGTAAGCGAAGACGAAGTGATGGAAGCTGGTCTTGAAGCCGGTGCAGAAGACATTACAAGCGAAGACGGTGTTATTACTGTTACAACAGACCCCAACGATTTTGCTACAGTTCTTGAAGCACTTCAGGCAAAAGGTTGGGAAGCTCTTTCTGCAGAAGTTTCAATGGTTCCTGATACATATGTCAGCCTTGATAAAGATGCAGCTGCAAAAATGCAGAAACTGGTTGACCGCCTTGAAGAAGATGACGATGTTCAGAACGTTTACCACAACGCTGAATATCCTGAAGACTTTGAAGGCTGATTCAATCTGAGAAGCTGATATGAAACGCCGCTTGAAAAAGCGGTGTTTTTTTTGCTCTTTTCTTTAATGCAATGAAAAACTCTGTTCATGATTTTGCAACATTTCCAGGTTCTCATTCAGTGGCAAACGAAAACATTGGTGTCCGTCGTGTTCTTGGAATTGATCCTGGGCTTGCATCAACCGGTTGGGGCGTGATTGACTGTATTCAAAACCGGTATCGCCTTGTTGCCTACGGAGTTGTAGAAACGCCTGCGGACTGGAAACACGGAGACAGACTTTCCGCGATTTTCCAACGCATTACCGCTGTTATTGAAGAATTTCGTCCTACTCAGGCAGGCATGGAGACATTGTATTTTGCTAAAAATCAGACAAGTGCCATGGCCGTTGCAGAAGCAAGAGGCGTTGTTACTTTGTGTCTTGCCCAGCATTGCATTGAACTTGGGGAATATACACCCCTTGTCATCAAACAGAGTGTCACCGGTTCAACAAAAGCTGACAAAAACCTGGTCCAGAATTATGTGAAACTTCTCCTTGGTCTTGAAGTCATTCCCAGACCTGATCATGCTGCCGATGCTCTTGCCGCAGCCCTTACGCATATCCAGCATTGTCCCATATAAAAAAACCGGCAGCCTTAGTGCTACCGGTTCAAAGTCATTCAAAAATTATAACGTAACAAAATATTATCTGTCAGGGCGGGGAGGTAAAACTCCGGAATACTCAAATGTTATGTCTTTTGCTGAAAGACCGCTCTGGGCAAAAAATACTTTGACAACTGTATATTTTGACATCAGCCATATATCCGTAGACTTTGTCTCGTATCGTCCACCTGTTCCAAACCATGTCATAGAAGCGGCACAGATTCCGTTTGTGTAAATAAACACTGGCATCTGGGCAAGTTCCGCAAGGTCAGATTTGGCAGTAAGTGACACTTTGAATACTGCGGGCTTTTCACAAGTCAGGGCAAAAGTGAAGTTTTTTCCACGCCCTGTATCAACTCCTTCCATATCCAGAGTCAGCTTATCCTCAAGATCATAATAAACAACCGTCTGGGCAGCTTCTTCCTTAAGATTTCCGGAACGATTGATTATTTCAACCGGTTCAGCAACACCCTTCAGGCGTTTGAAAGCACGGGATTTAAGCAGGAAAGAAATGATATTGTCCGCGTTTCGGAGCATTTCCTCACGGGAAAGTGTGCCGTCTTCAAGAGACGCAAGAGTATTGTCTCCATGAGCATTGACAGAAGCATCACTGACAACCATGTAAATATCATTCTGGGAGCGGATCATTGAAGCAAAGTTTGTTGTATCCGGAGCATTTTCCTCATCACTGATTTTTGCACACCAGTCAGTCATTACGATGCCTTCAAAGCCCCATTCTTTGCGCAGAATAAGAGTGTTCAGGTCAAAACTTCCACTTGTCCAGACACCGTTCAAAGATCCGTAAGTTGTCATTACAGCATCGGCGCCGCCTTGTTTTACCGCCATTTCAAAGCCTTTAAGGTAAATATCACGCAAGGCACGGGTACTAACAACAGAATCCACAGAATGGCGGCCAATCTCCTGGTTATTGCAGGCAAAATGTTTCAGGCTTCCTGTGACCCCAGACTGATGAAGTCCTTTCAAGAAGGCCACTGCAAATGATCCGGTAACAAAAGGATCCTCTGAATAATATTCAAAATTCCGCCCGTTAAGAGGGTTACGCCGCAGATTCATTCCTGGAGCAAGAAGCACATCAACATTATTGTATGCAAGTTCCATCCCTGTGTAATGATAAAGATTCTGGGCAAAAGGAACATTGAATGTGCAGGCAATCATTGTTCCGATGGGAAAACTGAATGCTTCCGCACCTGAATCCATTCTGATACCGCTGGGACCGTCAGCGCAACATCCGCAGGGAATTCCCAGAGAATGCAGATGATCAGAAACACCGCCAAAAGCTGCCGCAGTTCCGGGAGTCACTTTCGGGCTTCCCATTCCTTCACCACGTACAATGCATGCAAGATCATCATCAGTAAGCTGAATAAGGTAACTTTCAGCTCCATCAGGTTTTTCCATTGCACGGGATTTCAAGGCATTGGGTGCATAGTAAGCTTTGACTGAGAAGAGTTCCTGGTTTCTGTGGGCTGTCTGGTAATTCCCGCTTGCAGCAACAGTTTCACAGACCATGCCATTTTCAGTGTTTTTCATGCGCTGGAAAGATTCTCTGGGTGAAAGGGCATCGTAAAGTTTTTCTGTAATCTTATAATGGTCAAAAGTGATTTTTCCTGCCGGTTTAACATTCCGAACAGAATTTCCTGCAAAAAAGAGATAATCGCCGGCCTCAAGGATTCTGCAGTTTCTGTGTCCGCTGGAACCAGTATCATCAAATGAGGCAAAATCACAAAGATCAACAACAAGTTCCAAAGTTTCTGATTCTCCGGGCAGAAGTTCCTTTGTTTTTGCAAAGGCTGTTAAAATCTTTGCGGGCTGTCCTAAAGTCCCCTGAGGAAACTGTGTGTAAACCTGAAGAACTTCTTTGCCGCTTCTTTTACCTGTATTCTTAACGCAGACTTCAATCTTTGCCTTCGTTGTGAATTCATTCAGTTCATCACGGAAACATGAAAATCCTGTGCATTCAAAATCAAAAGTTGTATAAGAAAGCCCGAAACCGAAAGGATAAAGAACTTTGTCATGAGCTTCTTTAACTGTCTCAAAATAACGGTAACCGACATAAACATCTTCCTGATATACCGCTTTATGAGGATCTCCGAAATTTTTTGTGGAAGGGTAATCATCAATATTTTCAGCAATTGTGTCAGCCAGCTTGCCGGAAGGAGAAGTCTTTCCGGTAAGAACATCAACTGTTCCAAGTCCACCGAGCATTCCGCCCTGCCAGACATACATAACTGCATCAGGATTGATATCATCCACAAATTTCATGTCGATGATATTTCCAACATTCAGGATTACTGTCATTTTTGAGAAAGCTTTTCTGACTGCCTTGAGCATGTCAAATTCCACATCAGTCAGAAGATATGAACCTTTCTCATTTTTATTGTCTTTGTCTTCACCTGCTGTACGGCCGATTATTACAAGGGCGGAATCATTTTTTTCCGCAAAACGGGAAACCAGTGCATCGTCAACAGGCATTTCTTTCTGTGCCCAGGGTTCTGTTCCCCAGCCGACACCTTCTTCAAAAGGATTTTCTTTGACCCAGTCTGTGTAGATTTTTTCCAGTTCAGGATCAACTTTTACAGAACCGCATTCTTTCAATGCATCGAGAATTCCTGTAACAGAAGAAACGTTTACCAATCCGCCGGATCCGGTTCCACTTTTGTAATAACGGGTTTGAATCCTGCCGAAAACCGCAATTTTTTCCTGGTTTGAAAATGGAAGAACATTATTGTCATTCTTTAAGAGAACACAACCTTCAGCGGTAACAGCCCGTGCTGCATCAATATAATCGTTCCAATCAAGTGTCATAAACCGACACTATCATGTAATTTAAACAAAAACAAGTGATTTTCTTTGAAATCGGGAAGTGGTTTTAAGAGAGTTTTTTTCATTTTGGTGGTATTTTTTCAGTTCCATAAAAAAAATAAATGTTTACTAAATCATGTGATGATTCAGGTATTTTACAAAAAGATATTTTTATATATAATGAAAATCGTAAAAACGTAGTAGGAGCATTCAATGTCCGCTGACAAAAAATCTCTCTTGGATCTTCCCTTAAAAGTAGTTCTTACAGAGCAGGGCGTTTCTCATTTTATTAGCCGCAATAAAAAACTGGCAAAATTCCGCCTTGCTGATAATGTTGAAGAGAGCGGTGTAATCATGAATAAGTTTGCACCTTTGTCTTTGCAGCGGATGATCCTTGTTGATTATGTCTCCAAACTTGAAATTTCCATGCCGGAATTTGTTTCCTCACGTCAGGAAATCATGGATCTGTCAAAACTGGTTGTTTACTCAATCCTTTACAAGCAGTTTGACCGTGAGATAAAAGCCGCGCTCCTTGCCACAGATGTTGTGCATAAATTTAACAGGGCAAATCCTTCCCAGCTTCTTGACGAAAAAACAAACTTAAGCGATACAGTGATCCGAAGCCGGATGGCAAATAAAGAAAATGCCATAAAAGAGGCCACCACAGAGATTCTTAAACCTCTTTATGAACGTATTGTAAACGATTCCCAGCTTACTCCCGAAGAAAAGAATGTTTACCTTCTTATGACAGAAAAACTTCTTACCAAACTGAGTCCTTTCAACTGGTATATCATCATAAAGTTTTTCAAGAAAGAAGGCTTCGGTGAGATGGTAAGTTCAATCCGTCAGACCCTTCAGCAATACATGGAAAAAAGTAAGATTGCCGAGTACATTTCTCTCATGGTCATGGAACTTGCACTGAACTGTGAGAACGCAAACATGCGCAAAGAAGCACGCATTATGTACCGGGGAATTGAGGACAGTGATTTATTGATTTACGATCCCGATGTCCGCAAGAAAATCATTGAGGAGCTGACTCAGAAAGGTGAACTTGTTTTTATCTCCTGGAAACTGGGAGGCGGTTCTCTTGCAATCGGTAAACAGGGTCGCCTGCAGATTACTCTGTACAACAAAGACGACAAATTTCAGGAATTCAAAGAGAACGTTCAGAACGGAAAGAACGCGGACACAGGTAAAAAATCCCTTATTGATTTCTACCGCGATGTTCCAAATGGCCAGGAAGGAACGGACCTGGGACTTTATTACCTTTCATATCTTGATGAAGCCTGCAAAAAAGTCAACGTCAAATTTGAGTCTCTGGTCAATCAGTTCAATTCAAGTGATCTGACAGTTATCAACCTGATTTTCAACTTTTAATTTATGCCTAAAGATACAGAGCGGCCACTCAGAGGATTTTTATTTTATTGCGGTTTCTTTTGCCTTCTTCTTCTTACACTCTTTTTGTTTGGCTGCGAAAACAGGGAACCGAAAATCCAGAACATTTATTCCCGTATAATTTTTGATGAGACTTCGGCAGGATCTGTCCCAAAACTGCATTTTTCTGTTTTCATAAAAGTTTCTGCAAATGCCAGTACAATCACAGGCTTAAAAGTTACCAGCCCCTCAGGGAATTATGTATGGCAGACTGATAATCCTGCATTTTACAGCGATGATTCCAAAAACACAGTTTATGCGGGTTATTCAAACTTTCAGTTTCCGGATTCCACATCCATCGAGTCAGGAAAATATTCGGTGGATGTTTTTACAGTCAGCGGAAAAACGGAAACCATTTCTTTCACATGGCCTGTAATCACAGCGGAAATGCCCGAACTGGATTCTGACCACAACTCCTATATCATATGCAGTCAGGATGACACGATCCTATACGCCGGAAAAAAAACTCCGGAATTCCAAAGTGATTCAATGCTGCTTACTGTTTATCCTGAAGCGGATTATTACCGCCCTTATTCAACAAATTCCGGCTCTGGAGCCGTGTATTTATACTCACCACATTTTCTGGAAAAAGAATAGAAGCTATGAACAACGAAAACCAACAAGAAGAGAACCCATTTATGCGTACAATCCATACCTTTGTTTTACGGCAGGGCCGAATGACAGAGGGGCAGAAAAGAGATTACGAAACTCTTTCTGCAAGATGGTGCATTCCATTCACAAAAACCGGACTGAACTACATCGATGTCTTTGACAATGTAAATCCCGTTACAATTGAAATAGGTTTTGGAATGGGCAAGGCGACAGCTATCATTGCTGAAGAAAATCCTGACAAAAATTATATCGGCCTTGAAGTACATAGACCGGGAGTAGGAAAACTTCTCGGTGAAATCCGTGACAAAAATCTTCAGAATCTATACATAATCGAGCATGATGCCCTTGAAGTACTTGAATACATGATCAGTGACAGTTCTGTAAACGCATTCCACATTTTTTTCCCAGATCCCTGGCCTAAAAAAAAGCATCACAAACGCCGGCTTGTACAGCGCCCAAGAACTGATCTTCTGGCAAAAAAACTTGCTCCCGGGGGCTACATTTACATGGCAACTGATTGGGAACCTTACGCGGATTTTGCAATGGAAGAACTTCTTGCAACCCCCGGCCTCCATAATGCATATGAGGACTTTGCTCCTCACCAGGAATGGCGCCCGGAGACAAAGTTTGAGGCAAAGGGCGTAAATGCAGACCGAAAGATAAAGGAACTGTTTTTCGTAAAAAATAACGATTAATTGAGTAATATTATCCTAGAATTTCCTGAAATCTCCAATTTTATTGATAATATTTTATAATTATGACAGAATATGATTACTTGGAGAATTTCCAAAATCTCTAAGTAAAACGAAGGGATTGAACCCTAACAGGAGAATTTCTATGAACAAGAAAATTGTAACTGTTCTTTTGGCAGTTGCATTGGCAGGCACAGCAAGTGTATTTGCCTTTGGAATCGGTGGACAGGTTGGTACAACAATTGGTGGAGGTCCTGTACACGGCTCTCTGACAATTAAACCGGCTGTAAATGCACCTCTTTTTGGAATCACAATTAACCAGTTGAATTCCAACGGTGTAAATATTGGAGTTACAGCTGACAAATGGCTTAAAAACAAAGTTTTCTCATCACCTCTTGCTTACTTTTACGGATGGGGTGTTGGAGTTGACCTGGCCATCAACGATAACTATTTTAATCTGGGATTAAGAGGCCGTCTTATCGGTGGTGTAAACGTATTCATTGCAAATAACTGGGAATTCTACCTTGAAGGTGCATGGGCTCCTGGAATTGTTATCAGCAGTGGAGACACACCTATTTCCTTTGATGCTTTCGAATTCCCGGTCAACCTGGGATTCCGTTTCTGGATTAACTAGTTTTAACAGAAACTTAGCTTACAGAATAAAAGCTGTTACCAATAATTTGAGGCAAACTTCAAAATTGGTGACAGCTTTTTTTTTAATAGAACAGACCGATTCCAAAGGAAATTTCATAACCGGAAGAAGCATTTCGCCAGGTCTGTTCAGGGAAATATCCTAAGTATTTTTGAGAACACCTGATTATGTCAAAACCGGCTGACAGTCTTGCCTGAATACTTTTCCAGTTTTTCAGGTAGCCTATGAATTCCAGTCCTGCAGTATAATAACCGTCTTTAAGGTTAAAAGAACTTCCAGTTTTTGCATTCTGTCCAACAAACAGATCACAGAAAAGATTGGTATGCATTTCAAAATCCAGTTTGTGAAGATAGCGGAGAATTCCGGGAAGATACCAGTTTTCAGTGTTGAACGTCTTTAAGGTCAGGTCAAAGTTGGCCGCGATTCCACCGAAAGATTTAATTGCATTGGAGTTGATACCACGCACATAGCTACCGAAACTTTTTGGATTCCGCTCAAAATTGTAATAAGCAAAAGTTTTATTATTAAACCCTACAAAAGATTTAAAAGAATGTCCCTGGAAAGACAGAGAAACAGATGGTGTAATTTTCCCTTCAATAATGTCATAAGAAAAATCATTGCTCAATTGAATCGTGTATCCCTTACGGAAATTCCCGATCCAGTTGATGTTTCCGTAATTAAAACGGGAAGATGCAGTTATGACAGGCAGAGTCAGATCTTCAGAAGATATTCCGTCAAAATCCCAGTTTGTCTTTGCAGAAAGCATGGGCGACCAGACAACTTTTTTTGAGGAAACTGGAGAAGTGTATAGCACAACAGGAAGTCCCACAGAAACCGCTTCTGAAAAATACACACTGTCATTAACATCAAGCAGGGAAGAATCAAAAACAACCCCCTGGGCAAAACTTAAATAAAGGGAAAGATTGTGATTGAGTGGAATAGAAGTTGATAAAACCGGTTCAAAGGAAACCTTGTATGAAGGATCCGATTGATCATTTAAAATCGAAAATTCCATGCAAAAGGTATTTTTATCTTCAAAATTCAACTTCCCGATTCGAAAAGGAACTGTAAATACAAAATCAGTACCAAAATGATGGTCAGAACTTGAATACTCATCAGCCTTTTCGCCCTGATAGTAAAAATCAAGGTCAATCATCTTCATCAGACCGAGAAAATTGTAATCACGGACTTTGAATTTCAATGTTAAACCGGAAGTAGTGTTGAAAGAAGGATAGGGCACAATCATTAGAGAATTGGAATCAGTTACGGAAACAATAAAATCAACGGAACTTCCATGAATCTCATAGGTAATCTCTACATCATCAAAAAGTCTTGTATTTATCAGTCTGGTTTTTAAATCAGCAGTACAAAATTCAATTTCTTCCAGAGAACCAAAAATTTTTCCTTTTTCTAGCCCAGATTCAGTTTCCATAGCTGAAAGTCTTGTGTTCCCTTTGATCTGATAATCAATATTTGCCAGAACAAAATCTTCACAATAGACATTCTGTGAGAAGATAACAGCAAAAAAAGTAATCATGAGAAGAAAAAATTTTTTATGCTTCTGGAGGACTGCAAGCAAGTCAATAAGACTTATTTTTTTCTTTTCTTCATTTGTTTTTTCAATGCCAGATTGATTGTAATTTTTCATTACACATCCTTATCAGTGTTCATCAATTTCATTCTTAAAATCGGGGGATTTAGTTCTCTGAACCGCTCTGTTCGTAAAATGGATTACAGTAAAGAAAAGTGTCGCAACAAAAAAACCGAGCAGAATTATTACCCTGCCTCGGAGCCCTCCGATATGGTTTGAAATGAGTACAATCCCGCAGAGAAGAATCTGGAAAAAGTAGAGTATCATAAGAATTCCCGGTGTCCTGTAACCCATGTTCATAAGTTTATGGTGCAGATGCATTTTATCGGGAGAGAAGAAAGAGCGTCCTTCCCGTTTACGGCGCCATATTGCTGCAATCGTATCAAAAATCGGAATTGCAGACAGTAGAACAATGTAAGAAAACTTTTCAGGTTCAATTTTGGAGCTGGTATCGAACAAGGGAATGATTGAGATCATGAAACCAAGAAACTGACTACCGCCGTCGCCCATAAAAATCTTGGCTTTAGGTTTGTTATACAGCAGGAACCCAAGGACTGCGCCGGCAAGGATCAGGCAGACAATGTGGACCAGCTGGTCTGACTTCATACTGACAAAAGAGACTGTCAGAAGGATGAATGTGGAAAGACCGCCGCACAGAGCGTCAACGCCGTCAATCAGATTGAAAGAATTGATTGATCCCACAATCCAGCAGAAAGTAAGCGGGTATCCTATCCAGCCGATTTCCCAGCCCCAGATGTTTCTGAACCGGTAGCCTGACACTACCATGATGATTGCGGCAAGACATTGGAACAGAAGTTTGACCTTTGCCTTCATGTCTTTAAGGTCATCCACAATTCCACAGGTAAAAATGATGAGACTTGAAAAAATCAGTGGAATGATTCGTACCCAGTTTTCATCCTTGTAAAAAAAGAGGTAAAGAAGAGTGGAAACTGTAAATCCTGTAACAAAACCGATGGAACCGAGACGGGGAATCTGGCCTTTATGAACTTTTCTGCTGTCAATTCTGTCGTAAACTTCATGCTTTTTACAGAACTTTATAACAAAAGGAATCAAAAATGCAGAAATCAGAAATGAAACTAGAACAAACCAATACATTATTTTAATCTCCCCGTTTTTTATCCAGTTCCATGATACACTATAAAAAAGCATTTTGCAATGGAACAGATTTTTCAGCGGACAGCTGCCCCGGGGATGATTTTTTTTGCCGTTTCCAGAATCTCTTCTATCTGGGAAGGGGCAAATGGTTGTATTTTCTCGAATTCAGGGTCCAGACAGGAACGGTTCACAAAGTTCGCAAAATTCCAGGATGCGTCCGCCGGGAGAAGCCCTGCAAGCTCTTTCACAGTCTGTTTATCAACAAGTCCGGGGACAAGTACAGTGCGGAACTCCCTTTTTTCAGGCGGAAGACTGCTGACCAGTTTTACTGACTTAAGCAGGTTCTGTTCCAGTTCAGAAGAGTTTTTCCCGGCGGAATCATTCCCTGAAAGACGGCCGTAATCTGAAGGGCTTGTCTTTATATCCAAAGCAATAAAATCCGGACAAAGTTCCTGAGACAAGAGAAACTGCTCCAGTCTCTCGGGCAAGGTTCCGTTTGTATCCAGTTTTATTCTGTAGCCCAGGCCGCGGGCTTCCCTTATCAGTTCCTCAAGATGGGGATAAAGAAGAGCTTCCCCGCCGGAAATAACAAAACCGCGGAGGACATTTTTTCTTTTTTCCAGATGGGCAATGACGTCAAAAAAAGAAACGGCATCCTGCGAAAAGGGGATGCCGTCTGAAGAAGTTCCTGACTTTACAAGCTCGATGTTGTAACAGTATGGACAACGGAGATTGCATCCTTTAAGGAAAAGGGCACAAGCCATGTTTCCCGGATAATCAACCAGCGTTGTCTTTACAAGAACTCCGATTTTCTGGTCTTTAAAGGAGTCTGTCATACTGACTGGGCAACAGACAGAACTTCGTTAAGTTCTGCAACTGTATGTGCGCGGGCGACTTCTGCACCGTTTGCGTCATAAAGAATGACAGTTGGAGCAGCCATGACACCCATTTCAGCAGCGTGTTTCAGACCTGCCTCTGTATCAACATCAATGTATGTTCCTGCAACAGCAACAGTTGAAAGACGCTCTTTTACAGGCGGGCAGTTGGGACATGTCCTGCGTGCAAAAAATTCGTATGACACAACAGTACCTGCTGTTGTTGCAGCAACGGGAGCGGATTCGGTAACAGCAGGAGCCGCTGTCATTTTTTCGTAGGAAGTGACGCCTGCAGCGGAAGATTCGTTATCATAGACGAACATTTTACGCAGATCATATTCATTGCGCTTTCCCTTGTTCCAGTTACGTACTGAACGGTAATAACCTACAATACGGGCATAAACTTCTGTATCTGTTCCCTTGACATTTGCAAGTGCTTCTTTTGTAGCTGCAATCTCAGCTTCAACCTGTGCAAGAGTTCTTTCTGTAGTAACCATTTTTTCCTCCCTTTTTGGCCTGTATATTTAGAACGATTCTAAATATACAGAAATCATATTTATTTATCAAGTACTGACACCATATCTAGTGTCGGAATATTTTCCCTAGTGTTACAGGAATTTTAACGGATCCCTCTGACACACTCAAGCTTTTTTAAGAATAATCTCTCTCTCATGTTCCAGCAAGGCAAGTTTCTGCTGAAGCTCAAAAGTTTTTTCCGCTTTACACTTGGGGCATTCAAAATGCTCGCCTGGAATATAACCATGAACCGGGCAGATTGAATAAGTAGGTGACACTGTAAAGAACGGAATGCGGTAATTTGATGCGATTGAGCATACAAGATCACGGCATGTCTTCCAGTCTTTGATTGACTCACCCATGAACACATGGAACATTGTTCCTCCCGTGTATTTTGTCTGCAGAGCTTCCTGATGGTCAAGAGCTTCAAAAACATCGGAAGTAAAATCAACGGGCAGCTGACTGGAGTTTGTGTAGAAAGGCTCATCAGTTCCGCTGGTGATGATTCCGGGCAGATTCTCCTTGTCATGGCGGGCAAGACGGTAAGATGTGCTTTCTGCAGGAGTAGCCTCCAGATTGAACAGATCACCTGTAGCTTCCTGATAATCCTGCATCCTTTCCCGCATATGGGTAAGAACATCGCATGCAAACTGGTGTCCCTTGGGATCAACAATGTCTACACCCAGGAAGTTGCGGCAGCATTCGTTCATACCGCAGAGACCGATTGTACTGAAGTGGTTGTTGAGTGTCTTAAGATAGCGGCGGGTGTAGGGGAAAAGGCCGCCGTCATACAGACGCTGGATCACCTTGCGCTTTGCAATGAGGGAATCCCGTGCAAGATCCATAAGATAATCAAGGCGTGCATAGAACTGTTCCTCAGTTTTTGCAAGATAACCGATCTGCGGCAGGTTGATTGTGACAACACCGATGGAACCGGTAAACTCATCAGCACCGAAAAGACCGCCACCGCGACGGCGCAGTTCGCGTTTGTCAAGCTGAAGACGGCAGCACATTGAACGCACGTCGTCGGGATTCAGATCAGAATTGATGAAGTTCTGGAAGTTTGGAGTTCCATACTGGGCTGTCATCTTGAAAAGCAGTTCGGCGATCTCAGAATTCCAGTCAAAATCCTTTGTGATGTTGTAAGTAGGAATAGGATAGGCAAAACCACGTCCGTTCGCATCACCTTCAATCAGAAGTTCGATGAAAGTCTTGTTGATAAGATCGATCTCTTTCTGACAGTCACCATAAGTGAAGTCCTGCTCTTTGCCACCGACTACAGCGGGCTTGTCCTTGAGATCTGCAGGGCAGTTAAGGTCAAGGGTAACGTTTGTGAAAGGAGCCTGACTTCCCCAGCGGCTGGGTGTATTCACACCGTACAGGAAACTCTGGATGCACTGACGGACTTCTTTAGGAGTGAGGTTGTCTTTTTTGACAAAGGGAGCCAGATATGTGTCAAAGGATGAGAAAGCCTGTGCACCGGCCCATTCATTCTGGAGAATTCCCAGGAAGTTCACCATCTGGTTCACAAGGGTAGACAGGTGGGTTGCAGGAGTTGAAGTGATCTTATCCGGAACACCGCCGAGACCTTCTGCGATCAGCTGGCGCAGAGACCATCCCGCGCAGTATCCTGAGAACATGGAAAGGTCATGGATGTGGAAGGCACAGGTTTTGTGGGCTTCTGCGATCTCTTTTGAATAAATGTTACGGAGCCAGTAGTTTGCAGTGATTGTACCTGAATTGTGAAGAATGAGACCGCCCAGAGAAAAGTTTACGTTTGCGTTCTCATTTACACGCCAGTCAGACTGGCTCAGATAGCCGTCCATAGTGTCATTGATGTCAAGCATAAGGTTCTTTGCATCACGGATAGCCTCATGTTTGGCACGGTAAAGAATATATGCCTTTGCGACAGACACTTCATGTTTTTCGATGAGGACAGTTTCTACAATGTCCTGAATTTCTTCAATCGCAGGAATAGAGTGTGCATGACGGCCGGCCATCATCAGACGGAGACGTTCCTCCACTGCATCAGTAAGCATCTCGGCCTTGTCCGGATCAGGACGTTTTTCGACGGCCTCAATCGCTTTTCCGATTGCACTGCAGATTTTATTTCGGTCGTAGTCGCTGATTTCTCCGGAACGTTTTACCACATGGCGCAAAACCATCTCTGAATCAGAATCTTTGTTTTTCATACCGAGAAAACTGCTCCATTCCGGAAAAACTGCCTGCTCACTCATTTAATCCTCCCAACTTTCTCACCTCAGTAATGAACTCTTCCAAGTTCTCAAAATGCCTGTATACGGAGGCAAAACGTATATAGGCAACTTTATCTGTCGAATTCAGTTTCTCAAGGACCAGATCACCCAGCTCAGCTGTTGAAATCTCCCTGTTGGCGCGTCCCGACATTATAGCCTGGTCCTCAATCTCATTAACCAGGTTCTCTATATGAGACATGGAGACAGGCCTCTTCTCAAGGGCACGGCTGATGCCTTTCTCAAGTTTTTCCCGTTCAAAAGGCTGTCTGCGCCCGTCGCGTTTGACAACCATGAAAGGTTTTTCTTCAAGCCGCTCGTAACTTGTAAAACGGTATCCGCAGGAAATGCACTCACGTCGTCTGCGGATGCTCTCTCCGTTGGCCATGGTGCGTGATTCAAGGACTTTATCGTCTATACAACCACAATAAGGGCAGCGCATGAAAACCTCTGACTGAATTTTGATATGGTTTCCACGTAGAAGAATTTACCCCGAAACCGCTGAAATGAATACCACTTTTCAAACACATCCGTTTTTTTTCTGATGCCATTTATTTAGTGTTTAATTCACCGAAAAAGATATTACTACACTAGATATGTTCCTGTAAATAGAAAAATCAGGGATTTGAGGATTCAAAAAAACACATATTATTGAAAGAAAACATTCATTTTTTTCTGTTGACAAGTGGAAGAAGTGCCTGAAAACCTTGCTGAAACCGATTACAAAAAAAAATTCTTCAAGCAGAGATCTCTTTTTACAGGAAAATTTTATCATCATAATCGGCCGATGATTCTTGTTTCTGACAATTATTTTTCTTATAATAATAATCATGTTCAACAGCCTTACGGGAATAATTACAGGAAAACTTCCGCAGACACTTTACATTGAGACACAGGGAATAGAATGGGAACTGCAGATGCCGGATTCCTCACTGGGCAGGCTTCCTCCGGTTGGAGAAAGTGCAAAAGTCTATACATGGCTTCTGCACCGGGAAGATTCCATGAAACTTTTCGGTTTTGCATCCCTTGAGGAAAGATCACTGTTTCTGGATCTTCTTAAAGTGGACGGTGTAGGTGCGAAAGGTGCTGTAAAAATGCTTTCAGGAATATCAGCTGCTGAATTTGTGGCGGTTCTTGACGAAGGTAATCTGGCAAAGCTGGAGAAACTTCCCGGCGTTGGTAAAAAGACAGCCCAGAAGATGATGCTGGCATTAAAGGGAAAACTTACTTTCTCGGAGACTTCCGGATCAGTCAGCCGGAAAAATGAAAAGGAAAGCCCCTGGGCGGATGTGATCACTGCTCTTACAGACATGGGGTATGACAGGAGACAGTGCGAAGAGACTGTTGAAAGGCTTGCATCCCGGATTATTGATGAGCATCAGAAAGCCGGGAAAGACACGGCGGACAGGCCGGCCATTGAGGACGAACTTTTCCGGCGCTCTATAGTGGAGCTGGCTAAATGAAGGATTTTGACGAAGGCATTGTAAGGGCCGACACTTTTTTTGAGACAGATCATGACTCTTCACTCCGGCCCCAGTATCTCTCGGACTTTCTGGGACAGGCAAAAGTAAAGGAAAACCTGAGCATTTTCATTGAAGCTGCAAGAAACCGGGGCGAGAGCATGGACCACCTTTTTCTGATCGGTCCTCCAGGTCTTGGAAAAACAACCCTTGCACAGATAACGGCACGGGAACTTGGTGTTGACTTCAAGGTGACAAGTGCGCCGGCTTTGGACAAACCCAAGGATCTGGCAGGAATTCTTTCTACAATCACGGAACGCTCCGTTTTTTTTATTGATGAGATCCATCGTCTGAAACCGGCAATCGAAGAGATGCTTTACATTGCCATGGAGGATTACGAACTGGACTGGATCATAGGACAGGGCGCGGCAGCCCGGACAGTCCGCATTCCGATCCCCAGATTCACTCTTGTTGGGGCAACAACAAAAGCCGGTTCAGTTTCCAGCCCGCTCATAAGTCGATTCGGTATTGTGCAGCGTTTCAGCTTTTACGAGCACAAAGATCTGGCGGACATAATCCAGCGCAGTGCCGGTATCCTGAATGTGGCTGTGGACGATGACGCTGCGATGCTTATGGCTTCATGTTCAAGAGGCACGCCCCGTGTCGCGAACAGGATTCTGCGCCGGATGCGTGATTTTGCACAGGTTGCAGGCAGTGACCGCATCACAAAAGATATTGTGGCCGCGGGACTCAATAAACTTGAGATTGACAGTCTGGGTCTGGAACGCTATGACAGGGAGATCCTGCTTTCAATAATCCAGAATTACAGAGGCGGTCCGGTTGGTGCAGAGACACTTGCAATATCAATCGGGGAGTCAATTGACACATTGGAAGATTATTACGAACCGTACCTTATCCAGTCTGGTCTTATTCAACGGACAAGCAGAGGACGTATTGTGACAGACAAAGCCTATCTGCATCTGGGACTGCCTGTTCCGGTTCATAACGAAGGAAAAACAGAAAATGCTGACCAAAGACTTTTATTTTGATTTACCCGATGATCTGATCGCACAGTTTCCCAGTGGAGTAAGAGGCCAGGACAGACTGATGCATCTCTACAAAGACGGACAGATTGAACATTGCACCATGGACATGCTCCCGGATCTTATCAGCCCCGAGACACTCATGGTTTTCAACAACTCAAGGGTAAGGGCATCCCGCTGTTACGGAAAAACAGAAGATACAGGGCGGGAAGCGGAATTTCTTTTTATCGGGAACGAAACTCCAGCCGGTGCAGATAAATCCGTGTGGCGGGCAATGGTAAAAAATGCAAAGAAACAGAAACCGGGCAAAGTTTTTGTTTTTCCAGACGGAACCCGTGCACAGGTTGCAGACAGACCGGATGACATGGGCACTGAATTCCGCACAATGATCTTTGACCGTTTTATTGACGAGAGCTGGTTTGAGACAAACGGGCACATTCCTCTGCCGCCTTACATCAAACGCGGTGACACACAGGAAGATGCTTTCCGTTATCAGAATGTGTATGCAAAGGAAACCGGTTCAAGCGCATGTCCTACAGCAGGACTTCATTTTACGGAGGAAATGCTGGGACGTCTTTCTGCAAAAGGAATTGAGACAGCTTACGTGACACTTCACGTCGGTCTCGGCACTTTTCTGCCTGTACGGGCGGAAAATATAAAAGACCATAAGATGCATGAGGAAGTGTTTACAGTCACACCGGAAACTGCGGAAAAAATCAACAGGGCAAAAAGAGAAGGCCGCCCCGTTCTTGCGGTTGGAACAACATCAGTGCGTACACTGGAATCAGCCTGGGAAGGTGGAAGCGTCTCTGAAGGCGGAGGAATAAAGAGCGGCACCCATAAAACAAGCATCTTTATTTATCCTGGTTACACATTCAGATGTGTGGACAAAATGTTCACAAACTTCCACACACCGGAATCAACGCTCATGATGCTTGTAAGTGCTTTTGCAGGCCGCGACAACATTATGAACGCATATCAGACCGCCGTAAAAGAGCGTTACCGTTTCTTCTCCTACGGCGACGCAATGTTCATTGATTGATTTTCACTGAGAAACAGTTTCTGATGTGATTTCCCAGACCCGGTGGATCTTTGAGTTGCGGAAATCCTCAGGGATTGTCCTTGCGGAAATATCCACAGCTTTATATCCTTCTGCGATCAGGGATTCATCAAAAGACAGGCGCCTTGAGTTTGTCGAGAAATAAAGAGTCCCGTCCTCCGAAAGAACATCAAGACACATGTTTATCAGCTTTGCGTAATCTCTGTTGATATCCAGGGTATCTTTTGTCTTCTTGGAATTTGAGAAAGTGGGCGGATCCAGAATGATCATGTCAAAAGTCTGTTTTTCTTTTGCGGCCTGAGTCAGAAAGGTGGAAACATCCTGGGCGGTGAAAAGATATTTTTCTTTGTCTTTAAATCCGTTCAGTTCCATGTTCTTTTTTGCCCACTCAAGATAAGTGTTTGAAAGATCCACTGACTGGACAAGACTGGCCCGTCCCTGAGCAGCATAAACGCTGAAAGATCCCGTGTAGGAAAAAAGATTCAGCACCCGTCTGCCTTTTACATTCTGTCGTACCATGCTGCGGAGCACACGGTGGTCAAGGAAAAGCCCGGTATCAAGATAATCATAAAGATTGATGAAAAAGCGGGCATGCTGCTCCTTTGCAACAAAACTCAGATTTCTGCGCATTGCATCGGCTTCGCCGCTGTTTTTTCCGTACTGGTTTTCACCATGCTGGATTTTTCTTGTCTTCACGGCAATATGCTCGTAAGGAACCTGCAGGGTGGTGACTATGCTCTGTTTCATCGCTTCAAGCCACTGTTCTTCCTCGGCTTCATCCTTCTCATAGGGCCGTTCGTAAAGACAGACATAACAGAAAAGTCCTGACTCATCAGCAGCATCTTCATCAGCATAAAGATCGATTGAAAGAGGAATTTCAGGAATGTCACGGTCATAGAGGCGGTAACAGGAGACATCAGTACGGCGGGCCCATTTTCTGAGATGCCTGTAACGTTTTGCCAGCCGGTTGCCAAGAAGTTCGGCCTGATATGAATCTTTGCTCATTCTTTTGTCCGTTTGGGATTGTTCTCGCCCATCATGACACAGAGCATGGCATAGCCGGAAGTCAGATCCTCCTGCTGGCATGTGACATCTGCGGGCAGTTTAAGTTTGGTGTTTGTGAAATTCCATATTGCCTTGATTCCGGAGGCGACAACCCTGTCTGCACTTTCCTGGGCATAAAGGGACGGAACGGTAAGGACCGCGATCTGTGCCTCCAGTTCCTTCACTTTTCCAGGCATCTCATCAAGAGAGAAAATCGGAACATTGTGGATTGTGCCACCGACTTTTTTGGGATCATTATCAAAGGCAGCGACAAAGTTGAGTCCGTGATGGCGGAATTCCTGATATCCCGTAAGTGCGGTGGAAAGGTTTCCGGCACCGACAACAATAACATTCTTTTTTGTGTCCCAGTCAAGAAAATGCTCTATGGCGCTAATAAGGGGAACAACAGGATATCCGCATTTCGGTTTGCCGACAATACCTGTGATTGAAAGATCTTTTCTTACCTGAATCGGTTCCAGATGAAGTTCTTTTGCAATGAATGTCCCGGAGATAAACTCATAGTTTTCCGAATGAGCCTGTCTGATAAGGTTTAAATATGATGGAAGACGCCGGATGGAAGGCGCTGCAGGAATCTTCTGTTTATTCATGGGAATACATTACCATTTTTTTTCGGCATATGACAACCGCATAGACAGAAACAAGGATTATGCCTGAGAAAAGCGGAACCCAGTCACCCAGAAGAGCATAGACAGTCATCTGTCTATGATACACAGGAACCGTCACAAAAGAAGAACAGGACTCAAACAATGGCATTGAGTGAAGAATCCGGCCCGCAGGATCAATGACAGCAGAAAAACCGGAATTTGTACTTCGGACCAGAGTGGTGCGGAATTCCTGGGCACGGTAAGAGGCGATGACAAAATGCTGGTATTCCGCAGAATCAGTCAAAGACCAGGAATCATTGGTGATATTGACGAAAAGTTCTGCCCCGGCAAGAAAAAGCTGTCTGCAGGTTGAAGAGAATGCATCTTCAAAACAGATCGGTGCGGCAAAAGAAAGTCTGTCACCGTTTTTTATGGGAATTTCAATCACTGAGTAATCATCACCTGGCACAAATGCCGAGGAAAAGCCAACAAGCGCATTCATGATGCTTTTCATCCATTCGGCGTCATAATAGGGAATCACTTCAGCAAAAGGCACCAGATGAGTTTTCAGGTAATAATCAGCAATCTGTCCCTCACTGTCAAAGAGAACGGCAGCATTGGCGTAATAAAACTCTTCGGGATCCTTTATCCAGGGAGCGCCGATCAGATGGGGTGTCTTCAGATCCTGAATACTCTGGACCAGGGAGTAATCCCATGGAATCATCTCATAGGCATAATAACTGTCAGGAAGAAGATAGGAAAGTGTGGTCTCACTCCACACCACAAGATCTGCGCTCCGTCCCTCAAGAGCATTCTTTGTAAGGGCCTGTGAAGAAAGGATCACGTCTTCTTCGGAACCGTTTTCCCAGGAATCCGCATTTACCTGCACAAGAACCATGTCAACAGTTTTTTCAGGTTCCCGGACTGCAGTGAACTGACAGATTCCATAAACCGCAGAGAGCATGAAAAGGAGGACCACAGCACAGAAAACCCTTGTGTAGGAAAAATGTGCTTTCTCAAAACGGGTTCGGTCAAGGCGTACAAAGCCTTCTGCAACAAGGGCAGAAAAAACCGACACAAGAAAACTGAGTCCCCAGGTTCCTGTAAGGTCAACAATCTGAGTAAGCAGCTTCCACCGGTACATTCCCATGATCACAGTTCCCCAGGGATAGGCCAGAAAACCGGTGGATTTGCCCCATTCATGAACAGTCCATGCCGCGGCAAAAAGGATTATACGGATAACGGCGCCCCATGGGGAAAGGCCTGCATTTTCTTTAAGTCTGTACGTGGCTTTATTTGTCAGGTCAAAGGGAATGTACAGAATCTGCCCGATGAGAAAACCGGAAACCAGATACACTGCGGAAGTTCCGCCCAGTGTGAAAATTGCGAATCCCATGAAATAAGAAAGCCAGAAACTGGACAGAATATGGGTCACAACAAAATGCAGGGAAACCAGCAGTCCGGCGGCTATGTATCCGCTGCACAGATTCAGTGCAAAATAAAGAGGAACAAGAGAAAAAAGGGCCGCCACCGGAATCCCGAAATGGAACAGTTCGTTCGGAATGGAAACAGCAAGAAGTCCGGCAGAAAGAAGCGAACAAAAAAATGCTTGTAAATTTCGTTTCATTATAATATTATAATATATGATTTTGCATTGAATATGCAATTCAAATCGGGTGGGTAAAAAATCAAATGGAGAATATTAAAAAGGCGCACATAGAGGAATTTTCATGCTCTCCGTCTGTTATCGTCAGCGCTCCCGGGCGCATTCATCTTGCCGGTGAGCATTCCTGGTATTTTAAAGATGCAACCCTTTCCATGGCAGTAAATCTGCCTGTCTTTGTCGCAGTTTCTCCCCGCACTGACGGTTCACTTCATTTCTTTTTTCCACAGCTTAAAGACCGTAAAAAATGTACACTCGCAAACTTCCGTTACCGTAAAGAAGACAGATGGGCCAATTCCTGCAAAGCCATGATATTCGGGCTGATTGATGCAGGAGGCGACTGTCAGGGACTGAATGTCACCGTATATTCTGATCTTCTTCCTTCCGCAGGATTCGGAATCACCACAGCGATTAAAGTGGCAACCGCAATGGCTCTTTGCAGACAGTATCTGAAAGATTACACAGATCAGACAATCCTTGACATAATAGACTGCGGAAACAACGATTTTCTTGGAGTTGACTCCTATCTCTCTGACATTTACACGGCACTTTTTGCAAAAGAGAATTCCACCATACTGATTGATCACAGAAAAGAAACCTACCAGACAATTCCCTGCAGCTTTGAGGACTGTTCCATAATCCTTACGGATGCTGGTGTTCCCAGGGTCTCAATGTGGAATGAGGATTCAATACGGACTTTCGAAAACTTTCTTCTTCTTGAAGAACTGAAGACAAAGAAAGGATCTTCCTGGGTATACGAAGATTCACCAGTGGAAATCGGTGAGGTTCTTTCCGGAGTCTCTGAAGAGGTGCGCCGTCGTCTGTTCTGCATGATCGCAGAATACAAGTGTGTCTGCGATGCGGCTGAAGGTCTCCGGAACAATGATTTCCAGGTTTTTGCAAGAGCCCTGAACCGTTCCCATGAAAACATGAGGGATCTTTACTCAATCTCCTGTCCTGAGATTGACTGGCTTGTGAAACGGACTCTGGAACACGAGGATTCCACACAGATCGGATTGACCGCATGCTCCCGGATCACCGGAAAAGGTTTCGGGCGCTGTACATATACTTTCATAAAAAATGACGGACTTGAGGCCTACGAGAAAAGGCTTGCTGACTATGACAGGATTTTCGGATTCAAACCTGCATTTTACCGAGTCAGAAGTGTTTCCGGTGCCCGGGTGATTGAAGGATAAAAAAATGGCTGACACATTTCAGGACGGTGTTTCCTTATATAGAATGCGTAATTACCGGGATGCTCTTGCAGTTTTTCTGTCTGTTTCCGCTACGGAAAATGCTGCGGGAAACCTGGATCTGGCTTATTACACAGGTCTTTCCTATGCACGGCTGAAACGTTACGAAGATGCACTTTCTTACCTTGAGACTGTGGTCACATCAGAGAAAAACACACGCCGTCTTAACCAGTGCAGACTTACCCTGGCCGTTCTTTACAGCAAGACCGACCGCACACGCCTTGCCGACACGGAACTTGAGAAACTTACAGAAAGCGGGTACCAGACTGCGGAAGTTTTCTGTGCACGTGCATATACTGCATGGATTCAGGACAGGAAGGACCAGTCCGTGGAGTATTATCTCCGGGCCCTGGAACTTAAACCTGACTGTGCAACTGCGCTCAACGGGCTGGGCTACGTGCTTGCATGCATGAACCAGGATCTGACAAAAGCGCTTTCCTACTGCAAGCGAGCAGTTGATTTAAACCCGGATTCAGCAGCCTTTCTTGACTCACTGGGATGGGTTTATTACAAGATGGGTCTTGAGAAAGAAGCCTACACTTACATCAAACGGGCCAGGGACAAAGACAACACAAGCCGTGAGATTGCGGCGCACCTGGCAGAACTTTCAAATGCAGGCATAAGGGGGAACAACTGATGAAAAAACTTCTGCGTCAATCCGTCACAGTTCTTGTCCTGATCTTTTCACTTGCCTGTGTCTTTTCCCAGTCAGCCAGCGACCGTGGTTTTGCCGAGGAAGAATTCCGCCGTGGTGTGCAGGCTTTTTACAGAGGCTCCTTCAATGATGCCATTCTCCAGTTTGAGAAGGCACTCACTTATCTGCCGGAAGAGAACCTTATCCTTGAATGGCTCGGCAAAGCCTATTACCGTGCAGGAATGGAAGGGGCTGCAATCCAGGAATGGTCCATAGCTTCGGAAGCAGGATACGGCGGCCAGCTCCTTGAAAATACGATTGAGATAATAAGGAACCGGCGGATTCTTGGAGCCGAGACCTTTGGAGAAAACCGCTTTGTAGAGGCCCGGTCTTTTGCCAATTCAGAAGGTGACCAGCTTTTTTTCAGTTATCCGATTTCTGTGGCAGCAAATGATGATGGAAGTTTCTGGCTTGTTGCCTACGGTTCAAACGAAATCCTACGTTATGACACAAACGGAATACTGCTTGACAGAATCCGGGGACCTCTGACAGGTTTTGACCGCCCCATGGACATACTCCGGCTTTCCTCCGGTAACTTCGTGATTTCCGAGTTTGCGGGAGACCGAATAAGTTTTCTTGATGCAGGCGGAAACTTCATCCGTTCGGCGGGAGAAAGCGGACGGGGCGACAACGGCCTTGTGGGACCCCAGTATCTTGCGGAAGATTCAAACGGCAACATTTTTGTAACAGATTTTGGAAACGGACGTGTCTGTGTGTTTGATGAAAATGGTGAATTTCTTTTCTATTTCGGAGAATTCACCGCACCGACCGGAATTGCTGTACTGAAAGATGAGGTTTTTGTGGCAGACGGAGTTACCGGTGCCGTTTACATTTTTGACACTGCAGGAAATTACCAGGGAAAACTTGTAAAAGACGGGACTTTTTCCCTCCCTGAATCAATCAGAATCATTGAGGAGAAACTGGTGGTCTCCGACACTACAAAAGTGATTCTTCTTGATCCTGTGACAGGAGCCACAAAAACAATCGCTGACATCGGAAATTCTGATTCAAGAATCACGGGAACAGCCTTGGACAGGAACAACAATCTTCTTGTGGCGGATTTTAACCAGCAGGAAGTTCTTGTGTTATCAGAAATGAGTGAGATTGTTGGCGGACTTTATGTGGAGATCGCCAGGGTGAATGCTGACAGATTCCCTACAGTACAGCTTGAACTCCGCATCCAGAACAGAAAGCAGCAGCCCCTTGTTGGACTGAAGGGTGAAAATTTCACGGTGACGGAAAAGAATTATTCCGTAAACGGACAGACTCTTCTTGGAAAAGCAGATCTGCTGGATTCCGGTGACATTACAATCATCATCGACCGGTCAGTTTCCATGAAGTCCTACGAGAAAGCTGTGAATCAGGCTGTGGCCCAGATTGCGTCAAGCATGCAGGGCAAAGGCAATCTCCGGATTATTGCCGCAGGAGCATTCCCTTCGACTGAACTGATTGCCACCCCGGATTCAGTTTATGCATTCCAGTCCTCCCAGCTTAAGACCGGTTTCTCATCAACTGTTCCCCTTGACCTGGCATTGCGTCTGGCAACAAATGATCTCATAAACGCCTCCTACAAGCGTTCTGTTGTTCTGATCACAGACGGGCAGGTTACAGCAAATGCATTCAACAACTACACATTAAGCGATTTAAGTGCCTATCTGGCAAACAACGGAGTAAACTTTTCCTGCATAACCGTAAACAGCGGGGCAGTTTCGCCGGAACTGGAATATCTTGTTGAGAACACCGGGGGACTCACCTGGTATCTATACAGACCTTCTGGAATCGGGGCATTGGCTCAGGAGCTCTGGTCAATTCCTACAGGTGTCTACACACTTTCCTATACATCAAGTCTATCAACCAATTTCGGGAACGCCTATCTGCCGGTGGAAGTGGAAGTTTACCTTTACAACCGATCAGGCCGTGCAGAATCCGGTTATTATGCGCCACTGGAGTAAACTGAACCGGACACTAAAGTTTCAATCGGCCGCCCAAACTCATGTCAAAAAGGGTTGAGGTTTTCTTTTCATCGGAAAGAACTGTTGCAGAAGCCTCAATTAAAAGCGCAATATTTTCATTGATATCAATTGTCTGATTGTATTGCGCCTTCCATTTCTGGACAGGATCATTGCCATCCGTCTTCTGAACCTGGGATTCAATGCTGATTTTACCAGTGTTTCCTTCCGGGCCGAAAGTTGCAGAAACTGTATTTTTCAATTTCCAGTCTTTTTCCGCAGAAGAAAAATCGCATGTATAAGTCAGTTTCCTGTTTTCCCTGAAAAATTGTGAATAAATCAGAAGAAAATCAAAGCCTAAATCAAAATCAGACAAAGAAAACCTGAAAGTACCGAAAAGTTCGTTTTCCAGATTGAAGAAATTGATTGCCTCATGACCGGTCTCCAAAGAAAAATCGTGGACATAGCCTGATGAGAAAGATTCCCCTTTGAAAGTTAAAACAATTTTCGAAGGAATTAACAGATCTTTGGAACTGCCGAAAACAGGACGGGCCCAGGAAAACTGACCTTTGTGAACGAATTTTGAGAAATCAGAATCAATTATTTTTTCGGATAAAACCAGTGACAATGAATTGCGTGAAACTTTGAAAGGTAAGGAAAGCTGACAGAGTAAAACATCATTCCGGAAAAGGTTTTCGGAAGAGGAGACTTTGCCTTCCGCAGACAGGATCAGTTCCGGTGCAAAAGACAGAAAACCGAATTTAAAAGATTGAATGAACTGATTCTTTAAAGATACAGGATCCTGGGGCTTTTTTCTGAAACTGCTTAAAATCCAGTTGAATTCGTAATCTGCAATTTTTTCAGCATCAAAAGAAATCTGGGAATCAACCGAAAATTTTTCCAATTCTTCGCCGAAAAGAAAATCTGCCTTTGCCTCTCCCTTGATTTCTGAAAAGACTTTATCCAAAGGCACATCAAATCCGATAAATTCCGTTTTTGAGATTTTTTTTTCAGAAGTATCAAAGGATAAAGAATCCTTAAATTGAATGAAGGGTGAATAAATCCAGGAAGGATTCTGCGAAATTGAATAGGAAAGATCATCAGCATCTGCAGAAAAGGATGTGCTGAAAATACTGAAATTCCAGTTTCCTCTTGCATTCAGGAAAAAATGATTGTATGCATCCAAAGGATTGTATTTTCCTTTGAAATTAAGGCCAAGATTGTTTTCTCCATTTTCCAGGATTAACGAAGTCCGGTTCGAAAGTTCCACATTGGAGACAGAATCAGCAAGGAAAAAATCTTCAAAGATAAAATCTTCAGGAAAAACTTCATCGGCACCTTCAATTTTTATCTGAATCCGTGTGGCAGATTCTGCAGATGCAGGAATGTCAAAAGAAATCCGGTGCAGAGAAATCGCAGCTTCCTTAAGATCTTTTTCAGAAAGTTGATATTCAAAGACTTTTCTGTAATCCATTTTAGAGGATGAAATCACAACAGGCTCAAGAAAAGTGATTTTTATTGAGATTTGAGATTCGCGGCCGGCAATGTCTGGAGCAGAAAGGTAAAAACCTGCTTTTCTGTATTTATTCAGAGGAAATGAAGGAAAATCTTCTGTTAAAACTGCAGTTGTTCCTCCATAAAGTTTCTCAACATTGAATTTTGCTTTTTCTTCTGAATTGCTTATTAAGTAGAATCCGCTGGAATCCGGATTTAAAAACTGTGCGGAAAAACAGGAATCCAGAGACAGGGCCCAATCCTCAGAAAAAGAAAAACCAGTTTTCAGGCCCGCCTCAATTCCAGTTTCTCCAGAAAGAATTCTGTCTGTGCCGGAATGAATGACTTCTTCTGAAAGCCCGGGCAGAAAGGGCCAGAGGGAGGAAAAATTACCATAAAGTTCCAGATTTTCTGACAAAACCCAGTGTGTCTCATTGATGAGCCGTATTTTACCGACCTCAGTCTGTGCCGCTTTTTCATTCCACCGGATTGTAACCAGATCATTTTCTTTTACACTTTCTTCTATATTAATGACACCGCTTGAAGGGTTGTAAGAAAAAGCGGCGGGAATCTGATTGAGTGTCACCACTACCGAATCGGGGATTGCATCAGTGGGAATCTCGTACCGGGAAACTGACTTGGTTTCCTGGTACTGAATATTAAAAGGGCAGACAAAATCAGTTTTTTCCGGGGAAAGATAAAAACCTTGATCAATGGCAAAAAAAGGGAAAAGTTCTGAAAGATAATCGCCGGATCCTGAGGGAACAGCTTTTATCCAGTATTTTTCACTGTCAAAAAAATCTTCTCCAAACTCATTAAAAAACCAGGCTTCTGAAGGGGAATTATCCAGGGACTTTTCATGGGACAGATAAACTTCGTCAAAAGCGTTTTTTCCTCCAGCCTGATAAAAGGAACAGTTCTGGAAAGGCGAAAATAATTCCGGAGCATATAAAAACATTCGCCCCTTTTTATGTGAAAAATCTGAGCCGGTCAACTGCAGAAGTTTATCAATGCTGCCATTGCAGAAAAGATTCGCACAGTCCTGAAGCAAATCTGAGACCGCTTTTGTCAGATCCGGTTCGGAAAAGTCAGCGTCAAAAAGAAAATCAGCAAAAAGTTTACCTTTTGCGCCATTTTTCAGAAGAATCATGTTCTGGGAACTGAGAACTGCGTAGGAAGACAGAGAAAGCCGTTCCAGATTCCCGTCCTTTGTCTCAATAAAAAGATTCTTTATGCGGGAAACAGGAATTTCAGGCGGAAAAGAAAAAAACTGGCCACGGGCATATTCCCAGCAGTTCACCTGACGAAACTGGATCTCTTTCTGGCCACGGAAACTTTTTTCGTTGCTTTCAAGCTGCTCATAACGGAGAAGCGTATTGTTTGACCAGGTTCCTGAATCATCACCGAAAGAAAAAAGGACTCCAGGAGCTTCAGAACCATAAATTCCAGCGGATTCAAGACCGATTCCCCTGTTTCCGGCTTTGATTGTTTTAAGTGCGGAATCTTCAGTCCCCGAATATTCAAAGAGCAAGGAATTCGAAAGGAAATTTTTTGAGAAACTGCCTTCAAAGGAAAACTGATCACCGAATCCTGCATAAGTGTATAAATCAATATTCTGCGAAAAAACAGGATTTTTAACAGAGAATTGATCTTTTGAAAATTCCAGACCTGATTCCAATTTTGCTTCCCATGTTCCTGAAACTTCCGCAGAAAAATCACCGTTCTCGTAAGTCAAAGCAGATGCAGAATCAGGCTTCCCCGAAAAAACAAGCAGAGAACCGAGGACAATGCATTTAATCAGATGCCGGGCTTTTTTTAGTTTTATGGAATGATTTTTCTGTTCAAGATTCAGAATGGTTTTTTCAACAGTCCGCTTTTTCTGTTCCCCAAAATCAAAAAGTTCGCCCTGTTCCTCAGTCTCTCCATCCATAAGATTCTGCATTGCAAGGCCCAGAAGCCGGATTCCTTTGCCACGCTCCCATTTTCTGTTGAAAAGGATCTTTGCGTATTCATAAAGATCTTCGGAAGAGGAGACTGTTCTCTGAAAAGTTTCCTGAATGCTTACAGTGGTAAAATCTTCATAACGGATTTTAAGATGGACACTTTTGCTCCTGCATTTTTCCCGCAGTGACCTGAAAAAAACTGTGTAGGCAAGCTGGGAAAGGGCGGTTTCTATTGCATAAGGTTCTGTAAGGTCAAAGGAAAAAGTCCGTTCCGCACTGATTGACCGGCTTTTAGGTTCATCATCAAAAGAGCCTTCCACCTGTCCCCTGACAACATGGTACAGAAAAGAGCCCATGCTCTGACCGAAAATGTTTGAGAGTCCGGAAAGTGTTGCCTCATGCACCTGCTGTGTCGTAAAAAATCCAAGCTGATTAAGACGTGCAAGAGATTTGGAACCGATTCCCCAGACTTTTGAAAGGGGCAGAGAAAGCATGAATTCTTCTTCTTTTCCCTCAGGAACACGGTAAAGTCCGTCTGGCTTGGACAGACCGGAAGCAATTTTTGCAAGGTATTTATTGGAGGCAATACCCACAGAAACCGTAAGGCCTGTCTCGTCTTTCACACGTTTTTTCAGACGCCTTGCGGTGTCTTCCGGGTCGCCCCATAAAAGCTGTGTGCCTGAGACATCGATAAAAGCCTCGTCAACAGACATCTGCTGCATATCAGGAGAAAAATCTGAGAAAATCTGCATCACCTGTGAGGACAGTTCGTGATAACGCTGGTGCCGCCCGCGGATGTAAACGCCCTGCGGACAGAGCTGATAGGCTTTTGCAATGGGCATTGCCGAATGGACACCGAATTTTCTTGCTTCATAAGAGCAGGTTGAGACAACACTGCGCCGGTCACCTGGAAGTCCGCCCACAATAACAGGTTTTCCACGGAGAGAAGGATTGTCCAGAACTTCCACACTGGCGAAAAAAGCATCAAGATCAACATGAAAAAAACATTTTTCAGTCTTCAAATTCCAGATCCTTCAATTCAAAAAGAACAGGTCTGTCGTTCCTGCCTTTGTCTGTGTGGGCTACAATTGTCACACTGGGGCAGTTCCGGCAGTTTGTGATGTATGACAGAGAAGGGGTAATCACTCCGCTGAACTCAGCAGTCCCTGAATCAGCCATGCTGTAGTCGGAATCGGAGGACAGGACGGGAAAATAATCAGAATCGCTGACAGACACGTCAAAAGATACAATCGTCATGTTTGATGAAAACTCAAGGACATTTGTAGCCAGGGCTGTTGTCTGCTGTTTACGCACTTTTACCTTGAACCAGGGTTCAAGACCGTCTTTCACTGTCCATGAGAGAGAACCATCCACTGCCTTAACAAGATTCAGTCCCGCTTCCCGGTCAAGAGCATTCCCTCTGGCCACCATATATCCCCAGGAAATCAGGGAGATACCCAGAAGAACAAGGGTTCTTGATCCACTGCCGATCACGAAGCGCCGGAGATTTTTTCCTCTGTTGGGACGGGACCAGACTTTCAGTGAAATCAGAATCCGGATTGCCATAAGGATGAAAGGCAGGACAATGCAGGCATGAAGAAATGAAGAGAACCAGCTGTCAGCGGGAAGAAGCAGATAGGAAGCAAAGCTGAAGTCCGGCTGAAGATAGGCTCCCATTGCATATATTATGAAAGGAACCCACATGAGAAGAAAAACGATTATCTGTGGAATCAGTTTTTTTGCAAAATCAGATAATCCGACAAGAACAAATTCCACACCGAAAAGAATGAAAAGAGGCATCTTCAGTGCGGTGAAAATAAAAATATTGCCAAAAGAGATGAAAATCTGGATATAAAAATAAAATTTCTGACCTTTGGGAAGATGGATTTTTGAACGGAGTTCGAAGAGCAGCCAAAGCATCGTGATTCCGAAACAGAGCACAACAACATGTGATGCATAGGGAAAATCAGCATAACGGGGAACAAGAAATGAAACTGCAAGAAAGGAAATCCGAAGAAAAAAAGTGAGGGATCCGATCAGAATGAAGAGAACGTACCACCAGCGCCGGAAAAGTTTATGCTCCTGATAACGGTTTTTTCCCAGGGAAAAGGAAAAAATGCAGAGTAAAAAGAGAGAGACTGCTGTGAACGAAATAAAAAGAACTACAAGCAGTGTCTCGTCAATTGAAAAGATTGAATCTGAAAATCTGGCAAATAAACTTTCCATAAGAGTCCGGACTTAAAATCTTAATACATATAGCATAAATTCTCAAAATAGTATATAAATTTCATACTGACTATAATACACATTCATTACAGTCTCAAAACAATTGTATTTCTGAGACTGTAACATTCATTGTTGAGGTGAAAAAATGTCTGACAAATTGACTTTGAAAAAAACAGAAGGTGCATGGTTCATCAACTTTGCACTTGGTATCGCAGGTAAAGCACAGCTTAAAAAGCTGAACAAAGCTGCAAAAGACTGCGGAAAGACTTCAAACGCAACACTCCGTGGCATTCTTGAGTATGCAAAGGATTCAGAATGGGGAAAAGCCCATCACTTTGCAGAGATTCTCAGTGCTGAAGATGACAAGACCCTTTATGAACTCTGGCAGAAGAATGTTCCACCCCAGGATTATGAGGACCTGCGTCCTTTCGTTGAACGCCACAAGACAGGTGAGGAAAACATTCTTTTCCCCGGTAAACCGATGATGTATGCAACAACAAGCGGTACCACGAACCAGCCTAAATGGATTCCTATTACAAACGAATATTACGGAAACGTTTACAGCAAGATGACAAAGCTGTGGCTTTACTCATTCATGATGCACCGTCCCACAGTTTTTGACGGACGCTGTATTTCAATCGTAGGTAAAGCTGTTGAAGGTTACGCTCCCGATGGAACTGTATATGGTTCTGTTTCCGGTGTAACACGTCGCGACGTTCCTAAATTCATCTCAAAACTCCATTCTGCACCCTACCAGATTTTCAATATCGAGGATTATGCCTCTCGCTACTACGCAATCATGAGATGCGGACTGGAACAGAACGTAGGTTCAATCGTTACAGCAAATCCGTCAACAATCAAACAGATGATCAACAACATCAACGAACATTTTGACGAATATGTTGAAGACATTGAGAAGGGAACACTTAAAGCGGACCTTGACATTCCTAATGACATCCGCAAGGAGATTGAGGAATACTTCCAGCCGAACCCTGTACGTGCCCTGGAACTTAAAGCCCTCAAGTCAAAATACAAGGAAATTCTTCCCAAGCATTACTGGCCCAACATGAGAGTTCTTACAACATGGAAGTGCGGAAACACACGTTCTTATGCAACAAGATTTGCTGACGCATTCCCCCCTGAAATGAACCACCAGGAATTCGGATACTTTGCATCTGAATGCCGTGCCGGTCTTGTAATCAACGGTCAGGACGATACAGTTCTTTTCCCGCACATGCACTTCTTTGAGTTTGTTGCAGAGGATGATCTTGAGAACCCCAATCCTAAATTCATACAGATCCAGGATGTTGAGGTTGGAAAGCGTTATGCAATCTATGTGACAACCTATGCCGGACTTTACCGCTACAACATGAATGACCTGGTTGAGATCACCGGTAAATACGATACAATTCCTACAATCCAGTTCATCCAGAAGATCAACGGGATTGTCTCAATGACAGGTGAGAAAATCCATGAGAGCCAGTTCATTGACGCAGTGAACACAGCTATCAAAGAGACAGGAAAAGATGTGCCTTTCTACCTTGGTTTTGCAGATCTGGCAATTTCAACTTACCAGTGGTATTTTGAGTTTGCTGACGAGAATATCACACCGGCAGAAGTGGAGCGCTTTGCATGGGTTGTTGAGAATGACCTGCGCAAACGGAATGTTGAGTACGAAGCAAAACGTTCTTCTTTCCGTATCAACGATCCTATCGTGCACAGCCTGAAACCGGGAAGCCTTGAGCAGTTTAAGCTTGCATGTCTTGACGCAGGAATGGGCCGCGACGGACAGTTCAAATACAATCTGCTGATGCAGAACGAGCCACGCCACAATATCATCAAGACATTGGTAAAATAAATGGCTTATAAGTTTGACAGCAGCATAAAAGCAGTTATCTTCGACCTTGACGGCACCCTGTACGATAATTCCGGTGTAGGGAAAGGCATCGTCATGTCATGGCTGCCTGATGCGCTGCTGGCTTACGCAGAGCGGACAATCCGGAAAAGTTTCAAAGGCAGGGATTTCGGTAACAGAGAAGGTCTGCTGGAGGCTTTTGGAAGAGCCTGTTCGCTCAAAAGCAGAAAAAAACCGGATGATTTTCTCAAGTGGTATAATAATGTATACATCGAGAGAATGATCCGGGTGCTTGAAAAGAAATACATTTTCTATGACAAGGTTCCGGAAGTTCTTGAAAAGCTACGTGCAAAGGGAATCAAAACTGCTGTTTACAGTGATTATCCCAAAGTTGCAGAGCGGATGAAGGCAATCGGCATTTCGCCAGCTTTGGTTGACATTGCGATTTCGGCGGAGGAATTCGGTGTCTTTAAACCGGCAAAAGCTCCAATGGATGAACTTTTACGGATTTTTGGAGTAAAAAGCGAAGAGGCTCTGGTTGTTGGCGACCGGATTGACACAGACGGTCAGAGCGCCTTTGTGTCAGGTTGTAATTTTGTTCAGATTTACGGGAAAAAGTCAAAAAAGATGTTGCCTGAGGGCGAAAAGGAAACAAGCATTTCTTCAGAGGGTAAAACTTTTCCCCTTGTCACCTGGGACTGTTTTGCTGAAAAGGTTCTTGAAATATAAGAAGGCGGGTATTGATCAGATACACCGCCTTTTTTTGCGTCACAGCCCTGCAGAATCAGTTGCCGGCCACATATTCTGTTCGATTCCGGCCATCTCAACCATTTTTGAATGACACTTCTCAAGCATTTCCGCACAGCATTCCTTGCGTTTCTTTTCCATGTCCGGAATAATCGGTTCCCCGACTGTAATCGTGATCAGAGGATTTTTCCGGCCGAAAAGCTTATAAAGTCCTGAAGGCTTTCTGTAGGAGATTACCATGGGAATCACTGGGAGCTCATAGCGGTAAGCCATTGTGAAGGCACCTTTCTCAAAGGGGCGGATCGGTTCGTAATAATCCCAGCGGCAGGCTTCAGGAAAAACGTGGATCCATTTTTTCTTTGCATGGATTTCGTCAAAAGCCTCATTAAAGTTTTTAATTGCCTTGATACTTGCTGGAATCGGGATTCCACCTGTTTTCCGGATCAGGAACTCATCTTTTGTCTCCAGATTTTCTGCCAGAGCGGGAAACCATGCCCTATGGAATCCGCTTGCCTGAAGAACCGCAAGAAAATCCCAGCGGTACACATGATTACATACAGTCATTGCGCCATTTTTGAAAAGTTTCTTATTTTTCCGGATGTTCTCACGTCCTTTTATACGCAGTCCGTGAACAATGGGATGAATCAGATAAACTATGGTGAAAATTCCTAGATAAATCAGACCGCTCATAAAACGGGCCTTGAAACTTTTATCAATGAAAGGGTAATTCTCATCAACTGTTACAGTGCGGATCTTCTTTTTTTCAAGAATCACCTTGTGGGGATCCGCAGGGTAGTCAATTCCAGTCTCAGGAATAAAAACTCCTTCCTTAACGATATGTTCTTTCAATTCCATTTATTCCTCCTGTTGTGGCAAGCCACTTCAAAGCGTCTGATTTCAAAAAAGTTTTCTGTCCGGTGATTTGACAGCAAATTTTTTCTTCATGTTTTCAAGAATATCAAAGGCTACATCATTGGAAACTTCGCCTTTCGGTTCATGATATTCCACAAGATTTTCCGGTATTTCGTCCAAAAAAGGAGAAGGCGTACATTCAGTGACAGACTGCATCTTTCGCCGGTTACGGCAGCAGGAAAGATACAGTTTGTCCCGGGCTCTTGTGATTGCAACATAGAAAAGTCTTCTTTCCTCTTCGATTCCGCCATCAGAATCTTCAAGACTTCTTGCGTGAGGAATGATTCCGTCCTCACATCCGGCAATGAAAACCACAGGAAATTCAAGACCTTTTGATGCGTGGATTGTCATAAGATTGACTTTTCCCTTCAGGTTCTCATCCTCCATATCATCCCGTGAAAGAAGAGTGATGCGGTTAAGATAGGCGTAAAGCCCGGTGTCAAAATTGTCAGGATTGTTTTCCCACATCTCAATTGAATTTATAAGGCTTTCTATGTTCAAAAATTTAAAACGGGCGGCTTTCTCACTTTTCTGGTACTCACTGAGGAGGTAATCCCAGTAATTAACGTCATCAATCAGTTCCCGGACTTTTTTTGCAAGGCCTTTTCCTGAAAGCAGGGTTCCTCTCCAGCGGACAATAAAATCATGGAAAGCTGTAAGATCAGCAACAGCCTTGGGACTCATCTGGCCGCAATATTCACCGGGAGCACTCTGACCGGCAACCGGGTCACCGAAAAGATCAGTTTCCACAGCGGGGCCCAATCCGTCAAAACCGGCGTCCTCTGCAGCCCGCTCAGCCTCAGCATCAGCTTCTTCATCACCTGTGGCTGCAAAACCGTTGTGCCAGCGGAGAATTGACTCGATCGCATCCCAGAGGGAACAGCCTTTTGCACCGGCAACATCGCTTATGGTTTCTATGGCACCCCGGCCAAGACCACGCCTTGGGGTATTGATTATACGCAGCAGGTTGATGTCATCATCATGATTGGCGCAGACACGGAGATAACTGATGACATCTTTTATTTCCTTACGCTGGAAAAAACTTGTTCCGCCGCTCATGGTATAGGGCACATTCATCTCAAGGAAGGCTTCCTCAATGGAACGGCTGAGACTGTTGGCACGGATAAGGACTCCGAAATCATCGTAATTGCGTTTTTCTTCCATACAGATGCTCTGGATTGTCTCCGCAATAAAATCCGCTTCCGCCGCCTCGTTTTCAGGCATGTAGATTTCAATGGGACGGCCGCTTCCGTTACCGGACCAGAGGGATTTGTCTTTTCTGTTTGTATTATGGGAAATCACACCGTTTGCGGCAGCAAGAATCGTCTCGGTTGAACGGTAATTCTGTTCAAGGCGTATCTCCTGGACTTCAGGAAAATCACGCTCAAACATACGGATGTTCTCGTAGTTTGCCCCGCGCCAGCTGTAAATTGACTGGTCGTCGTCACCTACAACAGCCACATTTTTATCCGCCAGAAGATGCATGAACTCATACTGCTGGAGACTTGTGTCCTGGAATTCATCAACCATTATATACTTGTAGCGTTCACGGTATTTGGCAAGAACATCAGGATGCTCCCGGAAAAGTTTTATGGGCAGCCCGATAAGGTCATCAAAGTCAACGGCGTTATACAGTTTTAGGCCCGCCTGGTATCCGTCGAAAAGTTTACGGTACATGTCATTCTGAGATTCCCAGTTCCAGCGGCCGATCTTGATGTTGGAGAAAAGGTTTCCGATTTTTGAGACGTCCAGTGCGTCGGCGGTAAAACCAAGTTCCCGGCCTGTGTCTTTTATCAGCTGGTTCCGGTCTGTATCGTCATAAATGGAGAAATTTGTACGCCAGCCAAGTTTGTCAATGTCCTGCCGCAGAATACGCACCCCGAAAGCATGAAAAGTTGAGACAGTGAGATTCTGCAGTTTTCGGCCTGTAAGCTGTTTGACACGTTCTTCCATTTCACGGGCCGCCTTGTTGGTAAAAGTGAGGGCAAGAATGGCACTCTGTGGAATACCGCAGTCAAGCATGTGACTGATTCTGAAAGTGATTACCCGGGTCTTTCCGCTTCCGGCTCCTGCAATGATAAGGAGAGCGCCGTCGGTTGTGGACACAGCACGGAACTGTTCGGGATTCAGTTCCTTTTTCAATTCGGCCAAATTCATAGGGATGTGATTTTACGGGAAAAAAGCGTTTTTTTCAATCAGAAGGCAAAAGGCGGTGTGGGAGAGATGTTTCGACTGCATTCGCTGCGCTCATTTCGCTCAACATGACAGAAAGCTTCACAAGGCTCATTTCGCTCAACATAACAGAAGAGGGTGATTAAGATCCTTCGACTACGCTCAGGATGACACAAGTGTTCGCACAGGATGACAGCGGTGTTCGTTCAGGATGACACTAGTGTTCGCACAGGATGACACTAGTGTTCGCTTAGGATGACACTAGTGTTCGCACAGGATGACACTAGTGTTCGCACAGGATGACACTAGTGTTCGCGCTGCACTCACTTTGCTCAACATGACGGCAAGTGTCATTAAGTGAGTTATTTGACAACTCCATGTAAAACTTGCTACAATTTAGAAAATCGGTTTAGCAATCCCACACCGCAAGCATATAAAAGAGGTTTACTATGTCAGTTTATGAAAAAGCATCAGCTTTTTTAGCCCGCCACGGTTTTTCAGCAGCCGGCTACGACGTCAATTCCGTTATTTCAGGACTTCTGTACGACATGAAAAAAGGTCTAGCAGAGGGAAACGGAAATCTTGATTCAATGGATGCAACAGAAGAGATGATTCCCACCTGGGGACTTCCTCCGGCAGAATCACCAAAAAACCAGAAAGTCATTGTAATTGACGCAGGCGGAACAAACTTCCGTTCATGCATTGTCACTTTTGATGAGAACGGAACTGCAACTATCTCTGACATGGAGAAAACTTCCATGCCCGGAATCGAACGTGAACTTTCAAAAAAAGATTTCTTTGAGGCAATTGCAAAGAATCTTGATCATCTTAAGAACAAGGCAAGCCGCATCGGTTTCTGTTTTTCCTATGCAATGAAAATCACTCCCGACGGTGACGGAGAAGTGATCAAATTCTCAAAAGAAATCAAGGCAAAAGAAGTGGAGGGTTCAATGGTCGGAGCCTGTCTCTCAGATGCACTTGTTGCCCGCGGATGGGACCGTCCTGAGAAAATTGTTCTCCTCAATGATACAACTGCCGCACTGCTGGCCGGTGCCGCAAATGCAACAGAAGGCCGCGCATACAGTTCCTACGTCGGTTTCATTCTTGGAACCGGTATGAACACCGCCTATATTGATCCCGAACCGATTGCAAAAATTGCCGGACTCAAGGATTCAAATGGAAATCCTGCTCCTGTTCCCCAGATTGTGGTCTGTGAATCAGGACATTTCAACAAAATCCAGCGTTCTGACTTTGACATTGCCTTTGACAAGACAACACTCAATCCCGGAACTTACGTAATGGAAAAAATGTGTTCCGGCGGTTATATGGGCCCTGTGGCTCTGGTAATCCTGAAACAGGCTGCAGAAGAAGGTCTTTTTACAGAACCGGTTGCAGCAAAAATCAAGGGAATTGAAAAACTGGCTGCAATGGACATGGACAAATTCCTTTATGCACCCCGCAACAGGGAGACACTTCTTGGGGCCGCAGTCGCAGAAGGAACCCAGGAAGATGCAGACATGCTCTACACACTTCTTGACTCAGCGATTGACCGCTGCGCACGTCTTGCAACAGCACTGATCGCCGCAGCAGTTATCAAGAGCGGAAAGGGAACAAGCGCAGCTCTGCCCGTAGGAATTGTGTGCAACGGATCAACTTTCTACAAATCACACAATCTCCAGCAGAGAGTCAGAGGAATGCTGAATCAGGTTCTTATCGATCAGCGCCATATTTACTTTGAGATTCTGACAATTGATAACGACATTACACTTGGAACAGCCGTCGCCGGTGCTTCAAAGTAATCGGTTTTATTTAGTTTTAAACAATAAGTCTTTCGCCGAAAACCTGGAACGAATCCACGGTGCAACAATTTGCAAGCGATTCGTTCCAGAACTCCGGCGAAATCCTTCATTGCAAAATTAGAAAACCGCTTCCTTTCGCTGGAAGAGAGATGCGCAATGCGGCATGGAAACTATCATTCCGCCTTGCGAGTGTTTTTGTCAGCCGTTTGCTTTTGCGGAACGTTTTTTTTGTAATATTGAATTATTCCGCTGAAAGATTATAATCTTCCCATGATTTTTTCCTTAAAAAAACATTTTTTTGCCTTTTCACTGCTGCTGCTTTTTGTTTTCAACTGTTCCGCAGAATCCCGATACATAAAAACTGAGTTCTTCGATATTTTTTACAAACCGGAAGGTGAAAAATCCGCTGTCCACATTGCAAATCACGCTGACGATTTTTACAGGGAGATTGCGTCTAAACTGGATGTGGACACTTTCATGCGTTTTCCGGTGACAATTTACTCTGACACGGAACAGTGCAATGCCTATTATTCATCCTTTCCCTACAGCCGCATTGTAGTAAATGACACAGTTCCTGATTCAACAGAACTGGCGGTCTATTCCGACACACTGCTCTCCATTTTTTATCATGAGCTTGTGCATGCGGTGACACTTACAATAAACATTGACCGGTTCCCTTTACGGATCGGTGATATGTACACAATTGAAGGCATTCTGACAACCCAGATGATCAAAGAAGGTGCCACAGTTTCCATGGAAAGCCTTGATGGAGAAGGCAGGATCAATGACGGTGAATCCATGCATTACGTTATCCAGGCAAAAGCTGAGGATTCAGTCCCGAATCCTTATGAGAGTTCCGGTGTCCGAGACCGTTATCCTGCCGCAAAATACGCCTATTATCTTGGAGGCGCTTTCGCAGATTATCTTCAGAAAACTTATGGACTTGAGAAATATGCGGAACTCTGGCATGGAATCAGTGACGGACAGATAGGACTTTTCTCAATTCTTGAAAAAACTTATTCAATTGTCTACGGAAAAGATCTGACGGCTTTATGGAAGGATTTTGTGGAAAGCATTCCTTTACAGGAATTTACAGACTTCACTGAAATAACAGAAATTCTTTCTGACGGATCTTATGACTGCCTTACACATGTTCCCGGCACCGACAGAGATTTTGTCTACGCTTCCTATATTGATTCAGGAGTTTTCTACGCGGAATACAAAAGTGACGGAACTTACAGACACAGAAAACTTTTCTCCGCTGATACAGGACTGAACGTGCTTTCAGTTTCGCCGGACGGCCGCTATCTTGCGGTAATCGGGCTGGAGCCACGGGAAGAGGATGTCTACGGACTGAGATTCTTTGACATGGCGAAGCGAAAGTTTACCGGTGCTGCTTTGGATTCCGTTCTTAATGCAGGATTCATGACCCTGAAAGACGGATCCAGCGCAGTTGTTACGGCAAGAATCTCCGGTTCCCAAACTACACTTTACGTATACAGAGCGGAAGACCTTATCTCAGGAAGAAAAGACCCAGAACCGCTTTACTGCGAGAATCTTGCCCGGAACAATGAAGTCTATGCCATCTGTCCTGCCGGGGAAAACAGTTTTGCAATACTCCACAAGAATCAGGGAAAATGGTTCGTTTCATCTGTGGACATCAGTGGCGGCCTTTCATCAAGTTACCAGTTTCCTGAAGGACTTAAACCGACCGCACTGAAAGAAACTTCCCGTGATGGTGAATACACACTGAATCTTTTTGCCGCAGGCCTTTCTGCCGGAACAGAGGATTTTCCGGGTTCAGTGCCACGCCTTGCAAAGCTTCTGATAAAAGGCGGCAAAGCGGAACTTGTGTTCCTTAAGGAAGATGTTTCTGGGGGATTCTACAGCCCGGCAGAAACTGGGGAAGGTTTTGTCTTTGCGGAACACAGGGCCAGAGTCCGAAAACTTTGCTACATGGAAGATGCTCCCGAAAACTGGAACATTCCGGTTCAGCTGGAACAGAAATCCTATGAGCGGGCAGAAGAGGAACGGGAGGAACTTTCTTTTCCCTACGCGAATCCTTCAGAATACAGAAGTCCTGCAGGTACCTCAACCCCGATTCCAGTCTATCCGCTTACTTCATTGGCAAATTCCGGAATGACATCCAATCCATTACTGGGACTTTCATACACAACATCGGATCCTCTCATGGAAAACACTTATTCTTTCGGCGGTGGATTTGACTTTTTTTCATCAGCCTTGAATGCAAACTTCCAGTATCTTTACGAAGGAGAAAAATTCTCAAGTTTTTCCATGGCATCAGTCAACTGGTTTTTTCCAGCATCTTTTGATCTGTCATTGCTTACTTCAATCTCAGGATCAAAACCACTTTTTAACCGCAACAACGGTTTTTCATGGACCAACGCTGACAGAATCCTCTACAGTTCCGCGGAAAACAAACTTGTTTTTAAAGAGATTCTTGCTCTGACTCTGTTTTTCAAATCATCAAGAACCTCAAGTCACTGGGGAAATGATTCACTTTCATTCACATTCCAGCCATGGTTTTCAGGATTCTGGGACTTTAACAAGCAGAAAATCGGACTGACCGCCGACCTTTCGCTTAAAGCCTCAGCGGGTATTGCAAAACTGCTTCCCTTTAAAACACCTTTAGGCCTGACACTGAACATGCCTCTGACAGTCTCAGCCTCACTGCTGCCAGCACCAGGCACCTTTATGAATCTTTCATCGGACATTGTGCTTTTCGGTGCGGAAATCCAGAAATCCCTGCCGCTGTATTTCTATCTGAACCGGATTTCTCTTCACGGCGGTTACTTTGCTGACTGGCAAGACAAACTTCCACCTATGGCAATCGGAAGGCTTCCCAAACTTTTTGCGGACATGGATTCAATGCAGATGAAACATGGTTTTGCATTGGAGTCATCTTTCACCATGTCTTCAACAATCGGAATGTTTGCAAACCCGAACAGTCAGTTTGATCTTTCGGCACGCCTTGAATTCTACATGCAGAACCAGCAGGACCCGGGCAGAAAAATGTCATTTTTCCTCTTCGGTGAGCTGGTATTCTGAAAATGATTGAAATTTATTGTAAAATAAGATAGGTTAGAACCGTGTTATTCAGATATACGACAGACGCAAAGGGGCGTGCACACAAAGCCGCCGTTATTTATACAAAAGAAGAACATTGCATTCAAAAAGAAAAGATTGATCCGGACGCGTTGCGGATTATCTCACAGTTCAGAGATTACGGATTCACAGCATATCTGGTAGGCGGGGCAGTAAGGGACCTTCTGGTAGGAAACCGGCCCAAAGATTTTGATATTGTAACTGATGCAACACCTTCCAGAATAAAAAAACTTTTCAGGAATTCAAGAATAATAGGCAAACGTTTCCGCCTTGTACATATATTCTTCGGTTCGAAAATTTTCGAAGTGAGTACATTCCGTTCAATTGCGGACGGAACAGTGGGAAACGATTTCGGTACAATAGATGAGGATGTGCGCCGCCGTGATTTTACACTGAACGCCCTTTACTATGACCCATTGAAAGAGCAGATCATTGACTATGTGGGCGGTGTTCGTGATATCCGTAAAGGTGTGATCAGACCCGTAATCCCAATGAAGACAATTTTTGTGGAAGACCCTGTCAGAATGATCCGTGCAATAAAGTACGCTGCTTCCACAGGATTCAGGATGCCACATTCACTTACGGCAAAAATCTGTTCCTCAGCTCATCTTCTTTCGCCGATCTCACCGTCAAGACTGACGGAGGAACTGCTTAAGATTGTGAATTCAGGACATGCTCACAAAATCATATCCCTGGCACTGGAGACAGATATTTTCATGTATCTGCAGCCGGGAGCAACTTCATTAATGTATGCCAAAGATGATTTTGCGAAAAAATATATGGCCCATATCCAGGAGCTGGATGATTATGTGGCCGCAAACCCGGACTGCCGTCTTGGAACAAAACTTTCCTACATCATCTATGATTTTGTGGAAAGCCTGACAGACTGGTCAAAGGAGATTGAGGAATCTGCAGCCGGTGAGCTTTATACAAAAACATGGAATCAGGTGCGGCATTTTGTGCTTCCAATGAATCCACAGCGGACGGAGCTTGAATACGCGATCCGTCTTGTGCTGAAAAAACTTGGTGTTACAATCAAGATTCCCCGGGATGCTTTTTCCGGGAAGAAAAACCGGCCCGTTAACAGAGGACCGAAAGGGCAGACAAAGAAAAGTTCTGAAGGAAATCAGAACAGAAAATGAAATGGATTTTGCATAAATGACAAAATTTGAAAAAATGTAGTTCATTTATGTTGACAAAAAATCAAAAAATGTTATAATACATTGACACTTAGAGAGTAACTGTGATATATTTGTCAAGTTATTATAACAAATAAATTTAGCGAGGTTGATATATGGCAGTACCTAGAAGTAAAACATCAAAGGCTCGTACAAAGAGAAGACAGACCATCAACATGAAATTGAAGGCTCCTGCTCTTACAGAGTGCGGCAATTGTGGAAACTTGACTATGTTGCACCGTGTATGCCCCAAATGCGGTTTCTACCGCGGTCGGCAGATTATTACACCTGAAAGCAACTAAACAGGAGTAAAAAGATGGACGAACTGTTCGTAAAAATGCAGAAACTTATTGCGGAAAAACTTGATGTTGATGAATCAAAAGTAACACTTGATGCATCATTCCGTCAGGATCTGGGTGCAGACAGCCTGGATACTTATGAGCTGGTTTATGCTATTGAAGAAGAACTGAGCGTAAGCGTACCTGACGAAAAAGCAAACGAATTTGAAACAGTTCGTGACGCATACGAGTTCATTAAATCACAGCAGAACTAAGTTTCTCCTGATTTACTGAAGAAGGCTTTTAATGAAAATTAAAAGCCTTTTGTTTTTTAAAGCGCAATGTCTTGGGGCGGGAAAACTCCGGTTTTTGTCGCTGAGAATGACAGGTTCTCCAGAGCCGGAATATTGAAGTTTATGGTCCGTTTTTCGGACTTCGCTCTTGATGACATTGTTTTAATTGAATAGGTTCAATATTTGGCCGAATATTTATTACAGAGGTTTTTGCAAATTCTATGTTTGAAAAAAATCATAAATCACAAGCCCTTTCAGAACAGAGAAAGAATCAGCTTGTGGATTTCCAAAAACGGCTGGGTGTTCGTTTCAAAAATCTTTCTTTGCTGGACGCGGCTTTTCATCACCGCTCCTACGCAAACGAGGCGCACAGGCAGGGAAACAACGAACGTCTGGAATTCCTTGGAGATTCGGTGCTTGGTCTGACAGTTGTTTCCTATCTTTATGACTGTCTTCCTGATCATGCGGAAGGCGAGCTGGCAAAGATCAAATCAATGGTTGTGTCAGAACTGATTCTTTCGGAGATTGCACTCCGGATCGGACTGGACACCTGTCTCTGTCTTGGTCGCGGTGAAGAAAATTCGGGAGGCCGCCAGAAAAAGCCGATCCTTGCAGACGCAATGGAAGCGGTTTTCGGTGCCTTTTACCTGGATTCCGGCTTTAACAATGCCCAGCAGCTGATTCTTTCGCTCCTGGTCCCGGAGATCCACAAAGTGATAGAGAACAAAGGCCACAAAGATTTCAAGACAATCCTGCAGGAGTATGTGCAGAAACAGTACAAGAAGTGTCCCAAGTACATGCTTGTGAAAACCACCGGCCCGGACCATGACCATACTTTCTGGATCTCTGTGGATATAAACGGCACTGTCTATGGTCCTGTAGCGGGAAAAAGCAAGAAACTGGCAGAGCAGAACCTGGCCGAGGATGTCTGCGCAAAACTTAAGCTGACCCAGGGGTAAGGGGCGCGATGGGACGCTGTCCGCTCAATGTGGTAATTGGAACCCTATAGCTGCTAAAGGGATATTTTATTATGGCATCATCATTTGATTACTACGAAAAACTGAACCGATACATCGATTTTTCACAGGAAGTAACAGAGGCTTTACAGAACAGCAGACCGATCATCGCAATAGAGACCGGGGGAACTTTCGCCGGCATTCCTTATCCTGAGAATGTTGAGACTGCAAAAAAGGTGAGTGACGAAGTCCGGAAGAGCGGTGCTGTCCCTGCCTACATTTCCATAATGAAGGGAAAAATCAAGGTGGGGATGACTGATGATGAGCTTGATGATTATGGAAAACGGCGCGGAACCATGGCAAAAGCTTCCAGGCGGGAAATTCCTCTGATTCTTGCAAAAGGTGAGTACGGAGTGATGACTCTGGCGGCAACAATGGTGGTGGCCGATCTTGTGAAGATTCCCGTTGTCTCAGGCGGCGGAATGGGCGGAGTTCACCGAGGGGCTGAAGTGACAATGGACATTTCATCAGATCTGGAGGAAATCGCTGCCCGTAATGTGATTGTTGTATGTTCCGGTGCAAAATCAATTCTGGACCTGAATCTTACTATGGAATATCTTGAGACAAAATCGGTGCCTGTCATCGGCTATAAAACTGATGAGATGCCAGCCTACATGGCTATTGAAAGCGGAATCAGTCTTCCATGCAGGATGGATTCTGTGGGCCAGGTGGCAGAGGCTTTCCGCATTAAAAATTGCCTAAAAATCGGGACTGGAATGATCCTCATGAATCCTATTTCTGCGGAATTTGCTGTGGATGCGGCCCAGATGAACAGAGTGATTGATGAAGCCATTGAATGCAGCAGAAAGAATGATGTCCGCGGGAAGGCGATCACGGGATATCTGATGAAATATGTAAAGGATCATTTGGGAGCCGAAAGTATGGATGCCCAGAAAAACATGATCATCGGGAACGCGGTTCTGGCGGCCCAGCTGGCCTGTGAATTAGCGGAAAACTGAAAAAAACACTCCTATAATCTCTTAAAAATCCCCCCCAAAAAAATTTTTTTCAAATTTCACCGGGAAGAAGTGCTTTTCCTTGGAAGCATGCCCCAGAAGATCCTGGGAAATATCAATTTTTTTCAAAAAAAAAAAAAAATTTACGAAAAAAAAATATTTATTTAACATCACAAATTTTACTCTTATTATTAACAGGAAACACCTGACCCAGTCTATTTATGCGCTGCATTTTTAACTGAAGAGGTTTTTCAACAAAACTGCGTTGCAGTTGAAACTTATTAAAGGTTCGCTTTTGCGGACACGAAAACATCAGTCTCAGGTCTTCTGATCTGTTACTGGTTTTAAAAGGAAAAACCACATGAAAATGCTTGAAAAAAAATCATTTATTGCAGGTTTTGTTATGCTTCTGCTGATACTCAGTCCAATATCTGCAGAAACGGGAAAAGTTGAGGTAAATATCGCGGCAGATCCTTACTGCCTTCAGATTATTGATTATAAAGGTTTTGACTCAATTAACTCCCAGTATGGAATAAGTGGAAAAGCCGGCGCAAGATATTTTGTCCTTGATTCCCTTTTTGTTGGAGCAGAAGCTGGCTTTGAATCATATTTCCTTAAGGATTTCAGTTCAAATTATAATTCCATAAAAGTCTCAGCGGTTTTGGGTTACAGATACAACATCAATGAGGCATTGTATTGTCAGGCATCTGTATTCCCTCAGCTTGTAATTGACATTTTTGACGGAGATGCAAAGCCATATTTCGGTGCAGGAGCACAGATTCTCGCAGGTCTTGATGTTACAGAGAACATAGGACTGGAACTTGGGGTTGATTTCGGGATTCACTGGGAAAACCACAAAACTGATGCAAAAAGCGCATACCTTATGAATCTGGGAATTCCGGTGGGCATTAAAATTGCCTTCTAAAATAAAAATTACCTCCATGTAATTTTTATCATTCAAGTTTGTTCCTGCGTCGCATCCGCAAACTTGGATTCTTGCCATCCGTGGCTCACCGCTAACGCGGGGTTTTTATAGGAGAAACAAATGAAAAGAATATTAGGATTATTCCTTTTAGCAATGCTGGTTTTAGGACTTGGATCCTGTGCAAATGATTCTACAATTGCAGAAAAACTGCTGGCTGCTCCACATTTTTTTTGTGAAGTATGCGGTACTAAATACAAATCTCAGGCTGATGCACTTTTATGCGGAGAATTCTACGGTTGTCCTAAATTTGATTTAAGCGCAAACAAAGATAAACTTGCCTATAAAGTAATGGACATGTATTATATGGTTTTCGACAAGGACACTAAAAAAGTAAAAGACGCATGGTTTAAATTTGAAGATTATAAAGAACTAGCAGAGGTGGATGAACTTAGGGTCTTTATTCCAGGAGAAAGTGTGCTTTCTAAAATAACTCCACTTTTTGATCCTGAAGCTCCAGATCTCAATAGGATTTCTGGAAATTCAGAGGGAGACCAAGAGATGTACCAGAAACTCAAGGAAATTATGGATAACCAACAGAATAAGGAATATCAGATTGGATATTTTAATCTAAAAACTATATTTGATGGGCATGAATATACTGAAGATAAGGATGAGATGTTCAGTGCTCTTGGAATAACAGGATGGGACATTCCTGTTGAATATAGGGGTCATGACAATCTTTATATTTATCTTTCAGAAGGCGATTTCACCATCTGTGATTTTACAGAAATGAAGTCCTGTGCCTTTGAGTTTTACGAGGGAAGTGTTGAGCAACTTGGAGTTCCAACTGACTTAGAAATCACCGGTATACAAGATTTTCCTGATACAAATGCTGCAGTGGAAGTAGAAAACACAACAGGTTACAAAATATTACAGCGCAAAGATACCGATGATATAAACCACATAGCAATTGTCAATACTAACACAGCAACAGATGAAGAGAAAAACATGGATGCTGAAATGTCTCCGATTTATAAATCCGGAAACAAATTCTATATGAACGGATATTTGGGAGGCTGATTTCTTTCCCGAAATTCAAATTAAAGCCTGGTCCGCAATTGAAGTGCCATTCACTTTCAGCTGCGGATCAGGCTTTTTTTATCAAAGAAAAAATAAAAATCAAGTATTCGCCTTCCGGATAAAACAGTGGATGTAAGTGGCGGCTCAACTTGCCTAGTACAGATCCATAACTTCTTTATAATATTCCAGTTCGCTTAGCAGGTCGGAGTCATCAGCTTTTAGGGCCAGATCTTCTGCTTTAATCAGGCATTCTTTTGCTTTTGGTGTGTTTCCGGTCATCACGTAAAGCTGGGAGCGCAGATAATAAACCAGACACAGAAAACCATCGTCACCTTCAAAAAGAGGCTCAACTTTATCCAGCACTTTGAAACAGCTTTCATCATCACCATATGAGAACAGGAACTGGATTATCGAAGGCATAACGGAAACTGCATTGTAATTCTCATACTCGCATTTAACGCAGTTACAGAAAGCCTCAACGGACTCACTGATTTTATCATGTGTAAAATACAGCTGCCCCAGAGTCTCCACAGGATAAGGCTGAACCGGGTATTTTTCAACGGCTTCAATCAGTATCAGTTCGGCATTTTCCTCATCACCACTATATTCGTAGGCATCACTCAGCAGGATGTATGCATCAATCTGGTTTGATTCCTCCGGTTCCGGATTCTCAATCGCCTTTTTTGCATAACCTACAGCTTCTGCATAACGCCCAAGATACATACATGATGAAGTAAGGTTGTACCAGCAGGCACCGTCATCGGGCACATACTGGACAAGTTCCAGATAACCATTATACGCATCCTCAAAATGGCGTGAAAAAAGAGCAGCTTCGCAATAATTATATAAAGCCCTTAAATCATAAAAACCGCCTTCAACAGCCAGTCTGTAATTCTCATATGTCAGCTGCAGAAGCTCATCACGGCTTTTTAGCCACTGGTTTCCATAACGCAAGGCCACATCAGAATAGTACTGGGCTTTTGCCAGGTTGATCCGAGGTGATGAACCGTATTCATTCTCATAATCCTCAAACCATTTTTCAGGATTGTCAGAACCGAATCTCATGGTAAAGGACATATCCATAGTCCCATAAGAAATATTGTGCCGGTATTCGTAAAGTTCTTCTTCAGAATCAAAATCCAGAATGTCGAACATCTGATGCATCATGCTGAAAGAAAACCAGTTTGTGATAACTTCCGTCCGTTTATAGATCAGATAATCAACATCTTTCCCGATATCTTCATCAACATGCAAGGAGTTGTATGCAGAGGAATACTTTGCGTCTTTTATAAGGGCATCACATTTCTGGATTGCCTGCTGCACACTTTTGGGAGCTTTTTCATACATTATTTCACCAGGTTCGGCGAATAAAAACAGGGAACTGAAAACTAAAAGGATAAGAGATATTAACTTTTTCATGGGAATGATTATATAACCTGTTTAATGATTTTCCAAGTTTAACGCCAATATTTTCCGGCTGATTATTTTCCTTTGTAATGCTATTGTTAACCCCGGAAACGAAAAAACAGAAGTTGTAAAGGAAATACAGACAATGAGTAAACTAACAGAATACATCGGCAGTCAGTTCGGAAATCCTCGGGGAATTGTGGGATTCCTCTGCTGCAAATGCATGAATATCATCAACAACAGAATGTACAGAAAAACGGTCGCACTCCTTTCCCTGAAAAAAGACCAGAAACTTCTGGACATCGGTTACGGAAACGGCTACCTTCTGGAACTTGCAGATAAAACTTTTGGCTGCAGTCTCTATGGAATCGACATTTCAGAGGACATGAAGGATCTTGCGGAAAAACGGAACAGAAAGGCTCTGGAGGCGGGAAGACTGGATCTTCAGGTGGGTGACTGCTGCAACCTGGAATTTGCGGACAGTTCCTTTGATGCAGTTTCCTCAATCAACACTGTTTACTTCTGGCCGGACACAGTGAAAGGTCTTTCTGAAATCCGGCGCTGTCTTGTTCCCGGCGGCTGCTTCATCAATGCGGTGTACACAAAGGAATGGCTTTCACGGACAAAAATGGCAGAAAAGGGCTTCAGGAAATTTGACAGCGATGAGCTTGTTGACCTTGGAAGACAGGCTGGTTTTGAGACAATTGAAACTGTTGAGATCGTGAAGGGAAAAAGTTTCGCTATTGTCTACAGAAAATAGCCTGAATGCCGTTTTTACAGCTCATTCTCCAAAAGAATCACAGAGTGCGTACCAGGCTTTGGGATGTGTTCACGCTGAGGAAATAATCCCCAGCATTGCCGAAGAGGAACCCTGTGATGTGCAGCTGAAGTTTGCGTTAGGGTGGTGAAGTTTCAGGACAGGTGGTTTTACACCTTAAACTGATCTATTTCGTCCGCAATCTGTCTGATTGAATCAGAAACTTCAGCTGTAATATTTGAAAGCATTGAGCCGGATTGTGTAATGTTTTCAGCACCTGTTGCCATCTGACCGATTGCATCGTTCATTGATTCGGCCGCATTCTGCAGTTCCGCAATCTCTTTTGCAATATGCTGATTTCCTGTATCCATCTCTTTGGCAGAAGTTTTTACTTCAGCAGTTGTGTCATTCATAGTGTGAAGAGCATCAATAATCTGTTTTGAACCGGTCTGCTGTTCTTCCATTGCCCCACGGATCTGCTGCAGAATCTGGTCTGTGCTCTGAATGCTGCGGGAAACAGTTGAAAAAGCAGTCGCCGCATTCATAGATGCAGCAACAACATCATTAATTGAACCTTTAATCTTCTTAAGTTCATCTCCAATTGTCTTGGACTGATTTGTTGAAGTTTCTGAAAGCTTACGGATCTCATCAGCAACAACAGAGAAACCTTTTCCTGATTCTCCGGCATGGGCAGCTTCAATCGCAGCATTCATAGCAAGAAGATTGGTCTGGCTTGCGATATTTGCAATAGCATTGTTTGCATCCTGAAGCATTTTAGACTGCTCATCAATTTCCTGAAGTCTTCCGTTTACCTCTTCCTGTGTCTGAATACCTGTATTTGCATTTGACTGCAAATCCTTGAATGCGGCAACCATTTTCTCTACTGATGAATTGACAGAAGAAATATTGCCGACCATCTGCTCAACGGCTGCAGAGGCCGCCTCAACACTGTCAGACTGAGTCTTGATAATCCGTTCAAAACTCTGCATGTTTGCGGAAATCTCATTCATTGCACTGGCAGTCTCATTGATACTGTTACTCTGACCTTCAATCTGTTCACTGACATTATTGATATTTCCAATAATTGTCATAATTGAAGAGGATGTGTTTTCTGCACTGTTCTGAAGTTCCTGATTGTTATTTGAAAGATTTGCTTCTGATGTCTTTACAGCACTTACAATTGTCTGGAGTTTTTCAACAAACTTATTGAATCCGTCCACAACATATTTTATTTCCTGTTTAGCATGTTTTTCATTAAGCCGTTTTGTAAGATCTGCATTTCCAGAAGCGATCTCATTGATTGCGTCACCTACATTTTTTAAGGGTTTAAGTTCACGGCCAACATAAAGGGCAATAACAAGTCCCAGAAGAATTGTTCCCACCGCTGCAATAAAAATCCAGTCCTGAAGTTTCTTAAGTTTTGCCCAATACTCGTTCCATTCAACAATCACTGCTGCTGACCAGTTTGTGTCTGCCACTGGAATATAGGATATGTATTTTTTCGTTCCTTCATAAGTATAATATCCGCCACCTGTATTACCAGCCATCAGATCCTGCATAACCGCATTAAAATCACCAAGGGATTCATCCTCAGCGGCAATCTGCGGGAAATTAACAGCATTAAGAACATCATCACGGTTTTTATGACCTACAGTATTTCCATTCTCCCGGTCAATAATCACTGCGTATCCGGTTTTTCCCATTGAAATTTTGGAACAGGTATCACAAAGGATTTCCCCGTCTGCTGCAATCAGAAGTGTATTGATTATTTTGCCTGCAGAATTTCTGACCGGGGCTCCATAATACATCGTCATTACATTAGATACATTATTAATGGATGGTCCCATCACGACACTTTTACCTGAAATGGGGCCGGTAAAGAAGGGTGAATTAGCAAAATTCATCATTCCGGCACCGATAATCTGGGTGTTTCCTTCTGTATCGATAATGTTTATACCGATGATATTTTCATTGGCGGCAGTAATCGGATCAATCTCCATCTGCTTCTGTGCCATTGGGACTGTCTCATCCCGGAACATTCTCATGTTTCCAATCTGATTCATCACATCAAAATTACGCTGGACTTCCGTGCGGACTTCTGATGCAAGAGATTTGGCCATACTGGACATATCATCCTGTAAAGTGTTTTGAATAGCTGATTTTGAAAATTCGATTGAAATCCAGAAAGCTGCCATACTGCTGGCAACTGTTAAGAAAAGAATAAGTGCGATAACAATTTTCCGTAAACTTTTCATAGTACAACCTCGAAGTGGAATGCTTAAGAAAATACGGAGTTTATTGTATCATTTAATTCATGTTTGAAAAGGAAAATAATATTTATATAAGTATTATGTTCATCAATTATTGAATAAAATAGAGAAATTTTTTTACATAGAATGAAGAATCACCTTTTTGAGTATTTTGGAGTTAACATGAAAGAAAAATCTGTGGATTTTGAAAAAACAGGGCAGCAGCTTAAGTAAGTGTGGCGGTAAGGATAAATGGAACAGATATTCAAAATACTGAATGACCTGAACATTCCCTACGGATTTCAGGAACATAAAGCAATTTTCTCGGAAGAAGACTCCAAGGATGTGGAAATCACTCTTGAAGGTTCTGATGTAAAAAATCTTTTCGTGAAAGATAAAAACGGCAACTACGGACTGGTAACCATGAATCTGCACAAAAGGGCCGACTTAAAGAAAATCGCTGCGGCTTTTGGTTATGGCAGGCTCAGTTTCTGCAACCCTGACGAACTGATGAAGTACCTGAACATCACACCCGGCTCAGTGACTCCCCTTTGCATCATGTTCGATACCCAATGCTCAGTCAAAGTCCTGTTTGATAAAACACTGGAAGGCAAAAAAGTGATTGTCCACCCGCTGAGAAATACCGCTTCAGTGAGTATAGCCTTTGATGACCTGAAACGCTTTGTGGAACATTACGGGCACAGTTACCAGCTTGCGGATGTTTATAAGGAAGAAGCATAGTTTTTTCTACGCAGACAACGGCTGGAGTTACACAATGCTTGGAAAACTTGATATCACCGGTGTCAAGGAAATAAAAACTTTTCTTGCCGCAGGAAAGGGTAAAACTGATATCATCTTGAGTCTGCAAAACGAATGATGCAACAGGGGCAGTTCCATGGCAAAGACCCAGAGCAAGTTCTGGGCGGGCAATCAGGAAAACCAATGCAGATTGTAATGGGGTAAAGAAAATGACATCCTTCAGAATCCAGGGAGAAATTGATCTGCGTTCTGAAAAGGATGTTTCAGCACCTGTGGTTTACAGAACACTGAATCATGAAGGCGGTATGAAAGTTAAAGTGCTGGAGATTCTTGACGGCCCGGATTATAAAAGCGATGAAGGATTATGGCTGTATGTCATGCTGAATTCGCCCATGTGGGTGGACGACGGAACATGGATTGAAAGGTTCACCAAGTTTCTGATTCTGCTGCCCGATGACATACCTGTCTTTGATTTTTCAAAGCAGGGCTGAACAGGGCCGGACTGCAAACAGTTTCCACAAGGAACCTCACATCTGGTACAGTTTCAGTTCAGGGTAAACCGCCTGAATCAGCTTAAAATGGTTATCCTTTGTCCAGACCGGAATATCGTATTTAATCGCCAGATAGGCAATCAATGGGTCTGTCAAAGGAATGGAGTATCCTTCTAAAATCATAAAATGCTGATTCTCCTTAATTCATTAACGGCTTCTTCATCAACTTCAATAGGACCGCAATTTTTCAAAAACTCAATTCGCTCTTCCACACTCATCTGAGGAGGCATCGGCGGCTGGACATTTGCACGGACCTTTTGAATCCAGACTTTACGCTTTTCTTCCCATTCCTTTGACTGATTCAAAGTTACTGTCTTGTTTGCTGCTTCTGTAAGGGCGTTGTATTCTTCCACAGTAATCATTATGCACTCGGGAACGTTGTTTTTCACAATCACCCGGATTCCATCCCGTTTAACTTCCTCAATAATTTTTCCCGCTTCCCCCTTGTTAAAACGGGTAATCGGAACCATTGCATTTATCATTTTCAATGCGTTTGTGGCATTTGATTGGACAGCGAGCATATTTCTTCCAAAAAGATCTGTAACTATACAGTATTTCAGAATATTATTTTTATCACTTTATTTATCAATTTTTTTATTGTTTTTTTCCGGGCGTTTCCTTCCGCTCCGTGACCTTCGCTCCAGGTCGGCAGTTCCGGGCTCCACTACGTTCGGTACTTGCGTACCCGCTCCGCGGCCCTCCATTGCCTAACGCTCAAAGTGATACAAACATTTTTTTAGTTTTTTTGTAAGCTTAAGTTGGCAGAACGTTCCGCAACTAAAGTTTACAATTTTCTTACAGTTGTGATTTTTCATGTTTTTTACTATTACAACAACATTGCTTAAACGAATTCCAGTTATTAAATTCGTGCTTTATGGGCTATAGTTAAAATCTAAAGGGAAGAAAAGAATGCTTCAGGAAAATATTATCAATTTAAGAAACATATAACTACAGTCAGGAAGAAGTCGCTGAAAAAATTGGAATATCCCGTCAGGCCTATGCAAAATGGGAAAAAGGGGAAACTGTTCCAGATATTGAAAAATGTTCACTTCTGGCAAAACTGTATAACACAATTTTCGACCAGTTATATGAAGATGTGGAACCTGTTGAAGGTTTTCCTGAATCTGAAGATTTTCTTCCCGCACCAAAAGGAAAACACATATTTGGAACTGTTACAATAAATGAACAAGGCCAGATTGTAATTCCAAAAAAAGCCAGAGAAATAATGAATTATAAACCTGGTGACAGCCTCCTGGTTTTAGGCGATGAAAGCAGCGGCCTTGCACTTATGAAATCCTCCGATTTTATTAGGGGTGCTTTTGCCGCAATCAGACAAGCCCGTAAAAAAGGTGATTAAATTATAAAGTCACTTCCTTTATGCAATTCCTTTTAAAACAGTTTTGTAAAATCCATTTTGTTAAATAAAACTCGATGGATTTGTACAACATCTTCTTCTACAACATAAAAAATGAAATAATTACGAACAGGGCAGATTCTGTAGCCTTTTGCCTGCAAAGTTGGATCGCTGGGTTGGTGGTGGGCAAAGGGGAAATCTTCCAGTTTTTTCGCCTTATAATAGATTTCTGCCATAAAATCATCAGGGGAAACTTCTAAAACTGATTCCCAGTAATGTTTTATATCAGCTAAATCTTTATAAGCAGCATCATAAAAAATTACTTGATATGTTTTTTCGACCATTCTTCCCCCATAATTTCTGAAAAGCAAGTATCAATATCCGTCCCCTTATCACCATTGGCAATGTCCATCTGAACTTCTGCCAGTTTTGCGTAAACTTCAAATTTGGTGAGTTTTTCTTCCAGGGTAAGATTTGCATTCTGGAGTGATGAAGCCACAGAAAAAAGCATTGTGGCAAACTCTTCTAATGAGGAATTTTGAATTGTATTTTTTGCTACGTTCATTGAACAAGTGTTTGTAGAAGTTCTTGCAGATCCGTAGGCAGGAGAGGGAGAAGCAACTGCCAAAGAATCATAAGAATTTCTGCTACCATAAGTCACAGGTTTATGCTCGCCATTTAGGGCTGAATCCACAAACTCAACTTTATTATCTATTAAAACATCATAAGGAACATTGTAGATTTTCTGAAGCTTGCGGATTACTTCTACAGGAGGCTCAACTTCACCAGTTTCATACTTCATATAAGACTGTCT
>JAZRVF010000026.1:0-135059 GCA_045599005.1 Treponemataceae bacterium
ACAGCAGAAGAAATCAGCGGAAACAGCGCTGACGGAACATATACATACACAGTCACAGTGACAGATGCTGCCGGAAAAACAGCGACAGCACCTGCCGTAACTGTAACAATCGATACAACAGCGCCCAATGTGCCTGAGATCTCAAGCCCGGCAGCCACAGCCCTTGGAGACAGAGCAGTAAGCGGATCAAGCTACAAGTTCAGCGGAACCGTTTCTGACAATGATGGCGGTGTAGGAATCGCAAAAGTTGAGTACGTTCTCAGCACAGAGGCCCAGACATTGGGTGCAGCCTCAGTAGGAACTGCTGCTGAGCTTTACAACAACGGAGCAAACTGGAACTTCTCAAAAGACCTGGCAACAGGCACAGGCGCAGGAGATACACTGTCAGAAGGCATCTATTACCTGTATGTCCGTGCAACTGATGCTGCAGGAAACATGAGCGGATGGAGCGAAGCCCGCGAATTCCATGTGGACCAGAGCGCACCGGCTCTTTCTCTGGATGCTGATTTTACAGCAGGAACAAACTACTTCGGTGGTCCGGATGTAAGATCAATCACTGTTACAGGAACACTCTCTGACTCTTACAAGCTGGATGACGATGCTGCGCTGACAATAAAGAAAGGCGACACAGTCCTTAAGACAATCAAGGCAGCAGACATCACTGACGGAAAATGGAGCGCAGTGATTGATGGTCTGGAAGCAAACAGACTGATTTCTCTGTCATTCACAGCTTTGGACGGTGTAGGAAAGACAGCATCAACTTCAGCAAGTGTTTACTACGACACAAAGGCTCCCTCACTTACCACAAGTTTCAAAGATGGTGAATCTCTGACAACAAGCACAGAAAAAGAGTACACAATCGATGTAAGCGACCTGGGAAGTGGTCTGAAGGAATCAGGATATCTCAGTTATACCTATAATGGGGAAACAAAGCCGATTGATGATGGTGCAACTTCCGTAACAATCACTTTCAATCAGGGAAATGACCAGACTGTTGTGTTCAATGTTGAGGACAGACTGGGCAACAAGGCAGGTTACTCATTCAAAGCCAATGTTGATACGGAAACACCTTCAATAAAAGAAATCACGGCAGCACCTGCCTATCTGAAAGCTGACGGAACATACAGCTTCGGCGGAACAGCAGAAGATAAAATCGGTGTTGAGAAAATCAAGGTGACCGCAAGCCACGGAAATGAGACAGAAGATCATTATTCAACCACATTCAATCCGGTGGCGCAGAGCGCAGAACTCAGCATAACAGATTTCGCCGCAGGAACAGATTCCGCAAACAACGGAACATGGCGCTTTAACATCACAGCATCTGACAAGGCTGGAAACAGTACTTCCACAACAGTTGAATTTGTTGTTGACGTAAGTGCTCCTGTCATCACAGAAATCACAAGTGTGCCTGAAAAGTCCAGGGACACAGTCCTGCCCTTTGACTTCCGCGGAACAGCAATTGATGAAGGCGATTCAGGACTTGCAAAGATTGAATACAGTCTGACAGGTGCGGACGACTCATGGAAAGAGGCAACAACAGGAAAGAACTGGATTGCTCTTGTTTCCGGTGAGGAACTGACAGAAGAAGGTGCTGGAACAATCTATGTGCGTGCAACTGACGCGGCAGGAAACACCGGTGTTGTGAAATCAAAAGAATTCTACTTTGACAGCACCAAACCGACACTGTCTGTGACAGGTGAAAGTACTCGCCAGGCAAGTGCCCTCTTTACCCTGGAAGGAACAGCTTCTGATACCAACGCTCTTGAAAAGGTTGTGATCACACAGGAAAAGGATGGAGCAGAACTCACAAAGACAATTGATCTGTCTAGAAAAGGAAAAGAATCATCATGGTCAGGAACATTCCCGCTGAGCGCAAATGACACCGCCTACACAGCAGATGAAGTCAAGGCAAATAACGCAGACGGTGAATACACATATACAATTGTTGCAACGGATAAAGCAGAGAAGACAAGTGCTGTATCTACAGTCAAAGTGACAATTGATACGACAGCTCCCGCTTCTGTTGTGATAACTGCGCCTTCTGCAGAAGACAGAGGTGTGAATGCCCTTAATGGTACAAGCTATAAATTCAACGGAACAGTCGCTGACAATGAAGGCGGTGTAGGAATTGCAAAAGTGGAATACGCTCTGCTTTCTGCCGCACTTCCTGAAAACGGGGCTCCCTCTGATGGTGCAGTCCAGGAAGCAACACTGGCCTCCAGCAGAACAGCATGGAGCTTCAACAGAGACCTGGCGACAGGAGCCGCCGGTGCTGAAAACCCGGAGGCACTGTCAGAAGGCATATACTATCTGTACGTCCGTGCGACAGATGCTGCAGGAAACAGGAGCGGATGGAGCGCAGCCCGCGTCTTTGACGTGGATCAGACTGTGCCGGCTCTTGCAATTGAAAGCGGACTGACAGCAGGAACAAACTATTTTGGTGGTCCTGACTCAACAAGTATTACGATCAGCGGAACAGCCAGTGATTCTTACAGACTGGATGAAACAGCCGCAGTGACACTGAAAGCCGGTGAGACTGTTCTGGCTGTAATCAGGGCAGAAAATGTGGTGGACTCCGAGGGAAAATGGAGCGCAACAGTCAATGCTGCAGATATTTCCGGAGACACACTGGTAACAGTAACTGCAACTGCAAAAGACGCGGTAGGCAAGACAACAGCCTCAAGCTGCAATGTTTACTACGATTCAGAATCTCCCACATTCACTGTGACAAGTCCTGCTGAGGGAACCATCACAACAACAGGAAGCTTTGTGATCAAAGGTTCAATCATGGACAGCGGTGTTGGCGTTGACACAGAAGACGCAGAAAAACCGACAATCAGATATTCTGTCGTGAACACAAAGAACAATACAGGAAGCAGCATTCAGCTTTCAGACAGTGTTGCTCTTGAGGCAGGCGATTATAACGGAGCCTCCTGGACAAAGAATATCTCTCTGCCTGGGGATTCAAAAGAAGGAACTCTGGAACTGAGCTTTACAGTTCAGGACAGACTTGGAAACACTTCCACAACTGAACCGATCACATTCTACTTCGACAGATCTTCTCCCGATCTTACAGAGACACTTGTGGGTAACGATGTAAGATACACAAACAAGACTGTTTCCATGGGCGGAAAGGCTTCTGACACCAACATGCTGGAAAGTGTGAAACTTTCTGTTACAGGCGGAACACTTGCTGCTCCCTATGGACTGACTGCCTATACAAACGGTGCAGAAACAGAAACGGCAGATGATGACAACATAAAAAACAGCGTTGACTGGAAAAGTGAGATCACTGCGGGAACTGCAATGCCCGGTGAAGGAACTTATTCTGTAACGGTCACGGCAACAGATACTGCAGGAAACACACGCAGTGTGGAACGCTCAGTTGTCTATGACCTGACAAAACCTGTCTTCAAGACAGCGGGCATAACAACTGCGGCAACAAACGGCTGGTACGGTACAGGTGACCTGGACTTTGTAGGAATCCTCACAGAGAATTACGAATTGGACAAAGTTGAATACAGTCTGGACGGCGGTGCAACCTGGACTCGTTTTGACACTGCAACTGAGGCTGATGGAATAAAATTCTCAAAGAAACTGGTATTCACAAACAGCGGAACATACGCTGTAAAAATCAAGGCTACGGACCGTGCTGGAAATGTGGGCGAGACAGAAGTGACAGACATTAAGATTGACCTTACAGTTCCTGAAGTTTCAATCACTTCTCCTGAATCAGGAAAGACAGTGAACGGAGAATCAGATGTAACCGTAACTGTTTCTGCAAAAGACGTGGACAGCGGACTCAGCGGAATAAAGGTTCGGCTCAACAACAGCGATTTCTCTGCAAATGATAAGTTGATTACTGATTCAACAGACGGTGAAAACGGTACAAAAATCTATGAGGCCACAATCGACAAGACTGGAATTAAAGCAGCCGGAACGATTTATGTTCAGGCAATTGATAATGTTGGAAAAACAACAGTAACAAGCGTTCCCTTCGGATTTGACAATGTGCCGCCGACTTTGAGCATTACTTCACCTGCTGACGGAACAGAACTCAACAAAAACATTACAATTGTGGGACGTGCCGGAGATACTGCTCTTAAGAATGTTACGGTTTATTGTCAGAATGTTGCCACAGAGGAAGATTTTGCCGCAGATAACGCAGAGGCTTGGAGTTCAATCGGTTCATTTGACGGCACTGAGGGATACAACTGGTCTGTACCTTTGGACACAGCAACAGCCTACACTGACGGTACATTGCTTTATGTAAAAGCAGTAGCAACGGACGAAGCCGAAAACACAGCTGAAACCATTGTCAAATATAAAATCAATCAGGATGCAGACCGCCCTGTAATTACGCTCAAAAACGTTTCCATCTGGGGAACTGAAAAAGGATTCATGGGCATAAACAATGTTTCCGGAATTAAGGATCAGAGTACTCTGATCGGTACTGTAAACGATGATGACGGTATTGCCGATATGAGCGTCATAGTTAACGACGGAAAAGGAAATGACATTTCTAAGAATGTAAAGTTCACTTACGAGAATTACAGCTGGACACTGGAACTTAACGGTGACGGTTATCAGGAGATTGAATTCGTTGTAAAAGATACTGCTGGTACAACATTCAAAACAGGTGTTTACGAAAATTACTCTCCGGATTCAATCATTCTTAAAGACGATTCAGGCCATGCAATCGGTACAAAGACTGGTTATGGAGTATTTGCAGACGGAGAAAAAAAGAGTGAAAACACAACTCCTTACGATACAAGACTCTATCTGACTGTAGATAACCTTGCTCCAACAGTTCTCAAGACAGAATTCCGTCTTTCCAATGCGGATCCATGGGTTTCTGACCTGGGTGCAATAACTGTTGGTGGTGAGAACACTGACCTGCAGATCCGTCAATTTGTATACGATGAGAACTCTGTCCAGAGTGTAACAGTAAGCATCGACAGAAAGACAGGTGATACAGGTGATACTGCTGAAGACACCGGTTATTATTCAAAATCTGCCGTTGCAAAGGAAACAATAACAGAGGGTGGTAAAACTTACACAGGTTATGAGGCAACCCTTAACGTTGAAAAACTGGTTTCACGTTCGCTTCAGATAAAGATTTCTGCAAGTGATATGTCAGGGCATGCTTCAAATGTTTCTTATGCAGTAACTTTGGACAATACACCGCCTTCTCTGGAAGTAAACAGCCATAACTATGGTCAGCAGGTAAGCGGAACTGTTCAGCTTAAAGGTGCTACAGAGGGATCTGCGACAAAACTGCAGTATCTGGTAAGTACCAGTGCTGACAAAATGGCCACAGATGCTGATGCATGGGACACAGCTGCCGAAATTGTGACAAAAGATTACTGGCGCATTTACTTTGACAATGAAACGGACAAGAACTCCGGTGAAAAGGCGGACGGGTGGGCACATGCTCAGTACCTTAAGTATTACGTTGCTGGTCTGATTGATGATGCGGTAAGTAATGCAGAAGGTGTGATTGTAAATAAGAATACAGGCAAAAAATATACGGATCTTGTAACGCTGTATGTCCACTTCCGCATGGAAGATGCAGTAAAGAACAAGAGCACAAGCAATCCTTTCGCACTTGTAGTGGATCCTCAGGGAGACTTGCCTTCTATTGAGGTTTCTTATCCTGATGCATACAGTGAAAAAGATGGTGAAATGTCTCCCGGCGTTACTTTGGGCGGAACAATCCGTATGTACGGTTCTGCAGATGACTCAGAAAATCCTGCGGGCATGACAGCCTGGATGCAGATTGATACAGAATACGGCGGATATGATTCTGACTTCAACTGGGATCCGGATGCAGAAGAACCTAAAGAAATACTTAAAAAGGGCGGATACGATGTTTCTGATATCGTTATTAAGATTAACGGTGAAGATGTAAATAAAGGTGAAAAAGCCATAAAGATTGGCAGCGGTATTTCCTGGACTGTAAAACTCAATACGAAAAATGAGTTCAGCGGAACAATCGGTGTGAAAGTCTTTATGTATGATGCTCAGGGTAACAAGAGTAACGAAGAAATCCGCATGATTACCATCAACAAAGGTGTTCCTGTGTTCGGAAGTTCTCAGGATTTCTATCTTCAGCAGTATGATGATAAAACTGGAAAAGTTAAAGCTTCTGTTCAGTATTCAGACGGAATGTGGCTCAAAGGCAAATGGTATCTGGTTGGAAGCATTGAAGACGATGGTGGCATCTCTGCAATCAGCGTACAAAAGGGAAAAGAAGCAACTGTTAACCTTTTGGGTAGTGGTGTTGATGCTGGAAGTGAATACTTTGTTCCGGTAACAAAAGACGGAACAGATTATGAACGAACTTGGGGCTCTGGTGGGGAATCAACAAAAGGAACAAAAGGATATGTAATCAAATACCCTGTAGGTGATGATACTAAAGATACATTCGGAACATTGACTTATGTAATCAGTGCAACGGATAACGGTGATAGTAGTAGTGGAAATGCAAATACTACCACAAAGACCATATCTCTGCAGTTTGACAATAAAGCGCCGGAAATGGCAGGAGAGAAAGACTCATCATTCAGCATCAGTAAGGATGTAAAACAGAAGAACGGATTCTATACACTGGGTTCAACTGTAAAAGAAGAAGGTGATGCTGTAAGCAGTCAGAGTGGATTTGAGAGGCTTGCCTTCTACTTTGTCCGCGAAGGTTCGGTCAATTCTGTATATGATCCTTTCCTTACAAAGGCTACCGCGGGAAATAAACTTGCATTGAGCAGTTTGTCATTTAAGGACGGACTTTATTGGAAGACAATTGATGATGTTACACGTGATCCGAACAATCTTGCAAAGCTTACTTTGCCAAGTGCAGACCCGAACGTTCATACAGGCGGTCTGGTAAAAATTGGTGGTGCAATTTACCGCATCAACTCTCTTGAGGGCACAGAACTGACTCTCAGCGGTTCTCCGGAGGTGGAACATACTTCTGCAATGTTTGCAATTGCTCAGATTGTAGACAACACGGCAAGTGAGTCCAACGGCGGTGAAATTATGGGCAACGGTTATTACGACAAAGTAAAGTATGATGACGGTGACACAATGGTTGAGGAAGTAACCAAACAGGGAACAACCTATTATTGGAGTGCCAGCATCAATAGCCGTAACATTCCTGACGGTAAAGTTGAGATTCATCTTGTTGCATTTGATAAGGCCGGAAACTACAGGGAACAAGTAATCAATGGCGAAGTTTCCAACAACAAGCCGATGATTGCCGCAGTTTACTATGGAAACGACGATGACGGTGACGGAAAAGTTGAAGGTGAAGAATACAAATCCGAAAACTGGGCTTTGAAGTATAATACTGATAATAGCATCAAGGATTATAACATCAGCATGCTTCAGGATTCTGTAACGATCAATGGCGGAGAAAAGAACGAATCTGTTCTTACAGTTAGAGGTGCGGCGTCAATCAAGCCTCAGGTTGTAGGTGGAAATGGAGATTTGTACTACAGCTATACTGTTGCGGAATGGGACGTCACACAGAATAAATTTAAAGATGCCTACTATAAAGTAGCGGTTGACCAAGATAAGACTCGTTTCGGTAAAGGTACTGAGCGGACGGACCTGATAGGAGACATTACAACAGGTTCATATGACGGAATTGTGGAGACAGATGGAATAAATTTCTCAGTAGAAGATTTGCTTTCACCCGGTAATGTAGGTTCTGCAATAAATGATGGTGTTCAGCAGTTCTCATTCACAATCTGGGACTCAACTGATGACACCACCCCGGGAGAAAGCAGTCTGAATACAACTGTAAATATTGTCATGAAAGTTGCAATCCGTGATGAAACTGCACCGAAAGTAGAAATCAATCCTTTCTATTGGAAGGGTATAACAGACAACAGCATTTACGGTTCTTCCGATGCTGCGAAGTTCTCTGACCTTAAAGGACACATTGAACTTGAAGGTGATCTGCCTAAGACGACATTTGATAAGGAAACGGGACTTATGGACAGAGACCCCAAAGTTTCAGGAAAGGTTGTGATTACAGGAACTGCAAGTGACAATAACCTGTTGAGCGAACTGTTCATCCGTCTGGACGGCATGAACGGAAATCTGTCCGGTCTTGATACAAAAACAGTGGACGGAACAACATATTATCGTGTTGCCACTTATGATTCCAATTCCAAGACATGGACTTCTGCTCTGAACGCTCTTGATAAAAAAGGTCTTGTATTTGCAGTTGGTGAACAGTCATTTAATAATGGTCACCAGGTGAACTGGTCTCTTACATGGGATACGGAAAAGGTTGAAGGTGTTGCAAAACTGGATGCTGCCCTTAAAGTGCTGGCAACGGATCTTGGTACACCAACACTCGACAGTGGTAAAGTATCCTACGTATCCAATGTCTCTGTAGAAGGAAGTGCTCAGACTGAAAAAGAGGCTCTTACTGCATACTACCGGATGGATGTTGTGCCCTATGTTGTAAAAGTTTATACAACTCTGGCAAAGCAAAAAGCCAACAACTGGTCTGTCTACAACAGAACGGCACAGGGTCATTATCCTGTACAGTCTGTAATTCAGAAAGCAAGTACAACTGCAAACGGTACAGCACAAAGAAAGACAACTTCTGAGGAAGTTACTTTGTATGGTTTCAACTTGAATGGAGCAAAGGTGGCAGTAACTGGAGCCACTGCACTTTCAGTCAGTGCCCCGACTGTCGATGCATTGTCTCAGATTAAATTCAATGTTGCAAACCTTGCTTCCGGTGAATTGGAGGCAAAAGTAAATGGTATTGCATTGATGAACAACCTGAATAACAACGATGCAAAGGGAAGTGCAACTGTTGACGGAACTGCAAATGTAAACAAATACAATATGCAGGGCAACGGCGACACGAACAACATTCTTACAGATGACCTTGTGTTCGATGTATGGGAGTTCAACGACCGTGCAGCAGTACCTATCAACGGTATGGCAACCGGTGTACAGATGCAGGTTAACCAGAAAACACGTATGCTGAACTTTGCATTTGCAAATGGTGGTGTTTATTACAGTATGGGTGATCAAACATATTCAAGTCAGTACTGGGCAGCAGACTATGATACATTTGCCGGTCCGTGTATTGGTTTACATGTCGATGATTTTGGTAATGCTTACTCAGTTGCATCAGGTGGTGATACAAATACTAGCGGTTCTGTTGATAAATATGTAATGTATTCAAGTCGCTGGGGAAATCTTGCTAAGAATTACTACGGAACCTTGAATGGAAATAATTCACTGAGGCTTGAAGAAATAGCTCTTAAGTTAAGTGACGGAGATAGTAATATGAATTATTCTCTAATGAAGTACAGGTATCTTTCTTCTGAGATGGCTTCATCAACAAAGACTGTTAATAGAACTGAGACCACAAACTTGTATTTTGTGAACTATGACGCGTTAACGGATGAAATCCGATTCAGAGCCGGTACATTTAATTCAAATTCTAAACAAGAAAATGGAGGCTTCCAGGATGAATATTCTGGTGCAACAGCCAGTTATTATAAGACCAATAACTGTCAGGTAATTGCAAACAATTCTTCAATCGGCGGAAGTTTCACAGGTGATGCCAACGGAAACATGGTTAAGGTGGAACCAATTTCTGGTCGTGGAGCCGGTCAGTATGTGGATGTCGGAGTAGCAACAAATGGTACAGACTCAAAAGATGTGGCCTGTGTTGTATGGTTCGATGCATACGAAAACTGTCTTAAGTATTCATATTATGTAGACCCGATCGGTAACTGGAATAACCTTAAAGGTAACAGAACGGCTGCCGGCTGGTCTGACCCTAAAACAATCTTTGCAGAAGGCGGCGAATACTGTCAGATTGCGGTAGACAAGAACAACCATATCCATATTGCGGCTTATGCAGGAAGTGGAGATGTAAAGTATGCTTACCTTGATAAATATGATTCTCCATACAATGAATCTGAAAATTCTTGTATAGTTGATGCTTCAGGAAGTGTTGGTGAACACTTGACTCTTGATGTTGCTCTTGATGGCAGTGGAAACAGCATCCCTCACATCGGATACTATACAGCGGCAATCAAAGCTCCAAAATACGCATACCTTGTGGACACAAATCATGCATACAAAGTCCCGGCAGGTGTTGACGCAAATGAGAGCTTTACAGGAGCATGGGAAGTAACAGTTGTTCCGACGCCAAGCCGCATGACTTCAAACCGTGAGGACAAAGTAAACATTGGTGTGTTCAAGAAAGATGGTGTTCTGAACTGGTCTACAACTGATGGAAATCAACCGGCGGATGATGGAGGTAACATTGGTCAGAATGAAGCTTCATCAACTTCAAGTGGTTATGGTGGTTCTAGAGAAACAAGTAAGGCATACGGAAATGGTTCAAAGAACGCTGTCTTTGCCTACCAGATTTCAGGTGCAACCGGTTCTTGTATCGAAACCGCGCAGATGCGATAACGTGCTGGTGTGACAGCAGCTGCCCTTTGGGGCAACTGTTGTGCACTGTCATGGCTGTAATGTGAATTGCAGCCGGACGGCCCCCAAAAAATTAAAAAACCTCAGGAGTTTCTCAGAATGTGAGGCGCATCTGGTACCAGGTTGCGTCGCCGTGGTTGGACGCTGAAATGCCTTCGTTTACGAAGCCGAACTTTTCATAAAATGACAGAAGTCTGTCTTTGCAGGTCAGCACAATTCCGGAACAGGAATCTCTGCATTCATTGATCAGGTGATTCATCAGTTTTTCTGCATAACCTTTCCTGCGATGATCCGGGTGGGTAACAACAGAAAAAAGCATGAGCCAGTTGCCTTCCGGGTTGAAAAGTGCGGGATCTGCCAGCATTTCGTCACTTATGTCGCGCAGGCTGCTGGTCATACCGCTCACAAAAGAGACAATCTGCCCGCTGTACTCAAGAATCCAGAAGCAGCGGGGAAAAGTTTTTATGCGTCCGTAAATCCGGTTTCTGTCCGCAGCTTCTTCGGCGGGAAAGGAAGCGCTTTCAATCCAGGAAAGCTGGTTCAAGTCCGAAGGTTCAGGGTGGCGGATCTGGAAAACAGGATTTTTCTGCGGCCGTTTTTTCGGTTTTATCAGATCCCAGCTTTCTTCAATAAGCCTTCTGATGAGGTTTTCATCAGCCTGATCAAGGACAACCGTGATCCAGTGACGTTTGTTCATGTGATAGGCAGGCAGAAATCCGCTTTCATGAAGCAGGTCTTCAATCTTTGACGGGCTGGCTTTGACATTCAGGTATTCATGGTCCTTCATGTCCATGACAAGGCCGAACCATTTTCGGTTCAGCGGATGGCGGAAAACGGCACTGGTGTTGTCTTCCCAGGGATAATCGGGCGTGACGGAGAATTTTTCCTGAATGAACTCAAATAATTCCAGTCGTGTCATGGACGGTCAGCGTGCACGTATGCGGATTGTGCGGTCAAAGGGAATGTTGTCGGTGAAATACACTGTAAAACCTGTGGCACTGGCACTTTCGCTGCCGAACTTTCCGGCTGTATAACGGTGTTCAGCAAATCCATCGCCTACGCTTATGGAGTGGATGCCTTTTACAAAACTGACTGTGCCGGACTTGACGATCATTCCGCCGCCACGATTTGCTGGCAGTTCAAAGGAATCGCTGGAGACGAATTCTGCACCGGCACTGGCAATCTCAACGCGGAAAGGTGCGGGTTTTACGCCATCAAGTCTCATGTGAACGTCAATGCCTTCTCCCTCAGAATCAGAAGCGGCTTCAACGGAAACCTGGATGTTGATATCCGGGCCCATCAGTTTCTGACGGCGGTTCTGGTTGTCCATTTTCCACCAGTCTGTGGTTTCCTGTGCCTCACCGAATGGCAGATAATACCAGCCGTGCATTGTCTGACTCAGGTCAAAGGCGGATTCCTCACCGCGGCGTGTCATTGTCTCACTTACAAATGCACGGTGCTCACAGAAGGAACCGGCGATCTTGAGTTCGAGGACAATTTCTCCGTTGGTGAAGTACAGAAAGTTTGATTTGCCTTTGAGCACCGTCCAGGTTGTGGAGTTTCTGTGGACGCGGCAGATTCCGGATTCTTCATAAAAACGGCAGAAGTCAGGCTGACGGTAAACGCCTTCATGTTCCAGTTCAATCAGATCGGGGCGGTTCATCAGCTGCATAAGAAAATCGGGCGCGCCAAGACTGTTTTTCTCGATGATCTCAAAAATGTAGTTTGCCGCGTCCAGAAATTCGGGAATGTCAAAATCATGGCCCATTGCAAGATACTCAGTGTAGTAATCACCGGGATAAATCAGTGCGCCGTTGTCCTGACGTGTGGAGTTTGCCGTAAAAATGCTGCCGTTCGGTTCAAGATAAGTCAGCATCATGCGGAGATTGCGGATGGCGCAGTCGTAATAAAACTGGTTTCCGGTGCAGTCCCCAAGTGTGATCATGGCATCGTTGTTGATACGGTTGTAGTTTCCTGCAGATTTTTCTGCGAATTCACCGTCTTTGTTGCAGTCGATTCCTTCCGCAAGGTATTTTTTCGCGCATTCAGTAAATTCGGGTCGGTTGAAATATTTGTCCAGCTGAACGAGCATTGAGGCGATTGCCCAGCGGTGGTTCGGTGTATGGAAACCTCCTGAGCACATTCCTTCACCGCCACGGATAATTATTGCCTTCATTTTTGCGCAGAGTTCCGGTTCAATCTTGTGTGCGTCAAGGTATTCCCAGGAGGGAAGGAGCCGTTTAACGCAGAAAGCGGTGTCCGGTGCGGAAAAAAAGTTGCAGTCAATGTAATCAAAAAGTCCGTTTTCGTGCTGAACCCGTGCCATAAAATCCAGGGCGATGCTGATGCGGTTCCGGACTTCGGGATCCTGATAGTAGCGGCTCTGGTCGTTACAGTAAAGGGCACACATGGTTGTGATGCGGTAGATTGCGTGTTTTGCCTCAATAAGACCTGTGCTCTGACGGAATCCACCGTAATATTCATGGGAAGGATCAAGAATCTGCTCAAAAAATCCCTGTTCTGCATATCTTTCGCTGTGGCGTATGATCAGCTGATAATGTTTTTTCATCTGTGTATGACTCCTGTAAAGTTATTTTCTCAGAATTATTGTTTTGATTTCAAAGGCTCTGAATTCCAGAGTTACAGCTCCGTTTCTGAGCGGATTCCATTTTCTGCCTTCAGATTCCGGTTCCTCAAGCATGTTGGCTTCTGTCCAGTTTTTTGCGGGAAGATTTGTGCAGAGAGTACAGCGTCCGATTCCTCCATAGGATTCATAAAGACGGAGTACAAGATTGCCGGATCCGTCCTCTGCGGTTTTAACAGTCTCCAGAACAATTCCAGGATTGTCCACCGAAAAATAGGTACAGTTTTGGGCAATGGAAAGTTCCGGCTTCAAGGCTTGAAGATTTTTTCCACAGACAGGCTGGTTAAGTTCATAACCGGCCTGCACCACACCGCTTTCTGCAAAGGGGCCCTTGAAAGTGTAAAGACTGTAGGTAAATTCATGCAGTCCCTGATCAGCGTACATGTCGGGCACAAGGGCTGCTTTAAGAAGAGAAAGGCCGATCACGTTTCCGCCGGGGATTCGGTCCGCACTCACACTGTATTTGCTGTTGTTGAGGACAGCTGCTCCGTGGGCGCCGTCTTCCACAGCGGTAAAATGCTGGTTGCATGCCTCATAGCGGTCCCGGTCGTACTGGCGGTTTCTATGGGTGGGGCGGCGCACATGGCCGAACTGTATCTCACTGATTGAGTCTTCACTCTGCACTGCAAGTGGAAATTCCGCCTTGAGGAACTTGTGCTTTTCTTTCCAGTCAATCGATGTCTCAAAATCAATCTGTCTGGAACCGCGGCGCAGGATGATGAACTGGGTCATGGCGGAATCATTGATTCTGCGGACAACTTTAAGACGGGCAATAAGTCCGCTGTTCTGTTCCACAGTGATTTCCGCTTCTTCCGGAAGGGGAATTTCCACATCCCGGTACATGGGTGACAGTTCCCAGGCATCGTAGAAAGGCGTGACGTCTTTGTAAAGCCGGAGATTGTTACAGGGACCGAGGGCAAGTTCGCAGGATGCCTCTCTGTCATAAACGGAAGAAAGTCGGCCTGCCTGGTCAACGGCAATACGGAGGAATCCGTTTTCAAGAACAACAGAACAGAGGCCGTTCTCATTCTGGACACAGCAGGAAACGGGGACATCATCAGGATTTCCGGTTCTGTCGGGAATTCTGTCAGAGTCCGGATCCGGGCTGTCACCAGTAATAGAGATGCTGTAAGGCAGCAGGAAGGGATAGGTTTTGCGTTTCCAGCTCAAAGTGTTTACAAGAACAGATTTATCAGAACTGTCAGGAACCAGGGCGGAGAGATAGGCATCAAAAGCTTCTTCAGCAAGGGAACAGGCTTTTTTAAGGGTTTCTTCCGCTTCCTCATGAACCCGCCTTATGGAAGTGCCTGAGACAATGTCGTGGAACTGGGCAAAAAGCAGTCTGTCCCATGCCTCATGGATTTTCTCATCGGCCTCAGTATTACGGAGATTGCTGAAACATGCGATTCCCTGGAGAAATTCCACATTGTGCAGAGCCTGTTCAGCACGGCGGGAAAGAGTTTTTGTCCGCGCCTGGGAAGTGAGTGATCCCCTGTGCCAAGATAGATAAAGTTCTCCGGTATAGACATTTTTTACGCACTGCTTCTGTTCCAGTTTATGGAAAAACTGTGCCGGAGTCTGATATTCAGTGCGGGGAATTCCCTCAAGGTCAGAAACACGGCGGACAACCTCAAGCATGTCTCTTGTTGGACCGCCACCGCCATCACCGTATCCGAAGGGAAAAATCATCTCCTCAATGTCTTCCTGCTGGATTCGGTCATTGTTCCAGCGTTCCCAGATGGCTTTCGGTGTGATCACGCAGTTGTTTTTCTTGTAGATGTGGGAGAGAATCCGTGTGCCGTCGATGCCTTCCCACCAGAAATGATTGTAGGGAAAGGGATCGCATTCCGGGTCGATGCGGAGCAGTTTCTGGGTAGTGAAATAGGGAATCCCACAGCCTTTGAGAATCTGGGGAAGTGCTCCTGAAAAACCGAAGGAATCGGGGATCCAGGCAGTTTCAGGCTTTGTTCCGAATTCTCTGACAAACCATCTGTTGCCCCAGAGAAACTGGCGGATAAGGGCTTCTCCGCAGGGGAGATTTGTGTCGTTCTCAACCCAGTAAGCCCCGTCTGCAAAGATCTGTCCCTTTTCGGCGGCTTTTTTTATTCGGGCGTAAAGTGCAGGGTGATATTCTGCGGCAAGTTTAAGAAGGTAAGGTTCGCAGGCCAGAAACTGGAATTCCGGGTATTCCTCCATCAGGGAAAGCTGTGTGGAATAGGTGCGTCCAACTTTGCGCTTTGTTTCCTCAAGGGGCCAGAGCCATGCAAGATCGATATGTGACTGGCCGAAAAGGCTCATTGTTGGGGCTGTGCTTCCGTTTGTGCAGGCCAGTGCAGGAGCGAGGCATTCTCTTGCTGCGACAATGCTCCGGGTCCGTTCAGGTTCCTGGAGTTCGTAATCCGCAGTGAGTGTGAAGTCTTTAAGCGCCTGTCCGACTTTCTGGGCACGGAGGGATTTTTCGTCAAGAACGGAAAAAAGACTGTAAAGAACGTTAAGATCCATTGCAGTCTGGTACACTTCTTCGTTCCAGATTCCCCAGACACATCTGCCCACAGCAGTCTGTTTCTCAGGCGGTTCGGGGACGGAAACTTCGCCCACTGCATAAGGGCCGCCGTTCTCAGGTCGGATTCCGTGGCCTGCGTAAGTCTCCATTGTGATCTGGTATTCTTCGCTGCCTTTTGCACAGGTTGTGAGCGTAATGTATTTATGCTGTCTGTCTATGGCACCGGCTTCCTGTCCGTTCACATAGACCAGTGATTCACCCCCGGCATCAGGAAAAAGCACAATCCGTTTTCCCGCAGCGATTCTGTTCAGTTTAACATTGAACCTGAACCAGCCGTACTCCCATTTTTTTCCCCAGGGAAGTCCCTCAGGAGCGTTCCGGTAAGTCAGTGCCTGTGCCTGTTCAAAAGACAGATGTTCCATGGTTGTGCAGTATTCCATGGAAACAGACTGAACCGGTGTGAAAAAGAATTTGGGCAGGTAATCTACCCATATTTTGATGCGCTCATCCCATTGGCGGCCTAAAGTCATGAGTCTCTCCATATTCTGTGCAGCTCGGCTTCCAGTCTCCGGGGGATTTCCTCAGCAAGTGAATCCCATGTTCTGTAAAGTGAAGAATCAAGTTCCACCTGATGGAAAGTCATTGAGGGCACAAATGCAAAATGATTTTTTATGTAAGTTTTTACAGCCTGATTCAGTTCCGGATCCTGTGGATCAGCAGCATTTCCATTGATTCTTACAGTTCCCTCAAACATCTGGGGCAGGTCAAAACCAGCTTCACCTGCAAGAGGGCCGCATGCCTCAATCAGATCGGGAATCAGCTCAAAAAGTTCAGGGGCAGCCATAAAGGCGTGTTTTCCGGGTTGTGCATAAACGTGGATATGTGTGCTTTCGGAATCTGTATCGAGACCTTTTCCTGCATTATCCAGTATGGGAAAATGTTTTGTCCACAGGTTAAGGAATTTTCCGTGGAAACTGCCTTCAGCGCCACAGACTTTTCCCTTTGAATCCACATAAACCCAGATGTGCTCCAGTTCGTAAAGATGCTGGATGTCGTAGTCAAAGCTGTATGCGTATTCAATTGCAAATTCTGCGTTTCTGGAAGCTGGATCTATTGTACGCCGCCGGTCAACGGAGCCGTGAAATGAGGGGCTTTTACCCGCTTCTGAAAAAACAGTGCACCCGATTCCTGTGATGGCAAAAGGTTCATTGTCATCCACAGAAATGCGGGGCGCGTATTTCAGACACAGTCCGCGCAAGGCGGCGTCCATTGGTGATGATGTCATCTGGAAACTTCTGCATCAAGCTGTTCAAGAAGGGCAATCAGCTGGTCCTTGGTTGAGACAGTGTAATCGGGCGTCTCTTCCTGATTTTTCGGCTTCATGTCGTAACGTGGTGACCAGTCGTAAAGAATGGAAGTGATTCCGAAACGGTTGGCACCAACAACATCGCGTATCAGATTGTTTCCGATCATAACAACACGGTGTTTGTCCGCATCAGTAAGCCCCAGCGCATCCATCGCGGTCTGAAACATGATGGCGGCAGGTTTTCTGTCAGGCAGAGCCTCACTGATGGCCCGGGCTGAAAAAACATGAGGGATGCCGTGTTCTTCATAAACGTTCCTGAAAGATTCCACTTCGCCGTCAGCAACAAGTGCAAGCGTAAAGCCCTTGTCGTAAAGATACTGGAGCAGTTCTTTTCCGCCGTCATGAAGTTCGGCATGGGTCACTATGCCGCGCTGGTCACGGATTTCTGTAGACTCATCAACAATGGTATCGCCGCTGTCAAAAAAAACAACAAGATTTCTTTTCATCAGTATCCTCAGATCAGTTTGTTCAGTTTGTCTCGCGCTTCATTTTCTCTTCGGAAAATTCAACATGTTTTGCAAAACCCTTGAGACGGAGTTCTTTCGCGCGATGGCAGGCAACAAAATGTCCGTCACCTAAGTCCTGCAGATCCGGGGAAAATTTTGAGCAGACATCAGTACAGTAGCGGCAGCGCTCATGGAAATAGCAGCCAGAGGGCGGATTCGCCGGGTTGGGGATTTCTCCTTCCAGCGGAATGCGTTCCATCTTGAAGTCAGGGTCAGCAACAGGAACGGCGGAAAGCAGAGCCTCTGTGTAAGGATGCATGGGATGGGAAAAAATCTCATCGGTGGGTGCATACTCAACCATTTTTCCCAGATACATGACACCGACTTTGTCTGAGATATGTTCGACAACAGAAAGATCATGACTGATAAAAATGTAGGTCAGGTTGAATTCTTTCTGCAGATCTTTAAGAAGATTGATTACCTGGGCCTGGATTGATACATCAAGTGCGGAAACAGCCTCGTCACAGACAACAACCTGCGGAGTAAGGACAAGAGCGCGGGCAATTCCGATTCTCTGACGCTGACCGCCTGAGAAAGCGTGGGGATAGCGTTTCAGGTACATCGGATTAAGTCCGGTTTTCTGCGCCATATCAATCACTTTGTTATTGATGTCTTCCTTGCTTAGTCCCATCAGTTTCTGGTTTGCCACAAGAGGTTCGGAAATGATGTCGTAGACTGTCATGCGCGGATCAAGAGATGCGTAAGGATCCTGGAAAATCATCTGGATCTCGCGGCGGATGTTTCTGATCGCTTTTTTGTCCAGATTGAGCCAGTCATATTTTGTCCCGTCAGCAGCCTGATAGATCACTTCGCCTTTTGTGGCATCAATTCCGCGTACAATGCAGCGGCCCAGAGTAGTTTTTCCACATCCGGATTCACCGACAATACCCACAGTCTCGCCTTTCTCAATGGCAAAACTGACGTCTGTCACAGCCTTTACGCAGACTCCTTTGGAAGCGAATTCTTTATACAGATGTTTTACTTCAAGAATCGGTTCTGCCATTATTTACCTCCATAAAGCCAGCAGCTTGTGCTGTGTGTTCCGTCCAAAGATGTGAGTTCCGGGTTGATCTTATTGCATTTTCCTTCAATGCGTCTGGTACATCGGTCATAAAAACCGCATCCGTCGGGAAGATTGAGGGCAAGAGGAACAGTTCCCTCAATTGAGAAAAGCCGCTCCTGCTTTGGGCCACCGATTTTGTGCACTGAACCCATCAGACCTTTTGTGTAAGGATGGGCCGGGTTTTTGAACAGATCACCGATGGAAGCAAGCTCCACGATTTTTCCCAGATACATAACGGCAACACGGTCACACATTGTGGCAACTGTTCCAAGATCGTGGGTTATGTAAAGAATTGAAGTGCCTGTCTCTTTCTGCAGTGTTTTCATCAGTTCGAGAATCTGGGCCTGGATTGTAACGTCCAGTGCGGTTGTAGGTTCGTCCGCAATAAGAAGATCCGGTTTACAGACCAGGGCCATTGCGATCAGTGCGCGCTGAAGCATACCACCGGAAAATTCGTGGGGATACTGGTCAAAGCGTTTCTCTGCGTTTGCAATTCCTACTTTTTTCATCATGTCGATGGTGATGGCCTTTGCCTCGTCCTTGTTTTGGGTAATGTGAAGCAGTGTACATTCATTGATCTGGTTACCGATCGTGTACATGGGTGAGAAAGCAGCCATCGGTTCCTGGAAGATCATTGAGATGTGCTTTCCGCGGATTGCACGGATCTCTTTTCCGTTTTTGGGAAGTTTCAGAAGATCCAGCGGGTTTCCGGAAGGATCATCTGAAGGGCGGAAGAGGATTTCTCCGCTGGGAGAACAATTTGACGCATTGATCCCAAGAATTGCCTTGCTGGTAAGACTTTTTCCGCATCCGGATTCGCCTACCAGACCAAGAGTCTCACCTTTTTTGATATCAAGGTTCACTCCGCGGACGGCAGTAAGAATTCCTTCATCGGTCTTTATGTTGATGTGCAGGTCTTTTATCTGAATAAGTGTGTCTTTATCCATTTGATTATCCTTTTCAAACCGCTTATTTGTACGGGTCAGCGGCATCACGGAGTCCGTCGCCAAGGAAGTTGAAGGCAAGAACCGCAATGATTACAAAAAACAGGGGAATAAGTTTCCAGGGATACAGGCCGATGTTCGTGATGTTCTGTGCCTCCTGAAGAAGAACACCCCAGCTGGTTGCGGGAGAGCGCATACCGAGACCAAGAAAGCTCATGGATGTCTCACCGATGATCATACTGGGAATTCCCAGAGTCAGGCTGACGATCAGGTAACCCAGGAATCCGGGAACCAGATGTTTGATGATGATTTTCATATCGCTTACACCGGCAAGACGGGCAGCCATGACAAAGTCCTCTTTGCGGAGAGAGATGAACTTTCCGCGGACGATGCGGGCCAGACCTGTCCAGGAGATGAAGGACATGATGATCGTAATGTACAGATACACTTTTGTGATCGGGATACTGGGCGGAATGGCGGCAGAAAGTGCCATCCACAAAGGGATTGATGGGAATGAGGAGATAACTTCAATGATGCGGGAAATTGTTGTGTCAACCCAGCCGCCGAAATAACCGGCAAGTCCTCCCAGAAGAATTCCGAGAACAAAACTGATTGCGGTTCCAACAAGGGGAATGCTCAATGAAACCTGACTTCCGATCACCAGACGTGAGAAAATGTCGCGTCCCATGGAATCAGTTCCCATCAGGAAGATACGTCCGCCTTCCTCAGTGCCGAAAAGGTGCAGGTTGCAGGGAATCAATCCCAGAATCTTGTATTCATCACCCTCTTTTCCCTGGACAAACCATTTTATTCTATAGATGCTGTCTGTCTTTTCCACATAGGTTTTCTGCAGATAAGTCTCAGACATGGGATTGCGGTCAACTTTCACCTCAAAGCCATAGACAAAAAGTCCGTGGAATTTTCCCTCTGTGTCCCACATGTGGATTTTTGTGGGCCGAACGTCTTTGGATTTGCTGTCATACTGGGTTAATCCCTGGGGTGCGATAAAGTTTCCGAAGATCGCGACCAGGTAAAGAAAGCCCAGAATAATCAGACTGATTTTTGCCAGCTTGTGTTTTACCAGTTTGCGGCCCATCAGTTTCCACTGGGACGCCAGGAAATAGTCTTCTTCTTTTGATATTTTCTTTGCCATTTTCTAGCTCCTGTCAGAAAAACGGATTCTCGGATCAAGCCATGCCAGCATGATGTCTGACAGAAGTGTTCCGATACAGACCAAGAATGCAAGGATGAAAAGGATTCCACCGGCAAGATACATGTCCTGGGCTTTGAGTGCCTTGTAAAGAACAGGACCCTGGATCGGGAGGTTCATGACGATTGCAGAGATTGTTGAACCTGTGAAAATTGATGACAGGGAACCTGCAAGTCCTGAGACAACCGGGTTCAGTGCGGCGCGAACACAGTATTTGTAGGTTATGCGCTTTTCTGAGACACCTTTTGCCCGTGCGGTAAGTGTGTACTGCTTTGTAAGCTCGTCCAGCATCTGGGCGCGGACAGTACGGATGACGCCACAGGTTCCTGAAGTACCGATTACCACAACAGGAATGATCATGCGCTTGCAGAATTCTCCGAAGTACTGGATGCGGAATCCGTTCTGCAGCATTTCATCACTGAAGATTCCCAGAAGCGGATCCCCGGTCCAGACAAAAGAAAGATACATAAGGATGATGGCCAGAAGAAAGTTTGGCGTGGCCATTCCCAAAAAGCCGATTCCGCTGAAAATGTAATCACCGACTGAATACTGATGCAGTGCACTGTAGATTCCGATCGGGATTGAGACCAGATAGGTGAACAGCATTGTGATCAGTGAGATGACAATGGTAAGTCCCATGTAGCGGTTCACAATCTCAAGGACGGGGCGTTCGTATTCAAAGGAATAGCCCCACTCACCATGGAAAATTATATTGGAAATCCATTTGAAATACTGAACGATCCACGGCTGGTCAAGACCATATTCATTGCGGAGCTGTTCAATAATCTCCTGGGTAACGATTTCACCTTCCTGCTGCATTGTTGTGATATAGCTAGAAAGCGCATCACCGGGCGGTAACTGAATGATAAAAAAGCATGCGACGGACATGATGAAAATTGTTGGAATCATCAGAAGAATGCGCTTCCCAATGTATTTGAGCATGCCGACCCCCTTAAATAGATTTTTCAAAAAACTCAGATGTTCTTATGATTTTTTATACGGAGCGAGCTCTGATGTCCTTCAGCAACAAAGGACACCAGAGTTTCAGTTCATTGATTACTGAATCAGTTCTTGAAATATGCGTTTTCGATGTGAGCAATACCCAGATCGCGGAACTCTTCACAGAAAATCAGGTTGGAACCGATGTTCTGGAGTTTTGCGTTCTTGATGATAAGAGTAGGAGATGCTGCACAGTATGCAATTTCCCAGATGTTCTCCTGATGAAGTTTCAGGATCTCTTTTGCATAGGGAACATAATCAGGTGAAACTTTTGCCTTGTTGTACAGTTCAATCAGTTTTGCGACATCGCCTTCAGGTTTAACACCGGAAGCACCGTTTGTTGCTGTGTATTCACCGTATGCACCTGCCCATGCTGAGTAGATTCCCAGAGGAATGATTCCGTTGGGGCGCAGGATGGGGTTAGAGGCATTGATGGCATTGAGCGGTCCAAGAAGAACTTCGTGGTCGTTTGCATTGCAGATTTCTGTCATAAGGTCGCGGGCATAAACTTTTTCAGTTGTCTTGATGCCTACAGCACCCCAGTATTTTGCAAGAAGCTCAGCCATTTTTTCTGTTGTAGAAACATCGTCAATGTCTGTTACCTGAATGTTGATTACGAATTCAGAACCGTCAGCAAATGTGCGGTATCCGTTTTTGTCTTTCTTGCTGAGTCCGATGGAGTCGAGCAGTTTGTTTGCCTTTGCAGGATCGTAGTCAGTCCATTTGTTTGTCCACTCTGAAGAATATCCCAGAAGTCCTTCCGGAACAGCAGACTGAGAGGGAGCACCGAATCCGTCAGTGATCAGTTCGGAAACTTCTTCGCGGTCAACAGAGATAGACATTGCCTCACGGAATTCTTTCTTCTGGAAGATTTCGCGGTAGCGCAGATCTTTGATTGTCTGGTTGAAGTGAACTACAGTTGCTTTTGTTGCCCAGCTTGTTGTTGCCCATGTGTAAAGTTCATATCCGCCTTTCTCAGCATTTGCCTTGAGAAGAGCGTAGTCACCCAGACCCATTGCAGCGAAGTCCACGTCACCGGCCAGAGCGCGGAGTTTTGACTGCTCTGCATCTGCAATCTTGAAGAACTGGAGCTGGTTTACATAAGGAAGCTGTTTTCCTTCATCATCGACTTTCCAGTAGTAAGGGTTGCGGCTGTATGTATGCAGTTCGCTGTTGATGTCGTTGTCAGCAACCCAGGGGCGCAGTGTGGGGCGTCCGGGGATTTCCCAGTAGTAGTAACCGTAAGCTTTTCCCATTGCTTTTGCATCTGAATAGCCCAGGGCCTTTGCACTTGCATCAGAATCTGCCATCAGAGGTTCGATGAAGTGTTTGGGAGCAAAGAACCATTTGCTGTCATTTGAAAGGCTTTCAAGGAATGTTACGTTGGGATCAACGAATGTCACACGTACTGTGTAGTCATCAACTTTCTCAACAGTACAGGGTGTTTTTACACCTGTCTCTGTGTTTGTTGAGTAGAAACAGTCATAAAGTGATTTTCCGAACCATTTTGTAAGACACATGTCATTATAATAGAAGACAACGTCATCAGCTGTGAAAGGAACACCGTCAGACCATTTCATTCCTTTGCGGAGATAGATCGTATAAACGCGGCAGTCCTCACTGATTGAATAATCTTTTGCGACGTTGGGCTCGATTGTTCCGTCCAGCTTGAAACGGAACATAGGCTCTTCCATGAGTTTACCGATTGTCCAGCGGCTTCCTGACCCGTTGGAAACGAACTTCATGTTTCCGCCATAAGTACCGATTGATTCCATGTTTGAAACCAGAACATTCTTTGCATCAGGGATGCGCTGTTCCAGTGGCGGCAGTTCTCCGGCAGCAACTTTTGCAGCCAGTTCCGGGGCTTCTTTGACAACAACTGTGGAAACAGTCTTTGCATTTGTTGCTGTTGTTGTCTTTGCTTCTGATTTTCCACCTGCAAAAACCAGTCCGCAGGCCAGAACCGTAAGAATAACGGTCAAAGCAATCTTTTTCATTTTTTCCTCCTAAAAATTACTATCTCAAAATACGCGCTGGCAACGCGAATTTCTTCAGTTTAATATGTTCACAGGCATCTGCCTGAAAACGACATTCTCATCCCAGCCGGTTTTCCATCTTCAGCATCTCAAGCAGGAAAAGCATTGCAAGGGCCTGTCCGTAAGGCATGGATCTGATCGGAATCTGCTTGTAGAAATCTTTGCTTTCTCTTCCCATTGGCGTTCCGTATGAAACCTGATTAACCACACCATCCTGATCAATGCAGGCCAGCACTGAACCAAGGGCTTTCTCCGCACACTCGCTGTAAGCCGGATCAAGGAGTCCCATGCTTATTCCGCGGAGAATTCCGTAAGCGATTCCACAGGTTGCCGAAGTCTCTTTGTATGAGGAAGCATCGTCCAGCAATGTCCTCCACATTCCGTCCTCAGACTGAAGGTGGGAAAGAGTCTCCACCTGGGTTTCAAGCAGTCCCTGCAGATAGCGTCTGTCAGCCTCTCCGCAGTTCACTATTGAAAGGAATTCAGGGATTGCGGCAGTGACCCAGCTGTTTCCCCGTCCCCAGAAAGCACCGGCAAAATTGTTCATCTGTCCGAAAGTCCAGCCGTGATACCAGAGACCGGTTTTTCTGTCTGCAAGATATTTCGCATGGATCAGAAACTGGTACAGAGCCTCATCAGTGTATTTCTTATTGCCAAGAATCCGTCCCATGTTGGCAAGAAACAGCACAGTCATGAAAAGTGTGTCGTCCCAGAGCTCACCTTCATTGATGGAGTCAGAGGTTATGTGCTGGAATCCGCCTTCCTTTGTCCGCGGAAAAGATTCCATGATCCAGGAAGCCCATTCCCTGCAGACATTCATATAGGTTTCGTTTCCGGTATATTCAGCCAGAAAAGAAAGAGGCAGAAGGGGCGCGACAGTATTCACATTTTTTGCAGGAAGCCCGATCTCAAGCTGGCGGTCGTAATAAGAGACCAGAAGATCCAGATACTGAGTGTTCCCGGTGAATTCAAAATAGCGCCAGAATCCGTAGAGTCCCACGCCCTGTGTCCATTCCCAGAACTGATATTTTCTGATCTCCTCCTCAGGAAATCCTTTTCTGCGCATGTTTTCCATGAAGGTTGTATCTTCTTCATACAGCACCTTCCGGAAGCTCATGGCGAGCCTGTCAAAAGTTTTTTTAATTTTTTCCTTCGTTTCGGTGTCCATGAATTCAGGATAGGGGTGAAAAAATCTGCCGACAATGCAATTTTTGCTCAGTTTTTGAAAAAAACATTGCAATTTTTGCGATTTTGAGAAAAAAAGTAAAAAAATGTTACATTGTCTCTCCCCAAAAAACTAACATGCAAAGAAAAAATTCCACTTTCTGCCCATAAAAAAATCAACTTTTAAAAAAAATCTTTTTGGATGACAGGTTTTTGATTATTGAGAAACAAAAAAACTTCAACAAAAGTTCATAAAAAAACTCATGTACTTATGGACCTTTCAATACTATTCTGACAATGTCCTCCGACAGAGGGAGAATTATTTTTTAAGACGGGAATCCGTCAACTACTAAAGGAGAAAGATTATGAAAAAAATCTTGGCAACACTCTTGGTTGTTCTCTTGGCATTCAGCGCATTCGCTGGTGGAAAAAAGGAAGCTGCTCCTGCAGCTGCTGCAAAATCTGACCTGATCAAAGTTGGTATCATCAACAATGACCCCAACGAATCAGGATACCGCACAGCAAACGTTGCTGACCTGAAGAACACATTCACAAAAGAAAACGGTTATGACGCACAGTTCGCATACAGCCTGGTAAACGATGAGCAGATCGCTGCTGCACAGAAAATGATCCAGGACGAAGTAGACTACCTGCTGCTTTCAGCTGCTGCTACAACAGGTTGGGACTCAGTTCTTAAAGATGCAAAAGCTGCCGGAATCCAGGTAATCCTGTTCGACCGCACAATCGATGCAGATCCTTCTCTCTATGCTGCTTCTATCGTTTCTGACATGGCAAAAGAAGGTCAGACAGCTGTTGACTGGCTGAAAGCTCAGAACCTCGCTGAATACAAAGTAATCCACATCCAGGGTGCTATGGGTTCAGCAGCTCAGATCGGACGCACAGCTGCTCTCGATGTTGAAGTTGCTAAAAACGCTAACTGGACAATGGTAACACAGCAGACAGCTACATGGAACGCAGAGAACGCACAGCAGATCGTACAGGCTGTTATCGACTCTGGAAAAGAGTTCAACGTAATCTACGCTGAGAACGACGATATGGCTAAAGGTGCTGTAGCAGCTCTGGACAAAGCAAACATCTCTCACGGTGTTGGAAAAGACGTTATCGTAATGGGATTCGACTGCAACAAATGGGCTCTCGAAGAACTGCTCAAAGGTAACTGGAACTACGATGGCCAGTGTAACCCCTTCCAGTCATCATACATTGCTGACGTAATCAAGACACTGGAAGCTGGAAAGACACCTGCTCAGAAAACAATCATCATGGATGAGAAAGGTTTCGACGCAGCAAAAATCACACAGGCTGATGTTGATACATACGGAATCTAAGGTTTGATACCTGATTAGCTGAGTGACGCGGGATCGATTCTAACTGGTCCCGCGTTTTTTTTTCAAACTAAACAAAAAACCGGAGGCGAATCCATGCAAGAAGATGTTGTTTTGAAAATGCGTGGCATATCCAAGTTTTTCCCCGGCGTAAAAGCGTTGGAAGACGTTGATTTTACTCTGCGCAAGGGCGAAATCCATGCTCTCATGGGAGAAAACGGTGCCGGCAAGTCCACGCTGATTAAAGTTCTGACCGGCGTTTATCAGAAAGACGAAGGCGAGGTTTATGTCGGTGAAAGCGACAGACCCATACTTATAAAATCACCACAGGATGCACAGAACAACGGTATCAGTACTGTGTATCAGGAAATCACACTCTGTCACAACCTGACTGTTGCTGAGAATATGTATATCGGCCGCACAAAAGGTGCCGGTGTAAACTGGAAGCAGATGAACGAGAATGCGGGAAAAATCCTTGAATCACTGGGAATCCCTGCACAGCCGACCCAGCAGCTTTCAAGCTGTTCAATCGCTGTCCAACAGATGGTTGCAATTGCACGCGCTGTGGACATGGAATGTAAGATTCTGATTCTTGACGAGCCCACATCATCTCTGGACGATCAGGAAGTCCAGAAGCTGTTCAAACTGATGCTGGACCTTAAGAAAAAAGGTGTAGGAATCATCTTCGTAACTCACTTCCTTGAGCAGGTTTACGAAGTCTGTGACCGCATCACCGTTCTCCGCGACGGAAAACTGGTGGGCGAATATATCATTGAAGATCTGCCCCGTGTCCAGCTTGTCTCCAAAATGCTTGGAAAAGACCTGGACGAAATGGCCAGCCTGAAGGCTTCCCACGAAGTGATCAGCCGCAGTGCGGACGAGGTGCCCGTATATGAAGGTGAAGGCCTTCAGAGCACAAGCGGAATCCGTCCTTTTGACTTCAAGATCTATAAAGGTGAGGTCAACGGATTCACCGGACTTCTGGGATCAGGACGAAGTGAATGTGTCCGTACAATTTACGGTGCAGACCGTGTCCTGAGCGGAAAGGTGAAGATCAACGGAAAAGAAGTAACAATCAAGAAACCTATTGATGCTATGAAAAACGGAATCAGCTACCTTGCTGAGGACCGAAAGCGCGACGGAATCATCGGTGATCTTTCCGTGCGTGAGAACATCATTCTTGCGCTCCAGGTTCTCAAAGGTGCTTTCAGACCGATTTCCCGTGCCCAGGCAGAAGCTTTTGCTGACGAATACATCAAGCTGCTTGAAGTTAAGACAGCATCACGTGAGACTCCTATCAAATCACTTTCCGGCGGTAACCAGCAGAAAGTAATTCTGGGACGCTGGCTCCTTTCAAATCCCCAGTATCTTATTCTTGATGAACCGACACGCGGTATCGATATCGGAACAAAGATTGAGATTCAGGAACTGGTGCTCAAACTGGCAAAAGAAGGAAAGAGTATTACCTTCATTTCTTCTGAGATTGATGAGATGCTCCGCACCTGTTCCCGTCTGGTTGTTATGCGCGACCTGAAAGTTGTAGGTGAACTGAACGGTGAAGACCTTAACCAGAAAAAGATTATGGAAACCATTGCGGGAGGAGAAAAATGAGCAAGGTAAAAGCAAAAGGCGGACTTTCTGCCATTTTAAGAAACCAGATGTTTATTCCCCTTGCAGCTCTGGCAATTCTTATCATCTTCAACCTGATTGCAGATCCTTCTTTCTTCAAGATCACACTTGGACAGAACAGTGACGGGAATCCTGTTCTCTCCGGATATCTGATCACAATTCTGGACAATGCGTCAGAACTGGTGATTCTTGCAATCGGTATGACACTGGTAACTTCTGCTTCCGGTGGACAGGATATTTCTGTAGGTGCGACAATCGCTATCGCAGGTTCCGTAATCCTTCGCGTTCTCTGCGGAAGTGCGGGGCCCCGTCCTGAGACAATGCAGCATACAATTTTCCTTGCATTCATCGTCGCAGCTCTGGCAAGTATGGCCTTCGGTGCTTTCAACGGTGCCCTGGTCGCTTACTTCAAGATCCAGCCAATGGTTGCGACCCTGATCATGTTCACTGCAGGACGTTCAATCGCCGCATGGATCAATCAGAACAAGCTGCCTATCATCAGTGATGTTGAGTTCGGATACTTCGGAAACTTCATTCCCGGAATCCCGATTCCGACACCTGTATTCATTGCAATAATCTGTATGGGTGTTGCATGGCTTGCACTTAAGTTCACCACAATCGGTCTTTATTCACAGGCTGTAGGTATCAACAGTGCTTCCTCTCGGCTCAACGGTATCAATCCTGAGCTGATCAAGTTCATCACATACGTGATCATGGGTCTCTGTGTTGCAGTTGCCGGCCTTATCAAAGTAAGCCGTATCTCAACAATCAACTACTCAGTCATTGCAAAGGATATTGAGATGGACGCCATTCTGGCAGTCGCCCTCGGTGGTAACGCGCTCAGTGGCGGTAAATTCAACATGTGGGCTTCTGTTCTCGGTGCTTACGTCATCCAGTTCCTGACCACAACACTTTACAAGTTCAATGTTCTTTCAACAGCCCTGCCTGCTTATAAAGCAGTTGTAGTTATCATCCTGGTTGTTCTTTCTGCTCCGGTTGTACGCGAAAAACTGAACAATCTTTCAAAAAAGAAAACTGCAAAAGCAAAGGAGGTAAAATAAGATGAAACAGCTTGGTAAAAAAAGAGTCGCTTTATCTGATTCAAACCTGCTTCTTCTGATTACAATTTCAGTTTTTGTGGTCATGTACCTGATTGCTGTTGTATTCCTGGGTGCCGGTTTCCGCAAACCCCAGCAGTTCCTGAACATGTTCAACGAAAATGCTGCGCTGATCATTCTTTCCTGTGCTTTGAGTCTTGTCATGATCACCGGTGGTATCGATATTTCAGTCGGTACAATGACCGCTCTCGTCTGTATGAGCTGTGCAGTAAACCTGGACATGAAAGGCGGAAACATTTTCTCCGCAATTATGATTGCCCTGATGATCGGTGTGCTTTTCGGCCTGGTACAGGGATACCTGGTTGCTTATCTTGAGATCCAGCCATTTATCGTTACACTTGCAGGTATGTTCTTTGCAAAAGGTATGACGACAATCGTCAATGCCACACAGTTCAATGTCACAAATCCTGCCTTTGTTGCCCTTAAGGACACACGTATCTATATTCCTTTCCTCGGATCTTACAACAAGAAGGGAATATTCATGCCGGCATATATGGAGATCGGTGTTATTGTCGCACTGGTTGTGGTTCTTGTGCTGTTCATTGTGCTCCGCTGGACAAAACTGGGACGCAACTTCTATGCAGTCGGCGGCAACGTCCAGAGTGCAAACATGCTGGGTATCAACGTTAAACGCACAAAATTCCTGGCTCATATCATCTGTTCTGTGCTGGCATCAATCGGTGGATGGGTCTACTTCATGCACGTAGGTTCCGGTTCCCCGTCACATGCAAGCGGTGCGGAAATGAATGCGATCGCCTCCTCAATCATCGGTGGTACAATGCTTACCGGTGGTGTAGGAAACATTGCGGGAACACTTTTCGGTGTTCTGTCACTGAGTACAATCAAGAACATTGTTACTTCACTGGGTCTTGATGACGCATGGTGGACAAACATCACTGTCGCTGCAATGATCTGTATCTTCCTTCTGGTACAGAGTGTCGTTCTTTCACGAAAGGCAAAGCAGAAGGCATGATGGATTTCAGTCTGGAGCCGTGTATTTTCAGCGGTTCCAGATTCTCTGGGTTTGACCCGATGTGTTGACTGTTTCACCATAGACATGTTATCGTACTGCTGCTGTGGTGAAACAGTCAGTCTTTTCCGGCGTTTTTTACAGCATATGCGTGCAGTCAGATCTGGACGTTAAAAAATATTCAATCAGATACCGGACGGGTCTGATTTTTTTTTACCCCGAGGGATTTTATGTCTTTTTTTGAGTTGCTTCTTATCGGTGTGGGACTTTCCATGGATGCTTTTGCAGTAAGCATCTGCAAAGGTCTTTCTATGAAGAAAGTGAATTACAGCCACGGACTGATCATTGCGCTGTTTTTTGGTGGTTTCCAGGCTCTGATGCCGCTGGTCGGCTGGCTCCTGGGAACAAGTTTCGCGGTTTATATCTCAGCCTTCGATCATTGGATTGCATTCCTGCTGCTGGCATTCATTGGTGGAAAGATGGCCATTGAAAGTTTCAAGAATGATGAGGAAGATGAAGCCAAAGCAGAAGATGGCAGACTGGACATAAAGGAACTTTTCGTGCTTGCCGTGGCAACAAGTATTGACGCTCTTGCGGTGGGCATTTCTTTTGCCTGCCTTCAGGTGTCAATCTGGTCTTCCATTGTGATAATAGGAATTACAACTTTTGTCATTTCTCTGGGTGGAGTGATCGTTGGAAACAGATTCGGATCACGGTACAAGAACAAGGCGGAATTTGCCGGCGGGCTGATTCTTGTGGGAATCGGTATAAAAATACTTGCAGAACATCTTTTGGGAAAAGCATGATGGCTGAGAATGATTTGTTGAGACAGGGACTGGAAAAACTGGGCTTTGCTGCGCCTGAACTGGAAAACCTTGCAAAAAAACTTGAAGCTTATTGCCATGAGCTGGAGCTGTTCAACAGTGCCTATGATCTTGTTGGCGCTGACACTCACGATGATGTGATTGTGCGTCATATTCTGGACAGTGTTTCTGCGGTCTCTGAACTGCGTAAAAGACTGGAACCGGTTTCTGCTTCGGGAGCCGTGCCATTGGTTGCTGACATCGGTACCGGCGGCGGGCTGCCAGGAATTCCATTGGCGCTTGCCATGCCCGACGTGAACTTTATGCTTGTTGAGCGAATGAGCCGGCGCTGTCTGTTTCTGGAAAACTGCAAGGCTGTTCTTGGTCTTGAGAATGTCCAGATTCAGTGTGAGCAGGCCGAACGTGTGGCACTTGCAAGCTTCGATGCGGCCGTTTTCCGTGCTTTCCGTCCCTTGGATAAAAAGATGACAAAGGTCCTGCTCCGTGTTGTAAAACCGGGCGGGTTTCTGGCCGCTTACAAAGCCAGACCTGACAAAATTGCAGAAGAGATGGAAGCCATCAGGGAGCAGGTTCCTGAATACCAGGTGGTCCCGCTGAATGTTCCTTTTCTTACGGATGACGGTGCATACAGCCGCAATCTGGTTGTAATCAACAGGTAACTCTGTCTTTCCGTTTTTTTACTGTCCAAGAGGCCTGTCAGTCTGGAATTCATGGCGGATCACCAGCCAGGCCAGGGCATCCTGCAGAATTACGAACAGGATGAAAGGAACTGAGCTTGTCTGTCCGCTTGGTGAAAGCAGATAGTCGTAAATTCCATGGATGCAGACCGGTGCCGCAACAGAAAGAATAAGGAAAACAAAGGATAAAAGCTTAAACCCGCGCAGATTCCAGTGTTTTGCCTTGGCCAGGAAGAATCCCATGAAGACAGCAAAAGCAGTGTGTCCGGGAATGGAGAAAACTGCCCGCCCGATGGAGACAGAAGTTCCGAAACGGACGACATAAAGTATGTTCTCAAGACCGGCAAAACCTAAAGAAGCGGCCACAGCGTAAACAATTCCGTCATAGCGGTAGTCAAAGTCACGGATTTTCCAGATGTAGACCATCAGGACAAGCCATTTTGTCACTTCCTCAATAAGTGCAATTCCAAAAAAATTGCTGTAGAAGTCGAAGACCGCCCCGGAATCAGATCCCGAGTATTGAATGATCATTCGGTTTGCAAAACTTTCCGCAGGAATATCCAGCAGACTGAAAAGCGCTCCCAGTAAAAACACCCGGATCAATACAGGCAGAGGTTCCCGCTCAACTTTGTCTTTGCTGTAGACATAATAAAGCAGTATAAAGACTGGCAGAAGTGCTGGAAGAAGGATGAAGTAAAAAATCGGTCTCATGCTCAATACTCCGGTTCTTTAAAAATCGGTCCCCGGATCCGTTTGATTTTCTGTGTCCGGGCAATCAGGAACTGTTTATCTTCCCCGCTGTCAGCCATTTTTGCCAGAAGGATTGCCTCTCCGTTTTCTTTGCTGATGGAAACCGGTTTTACAAGATGAAGGACTCCGTCAATCGTTACTTCAAGAAGACTCTGGGATGCAAGTGCGTGTTCAGTCACGTGGATTTTTCCAAGATAATCCATGCCGGACGCTTCCGTTTTTTCAGGGCGCACTGAATCAGGCCGGAGCTGCGCCGGTGTAACGATCACTTTCCTGTCAATCCGGGATTTAAGCTCATTGCGCTGTTCTTCATTAAGTTCCATGGTCTGCAGCACAGACATCAGTTCCTGTTTAAAAGCAGCGGTTTCATCCGTTGTAAGGATTTTTTGCCCGGAAGTTTCTTCAGTCCTGATCTGGGCAGCAAAAGAAATCCGGTTCTCAAGAAAGACAGCAGGTAAGGGCAAGGAAACTGCAGGTTGGGAAACAGTTTTGACAGCACCGATAAAATCCAGTCCGCTTTCTGCAATCACCTGGTTTGCGGTGGCATCATCAGAAAAGTTCAGAAGATAGATTCCCTCAGCCAGGGTTTTGAAAAGATAGGGTGCCAGAACTGTGTTTTTCTCCACAAGAACCTGTTTTTCCGGTGATACAGTGAGTACGTAACCTTTGAACAATGTTCCGGAAGAAAAACTCTGGAACCAGTCTTCAACAGAAAAACTCAGATTCTGCGGAAGTGTATGACAGAGCGTCTGCTCTATGCCGGAAAGAAGGGCTTCCGGTGTCTCACCAAGACCAAAGGCCCGGAGAACAGATTTTTTTGTGACGGACATCTGCAAGACCTGATCCAGTTTCTCAGGAACTGCACAGAGACAGTAAGGCAGCAGGTGTGAGAAAGCAGCACCGGGAAGAACAGTGACTGTAAGCGCACTGTCAATGCTGCAGATCCGTGGTCTGTCTGCTGGAGACAGTCTGCTTCCTGCATTTGCGGAAATGTTTTCAGCGGCAAAAACCTGATGGGCACGGTAAACCTTTTTCCCGGATGCGTCAGTTCCCACCGTCTGCAGAAGACCAAGTGTGACCGCACTTTCCAGAAATGGCAGAACTGCATTTGAAAGCTGCGCCAGAACCGGATCGTCTGTCAGGGTTGAAAAACTGTCCTCTGCATTTCTGCGCAGAAGGGCTGCAAAACGGGATTCGCCCCGGATTCCGAAATCTGCGGATACAGTTTTTTCCCGGAGAAAAAAGGCTACCCGGCTGAGTATGGGAAGGGTAAAGCCGGAATCCGGAATCATTGCAAGGACATTGAACAGAAGCTGGGTCTGTTTCTGCAGTTCCGCAAAGGGAAAATGGGCACAGGCAGCGACTGCAATATATGCATACTGAACAGGTTCTGTCAGGAGTGAAAAGTTTTTGAGACGGGGCAGCTGGAGAGTAAGTTTTCCGTCGGTCTGTGAAAAAATGTTCAGATTGATAAGTCCGCGGTAAAGGGACCGGATCAGGCTTTCCGGATAATCGGGAAAAACCAGGGGAAGTGCAGTCTCAACGCGTTTTTTGAATGTTCCGTCGGCTTTGAACAGATCCGGGTTCTCAAGCGCAAAAGAAACTGCTGCCGTCAATAGACAGGGACTGAGTTCCGCCGGTTTCCGGGGCTGTGCAAAAATGTCTGCTTTCTGTTCTTCTGGAGCAGCAGGTGGAAAAAGACGGTCAGGATTCAGGAGCGGTGCGACAGTTTCTGCAAGATGTGGATTGATCCCGTAAAGAACCCGGCCGGTATCCTTTCCCTGATACTGGAAAAGCACAAGGCGTTCCTCAAGACTCATGAGTTTTTCGTAAAGTTCCGCGTAAGTCCAGGTTTCTGAGAACAGTTTTGCAAGGGTATTGAGCGTAGGTGAGGGCAGTGAATTCACCGCCGTAAGAATCTCAAGTTCTTCCTCGGAAAGAAGCTGGATAATCAGTTTTTTGTGCTGCTCTTTCCGGAGGAAAACGCTGAGTTCCTCAATCAGTTTCTGTTTGTTGTACGGAGTTTTGATTTCTCCAAGATACATGCGCATCATGTCAAAAAAATGATGATCACTCATTGTGGACAAGGATTCGCGCCATTCCAAAATATTCTTTACCATTCAGACCGCCATTATTTGTTTATAGGACCATCAAGATAATCAGGCATTTCATCCAGATTTTTGATCAGCCTGTATGAATAACCCTGTTCTGCAAGGAATTTCTGCCGGTTTGCACCGAATTCTTCTTCAACTGTACCCCGGGAAATGATTGTGAAAAAACGGGCTGTCCGTTCTTTCGGGCGGAGAAGGCGGCCAAGACGTTGGGCTTCTTCCTGCCGGCTTCCATAGGCGCCTGAAACTTCAATTGCCATGGACGCATCTGGAAGATCGATCGCAAAGTTTGCCACTTTCGACACTACCAGAACACGGATTTCTCCTGTCCGGAACTGTTTATATATTACGTCACGGTCTTCGTTTCTGGTTTTGCCGGTAATGATCGGGGCGCCCAGAAGTTCTGCAATCTGATGCAGCTGATCCAGATACTGCCCGATGACAAGGATTTTGTCACTTGTATAACGGTCTACAAGCTGTTTCACCGCATTGATTTTCTCAGGATTCTCACAGGCAACCCTGTGTTTGAGGCGTGTTGTCGCCACCGCATATTCCAGTTCCCGTTCAGGAGGCATATCCAGTCTCCATTCAATGCATTCCGCATCAGCAATCCATCCGCTGCTTTCCAGGTCTTTCCAGGGAACATCATAACGCTTCGGACCGACCAGACTGAAAACCGAGCCCTCAAGTCCGTCTTCCCGGACCAGAGTTGCAGTCAGTCCTACACGTCGTACAGCCTGGACTTCAGCTGTGACACGGAAAACCGGCGCCGGAAGCATATGGACTTCGTCATAAATGATCAGTCCCCAGTTACGCTGTGAAAAAACCTGGAAATGTGGGTAAGGACCTTCCTTTTCAGGACGCCATGTAAGAATCTGATAAGTTGCGACGGTAACCGGCTTGATCTCCTTGTTTTCTCCGGAATATTCGGCAATGTCATCGCGGGTAAGGGTTGTCTTATCCAGAAGCTCGTCAATCCATTGATGGACTGCAGTTATGTTTGTGGTGATGATCAGAGTGCTGGTTTTGAGGGCATCCATCACTGTCATGCCAACAACAGTTTTTCCGGCTCCGCAGGGCAGGACAATTGTTCCGAAACCTGTTCCCGGACCGCGGTCTCCGATAAGGGCTGCAGCGGCTTCTTTCTGGTAATTCCTGATTGAAAGAGTTTTTCCGGCCAATGTCTCACTTCGTAAAGAAACTTCAAGGGGTTCTCCGTCTTTCAATGGAACAAGATCTTTGACAGGCCATCCTAGTTTCAGAAGCTCTTCCTTGACGGTTCCACGGTCAACAAGCTGAAGTCTGAAAACAAAATCATATCCGTCAACACTGGTAAGTGGTGTCAGGTATTTGCGCATGGAACGGGAAGCTTCAATTTCCCGGTAAACAGCGGCAGATTTGGTCGCAAGGAGAAGGGACTGTGGTACTGCTACTGATTCCTGCGCCTGATCCGGCTGACCCGCTTCGTCAAAGGGATTGGGAATGAGGAACAGTTTTCCGAAGCGCATTCCCACTTCTTTTATCCAGCTGCTCACAACCTGCGGAACGTCATAGCGGGCATATTTTTCAAGGACTGAAATTGCATCTTCACTTGAAAAACCGGCACTGGCGGCATTCCATAAAGAAAGGGGTGTGAGTCTGTAAGTGTGAAGATGCTCCGGGGATTTTTCCAGTTCTGCAAAAGGAATGAGAGCATTGCGGCATTCTTCCGCAGCAGGAGCATGAACATCGAGAAGAATTGTCTTGTCACTCTGTATGATCAGTGGATTCAGTACTTGCATAAACTGTAATTTTATCGTAAGTCAGGACAACGGGCAACAGCAAAGGGCAAAAGATGATAATTTCAGCAGCAGGGACAAAAAAACCGGCCCAGAGATGAGCCGGTGATCATTAAGGATTCTCTGCAGAATCAGTCTTTTGCAATCAGTGAAAAAACCCGGTCCAGATCATCCTTGTTGTAGTATTCAATCTGCACGGTTCCTTTCTCCAGATCTCCCTTGATTGCGACCTTTGTTCCAAGAACTTCAATAAGCCGTTCTTCAAGATGAACAAGATTGGGATCCCGTTTTTCTGCAGCTTTGGAATCAGTTTTTGATGTGTTTCCTTTGGTGCCGGCAGCTTTTGAAGGTTCAGAAGCGTTTCCGTTCAGTTCCAGTGCCTGACGTTCTGCCTCACGTACAGACAGATTCTGCCCGATTATCCGGCCGAAAAGCATTCTCATGTCAGTAGAATCTGATACACTCAGAAGGGCCCGGGCATGGCCGGCAGAGATCTCACCGGATGAAAGAGCGTTCTGCATGTCCTCAGGCAGTTTAAGAAGACGGAGCGCATTTGCAACAGTGGATCGGTTCTTTCCCACACGGCGGGCAACCTCGTCCTGTGTAACGCCTGTCATTTCCATCAGTTTCTTATAAGCAAGGGCTTCTTCCAGAGGATTCAGGTTTTCGCGCTGAATATTCTCTATAAGTGCAACCTCAAGCTTTTTCTCATCTGAAAACTTCTGGATACGGACCGGAATCTTTGTGAGCCCTGCAAGTTTTGCCGCGCGGGTTCTACGTTCACCTGCAATTATGTAATATTTGCCGTTTTCGCCTTCTTCCACCAGAACTGGCTGGATGACACCATGTTCTTTGATTGAAGAGGCCAGTTCGTTCAAAGCCTCTTCATCAAATTCGGTACGAGGCTGATGGGGGTTTGGAACCAGTCTGTCCACTTCAAGCAAAAAATCACCGGAAGGAGCTGCCGGAAGTCCGGAAGAAGCATTCTCTGCAGTTTTACCGGCATTCCCGGCCACAACACGGGAAACATTCACACCACCGTCATTCAGCAGCGCACCAAGACCTTTTCCAAGGCCACCGACAGACTTAGCCACGGGCAATCACCTCTTTTGCAAGACTGTGATAAGCGCGGGCACCAAGACAGGTTGCGTCATATCTGCAGATAGGAAGTCCGTGGGAAGGTGCTTCTGAAAGGCGGACATTGCGCGGAATGATTGTATTGAACACAGCATCATTGAAATATGTTTTGACCTGATGGACAACATCCTGGGCAAGTCTTGTGCGGGAATCAAACATTGTGAAGAAAATTCCGCCGATTGTAAGGTTGGGATTGATTGAGTCCTGGACTTTTTCCACGGTCTGAAGCAGGAGAGAGACTCCTTCCAGTGCAAAATATTCACACTGCATGGGAATAAGCACCGCATCTGCTGCTGCAAGTCCGTTGAGTGTAAGAACTCCAAGTGATGGCGGACAGTCGATAAGAATGTAATCGTAATCATTCTGAACGGGTGCGAGTGCCTTCTTAAGGAAGTATTCACGTTCGTTCTGGTCAACAAGCTCGATTGCAGCACCTGAAAGATCAATTGAAGCAGGAATCGCGTCCAATCCGTCAACTGCAGTATTTCTTATTACATCGCGGGCAGAAACCTGGCCGGCCATAAGTTCATAAATTGTAGGTTTGTCCTTGGAAACACCCACGCCTGAAGACATGTTTCCCTGAGAGTCAAAATCCACAAGGAGAACTTTTTTGCCTTCTTCGGCAAGATAGGCTCCGATATTGATTGCGGAAGTGGTTTTTCCGACTCCGCCTTTCTGATTTACAAAAACATAGACTTTTGCCATAAACCTAAGTATATCATTTTTTTTTCTTTGCGTATATATTTTTCTTGTATGAACGATTTAGACCAGAAGGACTTGAAAAATCTGAGAAAAGCTGTTTTTTCACGATCCGCAAAAGAAGCAGATTTTGACAAGATCGTAGTGACTGCGGAGGAAAAATCCGGTTATTTCTTTGTTGAACAGTTCAAGGGTCCGCAGGTCTTTCACAGGCATGTTTCTGAGGAAGAGATCCATGGAATGATTTTTGATGCCCTGGAAGCGGTCGGTTCTTCCTCCGGTTTCAGACAGATCGATATTTTCTGCCGGGAGCAGAACACAAGCATTCTTTCCAGTAAAAAAGGCAAAACTTCAATAATCAGAAAAAAACTGCAGGAAGAAAGTGCAGTCTCATCACCGTTGGCAGCTCTTACAAAGCCCCAGAATAAAAATGGTGGTGCAGGGGTGAACCGGCGGAAAAATTACATTCTGGAGCCTGACAGACCGCTTCTTTTTCTGCAGAAACTAGGAATCATGACAAAAGAAGGTCAGGTTCATGCGGCAAAATATGACAAATTCAGACAGATCAACCGTTTCCTTGAATATGCGACGGACATCCTTCCTGAACTGGCAGAAAAAAGCGAGTCAGACGGCAGTCCGGCATTTTCTGAGGAGAAGCCTCTTACAATCATTGATTTCGGATGTGGCAAGGCATACCTGACTTTTGCCCTGTATTACTGGCTCAATGAAATCAGGGGGATCCCGGCAGCGATAATCGGCCTGGACTTGAAGAAAGATGTGATCAGAGATTGCGCTTCTCTTGCGGAAACCTGCGGTTTTAACAGGCTGCATTTTGAGTGTGGTGACATAGCCCGGTACCGCAGAGAACACCCGGAGATGCAGGTGGACGCAGTTGTTACCCTTCATGCCTGTGACACTGCAACGGATTTTGCCCTTGCTTTTGCGGTTGAACATGAGGCAAAGGCAATTCTCTCTGTCCCATGCTGTCAGCACGAACTTAACTCTGCTTTGGGCAGGCATGCAGGAGACGGTTCCTATGATGAATTCCTTAAGTACGGTATTGTGAAGGAACGTTTCTGTGCTCTTGCAACGGATCTGAACAGAGCCGCGATTCTTGAGGACAAAGGATATAAAGTCCAGCTTTTGGAATTTATCGACATGGAAGGCACTCCGAAGAATCTGCTGATACGGGCAGTTAAAAGGCAGAAAAATCAGGAGAAAAGTCCGGATTCTGCTCCTCAGAGTATAACTGCGGGGCTGAAGGCTAGACTTACTCTGGAAAAACTGCTTTACAGCTGAAGACAATAAAAACCATACACAGGCTTTGTGAAGAATAAATTACATTTTGTGATTGTTTTTTTACAAATAATACTGTTGTGTTGAAGAATTTCCATAAATGGGATTATACTGGTTTATGTTGATACAGTGTTTTTGCACACTGTTGATGACGCGATGTTTCAAAGGAGAAGAAAAATGAAAAAAGCATTGGCATTGATTGCATGCCTTCTGGTTGCATGCGCGGTATTTGCTGAAGGATTCGGACTTATGGGTGGTGTAAGCGGTCTTACCCTGAACTATAAGCAGGATAACAGCAATATAACTTACAAAGTTGCATCAAACTTCCTTGACTTGGTTGTCGGTCTGGATATGGATGTTGCAGAATATCCTCTGTTTACAATTGCTGATCTGCCGGTAAAACTGTACTGGGGTATCGGTGGTGATGTTGGAATTGGAAACTTCTATACTTTGTCAATTATGGCGGACGCTGGTGCTTATGTCGGTCTCCGTATCAGATTCCTTGAAAACTGGGAAGTTTTCCTTCCCCAGCTTGGACTTAAACCGATGCTGATGGTTAACCTGGGAACTTTGGACACACATCCTATCGATTTTGATCCGTTCAACTTTGTGGGCGAGGCAGGTTTCCGTTTCTGGTTCTGATCTGACCAAAACTTAAAGACTGATAATTTATCCCGAAGCAGCCGGATTGTTCTGCTCCGGGATTTTTTTTGCCTTGTCAGGAGGCCGAAAGTCTCAAAATATTATGTAAATAGCGAAAAAAACAGTAAAAAAAGTAAAAAAAAATATTGGAGATTTTGAACATTTTTAAAGCCCATGCTATACTGAAAAGTACGTGAGGTGTCTTATGAAAAAAATCCGTTTTACACTGAAGGTCAAACTGATTCTTCTTATGGTCGGACTTCTTCTGGTCTCCATTATCGCTTTGGGAACACAGGCTGTCGGGCTTTCAAAACTCAGTCTCACAGAGGCTGCCGACAAAACTCTGTCACTTATGGCGGAATCAGTCTGTTACCAGATTGAGGAAATTGCTGAGAAGGAATTCTCGATTCTTGAGGGACTTGCAAGTGTGCAGCTGTTCCAGGATGAGACTGTCTCCCTGGAAGATAAATGTGCCCAGCTTTCAACAATGACCAATCTTGATAAGACAAAGTACGAGAACATTGCATTCTATGACCAGAACGGAGACAGTTATCTTGCAGACGGTACAAAACGCAATTTCAGTACAGCAGCATATTTCAAAGGCGCAATGGATGGAAGACGCTGGTCAAGACCGCCCCAGCTGAATGAGATCACAGGTACTGTCCTCACATTCTTCTCCGTTCCTGTAAAGAATACTTCCGGAAAGATAGTCGGTGTTCTGGTTTCAATCCTTAACGGCAATCCCTTCATGAAAGTAATCGAGAAAATCGATGTAGGTGGCGGAATGCATCCTATTGTCATAAATCTTACTGACGGTACTTATGTAGCCCTTACTGATTCAGTTGGAGAAGGTCAGGAAGACAGCCAGTATGTTTATGATCCGGATAGTGAGATAATGAAAGTTTTCAACAATGTTTTCAGCGGTGCTTCCGGCGTCTCGTCTTTCTATAATCCAACAATGAACATGCAGGTCACTGCAAGCTACCGTCCTATCCATCCGGAAAATCCTTTTGACAACGAGACACCCTGGACTGTAATGTGTACAGCACCTTACGAAGCCTACTTCGGACGGATTGTATCTCTCAACAATGCGATTATTTATACTGTCCTGATTTTCGGTCTTGTAAGCGCACTGGTCACTCTGTTTGTTATCCGTGTGATGCTCAAGCCGCTTCTTTCCATGAAGTCTTCCATCAGGGATATTGCATCGGGAAATGCTGACCTGACAAAACGTATCGAACTGTCTGCAAGAGACGAAGTCGGTGATGTTGTTTCAGGTTTCAACCAGTTTACAGAAAAACTCCAGACAATCATGACCCAGGTCAAGGGATCAAAAGAGAATCTTCTGACAAACGGTGCGGATCTTGAGGCTTCCTCCCAGGATACGATTGCTTCAATTGAACAGATTATCACAACCATTTCAGACATGGAGAACCAGCTTGGTGACCAGAACAAGAGTGTCCAGGAAACTGCTGGTGCCGTGAATGAGATCGCCTCAAACATCGAATCGCTGGAAAGAATGATTGACACCCAGGGACGCGGCATCATGGAAGCAACCTCAGCTGTTGAAGAAATGATGGGAAACATTAATTCCGTAAATATTTCTGTTGATAAAATGGCTGCCTCTTTCCAGGATCTTGCCACTTCCGCAAATAATGGAACAATGCTTCAGAGTGATGCAAGTGAAAGAATCGAGCAGATCAGATCCCAAAGTGAGACTCTGGTTGATGCGAACATTGCGATCGCTGCCATTGCGGAACAGACAAACCTGCTTGCGATGAACGCCGCAATTGAGGCGGCACATGCCGGTGAAGCGGGAAAAGGTTTCAGTGTTGTTGCTGACGAGATCCGCAAACTTTCAGAGACTTCCAGCCAGCAGTCTCGTACAATCGGTGAACAGCTTAACAACATCCGCAGCTCAATCGAGAAGATGGTTGAGGCTTCTGTCCAGTCAAGCAATGCGTTCCAGCAGGTTTCTGACAAGATCACGGAAACCGATGAGCTGGTCCGCCAGATTAAAGGTGCAATGGAAGAACAGACAATCGGTTCCCAGCAGATCGGTGAGGCTCTTAAGCACATGAACGAAAGTACTTCTGAAGTTCATTCAGCAAGTCAGGAAATGTCCGCTGGAAACGAGGCGATTCTTCAGGAGGTTCAGAAACTGCAGAATGCAACCTTCAAGATGAAGGAAAGCATGGATGAGGTGACCGTCGGAGCACGCAAGGCAAATGAGACCGGTGTGGTCCTCAGGTCAATTTCTGACCAGATGAAGGAAGCTATTTCTGAGATCGGTGAACAGGTGGATCAGTTCATCGTGTGATGGGTTTCAGTTTATAAGAAAGCCCGTGCAGTGGAATTCAGTTCTTCGGGACTGAGTGGTCATTGCACGGGCTTTTTTTTTGTATCTGCGGGAAAAATGAAGACAATGTCCGGCGGTTCAGGAAAAGTGCTTCCGGTATTCAGTGGGGCTCATGTTCATGAATTTACGGAAACAGCGGCAGAAATAATTGCTGTCGTTGTAACCAAGATCATAGGCTATTTCCGTCACGGTTTTATGGGTCTGAGTAAGCTGGTTGCTTGCGTCAAACATCCGGAGCCGGTTCTGGTAGACGAAAGGCGCATAACCGGTGATCCGTTTGAAAGTTCGCAGGACGCTGCTTTCTGACATGTTGGACATATCCGTCAGCTCGGGCATAGAGATATTTGTCTTGTAATTTTTCTCCATGAAGGCAATCAGGCTTACAGCGGAAGTGTTTTCAGTTGATGAGGAGAAGTTCCGGTTGTTGAAAACCCGGAGCAGATACATTATCAGCTGGATCAGAAGTGTGTGCACCTGAATCTTGTAGCCTAGATTCTGATTTGTGATTTCCTGTTTCACTGATTCGATGATGGCCTGGATCTCAAAAAGCTGGAATTTGTTCAGGTTGAAGGATTGAATGGGCTGGGTTGCCGCCACTGCCCGTGAGAGAGGTTCGAACAGTGTGGAGAAGCCGGTAATTTCTTTCAGGTCATAGTCGGAATCATACAGAAATGAATTCAGCAGCATTATGTTTGTAAGAACAAGATTGTCAACTTTCGAGAAGCCATGCGCCTGTCCCGGTTTTACGCAGAAAACATCTCCGGCTTTGATCTCTTTGGAACCCTGGTTTGTTATGTGCATTCCGGTTCCATTGAGAACAATCACAAGTTCAAAAAAATCGTGAGTATGAAGTGGAAAAGGCGGTTGGGGATTGCGTGCCTCGAAATGAACAGGAACGGATGCCCCTTCCCAGAATTTGTTTGCAAACAGCTGATACATTGACGGAATTATGCTAAATCAAAACGGATTTGTCAAGTTTTGAGATTTTTCAGAAAGGGAAGGGTTTTCTATAAAAAATTATCAATAATTTTCTATAGAAACCTTTACAAGAATACGGGTAAAAAGTTATATTGAAGATGAGAAAATACATACTAATACGCATTTTTTTTGCGAATTACAGGATGGTTCAATAATGGCAAACAAAGTCACTATCATCGGTGCCGGCAGTGTCGGTGCAACAATCGGTTACACTCTGGCAGTTCAGGGTGCAGCTTCAGAAATCGTATTCATTGACATCAACAACGAAAAAGCTTTGGGCGAAGCACTTGATATTCAGCAGGGAGCTTCTTTCTGTGCTCCATGTGTTGTCCGTGCAGGAACATATGAGGATGCAAAAAACTCAGATTTTGTAATCTTCACTTCTGGAATGGCACGCAAACCCGGACAGACACGTCTGGATCTTACACAGGCAAACGTCAATATCACAAAGTCTGTTATTCCTGAGATCACAAAGGCTGCACCGAATGCAATTTACATCATCGTCGCAAATCCTGTGGACATTCTTACATACCAGTTCATCAAGACTTCAGGAATCCCTGAGAACCACATCATCGGTTCAGGAACTCTTCTTGACACATCACGTCTCCGCGACACACTGGCCCAGCATTACGGTGTAAGCCAGCGCAGTGTCCATGCCTACGTGTTCGGTGAGCATGGAGACAGTTCATTTGTGCCGTGGTCACTGGCTCACATCGGTAACGTTTCAATCGATGAATATGGCAAATTCGCTCCCAGCAAGGGAAAATCAGTTGCGGCTCCTGTTCATGCAGAAGTTGAAGACTTTGTCCGCAAATCAGGCGGTATCATCATCAAGCAGAAAGGTGCCACATTCTATGCAATCGCTATTTCCGTATGTCACCTGGTACGCTGTATCATGAACGGTTCTGACACAGTGATGACTGTTTCTTCAATGCTCCATGGTGAGTATGGAATTGAGGACGTATGTCTCAGCACACTGTCAATCGTAAACAAGGACGGAGTTGCCGGAAAAATCGTGGCTCCTATGACAGATGAGGAAGTTGCTCTTCTCCACAAGAGTTCAGAGGCACTTAAAGACGTTATCAAACAGATTCAGTTCTAAATGATTGATCACGACGGGTTGCACGGTTATGCCGGGGGCAGCCCGTTTTTTGCTACAGTTATCAATTGCAAGGAATAGATAAATATGGAAGAATTCAGAATTGAACACGATTCAATGGGCGAAATGAAAGTTCCTGCCGACAAGTATTGGGCTGCACAGACAGAGCGCAGTCACGAGAATTTCAAGATCGGTGTCGGAATTGAGACTATGCCCCGTGAGATCACAAGAGCTTTCGGTGTGCTTAAAAAAGCTGCCGCAATGGCAAACAATCAGCTTAAACCTGAGAAAATGACTGCAGAGAAACTGGCCGCAATCAGTGCTGCCTGTGATGAAGTCATTTCCGGAAGCCTGAACGAGCATTTCCCGCTTGTTGTATGGCAGACAGGAAGCGGTACCCAGAGCAACATGAATGCAAACGAAGTTATCGCAAACCGCGGAAATGAGATTGCATCCGGTCTTGAAAAAGGCGGTTCTCTTAAAGCCGGCGCGACTGTAACAAAACTTCTGCATCCTAATGACGACATCAACATGAGCCAGTCTTCAAATGATACTTTCCCCACTGCAATGCACATTGCTGCAGTAACTGCGATTGAAGACAGCGTGATTCCTGCGATCGACACACTGGTTGCAACATTCAGACGCCTGGAAGCAGAGAATGAAGGCATCGTAAAAAGCGGACGCACCCACCTTCAGGATGCAACACCCATTAAATTCAGCCAGGAGATTTCCGGCTGGAGAAGCAGCCTTGAACGGGACAAAGAACTGCTGGAGCGTGCCCTTCCTCCTTTGAAGGAACTTGCTCTTGGTGGAACTGCTGTAGGTACAGGACTCAACACACCCAAAGGTTTTGACGTAAAGGTTGCCGAAGCTGTCTCAACACTCACAGGAAAACAGTTTGTGACTGCGTCCAATAAATTCCACGCACTTACAAGCAAGGACGAACTGGTTTTTGCACACGGTGCGCTTAAGGCTCTCGCCTGTGACATGATGAAGATTGCCAATGACGTACGTTGGCTTGCTTCCGGTCCCCGTGACGGTCTGGGAGAGATTCGCATTCCTGAGAACGAGCCCGGTTCATCAATCATGCCCGGAAAAGTCAATCCTACCCAGTGTGAGCAGGTCACGATGGTTGCCGTTCAGGTAATGGGTAACGATGTTGCTGTGGGAATGGCCGCAAGCCAGGGTAACTTTGAGCTGAACGTATTCATGCCCGTCTGTATCTACAATTTCCTTCAGAGTGCACGCCTTCTGTCAGAGTCAATCATTTCCTTCAACAGCAACTGTGCAGTTGGAATTACCGCTGACAAGGCAAAAATGCACCACAACCTGCACAATTCTCTTATGCTGGTCACTGCTCTCAATCCTTACATCGGATATGAGAACGCTGCAAAGACAGCAAAGAAAGCATTCAAGGACAACATCAGTCTGAAAGAGGCCTGTGTTGAACTTGGCTTCCTTACAGCAGAAAAGTTTGACGAAGTGTTCCATCCGGAACAGATGTGCTGACATACAGACTCAGGACAGACAGGGAAGTGTGGTGTGATAAAAGCGGCAGTTTTTGATTTTGGAAACGTTCTCTCTCTTCACAATGACGGCACAGTTTTTGATGAAATGTCAGAGATGTGCGGCATTCCCCGTGATGTTCTTGCGACTGCCATGGTTTATCGCGGTGAATTTGACCGCGGAACCATAAGCAGTACGCAGCTTTATCAGCAGATATTGGAACGTGCCGGCTATGAGAAAGAAAGCCGGGACACAGAATTGTGTTCAAAACTTGGTAAGATGGATCTGCACAGTTGGGCAAGAATCAATGAGAAATCCTGTGCCTGGGCTCTGGAACTTCAGAAACAGGGCTTCAAGCTGGGAATCCTTTCAAACATGCCCCACGAGTTTTTATCAGAATGCGGCGGAATGGTGCCACCTTTTGCTGCCGCTGATGCTGCGGTTTTTTCCTGCAACGTCAATCTGATCAAACCGGAACCGGCGATCTATCAGCATCTGATCGGGCAGCTTGACCTGCAGCCTGAGGAAATCGTTTTCTTTGATGACATCGGAGAAAATGTGGCTGCGGCGGAAGCATGCGGAATCAATGCAATTCAATGGAATAATCTTGAACAGGCACAGGCGGACTTTGTCAGTCTTGTGCAAAAATTACAATAAGGAAACGGTATGATTTTTAGTTATTATCCCGGATGCACCTTAAAATCTAAGGCAAAGGAACTTGACCAGGCCGGTCGTGCGGCTATGGAAAAGTTGGGTGTTTCACTTGAAGAAGTGGAAGACTGGCAGTGCTGCGGTGGCGTTTATCCCACAGGAAAAAACGAGATCGCATCAAAGCTTCCTTCTGTTCGTGCCCTGGCTGCTGCCCGTGACAAGGACCAGCCATTGGTAACGCTTTGTTCAGCCTGCTACAACGTGATCAAGCAGGTGAACAATGACATGCAGAATGATTCAAATACTATCCTCAAGGTAAACAACTACCTTTCTGCAGATGGTATTGAGTATCATGGTGAAGCAAAAGTCCTTCATTTTCTTGAAGTGTTGCGTGATGAAATTGGTTGGGACAAAGTAAAGGCAGCAGTTACAAATCCCTTCACCGGTAAAAAAATCGGTGCTTACTACGGATGTCTGCTGCTTCGTCCTGGAAAAGTCCTTGATTTTGATGATCCTGAGAATCCTCAGATCCTTGAGGACTTTATCAAAGCTATCGGCGGAACTCCCGTGATTTATGCTCAGCGCAATGAATGCTGCGGTGCTTATGTAGGAATTGAGGATTCATCAGTTCCGGAGCAGCGTACAAAGGCAATCCTTGAGAATGCTGAAGACATGGGTGCAGATTTCCTGGTTACCAGCTGCCCGCTCTGCCGCTACAACCTGAATAAGAACAAAGGCGATTCAAAGCTTGAAGTGATTTATTTTACCGAGCTCCTTGCAGAAGCGCTGGGAGTTAAGGAGGCTGTGAATGCTTGAAAGCGAAATCCAGAATTTCAAGAACCTGATTCTTGAAACTTCCGGTGTCAATCCAAAGAAATGTATGGTTTGCGGAAAGTGTTCTGGTTCATGCCCAAACTATGATGCAATGGAGTATCATCCGCATCAGTTTGTACAAATGGTGGAAAACGGTGAGATTGAACCTTTGCTCAAGTCAAAGTCAATCTACATGTGCATGACTTGCTTTGCTTGTCTGGAACGCTGTCCCCGCCAGGTGGAACCTGCAAAACTGATTGATGCTGTCCGTACAGTAGTAGAACGCGAGCGCGGTCCTCTTCATCTGGATCCGGCTGACGTTCCCGCAAAAATCGATGCTGATACACCTCAGCAGCTGCTGATGAGTGCTTTCAGAAAGTATCGCAAATAGGAGTGACAGATGGAAAGAATCGGTGTATTTGTGTGTCACTGCGGTACCAACATCGCTGGCACAGTTGACGTAGAAAAAGTTGCGGAAGAACTCGGAAAGGTAAACGGTGTTGTTTATTCAACACATTATACTTATATGTGTTCATCTGCCGGTCAGCAGATGATCGAAGATCACATCAAGGAAGATAAACTTACAGGTGTTGTTCTTTGTTCATGTTCTCCCCGTATGCATGAGAAAACATTCCGTGCATGTGCAGAAAGAGCTGGCCTTAACCCATTCAAAGTAGAAGTTGCAAACATCCGCGAACAGTGTTCATGGGTTATGAAAGACAAGGATGAGGCAACAGAAAAAGCTATTGCTCTTGGAAAAGCAGCAATTGCAAAATCAATTCTGGACACACCTCTGCAGGAAGGTGAGACTCCGATGACAAAGCGTGCTCTGGTTATCGGTGGTGGTATTGCCGGTATTACAGCAGCCCTTGATATCGCTGATGCAGGATTCCCTGTTGATATCGTTGAAAAAGATTACACAGTCGGTGGAAAAATGGCCCGTCTGGACAAGACATTCCCCACACTTGACTGTGCATCCTGTATTGTTACTCCAAAAATGACTGAAGTCAGTCAGAACCCTAACATCCGCATCCTTTCTTATTCAGAAGTTTGTGGTGTCCGCGGTTATATCGGTAACTTTGAGATTGATATCAAACGCCATCCTCGTTTTGTTGATGAGACAAAATGTACAGGTTGTGGTGCCTGTGTTGAGAAATGTCCCAACAAGAAAGTCCCGAACGCTTTCAACCTGAACCTGGACAACTGCAAGGCAATCAATATTCCTTTTGCACAGGCTGTTCCGAAAGTTGCTGCGATCAATGAGACATACTGTCTGCACATGAAGGCAATGAAAAACGGAAAAGACAATGTCTGCGGTTTCTGTGAGAAAGCCTGTACAGCTGGTGCAATCAATTTCCACCAGAAAGAAGAGATCCTTACGGAAAAATATGGTGCGATTATTGTTGCAACTGGTTACAATCCGATCTCATTGGAAAAATTCGATGAATACGCTTACAGCCAGAGCCCTGATGTTGTCACCTCTCTCGAATTCGAAAGACTCTGCAATGCTTCAGGCCCTACAAACGGTCATCTTCTCCGTCCTTCTGACGGTAAAGAACCGAAAAACATTGTGTTTGTACAGTGCGTAGGAAGCCGCTGTTCCGCAGATTCAGAAAAAGGTCACGAATACTGTTCAAAGATCTGCTGTATGTATACAGCAAAACATGCGATACTTACCCGCGACCATTATCCGGATACAAACTGTTATGTATTCTACATTGACGTCCGTACTCCCGGAAAACTCTTCGATGAATTCTACCGCCGTGCAGTTGAACAGTATGGTGTTCATTACATCAAAGGTCAGGTAGGAAAAGTGACACCTCTCTCTGATGGTACTCTGGATGTCCAGGGATCTGATCTGATCCTGAACAAACAGGTTCACATCAAAGCTGATATGGTGGTTCTTGCTGCCTCAATCGAAGCTGATAAATCTGCCCGCCCGCTGGCAACTATGCTTACAACTTCAATGGACAACAATGACTTCTTCCTTGAAGCTCATGCTAAACTTCGTCCTGTTGAAAGCCCGACTGCAGGTATCTTCCTTGCCGGCTGCTGCCAGGGTCCGAAAGATATTCCCGAGACTGTTGCCCAGTCATCCGGTGCTGCTGCAAAGGCCATCTGTCTGCTGGTAAAAGACAAACTCAAGACAGATCCCTGTACTGCAATTCCAAATGAGAATGCATGTAACGGCTGCGGTCAGTGTAAGAATGTCTGTCCTTACGGTGCTATTTCTTATATTGAGAAGGATTTCCGTGGTCCGAACAGAACAACAATCACACGCCGCGTTTCTCAGGTAAACAGCGCTATGTGTCACGGTTGCGGTGCCTGTACGGTTGCCTGTCCTTCCGGAGCAATGGATCTTAAAGGATTCACAAATAAACAGATTTTGGCGGAGGTTGATTCAGTATTGTAATTTTTCTGTCATTCTGAACTTGTTTCAGAATCTAAAAATAAAAGATGCCGAAACAAGTTCGGCATGACAGTTTATAATCTGAAAAAATTGATTATGAGTGAAAATAAAAACTGGACACCTAAAATCGTAGCCTTCTGCTGTAACTGGTGTTCTTATGCAGGTGCTGACCTTGCCGGTAACAACCGTCTTGAGTATCCTGCCAACGTTAAAATTATCCGCATTCCATGTTCATGCCGCCTGAACCCTCTGTTCATCCTGCGTGCATTCCAGCGTGGAGCTGACGGCGTAATTCTTTGTGGATGTCACCCTGGTGACTGTCATTATTCTACCGGTAACTATTTCGCACGTCGCCGTATGACATTGCTTTTCAGTATGCTGGACTATCTGGGTATTGAAAAAGCCCGCACACGTGTTGAATGGTGTTCTGCAGCCGAAGGTGTCCGTTTTGCCGGAATCATGAATGACTTCGTTGCAAAAATCACTGAACTGGGTGAAAACAAGAAGCTGGAGGATGTAAGATGCAAGAACTGACTTCCACTTTGATTGAAAAGGCCAAAGCCCTTCTTGCTGAAGGAAAAGTCCGGAAGGTAATCGGATGGAGAAAAGGTCTTTTTGAGGATGATATTACACCAAGTGTTTTCACAACTGTTGAAGATCTTGAAAAGAACTTTGTTTTCAACAAGTTCTGCGAGGCAAACATCTCAAAGTATCTTGTCAAAGTTACAAGAGAGATTGAGATTGCCAAATCTACAACACGCATGAACAACACAATGGCAAAACAGCGTGATCCCAACGCAGAAGACAAGCCGATTCCTCAGTCAGTCGTGCTTGCTTTCCTTAAACCGGGGGATTCACACTCTTTCACACAGCTTCTCAAGGAATCACGCATCACACGTGAGGACGTCTATGCAGTGGGTGTTCCCTGTAACTGTTCAATGGACGAGACAAAAACTGAAGGCTGTGACCATTGCCAGGGTAAAAAACATGTCTCCTGTGATGAAATCATCGGGGATGTAAAATACTACGAAAACCCCTCACGCTTTGATGAGGTCAGCAGAATTGAGGCGATGACCGCAGATGAGCGACACGAATTCTGGAAGAACGAATTCAGTCGCTGTATCCGCTGTAATGCATGCCGCAATGTCTGTCCTGCCTGTACCTGTGAAAAATGTGTATTTGACAACAACGCAATGTACACAACACAGAAAGTTGCAGAAACAAGTTTTGAGGAAAGCCTCTTCCACATCATCCGCGCATGGCATGTCGCAGGCCGTTGTACAGACTGCGGTGAATGTTCCCGCGTATGTCCGGAGCACATCCCGCTGCATCTGCTTAACCGCAAATATGCAAAAGACATCAATGAGCTTTATGGACCATACCTTGCCGGTAGCGATATGGAAACAAAACCGCCGATGCTCACCTTTACTGAAGGTGACTGTGAACCGAGCATTGTTTACGACCGCTCAAAAGATGGAGGTGAACAGTAATGCTTTCTATCGCTGTTGAGAAAATTGATGAATTGTTCGCAGCAATTGCCAAGAACGAAAAACTCTATCTTCCGGTAGACAACAATTCCGGAAAGGCAGAATTCGAAGCCTGGGCAGAAGGAAAGAAACTTTCAGAACAGCTTAAGACAGTCCGTTCTGCAAAAGACTTCTTCTTCCCCAAGACTGAACATATGGTAAGCTACCAGATGAACGGTAAGGAAATTACAGTAGAAGATCCGCGCAAAGACGTTGAGGACTTTGTTGTTTTCGGTGTCCGTGCCTGTGATGCTGCAAGCTTTGCTGTCATTGATGATGTTTACCTGAACATGGATCCTGTTGATTCTTACTACAAGAACCGCCGCGATCACGGAACAGTGATCACATTGGCCTGTAACGAACCTGCAAAAGAATGCTTCTGCTCAACTTACAAAATTGATGCTGCCAATCCGAAAGGTGATGTTTCAGCATGGAAAGCTGACGGAAAATACTTCTTCCAGGCAAACACAGACAAAGGAACAAAACTTCTGGAGTCTGTAAAAGCAGCTCTTGCCGATGCTGATGCAAAAGCGGTTGATTCACTTAAGGCTGACATCACTGCAAAAGTTGAGAAGCTTCCCTTTGCTCATCTGGATCTTTCAAAATTCCAGGGCAAAGACATGCTTAAGATTTTCAACTCAAAAATCTGGGATAAAGCATCAGAAGCCTGTGTAGGCTGTGGAACCTGTACTTTCGTATGTCCGACATGTATGTGTTTCGATGTCCGTGACTTCAACACAGGAAAAGGAATCCGCCAGATCCGCTGCTGGGATTCATGCATGCACAACGACTTTACTCAGATGGCTGCAGAAAATCCGCGTCACACTCAGAAAGAAAGAAGCCGCCAGAGATTCATGCATAAACTGATGTATTACCCGATGGCACACAATGATGTGTTTGCATGTGTCGGTTGTGGCCGCTGTCTGGAAAGCTGTCCGGTTAACATGAATATTGTTAAAGTAATAAAAGCCGTTCAGGAATCTGACGACATCTAGGAGTGAAAAGAGAAATGGAAACCAAAGAATCATTCATTCCTTACGTAGGAAAAATTATTGACATCAAGCAGGAAACTCCTGATGTTAAAACTTTCAGTGTAGTTGGTCTGGACGGAAAGAAACTGTTCAACCACATTCCCGGTCAGTGTGCAATGCTTATTGTACCGGGTGTGGGAGAGTCAATGATTTCTATCACCTCTTCACCTACTCTTGAAACACACATGGAATTCTCCATCAAAAAATGCGGCTGTGTGACTGAATGGCTCCACAGCGCAGAAATCGGCCAGCAGATCTGTCTCCGCGGACCGGTTGGAAACGGATTCCCTGTAGAAGGTGCTCTTAAAGGCAAAGATATTCTGGTTATCGCCGGTGGTATCGGTATTGCTCCGGTTCACTCTGTAGTCAACTACATGATGGATCACCGCGAGAACTACGGAAAAATCCAGGTAATCTACGGTGCACGTTCAAAAGCTGATCTTGTACGTCTTGATGAAATGCAGAACGTATGGAAAAAACAGCCGAACTGCTCAATTGACATCACAATTGACCGCCCTGAGGAAGGTTGGGACGGACACGTGGGATTTGTTCCTCCGTACATCACAGAACTTAAGCCTGACGCAGGAATGACAGTCATCATGTGTGGACCTCCAATCCTGATCCATATGTCACTGGGAATCCTGAAAGACCTTGGCTTCAAGGACGAGCAGATTTTCACCACAATGGAAATGCGCATGAAATGTGGTATCGGAAAATGCGGAAGATGTAATATCGGTGACAAATTCGTCTGTAAGGACGGACCGGTATTCAGTTTTGATCAGCTTGGAGAACTTCCTCCGGAGTATTAAGCCGCAAATTTGTTCTGCGGGTTTTCAGAAACCCGCAGGCGTTGACAGCTTAGCAATTGACGCGCCGACCATGGCGCTCTAAAAAACATAGGAGAATTACTATGGCAGATAAAGAGATGGCCACAATTTATCTTTTTGGCAAAAAATATGAAGTTCCTGCAGAACTTACAATTATGAATGCTATGGAATATGCAGGTTATCAGCTGAAACGCGGATGCGGATGCCGCAACGGTTTCTGCGGTGCCTGTGCAACAATCTACCGCATTAAAGGTCAGAATCAGCTTCAGACATGTCTGGCCTGTTCAAAGAAAGTTGAGAATGACATGTACATTGCCACACTTCCTTTCTTCCCGCTGGTAAAACAGGTTTATGACATGAACAGCATCAAACCTGAGCAGTCAGTGATGATGCAGCTCTATCCCGAAATCTATTCCTGCGTAGGCTGCAATGCCTGTACACGTGCATGTCCTCAGAGCCTGAACACAATGCAGTACATTGCATACGCACAGCGCGGTGATTTCGCAAAAGCTGCAGACCTGTCATTTGACTGTGTAATGTGTGGATGCTGCTCAAGCCGCTGTCCCGCTGGAATCAGTCATCCTCAGGTTGCAGAACTCTGCCGCCGTATCAACGGTAAATACATCCAGCCTCAGACTCAGCACCTGGCTGACCGTGTTGCTGAAATTGAAGCCGGAAAATGCGAAGCAGACATTCAGGCAATGATGGCCAATTCTTTGGACAAAATCAAAGAACTGTACAATACTCGCGACATTGAGAAATAATCAGGAGATTTCATCCGTTGAACATCCTGACTGCGGGTCTGTTTTCCAGACATCGCATGAATAGTTTTGTTAAAACTAGGAAACGCCTTTTATGGCGGGCTTCGAAATAAAAGAAAGAGGTTAATACAATGTACGGAAATTACTTGGACGAAGCTGCAAAAATCGTTGCAGAAAAACGTGAAGAAAATATCAAATTTGAACATGTTCGCCTTACAGCAGATGAAAAAGATCAGATTCTGGCAGAATATCATCCCGACCGCATCACAAGCGAATTTGAAGAACTGAAGATCGGTCCCAACAAAGGACAGAAAGCTCCGATTCAGCTTGCTGAGATGCTGCAGGCAAAACCCCGTATTGAGCCCGAGCACATTGATCTGGAACATGTTGATTATGAAGCAGATGTTCTTGTTATCGGTGGCGGTGGAGCAGGTACATCTGCTGCAATCATGGCTTCAGAAGCCGGTGCAAAAGTTCTGCTCGCAACAAAACTGCGCGTAGGTGATGCAAACACAATGATGGCAGAGGGTGGTATCCAGGCTGCTGACAAACCCAATGACTCACCTGCACAGCATTATCTTGACTGTTTCGGTGGCGGTCACTTTGACGGAAAACCTGAGCTGGTATATACACTTACAAACAATGCTCCCAAATGTATCAAATGGCTGAACGAACTGGGTGTTGAGTTTGATAAGGAAGCGGACGGAACAATGGTTACCACACATGGTGGTGGAACAAGCCGCAAGAGAATGCATGCCTGTAAAGACTATTCCGGTGCAGAGATCATGCGCACACTCCGCGATGAAGTTTTCAACCGTCCTGACAAAATCACTGTAGTTGATTTTACCGCTGCAATCGAAATCATCAAAGATGACAAAGGAAATGCCTGCGGTGCTGTTCTCCAGAACCTGGAGACAAATGAAGTTCGCATCGCAAAAGCAAAAGTTGTGATTCTTGCGACAGGTGGTGCAGGACGTATGCACTATCAGGGATTCCCCACTTCAAACCACTACGGAGCAACAGCTGACGGTCTTGTAATGGCTTACCGCGCCGGTGCAAAACTTCTGTATCAGGATTCACTCCAGTATCATCCTACTGGTGCCGCATATCCTACACAGATTCTCGGAAAACTGGTAACAGAAAAAGTCCGTTCTCTTGGTGCAAAACTGATCAACAAAGACGGTGAGGTTTACATTCATCCTCTTGAAACACGTGACGTAAACGCTTCCGGTATCATCAAGGAAGTTCGCAACGGCCGTGGTGTAAAGAATGACGTTCAGGAAGCTGTATGGCTTGATACTCCGATGATTGAGATCATCCACGGTGAAGGAACAATCCTTAAATCAATTCCTGCAATGTACAATATGTTCATCAAATACGGAATTGATATCCGCAAGGAGCCGATTCTTGTTTACCCCACACTCCATTATCAGAATGGTGGTGTAGAAATCAACAAGACCTGTCATACAAACGTTTCAAACCTTCTGGTTGCCGGTGAGGCTTCCGGTGGTGTTCACGGAACAAACCGTCTGATGGGTAACTCTCTGCTGGACGTTGTTGTATTTGGACGTGAAGCTGGTATTGAAGCTGGAAAAATGTTCAAAGATATTGAACTGGCAGATACCAAGAAAATGAACCTGGATCACGTAAAAGCTTTTGAGAAGGAACGTGAGGCTGCAGGAATCACAGGTGATGTTGTATCACCCAAAGTTCTGCCCAGCTACACACACGGAAACAAAGAGTTTGAAAAATCTCCTTTCCCCGGAGCTTCAAAGTAAAAAGCGGCTGTGTCCATTCAGAGCACAGTGAATAAAAAACCCCGGAAGTGAACAATATGAAGTGAACTTCATTACATGTCCTGCTTCCGGGGTTATTTTTTTTCCGGGACTTATGATCATGTCATCACAAGTCCCGTTCAAACAGATCAGAATGCCGAACTTTCTTCCATCGTCAGAGGATGAATGATCAGATTGTCTGCATAAAGATCTGAAGTTCCGTCAGTCTCGAAATAGACAGTGAGTGTCTGCATGTCATTTGGGAGACGGACAACCGTAGAAACTGTCTTGTACTTACCTGGCACGGAAGCTTCCCGGAGATAATTTGGCCAGAGATCAGCGATATCACCGGAAAGCACGATTGTGCTGTCATCAGTCTTGATGTCTGCAGAAATTTTCACTTCCCGTCCAAGATAGGCAGAAACATCAAAAGCAATTCCATAGTAGCTTTCGGCACGGTTCTTCAGAATTGCGGCTCTGTTTCCGTTTTCTTCAGTAATCTCCAATGTCCCGGCTCCTCCCCATCTTGTGGTGAAGAATCCGTCACTGTCGCATGTATAGACAAGGTCAGCAACTGAAACTGAGAAATCATCAATTAAAAGATCTGCGGATCCCTCTGTCTCAATGAAAAGCTGTGCAGAACTTAAAGTATTGGGAACAGAGATTGAAGCCTCAACAAGTTTCCAGCCGGAGCCGGCAATGCTTTTCTCAACACGTGATGAATCAAGACCGTCAATTCCAAAGGCGACTGCACTGTCTGCGGATTTAACCATGAAAGAAACCGCAATGTTATATCCGATGTATTTTGAGACATCTGTGCAGATTGTGGCATCCTTTGAACTTCTTGTGACAAGGAGAGAACTGTTTCCAGATGTTCTGTCAGCACCTGTGACTGTCAGTGATGGAACATGTCCGGATCCGCGGGCTTTGAAAACATGGTTTGAACTTTCAAAAGACTCTCTGATGCCCACCAGTTTGACCTGCACATCATCAAGCATGATGTCTGCAGTACCGTTGGTCTCGTAGTAAAGTCTGAGGCTGTTCATGTCAGCAGGAACTGAATATGTTCCGGTAATGCGGTGCCATCCGGAATCTCCGCACTGGACTTTGACAATGTTTGGCCAGACGCCGTCAATGTCAGCGGTAAGTGTCACAGTCTCGTCACTGGTGCGTACCCATGCGCTGATGCAGATTGTCTGTCCTGCAAAGCGGGAAACATCAAAAGATGCGCCGTTCCATGAAGCGGTTCTGCCGGAAACGAGAAGGGCTCCGTTACCTCTGCATGAATCCTCTGTGAGTGTCAGCACAGAATCACCCCGACGCATGAAACCGGAGTTCTCTGCAGTACCGGCATCAAAAGATGCATAGAAATCAGAGAAATCAGGTTTTTCAAATTCAGGCTCAGGCAATGCTTCTCCGGTGATTGCAGATACAACAGCCTGGAAAGCCATTTTTGTGGAAAGGTCACCATTGAAAAGCAGAGGACTGGATTCCTTTTTCCATGAATTGTCATCAGTAAGACCCCAGAGAGTCACAGCAGTAAGATTTGCGCCGTCTTTTCTGGCCTCGATAAGTCTTGAGAAAAGCTGATTATAGAAAACAGCCTGGTAATAATCCGCGTTGGCTCCTGTAGAAGTCTGGGCAACATCCAGCTCGGTAATATTGATTTCGTCCACAACTGCGTCATAGCGTCTGAGAGCTGTGATGATTGTATCGATATTTGTGTTGTCACTCAGGTGACTCTGCATACCCATTCCGTCAATCAGGCCTTCCGCGGTGATTGAATGGCCGTTGTTGTATTCAGTCAGCAGTTTGATGATTGCAGAGCATTTGCTGTCCTGGAATTCGTTGTAATCATTGTAGAAAAGTTTTGGAAGAACAGTATTTCCTCCATAAACATCATTGAACCGAGCGGCATATCTTTCTGAACTGGTCCGTGCATATTTGAAAGCCCAGTACACAAAATCACTTCCGATTGTCCTATACCAGTAACTGTCACGGAGATTCCATTCGTTTGCACCAGGTTCAACAGCCTCGTTAACAACATCCCAGGCTGTGATCACATCTGCATAACCGTTTTTGTACATATAGAACATCACGCTGTCAATGTAGCTTTTCATGCGGTCAAGCATGACTTCGCGTGATACAAGGCAATCCGGATCAAGAGCTGATCCCTTGTAAACTGGTCTGTAATCTTTGCAGAAAACGGCATCAGGACACTGGGAGTGCCACACAAGGACGTGACCGCGGACTTTGATTCCGTTTTCCTTTGCCCAGTCAAGCATTTCCTTTGCAGAAGGGTCAATCACGAAAGGCAGATAGGATTCAGTTGCGTCAGGTGACTGATAACCCATGTTAGTGTCAGGTTTAAGCTCATTTCCAAAAGTGATTCCCTTGAACTGCTCAAGAATCAGTTTCTCCTTAGCCGGATTACCGATCTCGCTGAGCTGATTGTATCCACCCCAATGGCTCAGGGCTTCACATGCAACGTTGACCGCAAAGTAATCATCGTAAAGATCTTTAAGGGCAACAAAAGACGATGTGTCCACATAAGTTAAACCGGCGGCCTTGGAACCTGTTCCTGTGACACAGACATCGTCAAGCAGATAGCTGAGACCTTCGGCGGCTTCAAAATAAAGGACAGCAGATGTGGCATCAGCAGGAATCTCGAAAACCCTGTAATTGGTGATCTCGGTCCATTCTGTTCCTTTTACGGCAACCGACCCGATCTGATTGTATGAGTCACCGGCACCTGTAGTGGTTTTGACAGTGGCCATGATGGTGTTGTCAGCACCATCCGAAACACCGTAGGCGGCAACTTTTGCAGAAAGAACTACATCACCGCCGATAAAATCGTTCAGGTTGTATGAATACCCGAAATAATTGGCGGTTCTGTCAGAAACAAGAAGAGCCCTGGAACTGTCGGGTCCTTCGTCAACGAGGCTGAAAGTCGGATTTCCGAACTTGGAGCCCATAATCTGACCCTCACCGGTCAGAGCATCAAAGTTTTCCGTGATTTCTGCACCCCAGGCGCAGCACATACAGAAAACAAGTCCCAGTAAAATGGAAACAAACAGAGATTTTTTCATTCTTTCGCTCCGAAAAAAAGATTATGTAACAAGGTTAAATCATGGAAAGAGGATTCTATATCAGGAAAAGAATTGATTTTTTATCCTTTTGAAGCATAAAGCAAGGATTCTATTGACATTGCAATAATAAATTTGTTAGTCTGAAAATCCCTAAAATTGCAAAATTTTCCGGGGTGCTGACCGGATTTATATAGGAGAAAAGGCAGATGCCTACAATTAATCAGTTGATTCGTCAGGGTCGTAAAACTGCTGCAAACAGAACTAAGTCTCCCGCGCTTCAGTCCTGCCCGCAGAAACGTGGAGTTTGTACCCGCGTTATGACAGTTACACCCAAAAAACCGAACTCAGCTCTTCGTAAAGTAGCTCGTGTTCGTTTGAGTAATGGTATTGAAGTTACTGCATACATTCCCGGTATCGGACATAACCTGCAGGAACACTCAGTAGTTCTTATCCGCGGTGGTCGTGTAAAAGACCTTCCTGGTGTACGCTATCACATTATCCGCGGTACAAAAGATACTCTTGGTGTAGAAGACCGCAAACGCGGACGTTCTAAATATGGTGCCAAGAGACCTAAGGCATAAGGAGCAGATTTATGGGAAGAAAGAATAAAAGCATAAACCGTCCTTGTGTACCTGATCCCAGATACAACAGTGCAGTTGTGACAAAATTTGTTACACGCATGATGCTGGATGGTAAAAAAGCAACAGCAATCCGCATTATCTATGAAGCGCTTGATGAACTCAAGGCAAAAACAGACAAAGATCCTTTGGAAGTTTTCCTGAAAGCTCTGGATAATGTAAAACCCCAGGTTGAAGTAAAATCACGCCGCGTGGGTGGTGCAACATATCAGGTGCCGATTGAAATCCGCGAAAGCCGCCGCGAGGCTCTGGCTATGCGCTGGGTAATCAATGCAGCACGCAGCAAGAGCGGTCACGGAATGGGTGAACGCCTTGCATCCGAACTTCTTGATGCTTACAACAACACAGGTACAGCATACAAGAAAAAGGAAGAGACACACCGTATGGCAGAAGCAAACCGCGCGTTTGCACACTACCGCTGGTAGTTTTCAAAAAAGACATCCGTTTTCCGGGTGTCTTTTTTTTTGTCCTTTTGAAAACAATGGAAAATCCTGCAGTCTATGCAAAAGATTGCAGGGACTTGCACAAATTGTCTAAAATTGATATAACTATAAGACCAATACCCTGTAAAAGGGGTTATTGTGGACTTCGGGTTCTTTGAGATTCAAGAGATGTTCATTAGACATCTGTTTTCCGTAAAACTGTGTGAGCAGCAGGTAAAACGGCCCGGACCATAAGGACTGGTTCTGGGTTCTTGATTGCTTAGAAGCCAAACCGGTCATCGAATGTAAATTTGATGGTGTTAGGTGGTTTCAGCATTGTGCAGACCGAACAAGATGGACTGCAAAAAGCTTATCCTAATCCCTTTCAATCCTCAAATTTACACTTAACCGTGTGTGTAGTTGAATGTTCTCTTTCTGTGGAAACGATGGCATTCTTTATATACAACACAAAAACTTTTTAAGTGCCTTTATTCTGTAAGGAGGATCAAATGGCAAAGGAAAAGTTCGAAAGAACCAAACCGCACATGAACGTGGGTACCATCGGTCACGTTGACCATGGAAAGACTACACTTTCAGCGGCAATCACAATGCACTGTGCTAAAAAGTACGGTGACAAAGCACTGAAGTATGATGAAATTGATAATGCACCGGAAGAAAAAGCCCGTGGTATTACAATCAACACACGTCACCTTGAGTATCAGTCTGACAAACGTCACTATGCTCACATCGACTGCCCCGGACATGCTGACTACATCAAAAACATGATCACCGGTGCTGCTCAGATGGACGGATCAATCCTCGTTGTTTCAGCTCCTGACTCAGTTATGCCCCAGACACGCGAACACATCCTGCTCGCACGCCAGGTTGGTGTACCGAAACTGATCGTATTCCTGAACAAAGTTGACCTTCTTGACGACCCCGACCTTCTGGAACTGGTTGAAGAAGAAGTTCGTGACGTTCTCGAATCATACGGATTCCCCCGTGACACACCTATCGTTAAAGGTTCTGCATTCAAAGCTCTGGCTGACGGTGCAACAGCAGAAGATACAGCATGTATCGATGAACTGCTGGAGACAATGGACACATACTTTGACGATCCCGTACGTGACCAGGATATGGCATTCCTGATGCCTATCGAAGATATCTTCACAATTTCTGGACGCGGTACTGTAGTAACAGGTCGTATCGAACGTGGTGTTATCAACATGAACGATCCCGTTGAAATCGTTGGTATCCGCCCCACAGCATCTTCTGTTGTAACAGGTATCGAAATGTTCAACAAAATGCTGGATCAGGGTATGGCCGGTGATAACGTTGGTATCCTTCTCCGCGGTATTGATAAGAAAGAAGTACAGCGCGGTCAGGTTCTGGCAAAACCCGGTTCAATCCACCCCCACACAAAATTCGAAGGACAGCTTTATGTTCTGTCTGCAGATGAAGGTGGACGCCACAGCCCGTTCTTCTCAGGATATCGCCCTCAGTCCTACTTCAGAACAACAGATATTACTGGAACAATTACACTTCCCGAAGGTGTAGACATGGTTAAGCCCGGTGACAATACAAAAGTTATCGGTGAACTTATCCACCCGGTTGCTATGGACAAAGGTTTGAAGTTTGCTATCCGCGAAGGTGGACGCACAATCGCTTCTGGTCAGGTAACTGAAATCATTGAATAATTTGTAATATGGACAGAGGTTCGGGTTCGCCCGGGCTTCTGTTTCGGAGGAAAAATGGCGACCGAAAAAATTCGTGTCAGACTTCGCGCATTTGATGTGGAGTTAATCGATCAGAGTGCAAAAGCAATTGTACAGACAGTACAGAAAGCCGGAGCAAAAGTATCTGGTCCCATACCGCTGCCAACCAGAATTAACAAGGTAACTGTACTGCGTTCACCTCACGTAAACAAAAAATCACGTGAGCAGTTTGAAATGCGTACTCACAAACGCCTTATTGATATCATCGAACCTTCATCAGATGTAATGGATTCATTGATGAAGCTTGAGCTTCCTGCAGGCGTGGACGTAGAAATTAAACAGTAATCCGAAAGGATACTAGAAACGGTACGGTCCCTAGGATCAAGGGATGACGGCCGATAAGGAGAACTATCAGAATGAAAGGTCTGATTGCAAAAAAAGTGGGAATGACCCAGGTTTTTGACGAAGACGGAAACCTTACACCGGTAACCGTGATCCACGTAGAACCTAACAAAGTCATTGCCCTCAAGACAAAAGAAAACTGCGGCTATGACGCTGTTGTACTTGGTTTGGAAGATCTTAAGCCGAACAAAGTATCAAAGCCTTATGCAGGTCAGTTTTCAGAAGGAATTACTCCCAAACGTCATTTGAAAGAGTTTCGTGACTTCGAGAAAGACGTTGCGGTGGGTGATGAAGTAGGAATTGAACTTTTTGAAGGTGTCCGCTTCCTCGATGTTACAGCAACATCAAAAGGAAAGGGATTCCAGGGTGTTATGAAACGCTGGGGATTCCATGGTGGACGCGCTACTCACGGTTCAAAATTCCATCGTGAGCCGGGTGGTACCGGTATGAACACAACTCCGGGACATTGTTTTAAGAATGTTAAAATGCCTGGAAGAATGGGTTGTGATAAAGTAACAGTTCAGAACCTTAGAATCGTTAAAGTCGATCCTGAGCTGAATGTTGTGATGGTTCGCGGTGCTGTACCCGGGAATAAAGACTGTACGCTGATCGTTAAGTCCGCGGTAAAGAAATAACCTCGAGAGGAACGTATGGAAAAGAAAGTATTTTCAATCGATGGTAAAGAACTCAGGACGATAACATTAGATGAGAACGTATTCGGTCTTCCCGTAAATGACGATGTTATCTACTACGCCATCAATAACGAATTAGCAAACAAACGCGTTGGAACAGCCTGTACAAAAGACAGAGCAGAAGTCCACGGAAGCAATGCAAAACCCTACAAACAGAAGGGAACTGGTAATGCTCGTCGCGGTGATAAAAAATCTCCGCTTCTGAGAGGCGGCGGTGTGGTATTTGGACCGAAACCCCGTGATTTCAGTTTTGCTTTGCCCAAGAAAGTAAAGCGTTTGGCAATGAAGTCAATTTTGAGTGGAAAAGCTCAGAATGACACATTAACAGTAATCGAAGATTTTTCAGTTGAAAGTGGAAAAACAAAAGACTTGGTTAAGATTCTCAATAATTTTGCAAAAGATGAGAGAACAGTAATCATTCTGAAAGATGATGATGCTATGATCAAACGTGCTGGACGCAACATTCATAACGTGTCTTTCCTTTCATTCAATCGTCTTCGTGCACATGACCTTTTCTATGCAAGAAAAGTTCTGGTGCTTGAGACAGCTGTAAAAAATCTTTCTGATTTTTATAGTAACGAAAACGAGGAGGCAAAATAATGATGTATGAAGATATCCTTATTGCGCCCGTGTTGTCTGAAAAAGCAACACTTTTGCGTGAAGAAGGCAAATACGTTTTTAAAGTAGCTCCTGAAGCCAATAAATATCAGATTAAAGAAGCAGTACGCAAACTCTTTAATGTAAAAGTTGTTGACTGTACTGTTATGAATGTCGGTGGAAAAATGAAACGGCTGCGCGGCAGACCGGGACGTACTTCCAGTTGGAAAAAGGCAATCGTTCGGCTTGCTCCGGGCGAAACAATCAAAGTGTTCGAAGGCGTCTGAGCCTAAGACCGCGATATTGAAGGAGAACCATAATGGCTCTTAAAGTATATAAGCCTATTACCGCAGGTACGAGAACCCGTATTGATTTGCGGAGAGACGAGCTTACTGCTGACAGACCTGAGAAAAGTCTGACAAGCGGACGCAAGTCTAACGGAGGCCGCGGTGCTAAGGGACGTATTTCAGTACGTCATCAAGGCGGCGGACACAAGAGACGGTACCGGGAAATCGATTTCAAACGTGATAAACATGGAATCCCTGGAACTGTAAAAACAATTGAATATGATCCTAACAGAAGTGCAAACATTGCGTTGATTTTCTATGCAGATGGAGAAAAACGCTATATTATCGCTCCTAAAGGATTGGAAATTGGACAGAAAATTGTTTCTGGTGAGAAGGCAGCCCTTGCTTTGGGAAATGCTCTTCCTTTGGAAGCAATCCCTGTTGGTTTCACTGTTCATAACATCGAATTGAACCTCGGTCGTGGTGGACAGCTTGCCCGTTCTGCAGGAACCAGTGCTCTGGTTGCAGCAAAAGAAGGCGAGTATGTAACTATCAAACTTCCTTCAGGTGAGATTCGCCGTGTTCATCAGAAATGCTATGCAACAATCGGAACAGTCGGAAACGAAGATCTCATGAACACATCACTTGGAAAAGCTGGTCGTGCTCGTTGGATCGGACGCCGCCCAACCGTTCGTGGTATGGCTATGAACCCAGTTGATCATCCGCTGGGTGGTGGTGAAGGTGCTGGTAAAGGTCGCAACCCGGTTACACCGTGGGGACAGCCTTGTCGTGGATACAAAACCCGTAATAAGCGGAAGGTGTCAGACAACTTTATTGTCTCTCGCCGGAAGAAGTAAATTAGGAGTTAACCGTGTCAAGATCTGTTAAAAAAGGACCTTTCATCGAAAAGAGCCTTTACAAAAAGGTTGTTGAAATGAATAAGCAGTCGGACAGAAAGATGATTAAAACATATTCTCGCTGCTCGACAATTATTCCTGAAATGGTTGGAAACACTATTTCTGTATATAACGGCAAATCATGGGTACCTGTATACGTTACAGAAAACCTCGTCGGTCACAAACTTGGCGAGTTTTCACCCACTCGTATCTTCCGTGGTCATGCCGGTTCTGATAACAAGGCTGGAAAATAATAGGTGGATATGATGGCTGAAAAAAGCGGATATATTGCCACTACAAAATTTCTGATTGCTTCACCTACAAAGGTTCGTCCTGTAGCAAATGTGGTAAAAAGAAAGACTTGTTCAGAGGCTTTGGCTATTCTTGAGAATATGCCGCAGAAAGGTGCAAAACTGATTAGCGCTACACTTAAATCTGCAGTCGCAAATGCACTTTATGCTAACAAGAAACTTGATGAAGATATGCTCTATATCAAGGAAATTCGGATTGACGAAGGTCCTCGTCTTAAGAGAATCTGGTTCCGTGCCCGTGGCCGCGCCGATATGCTCTTGAGAAGAATGTGTCATATCACCGTCATTGTTGAAGAAAAGGCGGGGGAATAAAGTGGGACAGAAAGTAAATCCTATCGGATTACGCCTTGGCGTAAATAAAACTTGGTCCTCTCGCTGGTATGCAGATCCTCGTGAGTACGCTGATTTGGTACTCGAAGATCTGAAAATCAGAAAGATGGTTCAGGAACTGCCGGAATGCAAAAACGCAGATATTGCTGAGATTGAAATTATTCGTCACCCTCAGCGGATTACAATCGTAATTCATACTGCTCGTCCCGGTGTTATTATTGGTGTAAAAGGTGCCAATATTGAAAAAATTGGCGTCGAAATCCAGAAAAAGCTGACAAAGAAAGTTCAGATCAAGATCAAAGAGGTCAAAAGAGCTGAAATCAATGCTTCTCTGGTTGCACAGAACATTGCCCGCCAGTTGGAAAACCGCGGTTCTTTCCGCAAGTGTCTGAAACAGGCAACAGGTAATGCAATGAAAGGTGGAGCTCAGGGTATCAAAATCCGTCTGAGTGGCCGTCTTGGTGGTGCAGATATGTCACGTACAGAAGAGTATAAAGATGGTCGCGTACCGCTTCACACACTTCGTGCAGACATTGACTATGGATTTGCTGAAGCTTTGACAACATTCGGAAAGATCGGTGTTAAAGTTTGGGTATATAACGGAATGATGTATGGTCATGAGCAGAACGAAGATGCTGGACAGCTTCTGAGAAAACGTCGCGACCGCACAGAGCGCACTTCTGACAATGCAGACAATGCAGATAAAAAGAAAGAACGCGCTCCACGCGCTTCTAAAGCTTCAAGGAGTTAGTCATGGCACTGAGTCCTAAAAGAGTAATGCACCGCAAAGTGCAGCGCGGAAGAATCAACGGTAACGCAACACGTGGAAATTACCTGGATTTTGGTGATGTTGCACTGGTTGCTCTTGAGCCGATTTGGTTGAGCGCAAAACACATTGAAGCAGCTCGTGTTGCTTTGAACCGTAAACTGAACCGTAAAGGTCAGGTTTGGATTAGAGTATTCCCGGACAAACCGATTTCCAAACACCCTGCAGAAAGCCGCATGGGAAAAGGAAAAGGTGCTCCGGAATTCTGGGCCGCAGTAATTAAACCGGGTCAGATTTTGTTTGAAATCGGTGGCGTAGATGAAAATCTTGCTGCAGAAGCTTGTCACCTTGCAGGAAGCAAACTTCCGATTAAAACAAAAGTTGCATTCAAAACTCGTGTAGAGTAAGGAGTAGAAGATGGCAAAAGCTGCAAAGAAAGAACTGTCTTATTCCGAACTTGTTGCGAAACGGAATGAGCTGAGCAAGAAGTATATGGATCTTAGATTCCAGATGGTTGTTGGACACGTTGATAATCCGATGCAGAAACGTACAATGCGTCGTGAAATTGCAACGCTTAATACGCTTATCCGGCAGAAAGAAATCGCCGGATTGGATAAGTAGGAGCTGACCCGTGGAAGAACAGAATGTTCAGAACAAGGCCGGTAAACGCTCATTTGTTGGTATTGTAACAAGTGACAAAATGGACAAAACCATTGTTGTTTCTGTAACAACCAAAAAGCTTCACCCGCTTTATAAAAAGTACGTTACACGCGTCAAGAAGTGCAAAGTTCATGATGAACTGAATGATGCCCATACAGGTGACACAGTTCGTATCGTGGAATGCCGCCCTTTGAGTAAAGACAAGTGCTGGCGCCTTGCCGAGATCGTTGAACGGGCACGTTAAGGAGAACTGAAATGATTCAGATGCAGACAAATTTAACTGTAGCAGACAACTCCGGTGCTAAGACAGTTCAGTGTATCAAGGTAATCGGCGGATCTCATCGTCGTTATGCAAGTATCGGTGATGTAATCGTAGTTGCTGTTAAGGATGCAATTCCTACATCAACTATCAAAAAGGGATCTGTTGAAAAGGCTGTAATCGTACGTATTGCAAAGGAATATCGTCGTCCTGACGGAACATACATTCGGTTTGATGATAACGCTTGCGTAATCATTGATGCCAATAAAAACCCGAAAGGAAAACGTGTATTTGGTCCTGTAGCCCGTGAACTCCGCGATATGGATTACATGAAAATTGTATCTCTCGCACCGGAAGTTCTGTAAGGGTCTTAGGAGAAATTGAATATGGAAAAGAAATTCAAGATTCGCAAGGACGATACAGTTCAAGTTATTGCTGGAAAAGATAAGGGCAAACGGGGAACCGTTGTCCGCGTTATCCGCGACAAAGACAGAGTTATCGTTGCAGGTGTAAACCTTGTAAAGAAAGCGATGAAAAAACGCAACCAGCAGGATCGTGGTGGAATCGCAGAAGTAGAAGCACCTTTGCACATTTCAAATGTTGCAATCGTTTGCAAAAAATGTGGTCCTACCAGAATTGGTTATAAACTCGACGGCGACAAAAAACTTCGCGTTTGCCGTAAATGTGGAGACACACTGTAATGAGTAATTACGTACCCCGGCTTAAGAAAGTCTATAATGACACTATTGCCCCGGAGCTCTTTAAAGAACTCGGATACAAATCCGTCATGCAGATTCCCGCAATCAAAAAGATTGTAGTCAGCATGGGTGTGGGCGAGGCTCTCTCAAATAAGAAACTCCTTGATGCCGCAGTGACTGACCTGACAGCTATTACAGGTCAGAAGGCTGTGAAAACCAAGGCGAAAAAATCAATTGCTAACTTCAAGTTAAGAGAGGGCAATGAGGTTGGTGTAATGGTAACATTGCGCGGTGCAAGAATGTATGAATTCCTTGATCGCCTTATCAATGTTGCATTACCCCGTGTTAAGGATTTCCGCGGTATCAAGGCTACCGGCTTTGATGGACACGGAAACTATTCGCTTGGTATTACTGAACAGATTATCTTCCCTGAAATCGACTTCGATAAGATCGAGAAAGTTTCAGGTTTGAATATCAACGTTGTAACAAGTGCAAAGACTGACAGCGATGCTCGTGCTCTGCTTACCAAGTTTGGAATGCCTTTCAGGAAGTAAGTGAGGACTTAGTACATGGCTAAAAAATCAATGATTATCAAGGCAGCCCGCACACCTAAATACAGCACACGGAAATATAACCGTTGCCAGATTTGCGGACGTCCTCGTGGATATCTTGGGAAATACAAGATGTGTCGTCTTTGTTTCCGCAAGCTCGCCAGCGAAGGTCTTCTTCCTGGTGTAACAAAATCCAGCTGGTAGTATAGGAGATTAGAGATGAGTGTTTCAGACCCTATCGCAGATATGCTTACCAAGGTTCGGAATGCGGCAATGGCCCGTCACGAGAAAGTAGATGTTCCTACTTCCAAACTTAAATTGGAAATCGTGAAGATTCTGAAAGCTGAAGGTTATATTAAGAACTTCAAAAAAGTAAGCCAGGATGGTTTTAACGGCATCCGTATTTTCTTGAAGTATGATGATGAAAATAACTCTGTAATTCATGGAATCGAGAAAGTTTCTACTCCCGGTCGCCGTGTTTATGCAGGTTATAAGGATCTGCCCCGTGTTTACAATGGATACGGTACTGTGATTGTGTCTACCTCTCTGGGTGTTACCACCGGTAAAAAAGCCTCTGAGAAAATGGTAGGCGGTGAATTGATCTGCACCGTTTGGTAATAGGAGCTTAAGATGCCATCAAGAATTGGAAAACTTCCTGTTGCTGTTCCTGCAGGTGTAAAAGTAACTGTTTCACCGGCACTGATTACTGTCGAAGGTCCTAAGGGAAAACTTGAACAGGAATACAACAACCTCGTTACAATCGAAGTTGCTGACAATGCTGTTGTTGTTAAACCCGTGAATACTTCAAAAGAAGCAAGTGCAGCACATGGTTTGTACCGCCAGCTGATCAACAACATGGTTGTTGGTGTAACAGCAGGCTATACAAAAAATCTTGTGATTAATGGTGTAGGTTTCCGTGCAGAAGTACAGGGAAATCTGCTTGTAATGAATCTCGGTTATTCATCAGAGTTTATCGCCTTGATTCCTGAGAACCTGACTGTAACAGCAGATGCTCAGGGTAAGATTTCAATTACTGGAATCAGCAAACAGGCAGTCGGTGAATTTGCCGCTGATTTGAGAAAACTCAGAGAGCCTGAGCCTTACAAAGGTAAAGGTATCAAGTATGAGAACGAGACAATTAGACGTAAAGTCGGTAAGTCCGGTGTAAAATAAGGGTGTAGCTATATGTTTAAGAAACTTAATGACAAAGACAGAAAGCGGCTTAAGAGAAAGGTTCACATCCGTAAGACACTTCGCGGTAGTGCCGAGCGTCCCCGCTTGACAGTTACTCGTAGCAATACAAATCTGTATATGCAGGCTATCGATGACGATGCTGGAAAGACTTTGGCTTCTATTTCAACTCTTGAAAAAGAGTTTGCTTCTCTCAAACCCAATACAGAGGGTGCTGAAAAGCTCGGAGAGGCAATGGGCAAAAGACTTGCTGAAAAAGAAATCAAAACTGTGGTATTCGACCGCAACGGTTACCTGTACCACGGTGTTGTTAAGGCTCTTGCTGACGGCACTCGCAAAGCCGGTATCGTATTCTAGGAGATGTTGATGGAACACCAGAAGAATTATGATAAGGATCAGCCGAAAGAAAAAGAATTTGTTGAGAAACTTGTAAAACTCAACAGAACTGCAAAAGTTGTAAAAGGCGGACGCAGATTTTCTTTCTCGGCATTGACTGTTGTTGGTGACAAAAAAGGCAGAGTCGGATTTGGTTTCGGTAAGGCAAATGATGTTACTGAAGCTATTCGCAAAAGCGTTGACAAAGCAAAGAGAAACTTGATTACTGTTCCGCTTAAGAACGGTACTATTCCGCATGAGATTCAGGCTGAATACAAGAGTTCATCTGTTTTGCTTAAACCTGCATGTTCCGGTACCGGTATTATCGCCGGTGGTGCAGTTCGTGCTATTCTTGAAGCAGCAGGCGCAACTGATGTTATGTCAAAGTCACTTGGCTCACGCACATCAGTGAATGTTGTCCGCGCAACTTTTGAAGCTTGCAAAGGCCTCATGGATGCACGTACCGTTGCCAAAAACAGGGGCAAAACCCTGAAAGATTTGTGGGGTTAATGGTATGGCTAAAGAACAAGACAAGAAAGTTAAAGTAACTTTGATCCGGAGTACAATCGGACAGAAGCCTGAAAAACGTGCTACTGTACGTTCTCTGGGTCTGAGAAAAATCAACTCCACTGTTGAACACGTAGCAAATCCTGCTATCATGGGCATGATTGCTTCTGTACAGCACCTGGTAAAAGTTGAGGAGATGAACTGATGTCAGATTACACACTTAAAGCTCCCTACGGTGCAACAAAAAACAGAAAACGTGTCGGACGCGGTTCATCTTCAGGACTGGGTTCAACAGCCGGCCGTGGTAACAAAGGTCAGCAGTCACGTTCAGGTGGAAAAGTATACGTTGGTTTCGAAGGTGGTCAGATGCCTTTGTACCGCCGTATTGCACGTCGTGGTTTCTCAAATTACTACTTCAAGAAAGAGTATGAGATTTTCAATCTCGCAGAGATTGAGGCAAAATATTCTGCAGGTGAAGAAGTAAACAAAGAGACACTGATTCAGAAAGGAATGCTGAAAAAAGCATCTGCTCTGGTAAAAGTGCTTGGCGATGGTGAATTGACCAAAAAACTCACAGTCGACGTAGATAAAGTTTCTGCTTCTGCAAAAGAGAAGATAGAAAAAGCTGGCGGAAGCATTAAAGAAGCTGCCGCTGAGTAACGGAGACTGAGAGCACATGGCACATAATCCTATTGTAAACATGTTTAGAGTAAAAGAACTGCGTCAGCGCATTCTTTTTACTTTTTTGATTCTTGCAGTATTTCGCTTGGGTAGTGTTTTAACTATCCCCGGAATTAATCCACAGGCACTGACTTCCTATTTTGATACTCTCACAAGCGGTAGCAATGCGTTTGTAGATTATATGGATTTCTTTGCCGGTGGTGCTTTCTCAAACTTTTCTGTGTTCATGTTGGGCGTAATGCCCTACATCTCAACACAGATTATCATGCAACTTGCTCTGATCATCTTCCCCAGTCTGAAAAAGATTGTTCAGGAAGATGGCGGACAGAAAAAATTCAATGCATGGACACGCATTGGTACAGTTTTTGTATGTCTGATTCAGTCAGTTGCAGTTAGAGCTTATGCTGCCAGCATTCCTGATGCTATTCTGATTTCTAACAGTGTTGTGTTTACACTCATTGTTATGATCACTGTAACAACAGGAACAATGATAACAATCTGGCTTGGTGAGCAGATTACAGCCCGCGGAATCGGCAACGGTATCTCAATGCTGATTTTCGCAGGTATTGTTGCCCGTCTTCCTTCCGCTGTGTGGGAACTGGGTCGCATGGTAAAAAATGGCGACATCAATGTTGTTTTCGTTATCGTTGTACTTCTTATGTTTGCAGGAATCATTGCTCTTGTTGTTTACGAACAGCAGGGTGAGCGCAAGATTCCGATCCACTACGCAAAACGGGTTGTGGGTAGAAAAATGTATGGCGGACAGAGTACATACATTCCTTTCAAGATCAATCCGTCCGGAGTTATCCCGGTAATTTTTGCTTCTTCATTCCTTACATTCCCTCTTCAGATTGCAACCAGTCTGGGACCGAATGTTCGTTGGCTGCAGAAACTTGCCAATTTCTTAACTCCCAGTGGTGTTTGGTATAACATTCTCGAAGTTTTGTTGATCATTTTCTTTGCTTACTTCTACACACAGGTAACCCTGAACCCCTCAGAAATTGCAAAGAATATCCGTGAGAACGGTGGTTCTATTCCCGGAATCAGAAGCGACAAAACTGAAGAGTATATGCAGAAGGTTTTGAACAGACTGATTCTTCCCGGTGCACTGTACCTGGCAGTAATTGCTGTTCTGCCGACAATCATTCAGAACTTGTTCGGCTTCCCCCAGTCAATTTCAATGTTGATGGGTGGTACATCACTCTTGATTCTGGTCGGAGTTGACCTGGATACCATGAGTCAGGTTGAAGCACTTTTGAAGATGCATCACCATGACGGACTGGTAAAGCACGGAAAAATTCGCTCAAGAAACCTGTAGTTTTGTAAATAGCTATAGCAAAAGTTTTGAAAATAGTGTTTAATGGACGGACGCGGAATTGCTACCATTGCGGTTAGCTATAATTTCGCTCCGTTTTAACACTTTCCCAGGGGGATTTTTATGAAAGTACGAACCAGCGTAAAGCCCATTTGCGATAAGTGTAAGGTTATCAAAAGATTCGGTGTAGTCCGGATTATTTGTTCCAACCCCAAACACAAGCAAAGACAGGGCTGAGGAGTAACAGATGGCTCGAATTGCGGGAGTTGACCTCCCAAACAAACATGTCAATATTGCTTTGACATATATTTACGGCATTGGTCGTTCTTCTGCAGAAGAAATCTGCAAGAAGGCAAAGCTTGATCCTAACCGCATGATGAACGATCTTTCAATCGATGAAGTTGCAGCACTGCGTACAATTATCGATAACGAATACAAAGTAGAAGGTCGTCTGCGTTCTGAGATCGGTTTGAATATCAAACGCCTTATGGATATTGGCTGTTATCGTGGTCTTCGCCACAGAAAGGGACTTCCTGTTCGTGGACAGAGAACTCGTACCAACTCACGTACTCGCAAAGGTAAGAAAAAGACCGTTGCAGGTAAGAAGAAATAAGGTGGAGGTAAAGTAACGTGGCAACCGTAAAAAAACGGAAAGAAAAGAAAAGCGTTTACGAAGGTAACGTGTATATTCAGGCAACGTTTAACAACACGATCGTTACAATCACAGATATGAAAGGAAATGCTCTTTCATGGGCTTCTTCCGGTGGTCTGGGATTTCGTGGTGCTAAAAAATCAACACCTTTTGCAGCACAGTCTGTAGCAGAAACAGCAGTTCAGAAAGCTGCCAGCTATGGTCTTCGTGAAGTACATGTTTATGTAAAAGGTCCTGGTGTTGGTCGTGAATCAGCTGTTCGCTCTCTTGGTGCTCTTGGATTGAAGGTACGTTCTATTTCTGACGTAACACCTATTCCTCACAATGGATGCCGTCCAAGAAAGACACGCAGGATGTAAAGGAGAACTTGAATAATGGGTAAAAGTACACAACCGTTATTAAAGAGATGTAAAGCATTGGGAATTAATCCTGTTGTAATGGGTTACGGAAAGGAATCAAAAAGAAACCAGAAAGAAACCCGCAAAAAGATGTCTGAATACGGTCTTCAGTTGAACGAAAAACAGAAGGTTAAGTTTATCTATGGTCTTCTGGAAAAACAGTTCAGCAGATACTATGAACAGGCTGCAAGAAAACAGGGTGTTACCGGTGAATTGCTGCTTCAGATTCTTGAAAGTCGTCTTGACAATGTTGTTTTCAGACTTTGCTTTGCAAAAACACGTGCAGAAGCTCGCCAGTTGGTAAGCCATGGACATATTACAGTCAATGGTAAAAAAGTAGATATTGCTTCTTACCAGGTAAAAGTTGGTGACGTTGTTGCAGTAAAAGAGAAGAGCAAAAACACAGCTGGTGTAAAACTCATTCTCGCAAAGAATGGTAACAGAGCTGTTCCCGGTTGGCTTGAAATCGACAGAGACAACTACAGTGGAAAAGTGGTTGCTTTGGCTACAAAGGCTGATATTGACTTTGCAGTTAAAGAAAACCTTATTGTTGAGTACTATTCTAAATAAGGAGCTTAAATGGCCCGGAAAAATCTGCTTAAAGGATTTAAGAAGCCCAAGGGAATCCAGTTTGAGCATATTGAAACTAATCCGAATTACGGAAAGTTTACCGCTTTCCCTTTTGAAACAGGTTTCGGTACAACAGTGGGAAACACACTGCGCCGCATTCTTCTGTCTTCAATCCAGGGATATGCAATCAGTTCAGTTCGTATCACATCATACGATGCTGACGGTGTAGCTCACGTAATTTCAAGTGAATTCGAATCAATTCCTAACGTTGTTGAGGATGCACTTGAAGTTTTGAACGCACTTAAGCAAATCCGTCTGAGACTTGCTGAAGATGTTGAGTCGGAAACTTTCACTTTTGAGTTCAAAGGACCCGGAAAAGTTACAAGTGACATGTTGGACCGGGGTGAGCAGCTTGAAATTATGACAAAGGATCTGCCTCTTTTCACAATGATGGAAGGAGCTCATCTTGAGTTTGATGTTCAGGTTGACTTTGGCCGCGGCTATGTTCCTGCAGAAACAAATGAGCATTACATTGAAATTGTTGGTACAATTCCGATGGATGCAATTTTCACACCGATTCCAAAGGTGAAATATTCAATTGAACCTTGTCGCGTCGGACAGCGGAACGATTATGATAAGCTTGTACTCGAGATTTGGACTGATGGCACAGTATCTCCGGAAGATGCTCTTGCTGAAGCTGCAAAAATTGCAAAAGATCATTTTTCAATCTTTGTAAACTTTAACGACAGTGAGATGGGCCTTGAGGGCGGTGAAATCGATCTTGAAGATGGAATCCGTCAGCTGCTTGGAACACCTGTTGAGGAACTTGAACTTTCAGTTCGTTCTTCAAACTGTCTGAAAAATGCAAATATTCGCACAATCGGCGAATTGACAAAGAAGACAGAGGATGACATTGCAAAGACCCGTAATTTCGGAAAGAAAAGTTTGACCGAGATTAAGGAAAAGCTTCAGGAATGGAACTTGAGTCTTGGAATGACAGATTATAGTCATTTAAAGAACGCTGCCAGTTTAACAAAGCAGAAGGAAGAATTCGATGAATCATAAAATTGGGTTTAACCCACTTTCTCGCACAACGGCTCATCGCCGTGCAATGTCTAGAAACATGGTCACATCTCTGTTCAGATATGAGCGTATTACTACGACAAAAGCAAAAGCACTTGAAGTAAGAAAAGCAGCTGAAAAGCTGATTACACGTGCAAAAGAAGACACTGTACATAACCGCAGAATTGCAGCAAAATTCATCCAGGATGAAATTGTTCTGGCAAAACTGTTCAAAGACATTGGTCCCCGCATGAAGGACAGAAATGGTGGTTATACACGTGTTCTGAAAATCGGATACCGTCAGGGTGACGCAGCCGACATGGTGATTTTGGAACTGGTTGATTACAAACTGGGCGATGGTAAGAAAGAAGAAAAGAAAGATTCTGCCAAAGCTAAGAAAGACAGCAAAGCAACATCTGCAAAGAAAGCTCCTGCTAAGAAATCAACTGCTAAAAAAACAACAGCAAAAAAAGCTGCTGAAGAAGCTGCTCCTGCTGAAGCTAAAACTGAGGAGTAAAATATGTCCAAAGCACATCGTGGAAAAGGTATTCGTGAGTTGCCTGCTCATGGACGTGGAATCTGCGCTATTTGTAAAATTGAACACATCAAAACACTTTATGAAACTGAAGTGGATGGCGCAAAGGCAAAAATTTGCAAATATTGCAATGCACAGTTGAAAAACAAAAAGAAATAAGCTGTGATTCAGTAAACTTTAGAGTTTACACAGCCGCTCCCGAAGGAAGATCCTGGCGGGGCGGCTTTATTTTTTTAAACAAAGCGAAATTTTGTAAGCAGGTGTTGCGGGCGGCGTTTGAGCCGGCAGAATGGGGTGTGGAGGTTACGGCCCGGCCTTTAGCCGGGTTGTGCCGACCAGGGGAAAGGCTTTTCCCCTCAAGAATTTGGAAATCAATGGAAAAATATGGAAATATCTTGAAGAAAATTGAGATTTTTGGTAAATTTTACTCATGAACAGTTTGATTTTACAGAAAAAAAATATTTCTCTTGTAAATATCGGCTTGATTTATTTTTGATTTTTGACTGAATTCGATTTTGTCGGGTTCAGTTTTTTTTTGTACGGAGCAGAAAATGGCAAAGAGAACGGACATCAACAAGGTGCTGATTATCGGTTCAGGACCGATTGTTATCGGACAGGCTTGTGAGTTTGACTATTCAGGAACTCAGGCTTGTAAAGCATTGCGCGAACAGGGTTACAAGATTGTTTTGGTAAACTCTAACCCTGCTACTATCATGACTGACCCAGTTATGGCAGATGCAACTTATATTGAGCCACTCAACGTTGAACGTTTGAGCCAGATTATCGAGAAGGAACGCCCAGATGCTCTTCTGCCAAACCTTGGTGGACAGACTGGTTTGAACATGGCTATGGAATTAAACAAAGCCGGTGTTCTTGATAAATATGGTGTAAAGGTTATTGGTGTAAACCTTGATGCTATTGAACGTGGTGAAGACCGCGAAATTTTCAAAGAAACAATGAAATCTTTGGGAATCGATACTCCACGTTCCGGAATCTGTCATACAATCGAAGGTGCTGAAAAAATCGCTGAAGAAATTGGATTCCCATTAGTTGTTCGTCCAGCTTATACAATGGGTGGACAGGGCGGTGGTTTCTGTTACAACGTTGAAGAACTCCGCACAATTGTAGCAAACGGTCTTGATCTTTCTATGACTCATCAGTGTTTGATTGAAGAGTCTATTCTTGGTTGGGAAGAACTTGAAGTTGAAGTTGTTCGCGACTCAAAGAATCAGATGATTGCAATCTGTTTTATTGAAAATATTGATGCTGTTGGTGTTCACACTGGTGACTCTTTCTGTTCAGCTCCATTTATGACAATCGACAAAGCACTTGAAGAAAGACTTCAGCGTGATGCATTTAAGATTGTTGAATCTATCGGCGTAATTGGTGGTACAAACGTTCAGTTTGCACACAATCCAAAAACTGGCCGTGTAGTAATTATCGAAATCAACCCACGTACATCTCGTTCTTCTGCTTTGGCTTCTAAAGCTACAGGTTTCCCAATCGCTTTGATTTCTGCAAAATTAGCTAGCGGTATGACTTTGGATGAAATCCCATACTGGCGCGACGGAACTTTGGAAAAATATACTCCAGGTGGAGCTCCTGATGGAGATTACGTTGTTCTTAAATTTGCTCGCTGGGCATTTGAAAAATTCCGCGGTGTAGAAGATTCTTTGGGAACGAGTATGAAAGCTGTTGGTGAAGTTATGTCTATTGGTAAGACATTCAAAGAAACTTTCCAGAAAGCTATTCGTGGATTGGAAAATGGTCGCCCAGGTCTTGGTTTTGCAAAAGACTTCAACAAAAAATCAGCTGATGAACTTTGCGAAATGCTCAAAACTGCCAGCTCAGAACGCTACTTCCAGTTGTACGAAGCAATCCGTAAAGGCGTTAGCCTTGAAAAATTAAACTCAATCACACACGTAAAAGAATACTTCCTCCAGCAGATGAAAGAACTTGTTGACCTGGAAGAAGAAATGCTCAAATCAATCGGTTCTGTTCCTGCAGATGATTTGTTGATTCAGGCTAAAAAAGACGGTTTCTCTGATAAATACCTTTCAAAAATCCTCAAAGTTTCTGAAAAAGCTATTCGTGACCGCCGCAATGCACTTGGAATTAAAGAAGCATGGCTTGCAGTTCCAGTTTCTGGCGTAGAAAACGCAAACTACTACTACTCAACATACAATGCTCCAGATACATCAAAAGCAACTGACAACAAGAAAAAGATTATGATTTTGGGCGGTGGTCCAAACAGAATTGGTCAGGGTATCGAATTTGACTACTGTTGTTGTCACGCAGCAATGCAGCTTAAAGAAATGGGCTACGAAACAATTATCGTAAACTGTAACCCAGAAACTGTATCTACAGACTACGATACATCAGACAAACTCTACTTTGAACCAGTTACAACAGAAGACGTTCTTCAGATTTACGAAAAAGAAAAACCAATGGGTGTTATCGTTCAGTTCGGTGGACAGACACCATTGAACATTGCCCGCGAACTTGAAGAAAACGGTGTAAACGTTCTTGGTACTTCAATTGACTCAATTGATGCTGCAGAAGACCGCGACATCTTCCGTCACATGATGGATAAACTTGGTATTCCAATGCCAGAATCTGGAATGGCTGTAGACTTTGAAGAAGCTAAAGCTTGCGCAGACAAAATTGGTTACCCAATCATGATTCGTCCTTCATTCGTACTTGGTGGACGCGGAATGGAAGTAATCTACGATGAAGCTACTCTTAAAGAATACGTAGCAAAGGCTGTTGGTGTAACTCCAGATCGTCCTTTGTTGATTGACCGCTTCTTGAAGAATGCTCTTGAATGTGAATCTGATGCTTTGGCTGACGGTAAAAATGTTTATATTCCATCTGTAATGGAACACGTAGAACTTGCAGGTATTCACTCTGGTGACTCTGCTTGTGTAATTCCACCTGTTTCTATTCCAGCAGATAATCTTAAAACTATTAAAGAATATACAACTAAGATTGCTCAGGCACTCAAAGTTACTGGTTTGATGAACATGCAGTATGCTATCGAAAACGGAAAAGTTTACGTAATTGAAGCTAATCCACGTGCATCTCGTACAGTTCCACTTGTATCAAAAGTTTGTAACACACAGATGGCTCGCCTTGCTACAAAATTGATGCTTGGTGAAACAATTGAAAGCCTCGGTCTTAAAGATAAAGTAATTCCTTACTACGGAGCAAAAGAAGCAGTTCTTCCTTGGGCACGTTTTCCAGGGGTTGACCCAATTCTTGGACCAGAAATGCGTTCTACAGGTGAAGTTCTTGGTATAGCAGAAAGCTTCCCAATGGCATTCTACAAATCACAGGAAGCAGCTGGTTCTGAATTACCACACGCTCCTGCAGCTTGGGAAAACAAGAAAATCTTGCTCAGCTTAAGCGACAAAGAAAACCAGAAAGATCAGGTACTGATGATTGGTAAAACTTTGAAGGATCTTGGCTTTACTTTGGTTGCAACACAGGGAACAGCAGATTTCTACAATGCAAACGGAATTAAGTGTGAAGTTGTAAATAAGATTGGTGCTGGTCGTCCAGACGTAGTAGATATGATTATGAACAAAGAAGTTTGTCTTGTAATCAATACACCAAAAGCAAAACGAAACTACGCAGAAGACCGTAAAACAATCCGCAAGATGTGTCTGAAATACAAGGTAAGCTACATCACAACTTTGGCTGGAGCAGTTGCTGCAGTACAGGGAATTGCCGCTGTTAAAAATGGCAATGGTGGCGAAGGCGGAGTAAAATCACTGCAAGAATATCACTCTTTAGTGAAATAATTCTGCGAGTTTACGAAAGCAAACTAGGTAAGCAACCGTAAGCCTGCGGCGTGAACTCGTAGATAAACAGATTCAGTTAAGCAAAGAAGAGTTTCGGGATTTCCCGAAACTCTTCTTTCTTTGAAACTGGGTTCACTGGGTTGAATCTGTTGCACATTGGGCAGAAGGTTTGCGCGGGATTGGAAGGGCGGCGGAGCCGAAGACCGGAGGGAGCGGAGCGACTGAGGACTTTGGAGCGGAAGCGGAACCCTGGAAAGCCCCGGAACTGAATCCGGTTCGCCCAAAAACCAAAGAAATCATTTGGTTTTGTAAAGAATGGAAGGCCGGCCACCGGTTTCGTAATTGACTTGCTCCAGGATGAGGTTTGTCTGCACAAGATAACTGAGGTAATGGCGGACTGTGACGACAGAAAATCCAAGTTTTTCGGAAACCATATCCGCTGACTGCCATCCGCAGTTCTGTGTGAAGTACTGGACAATTGTGTCCAGGGTTTTTTTCTGTATGCCTTTGGGATATTCTGAAATTTTGGGGCTGTGGGAATTTGTGATGATGCTGTCGATGGATTTCTGGTCCAGAATGGCATTCTGTTTTAATGTAGTGACTTTGACAACAAATTTTTCAAGTGAGACAGAAAAGCGTTCCAATGTGAAAGGTTTGATAAGGTAATCCAGGACGCCAAGATGCATTGTCTCATCAAGTGTGGCACTGTCATTGGCGGCGGTCACCATGATGACTTCAGAGGGAATTTTAAGGTTACGGATCTGTTTTAGGGTTTCAACACCGTCCATAGCGGGCATAAAAACGTCAAGGACTATCAGATCAACATTATTGCTGCCAAGGAAAGCAAGTGCCTCTTCACCGTTGCGGGCTGTGGCGATAACTGAAAAATCTCTGTTGTTCTCAACGTAATGCTGGTTGATCATCGCAACCATCGGATCATCTTCGACAATTAGAACTTTGTACATAAATACTCTTCTATTTTTTTAATTTTACAGTAAAGCAGGCGCCTTGACCAATCTGGGATTCCACTGATACTGTTCCACCCAGGCTCTGTATCAGCTGTCGGGTGTGGTAAAGTCCGACTCCACGTCCGGTGCCTTTTGTGGAGAATCCGTTGTCAAAAATCTTATCCATGAATCCGGGTGCGATGCCGGGTCCTGAATCCTGGACAAAAAGCAGAAGTTCGCCGGGTTTTGTAAAAACTCCTACAGTAAGTTCCTTTGTTTTATTGTTGATGTTGTTCATGGCATCCAAGGCATTATCAATAAGGTTTCCGGAAATTGTGACAAGCGCTTCTGAGGGAATGGAAATGTCCTGGGAATTGTAGCAGGATCCTTCCTTGAGAGAGAATTTCACATTGCATTCGCTGGCACGGGCAATTTTTCCGATGAGAAGGGCTGCAAGTGAGGAATTCTGGATGTTCCGCATGATGAAGGTTACTGTCTCGCGCTGAATGATCGATATGTTCTGTATATAATGCTGGGCTTTTTCATATTCTCCGATCTGGATTAGTCCGAGGATCACGTGGAGTTTGTTTGTGAAATCGTGATTGTTTGCGCGCATTGAATCAACAAGGAAGCGGGTTCCTTCAAAATCTTCCGTGAACTGCAGGAATTCTTTCTTTATCTTTTTTGATATTGTCGCGCAGATTGCAAGCTCGAAGAAAATTGCTGCAAAGGTTACGATCACAAAAAGCAGGACTGTACGGATTGTTACGGAGCGCATTGACGTCTTGAGGCGGATTGTCATGATGAAGCCCTGGTAGTTTCCTGCATCGTCATAAAATGCGGAATAAGTGCGGCGCTGTGGTCCGGAAGGGCCGTTGCTGTTCTCGGTGAAATAATCGGCGGAGAAACGGGAAAAGTCAGGATGGGTGCCGTCATACTGGGTGTTGATGAGACTGTGGTTTGTGTGGTAAATGCGACGGTTTGAAAGGTCAACAATGGAAAAAATGTCTACATCGGAAAGATCGGAGACAACTGAGTCCATGTATTGGCAGAGCTGGTCCTGGCTGAGATTTTTTGTGAAGCTGTAAAGTCTTGAGATCAGTGCTGAGGTATTCTGCAGGTTCTCGTTGAATGCTTTATTGTTTGAGTTGATGTTGATGAACATTCCGCCGGCACTTAAGAAAATCGTTACGGCAACAATCAGAATAAGCTGTGTCCTGGTGATTTCTTTTCCAAGACGGTTAAGATTTCCTTTATTGTCTTCCATATGTAAAAAATAAAGTACTTCAGGGACTTAAGAAAGTCTTTTGAAAGTAAAAAAAAACGGAACAGGAAAAAAAATTTTCTAACTTTCAAAAAATTGTCCAGAAAATCAGTTCTGATAAGATGCTTCTGTCAGCCGGAAAAAAACGGCGAGAAAAAGGAAAGTGAGGAAAAAAAATGAATTTGGCACATCTTCTGGAAGCGGCAATGCTGGTATGTTTTGGTTTTTCATGGCCGATCAATGTGGTGAAAGCTTATCGGGCAAGAACAGCAAAGAGTACGAGTCTTGCATTCATCATTCTGATTATTACAGGTTATATTGCGGGAATCAGTGCAAAACTGATCAATCATCAGTTCAATTACGTTCTGGCAGTTTATTTTCTTAATCTGGTGATTGTATTCTCTAATGTTGTGGTTTATTTCAGGAATGTGGCTTTGGACAGAAAGAGCGATGCGGAGAAAGCAGACACCGCAAAAAGCAGTAAAGAGGATGATAATCAGGTTGTATATGCTCATGAGGAGATGATTGAACTTAAGAAAGACGTTTATGCGAAGGAAAGCAGAAAAGCTTATAATGTTGCTCTGATGGGCGGAACTTATGACACAGAGATTCCTTCTGAAGAGATAGCTGAGGATTATGAGCTTGATTTTGATATTATCAACAGAAGCACATTTGCCCTTTCATTGAGGAATGCGAAAGAATACTACAGGAAATATGTGGCCGGCCTTGCATCTGATGGAATGATCATTCATCTTGGTGAGGAAGATAAAGAACTGTTCAAGGCAAATCCTTCAGAATTCGACAACCTTTATCTGAGTTTGATTTCTTTGATAAAGGGAAACAATAAAAACTGCAGACTTGCACTGGTAAGCGTGAAAAACAGCGCAAATGAAGTTTATGTGAATGACATGAACAATCATATCAATGCAATCGCATCATCTGAGCAGGCTGTGTTTGTTAACCTTGCGAATGCGTCATTGTGGAATCCTGAAGAATCAAAGACTTCTTCTGATTTTGCCGCTGGAATGGGCTTAAAAATCAAGAAGCCGATTTATGATGTGGCAACAATCCTTTACAGTTATGCGGATAAGAATCTTGCAGAAAATGCAGGAAAAATCAGCATCGCATGAGGTTTTCTGTTACCGCCGCCGGTTCTTCGTCATTGAATAGATGCGGAGAAAACTGATGAATGCAGAAAGTGCGGCGGCAACATAGGTAAGTGCAGCGGCAGTAAGAACTTTGCGGACTCCCCAGAGTTCGTCGCTGTCTAGAACCTGATTTGCTTTAAGGATCTTCAGGGCGCGGAGTGAAGCGTTGAATTCGACGGGAAGCGTGATCAGGTAAAAGAACATGGCGGCAGAGAAGAGTATCAGTCCGATGTTGATGATCATGTCGCAGAGGGCGGAACTCTGTGGGCCACGGTTCAGAGTCTGTGAAAGAATTACTCCGACAATTGCGACAAGGGGGCCGAATTTTGAACCCAGGTTTGCAGCGGGAACAAGAAGGCTTCTGAGTTTGAGAGGCAGGTAACCTTTTGCGTGCTGGATAGCGTGTCCGGTCTCATGGGCTGCGACACCGATAGCCGCGATTGAGGTGCTGGAGAAAGTGCTTTCGCTCAGGGAAAGAACCTGGGTTGAAGGGTTGTAATTGTCTGTAAGTGAGCCGGAGATGTGAGAAATGGAAACATCAGTGATTCCGTTTGCCTTGAGAAGGAATGCTGCTGCCTGCGCTCCGGTTATTCCACGTTTTGAAAGACTTTTGCTGTATCTGGAGAAACTGGATTTTACGAGAAACTGGGCAAGAAGGCTAAGGAGCAATGCTCCGATTGAACATAAATAAAGAAAGTTTGATGAATAATACATGCAATAAATTAAAAGCATAAGACTTTAAAAGTCAATCTAATTTTTAGGGTGAGGGGGGATGTTTCCGCTTCACTCACTTCGTTAGCTTCGGTCAACATGACATAGTGGTTCATTACGGCGTTCGTTCTGTGCGATATGACAATTTTGAATTCAGTGTGATGCTGGTACAATACTGAAAAAAACACACGAAAGAAAAATACAAAAATCCCGATGTTCAAAGTATAATATTTCTGAAACCGCTTTTTAATAAGCGGGATTTTGAAAGAATACGGGGAAAAAATGAACAGAATTGAAGAGCGGAAAGGCAAAACACTGGTGACAGTGACAAAGGACGGTGCGGTTCTTGCAGACACACAGCTTAAACTGAAGCAGACAAATCATGAGTTTTTATTCGGCTGCGGTGCATTTGACTTTGTGGGAAAAGCAAAACTTGAAGCTGATTCCAATTCCAATCCGGCTGTGATTGCCAAATATCAGGAAGTGACTGACAAATGGCTGAAAGTGTTCAATTACGGAACACTGCCTTTTTATTGGGGACCTTTTGAGCCCAAAGAAGGGGATCCTCAGACAAAAAGCCGTATGGATGCTGCAAAGTATCTGAAGTCAAAGGGAAAAGCCATTAAAGGGCATCCGCTCTGCTGGCATACAGCATGTGCAGACTGGCTTCTGAAATATGACAACAAGACGATTCTTGAGAAACAGCTTGGACGCATTCAGCGTGAGGTGGAAGGTTTCAAGGGAATAATCGACAAATGGGATGTAATCAATGAAGTTGTGATCATGCCGGTGTTTGACCGCTATGACAATGCCATAACACGTCTGTGCAAGGAACTGGGACAGGTTGGAATAGTAAAGACAATGTTTGACCAGTGTATAAAATACAATCCTGAGGGAACATTCCTCTTGAATGACTTCAACATGTCTGACAAATATGCGGAACTGATTGAGCGCTGCCTTGATGCAGGCGTCCGTATTGATACGATCGGTCTGCAGAGCCACCAGCACCAGGGCTATTGGGGCCGGGAAAAACTGGAGGAAGTGCTGACACGCTTTGAGAAGTTCGGTATCCCGATTCATTTTACTGAGAACACATTGGTTTCAGGGCCGCTTATTCCTGAACATATTGTTGATCTGAATGACTGGCACTACAACGACGATGATTCAAAACCGGAGTTTGAGGCCCGCCAGGCTGAACAGATGACAGAAATGCTGAGAATCCTGTTTGAGGAGCATCCGCTTGTCCAGGCAATGACAATCTGGGACTTTATGGACGGAATGTGGCTCAATGCACCAAGCGGTGTGCTCCGCCGTGACGGAAGCGAAAAGCCTGTTTATACAGAACTGGACAGAATGATCAATAAAGAATGGCACACAGAGGAAACAGTGAAGACTGATGCTTCCGGAAAAGTGGAAGTCTGCGGTTTCAAAGGAAGCTATGTGCTTGAAACTATGAACGGCGAGAAAGTCATGGACCTGGTGATCAGCTGAGACTGACTGAAAAATCTTGTAAAAAAAAAGCCCGTACTGCTGCATAAACTGCAAAAAGTGCGGGCTTTTTTCATCATTTCATACGGGATTTATCAGCGTTTGAAAACAGGAATCTGATCAATGGGGGCTTCTGCTGTGATCCACTGGCCGCCTTGAACTTTTTCGCCGGTGTGAATATTCGTCCACATGCCTTCAATTGCGGGCAGGTAAACTCTGCGGCTCTTTTCACCTAAATGGAGAATGGGAGCAACAAGGTATTCAGGACCGAACATGTACTGGTCTTTAAGATCCCAGCAGGTGCAGTCTTCAGGGAATTCAAAGAACATGGTGCGCATTGCCGGCGCTCCGGTTTCTGATGCTTCTTTCATAACGCCTTCAATGTAGGGAACCAGGCTCTCACGCAGACGGATGTTTTTCTCCATGATTTTCTGCGCTTCTTCACCGTAACTCCAGATCTCATTTGGGCGGCCGGTGAACATGAATCCTCCACCGTAATCAATGCCTTCAGCGAGATTTGGAACATCATGGGGAACACGCTCTCCATGAAGACGGAAAATGGGGGAGAATACAGCGAATTCAAACCAGCGTTCAAGAAGCTCAATGAATTCAGGATCATCTGTGTTTCCGCCCATGAAACCACCGATATCGGTTGTCCACCATGGAATACCGGCAAGACCCATGCTGAGTCCCTGACAGACGGAATCCTCAAGGCATTCGAAAGTGGACTGGATGTCACCGTTCCAGATTACAGTCGCGTTTTTCTGGCCGCCGACCCATGTACAGCGCTCCAGATTAACGAAGTTTCTGCGACCCATTTCTTTCATGCCTTCGTAGAAAGCCTGGCCGTAATAGCGGGGATAAATGTTTGAGCATGAAGTTGCGGGGCCGAGATAATAGCGAAGGTTGTTGAAGTCATAGGCGGCATAATCCGGTTCGGAATTGTCGAGCCAGAACATATCTATGCCGTAATCAGCGTAATTCTTTCTGCACACATCCCATACAAATTTACGGGCAGCGGGATTTGTCGCGTCAAAGGTGATGCAGTCTCCGTTGTAGTCATAGGTTTCGTCAGAGCCCCGGTCCGTGCGTACAAGAAGGCCCTGTTCTTTCATTGGGTAAAAATTGCCGCATTTCTTGTCCACGCTGGGCCATACGGAGACCATGACTTTGGTGCCCATTTCATGCAGTTCGTCACACATTGCTTTGGGATCCGGCCAGTATTTGGGATCAAAAGCCCAGTCACCCTGACGCATCCAATGGAAGAAGTCAATAACGATCACATCCAGGTGAATCCCCATTGCTTTGTACCGCCGGGCCACGTCAAGGATTTCCTCCTGTGTGCGGTAACGGAGCTTGCACTGCCAGAAGCCCAGATAATCTTTGGTAAGAACCGGAGCGCGGCCTACAACGGAAGTATAGTTTCTGACAATGTCTGCCGGTGTGTCACCGCAGGTGAACCAGTAATCCATCTCCTTGGTACTGTCAGCAACCCATTCAGTGATGTTCTTGCCGAAAACTGCGCGGCCTGTAGCAGGATTGTTCCACAGAAAGCCGTAACCGAGGGAAGAAAGCGCAAAAGGAATTGAGATCTGTGAGTTACGCTGGCAGAGTTCCAGAGTACAGCCTTTCATATCAAGGTAAGGCATCTGGTATGTTCCCATTCCGTAGAGTTTTTCTCCGTCATTTCCGTAAAAACGCAGGGTGAATCTGTAATCACCGCCTGTAAGCCCTTTATACTCGCGGTTAACGATTTTGAGGCAGACGCTTTCTTTTGTGGCGGAAGTGTCGTAATGCCGGTGATATTCACGAAGAACAAGTTTATCTTCTTTGAAAAGTGTAAGAATCCCGTTGTTACTGATACAGATCTTTGCTTTTCCGTTGGCTATTGAAGCCCCGTTTTCAGTAATCTCAATTTCAGCCTTACATGGATCAACACTTTCAGTAAGTCCCCAGACGTTTCCGGTAAAATCAGGTTCAACAGTTGCACGCACGCGGAGTGAATCAGTTCCCCATGGTTCGATTTTCAGTGTCTCATAACCTTTTTTCAGGACGAGAGCTCCATTTTCTTCAATAAACATATTTCCCCTATAAACATTGTTCGCAGTTGCGAATGAAAATTCGAGTCTGCAGCAGAAAGCCGCAAGAAGACACACTTTCCAGCGGTCAACTCTATTCATGCTATCACGACTTTGCCCGGCTTGCAAACATGGTCTGCAAAATCATTGTAACCTGACTGTTTTTGCATTATACTTTAAGGTGATCAGTGAGGTTTTAATGAGCGAAAATATGATCGGAATCAAGCAGGCAGACGGTTCATTCTACCCGATTATGAAAGAGGGAGAACCCGCCGTAAAAGAGCTGGAACTTACCACTGTCCGTGATGATCAGACAACAATTCAACTCAATCTCTACAAATCTGCAACCGGAACAATGAAGGATGCTGTTTATGTGGATACTCTGCTTATTGAAAACCTGAATCCTCATCCTCAGGGAGAGCCTTCAATCAATCTCCAGCTGAATCTGGATGATGAAGGAAATCTTTCGGCCCAGATTGATGATCCTGAGACAGGTGGACATTCGGATCATACTGTTTCGCTTGTCACTCTGGATTCTGATGCGCTGAATTCCGAACCTGATTACGGTTTTCCTGACGCTTCTGATTATGGCAGTCCTTCTGATTTTGCGGATCTGCCTCCTTTGGATACCGATTTTGATCTTGACAGTGTGCTTGATGGTGCTGATGGATTTGATCTTCCGGAAAACGATGATTTTACAGTAGAAAATGATATGACTGAAGAAAGTGCTGCTACAGATGAATCTGATTTTTCTTTGGATGATGTTCTGAGCGATATTGCTGATCTTCCGCCTCTGGATGACACGGGCTTTGAGCTGCCTGAAAGCGATCCCGTTTCCGACGAGGCGCCCGCAGCTGCTGACAGTGATTTTTCTGTGGCCGACGCTGATGCCGTTTCTGCCGGCACCCCGGCTGTGGAAGAAGCGCCCGCGGAAGCCAGTGTTTCTGACACTGATGCGGACTGGCCTTCAATGCCCGCAGATGATGACATTTTCTCCGCTGCTGACAGCACTGACACAGTTTCTGAAGCCGCATCAGTTTTGGAAGAGACACCGGCAGAAGACACAGATTTCCTCGGTCTTGCAGACTTTGACCTGCCGGACTTTGGCGGGATTGAAGAGACAGATCTTTCCGATTTTGGCACCGGTTCCGATGTGACAGAGAGCGAAGCTGCTGTTGCCGCTGATCTTCCGCCTCTGGATGACACGGGCTTTGAGCTGCCTGAAAGCGAGCCCGTTTCTAACGAGGCGCCCGCAGCTGCTGACAGTGATTTCTCTGTGGCCGACGCTGATGCCGTTTCTGCCGGCACCCCGGCTGTGGAAGAAGCGCCCGCGGAAGCCAGTCTTTCTGACACTGATGCGGACTGGCCTTCAATGCCCGCAGATGATGACATTTTCTCCGCTGATGACAGCACTGACGTTGCCTCTGAAGCCGGACAGGTTTTGGAAGAGACACCGGCTGAAGACACAGATTCCCTCGATCTTGCAGATTTTGACCTGCCGGACTTTGGCGGGATTGATGAGACAGATCTCTCAGGCTTTGACACCGATTCCGATATGACAGAAAGCGAAACTGCTGCCGGCAGTATTCCGCCTCTGGATGACACGGGCTTTGAGCTGCCTGAAAGCGAGCCCGTTTCTGGCGAGGCGCCCGCAGCTGCTGACAATGATTTCTCTGTGGCCGACGCTGATGCCGTTTCTGCCGGCACCCCGTCTGTGGAAGAAGCGCCCGCGGAAGCCAGTGTTTCTGACACTGATGCGAACTGGCCTTCAATGGCCGCAGATGATGATAATAAGTCCTCTGCCGATCTTTTTGCAGGAATCGGCGATCTTTCTGATGACAGTGCATTCGGCATGAGTGACAGCATAGACAGCGACTTTTCTCCGGAGAACAAAGGCGATTTTGATCTGCCGGGCTTAGACGATGATCTGTCTGACTTTTCAAGTTCAGGGGATAATCTTGTGTATTCAGAAACAAGTTTTGACGATGGTCTGGATTTTGACACATCGGCTTTAGATAACAATTCTGATGATGCACCTTTCTCATTTGATGATCTGTCTGATTATGATCAGTTCCCTGAAACTGCAGAACCGGAACCTTATGCAGCCTATTCACCGTCTTTTGACAACGATCTGTTTGCCGCAAACCTGGAGGAAGCTGAAAGACACAACCGCCGTCTGCTTCTGCCGGTGATAATCTGTGTTGTATGCGCAATTATTTCAGTGGCTGTGCTCGGAATCACACTTTTTATGCTGCGGGGCAATAAGACTGCTGAAGACGAAATTATTGAGGAAACTGTTGTCAGAGCAGAGGAATCAGAAACCCGGCGGCCTGTGGCAAAGGAAAATGAGATAATAGTATCTGATCAGGTGTTCCTGCCCTCATTCCTGCAGGCTGAGGAAAAACCTGTCGGTTCTGCGAATACCCAGTCAGCTCTGTCAGACGGAACCGTTTACGGAAACGTCAGCCAGACAACAGAAAACACCTTCCGTCTGAACAGCGGAAGTGTTTTTGCCGGATCAGGTTATGCGGGATCCGCTTCTTCAATGGAACTTGCTCTCCAGGGACAATATGTCCGTTACAAAGTCAAATGGGGAGATACATTGTGGGACATTGCCAATTCCTATTACCGGAATCCCTGGTTGTACTGGCGTATCGCAATGGTCAACAACATTACGAATCCCAATAAAATCGTCGCAGGTTCTTATATCATCATACCGGAATAATTTTTGCTGACTGAAAAACGATTCAAGATTTCAAGATTTCTCCTTCCGATGCTTTTCTGTGCGGTCATCGGTTTAAACGGCTGTTCAAAAGAGCCGGAACCTTTGGACAACTCTCTGTACTTTCAGGGTCTGACTTTGGAGAAGCAGGGAAAGAAATCCGAAGCCCGCGAAATGTTCATGAAAGGAGTTCCCAGGTCAGACAGTGATCTTTCGAAACTCTGCCTGTTGAAACTGGATCTGGAACAATGCCTTGAAGCCCTGAGAAATCCTCTTTACAAAGATGATATAGATTTGAAATGCCGTATTGCGGAACTTCTGTATAAAAGTGATTCCCGCGAAAAATACAGAAAGATTCTGGATCTGATTCCTGAAGATTTTGACGCCTGGAAGAAAGACAATGAACTGGAGATGTACCGTATGCTGTCTCTTGTTCAGACTGAGGATTCCGATGCTTTTCTGACCGAGGCTGAGCACTGGTTTTCTGAAAAAGTTTTTACTTCCTGGCACAAAAAGTTTCTGGATGAAATCCCCCTGGAAAAACTTTTTTATCTGCATGAAGAACTTCTGGATCTGATTCAGCTGCGCCTTTTTGTCTGGAACAGTGATTATTCATCGGCTTACAGAATTGCTGCTGACAATCCGGCTGATTTTTTCGGAAACTATGGAATCCATGCTCTGTCTGACGTGGGAAAAGCATTCCTCTACGGAAGTCCTGACAGAAAGACGGACGCAGCAAGACTTGAAGTGATTGCTGCCACGGCAGACAGTGCTGATACTGGAGCTGCTTTCATGGCCCACTTTTATTCCGGCCGGCTTTTGGCAAAAGCAGGTTCAGAAATGAATCAACGGGCACTGAATGCCTTTGAAAAAGCTATGAGAACCGCACCCTCAGAATCAAATTATGACAATGCCCTCTGGTATTATCTAACAACGTGTCTTGCCAACTCTGAGGATCTGGCTGTGGATTCACTTGAAGAATACGCCCGGACCTGGAACGATCCATACTACTTTGATGATTTCCTTGATGATCTGTGCGCTTCTTTGTGTGAGAACCGTAAATGGAACAAAGTGTTTGAGGTGTTGAATTCCTGCGCTTCCTATATGAGTCCGGACTCTCTGCAGAAATACTCCTATATCTGCGGCCGCGTTGCCCAGGAAAAACTGATAGAGGATGTTCCTTCACGTCAGCTGTTCATTCATGCGGCGGAATGCAGAACCCGGAGTTTTTCAAACTGGTATTATCACATCATGGCCCGCCGACAGCTGGGATCTGCTTTTGAAAAAATTGAGTGGCCGGAAAAATCTCTGGAAGCACCGGAAAAAGAGGAAATGCTCAGAACTGTGCTTCAGAATCCGGAATCTTCTCTGGCGGACAGATTGGCTGCCGGTGCACTTCTTTATGACCTGAAGAATCAGCTTGTGGAGATCTGTTCCACTTATGGTGGAGAATTCTCCAGAGATGTGCTGGTTTCAATTCTGGAAAAGCTTGATGAATATGCTGAAAAAGACAGGGATTTCTGCGGAAAAGCGGCCAGGCTTGCAATCAGTCTTGTGGAGCCGGAAAAAGGGGTGGATTTTACAGTCAGATATCTGTTCCCAAGATATTTCAGTGATGAGATTGAGGAGGCCTGCGACAGTTCGAATCTTTTTCCATGGGTGATGTATGCGCTTGTGCGTTCTGAAAGCTATTTCGATGCAGGCGTATTTTCTTCCGCCGGTGCTCAGGGACTGTGTCAGCTGATGCCGACCACAGCAGAAGACATTGCACGGAAACTGCGGATAAAAGAGTATAACCTTCTTGAAGCCCGTGACAGCGCACTTTTCGGGGCTTTCTATCTTAATGAGCTTATCGGCCGTCTTGACGGAAGCATTGTCAATGCAGTCATGTCATACAATGCGGGAATAACACGTGTGCGTCGCTGGAAACAGGCTTATGCAGATCTCCCTGTGGATCTGTTCCTTGAAACAGTTCCCTATGAGGAGACCAGGGAATACGCCAAGAAAATACTGTCAGGCTCTGTAGCTTACGGAGCATTGTATTTCGGCAGGGATCCTTTTGAAACTGCAGATCTGATTCTTGGGATGGAAGGCCTCTGAAACCGTGCATAAGGTATTTTATTTATTGCGGAGCCGTAAAAACCGCGGTAAATTGAAAACATGGATTTTTTGACAACTTCTTATCTGACAATCGACGATGTTCCTACAGTTCGGACACCGTCAATAATTGATTTTCTGGAACAGCGAAACATTGTTCCGATTATGTTCTGCTGGGGTGCCCTGCTAGAAGAGAAAGTGGATCAGGCTGTTTACGCACTGCATCATGGCGCAATTCTCCAGAACCACAGCTGGACTCATCCTCATTTTTCAGAGCTGACTCTGGATCAGGCAAAGGATGAAATCCTTAAAACAGAAAAACTTCTGGAAAAAGTGTACGAGAAAGCTGGTGTCCAGCGGCCTTATAAACTTTTCCGCTTTCCCTACGGTGACCAGGGCGGAGCAATCCGTGACGAACTGCAGGCTTTTCTTGCAGACCAGGGATTCAGCACCATTGATGACAGCAATTTTGCTGAAGAGGACAGATTCAGTCACAGGGATGTGCTCTGGACCTTTGATTATCAGGAATACAACATCCGCCCGAACAGCGGTTTCACAGCTGAGAACGTGAAGAAACTTGTGGATGATTTTGTTGCAAAAATGCAGGCAAGAGACAAAAAACGGCTTGCAGGACTTTCAGACAAAGTCCCTGCGGAAAACCTGTTCCTGATCCATGATCATCTGGAAACGGAGGAATGCTGTCCCGGATATTTTGAAGCTCAGATCCAGATGATGGAAAAAGCCGGTGTAGTGTTTGTTCCGCCAAAAACAAAAGCATAAAAGCGGAAAAATCTGTCACCGCAGGGCTTCGAAAAGGGGCTGGTACTCCGGAAATAATCCGCTCTGTGCCAGCTCTTTCAGTCCTTCCGCCGCACATCTGCTCATGTAATGGGCGCCCATCGGCCGTAAGTGCGTGTTGTCGTTACGGCTTTCAGGGAAATTCTCGTACATACCGGCATCAAAATTCATGAACAGGCGTCTGCTTTTTTCAGGACCAAAGGAAGCAATCACTTCCGCGGATCTCTGTGTCATGTCTACGCAGGGAATGTTCAGTTCCGCCGCACACTCGATCATTGCGCGCTGGTATGGTGCGTGACTGTTCAGGATTGTCCCGCAGATTGTCTCATCTCCGAAATTCATTCCATCTTTTGCATTTGAAGTATCGTTTACTGTTCCGTTTCCGGAGGGATTCTGCTCGCATAGGAAAAGACGGCGGCTTATGGGCGTAAAGAAAACAGGCAGGCAATGTTTTTTACGGGCTTCTTCTGCAAAAAAACGCAGATTGGCCTTGTAAGCTCCATCCGGATCAGTGAAACGCTCCGGATCAGCAGTTTTCTCATCATTGTGTCCGAACTGGACAAAAAGAAAATCGCCGGCTTCCGCAAAAGAAAGCGCTTCTGCAAAACGTCCCTCAGCAATAAAACTTTTGGAGCTCCGCGCATTCCGTGCGAAATTGCGGATTTGGACATCATGTGCCAGAAACCGTGGAAGTTCCTGGATCCATCCGGTCTGAGGCCATGTGCCTGCAGGATTCGGCTGCATTGTTGAATCACCTATGCTGATAATTTTCATCTTTTTCCCTTCCAGAATGCAGGTGAGAAATAAATAATCATTGTGTAAAGCTCAAGACGGCCTGCAATCATTGCAAAGCAGAACCACAGTTTGGAGAGGCCGCCGTAAAAGCTGAAATTGTCCACCGGACTGATCATGTTGAAACCGGGTCCGATATTGCCTACAAGAGTCATTCCTGTGGTAAGTGCCGTAAAAGGATCCACATTGTTAAAAGAGGCAACGATCGCAGTGATTCCGATCAAAGCGAAGTATGCGAAAAGAAAACTTCCCACACTGCTAACAAGATCACTTCTGGCGGCACGTCCGTTAATGCGGATTGTGAAAACCCCGTGGGGATGGATCATCCTGTTCATTTCCACATTCATCTGCTTGCCGAGAATAAGCCAGCGGATGATTTTTACACCACCGGCTGTGGATCCTGAACAGGCTCCGATAAGCATCAGGGCAAAAATAATCATCTGTGAGAAAGCAGGCCAGTCACAGTAGTTTGCATTGGCAAATCCCGTGGTAGAAATAATGGAAACCGCCTGGAATGCCGCATATCTGAGTGACTGGAAGAAACTGCCGTATTTTGGCAGGATGTTGAAAGTGATACCGAGAATGGAGATCACAAGAATCCAGATGTAGGCTTTGAATTCTGAGTTGGATGCGACTTCTTTTGCCCGGCGCATGAAAAGGTAATAATAAAGGCTGAAGTTCACCCCGGACAGGGTCATGAACACAATGCAGATCCAGTCCACTGCAACTGAGTTATATCCGCCCACACTGGCATTCCTGCAGGAAAAACCGCCTGTACCCAGTGTGGAGAATGTGTGCATCAGTGCGTCGATAAAATCCAGTCCTGCAATCATAAGAAGCAATGTCTGGACAACTGTAAACCCGAAGTAAATGAACCACAGTATTTTTGCGGTCATTGTGATTGTAGGTGTTATCTTGCCTTTTTCAGGGCCGGTGGTCTCAGCTTTTATCAGCTGGAACCCGCCTACACCAAAAAGCGGCAGTAATGCAACTGTAAGTGCGACAATACCCATTCCGCCCAGCCAGTGCATCTGGCAGCGCCACAGGTTCAGCGAGCGCGGGAGGCTTTCCAGTTCTCCAAGAACAGTGGAACCGGTTGTGGTAAACCCGGATACACTTTCAAAAACCGCATCGGCCACTGTGGGAAAAGCGCCGGAAAAATAGAGCGGAACAGCACCGATCAGGCTGGCAGTGACCCAGCAGAGTGCAACTGCCACAAAACTGGAGCGGGAAGAAAGACTGAATTTGCTTTTGCGTCCGACCAGGAGGAACACCAGTCCTACAAGGATTCCCACACCCATGGTGACTGCAAAAGGAAGAATCATCCCTGTTTCGCCCAGAATGCAGGCCACTGTAAGCGGAATGACCATGGTAATTGAAATAACTGCAAGAACCAGGGCATTCATTCTGATTACGGAAAAGGCACTCAATGGTTTCCTCCGCGTTTCTCAAAGAGAGAGGATCCTTTATCTATTACTTTTCCGATGTGACCGGAGATATCCGGAAGGGATTTTTCCGAAGGAGAAGAATCTGCAGCGGGGGCAGCAGCTAGGGAAGTTTCCGTTGCGTTTGTTGAAGCAGAAGTTTCTGCAGAAACGGTTTTGTCTGTGATTCCGAACTTCTGGAGCACCCGCATGTTTTCTTCGGTATAGACAATCAGAATCAGTTTGTCACCGGCTTCAAGCACTGTATTTCCACCGGGAACCGAAAAGTTCGCTTCCTCAGGACTTTTGCAGAGCAGAATCAGGAATGCACCGGCTTCTGCAATGTCTTTAAGACATTTCCCGCGTACAGGAGCGTTCTCCGGAAGTTCAATCTCGAGAATCTCCAGGTCACCGTCAGACACAGTGTGAATTCCTGTAACGCTTGTTCCACGCAGATGACTGAGAATGCTGTCAATTACAGCGTCCCGGATCGGCACCGCGACATCAATTCCGATATTGCGTGAAATTCCTGCATAACCACTGCTGGTAACAAGACAGACAGTTTTTTTTACGCCCAGAGATTTCAGATATGATGAAGCAATCATGTTTTTTTCATGATTGCGTGTCGCTGCGATCACAAGATCAAAAGAGGCAATGTTCTCTTCTTCTATGATTCCCTCATCAGTAATGTCCGCATGACAGATGCTGGCAGAAGGGAATTTTTCCGCTGCTATGGCGGCCTGTTTTTCGTCAGGTTCAATAATCAGGAATTCCTGCTGAAGTTTCTGCTGAATTCCAAAAAGTCTTTTGAAAAGAGATGATTTTTTTTCTTTCAGAAGTTTTTCTGCAATACAGGTACCGATTCTTCCGGCACCCAGAAGAGCAATTTTACGGAATGTCTGCATCTCAGAGCCGCAGAGCCTGATAAATTCTGCAACACAATCCCGTTTTGTAAGAATGCCGATTCTGTCACCGGCTTCAAGTACTGTGGGGCCTGAAGGCAGGGAAGCAACTCCGGCCTTTTCGATAAAAGCAACCAGAAAAGGAACCTGTGTAAGAGTACGTATGTTCTGGATTGGAACGCCGGCAAAGGAACTGTCCGGCTCTACGGTAATCTGGGTAAGCTCAAAATCCGAGTCCTCAAAATCCATGACTTCGGACAGAGCACCGTGTTCAACCGCTCCGACAATTGCATCGGCGGCCTCAACATCAGGGTGGACCATGAAATCAATTCCGTAAAGGTGACCATGGTTCTCAGCCTGGGTTTTTGAACCCGCAGCCACAGCCTCGGCATAATAGTCGTAGTTGCGGACACGGGCAATTTTTGTTATCTGGGGATAAACAGAATTCACCAGTGAACAGGTAATCATGTTAACTTCGTCGGAGTCGGTTACTGCAACAATGGCATCAGCTTTTGAGATGCCTGCTTCTTCCAGTGTGACGAGACTGTTTCCGTTTGCCTGCATCACCATGCAGTCCAGGCGGTTTGAGGCATGCCGGACGGTTTCTTCGTCGCTTTCAATAAGAATAACGTCATTTTTATCCTGGATAAGCCGTTTTGCCAGCTGAATACCGGTGAATCCGGCCCCAACGATGATGATTTTCATGCTATGTCTGTATTATTCCTCTTCTGATTCTGAATTCAACCGTGATTTCTTATTCTTTCCGGCAGCTTTCCAGATAAGAATGACTGCGATACAGATTACAACAGCAGCGGCAGCCTCAAGAAGACTGTTGGAGATAAGAACGGTCCATACAACTTCCCAGGTGATTGCTTTGTAGATGACAACCAGGGATCCAAGTACCAGAATTGTGTTTACCAGTGTTCCGACAAAAGCTGCGATTCCGTCACCGACGATAGAAACAGCACTGTTTTTTGAGGACTGGAAGGGTTTTGCCACAAAATAAACTGCAGGCGCGATCAGAATGCGGGGCAGAACTGATACAACAGGGTTTACGAAAAGAAGATCCAGTCCTGTGCCCTGTGTAGCTGCAAGAATCAGTGATGTAAGACCGAAAATTGCACCGATGCACATACCGGGGATAAGTCCGAAAAGAAGTGTTCCAAGAATTACGGGAACGTGAAGAATTGTGATAGAGGCGCCTGAAAACCATGGAATCATTCCGAGGCGTGTGAAACCGAAAAGAACTGTAAGGGCGCCCAGGGCACCGACTGCTGCAATGTTTTTAAGATGTTTTGTTTTTTTTGTTGAATTGATCTGTTCTGACATGTTTAGTTCCTAGTCTGTAGAAAGTGTTAGAGTACATGACACCTGGAGAAACTGCGGATAAGGTGTCTGATGCTTCCGCAGTCCTGAAGAGGCCCAGAACCGGAGTCCGGGAGCCTCCAAGTAAAAAAACAATGCCTGCCGGATCTGACAGGCATTGCTCTGTCAGCCAGATGAAAAACACTGACTGACTTCGACAGCTGCTGATCAGTCTTTTACACCACCGATAACAGTGATGCGTCCGTCTGTGACGGGAGTCAGCGGGGCGCCCAGTGACTGAGCGTATTCAACAACAGCATCGCTCATGAGCATTGATGTGTTGTATGTATCGATGCTTCTTGTAAGAACTGTGTATCCGTCTCCACCGTTTGACAGGTAGTCGTTTGTTACCATGCGGTATGTTGCGGAAGGATCAATGGGTTCACCGTTGATCAGAACGTCAGAAATGCGTCCGTTGTTTCCGTTTTCATCGAATTCCAGTGTGTAGGAAACTTCTTTTGACATCTGGAGGAATCCACCGGCACCCTGGTTGAGTGTAGGAATGAAGTCAGCGAAGTCCATCATGTCTTCACCTGTAAGTGTGATCACGTATACGTAGTTTTCGAAGGGGAGAACTGTCATGATGTTTTCGCGTGTTACATCACCTGCAGGAAGGCTTGCACGGATGTTACCACCGTTTGTGAAGCCGAAGTCAACAGAAACACCGTGGTTGCGGACATAACCTACCAGAGCGTCTGCTACCAGGTCTCCGATAGGAGTTTCCCATTTGCGGCTCCATTTGTTACCGGCGTCAAAAGCAGCTGTTGTTTTAAGAACAACTTCCTTGAGGCTTGCATTTGATTCCTGGATGTAAGGATCGAGCATTGCAAGAACTTCAGCATCGGCAGGGAAAGCTTCTGATGTGATTTCCACAGGAGCCCATTCAAATCCGACCAGTTTTCCGTTCTTGATTGAAAGAGTACCGGTTCCCACATATTTTCCCCATTCGTTTGAGGAAACGATGTAAGTTCCGTTTACACATGCAGGTTCTGTCATGAAAGAATGTGAGTGACCGTCAACAATCAGGTCGATTCCGTCAACAGCCTCTGCAACTTTGATTGATGTGTTCTGGTCAGCTGTCTCAAGAACATCTCCAAGGTGACCCAGCAGGATAACGATGTCACAGTTCTTTTCGTTGCGGAGCAGGTCAACCATGTCTGCTGCAGCTTCAATCTCATCAATGAATGTAAGGCTTGCATCAGGGCTTGCGATTGTAAGTGTGCGGAGTGTTGTAAGACCGAAGATACCTACGCGGAAACCGACGTAATCTTTGATAAGATAGGGGCGTCCGAGATAATCTCCGTCTTCGTCAACGATGTTTGCACATACAAAAGGATAATCTGCAATCTCCATCTGAGTCAGAAGAACATCAAGACTGCTGTCGAATTCATGGTTTCCGAATGCCGCTGCCTCATAACCCATCAGGTTATAAGCCATGATGTCCGGTTCTGCGTGGAACATGTTTGAAAGTGCGGAACCTGTGTTGATGTCACCTGCATCGAGAAGAAGAATGTTGCCGCCTTCTTCACGTACACTCTTGATGTAAGTTGCGCGTTCTGCGAGACCGTATTTTCCGTCCTTGGAAAGTGTTGCTCCGTGGTGATCGTTTGTGTGCATGATCTTGAGTGTGTACACTGTATCGGGATCACGGATAACTCTACTGCCAGATGCTGCGAATGCAACACTGCTGAAAATGAATGCGATTGCAACAATCAATGCTGCAATTTTGCCAGCTTTTTTCATCAAATCCTCCTGATTTGCTCTCCTGCAATTAATGCGCGGATAAAAAAATTTTCTGATTAATTAGTACTCAATTATGGGAATTCTGTCAAATCAATGACAGAGGGCAATCCGGTGCACGGAATCTGAAATTCAGTGTCCTGGAATACTCTGCAACCCTTGATATTATGGTATATTTTCCAGTAAAATTCGCTGAAAACTAACGATTTTGCGCAGATATTGTGCTATAATCAATCAGTATAAAAAAAGTTTGGAATCCCTTTTCCTGCTTTTATCAATACACATTGAGGTTCTTATGAAAAGATTCGCTCATGCGCGTGTTGCCTGCTGTCTGCTGATTCTTCTGTTCTCCGGCATGTTGTTTGCCCAGAGTCTGGAAGAGATGCTGACGCAGATTGATCATGCCTTCATGCAGAAATCTCCGCAGACAGTCCGTGCGATTCTGGAAAAAACCTACGGCTCGGAAGACTACAGTATTCTTGAAAAATATGTCCTGAGCAGTTCAAAAGGTCTTTTCATTACAAATCAGCTTGAGTTGATTCAGGAAATGACGCTGGCTGTAATTGACGTAAACCTGGGCTCTGAGGAAGCACTGAGTTTGTACTACGTTGTCGAGAATACTCTGGAGAAACGACGTGCCCTGCATGCGGAGGAAGAAAAACTTGCCGCTGTCCAGAAGGAAAAGGAAGCCGCTTACATCGAAAGTGTTCCGGAATTGGTAAAAGCCAAGGCAGAAGCTGATTATGAGATTCCTGTCAATACTGAATCCGGTGAGAAAGTGTTCATCAAACCTGCAGTAGCCCACCGCGGCGATACAGTCTGGAACGGGGCGATCAACGCAGCGGATCTGGGACTTGTTCTGGCTCCGGGTACTTCTCCCGCAATCAAGCTCTGTTATGGTCTGGGAGTCTCTACTGACCTGATCTATTATGGAAAAGGATTCTCTATCGGTGCAACGGTCAATGCCGCCATCCAGCCGATTTCTCTTTCTGCCGGAAGCAGATCAACTTCAGATGTCATCTGGGATTTCTCTTTTGTTCCGCTCATTTCAATCAGTGATCTTGATACACCCAATGTTTATCTGCGTCTCGGTTTCATGGCACAGCAGTACAACAACATTCCCGGCACCGGTTCACACAAAGAGATCTTCTATTCACCTGTTGTCGGTCTCAACTACAGGAATGTTCTTCTGGGACCTGCAATCTTTGACTTCTATGCAGAATATTATCCGGGTCATATCGCATACCGCGGAATCCAGTCAGCTTTTGCATTCGGTGCCAATGTGAATATGCCGATTGTCGACATGTCCCATCTTTCATTGATTCTTTCAGGATCAATCAGAGACAACTGTTTTATTCAGGACAATAATTTTTCAAATCGTTTCCATTTAACATTAGGAATTGGAGTTAAGAGAGATGAATAAACGTTTTTTCACAACACTTCTTTTTTTGGTTCTGGCCTCAGGAATGATTTTCTGCCAGAGTACTCTCGTTTCCCGCTATGTTGACGGGGCTAACAAGGCTTACGTCAACGGTAATAATGCTGACGCTTTCAAATACATCAACATGGCCCTGGGACAGTATGAAGCAGGCAAAGTGCCGGACAACGTCATTTCTCTTGCTCAGGCGATTTATTCGGATTATCTCAGGGATGTGAAAGCTTCCGGTGATACTGTTGCTTTTGCAGAGTTCCGCCAGTGGGGTTCTGAATTCCCTTCTGTAATAGATGCAAAACTGACTCGTGAGATCAATCAGGTTCAGACCCAGTTTGATGCTGAAGCAGCACAGATTGAGAAGCTCCGAATTGAGACAGAAGCCCTTAAAGTGGCAAGCAACATGGGACAGGGTGCAAGTTCCGAGCAGACTGAAGCCTTGATTGCTGCAAACAATACGCTTATGTCAAAGATTGACGAACTGTCTGCTTCTCAGGAACAGACAGCATTGGCTTACCAGCAGAGTCAGGAGCAGATTGCAGCCATGCAGCTCCAGCAGCAGCAGACAACACAGGCTTTGAAGGATGCTCAGGCGCAGCAGCAGCAGACAGCCCAGATTTTCGCTGATGCCCAGAAACAGTCAGCACAGGCTCTGGAAGCGGCCCAGGCACAGCAGCAGCAGACAGCTCTTGCATTCCAGCAGAGTCAGGAACAGATTGCGGCAATGCAGGCACAGCAGCAGCAGACAGCCCAGGCTATGAAGGAAGCCCAGGATCAGGCAGCAATGGCTCTTCAGTCCGCACAGCAGCAGACAGCCCAGGCTGCAAAAGCAATTCAGGATGCCCAGAACCAGGCTGCCCAGTCTATGCAGGCTGCACAGGCTCAGGTGGAAGCAATGAAGCAGGTTCAGGAGCAGACAACCATGGCTCTGGCTGATGCACAGAAAACTGCAATTCAGGCTACGGAAGCACTGAAAAATGCAAATGATCAGACAAGCCAGGCTATAAAAGAAAACCAGGCTTTGACAGAACAGGCTCTGAAACAGACCAATTCGCTTCTGGCTCAGAATCAGCAGGTTCTGACACAGGGCCAGAAGGAAACAAACCAGCTGATCCAGACAACAAATCAGACACTTCAGAATACAACACAGTCTCTTCAGACAACCACTCAGACATTGCTGAACAGTCAGGAGCAGACAAACCAGGCACTGCAGTCAACCACAAAAACGATTTTGGACGGGCAGCAGCAGACAAACCAGGCACTGCAGTCAACCACAAAGACGATTCTTGACGGGCAGCAGCAGACAAACCAGACACTGCAGTCAACCACAAAGACGATTCTTGACGGACAGGAGCAGACAAACCAGACGCTGCAGTCAACCACAAAGTCAATTCTTGATGGTCAGGAACAGGCAAATCTGACATTGCAGGCAACATCCCAGACACTGATTCAGAATCAGGAAGAGACAAGCGCGGCGATCAATGAAAGTCTGCAGGCGCAGACTTTGCTTCAGGAACAGCAGAAAGAAGCAATGGAGAATGTTCTTGTAGGTATTGAAAACACCGCGGAAGCTTCAAAGGCTTCGACAAAGCAGATTATGATTGTGCTGGCTGTTCTTGTGGGACTGATTTTTATCGGAATCATTGCCGCGATCATCAGTATCTCAATGTCAAGAAAACAGCAGAAACTGTTTGCAGAGACTCTGCGTGTTGTAAGTGAGCTGCAGCGTATTCCTCTGGAAGCTTCCAGCAATTACAACAATCTCAGCCTTGAAGATCTTTACAGTGGAATGCGTGCTCTTGAGTCAGCAAACAGTGAGGCAAAAAGCGGTCGAAAAGCCCTTCAGCAGTTTGACAAGAAAGAAGTGAATGACGAACTCCGTGCCGAACTCCGTGATCTTGCCACTGCATGTGAACGCTGGGGTCAGAAAATTGATAAAATCACCAACCGCAAGAACAATTCCAAAAATGTTGCGGAACTGGTATTCAAAATCGCACAGAAAATGGATCTTGGAGAGTACACTTCAATGCTTTATTTCTGTGCCGCAATGGTTTATGACATTGGATTCCTCAATCTGGATGAAAACCTTCTGAACAAAGGTTCACTTACTGAGGAAGAGAAATATCAGATCCGCAGCCATGTCCGCGAAGGAATCAAACTGATTGATTTTGTGCCGGAGAAATTCAAATCTGTGTTTGTGGAAGCAATCCTTATGCATCATGAAAATCTGGACGGATCCGGTTATCCTGACGGATTGCATGATAAACAGATTCCTGCAGTTTCACGGCTTATCCGTGTTGTAGAATCATTCATTGCTCAGATTTCAAAGCGCAATTATCATGGCATTTTCGACAAGGAAACTGCAATCAGTGAACTGCGAAAATATCCGGAACGTTACGATCAGACAATTGTAAACGCATTGGATACTTTGATCTGATAAAAATCAACTTAAAAGGAAGACTGCCTTGTTACGGGGCAGTCTTTTTTTTGTCCAAAGAATCCTGATGGGCATTGTGGTGTGCAGTCATAAAAAAACAGCCCGAGTTTTTACTCAGACTGTTTTCTTTAGCTTGTGGAATCTGGTTTTTGAAAATCGGTTACAGTCGTGCGCGTGCGGCGGCGGCGTGTCCCTCAAGACCTTCTGTACGGCCTAGAACATCGGCAGTCTGCGCAGATCTCACAACACCTTCCTTGATGGATCCATCAGAGTTTTCCTCAGTGCGGAGTGTGGTGACTGTTTTAATGAAATGCCGCACTGAAAGACCGCCCGTAAAGCGTGCGCTTCCTGATGTCGGCAGAACATGATTAAGACCGGCTGCATAGTCGCCAAGAACTTCCGCTGCATAGTGTCCTACAAAAAGTGTTCCATAATTATGTACTTTTGAAAGCAGGTAATCTCGGTCAGAACCTTCGTCAAAAGCAACCTCCAGATGTTCGGGAGCTTTTCTGTTTGCAATTTCCGCAGCTTCATCCAGGTCCTGCGCCACAATAATCAGACCGTTGTTGCGGACTGAAGCAAGGGCGGTTTCCCTGGTTGAAAGGCTTGAAAGCTGAATATCTACCTGGGCTGCAACTTTTTCCGCAAGTTCTGCTGATGTAGTGACAAGGACTGCCTGTGCATCGGCATCGTGTTCAGCCTGTGCGAGCAGATCTGCCGCAACCCATGCCGGATTCGCGCTGTCATCCGCAATAACAAAGGCTTCTGTAGGACCGGCAACAAAATCTATGCCTACAGTTCCGTAAAGAATGCGTTTTGCTTCCTGGACAAACTTATTTCCGGGGCCCACAATTACATCACAGCGGGGAACAGATGCAGTTCCATAAGCCATTGCGGCAACAGACTGTGCTCCTCCGCAGGCAAACACTTTTGTGATGCCGCAGATGTGGGCAGCTGCCATAATGTTTTCATCAGCCCAGGGAAGATCCGGATTCTCAGGGTGTCTGCGGGGCGGTGTACAAAGCACAATTTCTTTTGTCCCTGCGGCTTTGGCAGGAGCGGCGCACATAATCAGCGTTGAGAAAAGAGGGAATCTTCCGGCAGGTGCATAAAGTCCGGCCCTTTCCACAGCGATGGTTTTCTGTCCGGTAATCAGTCCGGGAGCAAGTTCAGTCTCAAAATCTGTGAAACAGTTCCGCTGCTGTCTGGCAAAATCAAAAGTCAGCTTATATGTGTAACTGAGTGCCGCAAAAAGTTCCGGATTCTCCTTCTGGAGTTTTTCTGCAGCACGTGCAAGATCGGCGGGATCAATCAGAAGGGATTTCGGTGCTGCCTGATCGAATTTCTCGCTCATCTGATGCAAAGCCTGATCTCCGTCTTTGCGCACAGAATCAATGATTCCCTGAACAATGTCATGGACATCGCTGGCAATTTTGCGTGGCAGGTAAAAATCCTGAGAGATTTCCTTTGAACTGATGATTTTCATTTCAGCCATAATCTTTTCCTTTTGATTGATGATGTAAGTTTCAGCAGAACCTGTAATTATTTTTTATGGCGACGGTCAAGTTCTCCCATTACATCGCTCCATGTTACGCCCTCTTTGTACATGAGGACATTCAGGAAGTAGAGAAGATCAGCACATTCCCAGATTACTTCGTCTTTTCCTTCAGCTTCGGTCACTTCTTCGGCTTCTTCCTCAACTTTTTCACGGACCCGTTTGTCATCAAGAGTTGCTGTGTAGGAACCGGGTTTCGGATTGGCAAAGCGGTCAGCGATTACATCATAAAGCCGTTCCATTGTGCTGGGTGCATCCGGGTCGGATGTGAAGCAGGTATAACTTCCGGTGTGACAGACTCCGCCGTGGGGAACGACAGTTGCAAGAATTGTGTCTCTGTCACAGTCTGCGCGCAGGCGGATTACAGAAAGATGGTGACCGGAATGCTCTCCTTTTGTCCAGAGAACATTGCGTGTGCGGCTCCAGAAAGTAAGTTTTCCGCTGTCAAATGTTTTGTTGAAAGCTTCTTTGTTTGCGTATCCCATCATGAGCACTTCTCCGCTTGGAGCCTGCGCAATCACGGGAATAAGGCCTGCGGAAGTTTCGGCGGCTTTTTCCCAGTTGAGGCATTCGATGAATGCGTCTTTAAGGGAGACTTTTCCGGTGTAGAGAGCCATACCCATCTGGACATCGCATCCCATTTTTTCAAGGGCAACAGCTTCTTCAAGAGTCGAGACACCGCCGGCAACAACAACACGGCATTTTACTGCGTCACGGAGTTTTTTTGCGGCTTCCATGTCTGTGCCCTGCATGCATCCTTCTTTCTCAACGCATGTAAAAAGCAGTTCGCTGGCATAAGTCTCAGCAGCTTTTGCACCTTCAATCAGATCAATTCCGTTGGTCTCTGTCCATCCTTTCACAGCGATTTTTCCGTTGATGGCATCAACACTGATTATGATTCTCTGGCGGCCGATTGCTGATGTAAGTTCATCAAGGAAAGCAGTGTTAAGAATCGCTCCACTGGCTCTTTCTTCAGCACTGGCCCAGGCTGCGGATCCGATGATGACTTTTTCTGCACCAAGAGAAATAAGTTCTTTGGCTTTTTTAACATCACGGATTCCACCGCCTACACGGATATTTCCTTTGCGGAGAAGGCTTTTTAGAATGGGTGTGTTCGCTGTGGAACCACGTTCCTTGCCTTCGGTGATAATGTTTCCGAGAGCGGCGTCTAGGTCAATGACTGCAACTTCGCCGTATCTGTCAAATTCTGCAATCAGGGAATCGGCGTCATCCCGCTGCAGCATCAAATCTTTTCCGTTTTTAAGCTGGACGACTTTGCCGTCTTTAAGGTCAATTGAGCTGATAATCATGCAGGAATTGTAACAGATTGCAGATCTTTATTCAAACATTCAGCAGGTCAGACAAAAGGCACATCCACGGTGATCACGCAGAGGACGTCAGGCTGGGTTTCCCTGACTTTTGCAAAGATCATGGAACGGAGTTCGTCCTCGGAATAAACACAGTCCAGGGGCCGGACAATGTCAAAAATCAGATTTGTGTGAGTTGTTCCGGGAACCATCCTGATGTCATGGGCTGAGATGCGGCTGTCTATGGATCGGCAGATTTCGCTGACCAGAACCTTCAACTCTTTAAGACGCTGGTTTTCTGTATCGATGGGATCCATGTGGATTGTTGCCCAGCAGTTGAATTTCTGTGCAAGTTCGAATTCAATCACGTCTATTTCATCGTGTATGTCAAATATATTTCGGTTTCCGGGAACTTCCGCATGCAGCGAGATGATTCTGCGTCCGGGACCGTAATCATGTACGATAAGATCGTGGATCCCGACTACAATTTCATGGGCCATGACAGTTTCCTCAATACCGTCAACAAATTCTTTTTCCGGAGGCAGTCCAAGAAGGGGGTCAATTGTGTCCTGTGCAGCTTCACGTCCTGCATTCAGGATGAAAACTGAGACAATCAGTCCGCCGATTCCGTCTACAGGCAGATCGGTCCAGATTCCGAGAATAAGAGATGCAAATGCCACAGCAGTTGAAATCATGTCTCCGAGACTGTCTTTTGCTGTTGCATCAAGAGCGGGAGATGAGATCAGTTTTGAAGTGCGGTGATTGTAAAAATACATGTAGAATTTGATCAGGATTGAAGCGATCATGATCACGGCTGCAGGAACGGAGAATTCGGTCTTTTCAGGATGCATGATTCCTTTAATGGAAGAAACTGCAAGTTCAAATCCCATGATAAGGATGATTCCGGCAATAACAAGGCCTGCAATATACTCAAGCCGTCCGTGACCGAAGGGGTGGTCTTTGTCTGCTTTTTTTGCGCCCAGTTTAAAACCCAGAAGAGTTACGATGCTGCTTGCTGCGTCAGACAGGTTGTTCATGGCATCTGCTGTAAGTGCAACGGATCTGCTGATTACGCCTGCAAGGAATTTAAAACCGCTCAGAACCACGTTCAGGAAAATCCCGAATCCTGCGCAGAGAATTCCATAGGCGGTCCGGACTTTCGGATCTGTATAATCTGAGTAATTCTTAATAAACAGGCGTCTCAAAATAGAAAACATAACAAACCTCCAGTTTATATAACTGTGCCGTACAATACTTTCATTCTTGCATAAAACATCCCTTTATTGCAAATAAATACTTCCAGTCATAAAACATTTTTCCATAAATCAATGTTTTGTTGTATAATTAAGCTTCTGAATTGCTTTTCGGAAATATCCGTTTACGGACAGTAACCTCGTATATTTGTGAGAATACGAGAAGGAAGGTAGCTACTGACAAAAACACTCACAAGGCGGAATGATAGTTTCCATGCCGCCTTTCGCGTGTAGCGACGATATCTAGCGATTTTGGCAGTTACAGCCTTCCTGGCAGTCTTTTTATTACTTGATTAAGATTCTGTCTATAAGGGGATAATCCTGTTGCTTTTTTAAGAAACATTGCAATTGAGGTTTCTGGGACCGTCTGTGATTTAGCGGCTCTGAGTAATATTCTTTGTAAACATGTTGACATTGCATTGTGTAAAACGGTTTACTAAGCAGTGGAGGCTTCCATGAAAACTTTCGGAACAGCTGTGCCTGTAAGCGCATTGAAAACAAAAAAAAGTGCGGGTTGCGGTGAATTTCTGGATTTGATTCCCTTTGCTGATTTCTGCAGAAAATCAGGCTTTTCTTTGATTCAGATTCTGCCTGTGAATGATACGGGAACCGGAAGTTCTCCTTACAGTGCTCTGTCAGCCTTTGCCCTTAATCCGATTTATTTATCAATAGCTCATCTTCCGGAACTACAGAATGCTCCGGAAGCAGCAAAAGAACTGAAAAAATTCAAGACAGCCACTGAATCCTTGAAGCGTTTCAATTACACACAGGTAAGGAATGAAAAACTTAGGATCCTGCGGGCAGTCTACGAGAAAAACCGGGAAACAATAGCAGCGGATGCAGATCTTTCCGCCTGGATTGAAGAAAATCTCTGGGTGAATGAGTATGCCGTCTTCATGCATTATAAAGATGATTATATGCAGGCTTCCTGGAAAAGCTGGCCCAAAGACAGATGCTGGCAGGACCGGAAGATTGAGGGTGATGAGCTTTTTTACGCATGGCTCCAGATGCGTCTCGACCAGCAGTTTTCAGAAGCGGCGGCTTATGTCCGGGAAAAGGGACTGAAAATCAAGGGTGATATACCGATCATGATGAACGAGGATTCTCATGACGCATGGGCTCATCCTGAATTTTTCAATGATTCTCTCAGGGCTGGTTCTCCTGTGGACGGATTCAATCCGGTGGGGCAGAACTGGGGATTTCCGACTTATAACTGGAAAAATCTTGCCGAAAAGGATTATTCCTGGTGGAAAAACCGGCTGAAAACTGCTTCAAAATACTATGATGTTTACCGCATTGACCACATCTTGGGATTTTTCCGCATCTGGGCAATTCCTTACGGGGAAACAACTGCTGTTCTGGGACATACGGAACCTTTTGAACCGATTACACGGGCAGAACTTAATAATGAAGGTTTTTCTGACGAGCGCATCCGTTGGCTGAGCCGCCCGCATATTCCCACAAACCTTGTGGAAGCGGTTAACAACGGGGATTATCTTGGAAGTCACGGGATTCTCCGCACTGTGGCGGACCGCATAGGAGATGAGGAACTGTGGCTTTTCAACAGCGGGATTTCCTGTGACAGTGATATTTACTGCCGTTCCGACATTCCTGAACCTGTAAAGCAGGCCCTTGCAGAAAAGTGGCGGGACCGGATGCTGGTAGAAGTTGATAAAGACAGGTTTTATCCAATCTGGACATATACCGAAACAACAGCCTGGAAAAGTCTCGATGCCCGGGAGCAGGAGTTTTTCAGGGAGCTTTTTGCGGAAAAGAGCAGAAAAATGGAATATCTGTGGGAAAAACAGGCACGCACTGTCCTTGGTGAACTGACCGACTGCACGGACATGGTGCCCTGCGCTGAAGATCTGGGAGCAAACATTGACTGCCTGCCATCTGTCCTTCATGACCTGAACATCCAGCGTCTTAAAGTTGTGCGCTGGAGCCGTCTATGGGATCAACCCGGGCAGCCTTTCGAGGATTTTGCCGATTATCCTGTGCAGAGCGTCACCACGACCAGCGTCCACGACAGTTCCACACTGCGTCTCTGGTGGCTAAAGGAAGCTGATGCAGCGGATTTTTCAGAAACTTTCTGTCCCGAGCTGGAACCTGACGGCTCTTATACTCCGGAAACTGCAGAGCGCATTCTGTCTGTGACAGCGACTTCAGCAAGCAGTTATATAATCCATCCGATCCAGGATTATCTGGCACTGAAAGCGGAATATTATGACGAAGACCCGGAAGCCGAGAGAGTCAATGTTCCTGGAAGCGTTAATGATTTCAACTGGACATACCGTCTGCCGGCGCTGATTGAGGATCTGAATAAAGATAAAGAACTATGTGCGGCCATAAAGGCACTTTCCAAGACAAAAAAAACAAAGGGGAAAAACTGATGGAATTTCATATCAACAGACGGATCCGTGATTTGTGCGGATTTGACAAGGCTCTCTTTTCCTATGACGGCAATGTGATTTTCAGGGATTTCAAGGCTGTGCGTGTTTTTGCCCGGAAAGTAAATACAGCGATGCAGAATCTGCTTCCTTCAGACCAGCTTTTGAAGGCGGGGCAGATCAATGCGATGGGTTTGATTGATGAGATTTTCCATCATGTGTGCGCTGAATTCCGTAAGCAGCAGAATCCCAAAGCTTTTGAAGAACTTCTTGCATATCTGGAATCGGAGCTGGGAAAAGACAGAGTGGACGCACTGATCTCCGAATTTTCAGCTGAATTCCCGCCTGTCGCAGTTTATGCTGGTCAGGTTTCACAGGAAGATTATCTTTCTGCAAGTACGAAAGGCATCAGCAACCGGGTTACGACACTGGAGGAAATGGTCCTTCTGCATCTGACTTCCGAAAATCCTGCGATGGCTCAGTTTTCTATGCTCTTTGGAGACGATATTCTCGCAGAGAATCCGGATTACCCGGAATCCTGGACAAAAATCCAGGAGTTCTTCAAAAAGCAGCCCCTTTTCGGACCAAACTACACAGATCTGATCTCCATGCTCCGTGAGCCGGCACTTTTCAGTCCCAACAGTCTGCGAGGCCAGTTGGATTACATCCGGCAGCACTGGGTCTCACTTTTTGGCGAATTGATCCGTCGCCTTCTGCTTTCTGGAATTGATATGATTGCAGAAGAAGAAAAACCTTCCTGGCAGGGATTCGGTGGTGGTGCCGGCGGACAGGGAGGAGGCGGTCTTCCACCTATGGAGCCATACAGTTACGACTCCCTTATGAAAGAATATGAGCGGTTCAGCCCCGACCGTGAATGGATGCCGCGGGTTGTGCTCATGGCAAAAACTGTTCTTGTCTGGCTTGACCAGCTTTCAAAAAAATATGGCCGTTCCATCAGAACTTTGGACCAGATTCCCGACGAAGAACTGGATACTCTTGCAAATCAGGGTTTCACAGGACTCTGGCTTATCGGTCTCTGGGAACGCAGCTGGGGAAGCAAGCGCATCAAACAGAAATGCGGAAACCCGGAAGCGGCAGCCAGTGCCTACAGTCTCCATGATTATGACATTGCAGAGGAACTGGGTGGATGGCCAGCTCTTGAGAATCTGCGTTACAGACTCTGGTGCAGAGGAATCCGTCTGGCTTCAGACATGGTTCCGAACCACACAGGACTGGACAGCAGATGGGTTGTTGAACGCCCTGATCTTTTTGTCCAGACACGTGAATGTCCTTTCCCCGGCTACACATTTACAGGCGAGAATCTTTCACTTGATCCGAGAATCAGTGTTTATCTTGAAGATCATTATTATTCAAAGGATGACTGTGCAGTCGTTTACAAGCGTGTGGACAATGCGACCGGTGATGTCCGGTATCTGTACCATGGAAACGACGGAACCGGTCTGCCATGGAATGATACGGCTCAGATTGACTTCCTCAATCCTCAGGCGCGGGAAGAAGTGATCCAGAAAATTCTCCATGTGGCACGCAATTTCCCGATTATCCGCTTTGATGCAGCAATGGTTCTTGCCAAAAAGCATATCCGTCGTCTCTGGTATCCGGAACCTGGTCATGGCGGAGATATTGCAAGCCGTTCAGAATACGCAATGAGCAGCAATGATTTTGAGAATGCCATTCCCAATGAATTCTGGAGAGAAGTTGTTGACCGTTGTGCTCAGGAAGTTCCGGACACACTGCTTCTTGCTGAGGCCTTCTGGATGATGGAGGGCTATTTTGTCCGCACTCTGGGCATGCACCGTGTTTACAACAGTGCTTTCATGAATATGCTCAAGAAGGAAGAAAACCAGAAATATCGTGACACTGTAAAAAATACAATGGAGTTTGATCCTGAGGTCCTGAAGCGTTTTGTAAACTTCATGAACAATCCGGACGAGGAAACAGCTGTTGCCCAGTTCGGTCGTGATGACAAGTACTTCGGAGTCTGTACACTCATGGTTACTATGCCAGGTCTTCCAATGTTCGGACACGGCCAGATCGAGGGCTTTGAAGAAAAATACGGAATGGAGTACACAAAGGCCTACAAGGATGAACAGCCGAATCTGGGACTGATCGCCCGCCATGAGCACGATATTTTCCCGCTGATGAAAAAACGTTATCTGTTCAGCGGTATCGAAAACTTCTGTTTCTTCGATGTCTGGAACAATGGTTCCGTAAACGAGAATGTGTTCGCTTATTCAAACAGATCCGGCTCAGAACGTGCGGTTGTCTTCTATAATAACGTCTATCAGTCTGCAGCGGGCTGGATCAAAGTGTCCTGTCCTTCCGCCGTGAAAGACGGAGACGGTAACATTCATCACGAGACAAAATCCATTGCACAGGCATTGAATCTGTCTTCAGCTCCTGACACATTCCTGGTTTTCCAGGAACAGAGAAGCGGTCTGTGGTATATCCGTGAAAATGCAGCGCTGGAAAGAGACGGAATGTTCATCAGCCTGAACGGATTTGAATATCAGGTGCTTCTTAACATGTATGAAGTGACCGACGATTCTGCAGGAAAATGGCGGGCTCTGTGCGGTTATCTTAATGGCAGGGGCATGCGCAATGTGGATGTTGCGCTTAAAGAGGTTTATCTGAAGGATCTGTATGGAACTTTGACAGAGGCTCTTTCTTCTGGATTTGTCTCTGATGTGGCTGATGTCTGTGTCAAAAAAGCAAAAGTTCCGGCAGCAAAGAAGGCAAAAAATGTTGCGGAACAGGCTGATTCAACTGCAGCAGCTGACACTGCCTCAGTAAAACCGGTTAAAAAGCTGGCGGATATTCTTGCGGCTGAAAAAACTCCTGCAATGGCCTACTTTAAAAAACTCGGGGAGTTTGTCGCTTCCGGTTATGGTGCAGAAGAAGCTCTGACTGCTCTGCGTTTTGCGGAAATCTCTGCGGAACCGGCTGATGAAAAACTTCCTGAATCTGATGTGTCAGAAAAACTGTCGGAAAAAGAAGCGAAAAAAGCTGCTGCAAAAGCGGCTGCGGCTCATTCGAAGAAAATAGCGGCAGCAGAGAAGGCTGTGTCAAAAATTGTTTCCCCTGCTGACAGAACAGAATGGACTTTACGCGCAGAAAAAGCCTGGAAAGCCTTTGAAAAGCGTATCAAGTCTTTGGCCGCACTCAAGCTGACCGAGCGTTCTGAAGTGGAAGCTCTTTGTGGATTTGCTTTTGCTTTCTCACTCACTGAAATGTGCGGCAGAACGGCAACGGTAAAAGATGTGCAGACACTGATAGAACTGTGGCGCCTTGACCGTAAGATCCGTGATCTTCTGTCTGATGCGGGCTCCAGTTATGACAGACTGTTCCCCTTGTTCCGCATTTTTGTGGACGCGGTTCTTACAGCTGGTACTGCGCTTCTGCCTGAAGACGCAGATGAATCTTTGTACAGAGCCTATTCTGTGTTCCTGGAAAGTCCACGGGCTTTTGACACTATCGGGGCCAACAGTTTTGACAATGTGGTCTGGTTCAACAAGGAAAAACTGGAACTGTGCCGGAAGACTGCTGTGGATTTCTACAGAATGTTTGCGGCAAAAAAACCGGATGCAAAACTTCTGACAAAGGTTACCGCTAAATTTGACGCAGCCATGGTACAGGCTGAATATAAAGCCGAGGTTCTTGCTGAACTTCTTGAACCGGCGGAAGAAAACACAGAAGATTGATCTTGTATTTGAAACCCCTGGAAACAATGTTTCCAGGGGTTTTTTCCCTCTGTTTTTCCCGTTGAGTTTTATTTGCTAATTCGGTATTCTTTCAGACATGAATAATGCAATTATCACAGTTGTCGGATCCGATCAGGTTGGTATTATCGCTCGCGTAAGCGCATACCTTTCAGAAAAAAAAGTAAATATCGTAGACATTACACAGACTATTCTGTCCGGTAATTTCGTCATGATGATGATGGTTGATCTTTCTCAGTCTGCAATTACGATTGCGGATCTCAGGGCTGATATGAGCAAAGTCGGTGAGACAATGGGTGTGGAGATCAACATCATGCATGAGCGCGTTTTCGGCGCAATGCACCGCGTTTAATTCGACTTTCAGAAGGAATCAACATGCTGTTTACTCCCGCCGAAATCCAAGAAACCGTTAACATGTTCATGCGCCACAAACTTGATGTGCGCGCAATCACAATGGGTATTTCTCTGCGTGACTGTGCCTGCGAAAGCGGAAAAGAAAGCCGCCGCCGCATGCGCGAAAAAATCCTTCGTTACGCAGGCAATCTTGTTGAAGTTGGACGTTCCATCGAAACAGAATTCGGTGTACCTATCATAAACAAACGCATTTCTGTAACACCTATTTCCATGGTTGCGGAACCTTCCGGTGAGAAAGATTACACCGAATGGGCAGTCACATTGGATGAACTGGCAAAAGAACTGAATGTCGACTTTATCGGCGGTTTTTCCGCCCTTGTTCAGAAAGGAATGACTGAAGGTGATCTTACGCTCATCAATTCAATTCCTCATGCACTTTCTGTAACTGACAGGGTCTGTTCTTCCATCAACCTGGGAACATCAAAGAACGGTATCAACATGAATGCCGTGAAACTGATGGGCGACATAATCGTAAAAACTGCCGAGGCAACTGCTGATAAAGATGGGCTTGGCTGTGCAAAACTGGTGGTTTTCTGTAATGCTCCTGAAGACAATCCTTTTATGGCAGGTGCTTTCCACGGACCTGGCGAAGGTGAAGCTGTGCTTTCAGTCGGTGTTTCCGGTCCGGGCGTTGTCAAAGCTGCCTGTGAAGAATACCGCGGACAGCCCATTGATGTGCTTGCAGACGGTATCAAGAAAACCGCATTCAAAATCACACGTATGGGACAGCTGGTCGGTACAGAAGCTGCACGCCGTCTGGGTGTGAACTTCGGTATCCTGGACCTTTCTCTCGCACCGACTCCTGCCGTAGGTGATTCTGTTGCCCGCATTCTGGAAGAAATCGGTGTTGAACGCGCCGGTGCTCCCGGTTCAACAGCTGCCCTGGCGATGCTTACTGACATGGTCAAAAAAGGCGGCGTAATGGCAAGCACAAATGTCGGTGGCCTTTCAGGTGCTTTCATTGCTGTATCAGAAGATGAAGGCATGATTGCAGCAGTCCGCGACGGATCCATCTGTCTTGAAAAACTTGAAGCAATGACCTGTGTCTGTTCCGTCGGTCTTGATATGATCGCAATTCCAGGTGACACACCGGCAACAACAATCAGCGGCATCATCGCTGACGAGATGGCTATCGGTATGGTAAACAACAAAACTACTGCAGTGCGTCTTATTCCAGTTCCAGGCAAAAAAGTCGGTGACTGGGTGGAATTCGGCGGACTGCTGGGTGGAGCTCCCATCATCAAAGTCAGTCCCTTCGGTTGTGCTGATTTTATCAACCGCGGAGGCCGTATTCCGGCTGCAATTCACAGCTTCAGAAACTAAAAACTTTACCTGTCCGGCAGATCTGTTGAACTGCCGGAAAACTTTTCCAGCTGGCCGGTCGAAAAAGTTTTCAGACTGGTGGATGGATATCAAAGCGCTGCAGACCAGGAAAATTTACTTCCGGAATCTGCAGCGTTTTTTTACATTTCGGGTCTGCTTCAAACCCGAATTATTGATCAATCAAGGAAAATATGATTAAAGCAAAACACTCTTTTGACAGAGAATTCTACAGAAGTCTGCTTTTTATTGCGGCTCCTATTGTGTTGCAGAACTTTGTGAATTCATTCATTAACATGCTGGATACAATCATGGTCGGACGGCTTGGCGAAGTATCCATTGCAGCGGTAGGACTCGGAAACAATTTTTTCTTCTTTTTCAACATGATTCTCTTTGGAATCACGTCAGGCTGTGGAATTTTTGTCGCGCAGTATTGGGGAAAAAGAGACATTCTCCACATTCGGCAGGCAACCGGAATCTCTCTGCTGGTCTCTCTCCTTGTTTCCCTTCTGTTTTTCGCAGTCATTCAGATTGACCCTCAGCTTGTACTCCGTTTTTATTCTGATGATCCGGAAGTGATTGTCGCTGGCGAAGGCTATCTGCGCATTGTAAGCTGGTCTTATCCGCTTTTTGCATTGGGTATGGTTTTCGGACTCAGTCTCCGCAGTGTGGAAAACCCGCGTGTCCCCATGATCGCTTCGGTTGTGTCACTTCTTGTAAACGCTCTTTTCAACTGGCTGCTGATCTTCGGAGTCGGACCTTTCCCTCAGATGGGAATACGTGGCGCGGCTCTGGCCACTTTGATCTCACACCTGATCAACTGTATCATCCTGATTGCTATCTCTTACCGGAAAAAACTCCCTCCTGCAGGCAAACTCAAGGAACTGTTCGGATTTTCAAAAGATTTTGCAGCGCGCTTTTTCAAAGTCGGTGCCCCGGTAATCATAAATGAGACAATCTGGTCTTTCGGTATAACGCTTCAGAATGCAATCATGGCCCGCGCAGGAACTGATGCCTATGCGGCCTACAACATCACCTGCACAATCTCCAATCTGACATGGATTTTTCTGATGGGAATCGGAAATGCGGCTTCAGTTCTAATAGGTAAAAAAATCGGGGAAGGCAGCCGCGAAACAGCTTTCGCTTATGCAGGCCGTTGTGCGAAACTTGTTCCTGCTGTCGGTATTTTTGTCGGCGCAATGCTCTGGCCGCTTTCTCTTACGTTGAAATTCTTCTTCAGTGTTTCACCGCACATCATCGTTCAGGCTCAGTATATGCTGCGCTTCCTGACTTTTATGTATCCCTTCAACGGATTCAACATGCTGATGGTAACAGGTGTGTGCCGTTCGGGTGGAGACACAGTCTATTCAGCTGTTGCCGATGTGCTGTTCATGTATGTGCTTTCATTGCCTCTGGCGGCTCTTGCAACTTTTGTGTTCCACGCACCTGCAATCGTGATTTACATCTGTATCATGACGGACAATTTCGGAAAGGCTCTCATGCTTTTCCTGCGTCTTAAATCCCGCAAGTGGCTTCACGACGTAACTAAATAAAAGACACAGGTGGGAGCTGCAATGTTCTGTATGCAAGCCGGTAATCAGGAGCGGTCAGTCACGGGATCCCTGTAAGATCAGGGACTGTGCGAACTCCGGATTATACTGGCTGTCAAAAATGTGCTCCAGTTCCTTGTGGCATTTCTTGAAGGCATCAATCAGATCCGGGTCGAAACTTTTTCCGCTCTGATCAATGATCCATTCGATGGAATCTTCGTGACTGAAAGATGTTTTGTATGGTCGTACAGAACGGAGAGCATCATAAACGTCAGCAATGGAGACAACTCTTCCTGAAAGCGGGATGTTTTCGCCTTTCAGACTGCAGGGGTATCCGCTTCCGTCCCATTTCTCATGATGTGACCAGGCAATTTCTGCGGCCAGTTCAAGGGTTTTCTTGTCTTTCAGGATTTCGTAACCGATCTGGGCATGAGTTTTCATTATGGCAAACTCGTCTGCGTTCAGTCTGCGGGGCAGATGAAGAATTCCGTCCGGAATTCCAACCTTGCCGATGTCGTGCATAGGTGCAAATGTTTCCACATCTTTACAGAAATCTGATGGCAATCCTGCAGCTTCAGAAAGAGCCCGTGAAAGTCCTGCGATGCGTGCTATATGAGTACCTGTTTCGTAATCCCGGGCTTCTGCAAGTTCTGTAAGAGCTTTGTAACAGCTTACAAGAACGTTTGATTCCCGTCTCTGCAGTTCCGCCTGATAATTGAACAGACGCTGTCCCACTTTGATGCGTGCCCTCAGTTCCTGGATTGCAACCGGTTTTATCAGATAATCATCGGCACCGCTTGAAAGCCCTTCGACAATTTCATTTGTGGTGCTGTTGCTGGTCAGCAGCATGATGTAACTGTAATCATTGCCTTGCATCTGTCTGATTTTCTGGCACAGCTCAAGTCCGGAAAGTCCCGGCATAACCCAGTCCAGAATATAAATGTGAAAATGGGTGCCTTTTTTTACCTGCTGCCAGACTTCATTGCCGTTTGAACAGACTGTAACATTGAATCCCCATTTTTCCAGGGTGTGGGTCAGCAGCATTCTGATTGCAGAACTGTCATCGGCAATCAGCACATTAAGCGGTGTATCAGATTCGCGAAAATACATAGCACAAGCGTATCACGATAACATTCCGCCCGCAATGAAAAAAATCACAAAAAAGGGAAAAAAAATGCTACAAAAAAAGGCATAAAAAAAAGATCCGCCGAAACTGATCAGCAGATCCTTTCCACAGCCAATTCCCGGACTTGAACCGAGCACCTGCGCGTTACGAGGGCGCTGCTCTACCAGATGAGCTAAATTGGCAAGATTTTATGAGATTAGCAAAAATGGTTGCAAAGGTCAACCTGACACGCGGCGCTGCATTGACTTCTGGTCAACAAGACGGCGCATCTCAACAATGTTGCTTACAACCATGTAATTGTCAAAAACTTCAAGTTTGCGTTTCTCAACCAGTTTGTTCACTTCATCCCGAACAACTTCAATGGGGAGTCCTGCCCAGTGGGAAAGATCCTGCACAGAAAGGTTGAACCTGCGGGAACGTTCGTTAACATTGCCCAGATTGCTCATTTCATCGAACATAAGGAAAACGTCCGCAATACGGGCGGTCTTGTCCTGAATGCAAAGAATCTTGAAACGGCGTTTCTGGTCATAAATGCGCTTGCAGAAAAGTTTGAGAAGAATAAGTGCAATCTGAGGATTGCCTGTGATGAGAACCTCAAAGTTCTCTTTATTGAACTCCAGAACTTCAACTCTGTCGATTGCGACACATGTTGCCGAGCGGGGTGTGTTCTCAAGAATTGCCATTTCACCGAAAAATTCACCGGGCATAAGAATGTCCAGGTTTTTCTTGGCCCCTTTCACGGTCTTTACCAGCTGAACCTGTCCTGACTGAATCAGATAGAAACAGTCTCCGGGCTCAAATTCTGAAATGATGACGGAACCGGGTTCAAAAGTTTTTGCAAAACGGGAGAATGCTGGCAGAGAAAACTGTTTTATTGCGCTGCTTGTAGAAGGCAGAACGGCAAGAGTCTCCTGATGCGTGCCACGTGAAGACTGGACTTCTGCCCTGTGTTTTGCATCTGTATAAAGTTTTGCGACCTCACGGATGTTGGGCGCAGTCGGGAACCGTGTCATGAATTTTTTGCAGATGTCACAGCATGAACTGTACTGATCATCATCAAAAAAACTCTGTGCAACGGACTGCATTCCGGTGTACTGGTTCACATCCTCATGACTGTTCAGAACTGATTCTGTTTTTTTATGGATTGCGCGCAGCTGGTTTGAAAAAACGCGCAGCATTTTCATGATAATCTGTTTGTTGTGGCTGAAAAGAGTCTCAAACTCTGCCAGTGTCATCACGACAGTGACACAGTCTGCGGCAACAGTAGCAGATTCTTCGCGGGGAAAGTGTCCGAATGCTGATTTTACACCAAAAAACTCGCCTTCGCGAATGTACTCAGTTACAGTAGATCCGGTTTCAATATCTGTGCTGGTAAGAATGACCATGCCTTTTTGAAGAATAAAAATGCGTTCATCTTTGTCTTCGGCAAAGTAAATAATTGAACCTTTTGTGTAAGACACCGCTCTTGGCATTTGCGTTCGCTCCAAAAAAAGAACTGATTTGTTTTAAATCTGCTAAATCAAATTAAATATAACACAAAGTATTAAAATATGCTATTGTTTTTTCATGATTGATTTACATACTCATTCAACTGCATCGGACGGAGAACTTACGCCGTCACAGCTTATTCTTCATGCGCAGGCAAAAGGCATTTCCGTCCTTGCACTCACTGATCATGATACAGTCGCAGGACTTGACGAGGCTGGAAAACAGGCAGCTGAATGCGGACTAACTTTCGTACGTGGAATAGAACTGAATATAGAAGTGAACCGTGGGGAATTTCATCTTCTGGGGCTGGGGCTCGGACAGATTTCAAAATCTCTGGACAGACTGATTGCAAAACTTCAGGCCGGAAGGGAAGACAGAAACAGGGCGATGATTTCAAAAATGAAGGCAGACGGTCTTCCTGTGGATTATGACGAACTCCTTCAGATGTTCAGTGTTCCCTGTCTGGGACGGCCTCATATCGCTGCCTACATGGTTGAGAAAAATATTGTGAAGAAACGACAGCAGGCTTTTGACAGATATCTGGCTCAGGGACGGCCTTATTATGTGGACCGGGAAGGGGCAGATTTATTTGATGCGGTTGAAGCGATAAATGATTCCGGTGGAATTCCGGTTCTGGCGCATCCTCTGTCTCTCTATCTCAGCTGGGGTAAACTGGAGCCGGTTCTGGCGGACCACTATGAAAGCGGAATCTGCGGGCTTGAGGCATGGCATCCGGGGACAAAGGTCGGTGAAGCAATGCGGCTTGAAGAACTGGCCCGTAAACTTGGTTTTTTTGTGACCGGAGGAAGTGATTTTCATGGAGAGCATGTTCGTGCAGACCGGAAGATCGGGCATACTGCCGGCATGAAAAAGATTGAAGACCGGTTCTGGACCGATGAACTTTTACCGAATCTGCAGAAAAAAGCACAGAAATGAAAAAGCATGAAAAAAACTTCTGAGGTCCCCTGATTTTTTAATTTTTTTTCAAAAATTTCCATAAAAAGAAATATGCAGGCATTTCGAAAAAAAATTTTTTGAGATGCATTGAATCATTATGGAGGTTTTTGTTTGCAATGAAAGTGGTCAGTTATTCGCCTTTTGGCTACGAAGGTGCGCTTGTCAGCGTAGAAGTGGATTTAAGACGTGGAATTCCCGCAATCGATCTGGTCGGCCTGGCTGACAATGCAGTGAAAGAATCGCGGGAACGGATGCGTTCGGCAATCGTCAACTCCGGATTCGATTTTCCACCGGAACGGGTTCTTATCAGTCTGTCGCCTGCTGATGTAAAAAAGGAGGGGGCCGGTTTTGATCTTGCGATTGCTCTTGCAGTCCTTGATGCTAAAACATCCCTGGAAGAAGAGAAAAACACGGAAAAAACAGGAAATCTGTCTTTTGATGACGGAATTCTTGTGATGGGAGAACTGGAGCTTTCCGGGAAAATCAGAGCGGTAAGAGGTGTTCACGCAGCAGTTTCCACAGCCTGTGAAAACGGAATTCAGTATTGCATTGTTCCGAAAGAAAATGAGCTTGAGGCAAAGGCTTTGTCAGAAATGGATGTCTATGGTGTGGAAAGCCTTGTGGATGCAAAAAAGGCTCTTGAAAACATCGTGGAAAAGAAAGCTGTGGAGACTTTGACATCATGTCCCGGAAGTGAAAAAGTGGCCCGTAAAACAAAAGCACCGGAAGAAGAAGTCTCTTTCGGGCCTGTGCCTTCCGGACTGGACTTTTCGGATATTGCGGGGCAGAGAAACCTTGTGCGTGCCCTTCAGATCGCTGCGGCAGGTGGACACAACTGTCTGGTTTACGGACCTCCCGGATGTGGAAAAACGCTTGCACTGGAACGTTTTCCCTATCTTCTGCCTCTTCTTACAGAGGATGAAGCCCGGGAAGTGACACGGATATACAGTCTTGCCGGCATTCTGCCAAGAAATCGCACTCTTATCCGTGATCCCCCTTTCCGCCGTCCACATCAGTCCGCCAGCCTGGAAGGAATTGCCGGTGGAGGACCTCACTGCATGCCGGGAGAAATTTCGCTTGCACACAACGGGGTTCTTTTCCTTGACGAAGCAGCCGAATTCCGCACTTCGGTTCTGCAGACATTGCGTGTCCCGCTGGAAAACAGGCGGATTACTTTAAGCAGGGCAGGCCGACACACAACATTTCCTGCAAAATTCCAGCTTATGGTCGCAACAAACCCCTGCCCCTGTGGAAACTATGGTTCAGAAGACAAACTCTGCCTTTGCAGTGTCCGTTCTGTTGAACAGTACTGGAAAAAGTTCTCCGCTCCGCTTCTGGACCGCATTGACATCCGGGTGAATGTATGCCAGGAAGCCGGTGCACTGGTGGACGTGGCGGGATCAGACCCTGAAACTCACAGCCGGACCGTGTCCACCGGGGAACTGCGTCTGGATATAGGACGGGCTGTTGAGACACAGCGGAAAAGACAGGGAAAAGCAAACGCGCTGCTTACGCCGGAAGAAGTGGATTATTACTGCAAGATGGATGAATCGGCTACAGAGATTCTGTCGGATGCTGTGTCCAGAAACGATTTTTCCGCTCGCGCTGTCCACAGCTGTATAAGACTGTCACGGACCATTGCAGACATGGAAGGTTCTTATGGAATAAGCGGAAAACATATGTCAGAAGCTGTCAGACTCCGAAATAACGAAGGCGCCATGGGCTTCTGTCTTTAACGGATAAATGAGGGCACAAAAAAAGCTGTCTCTGAAAATCAGGACAGCTTTCATACCGGCGAAGAGACTTGAACTCTTACAAGGTCGCCCTTAATAGATTTTGAGTCTATCGTGTCTACCATTCCACCACGCCGGCGTAAGTTTTTTCAGAATAATGAATAAACCTAAAAAAAGCAAGTAGGCAATGGGAAATCAGTCTGCAAGAGAACGGCATTCAAGATAATACCGTTTCTCAGTGGCTTCTCCCATTGAGAAACTTTTGCGGGGAAGGGGACCGTTTGTTGCAATTGTCTGGAAAAAACTGTCCTTTGCGATCGGCGGCAGAAGAATTCCCACTGAAGAAGCCTTTCTGCTTAGGCGGAGAACTTCGTCAGCCCCATGGATAAAATCAATCTCCCAATTTCTGCCTTCCATGATTCTGTCCAATGCCGGCTGAAGTCTGCTGACAGCCAGCTCCTTGATATCTGTGTGAAGAAGAAGACACTTCAGTTCTCCGTTCTCCATGAATTCAAAGCCGAAATCCGCTTTACTTGAACCGACGGTTCTTTCCAGTTCTTCTGCGCTGGAAAGAGATGTCACCGTTCCTTCAAGCATGGAAGCCAGTTTTTCTGCAACGTCACGCCCTTCTGCCCCGAACAGAACCCTGTGGATCGGCTCAAAAGTCAGACCTTTGTCATAAATGCTGACAATCTCGACAAGGGCATAACGGCAGGGATGATTCTCTCTGTCAGCCTCGGGAACATCAGCTTTCAGTTCGTCCCATACGGCTTTTGCTGTTGCAAGTGAATGGTTTCCGTCTCCGGCTGCAAAAAGAAAAGTGCTTCCGTCCGGCTGTCTGTTCTGTTCTGCAAGCTCGTCCAATGCTTTCTGAACCAGTTCCTCATCTGCTTCTGCCAGAGCCCAGCCGGTGATATGTCCGCCTTTTTCCATTAAATCCGTGTCGTAAAGCGGTTTCTGTTTCCTGGCGGCATTTCCAGCGGCCTCAACAAGAAGTCCGCGGGCATCATCAGCCAGAAGCATGATATGGGGCGTCTCAACAGTCGCATTTTTCCGGATGGCAACTCTGGGCGGAATTCTGTCTACAATTGTCTGCTCGGTTGAACGGATCAGCGCCTTTGAAAAAGGTTTCCATTCATAGGCCTCCAGATCAATGGCACCGATCAGGCCGCATCTTCTGTGTCCGTATTCTGTAGTTCTTTCTATATAGATGAATGAATTTACAGGTGTGTCAAAAACAGATTCTCTGTATTCCTTCATTGTTCTGTTGATTTTCTCAATGCGTTCGGTTCTGTCACCCTCATTCAGGTACACTTCCGGAAAAATGATGTTCAGAGTTGAAGGATTCCCTTTGGTATTGGCGGCGCACCGGCTCCAGTATTCTTTGTCCTGGGTGAACTGGTCACAGGCGATTACAGCCCACTGTTCCATGTCTGATCTGTTTTTGGGAAGCAGAATTCCTGCTTTTACAAATGCATTTTTCATGCTCAGAAATATATCAAATCAGTTTTCTTTATGCTACACTCAAGACGTGAGTGCCATGGAAATGTCCATCTATGCAAGGATGGCGCAGCAGCAGAAATTATCTCCCCAAATGATACAGCAGGCAAATCTTCTTCAGCTGTCTTCCGATGATCTCAGGGCAGAAATTTTTGCTGAGATTGAAAAAAATCCGGCTTTGGAAATTACAGGGGATTCTTCCTACCTGTCAGCAAAAGACAGTGATGATCACCAGAAATTTCTTGAGAGCACTCCTGATGAGGGCCCCACATTGCAGGAGCATCTTCTGGAGCAGTGGTCTGTGACTCCTCTTGAAGATTTTCCTCTTCGAGGACGGATTCTTGGTGAGCAGCTGATCCAGAATCTTGATGAACATGGTTTTTTTATTGAACCATGCGGAAATTTCCTTGAAGAAGATGATTCCCCCGGGCTTCTGGATTATGTCCTGAAAAAGCTTCATTCACTGGATCCTTCCGGCGTATGCTGTAAGGGTGTGGCAGAAAGTCTTGCAATCCAGGCAGAGAACCGGAAAAACTGCCCACCGCTGGTGCCTGACCTTCTGTATAATCATTTCCCGCTGCTGGACCCGCCCCGTCCGCCGCTTATTCTCCGTAAACTGAATGCTCTTTCCCCTGAAGACAATCCCGCCGGCATGGATTATTCCGTGCTGACAGAATCTGATATAGAAGATGCGCTTGACTTCATCCGCACCCTGAATCCTCATCCGGCACAGGATTTTCCTTCCGGGAACAGCACAGTGTTCGCAAATCCCGATGTTATTGTGCGTAAGGCATCCGATGAAGAAGTTGAAGACGGAAGTGATGATTTTGTTGTCGAACTGACATCTGGTCAGCTGCCGACAGTTGCAGTCTCCGAGGATTTCAGAAAGCTGGCAGAAACAAAAGGAGCCGCTGGCCGCTATGCGTCAGAGGCAGTACGCAATGCCAGGGACTTTCTTTCAGCAGTGGAACAGAGAACCCGGACTCTGTTCCTTATCTCCAATGCGATTGTGTCTCATCAGAAGGAGTTTTTCCGAAAAGGAAGATCTGCTCTGGTGCCGCTTAAGATGGCCGAGGTTGCTGAGGAAACCGGCCTTCATGAAGCGACAGTTTCCCGTGCTGTAAACGGAAAGTTTCTCCGGTGCGCTTTCGGTGTTTTTGAGTTGAGATCATTTTTCACAGGATCAGGCGGTGTAAAAGCTGCAAAATCTGTTGCGGCAAAAACTTCCGCAGATGATTCTGAAGCTTTACCTGTGTCAGAAGATTCCGTGCTTTCAAAAGAGGCTGTCCAGGCGCAGATCCGGCAGATCCTTTCAGAACATGAGGCAAGCGGCAGTACAAAAAAACTTTCTGATGAGAAAATCGCCACTGCACTCAAAGAACGGGGCATCGACATTTCCCGGCGGACTGTCGCAAAATACAGGTCCCAACTGAACATAAAATCCTCTTTTGACCGGTAATCCTCTCGTTTCGCCCATCTTGTAAAAAAAATTTTGCCTTTTCAGGTTTTTGTGTTTATACTTTTGACGGAATGCGGACAACCTCTGCAATGGCAGATGGAATTCCGCCCGGAAATCCGCTTCCGGTGGATTTTGACAAGGATTATTACAGGAAGCGTGATAAAAATTACGTCCATGTGGTTTTTACCGCTATCCATGACTCACCGCTGAGGCGGGATTTTTAAAGGAGCAAACATGAATACAACAGTCAATGCAGTGGGATTTGTCCTGGACCAGGATCAGAACGACCTGATCAACAAAAAACTTTCACGCATCAAATATGCAGAAGATCTGGTCTCAACTTGTGCCATCAAAGTAAAGGAAGATAAAAAATTCTATTTTGACGCCTCAATTTCTTTCAGATGGGGTGCATCTGCCCACATTGAGGCTGATGACTATGATTTTGCAGCCGCTCTCAACAAACTGATGGATGTTACAGACAACAAAATCAAAAAGGAAAAAGACAAAATCCAGGAAAAGAACTGATTTCTTCTCTCCAGACTGATTCAATCACTTTTAGGCAGGCACTTTCAGGGCTGAAAAAGCATATGGAGTGCCTGTTTTTGTTTGATTGTGATTATGATTGCTAAAAATCCCTTTAGGGGTTATATTATTCTTCATGGCTGACAAGGAATTCACAGTTCTAGACTTGCTCGATTTGGATCTTAAGGGACACAACTCCCTTGATCTGCATTGTGTCTGCGGGCGTAAAGGTCTTGTACGCAGCATCAGGAATCCTGATATCAACCGTCCGGGACTTGCTCTTTCAGGTTTTTTTGATTCCTTCGCTTTCCAGCGTGTTCAGCTTTTTGGCCGCGGTGAAGTTGCTTATCTTCAGAAACTTTTCAGCGAAAGCAATACGGATACAGTCAGACAGTTTTTTTCTTACGAAATTCCGTGCTGTGTATTCACCCATGATCTGGACGTGCCGGAAGATTTCGTCGCTTTTGCAGAGGAAGCCGGGTGTTCAGTTCTGTCCACCGATCTGGAATCTACGGAGTTCTCCACAAGACTGCTCCGTGTCTTCTCGAATATTTTTGCACCGAAGCGCACTATCCACGGTGTTCTTGTAGAAGTTTTCGGTGTCGGTATCATCCTGATCGGTGATTCAGGTGTCGGTAAAAGTGAGACCGCTCTGGAGCTGATTGAGCGAGGACATCGTCTTGTCGCTGATGACATTGTTGAACTGCGCTGTGTGAACGGAAATACTGTTCTCGGTCAGGGTGCCAATAAGATCATAAGTCATCACATGGAAGTGCGGGGCCTTGGCATCATCAATGTTGAGCAGCTTTACGGTGTCGGTGCCATCCGCGAGCAGAAAGAAGTCCAGCTTGTGGTCAAACTTGAGGAATGGGATGTGAACAAGGTTTACGACCGTCTTGGCACAGCGGAACTCAACATGGAGCTTCTGGGTGTAAAAATCCCGATGCTTGAGATTCCTGTAAAACCTGGCCGGAATGTTCCTATCATTGTTGAGACAGCTGCCATGAACGAGCGTCTTAAGTCAATGGGTTACCATTCTGCAAGAGATTTCAACCAGAATGTTCTGAAATGGATTGAATCTGGCGAGGCGCAGAATGCTTATTACGGCGGAGACGATTCCTACTGAGGTGGAAATACCGCATTCTTTTGCGGAAACATATATTTGGTTTTATGAATGTCCAAGGAGATTAGAATGGCAAAAGCAGAAAAAATGGTGACTGTTCGCAACAGAGCTGGAATTCATGCACGTCCGGCTGCTTTGATTGCGCAGACTGCAAATAAATTCGCGTCAGAGATCCTCATTGAAAAAGATTCAACAACAATCAATGCAAAATCAATCATGGGTGTAATTACTATGGCTGCCGGATATAACACCGTGCTGACTGTGACTGCAGAAGGAAGCGATGCTAAAGCTGCAGTAGATGCAATCAATGCACTTTTTGAGAACAAGTTTGAAGAAGAATAAAAAATCATTTCTTCATTTATGAATAAGAAAAGCTGAAAGCAGATAATCCGATTCGGTAGACTGTCTTTCAGCTTTTTTTCTTTAAATCCTTCAGGAAGACTTGCGTTTTGTATTGACATGTAGTAAAGTGTATAGTGTTATGAAAGGACTAACCGAACGTCAGACTCAAGTATTGAATTTTATCCAGTCTTATTCTGAAGCAAATATGTGCCCTCCCACGGTGCGTGAGATTTCCCAGCATTTCCAGGTTTCGCTCAAGGCAATTCAGGATCATATTGCTGCTTTGCGGCGTAAAGGTTATCTGTCTCAGTCAGACAAAAAATCCCGTTCACTCCGCGTTCTGAAAACCGATATTCCTTCAGTTCAGAAAACGAGCAAACTTATTCAGATTCCTCTTTTAGGTACTGTCGCGGCCGGTCGTCCCCTTTTCTGCGAAGAAAACTATGAATCTTCCGTTTCCATTTCAAATTCAGGACTGGCTTCCGGTCAGAAATACTTTGCCCTTCATGTCCGTGGAACCAGCATGATCAATGCAGGAATCCTTAACGGAGATCTTGCGATAATCCGACAGTGTGAGACAGCTGCAGACGGAGAGATTGTTGTTGCTCTGATTGATGATTCTGTTACTCTCAAACGGTTCTTCAAGGAGCCGACACGCATCCGGCTTCAGGCTGAAAACCCTGACTTCATGCCGATTTATTGTCAGGATGTCCGTATTTTGGGTGTGCTTTCGCAGATAATCCGGACTTATTGATGACTTCTGTTTCTCCTGCAATTTTTCTATACACGGGGGCAGAAATCGGAGAGCGTAATGATGCGATTTCTCAGTTCCGGAGTGATGTCGAAAAGAAACTTGGTGAGTGTGATTATCATCTGCTCTACGCCGGGGATACTTCCGTTTCCCAGGTGGTTTCCCTTCTCCAGAACGGCTCGCTTTTTGCTTCTGCCCGTTTTGTTGTGCTTCGTAATGCTGAACTGATCAAAAAAAAGGAAGACATTGATCTGCTTGGACAGTGGGTGAAGCTGGCGGCTCTGCAACCGGAACAGGATGCCTTTCTGTTTCTTGTGTCTGACGAGACAGGTGTTGATAAAAAACTTGAGGCTCTTGTTCCGAAGGATAACAGACGGATTTTCTGGGAGATGTTTGAAGACCGGAAAGCGCAGTGGGTAACGGGCTTTTTCCGGAAAAACGGTTTTTCGATTGAACCGGAGACAGCAGAAGTCATTCTGGACATGGTCGAGAACAACACCGAATCTTTGCGTTCAGAATGCAGCCGGTTCTTTCTGGTTTTTGACAAGTCTCACGCTATTACTCCTGAAGACGCTGAGTCAATTCTTGTACATAACCGTGAGGAGAATGCATTTTCTCTGTTCGGTGCAATGGTTGAATCCTCGGACGGAACCGGAGTTCAGCTGGAGAAATGTCTTTCCATTCTTCAGAAGATACGACAGTCAAAAGATAATAACAGTGTGTCCTTGCTTGCTCTTCTGGCTTCCTGTTTCCGGAAAGTCAAAATCTGGCATTCCCTGCTTGACGAAAACCCGCATCCAACCTCTTTTGATTTCAAAAAATCCGGATTTTCTACGCAGAAAATGCAGAGTCAATACAGAAATGCCGCGAAAAACTGGAGTCCCAGGTATATCGATCTGATTCTGAATTCAATTTCAGAAACTGATATGTCTATCAGGCAAACCGGTTCGGGAACAGAAGATTTCCTTCTTCAATCGTTGATATATACGATTGTCGTACGAAAAGGCGCTCCCTTGACCAGATATTCCTGTCTGGATTTTTAGATCTCTGAATTCTCCAGCAATTCTTTAAGCGACAGAAGTTCCTCTTTTGTGAGGGTAACTCCCTTTCCCATCTTTGAGTGATCTGGAGACCAGCTCCGGATGTCAAATTTCGGATCCCGTCCACCCCACGAAACCAGATTAAGTTCTGTTGTCCATCCGCTTTTGTTCTGTCCGATGATGCCAAGTTTGTTTTTGATGTCAAAGGAAAAATCGTCTGCCATAAAAAGCCTCCAAAAATTTCTAGATCCATTTAAATTATAACAGTGGAATTGAAAAAAGGATAAAAAAAATCAGAAAAAAAACATATTTGTTGTAACAAACTAAATATTGGTGTATTTTATACTATTAGAGGTGGTTTGCCCGAATCACGGAATAAAATTAATGATGCCTGTTTTTGCCGAACAGTAAAAAACAGTATCATAAATATGGAGGAAATATGAAAAATTGGTATTTCCGGTTGTTGCTGTGTGCAATGTTAGCGTTCTCGCTGGTTGCGTGTGGTTCAGCTCCGGAAGAAGAACAGCCGGCGGAAACGACACCTGTTGTCGAAGCTTCCACCACAAGCACAGATGATGCCGCTGCAGCAAAAGCTGCCGCTGACAAAGCTGCTGCTGACAAAGCTGCTAAAGAGAAAGCTGAAAAAGAAGCTGAGAATGCAAGAATCGCTGAACAGGCAAGACTTGCAAAGGAAGCTGAAGATGCAAGAATTGCAGCCGAAAAAGCACTTGCCGATGAGGAAGCAAGAATTGCAGCTGAAAAAGCACTTGCTGCTGCACAGGCTGTGGCTGATGTTTTTGCAGCCCGTCAGAGCGCTCTTGATGCAGGTATTTATGATTACTATCCTGATGAATTCGACTATGTGGATGAAATGGCTTTTGAAGCTCTGTATGCAGATCTGAGTGATGATGAGAAAGTCGCAACTGCAACCGAGTTTGTCAATTTGTACAACGCATTTGAAAATGTTGCCCGTGCAGAAAAAGCTTATGAAGTCCTCGTTTATTACGAGGCAGAACCTGTAGGAATCCGTGTTGAAGAACTGATGAGTCTTACAATGGAAGAGCCTCTTGATTCTGCTCTTCTTAAAGAGAAATCAGCAGAAATTGCAGATGCTTATGAGGCTGCAATTGATGTTCTTTCTTCACGCAATGACGCACTTCTGGCCGATATTGAAGACTACTTCCCTGAAGAGTTTGCTCTGGTAGATGAGATTGCTGTAGAAACTTATATGGGTTGGGAAGACGGTGCTTCAACAGCCGTTTTTCTTTCAGAAGCAGAAAACCTGGACAATGTTTATGGTGCATTTGAAAATGTTGCACTCGCTTCAAAAACTTACGAAAAAATCATTGAGTTTGATGTAGAACCTATCGGAGTCCGTGCAGATGGAATCGTTGAGATGGCTGACACATTCGATGGAGTTGCTCTTAAAGCCGCTTCTGCAGAAATCCTTGCCGGATACAACGCTTCGCTTGCTGTTCTGGAATCACGCAATGGTGCTCTTGAACTGGGGTCTTATGAGAACTATGCTGAAATCATAGATTATCTGGATGAACTTTCAGTTGATACTTATGTTGACTGGGAATACGGAAGTTCAACTCCTCTGTTTGTAGCAGATGCAGCAAATCTTGCTGATGTCTATGCTCTGTTTGATGTTGTTGCAGAAATTGACGAAACCGTTGAAGCAGTTGCTGAGTATGGTGTAGAGCCGATCGGTGAACAGGTTGCTTCTCTGGCAGCACTTGTAATGTCAGGTACTCCTGATGCTCAGGAACTTGCAGAGAAAGCTGATGAGATTCTCGATGCTTACAGTATTGCACTGACAGTTCTTGAAGCACGTGAACATGCTGTAGAGGTCGGTGCTGAAGAAAACTATCCTGCAGTTCTTTACCATGTTGATGATGTTGCTGTTGATGCTTATGTAGACTGGGAATATGACGGATCTCTCTCTGTTTTCGCTGCAGAAGCTGAAAACCTTATTGGTGTATACGGAGTATTTGACGTAGTAGCCGAAATTGACGGTGTTGTTGCAGAGCTTGCAGAATACGAAGTAGAACCCATCGGAAACAGAACAGAGGAACTTGCAGCCCTTGCAATGGTGGACAGACCTGTTGCGGCAGAACTGAAAGCAGCAGCAGAGGATGTTCTTGAAGGCTATAAAGCAGCCCTTCCAGTGCTTGAGGCACGCGACGAGGCACTGGCCCTGGGAGCATATGAATACTTCCCCGAAGTGTTCGACCACATTGATGAAGTTGCAGTGGACGTATATGTAGACTGGGAATACGGAATGGCACAGGATGAATATCTTGCGGAAGCGGAGAACCTTGAGAACGTATATGGAGTATTCGAACTTGCAATGGAAATTCCTGCAGTAATGGACGAGCTCGCAGAATACGGAGTGGAACCCATCGGAATCAGAGTAGAGGGACTTGTAGAAGTAGCGATGTCTGATGATCCGGATGCAGAAGAAATTGCAGATAAGGTAAAAGAGATTGTAGAAGGCTACAGAACAGCCCTTCCAGTGCTTGAGGCACGTGATGAGGCACTGGCCCTGGGAGCCTATGAGAACTATCCTGAAGTATTCGACCACATTGATGAAGTTGCAGTGGACGTATATGTAGACTGGGAATATGGCGGATCACAGGATGAATATCTTGCAGAAGCCGAGAACCTGGTTGGAGTATACGGAATCTTCGAAGTGGTATCAGAGATCGAAGACGTAATCGCAGAACTTGCAGAATACGAAGTAGAACCCATCGGAAACAGAACAGAAGAACTTGCAGCCCTTGCAATGGTGGACAGACCTGTTGCGGCAGAACTGAAAGCAGCAGCAGAGGATGTTCTTGAAGGCTATAAAGCAGCCCTTCCAGTGCTTGAGGCACGTGATGAGGCACTGGCCCTGGGAGCCTATGAGAACTATCCCGAAGTGTTCGACCACATTGATGAAGTTGCAGTGGATGTATACGTGGACTGGGAATACGGAATGGCACAGGATGAATATCTTGCGGAAGCCGAGAACCTGGTTGGAGTATACGGAATCTTCGAAGTGGTATCCGAAATCGAGGACGTAATCGCAGAGCTTGCAGAATACGAAGTAGAACCTGTTGGATATCAGGAAGCAGCTTTGTATGCAGAAGCAATGAAAGACAAACTGGACGGTGCAACTCTTAATGACGGGGCTCAGGAGATACTTGAGGTTTATACGAAAGCTCTTGAAGTTCTGGAATGCCGTCAGGTTGTAGTCGATGCTTATTACGAATATTACGATGATGTAATTGACAATCTGGATGAACAGGCAATTGATGTTTACCTGACATGGGAAGATGACGGTGATGAGCCGAAATTTATGGACGGTGCAGATAACCTGATTCTTGTTTATTCAACAACAGAGATCCTTGAAGAAGCTTCTGGACTCTATGAAGAGATTGTTGAGAAAAATCTGCAGGATAAGGACATGATTACCTTCCTTGCTGCTGCTAAAGCAGAAGAAGAGCTCTATGAAATGGCTATGGGTGATTATGTTGGCGGCAAAGAGATGCAGGTTAAAGCAAACGAGATTGTAGGACTTTATACAAAAGTCATTGAAAGATCCTACAAAACAACTGCAGAAGATGTTCGTGTAGAATACCTTGCTGCAAAGAAACTTGCTGATTCTATCAAAGCAAAAGTTGCAGACAAACAGGGTTACAAAGCTGCTGTTGATGCTCTTAATAATGCAGATGCAATTTATGCTCGCCAGCAGTGGAAGAAATCTTATGAAGCATACGTTGTCGCAAATGACATGATGCAGGCAGTTTATGAGAATGTTTCTCAGAAACGTGCAGCTGCAGAAGAAGCAATGAGAAAAGCTCTTGCAAAAGAAGAATCTGTTGCTGAAATTGCCGCTCGTGCTGACGTTGTTGCACCACTTGCAGATGATGCTGATCTTGAGGAGGCTGCAGAATGAAAAAGATTGTTTTAATCTTGATTGCCGCAGTTTTATTTACACCAGTATTTGCTAAAAGCTATACAAACAATCAGTATCAGCAGCAGGCAAATGCTTATAACAGAATGGCTGAGCAGGCCTTTGATGAAGGTGATTATGACAAAGCTGTTGAGTATGCAAAGAAAGCTGAAAACTATTCAGTGAAATCTGAAACATATATCAACACAATGGTTGCTAAAGCTGATGCTCAGAATCAGATTCGCTATGCAATGAATCAGCTTGCATGGGCAACAGGAGTGGATGGAGAAGAACATTACCCCTTAACCTATGCTGCTGGTAAACAGGCATATAATTCTGCTCAGGCAGCATACAAGAACGGACAGTATGAACTTGCTGCAGAGTATGCAAAAGCTGCTTTGGAAGCCCTTGGTCAGATCAAGGAAGTAATTCCGCTTCCCAAGTACTATGTTGTTCGTCCTTGGGCGGAAAGCAAAGATTGTTTCTGGAATATTTCTGGACGTTCTTATGTTTATGACAATCCTGCTCTTTGGGAGAACCTGTATCAGGTAAACAAAAGCAAGTTGGAAAATCCTGCTAATCCTGACCTGATTCATCCTGGAATGATTGTAGAAATTCCGAGTATCGCCGGTGAATACCGTGAAGGTACATACGATTCATCTGTTAAATATGACGTTTTTAGCGCCAACAGATAATAATCTTCTAGGTTGATAAAAAGCCCTGCTGGAAAATCCGGCAGGGCTTTTTTTTAGACTTTTTTGTATTGAATATAAGCGAGTAAAGCAGCGGACATTAAGCCATGAAGGAAAGGTGGTTTTCCCATTTTTTCAAAGATTTCGGATTTTGGAAGCCGGATGTAGTTTAAAAACTCATCTTTGTCTAAATCTTGATCTCCCTCTTTAACTAAATCCGTTGCATAATAAAAGTGAACTTTGTTAGAAAACAGAGCAGGATTTGGACTTGTTTCCCCAAGTTTGACAATTTTTTGAGGAACATATCCAGTCTCTTCGCGTAATTCACGAATTGCCCCATCCAGGCTCGATTCCCCTGGGTCAATGACACCCCCGGGAAATTCAATACTTAAACTTTGTGCTCCATGCCTCCATTGATTGACCATAAGAAAATCCTCGTTTTCCTCTGCAATTACAATGACCCAATCAGGACAGTCCATCACAACATATTTTCCCACCGATCCTTCCGGTGATTCTGAAGCGATTTCAGTCACATTTCCGATAACTGTTTCCAGAATTGTTGTTTTTTCAATCGGTTTCCATGTTAACTGTTTATCGATTTCAGAATTTTGACAAAATGAATAATCTGACATAGACTGATTTTATCACATAGGAGGAAAAAATGGCTATTATAACAATTTCAAGACAAGTTGCAGCGTTGGGTGATGAGATTGCCAGAAAACTTTCTTCTGAACTTGGGTATCAGTTTATTGACAGAAAATATATTGAAAAACGCATTGTTGAATTAGGTTTTCCTGAGGAAAAATTAAACCGCTATGATGAAAGAAAGCCGGGTTTTTTTGCCTCTCTGTCAAAAGATAGGGACGAATATCTTTATAAACTTCAGCTGGCGATTCTGGAATCTGCTGAAAAAAACAATTGTATTCTGATCGGAAGAGGTGCTTTTTCCATTCTTGAAGGTGTTTCCAATGTTATTGCCGTCCGTTTTGTGTCGGATGATACAATAAGGTTGCAACGTCTTATGAATGAATTTGATTGGGATGAAAGGCAGGCTTCTCAAAGAATTCAGGAAAGCGATGAAAACAGGAAGGGGTTTCACAAGAGTTTCTTTAATCTGGACAATGATAACAATTCTTTGTATCACATGACTCTTAATACGTGCCGTGTAACAGAAGATGACGCCGCTTTCATAATTGCAGACTTGTGCAGAAGATTGATTGATTCTGAAAAAGAAAAGCTTGGCTGTAAAAGAGTGAAAGAGCTGTTTTCTGCTCAGAAATTGGTCAATAAAATCATTTTTGAAGACCGCGTTAATATAAATTTCCTCCGGGCTGTTATTCAGAATAATGTTCTTTCACTTCAGGGGGTTGCTGATTCTGCTGCTGTGGCTGAAAAGGCTGTTGAAATTGCCAGAAAAGAATTTCCGAAGATGAAAGTTGAATCTTGCATAAGTGTTGTACAAGATTTTAAAGCATATCCTTGACAATTGGCTGATAAAAAACCATATTTAAATTATGAAGATTGCAGATAAATTTACCAGTGTCAGGCTTTTTTTCGCTCCTGTTTTTTTTCTTTTATACATGATTCCGATCTGGACCGGCCATTTCTCATTTCTTTCGGCCTGTATAATGCTTCCTTTGCTTGGGTTTGCAGAATTCACTGATTTTTTGGATGGCTATTTTGCGCGAAAAAATCATGAAGTATCAGATTTTGGGAAAGTCTTCGATCCTTTTGCGGATGTTGTCTTGCACCTTACCTGTCTTATTTGCTGTGTCCAAAGTTTATATATTAATATTGTTTTTGTTGTTCTGATTTTTTATCGTGAATTCGGAATGCTTTTTATTCGCTTGATTGCTTCCGGAAAGGGTACTGCAATTGCAGCCCGGAAAGGTGGGAAGTTTAAAACTGTATTATATATTGTTACAATTTTGTTCTGTATTTCCCTTGAATCGTTAAAAAGATTCGGCATTGTTTTAAGTTTTTCTTATGTCGAATTTATTCCAAATATTTTATGTTGTCTGTGCGTTGTTGCCTCCTATTTATCTTTTTTTGACTATTTAGTGCATTTTAAAAAATTATTGAAAAATAATTAAATTTCTTTTTTTTATTGCTTGACAAAAGAGAGAAAAGAGTGATATATTCTTTCTCACCGACGCGAGAGCGTGTGGGAGACCGAGATTGACCGGCTGTGCCGGGAGATCCGAGAGATATTTGAAAATACAGAGGGAAGGAAAGAAAGAAGAGTTGGAAGCAACTCAAGAACGTGCAGTGAGGTTCTGAGGGGGCGGAAGTCCCTGAGGATTAGAGAATGAACCGGACCGGTGGAAGCCGGTCACAATTCCTAAAGAATAAAAAAGGTTCAGGACAGATTTGATTGTGAATCATCGGGCTTCGGCCCTATGAATAAATGATGGAGAGTTTGATCCTGGCTCAGAACGAACGCTGGCGGCGCGTCTTAAGCATGCAAGTCGAACGGCAAGGCGGGTAGCTTG
>JAZRVF010000027.1:0-4850 GCA_045599005.1 Treponemataceae bacterium
TAATCCGGAGAAGGCCGAGGTTATCAGGGCATTATGCAGTGAGGAGGCAGGGATTATGGCAGCATCGACAGTATTATCAGAGATCAGTATGGACGAGGCAGCCTGGCTTGCTGAGTTTGCCCGTGATGTGGCCGAGCGGGATCACATGGATCTGGTGGTCAGCCTGGAGGAAGCCAACAACCGGGTTGCCCAACTCACTGCGGAGAAAGAATCCGTTTTGGCAGAGTCAGCTGCCGCGCTGGCGGAGAAAGATAACGCGCTTGCGGAGAAAGAAACTGAGAACAAGAGGTTACGAGCTCTGCTGGCAGAAATGCAGAACAGACAGCATTGACCCGGAGAAGGCCGAGGACCAGTTTATTACCGTGTCCCCGCTTCTCAGGTATACTTTCTGGTACTGATCACTGGCAGACCGGCAATCAAGGACTGTTCCAGAAGGGCATCACACCAACAGTTTGCCGGTTCTTGTGAACCAGTGTTCTCCGTTTGTCACCACATAATCAGCCTTGCTTTTGACACGGCAGATAAAATCCTGGATGTCTGCCAGTTTTGTGGGAAACGCGATTCCGCCCCCGAAAGGAACTGCACAGTGGATGTCAGAGCCGGCAGTGGTACAGAAACTGTGTTCCTCTGCATAAGCTATGGCCTTCGTGTCAAAGTCTGGATTGTTGTGTGATGTGGACCTTGTGTTTGAATGGGTCGCGTTCACTATCTCGCATCCGTCCACGTTATCGGGGAAAAGCCGGACCTGCTCAATATACCATTCTTCCCTGAAAGGGTGAGCATGAATCACCATTCCGCCGGCATTTTTCACAAGCTTATACTGCTCTGCAACGGAAGCATCCCTAATTTCAGGATGATTGGCCATCCACTCCGGAGTAAGCCCGTAAACCAGGAATTCCGTTCCGTTGAAACCGGCTTCGTATCCGCAGAAAACCTGCAGCCCGATTCTGTCTCCTTCCGCTTTTGCATTTCTGTAACCGGCAAAAAAACTGTCCACCCACTCACGCCATGGAAGACTCTGGTCTACGCATGTGTTGCCGCCCCAGTTGTGGTCCGTCACGATTATTCCCGCGTACCCGGCCTCTCTGTGTGCCCGCGCCATATCCGCCCCGAAATCCCGGGAGCAGGCGCTGGCCTCTTTTGTGTGAAGATGAGTTTCGTAAAGATAGGGATACTTTATTTTAATTTCTTCTGCCGTCATGCAAACATTATAACACCAATCAGGGAAAAAATCAGAAGCCCCTTACGGAAGCAGAGCGGTGCAGAAGCTAGCCCCGGCGGAAGCCCGCAGGAAAGAAAACTGCGGCAACCCCTGTCATGTCGCCCGCAACGAACACAGTGAGCGCACAACCAACGGCCGTGTCGCCCGCAGCGAACACAGTGAACGCACACCTCCTGTCATGTTGAGCGAAGTCGAAACATCTTCCCAAATCACTGGCGCAATAGGATTTGCTCAGAATCTCCGCTTTGTGAGGCTGTCAAACAGGCGGTCGCTTTCATGAAAAAACAGAACAGCCCCGAAAGAGATAGTCCCAGGGCTGTTCAATTATTGGTTGATTTTAGGAATTGAATTATTGCTTCTGGAATGTTCCGGTAATCCCACTTCCAATAATCATAGTAAGGAAATCTTTGTTTTGGGAAATTCTTACATTTCTTAATGCAGACGAAAGTTCTTCCAATGTAGTGAATTCGAAAGAATACGTATCAGTAAGTATGACTGTTTTTGCATCATTGCTGACATTTATTGACTGTGATTCGTTCTTGCAAAGAGCTTCATAAGCACTCTGTTCTGCTGCGGTGAATGCAGAACCGTCCATTTTTGTAAAAGTGATGATTTGTGTCTGCTTGAGACTTCCCTTTGTTCCGTTGTAGTCCAGAACAAAAGCATATTCTTCATTACTCTGGTATTTTGATGAAGAAAGTTTGAGTACTGTTCCGTCATTAACTGTATTTACATCAGAATGATATCTGAGTCCATTGTCAAAATTGAATTCCCAGGTTCCATTAAGGTCTGAAATATTATTCAGAGTGGAAAAAGAAGTGTTTGCCGGATAAGGAAGTGGATCTGCGGGAGGTACTTCTGAAATACGGACGAAGTATTCGTCTTGGGTAAGCCGTATATATTTTCTGGAAGAATCCATCAATACTCCCCCTGAGAAAGCTTCACTGGCCATGGTCAAATATTCGTCATTAACAAGTGCGTTTTCTGTTGTTACAATCAGTGCTGTCGTTTTGTATTCGGAGAAGTTTATTGAAACTGTTGTTCCTGTTTGTGCAGTTCCGTATTCCGTATTAATCAGAAGCTGTTCAGCTGCTGTAAATGGTTTGCTGTCAGTTTTTGAAAGAATCAGGTATTCGTCCTGCTTTGCGGCAATGGAACCTTCTTCTGCTGAAAGGCCTAACGTAAGCTGCTCCTGTGAAATGCGTTTGTATTTTGCAGAATCACTCGGGTATTCTTCTGTTGTTGCATCTGCGTCAAGAGAAGCACTGTATTCAGTACAAACTTCTTCGTAAGAAGTCCATGTTCCTGAAAGTTTGCTGTTGAACGGTGCGTAACTCCAATCCCTGATCCATTCACACTGTTCTCTTGTTCGTTTTGTGGAAGCAATTTCACTTGCTCTGATGATTACAGGATCAGTAGGTGCATCTTTGACAGGTACAAAAACAAAGTCCGGAGCCTGTTTTATGAAGCTCATAGACACAGACGCTGTGCCAGGAACCAGATAAGATTTGGAAGAATCAATCTTATATCTGCTGCCGATGACATTTTCAATCTCTGCAACTGTTGTTACGTTTGACATTTCATGTTCAAAGCACATCGTTACTGTGAAAGTTTTTGAATCACTGCTTTCTCTGAAACTCATTGCAACTGACTGATCTTCTGTTATGCTGCCTGCTTCTTTTAATGCGTTGAATGCGGCTTTTTCAGATGCGCTAAACGCGGAACCGTCAAGTTTTGTAATCTTTCTTTCTTCCAATTCTCCGAAACGAAGATTTCTTCTTGACTGGTTATAAATCAGAATGAAGCTGCCCTTTAAGTCTGTTTTGTAAATTGAATCTGCCTTTTTGAAAATACTTCCATCTTCAGAAAGGGCAGAAGAATAAGTAGTTCCCAATTCCACATTAACCAGCCAAGTTCCGTTAAAATCAGAAATGTCTGTTGCAAGAACCCAAGTAAGATTTTCTGGTGCTTGAGAAGTGTGCCGAACAGCGGTTCCGTCAGCAGTTTTTACAAGGCACTTTTCGCCAATCAGAAGATATGTTGTATAATCATCCGTGTCAGAGGAGTAGTCGTCGGTTCTGCACAATGTATCCGTATCAATTGTCAGAGTTTCTTTTACGGCAACGGCTGCAATGGATTTGTCATCAGTGTAAAGAACATTTGTAAATACCTGTTCCAAAAGCTGCTGTTCTTCGGCAGTAAAAACTGATAAGTCTATTTTTGAAACAACAAGGTAGGATTCATCTCTTGTCGTGCTTTCGCCCGTGATTGCAGAGAATATAAAGATTGTGCGGTCTATGGTTTTGAATACATAGTTTGAATTCTCTGCTTTTGCGGGCGCCCATACTGCTTTGTCAGAAGTGATTGATTCTGAATAAGAAGTTTCAAGAGCAGTCACATATTCCCATGTGCCGTCAAAGTCGAAAGATTCAGTAGTTCCGATTTGGACAGTACTGATGTATGCGGGTTCTGCGGTTTTTTGCAGTGAATTGATTTTGTTCAGAACAGAAAGAGCGGTTTCAATTTCCGGCGGATTTGACCCACCAGTTCCACCAGTTCCACCAGTTCCACCAGCACCACCACCGGCTCCGGGATTTCCGCCATTTATCGGGCTAGGACAAGCTGTAAAAAGTGTAAGCGCAGCAACGCACAGACACAAAACCACAAATAATCTGCTTTTTTTCATAAGAACTTTCATCCTGTCTCCTTTTTGAGGAAGACCATTGAACATACTTTCGTCGCTAACGAAGTGGAGCGACGAAAGTATGGGTTAGGTCAACCCATACTACAGGGTACCCTGTAGTGGTCGCACGCGGGCGGTGTACTAAACGGCGGAAGCCCGCAAGAAAGGAAACTGCGGCAACCCCTGTCATGTCATGTCGCCCGCCGATGAAGCACTGAACGCACAACCAACGGCCGTGTCGCCCGCAGCGAACACAGTGAGCGTACACCCCCTCCTGTCATGTTGAGCGCACATCCCCTGTCATGTTGAGCGAAGTCGAAACATCTTTCCAAATCGCGGGCGCAATAGGATTTGAGTTTTTCTGAAGAAATTTTACGAAAATTTGCACTTTCGTAAAATCAAATTTATTTTCGTAATTCTTGGAAAAAATTTCGTAAAATGCGTTTTATTTTCGTAAAATGTGATAATATCAATATACGGAGGACTAAAGATGCTTGAAAAAGATTTGATAGACTTGATTAGCACTGTAGTGACTCGAAAAACAGAAACTCCAAATATTGAATTAAAAGCGGCACGAAATGGTGAGCCTGAAAAACTTTATGATTCTCTTTCCAGTTTTTCAAATACTAAAGGCGGAGTAATAATTTTTGGTATTGATGAAAAAAAAGATTACGAAATCTGTGGTGTTAAAAATCCTGATATATTAGAAAAAAAGATTGTTGAGCAGTCAAATGAAATGACACCTGTAGTTCGACCTTTGATTACTTTCTGTGAATATCAAGGTCAAACAATAATGGCTGCTGAGATTGCAGAATTAGATGTATTTTCAAAACCATGTTATTACACAGGAAAAGGTAAATCAAAAGGTTCATATATCAGAGTTGGAGATGCTGATCTTCCAATGACAGAATATGAAATCTATAGTTACGAATCTTTCCGTCAGAA
>JAZRVF010000028.1:0-7764 GCA_045599005.1 Treponemataceae bacterium
ACCGGATTCCTTGAGCAAGCTGGAGTTCTGGAGTATACTTTTCAAGTACTTTGACAGACCCGACATCTGGGAACGGGTAGCAGACAGCAGAAAACACGCGGAGGATACGGCGATGATAACAGAGAGCACAGCAGAGATCAGCCAGGATTACATAGACTTCTGCCTTGCCCTGTCCCGCGAGAAAGGCGTCCGAGACTACGACTCCGGCATGATAGAAGCGGAAAGACGGGGCGCTGAAAGACAGCGCGCTGCCGATGAAGCAAAAATGGAAGCGCAGAAAGCTGAGTTTGAAGTACGGACTGCGGAACTGCGCGCCGCCGACCGGGCTGAGTTTGAAACACGAACTGCGGAACTGCGCGCTGCCGACCGGGCTGAGTTTGAAGTACGGACTGCAGAACTGCGCGCTTCTGACCAGGCTGAAATCGCTGCACAGAGTATTGAAATCGCACGGCTGACAGAAGAAATCAGGCGCCTGAAAGAGGATGTCTCTGGAAAGCAGGCCTGACTGTACTGAAGCAGAATAATCATCTGACATTTTTTTTCTCAGATTGGACAGCGGGAGTATTGTGTGAACGATGCGGGTTGCCGGAACCTCTGACGGAAAGCAACATGTTTTTTTTACATTGTCGCAACTTTTTTTCCAAGTTCAGGCTTTACTGTTGCTGTAATATAAAAATAACGAGAAAGGAATTAGAAAATGTTTAATCGTTTTCAATGGAAGAAAACAGTGACTCGTACAATAGAAGAATCGAAGAAAAAATTTCCTGTGCAGAATCTTGTTGGAAAAAAATCATTCAATTAAATGCTATCGGGTGTGGAATTATTACGCCATGGAACAGAGAACAGCCTGAACCACCGAAATTTTACTGTCAGATTGAGGTTAACGAACCCTTTGTTTTTGGTTTTGAAGATGGTTCAACTTTGAAATACAGTTTTTTGAAGAGGATTTTTGCTTGTTTTCGGAAAATCAGTTGTCGGCTTTTGATGGATAACGGCTATGGTCTTAAAATGAGCAATCTTTCCTCTAATTCCGGTTTGATTGAGTTGGAAAAAGAGAAAAAATCTGTAGGAAAACTCGGTTCAGAATTACTTGCTACAAAGAAAGATGAAAAAGGTGAGTACGGAGTTGATTATGCCTATGAGGCTAAAATCTCGATTGAAGAAGATTACATTGCAGATTTTATGCGTTATTACTTACTGAAATATTTTGATTCTTCCCTTTATCATGTCTGCAGAAATCCTGATTATGGTACGGCTGGTTCAAAAAATGATTGGGGAAATCAGGAAAAACTGCGGGCTTTTGAAAAATGATTTTGGCAGTCCAGAAGTGGATGATTTTAAGCAAAATCTTTTTACGAACGGCTTTGAATTCAGCTGGAACTTATGATGAAATATTTTCCAGACCACAAATGCATTGATTTTATGGGGCCGTAAGGTTCCTGGGCAACTTGCACAGAGGTGTAGAAACTGGCTGAGGAACAGGTTGCCCGTTTTTTATAGGAAAACTTATTTATGTAAATAGAAGACTTAAAGCTTCAGAAATTTATTCTTCATCATTCAGGGGATTATGATTTAAGTTTTGTTGATGAAAATTTATCTGAACACAAAGAGAATTTTTCTTTGGCATGTGTAGATATAATGTTTCTTGCAAAATCGGTTTTCTTTTTCTTGCAGCTTGGAAGCTGATCTACAACAGTAGAAATTTAATATCAGTTTGAAACCCCTGGTGATGTACAACGGTACTGTTCTTTACTGTTTTTCGCATCTGTTACAACAAATTCGGTGGAATTGTGCATTTTTCGCTCCTGAATCAACAGTAAGACACGGGGTCTGCAATTTTTCAGGTTATGATAAAAACATCTTTTTCTTCGTTTTTTGCATAACCGTAACAGGTTTTTCTGCAGCTCGCTGACAGATTGAATATTATCACAGAATCCTCTTCTGTAAAAGCCTTCATATACACATTTTTAATCTCGTTCTCTATATTCTGCAGGACTGTTTCACTGTTTGTAATCTCAAAGACTGAATACTGCAGTCTGAAACCGAATCTGGAAAGAAACTTTGCGAATTTTGTCCTGACTTTATCATCACTTATATCATAACTGATCAGCAGCAAAATTATTCTCCTTCAAAATCGAACACAGGAAAATCTTCCGGATTTTTTTCCCTCATGAATGCTCTGTAATAACTCTGAATGTAAATAAAGATCTCATTCTTGTATTCCATTATTGCCTTGATGAAGATCTCCACATACTTTGCGGAATGTTTCCAGGTTAAAATATACTGGTTCTGATTTTTCCAGAAATCTTTTTCATTCACCTGATGTAGATTCATCGCCTTGAGCAGTGCGGCATCAATAATCGGTCTGAAAGGCTCCTCAATGTCACAGACCAGGGATTTCCTGTGAAAAAAATCTGTGTGAAGAATTCCTGCATAGACATCAAATCCATACATCTCCAGAAGGGCATTCACAACATTGAAAAGAATCGTATATCCCACATCCAGCAGACAGTTTGTTATGTCATTCTTGACTCTTGGCCGTCTTGCTTCCCAATTATGATCTTTGAACAGGGTTCTGAAATAAAGTTTTGCACTTATTCCTTCTATGCCCATTATTTCCTGAAAAGTCAGGTCAGGTTTCAGAACATCCTGTTCGTAAGATTTAAGCTTTTTGATCACTTCTTTCTCTTCATCAGTTTTAGAGCGCCGGGCCTTGAGAAGAACATTCTGGTTGTGGATCTTATTGGAAATAATATGGGCCGCAATCTCTGTTTTTTCGTAAGCGTACTGCTTTCTCCTCAGGAGAGTATTTCCTTCTGCCTTTGATGGAAGGATTTTTGTTATGCGGAGATTTGGAGACATCAGGACAATGTTGAATCCGAATTTTGAAGCCCTGTCCAATAACCCGGAAGTAATGCAGAAATCGTTGTAGATGCAATAACGGCATTTATCCTCATTCTGCGGTTCGTACAGATCCACATCAAATTCATGCATCTGTTTATTTATGGCCTTAAATTTATCAAACATCTCCGGACTGTTTTCCGGAAGTGGTACTTCATAAACCTTGTTGTCATCACTTGAATAAAAGCGAAGACTGCTAACTTTGTAGCCCATTTCGCGCAGGCAAAAACACTGCGCATAAAGCTGAAAAACATAGCCGTCATAAATCTTTTCAATGTGCTTTTTACGTTCTGTCAGCAATCCTTTTTTGGCATCAAAAATATCAATCTTTCCGCAAAGTCTGTATTCGTCAGAATAAACGTCTATTCCTTGAAGAATATCTTTGTGCGTTGAATACCGTTTCTCATCAACAGCCGCATGGCAGGCTTTTCCGTCCAGCTGGGCAGAACCATAATAAAGCCGTTCGGAAAGGTCGCCATAAAGCTGATGATAATAAATGGAAAGCGCACAAAATATAAAATCGTTCAAAAAACTGATTTTTAGGTATTGTTCCAATTTGATTCTTCTGTTTTCTAATCCAACAAGATTCAGATAATAGTAAACCTGTGCGTCATTCTGAACTGTCAGCAAATTATTGACAGTTCAGAACTTTTAACATGAGCAGATATTACTGAGTCGTATTTTTTCTTCTTTGATTCTTTTTCCTTTGCTGAACGACTTGCAAAGAAACTCCACTTTTCAGACCATTTGTCTTTATCAAGCAGCCATAAATCCCATTCTTCATCAGAAACAAACAAATCTGAATCACTCTTTTTTTCACCATCTTTCTTCCACTGCTTGATATGAGCATCCATGATGATTCCTTTGCGGGCAATATTGTATGCACCATTCGCATCGGCATCAGCTGGCAACTTTTTATTATCCTGTTCACGTGTATCAAAATGAATTCCATTTTCATCACGAACAGGTGAATATAAGAAGTTGCTGTCTGTGTCGGTTTTTCCTGAGCGGAGCGAACCCAATGAGCGAAGTCGAAGGATCTGTCATTGCTGACATGTTGGTAAAGTTTGGCGTTCCGGATGAACAGTGTTGGCGGGCGACACGTTTCCTCAATATTTTTCGTCGTGGAAAAATGCGGTTTTGTCAGACTCGTTCACTTGCAGAATACCGTAACTGCGGGAAAGAGCAAAATCCGCAATATTCATTTCTGTAAAAGCACCGAAGTCATAGCTTCTTTTTTCATGGGAATGTCCTTCTATGAAATATCGGGCGGAAGTTTCTGCTAAGGTACTGATCAGCCTGTTGCGCTCGTCTGTGTTTTGCAGACTGAAACACAGATAATTGTCTGCATAAAGCGGAATGTGACTGAAGACAAGTTTTTTCTTGGAATCATTGAGCATTTCTTTTCGCAAAGCATCAAACTGATATTCCCCTAAAGTCCCGCTGGCTGAATCCAAAAAATACCAGCTGAAGGACGGAGTTTCAAATTTATAAAACGATGTATGCGGAAACATTGTAGTTTTCCAATTATTCCACCCTGAATTATACAAATCATGATTTCCTACAATATTGAACAAAGGAATTCCGTATTCTTTTTCCAACCGGTCACGAATGTTTTTGTTGTAATCCTGACATTCTTCCAAATATCCGTGTTCAGTAAAGTCACCGAGACCAACAGCAAATTTGACTGTATCAAGGAACCTTTCACCTTTTTCTGTTTTTTTTGATTCAAGCATTTTGAACCAGTCAGAGTCATGTCTGATTCCGTCCTGTGCACAACTTGGATTTCCGAAATGCACGTCGGTAATAATCAGAACATTGTAAGAATCGTCACTTCTGATAACCAGAGGTTTTTCTTCTCCCAACTCATTCTGCATGTTTGTCCTGATTTTTGAACCAGTCTGGTCAACAGAAATATTCAGTTTTTCTATTTTTCTTGCTCTGTCTTCAACTTTCATGGGCCTGTAAAAAGCTTCGTAAAGAGAATAGTCAAAAATCACGCAGGAAACAAAAGTTGCAGAACAGATCAGCAGAACCAATGACAGGATTATTAAATGACTTGATTTCTTCATTTAAAACCTCCAGGTTGCGCCGGCAGAAAATACAAGTTTGTTCAGATTTGCGCTCAATGTAAAAAAGTCAACTGCTTGAACTTCTGCAGCAACTTCCAACGTAAGGTTTTTGTCAGGTGAAAAATCCAGTGCCAATCTGGTGTCCGGAGCGAAAAACAAAAAGTATCTGTAGAAAGTATAGGAGGAAAAAGTCAGATCGATAAAAATCCTGTCCAGAGGATAAAAACAGAAATCCAGGTTGAAAGCCGGGCAACAATTGTAAACAAGTTTTTGGGAAGAGGGGAGATTTTCAATAAACGAAAATTTCTGTTGGAACATCAGGGTACAGTTCAGTTTGAAAAAAGTGTTCGGTTTATATTCAACAAAAGGACCGATCAATAAGTCATAATCAAAATAGCAGGATGAATCCCGGCAAAAATGATTCTGCAGCAGAACTCCGGGATTCAATCTGCTGAAAAGTGTTGGCCCGTAAGACAGTTGGGCGGTTCCGTGTATTTTATGGTTTTCCAGATAAATACCGATTTTTGTTTTCAGTTCGGTCATGTCAAGCATCCCGGAAATGCCGGTTCCAAATTGAAAGTGCTCGAAATCCTTGTAATTTACAGAGTCTCCAAAAACAGAAAGGCTCCAGACTTTTGAATCGCTGAACCAATTGCAACCAGGTGGTGAAAGTTTTTCAGCTTTTTCCCCTGCAAAGGACAGGCCGACAAAGAAAACCAGAAAGACAAAACAAAGCCACACTTTTTTCTTGAACATCTTGTACTCACTTTTTGATTGGTTCTCCAGAGAGAACAGGCAAACTTTCAGACAATGTGTAGGGTTATAGGGTCAGCGCCTTTGCTACGGTGAAGAAACGGAGAATGCAGCACTCAGATGGTACAGGACCCTCAACCGAATATGAGACTTTTTGAAATTAACTCTCATATATGATTATTTTGTTATTGTACACCCATATCCGATTTATTTACAACAGGATTAATCATATTTGCGTGATTATATGCCTATGGGTTTTAGAGAAAATTTGCGTGATGAACTGAATTATCAGGACATCAGAATTAAAGAACTGACCAAAATCACCGGAATCTCCGCAGGCACATTGAATCATTATCTTGCTGAAAAAAGCACGGAACCCACAGTGGAGAATGCTGTAAAAATTGCAAAAGCCTTGAATGTATCTGTTGAATATCTTGTTTGCGGAGAAGACAGTTCATTTGCAAAAAATGAAAAATCTGGTTTTGATATAAAACTGTATAAAAAATACGAGACTATTTTAAAAAAGCTGGACACTCTTCAATCGTCAAGCATACAGGCTGTCGACAGACTGCTGGAAAACTTGAAGTAATGCCCGATGTCATGCCGCGGGCACAATTGGAGCGCAGAAAAGCGTCACCAGTGTTTGCGGGGCAGGGCGGGAAAGTTGGGCGCACAAACTTGGTGCGCAGAAAAGCGTTACCAGTGTGGGGGCGCGCAAAAGCGGACGCGGGTTGTGTGCATTGTGTGTGTTTATGTCATGCTTAGCGGAACGAACAAAAGCGGACGCGGGTTGTGTGCATTGTGTGTGTTTATGTCATCCAGAGCACATGAGCACAGAAAAGCGTTACCAGTGTTTGCGGGGCAGGGCGGGAAAGTTGGTCGCACAAAAGCGTTACCAGTGTGGGGCGTGCGCAAACTTGTGGCGCGCAAACTTCGTCATGCTTAGCGGAGCGAGCACAGTATTGCGCTCCCTGTCATCCTGAGCGGAGCGAACCCAGTGAGCGCAGTCGAAGGATCTATACAAAGAGTTATGTGAGTTTGGAAAGATCCTTCGTCTTCGCTCAGGATGTCAAAAGTGCTGGCAAAGATCCTTCGACTTCGCTCAGGATGACAAAAGTGCTGGTAAAGATCCTTCGACAAAAAAACTCCGTTTTTATTGCTCCAGATACCAGCACTGGAACAAGCTTTTCGAAGTGCAGAAATTTTTATCATTTGAGTAAGAAGCATGAAAACCCGGAATTCAGGATAACTGATTTCCTGCGCAAACTAGCAGCTCTTCCAGTTCGGGCATTATTGCTAATACTCGCTTAATCTTATGGTCTTCATTTGCTATCTATTTTCAAGTTCTCTATTAATTTTTATCTTTATCAGAAACTATATGCAAAATATTTTTACTTTCTATAATCTCTTGAATTCTGTCGCATAAAAAAGAAGGCTTAATATTTGTATTCTTAAACTCTTCTATTGGCACCCAGGTCATAATCTCTTTGTCGCCGTCCGCATTTATGGAAGATAGCGGAACCATTCATTACCTTTTGCCAGTTCATCTACCAGCTTATCAAGATATCTGATTTCCTGCATCAACGGCTCTGTGATTTCTTCAACTTTAATACCGCACACAGAACCTTTTATAAGTTTTCTGTTTGGATTAAGTGATGGAGCTTTCAAAAAGAAGTCACCGTAAGTTAAATCACTTTCCAAAAAGTTTTTGATATCATCCCTTGAATAACCAGTGAGCCAACAGGTAATCTCATCAACTTCTTCCCGTGTCCGATTTTTGCGTTCCGTAAAATTGAACACCGCAGGAAGTTTCAACTTCCGAGGATGTTCAATTAGTTCGCGCGAGCGAACACGTCCAATAAGTGTTTTCTTGGAAAACACAAGTTAAACTGGACGGCACTATTTTGCCGTTCAGTTTAAACCTTCGGCTTTTGCAATCAAACAAGGATAAACTTTTGAAAACAACATACCGTATATTTTTTCCATCTACAGTCCCTTATTCAAAAACATTTCCATTGGCTGTTCAAATCCTGGAATA
>JAZRVF010000029.1:0-1519 GCA_045599005.1 Treponemataceae bacterium
GCCTGATATTCATTCTGCGTTTTTTCCGGTTTTTCTGCAGTCAGAAGGTCTTCAAGGTTGTCATTGTCTCGTTCAAACCCGGCAAGAGCATCCTTTGCTGACGCAACAGCCTGTTTTGCCATGGAACAGGCAGACCGTTTGCTGACACATTCCTGCAGCTGCGCTTCATATCCGGCTGATTTTGTTACCGCATACCGACTGAAGGCTGCAGAAAGCTGTGCATCAAGTTCCTGACGTTTACCGGCATTATCACTGTCCGCATTGATTCGTTTTTCCAGATTGTTCAGTCTGTTCAGTCTCTCCGTAAGGGCCTGAACTGATGAAGTAACGGTTGAAATATCATCCGTTTTGCAGAACCGGGTCATAAAGGATTTTATGACGGATAGGCAGGCGGCTTCGGCATTTCCGGAGTCCTGCAGCCAGCCGGTATAAACAGATTCTTTTTCCAGCAGTCCTACATACCGGGCATACTCAATGGAAATGGTATTGAACACTGCCGGCGTTGCCTTATTGCCGGGAGCAAGAGAATCAACAAAGGACTGCACTTCTGCCTGTTTTTCATTCAATGACTGCTGCAGACTTTCAATGCGGGAGGCTGCAGCAGCAACAGCATTCTCCTGCTCAGATACATCAGCCTGAGGAGCTTTTGCCACCAGTGCAAGAACGCTCAGGACAGCACCCAAGAGGCCACAAACGCCCCCGACAACCACATTTTTGAGCAGGGCTAAAGCGGCCGCTCCTGCAATAAACGCCACAGCCCCGGCAAGAAGGAAAATAATCCGTCTGGTATTTTTCGGTTTTATCTGGCGGGCCGCGTTCAGTTCCGCATCTTTCTGGGCTTTATCCTGCATGGCTGCAGCAAGACTGGCACCATCTGACTGAATGCGGTCAAAAAGCTGCAGTTTTTCATTGATAATTTCCTGAGACAGGGTTTTACCGGCAAACTTCTGACGTAACCCGATAAGATCTGCAGATTCTGCCTGAGACAAGCTCTTTGCCGCTTTCTGCTGCTGAATCACCGTATACTGTCGGTCTGCATCAAGACACTGGGAAATCTGCTGCTGGGTTGGAACATCACCTGCAAACCAGTCTTTCAGGCGCTGGTAATCGTCCTTTTCTGCCTGAGAAGCAGACTGGGTCTGAATGTTTGAATCTACCGTGGTATACTGGCGGACCAGGGCCGAAATGCGTTCCATTTCTTCCCGGGAAGGAACGGAACCGTTGAAGAACTGCAGGGTTCCTGTGTATTCAGATTCTGCATCAGCAACTGCTTTCTGCAGGTCCAGATACCGCAGCTTCTGCTCATAACGGGTGCTGGAAGCAAGTTTTGCGCTAACCTCCTCCTGCTTTGATTTCATCTGAGTCATTTCTTCATGCAACTGACCGATGGTATAACTGATCTGTTCGTTGGCCTTTTCCTTGGAAGCAATATCCGAAAGTTTTGCTCTGTCATCATCAATTTTCGTCTGCAAATCTGCAATTTCACCTTTGTTTCCACGCTTAACAAGTGCAGAACAGC